>WKKS01000002.1 GCA_009684515.1 Geobacter sp.
TGCCGTCGGTGAAAATGCTACCGGCAACGGGGTAAAGACGAGAAAACTGCCGGTAAAAAGATAATAGCTACCACAAACGGCACTTGTGAATGGGCTGCAAGCGCAGGCCCAGTCTGGATACTGAGAAATGAAGGGCACAAGTATAACGTGATATTGAGCTTTGTCACATATAATCTGGAAGTGCTGAATAAAAAAAGTAATAAAAAAAGAAATAGCTTGCGAAACATAAAAACCTCACGCGGCACACCAGGGACAGCTGAGGTAGAGTTTTGGACTTATACCGGGAAAATGTACAAAAAGACTGCCTCATATTACTTTTCTGCAAATGATGAAGAAACATGCAAGGCACATCCGGATATTTGTCCATTCGAATTTTAAACACTTGGCCTCTTCCGCTGAATTTGGATAAATGGTCGTTAAAAATAGAAACATTGGCACTTAAGGGACTCCATTCGGGGAGATCACTCCACTGCTGCACCCAAAACCGTGAATGAAGGAGAACAGAAATGAAGACCAATAGAATTATTGTTCATGTGGTTATTGTAGTACTGATGGTTTTGTTGGTTAATTCAGCAGGTTACTCAGAAGAAATACAATATGTAACTAAAGTAGATTTTATTTGCGGCGATACGAAGATAGAAATTGCGACTAGATATTTTAAATTCACACCAGATGATCCTCCCAACCGTGAAGGCCAACAATTGACCTTTACAGCGAGCAAGTCGGGCAAAACTATAATAACGCGTCCATCGGGCTTGCCTTTTGATAAAGATTTAGAAGCTACTTCTGCAACTTACTATCAATGTTTAAAGGGTAAAAAAGCATCTTATCTTATTCTGACATACAACACTGGTGGTAATTGTAATGAGTGCACATGGCAAGGTATTCTTGATATGCAAGGCAACAGGGTTGCAGTTGACAGACATAAAAAACAAAAAGCATCTTTTGAGCGCAAATTGAAAGAGCTTGGTCTTCCTAATAGTGCTGCACTTGGGGATATTGATTTTGGGGTTATTCCAAAAGAGCTTGATGAACAAAAATAGCACAAAACGTCTCATGGAGTTAAAAGATGTCCAATATATATTATGATGGAATGTACGCGCCAAAGGGTGGGCCATATAATAATCCACTACCACTGGCAAAACCAGACCCGAAACCAGAGGACATAAAGAAGGGTAAAAGAAATTCGACAAAATTTCTTAGGGGTGGCGGATCATATTACACCCTGCCGAGACAAATTTCTCCTGGTCGTGCCTATGGAGAAAGCCGCAGACATGGCGATGCATCGCAAGATGTCCAGAAAAAAGCGATAGAAGCAATTATAGAGGCGGCAAATGAACATGGTTTGACCCAGCGGGAAACAGCTCACGCACTGGCGATCGCCTATGTGGAATCGGGTTTCAATCCGGATGCAGCAGCTGGAACAACGACAGCTTCCAGTTTAGGTCAATTCGTACGAGAAACAGCTTGGGGATATGGGCTGAATGATACAAACAGATTTGAGCTAAAACCAAATGCGGACGCCCTAATCAGGCACTATATAAAAAATAGAAACATTGCCATTAGAAGAGGTAATGCCGGTAAGGATGTAGAAATAAAGATTTATGTTTACCACCATGATGGAGCTAACGACCATGATGTAAACGACCAAAAGAGTGAAGGTTTAAAAATATCAAAAAATCAAGTAATCCCCTATACCGATAAAATCGAAAGAATGTTGAACGGTGAACAAGTTGCACTGAGAACCAAAAAACCTGCAAAAAAACCTACTAAAAACAGCCTGACAGTGGCAAATAAATCCGCCACGGCATCAACACCCAAATGGAGTAATCCAAGCTATAGTTGTCTGACCAACGCTCGCAACCCATCACCACCGCCGAATTATCATAACACCCGCAATGCGGCAGCCATGCAATCAAAGGCAGGCAGGCCTCCGGCAAGCAATCAGCCGAAGGCAACGTTGTTGGAAAGGCTTGATGGCTGGTTATATGACGTATTATGTGTTGAAGGATCATAGACTGCTAAAAAATATCGTTTAATGGAATGTACTTATTCACAAAAGGAGTCGACCATGTCCACCCTGGCTGAAGCCCACGCAATTGCAGCCCTTATATCTCAAACATCAAAAACGAACTATCTGTTCAATGTTAAAAAATCGAATTGTGAATTCTCGGTAGTCAAATTCACAGTTGACGAACGGATTTCCCACCCTTATGAAATCGACATCATCTTGGCAACCCAGGACGAAGTGGTTCTCGAAGATTTACTCGATCAGGAATGCCTCCTCACAATCGATAACGGCATTACGAAACGATATTTTCACGGCATCGTCAAGGAGTGTACCTGTATCGGTGATGACGGCGACTACTCCATCTTTCATATTATGGCTGTTCCGTCGGTGTGGCTTCTCTCACTGGAGCAGGACTGCCGTATTTTTCAGAACAAGAACGTGCAGGACATTATCTGCGAGATATTGAAGGATAGCAGCATTGAAGGCGATAGAGTTCGTCTTGCACTGGAGGATACAGAACGGAAACGTGAATTCTGTGCCCAATACCGTGAAACTGACCTGAATTTTGTTTCGCGGCTGCTTGAAGAGGAAGGGATATTCTACTTTTTTGAACATCATGAAGACAAGCACGTCATTGTCTTTGCGGACACTCAGACTGCCTATCTGACCATGCAAGGCGAATCACAAATCGGATTCAACACCGGCGGTGGAAACGTGCCAGACAAAGAAAGTGTCTCTGCTTTTATCTATTCGCGCCGTTTATATCCAGGTAAGACCACACAGCGGGATTATAACTACAACCGAATTAATCTTGATCTTACAACCGATAAGCTGTCAAAGAAATACTCTGAACGGGAGGTTTATGATTATCCCGGCAACTACTTTAAACAGAAGAAAGGCGCTTCTCTGGCCCAGATTCGTCAGGAAAGATTTCAGGTTTTAGGTGAAACCGCGGAAGGCAAAAGTAACTGCCCTCGGATAACTCCCGGCTATTTATGGGAGTTATCCAACAATGACTTTGAAGGAAAGTATCTGACTGTCGCAGTAACCCATCATGGTTCTCAACCTCAGGTACTAAAAGAACAGGCAGGAGGTGGAGGTTTTCATTATAGCAATGAATTTCTCGTTATCCCGTCAGGTGTAATTGTCCGTCCTCAAATTGACGCTGTCAAACCAATTATAACTGGCGTCCAAACCGCAGTCGTTACGGGACCCAAGGGTGAAGAAATCCATACGGATGAACTTGGACGTGTAACGGTACAATTCCACTGGGACAGGCTTGGAAAGAAAGATGCCAAGAGTTCATGTTGGATCAGAGTTGCTCAGTCTTGGGGCGGCATGGGCCGTGGAGCGCAGTACATTCCTCGCATTGGGGATGAAGTATTGGTCGAGTTTGCAGAAGGCGACCCGGACCGTCCCATCATCACCGGCAGTGTTTACAATGGCGACAATCTGCCAATTAACAGCCTCAAAAAGAGCGTTACTCAAAGCGGTTTCAGAACCAAAACCCATAAGGGTGAAGGCTTCAACGAGCTGCGTTTCGACGATGCGACTGGTGCCGAGGAAGTTTATATTCACGGAGAGAAAGACTTTAAGGTGGCAATTAAGAACAACGAGACAAAGACTGTTGGAAATATGCTTGTAAATCAGGTTGGCAAAACAGCAACCATTACCGCTGGAGAGCAGCTACAACTCATCTGCGGAAGTGCCAGCATAGTGTTGGATAAGAGCGGTAAGATTGTTATTCACGGCACTGAAGTGTTTGTCAGCGGCAATACACTTCATCTTGATGGAAAGCCGATTCAGTTGAATATGGGTGGCGCAGCTGGGATTACCGCTGCTCTTATACCAGCTGAGGCCGCTGCGGGTGCTATAGGCGGTGGTATTGGAGTTGGTATAGGCGATGCTAATGGCAATCAAAAACTTCAGAAACGTGAAAAAGCAACTAAATGGCAAAAGGAACACAAACAAGATATTGAAGGAGCATTAGCAAAACAGAAAGAACTACTCGAAGCCAAGAAAAAACAAATTGAAACATGGGATGACAAAGACAAAGCTAATTTCAAAGAATGGTTTGGAAACAACGATGAAAAGTCGCGTAGGGTCATGCTTGATCGAATCAATAAGGAGCTTGACCTCAACAAAGCAACGAAGATAACTGATTTTAAGCCAGCTTCGCCTTCAGAAGAAGGAGTATTTGCTTATGTAAATCCAGATGATAAAAACCATATCATTAACTTAGACAAAGCATTCAATAGTGCCGCAACGTCAGGTTCAGACTCAAAGGCTGGTGTCCTTGCTCATGAAATGTCACATTTCAAATCGGTAGGAGGGACTAAAGATTATGTTTATGGGATGGAAGACGCCAAAATACTAGCGAAAGACCACCCTGAAAAAGCCCTTATGAACGCGGACAACTTTGAGTATTACATCGAACATTAGGTGAATTGTTATTGGTTTTTCTATTATTGATTAATTTCAGTCAATCATGACGAATAAAACAACTAAGGAGAATGAAATGCCTACAAACATTATTGACGTAAGGCTAAGTGTAAATATCGTACAACAATCTGTTTTAGCTAGCCTAGATTTCATAAACAAGTCCAAAGAAATTATTTACATCAATAAGATAAATGGATGCTTGAACGGAGTTATAAATAATGATGTATTTTCGCTCGAAACAGAGGATGGTCCTATTGAGTATACTGGGGTTCTTGCCAAGAGGTCGCGGCCTGGACTCGAAGATGTTGTGGCACTAGAACCAGGTGAAAACATTAGTACTGTTGTAGATTTAAATAAAGCATATGCGTTTTTACCTAACACCAATATTTATAAGTTATATTATTCCGCTTTTCATCAATTTCCTGACCGACCAGGATTTATCAGTTTAAAATCAAATGTTATTTCATTTACCTACACTGGAGAATAGGATGATTTATAAAACATTATCAATTTTTATAATTACCTGTATATGTGTTATTACCTTTGGGCTGTTAGTCTCTTACTCAGAGACAATAAGTACTGGAAATAAGTATTCGAAGGTTAATAGCGTAGAAGTTATGTTGTCTGTAAATGTTAAAAACAATTCTGTCATTGCTACTCTAGTGTTTACAAACAACTCAACTAATACAATTTGCATTGATATAACAAACGGATGTCTGACAGGAAACATAAAAAACAATGTGTTTACAATAAATTATGACGGCACTGAAATACCTTATACAGGGAAGCTTTATAAAAGACGTCCACCAGGAGCTAAAGATGTCGTAAAACTTTTACCTGGCAAATCAATTTCTACATCTGTTATTTTGAATAAAGTTTATAGATTTTCACCTGGCTGTCATACCTACACGGTGTCATATGCCGCGTTTCATCAATTTCAACTTCCTGATTTTCAAGGTTTGTTGGAACTGAAATCAAATAAGGTTACTTTTGATTATAAGGACTGGGAAAAATAACACAGGGAGAATAAACATGGCCAAACCCGCCGCCCGCCAGGGCGACATGCACACCTGCCCCGCCCACGAAGGAAGAAGACCACATAAAGGAGGGCCGATTATCGAAGGCTCTCCTGATGTTTTGATCGAAGGCAAACCGGCCGCACGCGTGGGCGACAAGGCCCAGTGCGAAGTTGGCGGTCCTGATATCATTGTCGAGGGAGCAGCCATGGTGCTGATCAACGGCAAAGCCGCCGCCATCCTGGGCAGCAAGACCGCCCACGGCGGTATGGTCATTGCTGGAGCCGGCGAGATTTTAATCGGCTGATATTAAACCAACTCGATGTAGCCTACTCCTCTTGCTCTTCCTCGCCCCTGCCGACCAACTACACTGAGGATCTGCTGGAGGCGCAGGTGGACTCTGAAGTTACGATCTATATATTGGACAAGCAGACCCGCAGGGTGAAACCAGCCTTGAAGAGCAAAGCAGAGTTCGCATTAATGGACAGCCGGTTGTGACACAGCAGAACATTCTTACCCAGGACCATCTGCCTGCCGGGCGTTATGTTTTTCAGATATGCTATCAAGGGCAACATAATTGGGATAGAAAGCGTGTGATTGTGAAAGTAAAGCAACCGAATAATACAGTGTCTGACAAAGCTTAACATCTATCATTAACCACCCGGTTTTAAAGACATAACCCCCTCCTGCCCCACCATTCCCACAGTAATCCAATCCATGTTTTTCAATTATTACGCGCAACTTTTTCGTCCAAGTTGGGCGATCATATGTTAGTATGCCGCACATTAAAATTAGCAAAGAGGAGATGAGATGATGACAACCAGATTAAACAGCAGAATCCAGTCAATGATACTGATCGGGTCGGTATTAACATTATCGGCTTGTGCATCCACCAAGACCGGCGGAACAATCTCCGGCAAAACGGACCAGCCAGGCCGCGCCGTTATTGAAAAAGGCAAGTTTGAGACACCTCCTGAAATCAAATCGCCCAAGGCGTCTGAGACTGTAAAGACCGTCACTGAGGCTGCTCCTGTGGTTTCTCAGCCGTCTAACCCCAACATCACCAAGGTCAACTCCAGGGCGCCTCGCGTAAACGCCAGGATCGCCCCGACAACCAGAAGTCGGGTTGTTGAAGTTCTCAAACAGGGACAGGAGGTTGAGGTTATTGAAAGCAAACATGGTTGGGTTAAAATCAAATGGCAAGAGGGCGACACAGCCAGGCATGGCTGGATGAATAAGGCTTATGTTGAAGGCTTCGAGAAGTAATTCCTGCCGCTGCGGCAAAAATGTTGTGACACTTGTAAAATATCAATCGCCAAGGAAAGAATATTCATGCTGACCGTTGACATCAAAAACCTGCTCAACCGACTGACTCCCCACTGCACCCGCGCCCTGGAAGGAGCGGCCGGGTTGTGTGTTTCCCGCACCCACTACGAGGTAACCGTAGAACATCTGCTATCCAAACTGGTGGAAGATCCGCAGGGTGATCTGCCGCTGATCCTGCGCCAGTTTGAGATTGATCCGCCTGGCGTACGGAGGACTCTGGAACAGACCATTGAAAGATTGCAGAGCGGCAACAGCGGCAAACCGGTTTTCTCGCCGCTGCTGATCCGGTGGTTTCAGGATGCCTGGCTGATTTCCTCGATCGATCTTGGTGATGACCGCATCCGCTCGGGAGCTCTGCTGGCTGCGCTGCTGGCCAAGCCGCTGCAGCTGGCCGAAGGTAAATACGTAGAGACCCTGCGGCCCATCGAACGGGATGCATTGTTAAAGCAATTCGGCAGGATTGTGCAGGGTTCGCTGGAGAACAGCGCGCCGGGTGAACGGACATCACTGCGCGAGGAAACCGCGCCGTCCGGAACGACCGCCCTGACCAAGTTCTGCACTGACTTCACCGCCAAGGCCCAGGCTGGCGAGATTGATCCGGTCTTTGGCCGTGACCGGGAAATTTCCCAGATGATCGACATTCTGGCCCGGCGACGCAAGAACAACCCGATTGTGGTCGGCGAAGCCGGTGTCGGCAAAACCGCCGTGGTGGAGGGATTGGCCCTGCGGATCGTGCAGGGGGATGTTCCGGATATATTGCGCGACGTTTCGATTGTCGGACTGGATATGGGCCTGCTGCAGGCCGGCGCCGGGGTCAAGGGGGAGTTCGAAAACCGCCTCAAGTCGGTTATCGGCGAAATCAAGGCGTCACCCAAGCCGATTATCCTCTTTATCGACGAGGCTCATACCCTGATCGGCACCGGAGCCCAGGCGGGTGGCGGCGACGCGGCCAACCTGCTCAAACCGGCCCTGGCGCGGGGGGAGCTGCGCACGGTGGCTGCTACCACCTGGTCCGAATACAAGAAGTACTTCGAAAAGGATGCCGCACTGGCCCGACGCTTTCAACCGGTCAAGCTGGACGAACCGTCAGTGGAAACCGCCGTGCTGATTTTGCGCGGCTTGAAGGATACTTATGAGCAATCGCATGGCGTGGTTGTGCGTGACGATGCCATTGTGGCCGCAGCCGAGCTATCCGGTCGCTATATCTCGGGACGGCAGTTGCCGGACAAGGCGGTTGACCTGCTGGACACCAGTGCGGCGCGGGTCAAGATTCTGCTGACCGCCAAGCCGTCTGCCATCGAAGAGCTGGAACGTGCCATCCAGGCGCTGGAGAGGGAAAAGAAAGCCCTGGAGCGGGACAGCCTGCATGGTGCCGAGCTCGATGTCGAGCGGATGCCTGGGATCGAAAGTCAACTGACCGGACTGCAGGCGGAACTGTCTGATTTGACCTGTCGCTGGCGCAAAGAGCAGGAACTTGCCCAACGGTTGGTGGCTCTGCGCAGTGAGTTGGGCGTTCAGGCGGGGCAGGATGGAACTGAGGATAAGCGCAAGGAGATCAAAAAAGAGATTGCGTCCATGACCGTAGAACTGAACAAGCTGCAGGATGGCGCGCCGCTGGTGCGGATTGAGGTCGATCCGGACGTGGTGGCCAAGGTTGTCTCGGACTGGACCGGCATCCCTCTAGGCAAGGTGCTGCGCGACCAGGCAGGCAGTGTCATGCAGTTGGAGAGGGATCTGTGCCAGAGAATCAAGGGGCAGGACGAATCGATCAGGATCATCGGCGAGACGGTCCGCGCCGCCAAGGCAGGTCTGAACGACCCGACCCGCCCCCAGGGCATCTTCCTGCTGGTGGGCCCATCAGGTGTCGGCAAAACAGAAACCGCGCTGGCGGTGGCCGATCTGCTGTACGGCGGTGACCGTTTCCTGACGACCATCAACATGAGCGAGTTTCAGGAAGCACACACCGTCAGCCGACTGATCGGTTCGCCCCCCGGCTACGTCGGTTTCGGCGAAGGGGGCCTGCTGACTGAAGCGGTGCGGCGGCAGCCCTATTCGGTGGTGCTGATGGACGAGGTGGAAAAGGCCCATCTGGATGTAGTCAACCTGTTCTATCAGGTTTTTGACAAAGGAAGCCTTTCCGACAGCGAAGGGCGTGATATTGACTTCAAAAACACGGTGCTGTTCCTGACCAGTAACCTGGCTTCGGAACAGATCAGCCAACTCTGCGCAGGTCAGGACAGGCCGACACCCGAGGAGCTCAGCGAGGCGATCCGTCCCATGCTCTCACGTCATTTCAAACCGGCGCTGCTGGCCCGCATGACGATTGTACCCTTCTACCTGCTGGATCAATCCTTCATGAAACAGATCGTCACTCTCAGACTGGATAAGCTGGCCGGCCGTCTGCTGGAGAGCCACAAGATGCAGCTGACTTATTCGGACACGCTGCTGGACTGCATAACCGAGCGCTGCACCGAGGTTGAGACCGGAGCCAGGAATATCGACCACATCATGCGCGGAACAATCCTGCCCCAGCTTTCGGAAAAGATTCTGGCCCGGATGGGCAGTGGCGAGATGCCTGCCACAGTCCGCCTGGATGTGGCCAAGGGTGGCGATTTCAGCATAGGTTTCGGAGAGATTGCAACGACTGTAAAGCCGCGCAAAAAGAGTGCAAAACTCTCCAAGGTCGCCTCGGCCTGATCCGGATTGAAGCACATTTGGCAATCACAACGGGCTCCGGGCGTATTGCCTGGAGCCCGTTTTTTGCTTCTGCCAAGGTTTTTCACTGAATTGTTAGAAGTTGAACGGCAAACACCGGCTAAGGCAATGAACCGTGGATGGACCGAAGCGAAAAAGAGACAAACAAAAAGGGCGTTACGATCAGATCGTAACGCCCTGTAATGTTTGGTGAGCCGCGTTGGGGTCGAACCAACGACCACCTGATTAAAAGTCAGGTGCTCTACCGACTGAGCTAGCGGCTCAAAGAGAAACAGATGTTTACTATACTATTTGCCATGAGTCAATATTTTTTTTATTTATCAGGCAAAAAATTGCGCACCATCCTTAGATAACTTTGGATTGTTCCTTTCGCCTGTCGCGTTTGCTGTATTTATCCAGATACATCCTCTCATCAGCGGTTTTAAGTGCTGCCACCAGTTCATCTCCTGAGAACGCAGTGGCAATACCCAGTGACAAACCACCGCCCAGTTGCTTGGTGTCACCTGACTCGAATGTGGCTTTTATTCGGTCCACTGCATCCTGTGCTGTCTGCAGGTCTGTATTAGGCAACAATATTGCGAACTCGTCACCACCGATTCGCGAAACAACATCCGCTGCCCTAAATATGGACAATACAGCCAGGGCGGTCAACTGAATCAGCTTATCACCAGCATCATGACCTTTTGTGTCATTCACGTTTTTCAGCCCGTCAACATCCGCCACAATAACACTGACCGGAAATTCACGACTGGCTGCCAGACGCTTCATTTCCGCATCAAAATAGACGCGATTGTACAACCCGGTCAGAGAGTCGTGCGTACTGAGATAATGCAGACTCTCCTCGTATTTTTTTCGATCAGTGATGTCCAGCGCAACCTTGAGATACTTGATGATTTTTCCAGCTGTATCAAATACCGGGCTGATCTTTACCCATTCCCAATAAATCTGTCCGTTTTTTCGCCGGTTGGCGAGTTCACATTCCCATTCTTTTCCGGCCGTGATCGTACTCCACAAGTCCCGATATACCTCTGGGGCGTTTATTTCTGACTTGAGAAAACGCGGGTTTTGACCGACTACTTCGTCTTTTTCATACCCGGTGACACGGCAGAACATGGCATTCACGTATTCGATACTGCCATCAAGGGCAGCAATCATAACCGGCGCCGGAGCCTGTTCCATGGCCTGCGATAATAGCTGGATCATTTCACCCTGCTTTTCTACGCGACGTTTCATCTGAATTAATTCGTTGCATTGACCGATGGTCTGGGATAACTTCGCAAAATCCACCGGTTTTTGGGCAAACTGACTTATGCCTATCGCTATGCACTCCAACAGATATTCGGTATCGCTGTATGCAGTCAGGACGATGATCTGACAATCGGGCTTAATTGCGCGAATCTGGTTCGCCATCTCCAACCCGTCCATTCCGGGCATCATGATATCTGAAAGAACAATGTCCGGCATATGCTGTTTGTATTGGGCAAGTCCGTCAGCGCCATCAGTCGCCACATACAGAGTGCGAACAATCCGCCTCAATAACCCGGAAACCTGCTCGCGGGTGCTTTGTTCGTCCTCAACATACAACAAGGATATATCGTATTTATTGGCCTGGCCTGGCATTCCCAATGTTCTCTCCAACGTCGTCTTCTCAAGAATCTGCCTAAGTGTAGCTGGATTTTATTTAGTTGCAAGTAATAAAAAAAACTAATGTATACCCATAGGTACCAAATGGAAATCATTTCTCTGATTCAAGCTCCCAGTTATGAAACATCCGAACTCAAACGTGATGTAATACGGCTATTGGAGCCGCTGGGAGGGATTTCCGCGTTTGTAAATCGTGGTGAGCGGATTTTATTGAAGCCCAACATGCTTGCGGTGAAAAGTCCGGAGCAAGCCGTCACTACCCACCCCGCTTTGGTGCAAGTGGTCGCTGATCTTGTACGGGAGGCAGGCGGCATCGTCCTGATCGGCGACAGCCCGGGGATCGGAAGTTTTCAGCGCGTGGCTGAAAAAAGCGGAATTGCGGCTGCGGCCCGGGAAAGCGGAGCCACCCTTGTGGAATTCAATGAAGTAATCAGCCTGAAAGGAATGGGCACTTTCCGGCAGATCCACCTGGCAAAGGCTTACATGGAGGCGGATAAGGTCATCAACCTTCCCAAGCTGAAGACACATGAAATGATGACCATGACCTGCGCTGTCAAGAACCTGTTTGGCGCTGTTGTGGGAACGGAAAAAGCTGGCTGGCACCTGAAGGCCGGAACATCCCGTGAGCAGTTTGCGCGCCTGCTGCTGGAAATCTTCTTACTGAAGAAGCCGGCACTGAATATCGTAGACGGCATTCTGGCAATGGAGGGGAACGGGCCGGGCAGCGGAGATCCAGTCAATCTGGGGATTCTGATGGCCGGAGTCAATCCGGTGGCCGTTGATCTGGTGGCAGGCAAACTGGCAGGAATACCTTCGGACCTGCTCCATATAGAACGGGAAGCTGCCGCAATGGGACTTCCAGGCACAAGCTTGGACGAGATAGTAATTTTAGGCACGGCTTTATCTGAGCTGCCGGCGATTAACTTCAAACTCCCAAGCGGCCTGGATGTCCAGTTCGGCTTACCCGGTTTTTTAAAAAAGTCGCTGAAGAAGTATTTGACATCCTTCCCCGATGCCGACAAAGGCAAGTGCGCGCTCTGCGGAATATGCCGTGACGCCTGTCCGCCAGCCGCCATTACAATAAAAAACAGCGTGCTGTCAGTTGACAATGCACGCTGTATTCGTTGCTGGTGTTGCCGGGAATTATGCCCGTATGATGCGATGGAGGTAAAAAAGAGCCTGCTGCTTAAAGCTTTGACAGCCCTTAACAAGCAGAGAAGCGGGCATTAGCCCTCTTCTTCTTCGGAGCCGATCGGAATTTCACGGTAGGCGCGCTCTTCCTCGACTCGTTTAGTCTGGGCCTGAAGCTTCTCCAGGTCTGATTTACACTTCACGCAGTGGCGGGTAAAGGGCATCGCTTTGAGCCTTCCCAGCGGAATATCTTCGTCACACTCTTCACAGATACCGTACTCACCTTCATCGATCCGCAACAGTGCCTCGTCGATGCTGTGCACCTTTTCACGCTCGCGATCACCCAACAGGAGACCCAGCTCCCTGTCACGCTCGGAAGAGGCCTGATCGTAGATATCGCCTCCCGGCTCGATGGCGGCAACCGCTTCGGTGCCGTTCCGGACCGATTTGCTGATTTCCCGCAGAGTATCTGTTTTTATTTTATTCAGAAGCACTCTGATTTCGGCCCACTTCTGATCCTTCGGACCTGCTGGCGCAGTTGCCACAACCTCAGCCTGCAGCTCGACTTCTGCTTCCTTCTCCTGCACGTCTTCTGCAGCAACGTCAGTGTCAAGTACCGGGGTTATTTTCTTTTTTACCGCTTTGGGAGCCGCTTCTGGTTTTGCCTTCGGTTTTGTTGCCATAGTATGTCGTCTCCGCACATTGTGTATAGAATAGTTTCTCTGAAAAACGGCGGCAAACTATTACAAAAAACTGACGCTTTGTCAAGCTTACCAGAACAATCGCCTAAAACCGGAACTCCCCGAGCTCTCTTAATCGTTCACCATACCGATAATAACCACCTAGCGACTGATCGGGTATCCATTGCGATACCAACCGACAATTCCATCGGACATATTATAAACTTCCCTGATGCCACGCCGTGAAAGGTAATTGGATGCAAGCTTCGAACGCGAACCCACCGCGCAGTAAACCAGCACAGGTCTGTTTTTAGGCACCTCACCCGCCCGACGCTCAAGCTCTCCAAGCGGGATCAGGGCCGACCCTGATAATTTGGCCTGACTGTATTCCTGTGGTGTGCGAACATCCAGCAGGTAGATATTTTTGTTCCTGGCCAGTAAAGATTTTGCTTCCCTGGATGTAATATTGCGTTCAGCGCCCCACACCTGCGTCACTGCCGCCAACAGCATCAAAAACGCCAACAAAAACCTTTTCATTTGCATCAGCTCCTCAATTTGAGTGCGCGAAATTTTTCTACACTTCCAGCGAATATCCAACCATTGCCACCTGAAATTCTTTTGGCAATTCACGTGACAAGCGCGCCGAAGCGGCAAAACCGGTACAATGACTAACGGCCAGCCTGCTGACACCCATTGTGCGGATGGCAGCAATGGTCTTGTCAATCTGATCCTGACCGGAAAAACCGAGATGAGTGCCGCCGATAATGGCGTAGACATCACGCCTTCCGGTTACATCTGCAATATGCTCCACCGTATTCACCAAACCGGCATGGCAGCACCCGAGAATAACCACCAGCCCCTTGTCCGACTCAATGACCAGCGACTGGTCATCCGGTGTAACATCCAGCACCTGTCCAGCGCAGTCACAGAACAAACCCTGATCTCCTGTTTCAAAACCGGTCACTCTCGGAACTTCACCGGTAAGGCAGACGGCGGGGGCAATCTCGCGGTACGCGGCGGAAAGATCGAAAGAGGCTCCGGCAGCCTCCAATTCGGCACGATCAAACGGCATGCCAATAGGAATGTATTCTCCGACATCCTTTACGCGGTGCCGGGCTTTGAAGATGCCGGGATGTCCGCAGACCTGCTTCGGGCCAAACTTTTCGAGCAGAGGCAGCAACCCTCCGGCATGGTCATAATGACCATGGGAGATAACCACCTTTTCCACTTTAGAGAGGTCCTTTTTCATGCGTCCCGCATTATGCAGCAAGGTCATCCCGCCACCGGTGTCGAAGAGGAGCGGCACGGCATTCGACGACTCCACCAGAGCTGAAAAACCATGCTCACCCAAAGTACCGGAGAGATTGCCGACCGTGTTTTCACAGAGGATCGTTATCCTGAAGCTCACTTACAGCACCTGTTCTGCGGAAATCTGGGGACCCCCATTTTTGCCAGTATGTTGAACATCGGGCAAAATTGCGTAAAACCGGACTGTAGCAGGTTCAGACCTACAAATCCGGTGAACCAGAGCCAGTTGGTGGAGTGAAAATGGGCCAGCAGCAGCGAAACCAGTATAAATGATCCGGCTACGATCCTGACGATGCGTTCAATGTAGAATTCTTCTTTCATGGTTTCTTCCTCTCTATTTTCTTTGCAACATTTCTGCGATTTTACCGGCGACTTCACCGGTCAGCTCGGGGCAGACGCCTTTGGGGTTGTTGGCCCGGATAACTTTGCAGCAGGTCACGCCATACTTTTCTTTGAACCAGACATGCAACTCCCGCGTCAGGTGGGCGGTGGCTTTTTTGTCTTGCAACACCAATCCAATGGCAACCGTACCGCCCGACACCGCGCCGCAGATGCAGCCTGCGCCTGAACCGCCGCCAAAACCGGAAACCGCTCCGACGACAGATTCAGCTGTCTCGGGAGAAAAGTGTTTGCGAATTGCCTCCATCACGGCTTCAGCACAATGGTATTTGCCGGAGCGGTAAAGAGCCTCGGCATCCAGTTGGCATATTTCAGCCAACTCCAGCCCATCCAGTGATATTTTTGCATTTTTGGACCAGAACATTCAAAAACCTTTCTTTATTTAAACATGTAAAGCAGTTGCTGCACCGCACCTGCCTTGCCACTCACCCGGCAGTGGCCTTATGATGCCGTTCCTTCCAGTTTTGCACCATATAATAAAGGATCGGTATGGTGACGCGTGAAAGTGTCGTTGAAGCGATCTCTCCGAACATCATGGCCAACGCCAGGCCCTGAAAGATCGGGTCGAAGACGATTACAAAGCTGCCCACAACCACCGCCGCTCCGGTTAACAGCATCGGACGGAAGCGCACGGCACCTGCTTCGATAATCGCTTCATCCAGCGCCATTCCTTCCCGGCGCTTCATCTCGGCAAAATCGATCAGGATGATCGAATTACGCACGATAATCCCGGCCAGCGCAATGAAACCGATCATGGAGGTGGCGGTGAAGAATGCGCCGAAAGCGGCGTGTCCTGGCAGTATACCGATCAGGGTCAGCGGGATGGGGGCCATAATCACTAAAGGAGTTGTAAAATCCTTGAACCAGGCTACCACCAGGATATAGATCAGCACCATTACCGCCCCGAAGGCGATCCCCAGGTCGCGAAAGACTTCGTAGGTGATGTGCCATTCGCCGTCCCACTTCATCCCCATTTTCTCTTCGCTCCAGGGCTGCCTTGAGGCAAGCACTTCTATCTGAGAACCGTCGGGGGTCGGCAATGCTTTAATTTCCTTCTGCATGTTTAGAATGGCATAAACCGGTGCTTCAATCTGACCGGCAACATCCCCGATAACATAAACCACGTTCTTTAAATTTTTGCGATAAAGCGTCTTATTCTCAAGACCGGTTGTGATATGCACCAACTGGGAAAGCGGTATTGAGCCGCGTGGCCCGGTAACATTTATGGCGGAAAGATTGGCCACGGAACTACGCTGCCCAACCGGCAGCCGCAGATTGATGGAGACCGGTTCCTTCTCCTTTGGCAGATGCAGGATACCTACATTATCCCCCCCGAGGGCCATCGCCAGGGTGCGCGCCACATCCTCCACCGCAATGCCTGACAGTGCGGCTTTCTCGCGATCCACCGCAAAGGTCACTTTCTGCTGGTCGTCTTCGCGATACATGTCCACATCCACCACACCGGCGGTCTTGATCAGAATATCCCTGACTTTGGCTGCGACCCCTGCACGGCTTTTGTCATTCGGGCCATATATCTCGGCCACCAGCGTGGCCAGAACCGGCGGGCCGGGTGGAATTTCGGCCACTTTGACCCGCGCGCCGTACTTGTCAGCAATTGCCTTCATCAAAGGACGGATGCGCTTGGCACTGTCGTGGGATTGATCCTTGCGATCTTCCTTGGGGAGCAGGTTAACCTGGATATCGGCCAGCTGACTACCCTTGCGCAGATAATAATGTCGTACCAATCCGTTGAAGTTGAAGGGAGCGCTGGTGCCGATGTACATCTGGAAATCGGTCACTTCGGGCAGGCCGCGCAAGGCGTCACCCATCTCGCGGGTGATACGGGCGGTCTGTTCCAGCGGTGTGCCATCCGGGGCATCAATGATGACCTGCAGCTCGTTTTTGTTGTCAAAGGGGAGCATCTTGACCGTTACGGCCTTGAAGTAGACCAGAGAGCAGGAGATCAACAGCAAGACTATTACAACGGTCAGAAAACCGTAACGCAATTTTTTCTCGTGGATCAGGCGCCCCATCCAAACACGGTAAAATGCTGTCAGCTTCGAATCTTCCGGCTCCTTGTCAGAGCTATGGTGAGATTCCCCCTTCATGAAGCGGAAAGCAAAATAGGGGGTCACGATAAATGCAATTAACATTGAGAAAAGCATGGCCATGCTGGCCCCGACCGGGATCGGCCGCATATAGGGGCCCATCAATCCGCCGACGAAGCCCATCGGGAGGATCGAAGCGATTACGGCAAAGGTTGCCAGAACCGTGGGATTGCCAATCTCATCCACCGCCTGGATGGCCGCCTCCAACGGTTCCATGACGGTGGTGGTGAAGTAGCGGTGGATGTTTTCAACTACCACGATGGCATCATCCACCAGGATCCCGATCGAGAAGATCAGGGCAAAAAGGGTGATCCGGTTCAAGGTGTAGCCGATCAGGAAAAAGATCAGCATGGTCAGAGCTAACGTGACCGGTATGGCAATGGCCGCCACGGCTCCGGCGCGCCAACCCATGAACACGGCGATCAGGATTGTGACTGAGATGGCCGCCAGGAACATGTGGAAGAGCAGTTCGTTATTTTTCTCTTTGGCGGTTTCGCCATAATTGCGGGTGACCGTAACCTGGACGTCCGAAGGAATGATTTTACCCTTGAGAGATTCAACTTTCCTGACCAGATCCTCCGCCACCCAGGTAGCATTGGCCCCTTTGCGCTTGGCAACGGAAATCGTGACGGCCGGATAATCCTTGTCAAGGTTACCGGTCAGTTTTTTGTGGGAGGCGGCGGCCCCCAGCCCCATGAAAACGTACTCTTCCGGAATCTCCAGACCGTCCGTTACCTGGGCAACGTCCGAAAGATAAACCGGTTTACCGTTATGAACACCAACAACCAAAAGTTTGACCGCACCGCTGCCCGCCAGGAAAGCGCCGGTTTCCACCAGAGTCTCCTTGTTTCCGCTGACATAGTGGCCTGACGGCAGGGAGGCGTTGCCCATCTGCAGCGCTCCGGCCACCTGCAGGGGTGACAATCCATAACCAGACAGGCGCGCCGTATCCAGAACTACCCGGAGTTGCCGGGAAAGGCCCCCTTTAATCTCAACCGCTGCGCTGTTTTCACTCTTCTTCAGCTCGTCGGCCACTTCACTTGCCAGAGTTCTCAGTGTGCCGTAACCATAACGCTCCGACCAGAGGGTCAAAGTCAGGATCGGGACGTCATCAATCGATTTCGGCACCACCAGCGGTTCGGCCGCTCCCGGCGGCAGAAGGGCACGGTTGCTCATGACCTTGTTATAAAGCTTGACCAGCGATTCCTCCATCGGCTGGCCGACCAGAAAACGCACCGTGATAATTCCCAGGCCAGGGCGGCTCATGGAGTACAGGTACTCAACCCCTTTAATTTCCCATAGCTTGGATTCAAAAGGTTTGACCACCCGTTCCTGCACCTCCTGCGGAGAAGAGCCCGGCATAGGGAGATAAATGTCCACCATCGGCACCACAATTTGCGGTTCCTCTTCACGGGGGGTCATCTTTATTGCAAAGAACCCAAGCAGCAACGAGGCTGCCACAATCAGCGGAGTCAGCTTTGAGTTGATGAAGGCGCGTGCTATTTTACCGGCAAAACCGAGTTTATCCATGGCCTACTCCACCTTCGACCCTTCATTGACCTTTTCAATACCGGACACCGCCACACGCTCTCCATCCGACAGTCCCGACAGAATTTCCACCCTGTCACCGATCTGTTTGCCGACCTTGATCAGGCGCATTCTGGCAACCCCATCATTTGCCACACTCCAGACCGACGTCAGCGCCCCCCGTTCCACTATCGCTCCCTTTGGCACCAGCACACCGTTGACACTGTTGCCGAGGGCAATAGCGCCCCTCCCGAACAGACCCGACTTGAGCCCTTTCCGGTTCAAAGCGACCTTGGCTGTAAAGGTGCGGCTAGCTGGATCGGCAGAGGGAACGATCTCGGATATTTTTGTTTCAAAGTTACTATTGATGGAATCAAGTGTTACCAGAACAGCACTGCCCGGCCTGACTTTGACGGCCATGGATTCCGGGATGGCCAGCTCCAGTTGATAGCTCCCTTCGTCTTCGATTGTCATCAGAGGCTGCGCAGGAAAGACGGTGGTGCCCAGATCGACCTGTTTGCTGGTAATCACGCCGGAAATCGGTGCGACTATCCTGGTGTAGTCGGATAACGTGCCGGCTGCCCGCGCACCCTCCTGAGCCTGCTTGAGGCGCGATTCGGCCCGCATTACGCCCTGGGCGGCCAATTCCCGCTCGGATTGCTTCACATCGAATTCCTGTCGGCTGATGGCCTGTTCGCCAAACAGCTTGCTGAATCGTTCAAAAGTCGCATCGGCCAGTTTTTTTCTGGTCCGGGCCTCGTCCAGTGCGCGACGGGCTTCTTCGATTCCGGCTACAGCCACTGCTGCGGCGGCCTGGTTTTCCTGGGCATCCAGCTGACCCAGCACTTGTCCTTTTTTGACCCGGTCGCCTTCACGAACTCTCAGTACGCTGATGGTTCCGGGAATCCGGGTCGAAACAACGGCGCTGGTACGGGCGCGCACCGTGCCGACCACATCCAGCATTTCCGGCACGGCGACACTTTTAATCGTTTCCAGGGAGACACCCTTAACAACTTCGCCCGGAGCTTTTACGCTTTTTTCAGATTCATGCTTGTTTGAGCATCCGCCCCACATCAGCGTAGCTGCCAGTAATAGTGTCATCAGCGAAGTGCGATTTATCATTTGAGCATCTCCTTCAGAAATGTACCGGCACTGTAATATATCCGGCCACCGGCCAAAATATAGTTGGCCTCGGTATCCACCAGATTTGCCCTGGCCTGGTTGAGAGCTGTCTGAGCATCCAGCAGCTCCAGCATGGTCGCCAAAGAATTCTCGAATCGTTTGCCAATCAGCCGGACAGTCTCTTCGGCATCTGAAACCGCGTAACGTGCCACTTCAAGCCGCTTGCCGGTTTCCTCGCGCCTCAGGTAGCTTTCCTTCAGCTGGTAACGCACATCATTGGTCCTGCTTTCAAGCAGCTCCTGTGCAGCCGAACGCTCGGCTATCGCCTTGGCCCGCTCACTTCCGCTGCGATAACCATCAAAGAGATCCCATTTCAAGGAGATACCGGCAATCCAGGCATCATTGTCGGCACCGAAAGGAACATTTTTGGAATTCAGCTGATAAGAAGCAAACGCCCCCAATGACGGCAGATAACCGCTGTTGGCCAGCTTGACAGCTGAATCGGCCTTTTCTATTTCAACTTGTGACTTTTTCAAATCAGCTCGGGCCGTCAGTGCCAGGTTTACGGACTCTGCATTCGACGCAGGCGGCGATATATTTCCCAGCTCTTTGGTTACATCAAATTGGTAATCATCTGGCACACCAACGGTTATGCCCAGTCGCAGCTTGGCCAGCGCCAGATTGTTGCCCGCAGTAATAAGTTGCTGTTCAACCTGCGACAGATGAGTGCGCCCCCTCAGCTCATCCGAGCGAAGTCCGACTCCGGCGGCGGTTCTGACCGTAGCAAGCCTCAAGTTCTCACGGGCCTCGGCCACCGCTTTTTCAGCCGCCTTGAATTGAGCCTCCGACTTCTGAACATCAAGATACTGATGAAACACCTGAAATGCCGTATTCTGACGGGCTAATTCAAATTCCAGCTCTGATTTTTCGGCTTCCTTGGACGCTATTTTGCTGAGCGGTGATAATGACGGCAGATAGATCGGTTGCTGAACCGATAGTGTGGTTTTGAAATCCTGCCAAACGGAGGGATGATTCAAGTTGCTAATCTTAAAATCATCCTGGCTGAATCTGGCTTCATCCAGCTTCATCATGAAAGTCTGGGTTGGGGCATTGGATGCGGTCAGGGTTTCTTCGAAGGAAAGCGCCGGATAATAATTGGAGCGGACAATTTCAATCCCCTTGCGAGCAGCGGCAGCGTTATAACCTGCGGCCTTAACAAGGTGGTTTTTTTCAAGGGACATCGAAATGGCATCTTTGACAGTCAGAGTCCCGGCTTCAACTCTCCCGGCAAGTAGCAGGAATAATGAAGATGCAATTAAATAGCCTTTTTTCATATTTAGCTCCAATGCTTATATATGAAAAACAATATATATTATGATCTACGTTGTCAAGATATAAAAAAACGCCTGGGGTATAAACCCAGGCGCTATTTAACATCACATTTTTGTCATATTTATTTAACTATGACAAACTCGGCGCGCCTGTTTTTAGCCCAGGCAGCTTCGTTATTACCCTGAACAGCCGGTTTTTCCTTGCCGTAGCTGATCGTTGAAAGGATATCAGGTCTTACACCCAGAGTAGTAAGATATTTGACAGTAGATTTTGCACGGCGCTCACCCAGCGCCAGGTTGTACTCGGCAGACCCGCGCTCATCACAATGTCCTTCAATCTGGACTTTCAAAGCGACTGGAGATTTCAGGATGATTTCGGCATTTTTGGACAAAACGTCTCGTGCATCCTGACGCAGGTCTGATTTGTCGAAATCGAAGTAGACCGTCTCAAATCGGGAATCTGCCACGGGAGCAGTGACAGCCTGTTCCACTTGTGTTGCAACCGGCGCCTGTTCCACTGGCACGGCCTGCTCAACCGGCTTTGGCGTCTCGATTGGTTTGACGATTTCCGGCTTGGCAACTTCAACCTTAGCCGCCTCAGCCTTCGGAATCATGGCCTCTTCACTTTTCACGACTTCCTTGTTTGCGCAACCACCAGCCACCAACGCCGAGATAGCGACCACGGTCAACAGTGCAATCATTCTTTTTTTCATAAAACTCTCCTTTTTACTTCAGTCATTAAAGGCATTACGCCTGAATTCCATTTTTTTGTAATTATACATGACAGTACTCGTTTTGCAATCGTTAATAGGTAATAATCGGGGTACTTACAACCTGCCTGAATCAGCGATGCGACCATGCTGGCTGGGTATGTCCGCCTTTGCCGTGACTGACTTTGGTCTGGCCGCTGCCGTCCGAGCGCATAACATAAATACCCTCACCGGCAGACCGCTTGGAACCGAATGTTATGAAGCGCGCATCCGGCGACCACGAAGGATTCTCGTTGCTTCCCTCGACGGTCAGCTGAGTGTCTTCAGTTCCGTTTACGTTTATTGAAAATATCTGGAAACTGCCCTCCTGCAGCCTTGAATAGACAATCTTGTCGCCCTTGGGAGACCAGCGGGGATTGACATTGTAACTGCCGGACGTGGTCAGACGCCTGACGTGTCCGCCATTCGAGTCCATTACAAAGATCTGTGGCTTGCCAAGACGATCCGAGACGAAGGCGATTTGCTTGCCATCAGGTGACCAGGCCGGGTAAACCTCAAGCGCAGAACTCACCGTCAAACGCACCGGTTTGCCGCCGTCTTTGGCAATCGTATAGATTTCCGCTTCTCCATCTTTACTCAGGGTCAGAGCTATGGTATTGCCGTCCGGAGAGTAGGTACCGGTAATATTCAGGCCTTTGCGGTTGGAAAGTATGATTTCAGCGGTACTGGAAAGCGCCCGTCGGTAAAGGTCCGGGTTGCCGCGCTTGTAGGAAGTGAATATGATCTCGCGACCATCTGGTGAGAAATCCGGATTAAGGTTGATAGAGCCATTTCTTGTCAAAGGAAGCGCTGAATGACCGTCCCAATCCATAATGGAGATTTCCTTGTTGCCGGTTTGCGTCGAAACATAAACTATCCGGGAAGTGAAACACCCTTTTTCCCCCGTCATTACCAGCATAATCTCATCTGCGAAGGAATGTGCAAACCTTCGCAGTTCTCTGGTTTTTCCAAGATAGCGCTTGCCGGTCATCATTTTACGATTTGGCACATCGTACAATCGGTATTCGATTGTCAGTTCGTCACCTTTGATGCTGTATTCGCTGCGCACCAGAAGATCAAACCCACCGGCCTGCCACGCTGCAAAATCCGTATCGGCAAGGGTGATTCCGGCGGAAAGTGGTTGCAGAACCCTGCTTTCGGCGATGGCAATGCCGGACATGTTCATATCGAACTGTAAAACATCGGAAATTTCCTTGGATAAGACAGCAGAAGAGGCAGACATCGAAGTGTGCGGAGTGTCCACTGCAAGTTTCAACTGGCGGTTGCCGGGAGCGGTAACTTCAATATAACCGGATTGAGCAGGAGCAACGGCGGGGAATGCAATAATAAGCATCAAAAAAAGTAGGTATCGCATTAAAACCTCATTTACCACGATTGGGAGTGATTCCCTGTGGTTTAAAAACGAAAACACCTTCGAATAGTTTTTTAGCGGGTGGTGGCGTGAATTTTTCACTGGCCAGATCAATGGCCCGTAAAACGGAAAGTTCAAAGGCATGGTCACCACTGCTGCGCTCAATGGTACGCCTGGTAAGCTTGCCGCCGGCATCAATAAAAATCCGCACGATCATTTCAGGATTTTTGCCGGAGTAGCTGATGGTTTCGGCAAAGGCATCTTTCAGGCGAGACTGAATATAGGCTGTGTAATCACTGCCATGCTCGGTGCCACTGCCGGTCGGCATACCGGCCCGTCCGCTGCCGCTCGCCTTGATTTTGCTGCGAAGTCGTTCCATGACAGCTTCCTCGTGGCGCGCTTCGTTAATTTTTTCGAGTTTTGCCATACGTTCCGCGAAGGCAGCATCGGATTTTGCCGGGTCTGCTTTTGCAGCGCCAGCACCCGGCTTCACAGCAGTTTTTGCGGCAGGCGTTGACTTTTCCGGCAATTTCATTGCGCTGGCTGGAGCAGGTGGAGGAGGTGGGGCGACTTGAGCTTCATTCCCCTTCTGGGTGGGACTGCCAGCCCTCGGATTTGCAACCGGCAGATTAACTACGTCAACATAATAGGTTTCCTGATACGTAATATTCGCAGGAAACAGCTTTCCCCACCATAACAGCAACAAAAAAACCGTCAGATGGATGACGGTGGAAACTATACAACTGACACCAATGCCTCTGTCAACTTTAGCCGGCCGAATGGTCATTATTTACCGGCCGGTTCCGTCACCATGCCAAGACGCTCGATACCGGCCCCTTTGATGTCGGCCATGGCCCGCACAACCTCTCCGTATGGCACGCCGGCATCGGCTTTCAGGAACACTTCTTTCTTTGCCCGCGATGCGAACATGGTTGCCAGTCGGGACTTGAGATCACCCGCCGGAACTTCATCTTTATTTATGTAGGTTTTGCCGGATTTATCCACACTGACTACAACCGACTCTTCCGCCGGAGTCATGGCCTTTGTATCCGCCTTTGGCAGGTTGACCTGCACCCCCTGCTGCATCATGGGTGCAGTCACCATGAAAATGACCAGCAGCACCAGCATGACATCCACCATCGGGGTGACATTGATCTCGGCCATGATCCCCCTGTTATCGTTGCGCCCCCCCATACCCATGGCTATTTCCCCGTGATATTGCGCTGCACAATGTTAAGAAATTCAGTTGAAAAGCTGTCCATTTCATTGATCAGCACGCGGATTTTGTGCTGGAAGTGGTTGTAGGCCATAACAGCCGGAATGGCGGCTACCAGTCCTATTGCAGTGGCAATCAGCGCTTCTGCAATACCTGGCGCAACAACAGCCAGTGAGGCAGAACCGGTCCGGCCAATACTTTCGAAGGCGGTCATGATACCCCAGACTGTCCCAAACAACCCTATAAATGGAGAAGTTGATCCGGTGGTGGCCAGAAAAGTCAGGTATTTTTCAAGACGGGTTATCTCGGAGTTTGTGGCGCGGCGAAGCGCGCGCGAAACGTTCTCAACCCCTCCCAGATCGGTACTGAGCGCGCTTCCTTCGCTGGCCCCGGCACCTTCCACAACCTTTTTAAGCTCGCCGTAACCTTCGTTGAACAGAACGGTAAGTGGGGAATTGGCAAAACGATCCACCTGCGAAGCAATGGCATCAAAACGCTTGGATTTCCAGAAAAAATCCATAAAACGTACCGATTCGCTGTTGGCACGATGAACCTGAAACAGTTTGAACATGATAATGGCCCAGGAAATTACCGAGAAGCCTATCAGAACCAAAAGAACGATCTTTACGATGAGACCGGTGCCGGTCAATAAGGCCACGGGGGTTACCTCCATAAACAGTGATTAAATCAAAAACGTAGTACTTTCAATTAGTCAAGTCAAGCTAAAATGAAACTCGCATCAATCGGCAGGAGTCCTGCAAGCCAACTCGGCAGCAATGCTATCCAGGATTATTACCGCCAGCCCATCCTTGGTCATCAACGAGCACTCCTCGCTGCGTCCGTTCCGGAAAAGCAGCAGGGCGCGGTTAGTCTCAACATTAAACCCGGCATCAACCTGACTGACATCATTAGCCACGATCATGTCCAGATTTTTCGCCTTCAGCTTTTTCAAGGCATACTCTGACAGGTCACAAGTTTCTGCGGCAAATCCAACCAGAAACGGACGCTTCTGCATGGCGCCAAGCTCCGCCAGGATGTCGGGGTTTTTCTGCAACTCAATCGACATGTGTTCTGACTTTTTCTTGATCTTTGCCGTCTTGCGCTCCAGCGGACGGTAATCCGCCACTGCAGCAGCCTTGATCACAACATCGCATAAACCGACCCTAGACATTACTGCAGCCCGCATTTCACAGGCGCTTTCAACAGCAACCAACTCAACTCCGTCCGGCACTGTCAAACAGGTTGGGCCGCTGACCAATATTACTCGGGCTCCACGTCGAACAGCCGCACGTGCCAGTGCGTACCCCATTTTGCCTGAGGAGTGGTTGCTTATGTAGCGTACTGGATCGATTTCTTCGCGAGTCGGGCCGGCTGTGACCATAATCGTATGATCAGCCAGGTCTTTTATTGACAATGCAGCCACTGCAGCCTCGAAGATTGCCTCGGGTGCCGCCAGCTTCCCTTGCCCCTCCCAACCGCAAGCCAGACTGCCACTAACCGGATCAACAAACAAGTAGCCGTTACGAATCAATTTTTGTTCATTTTCGCGGTAAATCGGATTTGTGTACATATTGACGTTCATGGCCGGTGCGATCAAAACGGGAGCCTTGGTAGCCATGATGGTTGTCGTAAGCATGTCGTCTGCAATGCCACAGGCAATTTTACCGATTACGTTTGCTGTGGCTGGTGCGACAATAAAGAGGTCAGCCCGGTCAGCCAGTGAAATATGGCTTATTTCTCTCTCTGCAATCAGGTTGAACAAATCCAGATGAACCGGATTGGAGGATAAGGTCTGGAAGGTTAACGGTGTCACAAATTCCTGGGCCGCTCCGGTCATGACAACGTGAACATCAGCACCGGATTTGGTTAGTAGCCGCAACAGTTCGACCGCCTTATAAACCGCGATGCCGCCACTGACACCCAATATGATTCGCTTGCCACTTATATTGTCCACATTAACCTCAAAAATACGGATTGTTGCGCTTTTCGTGACCGATGGTCGTATCAGGGCCATGCCCCGGATAAGCAGCCACCCCGTCAGGCAGTGTAAAAAGTTTGGTGCGAATCGACTCAAGCAACTGAACATGCGACCCGCCAGGCAAATCGGTGCGACCGATGGAGTCCGCAAAAAGCGTATCTCCTGTAATGATTCTCTTCTCATCCTCGAAGTAGAGACAGCAACCACCTTGAGTATGCCCTGGAGTATGCAGAACCTTTAAGCGGCAATCTCCAAAGCTGATTTCCATTCCATCGACCAGATAATCGTCTGACTCTGGAGAATTTTCCCCGTGCATCCCGTACATTTTGGCCACTTCTGCGACTCGATTAAGCATCGGCGCGTCACTCTGGTGGATTAGAAGGCGTGCCCCAAAAGTGGCCACCACTTCCCTATTCCCCCCCACATGATCAAAATGCCCGTGTGTGTTAACGATGGTGTGTACCTTTAAGCCGTGCTTCCTGACAGCTTGCTCAATAAGTTCAACATCTCCGCCGGGGTCTACAACTATACCTTCTCTGGTCCTCTCGCATCCCAGGACAAAACAATTAACTGACAGTGGCCCGACGACTATTTCCTCAAAAATCATATCCGGCTCTCCCACATGGATTGACAACTTGAATTAACCTGCTACAATGCCCACCTGAGTCATTCAGGAGGGATTTATGGAAAGAAAGCCAAGCGTTGATAAGGACAGTTGTATTAGTTGCGGATTGTGTGTATCAACATGTCCCGGCGTATTTCGGTTCGATGGATCAGGCAAATCAGAAGTGTACGACCCGGCTGGCGCATCTGAAATTGACATTCAGCAGGCCATCGATGGCTGTCCGGTACAGTGCATAAGCTGGGAATAACACACCACAAGTCAAAGGAGTATTCACATGGAACGTTGGATTTGCACTATCTGTCAGTATGTTTACGACCCGGCCGCTGGCGATCCTGACCGCGGCATAGCACCTGGAACACCCTTTGAGTCACTACCGGATGACTGGGCCTGCCCGCTCTGCGGCGCCGGCAAAGATGCATTTGAAAAAGAGTGACCTGTTAAGAGTAGAGACGTTATGCGTCTCTACTCTTTGCTATCAGCCGGCTTAATTATGTCAATCACGTTTTCTCCTGCTTTCATCGTAATCCTCCAGACCAACCCACATGTCCCGCACTCCTTGACCGGTGATTCATCGGCCGAAAAACCGCTTGAGTGAGTATCCAGATCCACGGCTGTTCTATCTCCGCAATTCGGGCATTTCATCTTGTGTTACCTCCGTGTTGTTTCCTGCACTAATTCAGTTTATGCCAGTTCTGGCATTATATTTATTATTGCGCCAAAAAGCTCGTTTAAATCACTTCTGGTCATATCGCCCATATGGGCAATGCGGAATGTCTGCCCTTTAATTTTTCCATATCCATCGTCAAATGCGAACCCATCCTCACCTAGTCTTTTTTTCAATAACGCCAAGTCAATGCTACGACTGTTGCGGCTGCATGTAAGCGTTTGAGAACAGTAACGTAATTCAGGAAACAACTCAAACCCACGACTTGTCACCCACTCCCGCACATATTCAGCCAGGTCGGCATGACGTGCCCAACGGACATCCAACCCTTCCTCGAACATTCGATCTAGCTGACGGTCCATGGCATATATCAGGGAAATACACGGGGTGGAGGGGGTATTGTCTTTGGCATCATTGGCGGCAAACTCCATGAAGTCGAAATAATAACCTCTTCCATCCATCTTTGCCGCCCGCTGCAGAGCCTTTTCACTGGCCGTAAAAACCGCCAGCCCCGGCGGCAATGCAAACGCTTTCTGCACTCCGAATATGCAGCTGTCAATCCCCAATTCATCGACAGGAAGCTTCACGGCACTCATTGAAGACACCGTGTCAACGATAAACATAACGTCCGGATACTTTTTCATCACGTCGGCTATTTCCGCAAGTGGAGACATTACTCCAGTCGATGTTTCGTTGTGAATCATTGTCATACTGTCGTACTTGCCGGTGGACAAGGCTTTATCCACGCTTTCAGGAGTAACCGGTTTTCCCCAGTCGAAGTTAATGGCATCAGCCTGCTTACCACATCGCAATGTCACATCATGCCATTTATCCGAAAAAGCTCCATTGCAAAAATTAGCACAGCGAGTACCCACCAGGTTACGGACAGCCCCTTCCATTACTCCAAAGGCACTGGAGGTCGCCAAAAAAACTTTACCTTCGGTGAATAATAATTTTTTGAGTCCTGAGGTAACCCTGCCATGCAACTCGGCGTACTCTTTCATACGGTGACCAATCATCGGTGATGACATTGCAGCCAAAATTTCAGGATGAATCTCCACCGGACCCGGAATAAATAGCTTTTTGTGCATAATCAAGGACACTCCAAAATACATTTTATTAGCTTAGTTCTCTTCACAAATTGATAGCTAGCCAAGCTATCAAATGGCATTCCTAAAGTCAAGATTACTACCGTTATACCCATTGTGCAAAATCGCAAGTATGTCGATTATAAACCAAGGCCACCGACTCAAAAAGATGTAAAACATCATTCTACTGAATTAGTTTTTATTTATGCGTATGTTCCACAACAAATATCGAGGTAATGGCAAGTCAGGTGATAGCGGGGCCAAATGAAGCATTATCTTTCCAAACGCAATATCATATACCTGTACTTAGTGTTCACTTTCGAGCAGATTAACCGCACTGATTACCGTAATACGCCAGAATCAAAATAATGTGACTAATTACTTGAAAGTAAAGCGTTATTAGACACACTTACCTGTATACTGTATTCATTTTATTCGTTGATTTTGTCCTGACCATAGTGTATAGACAACTCCTGAACTGTATATATATCATATACACTTGGACCATCAAATATTAGCATGAGCTGATTAGGGTTCTATATCACAGCACGGAGGATTTATTGATGTCGCAAAAACACTGTCGCCTCATCCCGCTCTTGTTCCTGTTACTCGCAATTGCCTTCCCGGCTGCTGCAGAACAGGGCATGGCCATTGACCCCGCCACCTGCCTTGGCTGTCACAGCAACAAGATCTCCATGCGGGCATTTGCAGACTCCGTGCATGGCAAAAACGCCTGTACCAGTTGCCACGTTGACATCACCGATCTCGCCAAGCATATGAGAAAAGAGATTAAGGTTCAGAAAGTTCAGTGCGAACGCTGCCACAAGAAGCAGAATTCTGAGCATTATGCCAGCGTACATGCTGCCAAAGGCGTCATGTGTGCCGACTGTCATACCGATGTCCACACACACACCTACTGGAAGAATGACAAAAGAATAGCTGTAGCGAAATGTATTCAGTGCCACGACAAAGAAGCCGTTTATCAGAAGTCGGTCCACGGAAAAGCCGTTGCTGCCGGAAACATGGACTCTGCTGCTTGCACTGACTGCCACAACCTCCACGACATCAAGCCGCTCGGCGTCAAGGGTTCGCACTCGGAACGTGAATTTCATACCAAGGTCTGCATGAAATGCCATAGCGACCAGAAAATGATGGACCGCAACAAGGTATTCAATGTAGCCGTTAAATCTTACATGGAAAGCTACCATGGCAAGAATTACCGTCTTGGCTTCCCGGAAAAAGTCGCGGGCTGCGCTGACTGCCACACGGCTCACTCTGTTTTGCCTATGTCCGATCCCGCCTCCAGCGTTAACAAGGCGAATCTGGTAGGGACCTGCGCCAAGTGCCACTCCAAGGCGACTGTTCTCTTCACCAAGTTTTACGCACATGGTGAGATGACCGATCGACACAAATATCCGATCCTGTTCTACACTTTTGTCGCCATGACCGGCCTGCTAGTCACAACCTTCGCAGCCTTCTGGATTCACACACTGCTCTGGATGTTCCGCGGTTTTGTCGAGAACAGGGAAAAAGCCGCCAAACTCCATGCCGGCACCCATCATCACGTCATACCAGATGCACACAAGCAGTATCGCCGTTTCAACAGGCTGCATATTTTCCTGCACATTCTGGTTATCACCAGCTTCCTGCTGCTTTCCCTGACCGGCCTACCGCTCAAATTCAGCACTCAGCCCTGGGCGATTCAGCTGATGAATTTTTACGGCGGTTCTGCAAATGCCGGCCTATTGCATCGCCTTGGCGCACTAATTACATTCGTATACTTTGGTGCAGCGCTGGCCATGAGCTTTAACTTCCTGTTCCTCAAAAAGGACATTCCGGGTAATCCGCTCCAACGTCTGTTTGGACCAGATTCACTCTGCTTTAACCTGCGCGATATTTTTGATGTTATCGGCATGGTAAAATGGTTCTTCTTCATGGGGCCAAAGCCAACCTTTGAACGCTGGACTTACTGGGAAAAATTTGACTTCATCGCCGTCTTCTGGGGTATGTTTGCCATCGGCGGCTCCGGCTTGATGCTCTGGTTCCCGGAATTCTTCGGCCTCTTTTTGCCGGGCTGGGCCTTCAACGTCGCAACTATTGTTCATTCGGACGAGGCGTTACTTGCTACCGGCTTTATTTTCTCGGTACACTTCTTCAACACTCACGGACGCCCCGAGAAGTTCCCAATGGACTTCGTCATCTTCAATGGCCAGATCGCAAAAGAAGAGATGCTCGAGGAGCGCGGCGACCAATGGAAACGCTATGAGAAACTGGGCATCACAGAAAAGTATGCCTGCAAACACACCAGCGGCGTAGTATATGACTTCCTGGTGAAAGGTTTTGGATTCTGCGCCCTCTTTACGGGACTAAGTCTGTTGCTGTTGATGATTATCGCATTCTTGAGCGGCGGGGGACACTGACCCGGCACACCGCTTAAATCATCCAATTACAAAAACAGGGGGCATCTGCCCCCTGTTTTTGTTTGTGCGACAGCAAGCAAAAAAAGTCGCAAACAAATCCCTCAAGACACATCACAATGTAAACCGACAACCCTTGCAAACCCGACACATTTTGGTTCTCAGACTCCGCTATATCACCTCATCGGCTACAAGCATTAGTGATCAAAGCTGCAACTTTGCTGTGAAAACTTAACAAGAATTGAACATCATCCCGAAAATTATTGAATGGACTGCCAGGCAAACTTCAATGGGGGATGCTGACCTGGCATCCCCCATTGAAGTTCATAATCATTATTCCCAACAAAGACCCTACTGTTCTGCTGCTACAGGTTCCTCATGGTCGATTTTTTTCGGCCATCTGCCCAAAGCGACCGACTCAATGGCGGCTGCGGCGCCAAATGAGAATACGCTCATAACCAGTGGCAAACCGTGTATGCCAAGCAAATCGAACAAGAATACTTTTACGGCTCCAACCAGAGTAACTAAAATTGCAACATTTCTGATCTCCTTGTCCTTGCGCATATACGCGAATAAAATCATGGCAATTGCCGATCCATTAATCAGAACCGACTGGGAGCTTCTAAATATATCCCGCTGCATATCGCCCGGAATCATATGGAGTGTTTGAAATATACCGAGGCGAACCATGTAAAAACCGCTTATCAGGCCAGCCACCAGTAACAGGACGGCACTTCTGTCATTACTGTCATAGCTGTTGAAGAATGAGGACTCGACAGGTGGCGGCCAGCGACGGCACCAGTTATATTGATAGAGTATTATAAGGGCAAGAAGGCCGGCCGGAAGTATATTGACGGCATCCATGGACTTGGGCCCGTCCCCGTACAAACTGAATGCAAGCGCAGCACAGCAGTATACATGAAAAATGTAGGTCGTAAATCTGACTGTTCCGCTCTTCCATACGCGGGACATGACCGCCATGGAAATTGCGACCAGGGAGATGACCGGCAAGGTGGGTACAAATTTACCGGTGGCCGCCGGCAGTATCAGCGCCAGTAGTGCTCCACTTGCAAACAAAAAGGAACTTGCGCCGGGGGCTCCCACACCACCCCGACGCGCCAGCCAGAAACTAACCACAATGTGACCTATTGCTACCAATACCCCGACGACACCCAGCACGGTCACATTTCCGCCCGAAGCATTGACAACATTTAGAGCTGCGGAAAATGCCCACAAAAGGTTGATTGTAGGAAGCATCGAGTCAAATCGGGAAATTTTGTCATTATTGGCGCGGATTACACCAAGCAGTGCCAGCACAAAATAGGTTACCAGGAAGACCGCTAATACCGGCAGAAAGAAATCGGGAGCCAGCTCAGGCGGCATTGTTTCGCCTCTTCGCAGCGTAACACCCAGTCGGAATCCCCAGAACTGAAGCATGACCATACTTACGACAAGAACCGTCCAGCGCAGCCAGGAACATTGCTTCATCCTGGCCGCAAAATAACCCAATACATTGGCAGTGAACAAAACCAGCGAAAGATACGGAAAGTACGGGTGCGGGTAATCCATTGCAGCACCGGCAAAACACATACCCAAAATACCGACCGAGATTGGTGTAAATGCGTTGTATTTCCGGCTGATATAAGCAGTGCCCACACCAGTCGCAATCAGCGTCAGATAGGCCGGTACTATTGGAAGTGACTGAAAGTGTGTATGTGTCTCTACCACGATGCTTGACATCAATAAAGCGCCGCAGGCGGTGAAAACCGGAGCGAGCGGGCTTTCTTTGCCATACATGTACCACCCGACAACCATCAGGACCGTGGCGTACCCCATACCCAACCCCGACCCAACGAGCTTATTTACAAGATCACTATCGGTAACGGTACGGAGAATCAGTGCAATAACCATCAAAAAACAGACTGCGGCCAGACGAGGCAGGAACGAAGTGCGGCCAACCCATGTCAGCACCTCTTCTGAAACATCGGTGGCCTCTTCGTATTTGATTTCTTTTGCAGGCGGCACATGGACAACCGGACCTTGTGCCGTTGCGAATGTTACTGCGCCATCGATTCGCGCAGTAACCTGTTCGAGCTTAAGCTCCAAGGCCAGCAGGCGGGCAGACAATTCCTCAACACGCCCTTCAAGAGAATGATCTACCTGTGACATGCAGCAACCTCCCGCCATACAATTTGGGACTTAAATACAGCCTGCCATAAAATTTAACTGCGCCTAAAACACCCAATTACACTAAACGTTGCGCATGGTGACAATTCATATCCGGGTTCCTGAAAATCTGCGCTTGGCCAGTGGTCGTCGGGCATCAGCTCACGACCACCGGCCAACGGATTAAAATATTCGACTAACTTTAATGCGTTGACTCTTCCTTAAGGAAAGCTGGAAGAAATTTATTGATGAAATAGAAGAGTACGAACGGGGTTGCGGCTACAGTAAGCGCTCCAAAAAGACCTTCCTTGTACGTTTCCAGATTATGCGGGATTATTGGCAAGTGGTAATCCATAAATCCTGCAAAACTGAGCGAGAAGGCTTGCCCGCCGATGACCACGTTATAACGCATCATAAAGACGCCGAAGAGTACCAAAACGGTGGCGATGGTGGTACGGCGAACAGTACGGCCCGGAAGTGCCATCATCAGGAATGGCAGCACATTGCCGATGGCGTACTGAAGAATGAAGATTTTGAAGAAGTCCCGCTCCATGATGACCTCGCGCAGAATATCCCAGGATTTAACCTGAGTATATCCGCGGAAAATCAGGTCGAGTATCTCGAGGGTCAAGGCTGCAATCATAAAATAGAGCAGATAGTTGGAGGCCATCATGACCTCCATGTGCTTGGCCCCTTCAAGCTCCTCAACAGTCGGCGCGTCAGCATCTTTTGCCCAGCGCGAAATTTTCCTTTTGGCCATTATTTTGCGGAACTCCTGCACAATCACGTAACAGAGGATACAGAGCGCAACCCCGGAAACAACGGCTGAGCAGATAAAGATAACCGGCATCAATGGGGTCATCCACAATGCATTCGCCTTGACTGACCCGAATATAAATCCGGCGTAGCCGTGCAGAAAGCAAGCGACCGGTATGCCGATTGCCGCCATGATTTTGCAGGCCTTATGATCCTTTTCAATAGCTTCATGGCTGATGTCCCATGCACCAAGCGTCAGGCCGGTAAAAATCATCAATCGCAGACTGTCCACCATTCCGCGATTTTTCTGAGCCTTCAATTCAAGGGCGGTTACCACAAAATGCTTGCGGTAGACCAACCAGAGTTCGGTGGCCACGATGCAGCCATAGGTGCTGAAAACAAAACCAAAGGCGGCAATGGCCGAGGTAAAATGCGGCGTCATCATGACGTTTATCCCCCGGAAGGGTTGCTGCAGATGCAGCAGCAACGGCATCATGGCCACAGGGAGCAGGGCAAAGGAGAATACCAGTGAAAACCTGGCAATTTCTTTCAGCTTCTCGACACCGAAGACGTGGTAGAGAGACGAGAGTACAAAAGCTCCAGCGACAAGGCCGGTCATAAAGGGATACATGACAATTTGAATCGACCAGTAGATGTATTCGTTCGGCAGGACGAACAGCTCTTTAATTGTCCAGGCCTCTCCGTGAACTTCCATAGCGTGCTGTACGATTTGTTCCACCATGACTAACGCACCTCCTGGGCAAGACCGATATAAAAGGCTTGAGGCTTGGTACCGAATTCGTCCTTCAGTACGCCGACCCTCTCATTCATGATGATCTGGGTGATCGGATCATTGATGTCGTGAATATTGCCCATCCTGCGCGCACCGAACGGGCAGGCGTTTACACAGGCCGAATCGAGGCCCTTGCTGAGACGGTGGTAACAGAAGGTGCATTTGTCGGCAACATGCAGTACGGGATGGAAAAACCGGGCGGCGTAGGGGCAGGCCATAATGCAGTAGCCACAGCCTATGCACCAGCTGCGGTCAACCAGAACGACCCCGTCGTCGGTCTTGTAGGTCGCGCCGACCGGACAGACCTGTGTGCAGGGGGGAGTTGAGCAGTGGTTGCATAACTTGGGAACAAAGAAGGCTTTACCAACATTCTTCGGGTCAATCTCCTTAAACTCCCCTTTGCCAAGGTCAATGCGCGATTCGGTATAGCCGTTCAGTGCTCCTTTGGGACTGTCAACATAGCGGCGGTCGTCCTTGGTGTAGACATACCGCTCGACCCAGGTCCGGGTTACATTGGCGTCCAGTGGAATATCATTTTCCACCTTGCAGGCCTTGACGCAGAAACCGCAACCGACACATTTGTTTGTATCAACCAGAAATGCCCATTGAATATCGGGATTGGCCGCCAGCACTTTCTTCGGATCAACAAATGTAAGGGCAGACAGGGGGACCGAGGCGCCAACTACCACCATTACGCATTTTTTCAGAAAGTCTCGTCGCTCCATTATTTCATATCCTCCAATCTCGGGTTGTGGGGATTGTGACATAGAACGCATTGTTCACCAGCGTTATGAGTCTTGGGATCAATGCCCGGTATACGTTTGCGTTCACTCGTCGTGTAGGGGAGACTGGTGTGGCAGCGCAGACAGAGTTCCCGACTACGGTCGATACCCAGCTTTTCAGGCGCTTCGGGATGATTGAGAGCCGGGCCGTGACAATCTTCACAGGGGATTACACCGTGATACTTCTCATTGCGTACCTTAACCACTGCGCTATGGCATGCACTACAGTATTCGTGCATTCTCTCTTTACCTGTAACCCCGTATTTTGCAGGTTGCTTTTTCCATTCCGCTTCATTGGATTTGCGGTGGTACGAGTACATAAACCCGCGTTTTCCCGAACCAAAGTCGTTGGGGACATAAAAAAAACGGAATACTAGTATACCGACGATAAATGCTATGACCACGTAGAGCGGTCGCCAGACATGACTTTTCACTTTCTCTCCTTTTTACTGAATTTTATTTGGCAACAATCGCATATTTAGATGGAACCGATATTGGTGGCCTGAATTCCCTGATTGTTAATTTAATCTGCAATGCTTATCAGTTGCAGCCGGAGGACTCTACTCGGCGTATTCGTCCACTAAAACACCTGTTTCTATCTCCTCTTTGGAATCCTGTTTAACCAGGAACAGCTCATCGCCGATATATGAACCGACCCCGTCATCGGCAACGTGAAAATCGCCATTCATGATCGGGATCGCCACCCGCAGTAACATGGTAAACACAAACAATCCGGTTGCCCAAATTCCCATTGAAAGCAGCAGTTCGATGCTGCTGGGAGCGTACTCGTAGATTTCATGGAGAACATCGGGAATGAACCCGGGAATGACCAACCCCATCCCCTTTTCGATGTAAACTCCTATGAATACGAGGAAACAGCCGATTATCAACGTGACATTATTCCTGCGGGTATCCGGAACCAGGAAAATAAAGAAAGCTGTGAGGTTGAAAATCATCGCCGTCCAGATCCAGGGAACCAATGCAGAATGCCCGTGCAAACCCTCGAATAGGTATTGCACCGGGGCCAGGTGGGCCGATGCGGTGTAATACTCCTTGAAGAGCTCCGCTCCGAGCAAAAGCAGGTTTATGAACATGGCATAGGCGATCAGCTCAGCCACCTTCTGAATGGCTTTATCCTCGATCTTGAATTTTGTGTATTTTCGCACGAGAAAGAAGATGATGATCATAAAAGCCGGACCGGAACAGAAGGCCGAAGCCAAAAAACGCGGCACCAGGATTGAGGAGTTCCAGAAAGGCCGGGCGCCAAGCCCGTTATAGAGAAAAGCGGTTACAGTATGGATTGATATTGCGGAAGGGATGGACAAAAGCAACAGCGGCGTAGTGAAACTCTTGTTTGGTTCACGTTTGTAATAGAGGCTGTACAGTATGTAGATGGCAATTGTAAGATTGATTGCCAGATATGTGTTTAGCACCACCACGTCCCAGGCCAGCAATGACTGGGGAAAATTCAGAATGCCGATTTTGGGAATCAGGTGCCAGAAACGCTCTGGATGACCAATATCGACGGTCACAAAAAGCAGGCACATAACGATAGCTGATATGGCCAGGAGCTCACCTAGCACGGCGATCTCTTTGATCGGTTTCCAGTGGTAGACGTATGCCGGAATCACCAACAGGACTGCTGCCGCAGCAACACCGACCAAGAAGGTGAAATTGGAGATATAGAAGCCCCAGGAGACCTGGTCCCGCATGGAAGTGACGATCAATCCTTCATTCAACTGCTGGATGTATGCCACGGCACCGATTACCATCAGTGTCAGCAGAAACAATACCCAAGAGTAGTAGGCCTTGCTTCCCTTGGTAACTAATATCAGCGTGCCTTTTAAAAAATGCCAGATATTTGACATACGTTCACTCCCTGGGAAGGATTACCAAGCTGAATCGTCTCAAGTCGCGTAAAAATAATAGAACTTAGGCTGAGTGTTAAGGTCCTCCTTGAATATAAAAACCCGTTTATTCTCAATCAGGTATCGCATTTCACTACCCGGATCAAGCAGGTTTCCGAACTTGCGTGCGCCGACCGGACAGATTTCTGCGCAGGCCGGATAGCGGCCCGGCTGTTCACGGGTACGCTGAATGCAGAAAGTGCATTTTTCTACTACGCCTTTGGGGCGCGGGCGGTTACCAAGGTAGTGCGTATTGGGGTTCATCTCATTGGACGGCAGCTTTGGCTTGCCCCAGTTGAAATGGCGAGCGCCGTACGGACAGGCAGCCATGCAGTAACGACAACCGATACACCAGTTATAATCGACAACCACGATACCGTCATTTTCCTTCCAGGTGGCCTGGACAGGGCAGACCTTGGTGCAGGGCGGTTTCTCGCACTGCTGGCACTGAACCGGCATGTAAAAATGTCCTTTTTCCGGAACCTCGACCGGGTTGTAGTAGTGCTCTGCGTGTGACAGATCAACCCCTTTTTCTTTATCCAGCTGCATAACCCTGATCCAGTGAATTTGAGGATCACGCGACTGGTTGTTTTCACCAACGCAGGCATAAACACATCGTCGGCAGCCTATACAGCGAGAGAGATCAAGTCCATAGCCGTAGCGGACACCCTCGATCGGAGGTGTAGTCTTAACGGTGACCTGCTTTGCGTACTGTTTGCTGTAATCCCTTTCGAGCCGCTTAATCACGTCTTTCAGCTCGTCCCTGGAAAGTTCACGAAAATGCTTCTGGAAAAAACTTTCCCAGACAGAAGCCGAAGCTTCTCTGCCGGGTAGAACAATTAAACCGATGCCGGCCGCCAAGCCCTTCAGAACTTTGCGGCGGGACTTATGCAGGACGTGATGATCACATTTTTTTGTATCTGACATAAATCTGGCTCCAGAATAATTGAAAGAAAGAACAATCAATGCCTGGCGGCGCCAGGGCGCTGAGGCGGCGGAAGTGGTTTAATCGGCTTAAACTTTGGATCATGAGGATTATGGCAATGGACGCAGAGCAGATACTGCTTGTCGCCGTTCCAGTAACCGGTGCGTTTCCCGTGGATGCCAACTTTCCAGTCGCGGAATTTGTCACCGTGGCATTGCCCGCACAATCGGTATGATTCCTCAAAATCTATCAGCTCTCCGGATACCAGGCGAAGCTTGTCACGATTCAGCAGGTTATGGCAATCCGTGCACCAGCGCTGCCCCTCAGCATGGTGCAGTACAATATCCTCATGGTAATCTTTCAGCACACGGCGCTGCGGATTCGGCTTCATACCGGCATGGCACTGGCTGCAGGGGAAGATCCCTTCGGAAAAAGGAGGTCTCGGCACCGGGAAAATCTTTTCAGACTGCCGGTTTTTGATATTGTAAGTCGGCTGTAGTTCGGCTGCAGTTTTCTCAGTTACAACCAGTTGCCCAGAGCGGTCGAACTCCTTTACCCTGGACGAGTAACTTTCGGGTACGAATAGGAGCTGCACTAGTACACAGGCGCCTGGAATCAGTATTTTATGAGCATATTTCCGTGTTTTCATTGCAACCTCAATGACACGTAATAGACCAACGTTGCCGCTTGTCTCAAATAATCTTTAACATGCTTCATGTAACTTTGGCCCGATCTCACTGATAATATTAATATGAAATGGCCTGCATTTTGTCAATCTAAAAACTTGTTTTATTATTCTGTATGATTCTTATTACAAAGCGTTTATTGTTTAGCAAATCAAGCTAAAATGGAGTTCCGGCAACAAAACACTGATATTTATAGCTCCAACACTTCACTATCTACTCACATAATAACAGAGACGTAAGCAGTATTTTCGATGGGATGTGTATAGCAAGCGAAACATGAAACCCCTGAAAACGATCCCGCCATTTGACACGTCTACAAATCGCGCTACACATATTTTATTCTGTTTGTTATAAGATACTTAGCACTACTTTTAAGAATTACAATATTGCAGGATAAAAAAAGGTAGTTGACGTTTGCCCACCAATTGTAATATCTATAAAACGCTGTTGCCAATTACACCGCATTAAAAGGAGCCAAAATGAAGAAAACTGTTATTGCCTTATTTGCCATCGCCGCTTTCACAGGGACCGCCTTCGCAAAAGATGTGATTGATTTCGCCGCACCCAAAATGGGCAAGGTAAGCTTTCCACACAAAAAACATCAGGAAATGCTGAAGGGATGCAAAAAATGCCATGAGAAAACTCCCGGTAAAATTGAAGGCGGATTCAGCAAAGATTGGGCGCACAAAACCTGTAAGGGTTGCCACGCCGACAACAAAAAAGGACCGACCGGCTGCAAAGACTGCCACAAGAAGTAACTCCTAGTCCTGTCAATTCTTATGCAAGAGGGGTTGCACCATGGGTGTAGCCCCTCTTGCATTTCCACCCCAAGCCGTGTACCCACTCAATTAACAAGCGCTTTTACCGTATTCCCACTGCCGGAATCTCCAAATTTTTATTGACATAAACTGTTTACACAGAGTATCTTATCCGGATATTTTTTGTTTGGCATTTTGACAGTAGTCACAATAGATTAGAAAATTAGGAGAAGCTATGGCAATTCGTAAAACCGCCGGGTACGCCTGGAATATCATCAGTCTGATCGGTATCATTCTCGCTGTAGCAGCAGCTGGACTCATTGTCGCCTTTACGGCAATGGAAATGATCACCGGCATTGAGCATCCCTATCTGGGGATAATGACTTACTTCATTTTCCCGGGCATGTTGATCTGCGGTCTGCTGCTGGTTCCGGTCGGCGCTTGGAGAGTCAGAAATCAGCGACGCAAAGCCGTTTTGGAAGGGATGCTGTCACTCGACGAAGAGATTCCCAAATACCCGCGACTTGACCTGAATGATCCTGCCAGACGCCGGATGGTATTGTTCTTTATTTTTGCCACAGTGATTTTCTTTGTTATTGTATCCATTGCCTCCATCAAAGGATTCGAATTCACAGAATCACCCACTTTCTGCGGCGAGCTCTGCCACACTGTTATGGAACCGGAGCACACCGCATGGCAGAATTCGCCACATGCCAAAGTAAAATGCGTTGAATGCCATGTCGGACCTGGAGCTGACTGGTATGTCAAAGCCAAAATTTCCGGCCTGCGCCAGGTATGGGCGGTTATAAATCACGCATGGCCCACTCCGATCCATACACCGATCGAACATCTTCGACCAGCAAGGGGCACCTGTGAGCAGTGCCACTGGCCTGAGAAGTTTTACTCCGGACGCCAGAAGGTATTTTATCACTACGCGCCAAACGAAGAGAATTCACCTCGCGAAACCAACCTGCTGATCAAAATCGGCGGTTCACCTAAATCCCCCAATGCCATGGGTATCCACTGGCACATTGGTCGCGAAGTAACCTTTATTGCTGGCGATGTAAAGCGTCTGACCATCCCTTATATTGCTGTAAAGGGAAAAGACGGCAAGATTACCGAGTACATGGACCCGGCCAAACCGCTCACCAAGGATGAAATTGCAAAAGGCAACAAGCGCTTGATGGATTGCACCGACTGCCACAACCGTCCGACTCACATATACCATTCGCCAGATGAGGAAATGGATATGCACTTTGTTTCAAACAAGATTGACAGAAATCTGCCTTTTGTAAAGAAAGTTGCTGTAGAAATATTAAACAGGCCTTACAAATCCAAGGAAGATGCCTTCGCCGCAATAACAAAGGACCTTCCGGCTTACTACGCTAAAAATTATCCGAAAGTGGCACAAGACAAGGCGGCCGCAATCAACCAGGCGGTTGAGCAGGTCAAGGACATTTATTCGCGCAACTTCTTCCCTGCTATGAAGGTTCAGTGGAATACCTATCCAAACCATATCGGCCACTTTTACACACCGGGTTGTTTCCGCTGCCACGACGGCAAGCATAAGTCAGCCGAAGGAAAGATCATTTCCAAAGACTGCAAGCTGTGCCATGACATCCTGGGCCAGATCCAGGAGAATATCCCGGCGGGCACAAGAGTGACTGATTTTGTTCATCCCGTAGATATCGGGGATGAACTGCACAAAACCAATTGCAGCGAATGCCACTCTGCACCCGATCCAAACCAGGCAGCAGCCGAACACAAGGCTGCCAAACATTAATAAGCCATAGAAAAGGCCCCGAAGTATTCTTCGGGGCCTTTTCTATGCAACTATATCAAAGCTACTCGTTACAACTCTTCAAGCTGATCAGCCTCTTTGTCCTCGTCTTCATCAGACACGCAACTTTCATCCACAGCTTCGTCCACCAGGGCTTTTAAAAACTGATGATTATCATTGATGGATTTTCTGACATCGCTAAGCAGTTTATCAAGATCGTCTGGAACCGTTAACACTATCACCTCCTAGGCACGCAATTCATCAAGATAGCGCTCGGCATCCTTGGCAGCCATACAACCGGTTCCGGCAGAAGTAATCGCCTGCCGATATGTAAAATCCTGCACATCGCCAGCGGCAAAAACACCTTTGACACTGGTTGCTGTCAAATTGCCTTCCAAACCGCCACACTTTGTTCGAATGTAACCATCAACCATATCCAGTTGCCCTTCAAATAATGAAGTATTAGGCGAATGGCCAATCGCAATAAAGACACCATGAACCGGAACCTCCTTGGTAGATCCGCTTCGATGCCGTATGCGCATACCGGTCACACCGCTGCTGTCACCTAGCACTTCATCAAGGACATGATTCCACTCAATGGTAACATTGCCTCCCCTGGTTTTCTCAATCAACCTATCCGAAAGAACCTTCTCAGCCCGAAACTCCTCCCGGCGATGAACCAGAGTCACATGCTTGGCAATATTGGAGAGATAAAGAGCTTCCTCGACCGCAGTGCTGCCACCGCCAATCACGGCAACGTCCTTGCCACGATAAAAGAAACCGTCACATGTGGCACAGGCGGAGACGCCTTTACCGTTGAAAGCCTTCTCGGATGGCAAACCAAGATATTTGGCGGAAGCCCCCGTAGCTATGATCAAGGCATCGCAAGAATACGTGGCAGAGTCACCTTCCAGCAGAAAAGGACGTTCGTTCAAATTTGCACTTTTGATATGGTCATTAATCATTAGTGTGTTAAAGCGCTCCGCATGCAACCGCATGCGCTCCATCAGCTCCGGTCCCTGAACCCCCTCATGGTCCCCTGGCCAGTTATCTACTTCCGTTGTGGTCGTCAGTTGGCCTCCCGGCTGCAGTCCGGTTATAATTACGGGGTTGAGATTGGCTCTGGCTGCGTAGACGGCAGCGGTATAGCCGGCCGGCCCAGATCCTAGAATGAGTAGTGAATGGTGAATGGGCTTCATGATTCCTCCTGCTGAAATAGTAAGCAGACTTTATCAGCAAACAGTTCGCTTGCCAAGTATGTTTGACCCGCCAAACTCACTCTGTTACTATCAACCCAATTCACCAGGAGTTCTCCACATGTCTCTGACTGATCTTATTTATGATGCGTATGACAGGCTTAAAAAGCGGGTTCGCCACAGCGAGTTGATCTATTCACACTATTACAGTGAACAGTTTGGTATTCCGCTGTATTTTAAATGCGAGAATCTCCAGAGAACTGGCTCATTCAAGATTCGTGGAGCGCTCAATTTCATGACCTCCCAGCCGCGTGAAAATCTGGTTAATGGCGTTATTACAGCGTCTGCCGGCAATCATGCTCAAGGCGTGGCCTTTTCTGCTGACCTGCTGAGCGTTAAGGCAACAGTTTATATGCCTGAAATAACACCACCTCAGAAAGTACAAGCCACGCGCGATTATGGCGCCGAAGTTATTTTAACCGGCCGTAATTTCGATGAAGCCTGTGCCGCCGCTCTCGAAGCCCAGAGAAGTAGCGGAGCTTTATTCGTACACCCATTCGACGATGAATTGGTCATGGCAGGACAAGGAACCATTGCGCTCGAAATTCTCGAAGAATTGCCGGACGTGCGCAACCTGATAATACCGGTTGGCGGCGGAGGCTTGATATCCGGTATGGCGGTGGCGACTCGGGACAAATTCCCGGACATCCGGATAATCGGCGTAGAATCAGTGGCGGCGCCATCCATGTCGGCCTCGTTTTCGGCGGGCAAACCTGTGGAAAAACCGGTCAGCGTAACACTTGCAGACGGAATAGCGGTAAAACGCCCCGGATCACGGACTGTTCCGGTCATTTGCGATTATGTTGATGAAATAATTCGAGTTGAAGAAGAAGATATCGCTCTGGCAATTGTATCTCTGCTGGAAAAGACCAAAATGCTGGTCGAAGGAGCCGGAGCAGTGACACTGGCTGCTGTCCAGAATCGTCGCATAGCAGAGTTGGAAGGAAAGACGGTCTGCCTGCTGTCAGGCGGCAATATCGACGTAAAAACCATCTCACAAGTTGTAGAGCGTGGCCTTATCGCAGGCGGGAGATACCTCAAACTGACAGTGGAACTGGATGACCATCCTGGTGCCCTGGCCACTTTGGCAGAAAATATTGCTGCTACGCGTGCCAATATTTTCCACATAACCCATGACCGGCGCTCCAAAACTCTGGCAATTGGCAGAACAGACGTCTCGCTCGAGCTTGAAACCCGTGGATATGAACACATTAAAGACATCGTGAGCTACCTGGAAGGAAAAGGCTACCGTCTCTCAGTAATGTAGCCCTGAGATTTTATGAGCAATTCAAAAGAGCAGGTGCAACAATTGTTTCAAAAAGGTTCGGAATTTCTACAGGGCGGCAACCCAGCTGACGCCCTGAACTGCTTTCGGCAGCTACAACTGCTCGTAGCCCCAAACCCGACGGTTTTTCTGTACGCCGGCACGGCACTTCACAACCTGGGAAGATTTATCGAAGCCATTTCGTCCTACCGCCAGGCGCTCGAGCTGGCTCCTGATACCGGTGAAATTCATAACAATCTGGGCAACTCCCTAATGGCAACCGGCAACTTTCCTGAGGCCGCTGAAAGTTTTGCTGCGGCAACCAGACTGCTTCCATCAAATCCGGTGCCACTAACTGCCCTGGCAACTGCACAGCAGGCTTTGGGCAAGATTGCAGGGGCAGAAAGCAGTTGTCGATCAGCACTGTCTCTAGCTCCGGATTTTGCAGAAGCACATTGGAACCTCGCATTGAACCTGCTTCTGCAAGGTCGCTATGCCGAGGGATGGCGCGAGTATGAATGGCGCTGGCGAAGAGCTGCATTTACCTCACCCGTCAGACATATTAATGTTCAGCAGTGGGATGGTTCGGCGCTGGAAGGTAAAACCATATTGCTGCACGCCGAGCAGGGCTTTGGCGACGCCATACAGTTTGTGCGTTATGTTTCGCTGGTTGCAAAACTTGGCGGTTCGGTATTACTGGAATGTCACCCGGAACTGGTTTCACTTTTTCAGGGAGTAGAGGGGGTGCAAACTGTTTTACCGTTCGGGGAATCACTGCCAGATGCTGATTATCAGATCTCACTGCTTTCATTACCACACATTTTAGGCACTACCGTTGACAACATACCGTCGAAAACGCCTTATTTGTCACCATCTTCCGGGCACCGTTCAAAATGGGCACATTTACTGACAGATTACCGGGATACCCTCCGAATCGGTTTGATTTGGGCCGGCAAAAGCTACCCTGACCCGCTCCGCTCCTGCCGCCTGTCCGATCTGGCGCCTCTTGCCGCCGTGGGTAACAGCACCTTTTTCTCCCTGCAACTCGGACCGGGAGCAGAACAGATGTCCTGTAAACCGCCCGGGATGAAGTTAATTGACCTTACAGCCGAAATCAGCGATTTCTCAGACACAGCCGCCCTGATTGAGCAGCTTGATCTTGTGATCAGCATTGACACAGCCACAGCCCATCTGGCAGGCGCACTGGGCAAACCGACCTGGCTGCTGCTGCCATATGCTCCTGACTGGCGCTGGTTGTTAAAGCGCGCAGATTCGCCCTGGTACCCTGGCATGCGTCTTTTTCGGCAGGAAACATCCGGTAAGTGGGATACGGTTATCAACAAAGTGGCCATGGCTTTTGTTCAAAACCGGCCATAAAACAAAAAATCCCTTGAAGTAACTCAAAGGATTTTTTCAACGAGTATAAAGCTGACCGTTTACTGTCCGGAAGAAGTTCTTAAACCTGCTGCAATGTTAAAATCAATGTCGATAATGATGGACAGCTTTTCCTTCTCTGGAAATGCCAGAACTTCAAACAAGCGCTTATCGATAAAAAGACTCAGGTTCAAAATATCTTCCTTCAGATTTTTGGGAAGCGGATTCTCAGGGTCGGATAGCTCGGCCTGAAAAAAACTCCACACCTTCTGGTTAAACTTAACCGCCTCAAGCAGCTTTTCGTCGCGATCAATCGCATCCCAGTTTTCCTGCACCTGTTTCAGCATAATTCCTGCCCGGGTCAACACCGAGGCTTCCAGCTCTCTCCCGCTGAGGACTTCCTTTTGCATGGATGTGTATGCATTAACCGAGTTTTGATTCATTGTTTAAGAGCTCCTCTTCATAAGCCATTAGTTTTTTGGTCAGCTTCAATGCCTGATAATACCTGTCGTTGAGAATAGCCTGACTAACCTGTGAAATCAAGTCTTTCATACTTGGAACAGCCCCCAACAACTCTCTCACAAGTTCCCAGTAGATCGGATGAATTTCTGCACTGTTTTTTTCATCAATATACATGAGTTGAATTGCAAGATATATGCGGCGGCAAGGGGTAGTAGCCTCATGTTCAGTTAAAATATCCGCCTGTCTTAATATCGGAACATTATTTTCAATCAGCAAATGGCTGCTGGACGCGCCGTTTTTTATGACAGCACCTCCAATAATGACCTTCTCATGTGGTTTCAGGTTTATTTTTAGTGACATAAATTCAGGGTTGCACCAATGCTTGAGTAACTTTACTGCTGAGACCTACCAGTTGCGCGGATGTACCGTCAAGGGTTTGCGACACCTCTTTCAGCCTGGTGTCACTGCTGGAGTTGTCAAGCTGTGGAATTGCATTCTGCGCGAGAATGCTGCCCTGATCCTCAAAAAGCATCCCCCACATATGTTTGACCTTTTCATACACCGGCGGTGGCGGTGGCGGAACCATAAGACTTACCAGCTCTTTACGCAAGCCGCTGTATTCCATCAAACGCTCATTTCTCTCTTTGCTGTCAACCGGAAACGGCGGATAGTTCTTGATTATTGATTGAACAGTGCTGTTCATCGAATCAACCAGACCAACGGACCTATTCAAAAACTCGTTAGTTTCTCTGACTCCTTTTGCCAGCTGATTGAGACTGGCGTGCATCTGTTCGATAACGCGCACGGTATCAAGGTTTTTCAGAGTAACTGTCGAGCTGACCTGCACTGAGTCCGCATTCTCACGCTTTGCGCTGGAAATTTGAGCTGAAATATCCTTTTCCTGCGGCTTGTTTGCCATCTGGCTCGGCAAAGGTTGTTTGTATGCGTTACTGGCCATGATACTGCTGACTTTAGTCGCGTCCATATCCGCCCCCTAAGGTTCCGCAACGACGCGAGGGGGGCATAAGCCCCCCTCGCGAGTTCAGCGAAACTTGTGCTAATCAAAACTTCCCGGTTTCTAGAACAGACGAAGTACTGACTGAGCAGCCTGTGAAGAGAGGCTCAGAGCGGTGGTGCCCAGGGACTGACGTGTCTGCAGCATCAGCATGTTGGCACCTTCATTGTTCATGTCTGCCAGTGTCAGGCCGTCGGCACCCTGCTGCAGAGTGTTGATGACGTTGTCAGTGAAGTCCTGACGGGTGGTGATAACCGACAGGTTACTGGCCAGAGTTGAAGACTTGGTACGCAAGGTTGTCAGAGCGGTATCCATGTAGGACAACGAGCTGGCGGCATTTCCGGCAACTGCCCAGTTGGTAACTGCGGATGTAACGCCAAGTGAAACTGCATCCGCTTTGAATCCTGCAACTGTCAGCTTGGCATCGCCAGCCTTGGGAGCAAACTCGATAGACAGTGTACCGTTGGTCAACAGGTTGGTACCACGGTAGCCGGAGTCACTGGCCAACGTTGTAATCTGGCTGGTGATTTGCAGGAACTGGCTCTCGTAGGTAACCTGAGACAAAGTATCGTTGGTAGCTGAAGCCGAGCTTGCGAGACCTTTAGCAGCCTGAATAAGAGAAGTGATCGCCTTGATGCCGTTGTCTGCGTTCTTAACTGTCTGAACTGCCTCGCTCATGCCGTCTTTGCGGTCATTAAGGTCGCTGGCGCGCTCCATGTGTGCCTGGGCAGCAAAGAAGTTGGTCGGATTGTCGAGAGCGGTGTTCACGCGCTTGCCGCTGCTCAATTTATTTTGAGTCTCCGTCAACTGTTTTGATGTTTGCTGAAGTGCGAGAAGGTTGTTTCTCATGCCTGCGGTTAGGGAGATGTCTGAAATTGCCATGGTGATGCTCCTTTCTGGGGTGTACCGGTATAAATCCGGTTGCGCTTTCTGCGCTTACTGACTCATATCGACGGCCGCAGGAAACTCTTTAGTAAAAATATCATCTGGTTTAACTTTTTCTTCCAACATCAATTTCCACCGTTCACTTCTCACTTTTCCTGGTGTCAGATAAGGTGGATTGGCCGGAATGAAACCGGGGGTTATACAAAACAGCGCTGGAACTGAGAGCAGCAGCATCTGGAGGTCGCAAACCGGCAGCAATTCTCCATGCGGCACAACCCGACTGACGCCCTGAACTGAACTCACCAGGCTTACCAGTGGCGGCTGGCAGCTGACAACGACCCGGTAACCGGCTCCGGCCAGCAGCGGCAGGAAGCGGGAAAACAGAATTGTATCGCCATAACCCTGCTCACAATGCACCAGAACCGTTGAACCGGCCGGATGAGTGCCAAGATTCTCTTTTTGCAACATGGGCCAGGGGGGCAGCAGATTCGAAGGAAGCCTTTTCAGTCGCCATTCAAAATGCTGCCAACCCTCTGGATACTCGCCAACGGCAAAGAGCGAGTATGCCAGGTTCAGATGTCCGGCAACATGCCCGGGATCCAGCTCCAGAACGTGTCTGAACGCTTTGATCGCCTCCGCATTTTTGCCAAGCAGCGCCAATGCGGCGCCAAGATTCAGATGGGCATCGGGGGAGTCGCAATCCAGTTTCACCTCCAGCAGTTGACTATCCAGCAGCTGTTCCAATTTGCGGCGCTCTTCGGAAACAAAGGTGTTTGACTCGTGCCGGATTGCTGGAGGATCATTTGTCGGTTTGCCGGTTAAAGTTGACAGTCGCGCGACCACTTCCCGTATAACCGCGTCCCAATCATCAAAGTCCGGCTGCCGGAACAGCTCTGCGTCCGGATACCAGAGGCTTATTTCAGATTCCGGCGACCAGCGCCAATCGGGGACGTGGGACAGCAGCACCCAGGTCGGCCGACCGGTTGCTGCCGCCAGGTGCGATACCGAAGTATCAATTGAGATGATCAGATCGAGATTTGCCATTAAAGCGGCAGTATCCTCGAAATCGCGGATTTGGCCGGTCAGATCAATCATTCCCGCATCCGGTTCTTCTTCGGAATCCATCTGAAGAGTCACAAAGGTGATGCCTTTCAGACTCAAAAGTGGCGCCAGGGCAGAGAAGGGGCAACTGCGCTTGCGGTTGAGCGGATTGTCCTGCCGCCCTGACCAGGCCAGACCGACTCTCAAAACCTTGCCTGATGCTTGCAATGCCGCTTTACCATAATGTCGATCTACGGAGACCTGTAAAGCCGCAGCCACCGTATTCATCAACGAAGGCCAATCACCCCGGGTCGGTTGCCTGAACAGCCTCATGGACGGATACCAGGGACTGTCTTCACGATTGCACAGCCAGCGCCACTCGGCGACCTGCGGAAGGATCGTCCAGGTTTTCAATCCCAGCGCCCCTGCCAGATGCGCGACTGCGGTATCAATTGTAATAACCAGATCGAGGTTTGCCATCAAGGCCGCCGTATCGGCAAAGTTCCTGATCTCACTGGTCAGGTCGATAACCTGATGTGTGCCGGCAAAATCATCCAGCTGTTCCGTACCAACACCGATTTGGAGTGTATAGAAGTCAACACCATCAACTTCCCACAAGGGTGAAAAATATTTGAGCGGGCAGGACCGTTTGCGGTTAAGCACCTGGGTCTGCTTGGCGTACCAGACCAGTCCCACCCTGAACCGTCCCGATGTTCCCAAGCGTCCCCGCCACACGTCTACATCCTGAGGGTCGGCAGATAGATATGCGCCCTGCCCCGGAATAGTCTCGACGGTTGTGCCAAAAACCAGCGGCAACGACATCATCGGCAAGTGACAGTCAAATGGAGGCAAAATTTCCCCGGCAGCTACGACTTCAGCCACACCCACAAGCGAATGCAGCAGTTTTTTCAGGGCCGGGACCTGACATTCAACCACGACACGACCACCGTTCTTTGCAATGAGTGGCACATATCTGGCAAACTGAACTGTATCTCCAAAGCCCTGTTCGGCATGCAGCAGAATCGTCTTGCCTTTCGGATCGGAACCATCCCAGCGCGGTTGAAAAAAGTCACGGACGGGAACCGGATTCGCTTTTTCAAAGCGCCATTCGAATTCACGCCACCCCTCTGCATAAGCCCCCATGGCAAGCAGGGCCACCGACAGGTTCCAGTGACCTTCGGCATAATCCGGATCAAGCTCCAGCAGACGACGATAGACCGACACGGCCTCTTCCAAACGCCCCTGTGCGTTAAGCACCACCCCCAGATTATTGAGCGCCGAGTGGTGGCCGGGTGTCAACGCCAGTGCCTGACGATAACACTCTTCCGCTTTGCCGAGCTGTTCGATCGATTGATAAGCCGCTCCCATCATGTTGAGGGCGGCTACACTCCCGGGCTTGAGTGCTAAAGCCCGACTATAAGCGGCTATCGCATCTTCAAACATTTCCTCTGCCTGACAGACTTCTGCAACTCCCTGAAACGCCTCTGCACTGTCGGGATCCTTATCGATTGCCCGCTCGAAGGCAGCTCGTGCCAAAGAAAAATTCCGCATTCTTTTTTCAGCTTCGCCCAGGCCCAGATGAGCCGCCACAACATTCTGGTTTAACTCGACCACGCGCTCGAAGCAGGCTCGAGCTTCTTCAAGCTTGTTGATGGCGACATAAGCGTTCCCCAAGTTAAACATGGCGTTTATAAAGTCCGGCTTGCAATAAAGCGCTTCCTGATAGCAACTAATCGCTTCTTCGTAACGGCACATGGCATCCAGAGCCACACCCCGGTTGCAATGGGATTCTGCATTATCCGGCTCGCACGCTATCGCTCGTGAAAATGCAATTTCAGCCCGGACGGCGGATCCTGATTTCAACAGAGTGATACCCAGCTGATTGAGCTTTTCCGGGCTATTGAACAACAACTCAAGCTCATATCTCACTTGACGGAAAACGCTCTCCCAATCGCCAGGTGATTTCTGCCGGAAAAGCCGCATGGTGGGATACCAGGGCGTGTCACTCCTTTCGAGCAGCCAGCGCCATTCCGGCACATACGGAAGCAATGTCCAGACCGGTTTTCCCAGCGCTCCGGCCAGATGGGCCACGGCGGTATCCACGCTGATAACAAGATCGAGGTTGGCAATCAAGGCAGCCGTATCCGAAAAATCCCGAATCTGCCCTGTAGCATCAATAACGGTCATGAGGCTTGACAGTTCAAATATCTGCTCCGCACCCGCCCCGATCTGCAAGCTGTAAAATTCGGTTTCCACAAGATCCTTCAGCAGCAGAAACTCGTGTAATGAACATGAACGGTTATGGTCGTCCCGATGGGTGGGGGTGCCCTGCCAGACCAGACCTATGCGAAAACGCTCCACATCCGGAAATTTCCGCCGCCACTCCGTCACCTTGACCGGATCGGAGCTGAGATATGGAATGGTCTGCGGAATTGTTTCCAGAGCAGTCCCGAGCAGATATGGCAGAGTTTGCACCGGGGCATGTACGTCAAAATCAGGCAACGGTCCATTGCGATCCACCACCTGACTGATGCCAATAACCGTTGCCAACAGAGACACCAGCTCCGGCAGGGCACAGACGACAACCCTCCCGCCACTGGCCGCAGCCAGCGGTGCATAGCGAATGAACTGAATCATGTCACCGCGTCCCTGTTCCATATGGATCAGCAACGTTCTGCCTTCCAGAGGCGAACCGTCCCACTGCGGACGCCCCAGGTCAGGTATCCTGCTCGAAAACTCGGCAGCCTTCCAGCGCCATTCGTATTCCCTCCAACCGTTGTGGAAATCGCCGGAACGCAGCAGGAGCATCCCCAGCAACCAGTGGGCGTCGGCATGTGCCGGATCATGCCGCAAAACTGCTTGAACTGAATCGATGGATTCCTGGTACAAACCGCAATTCAAAAATGCATTTGCCAGATTATAGTGGGCCTTGACGAAGGCTGGATCAAGAACTGTGGCAGCGCGGTAGTGACTGATCGCTTCCTGAAGCCGCCCCTGAAGTTGCAGCACAACTCCCAGGCTGTAGCGAGGGTCCGGCAGATCCGGATATTGTTCCACAATTTGCCTGAAACAGCGCTCCGCCCCATCAAGATCTCCGGCATCCTTGAGCCTGACCCCAAGTTCGTAACTGGCCTGAAGATCCTCAGACCCGGAACAATTAGTCATTTCAGCCAGAAACCCTTCCAACTCTCTCCGAACCTGCCGGATCACCACTTCCCAGCCACTCTCCTGCTCTCGCTCGAAAACCCGCATGGTCGGATACCACGGAGTATCAGAATGTCCATCCAGCCAGCGCCACTCCAAACCCCTTGTTATGACCAGCCAGACCGGCAGCCCCATTGCCCCGGCAAGATGGGCAACAGCTGTGTCAACAGCGATAAGCAGGTCGAGGTTTGATATCAACGCCGCAGTCTCGGTAAAATCCGTCAAGAGGGGAGAAAAATCAATCAGACGCATTCCCTCAGGCGCTGAAGCAGCTTCCGCCGCAGCCGCACCTACTTGTAAACTGTAGAAACTGACATTGGGAAGTCCGCTAAGTTGCGCAAACACGCTCAGAGGGCATGAGCGCTCTTTGTCGCGCGGATTTTTCGGATTACCGCGCCAGACCAGTCCAATCTTCAAGGTTGAGCTGTCACCCAGCAGCTGCCGCCATTTAATAACCTTGTCAATCTCAGGAATGATGTACGGCACTTGATTCGGCACCGAATCAATAGTTGTGCCGAAAATATGCGGCAGAGTGAGTAACTGGATATAAACATCGGTTAGCGGCGGTTCTTTTGACTTCGGGACGATTTGATCCAGCCCTGGAAATGATTTGAACAGAGGGACCAGTGGCGGATCAATTTCAAAAACCACCTTCCCCCCCAGTTCTGCCACCAACGGGATATAACGGGCAAACTGGATCACATCGCCCAACCCTTGCTCCCCGTAAATCAGAATGCTTCTGCCGTTCAGCGGCGAACCATCCCATCGCGGCTGAGGATAGCTGCGAAGATCGATTTCGAATTTTTCAATGGCCAATCGAACTTCGAAATTGGCAAAACCGGCCAGATAGTCGCCACTTTGTAGTTGGAGAGAAGCCAGATTGTAGACAACTTCAAGACAGCTTGGCCTGATTGCAAGAATTTTATTACATATTTCAATAGCTTCAGCAGCTTTGCACCGGGTTGACAAGACATTGCCCAGACTCAGAAGGATTTCAAACGAGTCCGGTTTGAGCAAGTGGGCCTTGCGCAGACACAGCTCTGCTTCAGGATATTCCCCCTGCTTAAGTAGAATGCCACCAAGCGCAAACCAGATTGCCGGACTGGAGAGATTGCCTGAAAGAGCCTTTCGGTACGCCTGCTCGGCTTCGGCCAGCTGTTCAGCCATGTCATACGCCCGGCCCAGATGGAACCAGACCGCCGGGTCATCAGGCAGTTGCATGGTGAGACGTTGCAGCTTAGTGATGGCGGTGCCTGAATCATTATTTTCAATGGACACCAAGGCTTGTTGAAATTTGTTTTCCAACATTTCTGCGGAGAATTCCGGCATATCGCCCCGGCACGACAACTGTTGCCGAAGCGCCTGAGCAACTTCGCGGACAACAGAGGCCCAATCTCCCGGCTGTGGCTGACGGAAAAGACGCATGGAAGGATACCAGGGCGAATCGGCACGACTGTTCATCCAACGCCAATCCGGAGCAAAAGGGAGCATCACCCAGACCGGTTTTCCCAGAGCACCGGCCAAATGAGCTATCACCGTATCAATTGTAATCACCAGATCCAGAGTGGTAATCAGCGCCGCGGTTTTGGCAAAGTCGCCTATGTCGTCTCCCAGATCGACTACCTGAGCGGCCATCTCCTTGGAAAGCGGCAGCTGGTCCTGTTCCCCATACTGTAGTGAATAGAAACGGGTTCCGCTGATGGCCAACAAAGGAGCCAGAAAATCGGGAGGACATGAACGGTTGGGATCCGGCATTGGCTTGCCTGCCCAGACGAGGCCGATACGAAACTCTTCAGGCCGCTCGCCAAGCAATGTCTGCCAGTGCGCGACCTTATCGCCGGGCGGTGAGAGGTAGGGAACTATGGCGGGGACCGTAGTTGCTGTTGTGCCGAAGAGGTAAGGCAGACTCAGCAAAGGAATGTGGAAATCCGTAATGGGCGGGGTCGCGGATTTCAGTACGACCCTTTCCACTCCTTCAAGCGATGCCAACAAGGAGATGAGTGGCTGCTGGGCTTCAAGTATTACTCTGCCCCCTTTTTTTGCCAGCATCGGAACGTAGCGCGAAAACTGAATCGCGTCACCCAGCCCTTGTTCACAATAGACCAGGATCGTGCGCCCTTTCAGGGGAGAACCGTCCCATCGGGGTTGTGGATATTTTCGTGAATCGGCCGATTTCATGGCAGAAAAACGCGCTTCATAATCGGCAAAACCGGTTATGAAATCTCCGCTCCGCAGGAGGTGCGCTGCCCGGTTGTAGCGGGCCTTGGCATTATCAGGCGCAACGGCAAGAACTGATTCGTAGCACTCCAGAGCCTCATAGGCGCGCCCCTGCATATCCAGTGCGGAACCAAGGTTTAGAATCGTTTCCAGCGAATCCGGAGCCAGAGCCTGTGTTCGTCTAAAACATCGTTCAGCCTCCGCATAATCACCTCTTTCCATACATGAGATTCCGCGGCTGAACCACTCCTCCGGTTTACCAGAGTCCTGAATGTTATCGCAAAGTTTCTGAATAGCCTTCACCGGAACTCCTGCCAGATATCTTTATCAAAAACGTCTCCAGCCCTTCCATGGACTCCCTGTCTCTGTAAATCTTGTGTTTGTTACAGGAAACCCGGGCAGAAATCTTGTCGAGCCACTGTTTGTCATTGGCCAGACGCACCGCAATGGCAATATACTCTTCCACATTCGCGGCAATCGTCTCTTTAATCCCCATCATTTTCAGGATCGCATAGGCGTGCCTGCCTCGCATGAACGCCCCCGGCATGGTAACGACCGGCTTGTTAAATGGAAGCGATTCAAAGACCGTATTGCACCCCGACCACTCGATGCTGTCAAGGAAGATGTCTGTCCTTGCATTCAGCGCCGAGAAATCGGCTTCGTTAAGTTGCGGCGCCATTGATACATATTTCGCGGCATCAAGCCCCCGCTGCTGGAAAGCGAGGTAAATTCTCTGGAGAAATTTATCCGTCAGCTCCTGGACATAACTGGAAATAAATACAAAACGGGCATTTATAACCTGCCCGGCAATTGCCGGAAAAATAAAATCATACTGCGGGAGATATTTAAGAAGGTTCTGACTGCAGAGAAACATGACGTCATCTTCCTCAAGCCCTGGAATTACAAGATTCGAGGATTCGTCAAACGTCCGCCCGGACGGTTCGTACCAGATGGACAGGTTGGGAAGTCGAACCAACTTTTCAGAGTAGCGTTCATCGCCATTCTCCGGTTCCATCAGGTCACTGCTGATATAGTAATCCACCGTCGGCATCCCGGTTGTAACCGGATGCCCCCACGAAGCACATTGAACCGGCGCCAATCTCAGAGCGGCCAATTTGAGAGTAGCGGCATCCATCCCGATTCCGGGATAGATCAGCACATCAAAATTTTGATCATAAATGCCGGCCGCCAGCGCATCCGTATCGCAGCTTTGCAGGAAAGAGTCCGACAGTGAACGCGCCTGCTCGGTCGCCTGATCACTGATTTCATCGGTATAAACAGAATGGATTGAGAACAGACGGCGGTCGAGCTGTTCCAGCCATCCCTTGATCGGTATTTTCCAGTTGGAATGGTTGTAGAAATAATTCGAAACGATGCCGATTTTGATTTTGCCGGTTGATGACCGTTGCGGCAGTGGATCAGTAAACTGCGGAAACTTGGCAGCCATGATCGAACAGATCCAGGAACCATATTTTACCTGTAAATCTTTCACGTTGCCCCCCAGGTAGGGGAGAAAAAAGGGTGTCAACGCCCCAATGCCAACCACGGCATCATTGATCTGCTCAGCGGTGTCGAGTCCGGTATTGCGGATCAACTCCTCAAGTTCTGCTGCATAGGTTCGCATCATGGAAGCTGTTTCAGCCTGGTTCATGCAGACCGTAAAAGACGACATACAGCACAAAACGCGGGCAAAAATGTGGCCAGGGTCCAACTCCACCGCCCGCAGAAGTAATAGGCGCGACTCCTGCCATCGCCCGAGCTCTCTTGCGGCATGGCCGGCCAGGTAATATCCGATCGGGAGATCCTGGACAAGGCGAAGAAAATGACGAGCATGATGAAAACACTCTTCATAGCATTTCGCCTGCAGCAGGAGATGCGACAGCCTGAGCAGGCCTTCCGGATTGTTCGGCTCCAGTGCCAAAGCCTGGCGATAAGTGTCAGCGGCATCGTGGAATTGGTTCAAAGCCAGCTGCGCTTTCGCTTGCTCAAAAAGAACGTCAAGATTATCCCTCTTGTCAGGCAAACCGGCTCCCGTATCTTCCGAAGCATCAAGGCCTCGCAATGAAAGTTCCTGCCGCCCCGCTCCCGCCGTCTGCTCCAGCTTAATGAACTCTTTGAGCAATCCCAAATAAATTGCCGGGTGGACACAGTCAATAAACCGGACATCCTGATTACAAACGTATCCGCGGCTTACAAGAGCGCTATGTAGGCTGTGACCCGGTTTTACATAGAGGAAGGTATTCTGGCGGTAGCAAGGCTCAACCCTGTCATCACTCCAGAAGGATGGACGAAAAAAGTCGCACAGCAGATAACCACGCGCAAAGAACTTTTCGGCCCAAAAGCTATGCAGCCGGTTGTTGATGTGGTTCACGCCCGGCTGCCCGATGAACGCGGCGCCAAACAGGATCGCACCGGACAATCCGGAGAGCGATTCAACAAAAGCATCGGATGATTCAGGCTTTAAATGTTCGGCAACCTCCAGGGAAATTGCCAGGTCGAAACTCTCCGTCAGAGAAATGCTTTTTTCGAGATCGGCCGGATGGAATTCAATATTTGGGTCAAGCATGTCGGCCTGGGAATTCCAGTCACCGTCAATCCCCACACACCGCTTGACGCCCAGATCACGACAGGTAGCCAGCCAGGCGCCTCTTCCGCATCCAAGATCCGCAACAGCCCCCGGAACACCCCATACTGAGAAGAGCTGGTAAAGGTAAACCTGGGCCGACTGGAGGCTTCCATAAATCTGACTATCGTAAAAATCCTGCCCGTATAGCATATCGCCCATTATTTCATCCCGGATTGATCATGCAATTCAGTCAAATTCATCAGCGTAATGACTTCCAGCTTTCTTTCACCTGTTCCGAAACCGTATTCGCATAATATCCCTGCTGAGGCGTTATAAACGGCCTGTTCTCGTCCGGCTTTTTGAACACAACATAAATATTGGAATTGGTCCCGACCAGGCCGGCTTTAGCCATCTCCGCCAATTGCTCACGCCGCAGGATCTGAACAAGTTTTAACGGCGTTACCTCTGTATACAGAAATTGTTGAACGATATATCCATTGGCAGCGGCCAGATCCCAGTAAAAGGTCGGATTAAAGTTGAAGAACCCATGATCCAGCCATCCGGTGAACGGGGCTCCGTGAATCATCAAACCACCACCGGTCGTATGATCATGAACCGTTTTGAAAAATTGCCAAACATTGAATACATGTTCAGCAGTACCGCCGTTGTAAACAACATCGAATTCCCTGCCCAAAGAAATCGGTTGATTCAGATCCAGCTTGAGGGCCTTTTCCGTCCCGCCAAAATCTATCGCCACGGTTTCCCGGTAATTCAGGAATATCCGATAAAATATCTTGGCAACATCCCACAGCATACCGGGCAGCTGATTGCGCACCGCGTCGATAAGCTCTTGCAGAAGTTCGATCTGCTCTTCATTGTCATCCAGGAGCTGACAGATATCGTCGCTCAGCCTTTCATAAGGCACATCACCGTACCAGTTGGCCTCGCCCAGCTCCAGAAAGGTCGGATGCGGCGGCAGCAGCCGGGACTTTTTCAGCTCAGAAAATATTGCATATTCCACTGCCGTAATTGCCACGCGCGCTACCTCATTAAATTCTGATGATAAAATTGCTCTCGAAAGCAGCGTCTGATAATTTTGCTGCCATGGCTACTGGGCAGCTATCCTGTTCAAGCGCAGCTTATGATGCTCTATCAAAAGCTGATTCGTTGCATCGCCGTTACTGATATAGTTTTGCAGCAGCTCATCCAGAATTTTATTGTACTGTTCAATCCTTTTGCTATCGAGCTCTTTGTCGTAGCCGTCAAACCGGTTATATATCAAATACATGATTCGTGCGCGGCACTGCGTATAATCAGCATCTTCAACCAAGTCTTCACGCAGCAGTATTGCTTGCAAGGTAATGGCAGGCCTGAACTGGTCGTTAATTTCAAGACACTCTGCCACATTTGATAAAGCACTTTTGAAATCCTTGCCGGCATAACAGGCAAGAGCCATCAGATAAAACAACTCATGATCGGATTTGTCAAACCACAACGCCTGCCTGCAGCTGTGAATGGCATCGTCGTAATTCCCTTTTTCGTACTCTGCCTCTGCCCGGTGCTTCAACTTTATAGCATTTATCCGGGCAACTTCCTGCGGCAGCTCCTCAACGGCAAGCTCAGTAATAATAGAGCTCGATTGCACATGCCTGGCTGAAACAGACGATGCGCGACGTCTCTTCATATCAACCGCGGCCTGCAGAATGCGTAACGGCTGCGTTACCATCACATCGGACAGTGCGGCATCCTGCCAGGAGCGTATCTCTTGCTGCAGATCGGATGAACCGCGCACCATGGACAGTTTCCATTCAAGTTCGGAAAGATCGTTGCAGAGACAGACCGGATGACAGATTGCTTTGTGATAAGGGAGCTTTGCCGATCCGAAACAGATCAGCCCGAGGGAAGCGGCATCGCACAGCCCCTGTCCGGCGCCGCACGCGATAAGATTGACATAACAGGAGCACTTAGCCATATCCTGCAAATAGCTGAGAGGGTCGCCCCAACGGGTCATATCCTCAAAATCCAGATTTCTAAACATCACCTGTGACCGGAACCTTTTCTCCAGCGACGCTACGGTGCTCTCAAAACCGCCGCGGTGAAAAACTTCATTACCATGGGTCAGCATCATCACGAAGCGTTTATCAAACCAGATAGCGTCGCTCTGCTCCCCGGGACAAATGCCACGGGTGACAAACGGATCTCGCGGATAAGGAAACGCTACCGGCTGCGGCAAGTCGTACACCCAGGAAGGCGCCTTCATCATATGGTCGAGAAAGAGATCATAGCCAGGCAGGGGATTTCGTAGTGACTGCGTGTATTCACTGTGATGATGCTCATTCTGGAAATAGGTGTACAGCGCTTTGCCATTTTGGGGTGGGCGCAGAATCGGATCGAGCGATATGACTACATCATAGTTTTCCAGGGGCAGACCAGCAACATTTGGCAAATATTCCATATTGTCGTCAAGCGTCTGCTGGTGGAAATCTATTTTTTGTCGAACGTTTTTCGAGTCGTGGCAAAAGGGGAGTACGAGCCAGTCCGCCTGAAACAGATGTGTCATCTCAAGATAAGAATACTTGGATGGCCATTTTTTCAATACGTTCAAAGGGTGCACAAGATCGTATTTTCCACTGCGCCACGGGCCAAATACGTCATAGCGCTGCTTTACGATTGCAACCTTTAATCCACAGTTACCCGGATTATCAACAAAATACGGCTTTTTGCAGATGCTCTTTCCATACGGGTGCCTGAAGACCATGTCCTCAGCCCCGATCCACTGGCCCTTGTATCCCAGCAACTCCAGGTAGTCGGAAAGATTGTTGATATACACATCCAGTTGATTGAGATTGGCCCAGTTAACCTTCAGCAGAATATCCGGTTTATGTTTATTGATGGTTTCAGTGGCGCCGATCAGTACAAACAGTTCGCTTCCTTCTGTGTTAATGCTGATAATATCGACAGATTCAAGACCTTCCACGCCGTCGATATCATCCAGCTTCACTACATCAACATACTGTTCCTTATACGGCGAATAGTTAGGCTGGCCGATACAGGACAGCCCGGAATCCTTATCGTTGCATGGAGACTTGAGTACTCTTCTTCCGGGAAAATGTGAGAGGGCCTTCTGAAAGGAATTAAACCGGCCGGCCATGCCATTGAGGGCAATGTTGCGGGTAAGAACGTCATACACGGCTGAATGGGGCTCAAAAGCCCAGCCATGGATATCCTCTCGTGCTGCTGCAACGAGGAGAGATGTTCCTGCATGTGAGCCTACATCGATAATAAACGGTCGTTCATATTCGCTGCACAGATCGTAGAAAAGCCGGGCGAGAGCCTGTTGGTCATGGTCCAGCTCCACCATTCCGGATGCGGCTACATTCCATCCCCTTGTATAAAGAACCGTCTCAGGATGAAGTCGAACTTCTTTATTTCCAAACAACCTGCCTATCAAACTAGTATGCCCCCAGACCAGAACCCTAGAATTGACAACCTACCTTTCATAGGGACGTTTTTCATACTCATTGATGAAGTTGCGCAACGCCTCTCCCTGCTCAGGCACACCATTGATTTTTGAAATCTCGATCTGCATCTCCAGCATCCCGCGGCCGGCATCGAAGCTCAGGAGGGTTTCGATCGCGTCCAGAGCTGTCTGTTTTTCGTTTGCCTCAACAAACATAGTGAACAGCTTGTCAGCCAATTGAGTTTGATCTTCACTTATGGATTTATTCAGACGACCTGATATCCAAGAAACTTTATCCTGCAATCGGGAACCAATAGCGTATAAATGGAGCGGCATAACAGGTAGCGGCATATTGAACGCTCCAGGAGACAAGACACCACTCCTGATATGGGTAGATGCAGGTGTCATTGCACAGGAAAATAGCGTAGTGATCGTTGTGTCAAAACTTGTATAGTGGCACCCGATAAAAACAGCAGGTCGGAGTAGACCTCCACGGTCTGCAACATTTTTTTCATAGCTGGCAACTTCAATTATCACATCCGACATCTTTCGGGCAAACTGGACAACCTGCGGGCTTTTATCCGGGATTGGCAAGCCGCTTCCATTCGGCCTTACAGGCAAATGCTTCATAGAGAGATCGATAATGTATGCGCCTGCGTTAGCGTGAATATCTTCTGTTGATACCGGACTGCAGTTTGGAATGGACGACACTAATGCCAAAAGGTCAGCGTTATACAGAATCCACCCGGTATGGCCAAGCAGTCGCCTCAATTCTGACAACATCGAGAGCATACGTACGTTGCTTCCAAAATAACCAATCTGGACATTTTTTGAAAAATTGACCACAATATCGGCAAGATACGTGAAAGCGTGATAATCGTCATAATAGAGCCCGGTATCAAATCCGTCTACGGTAGTCTTTCCAGCAATGGGGCTGTCCATGCCCGGCAATATCTGCTCGAGTATGACGGATACCCTGGATGACTGGCGTTCATCAAGCCTGATCTCTTCAATCACCTCGTCAGGCATTCCCCAGCTTACTGCCTGTTCCGGAATGTATGGTGTAGCAACCTTAACAAAGAAATCGGCAAAGCTGTTTTCCGTCGATTTGCCGGCCACATGATAGACTGTCTGGATACGCGTATGATCACAGTGAAAAGCATGGAGACGATCCAGTATCGTTAGCGTCTCACCGTTCAGTAACCACATCCGCTTGCAGAGATTGCTGTCGACATGCCACCCCAATACCATCTGTTCATTCATGCCGTGCATCTGGAACAATTGATTTCTCAGACAGAGCTGAAAATCACCCGGCCCGTCAAAAAGAGTTTCTTTACTGGCGTTGATGATCTCGCTTATGTGCAGACGTAAGCCCCACTGTTTGAAAGATGCGATGGTTCTGACAGGATCCAGGCGGTCTGTTGACTCCCATAGGGATTCCGGCATCTCAAAGCGTGGTAGTTCGTAAAAGCCATCCGGCAGGTCCCGAAGAATTGATGAGAGCGATTGGCCATCCGTCTGCAGAGTGAACACCATGTCGGTATTAGTGTTGAGTATCCAGCGGTTGGCGGGGTTACTTCTGCGGATTGCTATATTTCTGCAGTGTGGCTCCAGCACCTTGAACTTGGAACCGTTCTTTCCCCGTTCGTACTGTTCAGGCCTCAGGCGCAGTACACGCAGTAGCTGCCTGGCTTTCGGTGTCAGAGTGTCGGCAATGGATTCAGGAAACGTAGGGATATCATTAGGAGTATTGCAGTCTACGAATATAATTTCGTCATCGGGATCATCCAGGATATGGGCAATACAGTTCAGACTTACAGCCGCGCGTTTCGCCAGATTGTAGCCGTAGGAATCGTTACGACCATATACGATTACCGTAATCATTTCAGCACTTCACTGTAAATGGATTGTTCTTCTTGGTAGTGAACTCAAGCGGCATCTCGTTCCAATCTTCCCTGTACAAAATGTTGTCAGCACAAAAAGCCGTCAATATCACAGTCGCCCCTTTGAGTTATCGCCAATGCAGCCAACTATTTCATCAGGGACTGCGTACCAGACGGTATCCCAAAAAGTGGGTGAGTAATGTCCGATGTGATAATGGTAATTTTCGAGAATTGAATCTAGATAGAGAGGGATCTGGAATAGGTGCTCTTTTGCGTGGTAAATACAGATTGCCATTTGGGGGCGGTGGTTCTTCAATGTGGCAACTGCGCCGCGCAGCACCTCCAACTCGGCACCTTCTACGTCCAGTTTGATAAAGTCAACTTTGTCGATGGATTGTTCTTCAATGAACTCATCTATGGAAATGGCCGATATAACCCGCATTTCTGCAACAGTTTCCCCGTCCGCAAGAATCCTGGCTCCCGGTCTGTTACTCGCATTTGAAAAAAAATTCAGTGTGGCTCGACTGTTCCATAATGCAACGGGGTAGAGCCTGACTTTAGGATTTTGCCGAAATCCCGGATCATCGTTCAGGCTAGTCAGGTTGGGGTCAAAACCATAAATGGTACCATCTTCGGCCAGTAGTTTTATAAATTCACCGGTATCACTTCCATCAAACACGCCCCCCTCGATAATGGTACTAAATGCTTCCGGATGTATATACTCCAAATATTCACGCCCCATTGTCTTCCGGTTTGCATGAAAAAAGTCATACAGCACTTGCTGATACTCCGGATTTTTTTTCCTGCTGGCAACTATCAGTGCATAAAGCGATTTTTGGCTGTTGCCAGTTAACAGAGCAGAGGTCTGTGAAAACTGTTCTTCCCGGATACATAACTCGTCGTCATCAAAAATCATGTGCTTATAGAGTAGTGAGGACTCCACCACCTTAAACTCGAAATTTTCCAAGGTAACAATTTTTTTGCTGATATCAACCCAATATGCCGACGTCACAAGAACAAGGTCGAAATCAAATGATGATAACTCTGCAGAGGATACAATCGGGATGGAGGTGGTAACTTCTTTGTGGGAGTCATCAATAAGACATACAATCTCCACGTCCTGCCGATGTGTTTGCAAAGTGTGTAAAAAGTGCAGACAGCCCTCGCCTATGCCATAAAGGCATACTCTTGCGCCGGGATGTATCTGGTCAAGCGAAGTCAAAAATGATGGCATCTTGTTGAGAATCATAATATTCCAAAAATTACTTTACGAGATATCCTGCCGGTGCATTGGTCCATGGCAATGTTTTGATTTTGACTTCGGGCTTGTCAGCAAAAAACTCATCAACTGCTTTCGTTTCACCGGGCCAGTCAGGAATGGAATATTCATCAAACATCATGATGCCACCCCTAGAAAGTAAGGGCCAGAGAGCTTCAAGCGCCGCTTTGGTCGGTTTATACAAGTCACAATCGAAATGCACCAGAGAGAAACGCACGCCCGGGTTTTCCGCAACAAAAGCAACAACGGTATCCTCAATATTCCCTGGGACCAGCTTGATCCGGCTCTTCCAAGGGATAAAACGGTCATTGTCAAAAATTTCGATCGCGCTGTTCAGTTCCTCAAAATATTTCTCAGGAGAAAAGCCCCCGGCAGTTTTTTGCACGGATAGAACCGTACTGCCGTCTTCGGGCAACAATTCCGTAAATCCCTTCCAATTATCGAAACCATAGACCGTTTTGGTCCTGTCGCCGATACAAAAAGTTTCAAGTAAATTTGCCCAGGTCAAAAGACCTAAGCCGCGAAAAACGCCCAGCTCAGCTATATCTCCAGGCACTTCCAAGGTCTGTTTGAAAAGTTCCGTATGGGCGATAAATCGCTTCAACCATTGGCGTCTTGCCAAAACCGGGAAAAGTTTAACGGCGTCAAGGGGATCTATGGCGTATTTATTACAATGATCTTCGAGTAAGTTCTCAATACTGTTATCCGTACCGGTCTTTTTAAATCCATCAAACTCTCTCATTTCTGCTCCTCCAAAGCCAGTTTAAAAACTTCACAGGCGTTAAGCGGTTTTTGCTTGTCAACATATGGAACGATATATGTATCGATGAAATCCGGATCTTCACCACACAGGCACACGGGATGATCGTCATTGAACCATGGATTTTTCAGGAGAGCATCTCTCATGCTAGCGATGGATCTGTCCCTTACATTACCCAAGCTGATTTGCAGGAAGTTGCAGGGGAGCAACTGACCGTCGGCCGTTAAGCCCATGAATTCCGTCCCTGCAGGGCAGTGGTCAGATTCACCACAGTAGATATCGCGGTTGATCATCCTTTGGCCGTTACTAAGGATAGGAGATGCCAGCTGAAGTTTTTTTATGAATTCGGTGTCTGCGGGGGTCATCAGAAGTTCCTTTTTCCCATCCCATTTACCGACCGGTTCGGCAATCTGAACATCCATTCTGATGCCTTTAGCGAGGGCATAATCATAGGCGAGGCAAAATCCTTCCGAGTAAAGGGATTGATTGGTCACGACAACTGAAATAGAGGCGAACAAACCTTCCCGGAGCACGTAGTCAATGGCTTCCTTGACCTTCTTAAAAGAGCCAGGTCTTCTGTTCTGATCATGTTCAGCCTCAATCCCCGAATCAAGACTGAAAGCAATTTTGTCGACTTTAAGTTCCTTGAGCCACCGGATCATCTCATGCGACATGTCCCATCCATTGCTGACAACATTAATATACGATTCATCCGGATGACACATGCGGAGGATAGCCTCAAGCCTATCCGGGTGTGCAATTGGCTCTCCCCCCTGCATCACGTAATGATAGACTCCCAACTCATAAAATTCGTCAAAAGCATGCCGGAGAATTTCTATGTCAAGCGGTTCGGTATTCGCAAAGGTCTCGGCATAACAATGGGGACACTTCATGTTGCACCGTGGCGTTACATCAAGGGCAACCGTACGTAAATCGCCAGGTTTGTGATTTCGCTGGCGCTCATGAAGTTTCGGTTTTAGTGCATACATCAGTTATTCTCCATTTCTCCGCTCTTCAAGCTTACTCATGCAGGTGTATGCCAAACTTAAGCCGAGTCATCTTACGGTGATTGGTCAACTCTTCAAGCGTCATATTGTAGAGAGCTGCTACCTTTGCCGTCTTCTCAGAAGTACTGAAATTAATCCGGTCCCATTCGAAAGCTCGCAGCACCAGCAACTCCTGGGTTGTGAACTCATCGGTTGCGATAAACGCCTGTCCAAAACCGAAATAGTTTGGATTAAAAAAGCTGAAATCCTCCGGTAATAGCTTCTGCTCCTGAGCGATACGATACAAGTCAGTGGCAGGTAACGGCGTCGCAATATGGAAATGCACCAGATCAAAATCACATGTTTCAGCGAACTTGAACGTCATCCGCAGATCATCCCACGTTTCGCCCGGAAAGCCGATCACAAAATTGGCTGCAATGTCAATCCCCCTTGTACGGCACATTTGAACAACCGGTGGCACAATCTCCAGGTTCAGCGGTTTACGGATAATATCCCGTAAGACCCGCTGGCTCCCGGATTCAACTGAAATGGTAATCTGGGTGCAGCCACTCTGCTTCATCAGGTCGAGCAGATCTTCTTTCAGGTGCCAGGCGGAAACGTTGGCAGCCTTCCATGTCAGGTTGTAGTTGCGGTCAATAAGCCCTTGCAATAGCGATGTAATTCGTTGCTTGTCGGCCAGCAGATAGTCATCCAGAAAAACGATATCTTCAATGGCATGGTTGTGTACCAGGTAGTCTATCTCATCCAAAACATCATTGACAGGCCGGAAAGCAACCCCTTTGCCGCTAATGGTGCGGGTTGCACAAAAAACGCAGTCAAAGGGACAGCCGTATGTAGTAAGCAGCGAAGCCGAGCGGACCTGGGAACTGACCTGATAGTCGGAGGTGTTGCGAACCAGGTACGGTTCAATATCCAGCAGCGAATAATCCGGCCTTACCATCTCAGCAACGGAGGAGATATAACTGGCAACCGGCGTGATATGCAGAGTACCGTCTGCCAACCGGTAACCGATAGCTGGAATCCGCTCCAGATCGGTCTTAGCAGGAGACAGAACGGCCTGCAGGAAACTGACTATTCGCTCTTCGGCATGACCGATAAAGATGAAATCTACATTGGTGTCCTTCAGAACCTCTTCAGGTAATGTTGTCGGGTATACTCCCCCTATCACGGTTATAATTGAAGGGTTTACAGCTTTTACAAGCGACATTACCGTATGGAATTGGCGGTGGTACTCAACGGAGAGCGCCGAAACCATGACAATATCAGGATCAAAGTCATTAATTTCTCTTTGGCACTCTGCTTCAGTCAGGTTCCTGGCATTGGCGTCCACAATCTGGAAAGTAAATGTATCCTTCAGAAGAGCAGAAAGTATCAGGGCGGCGTACGGAATGGAAAGCCACGGGCGCTTGTTGTGCCAACGGGAGTTGGCCAGAACTAATAGCAGCTTGTTTTTCATGGGATGGACACCGGATTATTTGTCGGCGTCAGCTGCTGACAATAATCTGCGAGCGCTTCCTGCCACGGCCTCAGGAGCGAAAGTTTTTCGGATGTAATAGGCGTACATGGATTTTTGCGGGATTTAGTATTGAAAATGGCATGGGGAACAGGCTCAATTATTACATCTAAACGCAATAAAATTACAAGTTCCCTCATCAGTTCGTACGGTGATGCCTTACCCTGATTGGCAATATGGTACAGACCGTAAGGGCTCTCATTTTCTACTATGCCTTTGACAGTATTGGCGACATCGATGCTGTAGCTGGGCGAAGCAATAATGTCCTCTGAAATACGCAGATGACGACAGCCGGAACGTATTTTTTCAAGCATTTTCTCTATTAGCTGTGTGCTGCTGTCACTCGCCCCAAACTGAATTGACAATCTGGCTATATAGTACTTGTTGGCAATGGCAGAGATAAAGCTATCAGCCCCAAACTTGGTAAATCCGTACATATTGATCGGATGGGCGGCGCTGGATTCAAGGTAATAATCGGATGTATTCCCTTCGAATACCGCATCAGTACTAAAGTGAATCAGAACAAAATCATGGATATTGGAGAGTTCCGCCAAAATCTTCGGGAACAGGGTGTTCACTCGTAATGCCTGCTGAGGGTCCTCTTCACAAGCGTCCAGGCCGTTGAAGGCTACGGCATTAATCACTATTTCAGGCTTTACCTCTTCAATGATTTTTACGACTTTATCCGAACAGCTGACATCACACTCCGAGTGATTCACGCATATTATCTTGCTCTCTCCCAGCACAGTGCGCATCGCACCGCCGACCTTCCCGGTAGGACCAAAAAGCAATATTCTCTTATTGTTCAGGTTTTTCATATTCTTATACAAAATCCAGATGTTTCTTATCAGCTTCCAGGAACTCATGGATCATCCTGTTATTGCCATCCACGACGCAATGATGGTTGCATACCTTTGAAGGGTCGATCTTGAAGAACCTGTTTTTATCGGAGTTCCAGAGTTCTTTGAACGTTCTGTCCCTGATAGAGCCAAGCATCCCCTCTTCCAGATTATAAGCCTTGTCATGGCAGGAATAAACATTCAGATCTGCACCGATCACTGGAGATATCTGAAGATACGGGCACCAGGTATATGGTTTTTCAAAAGTATCCAGTTGGGTATGGTAAGAGTCGAATATTTCAAAGTCACTCGTACCGAAGTCTGCAACGGCTCTGCGGGTTTGTTCTTTGACCGTTGCAAAGATGGGATCGTGGTAGACATTATTTTCTGCACCGCTGTTACTAACTATACAGGGTGCAACTTTGACGCTGTTGACGCCGACCTCGCTAAGCAGCTTGACCAGATCGTAGATGTGATGGCAATTCTTATGGTCAACGACAATGCAAACCCCCAGATAACACGAACCTCCAACCTTCTTGAACTGCTCCATATTGCGGATGATCCTGGTAAATTCTCCATCGGGACAGTCCCGATACTCCCTGTAGCTGTTATCATCCCAGCCATCCATGGATATGCGCAGCCAGGTGGCATTGCGGGCAAACACCTCCGAGAGTTCGCCCGTCAAGCGTGAGCCGTTGGTGAGCGCCGCAAATTTGATCGGGCTTTCTGCAAGCCTCTGTGCCGTTTCCAAAAGATGCGGATAGCAGAAAGGGTCACCACCGCCGCTGAACGTTACCGCCTTCACTCCCATTTTCACCAGATCTTCAATAATCTCCAGCATTTTGTCCCTGGGAATAGAGTCGTTTACATTCATATCCTGGCCCAGCTGCAGATTTTTGGCCCGGTAGGCACAGTACCAGCAGTTATGGTTACAGGCGTTAGTGGGTTTGATCCGAACGTTAACGGGGGGCAGTATTATCCCCGAAGAGGCCGGGAGCGAATCAAGTTTGTCCTTGAAATGGAATATTTTCATTCTGGTATATAACAAACCCATACAATTCACTCTCTCTTTACGTTAATTGAAATAAATAAACTCATAATCACCGCTATAGCCAAATTCCTTGAAAAGCCATACCCATTCATCTGGTGTAAAGAATGCAGCGCAGGTCAATGCCCAGCATTGCAGATTGAACAGCTCTTCTTCATTACGATAACCTTCTACGACGAGGTATTTGTTTTTTCCGACCCTTTCCATTTCACCCAAAGCAGACTTCAGATCTGGCAGGTGCAGGTTGTGAAGGGTAGTCAGAGAGATAACCAGATCAAACTCACTGTTTTTGAAAGGGAGCGGATCCTGGGCATTGTGCTTTAAAAGGTTGTCTCGAATCTCGTCCTTGGCGTTGGCAATAGCATAGTCTGAGCTATCTAAACCAACAATACGGCCGTCCGGCAGAAGTTGCTGCAACTCATAAAGCAAAAAACCCTTGCCGCAGCCAATATCAAGAATTGAAGCATTGCCGGCGAGCCTATAGTCATTGATGAGTTTCTCGGCAACGGGTTTCCATCTGCCGTCATATTTAAAGCCTCCATAGCCATAACGCCGATCGCCATCCCAGAAATCAGCCCCGAACTTCCTGGCCACCCGCATACACTCGACCTTGGCATCACACATGCGCGACAGATAGTCACGTGTGGTACTTGTATGCAACGGAGTGAAATAATCCCTCAAAATTCCCATCGGTCACCTCGCACAGAGCTGCTTAACCGTTGCTGCAATCGACTCTGCTTCAATCTTGAAAAGCTTTCGCATCCCTGACGTATTGTGGATTTCGTGGATAAATCGGGACGGTATCCCCAACGTGGTGAGCGAGCAGGAAAGATCCGAATCCATAATTACTTCACGCAGGGAGGCGCCAAAACCACAGGAGCGATAATGTTCCTCAACCGTTACAACCGCCCCAACCCCTTTTAGATGATGCAGCAAGGCGCTACTGTCAAGCGGCTGCAGCATCGGCACGGAGATAACGCGCGGGTGGAGACCTTCTTTCGCCAACATCCGGGCGGCGTGCATAGTTTCCTCGGCAATGGAACCGTGGCATAGCAACGCAACCGGAGTGCTGCCTTCGATCAGAACTTGCGGCTGGGTAATATCAAACTGTTGAACGGAATGGATATCAGGTTCACCCCGTTTGGCCAACCTGACATATACCGGAGAGGTTGAAGTGAGAGAAAACTCAGCGGCCAGGCGGGCTTCAACAGGGTCTATAGGTGAAAAAACAGCCAGATTAGGGAGGGTTCGGGTAAGGCTTAAGTCCTCGATTGAATAATGGGTCATGCCTGCGGGCGCATAGGTCAGTCCGCTGCCTATCCCAGCCAGAATAACCGGCAAATTCTGATAGCAGATGTCGTTTCTGACCTGCTCATAACAGCGGTATAGTACAAATGGAATAATATTATAGACCAGAACCTTGTAACCGGCCATGGCCATACCGGCGGCAAATCCGATCATATTCTGCTCGGCGGCGCCAAGGTTGAGAAAACGCTCAGGATGTTCATCCTTGAACTTGTCAAAGACCCCCAAGCCGGCATCTCCGCTGATGACAAAAATATCATCCCGTTCGGTACATGCCTGAAGAACCGTATCGATGAAGGCATTTCTCATGACAGTTCTTCCAGGGCCTGGCGTTTATGTTCGTCAGTTACCATGTAGTAGTGCCAGACAAGTTGGTCTTCCATGAATGAAACCCCCTTGCCTTTGGTGGTCTTTGCTATCACTATTTTGGGCTTTCCCTGAGACTCTTCACGCAATGCCGCGCGTAATTCCTCATGATTATGGCCATCAACTTCCAGTGCCAGCCAGCCAAACGAACTCCATTTTTCACGCATCGGCTCAAAGGCACAGATTTCGGTCGGACGCCCGTACCCTTGCAGATTGTTATGATCCATGATGGCGGTGAAATTATCCAGCCCGAGGCCTCCGGCGAATAAAGCTCCTTCCCAAATGGATCCTTCCTGTGATTCCCCATCGCCAATTATCGCAAACACCTTGCGGTCAATACGCTGTTTTTTGAAACCGTACGCCATTCCGAGCCCCATATTAAATCCGTGACCAAGTGAGCCTGCAGAGACTTCGATCCCTTTGTCACTGCAACGGTCAAGGTGAGCCGGCAGTGTGCCATTGTCCAAAAAATAACCTTCAATATCCGTTTGCGTCAGCATCCCTTTGAGATGCAGTGCACTATACAGAGACATCGCAGCATGCCCCTTGCTCAGGATGAAAATGTCACGGCTGTTCCATGGTTTTAATCTAAGGATATCGTCGTACAGTACGGCGAGTATGTCGGCGCAGGAGAGGCAAGAGCCAACATGCGGACTTTGGGAGCGATTGGCCATCTCGATGATGGTGCGCCTGATGCAGCGCGCAGAGTCGTGTGTACTCATGGGGTGGTAGATTCTCCCAGTGTTTCGGCAATGGAGACCATAATTTCGTCAAGGTTTATATGCGACATACATAACAGGCCTGTTTTGCATTTAATGTCAAAACAGGGCAACTGCGGGCAGTTGCAGGGCGATTGCAGCAGTTTTCCGCCGGTATAGAAAAACACCTCGCTCGGATCAGAGGGACCAAACAGACCAATTACTTTTTTATGAAAGGCAAACGCCAAATGAAGCCCAAGGCTGTCATTTGAAATAAGAAGCCGACAAGAGTTGATCCAGTCCATGTACTCAAACAGATTGGTCCGACCTTTCTGCCATGATACCGAATAACCTTGTGCCAGAATACGTTTTTCAAGTTCTTGCCATAACTCCATCGGCATTCCCTTGACCGGCCACTTGGAACCTACTTCGAAGTTAAGCCCAATATCATAGGTGACTTTTGATTCGGGCTTATACCCAATGATGTACTCCTGCCCTTTCCATTCGATTCCGAGCATTTCAATAAGAACCTGCTGCCAGAAGCCTTTGCCCTTATCCGAGTGTTTTCCTTCAATATAGCTGATAAAATCCAGCCCTTTTTCATAGGCGTGGTAGCTGCCGATAAGGGAGTCGAAACGGAAGCCATACTTGACCCAGGCATCAATCATGTCACTTAAAGCACAGACCCCGGGAATCTTCTCCAGGTTGATCAGAACATCAAATTTTTCCTTCATCAACTGAAACGGTACAAAACTGTCCCAGATAAGCAGCCGGTCTATCAATGGATTGCGGTGCAACAACTGTTCGGCGTGCTCTGAAACCAGCCAGGTGATATGTGAATCAGGATATTTTTCCTTCAGAGCCCAGAGCATCGGCGTTGTTCGTAACACATCACCCAGACTGGGAACTTTGCCGATTTCCGGATCGAGGGTCTCGGAATATCCAAGTTTGATTATCAGGATTTTGGTGGTCATATTGCTCCTGCGCTAAATAAAATTAACATGGTCTGGCCGATCATTCAAAAAAGCCAAAAATTCGTTGATTCGAGCCATACGGCAGTTGACGCGGCACTCATGCCCAATCTCAAGATTCGTTTCGGCAAAGGCAATGGACTTTTTGCGTTTCTCGCCAAAAAAAATCTCCTCCATTGTTTCTGTATAGATGCTGCCCACCATGAAACGGTCATCATTCAGATAGACGCTGCAGGTATAAAAATCACCTTTGGACGACAGGTATCCCCAAAAAGGCAGCGCACAGCAGGATGTAAAACGTTGAACCCCATCGTTGTATGCCTCAGTCGCAGCTTTGCGAAAAATTATAGCAGTTTTGGCGCTGCTGCCGTTGACAAATGCCTGGACACTCTTTTCAATTGAGTCAATCATTGAAGCGCTGTAGGTAAAGCCGCTTTTGTTAATCATCTGTGGATGTTCCGAATAGGGCTTGAAACTCAGGTAATCGACACAAATATCAGAATACAGTTGGAGCGACGGCTCAATATCGGCCAGATTTTGATGTATCATCAAGAACTGCACCCCTATCGTTACCGGAAGGTCTCGTTCCCGCTTGATCCTTACCGCCTCCTTGAGGCTGGTGATGGTGCGGTCAAAGCTGCCGGGCGAAATACCATGTACTTTTGCATATGTTTCTGAAGTGGCAGCGTCAATACTGAATCTGACCCAGGTCAAAGAGGGGAGAAGTTCCTCCCAAATTCCGGCATTTCCAATCATTCCGTTGGTTGTTATGGAGACATCAATCCCGCAGCTCTTTGTGTGAGCAGCAATCTCGACCATACGCGGGTGCAGAAGCGGTTCTCCTTCACCGGCGAACATGATGCTTTTCACACCCAGTCGCCCCATCTCCTCAATTCTTGTCATTAAAATCCCGGCATCCAGCGCCACCGACTCGTTGTGAGCAAAATCCAGCCCGCAGAAAAGACAGTGATGATTACAATAAGAGACAGGACTTATCTCCATATAAACCGGGGCAATCAGGCGATTTTTCTGCCAGTCGGCAACCCGGTCCAGATGCCAGTAGAGTTTGTGTCCGTCGATGGCAAAGCGGTCTTGGCTCATCTGTTATTCACCAATATCCCTTATTTCAACGCTGGTATGTCCAAAAATTTGAAAGCGGTTTGTTTTCACTTTTACGTCACAGGGATTGCAGGTTCCGTAATGTGAGCAGCCCCTGAATTCATCTATGCTGTCTGCATTAAAATCAGCATCAAGGATATGGGCAACCGGATTTCTGCCGCCATAAAGATCGGCATGGCATTTAAACACATTCCCTGCCGGATCAACCAGGATTTCTGATGTCCGGCATTCGCACTGTTTCACTGTTTGGGAGGAAACACTGTCATCATATTTGAATGTTCCGTACATCACCCCATCATGATCACCCAGAAACTCTTTCAACCTGAAATCAAGCCCCAGGGCGAGGCAACGCTCCTGGCACTCCAGGATATGGCCACGAAGCTCTGCATCCGGATGTTCAATGCCATACAGTCCAATCCTGAATCCAGCCTGCTGCAGCTTTACTGTTTTAGCGATCAGATCATTGATGTCATTCTGACCTGGGTGGTAGCTGACACGGATTGCAGCGTACGGAGCTTCGCGCGTAAATCTCCAGAGCGGAACATTCCGGATGAAAGCATCAACATCAAACATCAGGTTTGTCATGAGATCCATCTTTATTTCCGGTTTGACCTCATTCACAAACCGGTAAAACCCTGGATGCAGAGTCGGCTCACCACCTTGCAGGGTAAGTGGAAGATCCTGCCGCAATACGAGGCGGTTTGCTGCAGTTATCCAGTCATCCACTGACATAAGCCTTCTTGCCGCAAGTACATCATGCCGATTAATGCAGTATGGGCATGCCAGGTTACAGGCAAGCGTCAGGAAATAGGCAACGTAATTGTGATGTTCTTTAGGAATTATCGTATTCATTCTATTGTCATCCGCAAGTTATCTCCCGGCAGTTTCAAAAAGGTTCATTCCGGGCTACACTCCATTTTGCGGGGCGCCAACTCATACATTGGCTTGTTTCCCCAGGGGATGTCCATGCTTAACAGACTCTGGGCCTCATCTGGAGTTACATCGGCCAGCAGCATGGCATCATAATCCACATGTTCCAGCTCCGCCAAATGGTAGAGCGGCAACCAATAGAAATGCTTATGTTCCGCCTCTCCAGGCCAGTGAAGTACTCCCACCACCTGTTCAAAAGTAATGCCAAAAATGTCATACAAGAGAAAGTCTTGAGTGTTCTTGCCGGTACCGACTACTATTAGCTTGCCGGCTTGACGCAAGCTCTGACCGAGATCTTCGTAATAAGCCCTGGTTTGCGGCAGGTCAACAAAGTGCATAAAATTTTTCTGGTGGCATCGGTTACATATGAATTTGTACTCTATCACCTTCACACCATAACCGTGTGAAACCGGAAGGGTTACCGGCTCCCCGCATCGAAGGCATTCACCCTGCAGACCTAATGCCGGAGGCGTAGAGTTAATAATGACAGGTGTCAAATTTTTGGCTTGGAATTCGTGATACAGGAATGAATAGTAACGACGTGACTGACTAAAAACCGTCCTGAACATTTCCTCGTGTCCCATGGAGGTAATGTTCAGATAGGGGGTATCCATAATCGAGGGGGAGGACCAGACAATTTCACGCATGGTATGAGTGATATAGTCCCATTCGTCCAGAATCAATCCCTTCTGCATAGCACGATGGTAAATTGCCGTACCCGGGTATGTGCCCACCAGACCAAAATTACTGTCTATCTTATTTTCTATCAAAAAATCGAATGTCTGTTTGAGATCCGCCGCGGTTTCATCTTCGTTTGTCATCATGAAAGGTGCATCCACGATTAAATCAATACGCTTGGCCGCATCGTACACACGCTTGAACCCTTCAACAGTACAACCTTTCTTGAGTTTGGCCAGGATCGGTGGAGAAGCACTCTCCAGCCCGACATTCACCAGCACGCAGCCAGCCTCCTTCATAAGTGGTAACAGCTCCGGTGGCTGGTCCATCCGGAAGGCGCAAACCCATGGTTTACGCCGTTTAAGTTTCATGTACTCGCGACAAAAATGCTCGATGTCTTCTGGCCTATTAAAGAAAATTTCCGTTGCGAAACCGATGCTTTCGAAATCATAGATGTGCTGGAAAATTTCCAGCTCCAGCAAGATATGCTCTACCGAACGCGGCATGAAATGGCCAATTGTAGGTGAACAAAAGCTGCACCCCCCTTTACAGCCACGCCCGGTCAGCACCGTCATCAGCCTCCCAAGCCCGGGCACTATATGATGGCGATACCCATCCAGATAATACTGCAAATCAATCCGTTTATAGGAGGGTATCCAGAACTGTTCATCCAGATTAAACCGCACGGGCTTATTCCTCACAACACTTCCATCTAACCCGCGAAACGCCAACCCAGGAATCTGCTCAAAACCTGAACCAGTGGCCAATGCGCGCAGCAGATATGGAAAGCTCGTTTCTGCTTCACCAATTACGGCGAAGTCCAGCTTCAGATGCTGGAACAGCAATTCCAACCGTACATCGCGCGTGATACTTCCCCCCAGGACGAACGGCGTCTGAGGTGCAATGTCCTTTATATAGTTAGCAACCTCCACAAACCAGTTTGTACTGTAAACAAACCCTCCGGTGGCCACCGCCAGATATTCGCCCCGCCTCAACCGCTCAAAATAATATTCGTTCGGCTGCAACGGACGATGCGTATCCCAAAAGTCGTATGGTATTTCAGCGTGATCGAGCGTTGCAATCACGTAGCCCCATGAAATGGGGATATAGTTGGTCGGTGGTTTAATAAGAAGCACTTTATCAGGCATGGCGGTTCTCCGGCACTGCAGTAGCCCGGCATCTCTTGGCTTGTGACATTCGATCGGCAACATCCCGTGAGCATATATCGTCAGAAACCAGCTTTCTTGCTTCCTGCAAATATCTTTGTGCCTCCTCATAGCGGCGCTGGTCGTAGCAGACCCTCCCCAGGCTCGTGAGAATGGCTACAGAGTCAGGATCCGCCTCCATGGAAGCTTTAAAGCATGCTTCCGCCTGCGACAGCTCACCACGTTCGTAGTGCAGCATTCCCCTTTCGAATTGAGATTTTGCAGCCACATCCTGTTCTGTTCGTGGGGTCACACTCCCTGCGTCCATTTCACTCAACACTGCCCATACTTCCCGCTGCAAATTTTCCAGCGTATCAGATTGATCCAGAACCCGCTGAAATGGATAGGGGGTCGGCTGGCCAAAGCGCAGACCGAGATTCACCATGAATGCCGTGTCGGTTCCTGCTGTCGGCTGCAGCACTTTTACAAACAGCAGGTAGCGCGTCCGTGCTCCCAGCATTGCCAGCAGCGAGGGTCCGCCGTTCGCAAACAGATTCAGATGCGCACGTTGATAGAAAGCCATGCGGATATAGACATTGAACGCCGCGAGTATATTTAAAGAGTGGCTGCAGCTGTCCAGCATCGACCTTCCGGTTAACGCACTGTCGGTGTCCGGAATGATTATCACACCATAACCGGCCGCTCGCAGTTCATCCGCCATAGCGATCCAGGCGGGCAGATTTGAATTTCGCTCAGGGCTGAAGATTGCCTCCCGAAGTGTAAGTACAATCAGCCTCTTAACTGCTAGCCCCTGAGTATCCAGAATTTGCTCAACATACCGAACGGCTGCGGCAGGTGCTTCCAGCAGATTGGTCAAGCCGCCACGATACAGTTCACCCAACGCCTCCCGGTATGCTTGATAAATTGGCACATCATGCGTAACTTCTTTGACCGGATACCGAGATCGGGCTGATTGCCAGAGTTGGTCACACTCCGTACGATTTGTCATCACCCGGATGTCACGCACTGTTGTCAGCATATTGGCCAATGCCACCACCATGTGCTGAATTCTCCACCAGGTTGTCGTTGTAAGGGCTTTCTGCCACTCTTCAGGGGACAGACCCCGATGCTTCCAGCCATCATTCGCGCCAGCCATTATGGTCATCTGGATGCTACCTGCCCCTATCCGCTGTCGATACGCTTCGGCCGCCAGCAAAAAACAGCAGAAATCGTATGATTCCGGATAGATCGTAATATCGTAGCAAACAAAAAGAGTATCATCGGCAGAAGCTTGCTCCCACCTGCTATGGGTTTGGATTGGCACGGGGAATCGGCCTTCTCGTCGTCCGAAATTCAGGAAATGCTGCCAACCAGATGCAAATTGGTTACGTGTCACCGCTTGGGCCACATCAGGGTATAGCTGCAGATAATATGTTTCGTCAAATTCGTCCTGGTCGTAGTTGGGGTGCAGCGTCCGGGCCGGCGTCACTGTTGGAGCTGCGATCTGGAGGAGCATGTTTGCAATTGCATCGGAAGGCTGGGACATATGCGCTGCCGGGCGCCTCCCTTCCTCAACCCCCACCCGTGCATAATGGTCCAGGGCCGATCGGACCTCTCCTTTGCGTATAGATTCTGCGGCATCCGGGGAGTGCGCCAGATAATAGTCCTCGTCAAAGGAGTTCGCAAAATGTGGAAAATCTACAGATGATGACTCTGCACGGATGGCCAGTGTCATCGCTGCAACTGCCTGCCGCAACAGATCCGTAGTAAGCGGCTCCCAGACCCACTGTTGGTAGAGCCCGGAACGGAACGGCATCTGACCGGGAATCACACCCATTTGCCGGATTCGGCCAACGGAGGATTCACTCGTACCACCGCATGCGATTGACGTGTACAGATAGCGGCAACTTTGGCTGCCAATCGCCAATAACGCCGGCCCCGAGTTCGTGAAAAGATTCAAGTGCGCTTGCTCATACAGTGCCATGCGCAGCTCAAGATCAAGTGCTGCGGGAATGCAGAAACTCGCCGCGTTCCATTCCGGTCCGCGCTTAATGAAAGCCATTTCGGTGTCGGGCACTACTACCGGCCAATAGCCGTCCTGACGCAGCAGAGTTATCGTCTCAGCCCACATGGCTAGTTCAGTATTGCGATCTGTGCTCCAGCGGTTCTCACGTAACGTCAAACACACCATCGGCTTGTCGGATCCGCCATTTTCACTGTCCAACCAATTCTGCAGATAGTGGTGTGCCGCCGGTGTGGCGCGAAACCCAAGCCGAGCGCGATAACGGTCTAATCGCCGCCAGGCGTTCAGATAGATTCCATCATAATCGTCACAGATCATCACCTTGGGATAGCGAGCCAGATACAGATGGACCTCCTCGCGCGGCACAATTGAGACCGTCCGTTCCACCAGGGGACAGAGGCGAGGCAGCACCTGAAGGATATGGCTCACTTTCCAGGAGCGCATTTCCGGCGGGTATAAAGTTTCGTACTCATCCCCCTCGAACCGAACTCCTTGGTGAGCGCCGTCCACCAGCAGCAAGCGCACGCGTGAACAGCCCGACTCCAATGCTTCACCCTGCGCAGCCAAGAGAAATGCGGCTAGATCAAACGAGGTTGGAAATACTCCCAGATCGTAGATCGCACAGAGTGTGGAGTTTGAGTTATCGTGTGAGGTCATTGGGCAGGAATCTTCGCATTATCGTTTTTTCGTGCTGTCACGCACAGATGCCAACCCCAGCGCTGCTCCATCCAGCGAAAAAGTGCCTGCGGCAGGTAGCGAAAGTACCAGACCTTTTTGAATAGGTAATTACGGTATTCAGGGATGCTGTAAGGGAAAATATGGTCGATTTTTGTATCGATAATCTCGAAACCTTTTAAAAATCCCTTGATCGTCTCGGTGGTATATGAGTAGGTGACCGGACAGCCGGTTTCGGCCTCTGAATAACGGGCGATCAATTCATCCAGGGTCTCGCCCGGTTTTTTACCGTATTTCAGCTGCATCCAGAAGACCTTCCACGATGCACGATAGTAGACCATGATTTTGAAAACGCTGTCCTTGTCCATATACTTTTGGATCTGTTCGACAACCAGTTCAGGGTGCGGAGTATGGTGGATGACACCAAACGAATATACCAGGTCGTAGCGTTCAACCGGGACATAGTCGCTTAACTGTTCGGCGTTTGCCTGATAAAAGGTGATGTTGTCCAGGCCGAACACCTCGGCCCTCTTCTTTGCCAGCGCCAGGGACTCGGTGGAGAGATCCACGGCTGTCACCTGAGCACCGGCCCTGGCGAAGTTAATGGTATCGGTGCCGATGCCGCAGCCGATCTCCAAAACTTTTTTCCCCCGCCATTTTTCGAACTCAGCAAAGAGCGGGATGTGCGGCTCAACAAAATATTTGCGAGCCTCGACCTCATCGAAGTATTGCTTGGTGCCGACCGGGCTTGTCGAATGTCGGATGTTACAGGGGCGGGCGTTCCAGTAATTCTGGACTTTTTCAAGCTCAATATTGCTGAATGGATTGGTTGTGCTCATAAGTATGTATCCTTTGCAGAAATGCCGACACCGACCGGAATATAAGTAAAGGCTGACATATCATTGCTCATTGCGGTGCGCCAGCTATCGAGTACAAGTGCTCCGGGCGCTGCGAGCATGGCGATGCGTTCCCAGTTGAGATCGCGGTACTGTGGCCAGTCGGTCAGCAGGGCGATTGCCGCTGCGCCTGTCAGGCATTCGTACGGATCGGCACAGCATACGACATCGTTTCCAAGCAGGCCACGAGCGCCATCAAGGGCAGTAGGATCATGCAGTGACACCTGGTAACCGGCGGCAACCAGGCTCTTTGCCAGCACCATGGAGTGGGATTCCTCGATGATGTGGGTATCAGCCTTGTAGGAAAGCCCCAACAAGGCCACCTTTGCCGGAGGCGCGCATTGTTCTGATATCCTGTTGAAAAGCCTCTTTGGAATGCTGTTGTTGACCGCAACAACCGCCTTGCCCAACAGCGCCTCTACGCCGAATTCCTCGGCAAATACCTGAAAAGCGATATTGTCGCGAGGAAAACAGGGGCCGCCGAAACCGAGCCCCCCTTTGAGGCACTTGTTCCCCACGCGACTGTCGGCGCCGATGGCGGCGGTAATGACATCCACGTCGGCACCCGGCACCTGTTCACAGATAGCCGCCAGACCGTTGGCATAGCTGATCTTCATCGTGACATAGCAGTTGAGGCTGATCTTGGTTATCTCGGCATTGACCAGCGACATGACCGCCATGGTTGGTGAAGTCTTGCAGGTGGAAGAATAAAGTTCACGTACGGCAGAACCGGAACGTTCATCCGAAGCGCCGATCAGTACCATGTCGGGGTTGAGAAAATTGCGGATCACCGAGCCGAGCGCGATGAACTCGGGGTTGTAGACCAGGCCGAACTCTGTGCCGCAGCTTTTTCCGGTGGCCTGTTCCAGTAGCGGCTTGAAAATGTTATCACAGGAACCGGGCATGACGGTCGAGACCACATTCACTATATGGAAACTGTTTTTGGATTTCAGTGCCGGTGCCAGCCCCTCCAGCACTTTGACCAGATAGTCGTTGGTAAAGCGGCCGTCGGGGAGACTGGGGGTGGGGACGATGATCAGGGTAATATCCGAATCGTGCAGGGCAGCCTCATAGCTGTCTGCGATATGCAGAGTTTCCCAGGCTGATTCCAGAATCTCTGTCAGACCAGTCTCCTCGATGGGATTTCGGCGGGCCTCCAGTTCGCTTCTGAAATAATCATTACGATCGAACCCATAGACAGTATGTCCTGCTGAGGCAAAGCAGGCCGCTGTGCAGAGCCCCAGTTTGCCGAGGCCGATGACGGAGATGTTCATGAGTTTCCTTGTGCGGTCAGATGAATTTGTAGGTCATACTGTCGTTGAGAATGACCTGCTCGTAGATCTCGTTATGCGGCTGATAGGTGCAGCGCGGGCACTCGCCGCGTATCTTGATCTTGTCGTGGATCTTCCAATGCTCCTCGCTTCCCCAGAGGCGGTTGATCTGATTCACATCCTCCAGATTGCTTCCCAGTTCAAGTTTAGCATCGCCCCGCCGGTCACAGCAGAGCCCCAGCGTAAAGGCGTCTTTTGAGACATCCTTTCCGACCGGGGGCATGATGACAGCGGTCATGAAGACCGCATAACATTTTTGAAAATGATTCGAAGAATCAAACTGAGAGTTGAATTTGTGGGTGATACCATAGACGTTAAATGTGTCGTCATCCAGCTCAAGCGTCTTCGTGATCTGTTCGTTGAAAAGCTTGATTTCCTCAGGCTCGAACTGGATCGAGTGTGTGGGATTACCCACGTTATCCCAGGTTGTCCCGGCAGGCCGGAAGTGGATGTTCTTGCAGCCGATCTCTTTGGCAAGCTTCGCCGCCTGGTAAATTTCGCCTATATTATCCTTGTAGAGCAGGTATTTGTAGCTGACGCCATAGGCAGGATGCTTGGCACCCAGGCGATGATTGTGCCGTCTGGAATAATCGACAAGGGTTGATATGTTATTGATGATTGTATCAAAAGTATTCAGCTCCGGATTGAGCATCTTGAGCTTATTGAGCGTTTCCGGTGTTCCAGCATCCATGGAAACGCCAACCCAGGTGCAGTGTGAGAGAGAGTCCATGGCCGGATAGATCAGACTGCCGTTGGTAACAACACCGACTTCAATATTGTTCGCTATAACCCGATCTATAAATGCTGCGGTGGCCGGATTCAGCAACGGCTCTCCTCCGCCGGCCACGCAAATGGCCTCCACGCCAGGTTTCCAGATGCTGCTACCTTCACCCCAGCGCGGGAGAAAATCGGCAATACTCATCAAAGCCTGTTCTGAAAGGCTCCCCTTGCGGTGAGTACGCACGAAAGCGGCGTTGCACCAGGCGCAGCCGAAGTTGCAGGCGTTGGTTGGGTCAACCGTTATTAGAACCGGCGGCGGAATCGGCTTGCCCCTCTTTATCTGTCGCCAGCGGTGGACATGCGACAGGAGCTTATAGCTGTTAAAGGGGTTCCAGCGTTTTGAAGCAGCCCATTCTTGGGGCGACTGACTGTTGCTGTTTTTTATGTGGGGCATTTTTAATAACTCCTGTTGCAAAACACTTATAAATGTGAAGCCAAACAGCTGTTGATTTTCTCTTCACGGTTAATCTCATCAAGAATTCCGCCTGACTCGCTGGCTTGACTTAACTTCGTTTTCAATGTTTCGTAATCAACCTCATTTATGATCCTGAATCCCAATCTGTTTGCCTCTAGGTTCATCAGCAATAGCCTTGCAAGATAGTCCAGCTTATTCTCACCCAATGGATCCATCAACCTTGCATATATTTCATCCAACAATATTGGGAATTCTGTCTGGTCATTGTTGATGAAACGGTAAATAGTTGCGTGCGCCATAAATAGCCTGATCTGTTCATTTTTAGGAGATATTTCCAGAGCTTTTCTGAACATATCGATAGCCTCGATAGGCTTGGTTCTGAGTCCCATCTCATTCCGTTTTTCCCAGAAATATATCCCATAGTCAAAATAGCCTTGGGCATCGCTTGGCCCCATTTTTTCCGCATGCCAGTACCAACTCCATGAGCTCACATCCCTCGGTACGCTATGGACAGCATACTGGTTATTCATCAGCCAGTCATTAACATGAGTGGGTCTGAATCCGTTTATCATCAAGAATTCATTGTAGTTTTCAAGATGAAAAAGTTCAGGATAGAAGAGCCGGGGCCAGTGATAAGTATAAGTAGAAGGGATACTACAGATGAAATTTCCACTCGACTTCAGAACTCTGCGTATTTCTTCGATGGCATGCTGCGGGTTGCAAAAGTGCTCGAAAACTTCAAACGCAAAAACTATGTCAAAGTAATCATCTTCAAACGGAATCACGTCGGTATCAAGATTTGCCTTTGTTACAGCAAGACCAAAGCGCCTACAATTGCTGATGGCCGAATCCGATACATCCAGACCGTGGACTTGATTGTCTTTGAAAAGTTGATGTATGAGCCCGCCTTCTCCGCCGACACCGATCTCAAGGACTTTCTTGTTGGTCAGTCCGGAGGGGAAAAACTTGTTGATGATTGCCCGCTTCCTGGCAATCGATACTTCGTTGATTTCACCTATCTCGCTCCAGTATTTCCGATAAAATTCTTCGGCGTCACTGCTGATGTCATTTTCTGAGTTTACTATTGTTTCTATCTTATTGGTCATAATGACTTCTTTCAAGTTAATGTGTAGGGTCCCATGACTCATGGAATTATTTTCAACAACCCTTTTATTAGGTTTTCGTCGGCCGGCCCGACACTGCATACCATCCGGCGCTGATCAAAACTTTCCGGGCAGCGGAGCGACAGATAATAGCGGAGGATGTCATCGTAGTTATCGGAGAGTACCGTTGAGGCTGCGTCAAGATTGGTGACCACACCCAGCCCGGATGGCTTGGTCGGTATAGTCATGATTTTAAGATCCGGCCTGAAAGTCTTCAGGCAGGGTATAATCCGCCAGACATCGCCGGTCCAGAAACCGGTGCAGCGGTCCCGTTCCGCCACTATCGGGGCAATCGGCAGACAGTCGTGAATCAGTATTACGGAATCCTTCTGGGCGTAGCGTTCCAGATTGATGAAATCTTTCAAGGCCTGCTCAAAGAGGTGCAGGCCATCTATAAAGCCCAGATCAAAGGTATCCTGCGCCATTACTTCGCGCAGATCATATTTTCCAAAGAAGTCGTCACTGGTAAGCGGAAATAGTGTCGCCGGACCGTGTGGGCAAACATAGTCAAGCTTATCCCAGAAGCCCTGATACGGGTCTACTCCAATTGCCGTCGTTTCAGGACCGGCCAGGGCCAGCGACCGTCCATGCCCCAGGCCGATCTCTATATACCTGGCAGGCTTGAGCCATTCATGGAAACGTTGCAACCAGGCGTAGTAATCGTCACCCGGCATTTCCTTTTCAACGGCTAAAACATGGAGGCCCTCTTGGGCAACACCGGAGTCCGGAGCAAGTTCCTGAATCCGGTCATAAGCAGCACACGCACCGGAATAATCAGCTAAGGCGGTCAGCGCTCTGGCTTGAAGAAAGTAATGAAAGGCGACTTCCGGTTTCAGTGATATTGCGGCATGTACAGCCTCGGCGGCCGACAGGTACTGACCTCGATGATACTGAATCAATCCGTGAAAAAAAAGAACCAGTGCCGGCTCAGGCTGAGCTTCAAGCACACGACGCCAGAGAGTCTCCACCTCCGGTTTGTATCCGAGTTTCTCATAAAAGCAAAGTGCCTCAAAGGCTTGTTCGTACCCGTTCAGCGCCGCGGAATAATCACCCTCAACCTGAAATGCCATTGAACGGAGCAACTGATTCTCCAGTTTTGCAAGCATATCTTTTATCATGGATCTATTCCCCAATTTGCTGCGCAGATGCAGCGTTTTTGCAGGCTAATATGTCAACAAACCTGCGCAATAAAGCAATTTCACCATCATTGTGACAGCACAGTGCCAAATTTTCTATCCATTTTCTGGCATCATCAAATTGCCCTTCAACAGCCAGATTTTGAGCCTGATTCGTGGCATACTTGACAAACCCGCTTTTCAGAAGCTCTGGCCTGTTTTCACGTCCGGTTATTCCACGCCATTTATTCATGAACAGCATGCGGTTGCGCAGCAGAATTTCACCCGCTGTTTCAGCTTTTTCATAGAAGTTTATTTCCCGAAGCGCCCTGATGCTGCCACTCCAGTGGTGGTCATAGGCAACCGTAGGCACAATGTAATTTTTCAGACCTGCCCGTTTGATCTGCAGCCCCAAGTCCCACTCTTCAAAATAGCAGGGGGTAAATGCGTTCTCGAAACGGATGACTTTTTGATTGAAGTGCTGGATTTTTATGGCAAAAAAGAATCCGGAAACAGCATCGACCTCTACCGGTTGGTTAAAAGTCCCTTTATCGAAATAGGTGTAGTCCCTCGCCATGGCAAATTCAAAAAAGCTCCCTTGCGGTCCGACGCAGCCTGCATCAGGAAGCGAAAGCAGAGCCGCTTCAACCGTATCGATGGCTGATTGTTCGACATGCAGATCAGCATTCAGGATAAAAACCGTCGGAGTCACGGCAATCTCCAGTCCCAGATTCCAGGCCCGGGCCACCCCGATATTCTGTTTCATAACGGCATAGCGGGTTATGCGGGGATGCCCTTTCAGGTGATCGGCCACCTCTTGTCCGTTAAAGACGACAATCACTTCACCTTCAATTTCCTCCAGATCGCGAAGCAGGGTGAGTATATTGTATTCGCTGGCAGGCGACATATCCAGCACAGGAATAACGAAACTCCTTCGAGAACTGCTTATGCAAATGCTTGAAGGAATACCGGCGTCAATGGCAGGCACCCCTGCCAATGAGCGCTGCCTCAGTTCAGCCGCAGAGAAAGTGTCCGGCTTCCCGCCCAGCGCGACCGCCAGCAGATCCTCCACGCGATGGTCATAGGTATGGGCGTTGTGCGCCAGACGCTGACCCCGCGCGGCAATCTGTTCGCGAAGAGCTTCGTTGTCCAGATAAAAACTGGCTGTTTCACACAGGGTGCTATCGCGATAAACGGCGTAGTCCTCGCCATCCCTGAACAGCTCGTCCTGGCCGCTGTTCCGGGCGATATCGGTCAAAAGCAGCGTCCCGGTCGACATAACCTCAAAGACACGCATGTTCAAGTCGTTTCTCACCGCCTCATTGAAAACGATCTGGGATCGGGAGAAGAGCCGGACCATGTCGTCCCAGAAACAGCGCTCATAATGCACTGGAATCTGGCTGGCCAGCTTTGTAAGAAGGTTCTCGCGGCGTGAACCGGGCATGACACCGCCGACGAAACCGACCGGATAGTCTTTGGGTTCTTCATGGCGACGGTGTATCTCCGGGTCACATCCCAGCGGCAGCCAATAGGTTTGCATGCCCAGCTTCCGAAAATCATCGAGATATTCCCGCTGGGCGATGAAAACCATATCAAACTGCTTGGCCCATTCCAGATGCATTGGCAGATTAAGGTGGCTGTCAATGAGGTAGCAGACTTTGGGGCAGGGCAAGGCATGAAGGTTCAACGGGAGGTAACCGTTCACTGACTCTATCCATATGTACAAATCAGGAAGGTCGGCCGGGGCGGTCCCGGCAACAAGCTGCTCCATGTCCGGATTTCCGCCGGTGGATACATCCTGTTCGTTGAGCGGAAGATTCATATTCTGCAGCTGCCATTTTTCAATCAATTCATGCGGCAGGGGCGGGCCGATTGTTGTAGTACGGCAGCATTTCCTGAGAGATCTTTCAAAGTAAACAGCTGTGGTAACCGGATAGGCGACGAAAGCCAGCCAGACATGCAGATTATTCATTAGTTAGGTCCTTGCAGCATACTAGCTGTTTTTGGATTCAAGGCTTGGAACAGACAAAGCTCCAATACTCATCAGAGCCCATTGGTACTGGAAACGTGTAGCGCCCCTCGTGTCGTATAGTAAGACCGCAACGTTCAATCAACGAGGTCCAGCTTCCGTGCCCAAAAACGCTGTAATGGTTCGGGTTGGTTTCATGATGACATGTTGTTTCCGGGGCGGGGACTTCCAGGTATAGCGTTCCTCCCGGTGCAAGCACACGGGTAAACTCCGTCAGGGTAAAATAAGGGAATATGCTGTGTTCGATAACGTGCCTGGCCCAGACAAAATCAAAGTATCCATCCGGGAAGTCAAGAAAGGACTGATCCATTTTGCGTACATCATGCCCTTTTTCTCTGCAGATCCGGACATCTTCATCGTTAAGAGTCAAGCCGATGGCAGACAGATATCCCCTCTCTCGCAAATAATCCAACGCAGGTCCCTGGCCGCATCCAATGTCCAAAATTCTGGCTTCTGACTTGACTCCAAACTGAGTCAAAATGCATTCCAGAACCTGGGCAGTGATGATAGTGTGCTGGGGCATCGGCGCTTCCGGATAGGTTTCGCCTTCAATTTTGTTTATAAAAGAAACCAAACGGGCAAGCTGGTCAGATTTTATCTCCATGGGAAAGCAGGCCTCCTGTGCAAATATTTCGGTTCAGGCGCCATATTGAGCGGCAGAACTGACTGCAACTGCTTCACCGGCGAGTCTCATCGCGATCTGGTGAAATTCCCGTGCGGCCTTGTCCCATGCCAACCCTTTCATGTCATCCGCTGCCACCTGCCCCTTTTGGGCGCACGCACTCCGGTATTGGTAGGCGGATTCCAACTGTTCGATAATCTCCTCCACCGAAGCTTCGTGCCAGATGGCGGAGGGGTGGTCTGTTGCGTCCTTGACCAGCAAAGGCGAATAGTTCGAAAGCGCGAAAGCGTTTTGCCCGGTAATGACGTCGGCATGACCGGTGGCATCGCTGGCAACCACTGTGCGACCGCAGGCCATGTATTCGCACATGACCATGTTGTTGCCACCTTCGCACCGGTTTGGAAACAGGCCGATATCGGTCTGTTGGTAAATCTGCCGGATCAGGCTGTTGTCGATCAATGGCGCCAGATAGACCCGCTCCGGTGGGATTCCGTTTTCGTGGAGTGTGCGCTGCAGAATGGTTATGCAATCCTCGTCTGAAGGATTAAAAGCTATGTGGGGGGATTGACACATTGTTGCTAGAGAAAAGGGCCACTGGTTAATCCAGGAGCAAGCCAGATAGGCATCCTGATGGCGCTGCATGAATACTCGCATGGCGGCAATCACCAAGTCCTGTCCTTTGCGGTACTCAAATTTGCCGCCTGAGAACACTATAAAACGACCGTCATCCTGACGGTGCGGTACGGAGTAAAAATTGGAAGGGTCAATGCCCTGGAGGATTGTTGATGTGTTGCGGACTCCGCCGATTCTCAACTGGTACTCGCACCAGGATGAACCGGCCACGATAAAATCCCATTCCTTTGCAGCGCGGCGTGTGTGGCGCAACACCTCGATATCGTTCTCGAAAAAACAGTAGCCAATGTTGATCCGATTCCAGTCGGCCGGATTCATCGGACGGAAATCGTGGCCACTGATACAGTGCAGCGTGACTCCTTCAACCGGCGGGAGCCTGGCAATTTCTCTCGTCAAATACTCTCCGGCGATCCCCCAGCCGTGAGCTCTGCCGCTGGGCATAGAGACCCTCATCCTTAGACTCCGGCCTTACCGGCAGCTTCCATCTCCTTTATAGCCGTTTGTGCATCGCGATCCCATGGCTGCAAGGTAAGAATCCGCTCCAGGAAGAAGCGCGCATCGGACTCTTTGCCTAAAGTATTGCAGATAGACGCTATCGCCTTGAGAATTTCTATATCCTGAGGCGCCTTGGCCTGAAGACGAACGTAGATGCCCAATGCCTCTTCGAATTCGTAGAACTCCACATAAAGCAGATCGGCCAGGTTTTTCTGGAATATTTTGTTGGCGGGCTGAAGCCGCGCCGCTTCCTCGTGATGGTGTCGCGATTTTTGAAGTTCGCCTTTTTTCTGATAGAGAACACCCAGATCGTTTTGGGCAGCAGCATGTCCGGAGTCCAGTCCGATCACCTTTTCCAGCTGGCTGATGGCATCATCCGATTTGCCTGTATTTGCAAGCTGCAGGGCTTCCCGGTAAAGTTCTTCCGCACTACGTGCCGGTTCTGTCGCCTGCGATGCGAAAGTACTCTGCACCGGAGCGGTATATACCGCAGCTTTGGGCGCCGCTTCAGGTTCAGAGACGCGAAACAGCTCCTTGAATGCAGGGGCCGGAGAAACGCGCTCGGGCTGTTCAAGCTTTCGTACCGGGGAAGCGGCCTGCGGCGCATTCTGTACCGGCTCAGGCAGGGCGGCCGGCTGCAGTTGACGCAGAGCCATCTGCGCATCCTGATTTGAGGTGTCGAGCTGTAATGTGCGGGTAAAATACTGGCGAGCCTGTTCACGCCTTCCGATCTGCAGGCTGATGGTGCCAAGCGCGTTCAGCGCTTCAAGGTCAAATGGGTTGTCCTTCAGAATATCCAGATATGTGTTAATTGCGTCTCCGGTCCACTCCAACTCCACAAAATAAAAATCTGCCAGGTTTTTTCGGTAGACGATATTGGCCGGATCCAGCTTGTGAGCCTTTTCGTAATGGGCCAATGCCTTGAGGGAATTGCCGGTTTGATAATACATCACCGCCAGATCGTTGTGCGCTTTGGCAAAATCGGGATAAATCTTTAAAAAATCCTTCAAATGTCTGAGCCCCTCATCGAGTTCAACTTCACGGACCTCTGCCAGAATCCGCTCATAGGTTGCGGCCCCCTCGATAAGAATCAGATTCTGATTGGCTGTTTGTTGCATAAATCCTCGCAGTAAAGTTTAGTATATATCTATCTGTAATTAGATGCTTACGGCATTCGTAACGACAGTTTTAGAAAGCTTTGAGTGCACTGCCGTCAATCTCGTCAGCCAAGGTATCCATCTTTCTGCCAGACGCATCAACCCCCGAAAATTTGAAGACCAGGTGCGATGGGTCCAAGGTTGCATCACCATTTGAGTTCTGCTGAACGGTGAAGGTAACATTGGCTTGGCGTGTCTCAGGATTATAGCTGACAAAAGCGGGAAGTTTGGCAATATTGACCTCCCGTCCGGTGTTCTGCGGAATGTAGTAACCACCTTCCGTATTGTTGGCCCGTGATATGTCCCAATTGGTCGGGTTCATAACCGATGTCATGTCCATTTCATTGTTAAACTGGATGGCAACCGATATTTGAGCGGTTGTGTTCGGCGCAAGCATGGTCGGATCTAACATCCAGAGTGGAGTTCCCGGCCCGAGAAGTTGATTGAAGTTTTTGTTATTGTTCTGGTCCATAAAGAGCATTTGCGGTTTTTCAAGAGTGAATTGCAGATCCTGAGCCATGGATGATCCGGAACTCTGAAGGATAGAGAGTTGCTTTTTGGCATCTTCCGTTCTGCCAAGCTTGTCATATGCTATTCCAAGCTCATAATTGGCGCTGGGAAAGTTTTTTTTGAGTGAAAGTGATTTTTCAAGATTCTTTGCGGCATCATCATATTTTCCCTGTTTGTTGTAAACGGTCCCCAGCGCATAAAAAACGTTGCCATCATTCGGGGAGATTTTTTTGACTTTTAAGAACTGACTTTCCGCTTCATTCAAACGGTCAGTACTGGTGTACTGAAGACCAAGGGTGTAGTCCGGAAGAGGATTGGTCGGATCCAGCCGAGCCGCTGTCTTAAACTCCTTTTCAGAATTCGCGTACTGTTTGTCCTGCAAATAGGCATTGCCCAGGTTCATGTGGGCGTCCACAGAATCGGGCTGTGCCTGCGCCATCGTTTTGAATACCTTGATCGCCTCAAAGGTATTTCCTTTTGCAAGGTTGAGCTTTCCAATATAACTTTGCGCGGTGCTGTTCTGAGGATCAAAAGCCAGCGCCTTTTGAAAAGCCTTGAGCGCTTCATCGTTTTTATTATCCTGCAGATAAGCGGCAGCCCTCAGAATCGAGTACTGGGCAAGCTGCGCCCGCTGGGAACTTGTATCCTGCCCAATCACCGCGAAAGGATCGCTGCCGGTGTTGAATAAGTCGGCCATCTCACTTCTCCCAAACAGTTTTCTAACTAATACTATCGGTCGTTTTTCATTCTTGTTTAGAAAACCCGCCGATTATTTCTAAAAGCACTGAAATATCGGATTGTTATGCAACTCAAATCTGTCTAAAAACTCAAAGCTTGTTCAGGAATTTTTCAATTTGTCCTGGCGTGTCAAAATTATCCGTGCCAACATCGCGAGTGCTGATAGTCTTGCCATACTCCCTCTCCAGGACTGTCAGCAGCAACGATACACGCAAACTGTCAATCAATCCGGAACTGATCAGTGGAGTGTCCCGATCTATGTCGAAATCGAGGTCGAATGATTTTCTGATCAGATCAATGAGATGTTCCATAAACATTACTCTCCTTCAGGGTCGAAGCGAGCCAGAAACTCGTCAATTGGCCCATAGAACCAATCCATATTCGCTTCTATATCATCCTGGGGCCAGTGCCACCAGGCAATCTTCAGCATTCGCTCGACCGTGCGCCGACTGAAGCGGTAACGCACGATCTTAGCAGGGTTCCCCATAACTACCGCATAGGGGGGGACATCGTTGAAAACAACTGCATGTGCCCCGATAACGGCTCCCGAGCCGACTTGAACTCCGGAATTTATGTAGGCGCCGTAACCGATCCAGACGTCATGGCCGATTGTGGTATTTTGTGTGAACCGGTAGGAACGCGAACTGTTCTTTTTTTTGTAAAGAATCTCATCGAAAGACCAGGACGACACCAAATCCGTACGATGCTCTCCGCCTGATGCGATAACGACATAGTCTGCAATGGAACAGAAACTGCCTACGATGATCTTTTCATCGTAGAGGTACTTCACAAAACGGGTGTTGGGTCCCCAATAAGTCCCCCGCCCAAATTCCAGCAAAGGCGCCGTACATGATGCACTGCCTTCCATCCATCAACCTCCATTGATAAAGCCTGCCGTGTTCAGAAATACTGTTTGTCCATCTATTTATTTTGAGCGCTTCTCCGGCCGCTCTATTTCAAATTTATCCAACCGGTACTGAAGCGTCTTGTAGCTCATCCCCAACAATGGCGCCGCCTTGCCGATTACCCACTCGGCACGTTCCATGGCTTTGATTATAAGCCCTTTTTCCAGTTCTTCAAAGGCGATTCCTTCAGGCGGCAAATCAAACGGGATCCCGCCAGCCATCAGCCCGACAGCGGTTATTTCGACCGGCAGATCATCCGGTTCTATATAATTACTCTCGGCCATCAGCACCGAGCGTTCGATAACAGATTCCAGTTGGCGCACATTTCCGGGCCAGCTGTAATTCATCAGCAGCTTGAGAGCAGTTTTAGAAATACCATCCACCGTGATGCCGGCAGCTTTGCTGTATTTCTCCAGAAAAAACTCAGCCAGAGTTTTGATGTCACTGCCGCGCTCGCGCAATGGCGGCAGATTGATGCGAATTACATTCAGCCGGTAAAAGAGATCCTCGCGAAAGGCACCTTTCTTGATTTCCTGTTCCAACTCCTTATTGGTGGCGGAAACGATACGCACATCCAGAGGTATGTTAACCTTCCCACCTACCCGGCGGATTTCCTTTTCCTGGATTGCCCGCAGTAATTTGGCCTGCATGGCGACATTCATCTCGCCAATTTCGTCCAGAAAAACCGTCCCCCCCTCCGAAGCTTCAAAGATACCCATCTCACGAGCGTTGGCCCCGGTAAAACTTCCTTTCTCATGACCAAACAGCTCGCTTTCGATCAGAGTATCCGGAATTGCGGCACAGTTGATCGCCATGAAAGGCCTATCACGACGCGGACTCCCTTCATGGATAGCTCTGGCGATCAGTTCTTTGCCGGTACCGGATTCACCCACGATCAGGACGGTTGAGTTGGATGGGGCAATTTTGGAAACAACCCGAAAGACCTCCTTCATTTTGGGATGCTCACCCTGCATATTGGGAATGGTCTTGATCGAATCAATCCGTTTCTGCAACACCCGGTTTTCACGCACGAGGCTAATGCGCTCGAAGGCTCGACGCAGAGTCAACAGCAGATTATCCCGTTCCAGAGGCTTTTCAAGATAGTCAAAAGCCCCTTTTCGCATAGCTTCAACCGCAGAATCAACCGAACCGTGAGCAGTCATCATGATTATGCACTGTTGCGGGTCGTCAGCCAGCACCAACTCCAGCAGGTCCATGCCACCCTGACCCTGCATCTTGAGATCAGTCATGATCAGTTCAAACTCGCGCTTTTCCAACTGCGCCATAGCTTCACGCACACCGGGCACATCAGTCACATCGTAACCCTCTTTTTTGAGAATCAGGTTAAGGATGTCCCGTTGCCCCTTTTCATCATCAACAATCAGTATGCTTCCCTGTACGGCCGCCACTATCAGGCCCCCTGTTCCATGGTTTGATTTTCCACTGTCGACTGAAGCGGCAGTAGAATTGTAAAAGTAGTGCCATGCCCCAACGCGCTTTCAACCTGAATCTCGCCGCCATGTTCCTTGATGATCCGCTCGGTAATGGCCAAGCCCAGACCAATGCCAACATCCTTGGTAGTAAAATATGGCTGGAAGATTTTGCCGATGTCGTCCGGATTGATGCCGCATCCCTGATCAGCAAAAGTCAGCTTCAGTCGCCCATCTTCCTGCGCCCCGCCCAATACGATCGTACCGCCGTTCGGCATCGCCTGAGCGGCGTTGCTGACAAAATTCAGAATGCAATTGCGCAGCAGTTCCTGATCGACCCACAACAGAGGCAGATTCTCCGGAATATTCAGTTCCAACTTGATTTCCTGTTCGGTCAGGCGAGCTTGCAGCACCGGCAGTACCTTGGCCAGAAGTTCCGCGTATGGTACCAGCGCGCGACGAAGCTTGAGCGGGCGGCCATAATTCATGAAATTGATCACCATGTAGTTGGCACGGCGGACCTCTTCCTTGATTTTATCGGTCAACTCCTCCAGTTCGGAGTACTTTTCGCCAGCCATCGGCAGTATCTCAGCCTTGAGGTGGTCAATAGCCAGACTGATGTAGTTGAGCGGATTGCGGATTTCATGGGCGATTCCGGATGCCAGTTGACCAACCCGCGAAAGATGTTCGGCTTCATAAAGCCGTTTTTCAAGAGTTTCCCGTTCTCGCAGCTTTTCAACCATTTTATTGAACCCGTCAGCCATTTCGCCAATTTCGTCGTTACTTTCGACCGGAATTGTCACCGATAAATCTCCAGCCGAAACCCGCTTGAAATGATCCACCAAGCTCTGGATAGGTGTGGTATAACGACGGGCCAGAAAGATTGTCAAGGCGATGCCGACCGCGAACACCATTCCGGTCGCAAACAGACGGCGGATAAAATTGGCATGCTGGATGTCTCTGATCTTGTCAAGCAACATGTTGATCTGAACATAACCCAACTGCTCATCACCTACGATGACCGGAACAACCACCTCGTACTGTTTCTGCGTCAGCATCGCGCCGCCCAGCGGTCGCTGAACCGCGTGCACACCCTTCTCCAATTTTTTAAGTTCTCGCTTTTTACCGATTTTTTCCGGATCGGAGGAATCGACAATCTCCCCATCAATGTTGATGATATTTATCTCGTTAATTCCCTTATCGCGGGCCTTCGTCAAATAATCGGTCAGACGGGAGGTTTCCTCTTCGGAGGTCAGATCTTCGATACTCATCTGAATCGCTTTTGAAATTTCCTGGGAGCTGTCCTGGATTTCACGCACCAGATCATTCTGGGCAAACTGGTTGAGACTGAAGAGCGTCAGCAATGCCAGTACCAGCAGGGATAGCATGATGATTATCAGCTTGGCATTTAGCTTCATGGCGGCCTTTATGCGGGAGGGATGGAGACACACCTGCCCGCCTCCGGTTTCGGAGGCGGGCAGGACTAATGTTTGAAGATTATTCTACCATTTCGCCGATCAAGTCGTAATCGGATGAATCGGTAATCTTGAGGGCAACAATATCCCCGATATTGGCATTCCCGGAGGTTATATAAACCTGCCCGTCGATGTCGGGAGCCTGGCGGGATGAACGGCCTTTCAGCAGAAGTTCGGTCTCCTCGCTGAAACCTTCCACAATAACCTGCTCTGTGGTCCCGATCAGGGTCCGGTTGTGCCGGAAAGAAAGGCGCGCCTGGGCCCGCATAAGTTTGCGATAGCGCTCGCGCTTGACCCGCTCCGTAATCTGCTCCGGCATTTCAGCCGCTACGGTCCCTTCCTCTTTTGAATAGCAGAAGACCCCCAGACGGTCAAATTGGGTTTGTTCGACAAAATGCGTCAACTTGTTGAAATCCTCAACAGTCTCGCCGGGAAAACCGACGATGAGCGAAGTTCGCAGTGCAATTCCGGGGATTTCACTGCGCAGCTTGACAATCAGGTCGCGAATCTGCTGTTCGGAACTACGGCGTTTCATCGCCTTCAGCACCGGATCCGAAATATGCTGGATCGGAATATCCAGGTACTTGCAGACTTTGGGTTCATCCCGAATCAGCTCGATCAGGCTGTCGGTGATGCCATCCGGATAAGCGTACAGCAGGCGTATCCACTTGAGACCTTCGATGGTGGCCAGACGTCGCACCAGCGTTTCCAGAGTCGTACCGTCAGACATATCGCTGCCGTAGCGGGTTATGTCCTGGGAGATAATGTTGATCTCCTTGACTCCTCGTCCAACCAGTTTTTCCGCTTCTGCGACCAGCGCCTCCAGCGGACGGGAACGATAGGAACCTCGCAACTGCGGTATAATGCAGTAGGAGCAGCAGTTGGAACACCCCTCGCCGATCTTGAGGTAGGAATACCAGGCCGGAGAGGAATTCAGGCGGGGCAATGTTTCATCATAGATAAAATCCGGGTCTCCAATATAGCGAAGCTGGACATCACTGCCGCTTTTCTCCGCCAGAATCTCGGCAATCCGCGGGTAGTCGCCGGTTCCGATAAAAATATCCACTTCCGGCAGCTCTTTGGCAAGTTCTTCCTGATAGCGCTGCGGAAGGCAACCTGACACGATCAGCGTATGGCAGCGCCCATCGTGCTTGCGCTCTGCCAGATCCAGAATCGCATCGATACTCTCCTGCTTGGCCTCTTTGATGAAGGAGCAGGTGTTGACGATAATCACATCGGCATCTTTTTCATCGGTGGTGATTTCATACTGCTGCTGCGAAAGCACACCCAGCATGACTTCGGCATCCACCAGATTTTTGGGGCAGCCCAGGCTGACCATACTGACTTTTTGTTTTACGATTTCGCTCAAATTACCCTCTCGTTCCTATTCTCTGAAATTCATAAACTGCATTTCAACATCCAGATCCTTACCCTTCAGAAGCTGAATCGTATCCTGAAGATCGTCGCGGTTTTTACCGGTCACACGAACCTGGTCATCCTGAATCTGAGCCTGAACTTTAAGCTTGGATTCCTTGATAACCGCTATGATATCCTTGGCCTTCTCTTTGGAAATGCCTTGCTGAACGGTTATGACCTGGCGCACCATGCCGCCTGAGGCCGGCTCGACTTTGCCGTATTGCAGAGCCTTGATCGAAATATTGCGTTTCATAAACTTGGACTGCAGGACGTCAATGACCGCCTTCAGTTTGTAATCATCGTCAGCCAGAATCTTTACGGAATCCTTCTCAGGTGTGATCTGGCTCTTGGAACCCTTGAAATCATAACGCTGACCAATTTCCTTGACAGCCTGGTTGATGGCGTTGTCAACCTCCTGCATATCCACTTTTGAGACAATATCGAACGACGGCATGCCTGAACCTCCACAAATTTAATCTTCTATGGTTTTACAACCTCGACCCCTTCCGGGATTTTAAAATTGAACCTGCCATTATCCAACCCTTTGTTAACCCGCACATGGCTGTAATCTATCCTGGTCTGGTTCCCGCCGGCATCATGCACAACCGAAGAAACCACAGGAAACAGGTCCTTGACCGCACCGTTGGCAAGATAGCTTTCAACCGCAGCGGCAGCAATCGTCAACTGGAGTTTTGACAGAACCGGACTCGGATTTTTGGGAGTCAGCTCCAGCTGATAATTGCCTTTGCTGTCCCGCTGCTCCTTGGCAAACGCGACGCTGAAATCACGTGACACATTCCCCAGACCGGTCAGATAGGAAAGCGCGATCGAATTGCCCCCTCTAAACATGGCATCGACACTGCTGACCAGCACCTGTTTGTTTTCAGCTGTGTAAAACCAGACCTGTTTGCCGTTTGACATAATCTGCTGTTTAGGTTTGGCATAATTAAAGCGGAACATCGCCGTGGCCGAAGCAGGGCGTTTCAGCAGGACTTCGCCATGCCCCCTCTGCTCGCGGTTGATTGCTGCAATAGTTGTTTTCTGGGAAAAATCGGCCTGCACATCCTGTAAACCCGCATAACCCTTTTCGAGAGCCGCTACCACTGTTTTAAGTTCCGGTGAGTGGGATGCTGCAGACACAGGCAACACGAATGATATCAACAACAAAAATGCTGCCAGTAAAGCGGGCATTGAGAAACCTTTCATCAGCGCGGCTGATTAAGTTCAGAAGGCCGTACAACCTGAACTCCGGGAGGTATTACGAAAGTAAATGTGTTCTGCTGAAACCGGTTATTGATCCTGATATTGGTAAATTCCATGGTTGTGCTGTTACCTTCCAGGTCTTCAACGGTTGTGGAAAGTAACGGGAAAGGATCCGACATGCCACCAACCTGCGGAAGGGGACCAAACTTGTCGGAAGAACCAAAGTTCGGCCTGGCAGGCAATCGGGGCTGGTTACCGCCCGGCAAAGTTGTTGCGGGAGTTTTCTGGGATACATGGGCAATTGCACTGGAACGGCTGACAACCAGCAGAATTCGGTGGGTATTCAGCATTGACCGCCTTGGGTTCAGCTCCAAAACGTAATTGCCGGCGCTGTCGTACATGCCGGGCGCAAAATTAATCTGGAAATCTCTGGAGATACGTCCAAGCCCCTGGAGAAAATTAACGGCAGGGTCGCGGTCAGGGTTAAAACCGGGACGGTTATAGATAAAACTGACATCACTCAGAATCACCTCACGGTTTTCCGGGTGGTAAATCCAGAGAGAATTGCCGTCACTGACGATTTCCTGCTGATAGGGTCGCATATACTGAAAGCGGTACATCAGCGGCGAATTGGCCGTTGCCAGCTTGACCGACACCTGACCATCCCCCCGCATTTCACGTTTGTCTTTAGCCAGAAGTGTACTCTGGAAAAAATCCGCCGTGAAATCTGCAATGGGTGCTTCTCCGCTGTTTCCGGCCTTAAACGAAGTTTCTACTGTGGCAATAACGTCATTCAGTCCGACAATAACCTGCTGTGCAGCAAAAGAGGTGCCGCAGACAGACAAGAGAAGCAGGGCAGCCATCAGTACTGTAAAACGTTTCATAGAATCCCCTTCCACGCTATTTGCAAATCTGACGAAGCAGGACACGACATAACGACGGTTTTTAATTTTGCCACAAGCCAGCTGCTATCGCAACAACTTCAAGCGCCGACCGACCATAAATATTGAAAAAAAAGGCACTTATGGGCGATTTCGTGTAAGTGACGCCACATCGACCACAAAAACAACACGGCCATCTCCGGTAACAGTTGCGCCGCTTATACCCCGTAAAAAAGAAAGCGGCGTGGTCAGGGGTCTGACAAAAATTTCCTGCTGCCCCAGGATACAATCTGCAATAAAGGCTATTTTGTCACCGCCAATCTCACAAACAACCGCCGGGACAATTTTAGTGGCAGGACCAGCGGCCACCGGTTGTCCCAAAAGTCGATTCAGGCTCTTTACCGGCACGCGGGTACCGTCCAGCTCAACCACCTTCCGGCACGCCTCGTCAAGAATATCGTCGCGCAGAAGCTCGAGAGTACGGCAGACAACATTTACCGGGAATGCGATTTCAAACTCTCCGCTCTGCACCAGCAGGACATGGATAATGGAGACCGTAATCGGCAAGCGCAATACAATCCGGCTCCCCGAACCTGTTTCCGAATGGATACTAAGCGCACCTCCCAAAGAGTGCACCGCGTTTTGAACGGCATCCATGCCGACCCCGCGCCCGGAGATATCACTGACCGTTTCCGCCGTGGAAAAACCGGGTGCGCAGACCAGCATCAATATTTCCTGCTGAGTCATGGTATCGGCCTGTTCCAGCGAGATAATCCCTTTTTGGAGAGCCTTAGTTTTCAGGCGTTCAGAATCCATCCCACATCCATCGTCTTCCACAGCTATTTCGACATACCCTTTGTCGCGAATCACAGTCAGGCTGATTTCACCGCTATATGGCTTGCCGGCCGCCACACGCTCGTCAGGCGTGGACATTCCGTGATCAACCGCATTCCTCAGGATATGAATCAACGGCTCGGCAATTTCTTCCAAGACACCGCGGTCGAGCTCAATGTTTGTACCATCAATATGAAACGCCACTTCCTTGCCCTGCTTGCGGGCCAGGTCGCGAACAAGCCTCGGAAAGCGTTCTGCTATAAACGCAAAAGGCACCATCCTCGCCTGCAAAACCACATCACGCAGCTCACGCAGAAGGGCGGCCAGTTGGTTCAACGGCGGATCGAAATCGGACAGGCCGCTGCGGCGGGCACATTCTGCCAGGCGATAACGGTTGGTAAACAGCTCACCGGCGATGTTGACCAGATGGTCAAGGGTTTCGGTTTTGATGCGAATACTTTTCAGAGAGTCTGACTGCCTGAAATTGTGGGTGGCCGTAGGGGGGGAATCGGATGCAGCCTGATTAGACTCATCAGGAAGTACCGGCGATGATTTTATTTCTGCGGAGGGATCAAATGCCGCCAGTTTTTCGATCAAAACGTTTGATTCAGTTATTGTTTCAATGCCGGATTCAACTTGTGAAACCATTCCGGAGAGAGCATCAGCGCCTTCAAACAATAAATCGGCAAGGGAGGGTGTAAAGGTGGTTTCGCCATCGCGAACATGACCCAATTGGTCTTCCATGACGTGAGAAAGACGGGCGATGGGTTCATAACCCATCGTGGCAGCCATTCCCTTCAGTGAATGGGCATGCCTGAACAACTCGTCGATCAGCTTTTGATCACCGGTGAGATCTTCCAACCTGACGATCAGACTGTTAAAGGCATTGAGGTGCTCGCGGGCTTCGGAAACGAACAGATCCCGATACTGGGACATGTCCATTGATCAGTCCTCCAGACTTTCCAATATTTCAACTACCTTTTCGGGCTTGAAGGGTTTCGGAATGAACGCTTTTGCACCCAGGTCGAGAGCTTTCTGAATGACCTGTTCCTGCCCGATACCGGAACAAACGACGACTTTCGAGTTAGGATAAGATACTGCAATTGACTGCAACAGATCCAAACCGTTGGAATCTGGCAGGATAATGTCCAATAAGACGATATCCGGCTGGTTGGTACGAAGGTGTTTCATGGCCTCAATGCCGCTGGCCGCCTCTGCCGCCACGACGTATCCGTTTTCAGTCAAAATCCCGCGCAGTATATTACGCATGAAAAGGGCGTCATCAACAATCATAACGGTTCGGCTCATAAAAAAACCTCCATCCTACCCTTTGAGTTTTTTCAGCAAAAGCTCGTTCACCACCGCCGGGTTGGCTTTCCCTTTACTGACTTTCATAACCTGACCAACAAAAAAGCCGAACACCTTTTCCTTGCCGCCGCGATACTCTTCAACCTGGCCGGCGTTGGCGGCCATAATTTCATCAATGATGGACTCAATGGCGCCGCCGTCCGAAACCTGCACCAGCCCCTGCTCTTCGACAATCAACTGTGGCGCCTTGCCGCTTCTCCACATTTCGTCAAAAACAGTTTTGGCGATCTTGCCGGAGATCGTCCCTTCGTCAATCAACTTTAGCAGTTCCGCCAGCAATTGAGGAGTAACCGGGCATTCCCGGATCGATGTGCCGCTGTCATTAAGCGAACGGGTGATTTCACCCATGGTCCAGTTGGCAACCGCCTTGGCATTGCCGTGAGCTGCAACGCCGGCCTCAAAAAACTCCGCCAGCGGCCGGTTGGCAGTCAAAACCTCGGCGTCATATTCCGTCAGTCCCAATTGCGACACAAACCGTTTACGGCACTGTTCCGGCAGCTCCGGCAACTCCGTGCGTGAACGCTCCACCCACTCGTCACAGATAACCAGAGGAACAAGATCCGGATCAGGGAAGTAACGATAATCGTGAGCTTCTTCTTTGCTGCGCATGGAACGTGTCCGGCCGCTGTTCGGATCGAAGAGCCGCGTTTCCTGCACAACAGTCCCGCCATCCTCGATCAAATCGATCTGACGCTGGATTTCATACTCGATGGCCTGCTTGACAAACTTGAATGAATTGACGTTCTTGATCTCGGCCCGGGTGCCGAAAGTGTCTGAACCGACCGGCATGACCGAAACGTTTGCATCACAACGGAAGCTTCCCTCCTCCATATTGCCATCGCAGAGACCGAGCCAGGTCACTATCTGGTGGAGCTGTTTGAGATAGGAGACCGCTTCGTCGGAGGAACGCAGATCAGGCTCCGAAACCACTTCCAGCAAGGGAGTACAGGCGCGGTTCAGGTCAACTCCGGAGTTATCATCAAGACCGGTCAGGTCACCATGCACCAGCTTCCCCGCATCCTCCTCCATATGAATCCGGGTAATGCCGATTCGCTTGCCTTCCTGCCCATCCAGCTGGATATCCAGCCAGCCGTGCTGGCAGATCGGCTCTTCGAATTGGCTGATCTGGTATCCTTTGGGAAGATCAGGATAGAAGTAGTTTTTACGGGCAAAGATACTGCGGGGTGTAATGCTGCAGTTCGTGGAGAGTCCGGCCTTGATGGCAAACTCAACCACTTTTTTGTTGAGCACCGGCAATGCGCCCGGCAACCCCAGGCAGACCGGACAGGTCTGGGAGTTGGGTTCGGAACCGAACTTGGTCGAGCAGCCGCAGAAGATCTTGGTATCGGTCAGTAGCTGGACGTGGACTTCAAGACCGATGACTGGTTGGTATTTCATACATTCTACTCCGAAATGATGATTTTATAGGGCCGCAGTTGCTTTGTGCCATTCGGTGGCCTGCTCGAAGGCATATCCGGCACGCAGTATGACTTCCTCACCAAAAGGCTTCCCGATCAATTGCACTCCAATTGGAAGCCCATCTGCCGAGAAACCGGCCGGCAGCGACATGGCGCAGGTGCCAGCCAGGTTGACCGGAATTGTAAAAATGTCCGAGAGGTACATCTGGAGCGGGTCATTGACCTTCTCCCCGATCTTGAATGCCGGGGTGGGGGCAACCGGAGTCAGCATAACGTCAACACTCTCGAAGGCCTTGATGAAATCGTTCATGATTAACGTGCGGGCCTTCTGGGCCTTCACATAATAAGCATCGTAGTAACCTGATGAAAGGGCGTAGGTACCCAGCATGATGCGGCGCTTTACCTCCGCACCGAATCCTTCGCTGCGACTCTTGGTATACATATCAAGCAGGCCGGCTGCTTCTTTGGCACGATGTCCGAAGCGAACTCCATCGTAGCGGGCCAGATTGGAACTGGCCTCGGCGGTGGCGATCAGATAATAGGTTGCCACGGCGTAATCGGTGTGCGGCAGCGAAATTTCGACAAACTCTGCGCCCAATCTCCGGTAGGTTTCAATGACGGCATCCATGGTTTTCTGGACATCCGGATCAAGGCCGGCTATGAAATATTCTTTCGGCAAACCGATTTTCAACCCTTTGATACCGCCCGCCAGCTCAGAAACGTAATCGGGCACAGGCTCATCGACACTTGTGGAATCTTTGGGGTCGTACCCTGCCAATGCAGAAAGCATAATGGCGTTATCAGTCACATCACGGGTCAGCGGTCCGACCTGGTCCAGAGAAGATGCATACGCGATAACTCCGTAGCGCGAAACACGACCGTAGGTCGGCTTCAGGCCGACACATCCGCAATGTGACGCAGGCTGGCGGATAGACCCGCCGGTATCGGTACCGAGGGTGGCAATCGCCTGGCGGGCCGCTATGGCAGCCGCCGAACCGCCTGAAGAGCCGCCCGGGATGCGGGTGGTGTCCCAAGGGTTGCGGCAAACCCCGAAAGCACTTGATTCGTTGGATGATCCCATCGCAAACTCATCCTGATTCAGCTTGCCAAGCAGGACGGCACCGCTGTCACGCAGATTCTGATAGGAAGTGGCACTGTAAGGAGGGATAAAGTTTTCGAGAATGCGTGAGCCGCAGGTGGTGCGAATCCCCTCCGTAAGAAAGATATCCTTGACCGCCAGCGGGATGCCGGTCAACATATCCATCCTGCCCGAAGCGATCCGCAGGTCGGCCGTTGCTGCACATTCCAGTGCATGATCAGCGGTCACAGTGATAAATGAACCAACCTGTGGCTCCACCGTTTCAATACGCTCCAGCATGGCTTTTGTGGCCTCAACGGAGGAAAGCTGTTTCGATTTCAACGCGGCGTGAAGTCCACTGATAGTCATATCGATAATGTTCATGGGTGTTCCTTGTCTATTCAATTACTTTTGGCACGCTGAAGTATGTGCCTGATTTGAGGGGAGCATTGTCAAGTGCTTTATCAACACCGATAGAAGGGCAAACCAGGTCTTCACGAAATGCATTCTCAACTGGAATGGCGTGAGAGGTCGGCCTGACCCCGTCAGTGTTCAGCTCTTTAAGCTTTTCCACGTATCCAAGAATGGCATCCATCTGTCCGGCAAACAGCTTCTTCTCATCAGCCCCCAGCTCAAGGCGGGCAAGTCGTGCAACATGCTCAACATCGGCTACTGTTATGCTCATATAATCAACCCCGAAGTCTATTAAATTAACCTTGCTTTTGTAGCACGAAATATGCCCTTTTACAACCAGTGTTCATCCCGGTTCGTCCCGCAGAGTTTACCGCGGTAATTTTTTTCTTGACAGGCAAACGCACATTCAGTAAGTTACACCTCTTCAAAAAAATCATGGCCTGACCTGTCAGGTTGTACACGGCGTGAGGATCTTTTATGAAAACAGAAGTAGCTAAAATTGAAAATGTAAAGCGTGATTGGTACGTTGTGGACGCTCAAGATGCAGTACTGGGACGTCTTTCCACTCAGATAGCCTCCGTTCTGCGCGGCAAGAACAAGGCAATCTACACCCCCAGTGTTGATACTGGCGATTTCGTCATTGTTGTAAATGCGGAAAAAATCGCTCTGACCGGCCACAAACTTGCTAACAAGACATATTACAGTCACTCTGGTTATGTTGGCGGACTGAAAGAGATTTCAGCCGGCGAACTGATTGCCAAGAAACCGGAAGAGCTGATCAAAAAAGCGGTCAAGGGGATGCTTCCCAAAAACAAACTGTCACGGGCAATGCTCAGCAAGCTGAAAATTTATGCTGGACCGAGTCATCCGCATGAAGCTCAGCAGCCCAAGAATCTAGCACTTTAATACTCCAAGGAGAAAACGATATGGCAGCAGTCAGCTATTATGGAACCGGCAAGCGCAAGAGCTCAATCGCTCGTGTATGGCTTAAGCCCGGTGTTGGCACATTCACCATCAACAACAAAACCATCGACGAATATTTTGGTCGTGAAACGTCCAAGATGGTTGTGCGCCAGCCATTTGAGCTGGTTGAGAAGGTCGGCATCTTTGATGTTTACGTGACCGTTTCAGGCGGCGGCGACACCGGCCAGGCTGGTGCCATCAAGCACGGCATCACCAAGGCCCTTCTGCTTAACGATCCGGAACTGCGCGGCGTACTTAAGAAAGCCGGGTTTATAACCCGTGATTCACGCGTAAAAGAGCGTAAGAAGTACGGCAGAAAAGCAGCTCGCGCCCGCTTCCAGTTCTCCAAGCGTTAATCGCTGGATTACACCACGCTGGTATGTTACAAGGGGAAATCCGCAAGGGTTTCCCCTTTTTCTTTGAAAGGAGCCATATCCATGTTGAAAGTCGCCATTGTTGGAGCCAGCGGTTATACCGGCCTGGAATTAATCCGAATCCTGCATTGCCACCCCGAGGTTGCTGTAACCTGCCTGACTTCGGAGCAAAGTGCCGGCAAGAGTATTTCCGATATTTTCCCCACCCTGCGTGGTCGCTGCGATCTGTTACTGGAAAACCTTGAACCGGTCCGGATCGCTGAAAAAGCTGATCTGGTTTTCACCGCCTTGCCTCACAAAGCGGCCATGGAAGTGGTTCCAACCTTTCTCAAACTCGGCAAAAAGGTGGTCGACCTCTCGGCAGACTACCGCCTCTCTGACCCTGCCGTGTACGGCGAGTGGTATGAACCGCATATGAATCCAGCCTACCTGAAGAAGGCCGTCTACGGCCTGCCCGAAATCAGACGATCTAAGATCAAAGGGGCAAAACTGGTCGCCAACCCGGGCTGCTATCCGACCAGCATCATCCTGGGATTGGCACCACTCTTGAAAAAGGGGCTGATCCGCACTCAGAGCATCATTGCCGATTCCGCTTCGGGAGTCACCGGCGCCGGCAGATCTGCTAAAGTGGACTCACTCTATTGTGAGGTCAATGAGGGGTACAAGGCTTACGGCGTCGGCGGCATTCACAGGCACACACCGGAAATTGAACAGGAGCTGTCACTGTTGGCAGGAGTCTCTTTGAAGGTCACTTTTACGCCGCACCTGGTTCCCATGGATCGCGGCATCCTCTCAACTATTTATGCAGCTCCACTCAACGAGCTGACAACCGCCAAACTGATAAACTTGTACGAGGAGTTTTACGAAGGCGAACCTTTTGTACGAGTGCTGCCCCATGGCCGCCTGCCGTCAACATCCTTTGTACGCGGCTCCAACTTCTGCGACATCGCGCCGATGATCGATACGCGCACCGGACGCATTATTGTCGTTTCGGCAATCGATAACCTGGTCAAGGGCGCCTCCGGACAGGCTGTTCAGAACATGAACCTGATCTGCGGTTTTCCCGAGACAACCGGCCTTGACGCTCTGGCACTGTTCCCCTGACGCATGCCATTTCTGCCGATAACCATTGATGAAGTCCGCTCCCGGGGCTGGGACCAACTCGATATCATCTTCATTTCCGGTGATGCTTATATCGACCACCCTGCCTTTGGCGTGCCACTTCTGGCCCGCTGGCTGGAATCATTCGGCTTTCGGGTTGGAATTATACCGCAGCCTGACTGGCGTTCAAAAGAATCCTTCATGGCTCTTGGCCGACCGCGACTGTTTTTTGCAGTCTCAGCCGGCGCAATGGATTCCATGGTTGCCCACTATACCCCGGCGCGCAAACTGCGTCATGACGACGCCTATACTCCCGGCAACCGCCATGGCGCGCGCCCCAACCGGGCGACCATAATCTATACTTCACGACTGAAGGAGGCCTTTAAGGATGTACCGGTGGTGATCGGTGGCCTTGAGGCTTCACTACGCCGCTTTGCCCATTACGATTATTGGGAAAACAAGGTGCGCCGTTCGATTCTGCTGGATGCCAAGGCCGACCTGCTGATCTACGGCATGGCAGAAAAGGCACTTCTGGAAGTTGCACAGCGGATGCGGGAAGGTGAGCGCATGCCTGAGATCAGCAATGTTCGCGGAACGGCATTTATCTGCAACAAAGCTGAATACCTTCCGGGAGTTCAACTCCCCTCGTATGAGGCGGCGGCCGACTCAAAGGAACAGTTCGCCGAGGCCTTCCGAATGACTTTCCTTGAACAAAATCCATGGAGTGCCCGGACATTGGTTCAACCCCACGCCAGTCGCAATCTGGTCTGTAATCCGCCCGCCCTGCCACTTTCCAGGCAGGAGATGGATACTGTCTACGCGCTGCCGTTCGAGAAGTCTCCTCATCCGTCCTACCATGATCAAATCCCGGCCTGGGAGCAGATCAAAAGCTCTATCACCAGCCACCGCGGCTGTTTCGGCGGCTGTGCTTTCTGTGCAATTACGATGCACCAGGGCAAAACCATCCAATCGCGCAGTGAAGGGTCCGTCCTTTCCGAAATTGACGATATGACTCGCAAACCATGGTTCCGCGGCAGCATCAGCGACATCGGCGGGCCGACCGCTAATATGTACGGCCTGTCATGTGGCAACAGTGATTCAAAGAAGACATGCCTGCGAGAAAGCTGCATCTTTCCGGACATTTGCAAAAATCTGCTCACCAGCGACCGACAGTCAACATCTCTGTTGCAAAAAGCGCGCAAACGTAACGGTGTCAAGCATATTGCGGTTTCATCGGGCGTGCGTTACGACCTGATGGAAACCCAGCCGGGCTACTTTCGCGAGTTGGTTGGGCACCATGTCAGCGGGCTGTTGAAAATAGCGCCGGAGCACCTAACCGAACACGTTACGCAGTTGATGCGCAAGCCTGGAAAAAAATCCTTCGAAAAGTTTCTTCTTAAGTTCCGAGAAGAAAACGACCGGCTAGGCAAGCGTCAATCAATCGTTCCATACCTGATTTCCGGACATCCCGGCTGTCGATTGGAAGACATGCTGGAGTTGACTCTGGCTTTAAAAAAGATCGGAATCAAAGTCGAACAGGTTCAGGACTTCACGCCGACGCCCGGCACAATTTCAAACTGCATGTTTCACACCGGCATTGACCCTTTGACAGGCAAAGCAGTTTATGTTGCCAAAACAGATCGTGAAAAAGGGCTGCAGAAGTCCCTGCTGCTTTGGCACCAACCGGCTGAGCGCAGTAAGGTACTCGAAGCACTGAAAGAATTGGGACGGATGGATGCAGCCGAGCTGTTGTTGGGAAGTCATCTTGAAACAACCGGAAAGCCCAAATCGATCAAGTCCGGCGGGCAGAGAAAATCGGTGACAAATCGCACGCTCGACACAAAAAAAGCCCGCTGATACAAGCGGGCTTTTTTGATTTTATTGTCAATTAGTTATTTACTTTTTTGATACGTTAGCTGCCTGCAGGCCCTTTGGACCCTGTGTAATGTCAAAAGTGACCGCATCGCCTTCTGCCAAAGACTTAAATCCGTCGCCGGCTATCGCGGAAAAATGTACAAAAACATCTTCGCCGCCTTCCTGCTCAATAAAACCAAAACCCTTTGTGTCGTTAAACCACTTAACCTTGCCTTGTGCCATGATCCTGTCTCCTTTTTTCTCCGGTACTACGCCGGAAGCTGTGGGTTACCGCTTAAGTTTCCGGAGTCTGATGCAGGGTAACCGCAAAGCCTGGTCAAACATGCTACTTGCAACGTTCTGCAAAAACTTCCGAAACTGGCTGCCCGAGTCGTTTATCATAGTGAGAAAGCGGGTGTCAAGAAAATTTAGCGATTACCAACCTGCTGCATATCAGGGTGCTTTTAACTCATCTGTCTTGGTTTCAAGCTTTTTTACAAGCGCGGCATAACCATCGGCATTAATAATTTTGTTAAACTGAGTGCGATAATTCGAGACCAGACTGACCCCCTCGATCACAACATCATAAGCCATCCATTTTCCACTCTGGTTGCTCATCCGGTAATCCAGGGTAAACTCATCCCGCTTGGCGGTCACGACCTTGGATTTGACTTCAGCATAATCTCCATCAACAATTTCCTTCACGTAAACAATCTTCTCATTGTTGTAGGATTCAATTTTACTGGCATAGGAGTTTTCAAGCAACGCGGCGAACAGATCTGCAAAATGCTTTTTTTCAGCCGCTGTGCGCTGGTTCCAGTGTTTTCCCAAAGAGCGTTTGGCCATTTCAGTATAATCAAATACGAGCGAGATCGTCTTTTTCAAAGCCTGGCGCCGCTTCTGTTCATTATGCTTCATATCTTTGCTGGCAACAATGCGGACAACTTCGTCCACGGTTTTTTTGACTTCATCGCTGGGACCGGCAAATGCCAGACCTGCTGTGAGAACTATGCAGATTAGTGCTGTAATCAAAGCTTTCAATTTGTTTCCTCCGATTATTTCAATGATGCCAGCGGCTGCTCACCGATGGCGTACTCAAGATTGGCGCCTGCAATCTTGTAATTGTAGATCGACTGGAAATATGAGGCCCGCATCCTGGCGTAGGCCTGGAGTGCCTCAAAGATCTCCTTGGCCGGACCGACTCCGAAATCAAAATTTGCCAACGCGGTCACCGCCCATTTTTTGGCGTTACTATAAGCGAATTTAGATGCTGTCACGCTGCTTTCAGCTTCTTTTTGATCAAGATAGTATTTTTTAACCTGCAGGGGAATATTGGCATCTGCAAAAGCCTTGGTACTCAGCAGACGATTGTATTGAGCCCGTTCGCCGGACACCTTGGCACCGGTAATTCCGAAGTCAAGCTTCCAGCGCACTCCCAAGGCCGCGCCGCCATTGAGGTGTTTGAAGCTGTCATTGATGTAGGGATTATGGATTCGATCACGATTTTCGGCGTAAGCCCAGGACAGCAGGCCACCCAGAAAGATATCCGGGTAATAATTGGCCTCTGCCGCCTCAACCAATGCTGAACGCGCCTTGAGACCTTCTGCTATCTGTTTGAATTCCGGTCGAGAGGCACGGGCCTTATCCAGATAAACGTCATACCCTGGTGTTGCTGCATCATCCATTTCCAGACGTTCGCTGCTGATTTCAAGTTGTGCCGAGATCGGCAGATTCAAACGGGTTTTGAGCGCCGATAAAGCCAGGGTTTCACCTTTTTTTGCTTCCGCCAGATATTTGGCAACCTCGCCCGAGAAGGCATCCAATTTAAAAAGATCGGACTCGTCAACTCCGTTGGAACCCTGATCCAGCATTTTTTGCGCCTTGCTTCTCGCCTTGGCCAGACTTTCCTGAACTTCCAACACAACTTCTTTCAATTCGCGCGCCAGCATCAAGCCGAAATAGTACTCTTTCACCTTCAGAGCGACCTCATTGGCGCGTTGCTCTTTTCGCGAGCGCTCCACTTCGATGCCGTGGGTCGCTGCCTTCATGTTTTCGGAAATTTTGCCGAATGTGTAGAGCGGCTGAATGATGGTGGCATCGGCGCTGCTGAACCAGGTCAGCTGACTAAACTGGAAGGTTTTATCAGTTTTGACCAGATCCTCTCTCTTGGCCGATGGAGCCGGGCCGAAAAGGGATACAACCTCAATTTGCGGATAACGGTAGGACTTGGCTTCCTCCAGCCGACTGGCGGTGTTCTCTATGTCCGCCTGCGCCTCGCCAAGCTCGGGGGCGGCCTTGAGGGCAATCCGGATACACTCTTCCAAACCAAGAACCTGCTTGACCTTATCAGTATTCTCTGCGGCAAAGGCCGAGACCGAGAAGAACAGCGCTGCCGACAATGCAGCGCACATAATAACTGTTTTCATAATTCTACATCTCCAACCTGTTATCAGACTTTACCATGAATGAATTTACTGACCAGTTCCTCGATATCTATAGCCGACTCGGTTTCACGGATCGTATCGTTATTCTTCAACATTTGACCAGATCCACCCGGCTTCAGCTTGATAAACTTGTCGCCGATAATTCCGCTGGTGCGGACCGATGCGATCACGTCATCGGTTATTTTCACGCCGTTTTTGATTTTCAGAAACGCCAGAGCGCGATCACCGCTTTTGTCGTCCAGAGCTATCCGGTCAACCTTCCCGACTTCGACTCCGGCCACCTCAACCCGCGCACCAGGCTTCAAACCGGACACAGAATCAAAACCGGCCTTGACCGTGTAATAGTCACCGGCGCCAAACTCCAACTTGCCCAGCTTGACAGATACATACCCAAGACAAAGGATACCGATAATCATAAATGTGCCAACCATCATTTCAAGCTTTGCCATATTCATCTCCAACTTCTCCGAAACAGTACTATTTCAAACAGCACTATTAAATTAATCTTATCGGGCCGTCAAGACTTCCGCTGATAAACTGCCTGACCGCCGGGTGGTCCGAATTTTTTATCTCGGATGGTGAACCCTGCCTCAATATTTTGCCCTTGTACAACATGGCCACATTTTGGGCCACATCGAAAATATCAGGAATTTCATGGGATACAATCACGGCCGTAAAACCAAACTTTTGATGGGTGTCCTTGATCAACTGATGAATGGCACTCTTGATGATCGGGTCAAGACCGGTGGTCGGTTCATCAAACAGAATTATTTTGGGATTCAGCACCACCGCCCGCGCCAGTCCAACCCGTTTTTTCATGCCGCCGGAGAGTTCATCCGGGTATTTATTTTCAATATTCTTCAGTCCGACTTCTTCCAGCGCGGAAAGGACCCGTTCGCGAATTTCACCCGGTCCCAGATCGGTTTTTTCATGCAAGGGAAACGCGACATTTTCGAAAACCGTCATTGAATCAAACAGAGCCACGTTCTGGAAAAGCATGCCGAATTTTTCGCGAATCAGGTTCAGCCTTGAACGTCTCAGCCCGACTATGCTTTCCCCGTCAACTTCAACCTGCCCGCTGTCCGGCTGCAACAGGCCGATCAAATGTTTCAGCAGGACACTTTTGCCTTCACCGCTGGGACCGATGATGGCCGTAATTTTTCCCTCGGGAATTTCAAGGTTCAGATCATCCAGCACCTTCTGAGAGCCGAACGACTTATTTACATTGCGCAAAATGATCATATCAGAGCAGCACCGAAGTCAGGAAGTAATCCCAGACCAGTATCAGGACCGAAGTCAGCACGACCGATTCAGTCGTGGCTTTGGAAACACCTTCAGCTCCATGACCGGCATAATAACCCTTGTAGCATCCGATCCAGGCGATAATGAGTCCAAAGGAGAACGATTTGGCAAAGCCGGAGTAAACATCACGCCAGACAACGGCTTTTTCCATTTCGTAGAAATAAGCGCCGGGATTGACTCCCAGCAGTTTGACACCAACCAGCCAGCCGCCGTAGATTCCGACAACATCGAATATGGCGCATAACAGGGGAAGTGAGATTATGGCGGCGATAAATTTGGGGGTTACAAGATATTTGAATGGATCCAGCGCCATGGTTTCCAGGGCGTCAATCTGTTCGGTGATACGCATGATGCCAATCTCGGCCGTGATAGCACTTCCGGCACGTCCGGTCACCATCAAGGCCGCCAGTACCGGCCCGAGTTCACGAATTAGAGACAGTGCCACAGCCGTTCCCAGCATCCCCTCGGATCCGAACTTGGTCAGCGTGTAATATCCCTGCAAACCGAGAACCATACCGGTAAACGCGGCGGTCAGAACGATTACGAACAGCGACTTCGTCCCGATAAAACGCATCTGCTTCAGCACCTGAGCGGGATGCCCCGGCCTTCTGACGATCATATAGATTGAATAAAACAGGAACCAGCCGGCCCTTCCAAGATCGCGTACTGAACTGATTGTAATTTTACCAAGCGCTTGAACCACGAAAACCCTCACTAGCAGCTAAAAACAACTGTACCTTATACACCAATGTATTGGAATTTGCAAAGGATAACTAGTTTTTTGCCCCATTTAAACCCGGAGAAACGATTGGGCAGCCACCCGCCCTGGCCGACTGATTATTCGACCCGCTTTTTAAATTCAATCGACTTCAAACCCGCCAAGGCGAGACATGAAAATGCCGCGCCGGCATAGAATGTCAACGCAGGTCCGCCGACACTCCACAAAGCACCGGCAATAACGCTGGCTGCCAGCAGGAAAACACCACTTACGAGATTAAATACACCAAAAGCCGTGCCACGCAAGTCGGGCGGCGCGGCATCCGAAACAAGTGCGGACAGCAGACCCTGCGTCGCCCCCATATGCAGTCCCCACATTGCCGCGCCTGCTCCTGCCACCCAGACATTTCCGGCCAGCGCGAGCAGCAGATCCGACACGATCAGAAATAGTATGCCACAGGCAAGCAAGCGACGGCGACTGCCGTTGTCGGAAAGCTTGCCGAAGGGGTAGGCACTGGCGGCATAGACCAGATTCATGACAATCAGTATCATCGGCACCCAACTTACGGATAACCCGAGGCTTTCGGCACGCAGCAGCAGAAATGCCTCAGAAAAACGGGCCAGGGTCAGCACCGCTGTAAAAGCCACCACCCACCAGAATTGTGGTGGCAGGCGGCGCATGTTTGCCCGGCTGACCGGAAAACCCGTCTGTGCAGCCCGGCGCATTGAATCCGGCTCCTCCACACCAAAAACAATCAGCAGCACGCAAACAAAAGCCGGAACAACCGCCACCCAGAACACCAGCCGGAAGTTGCCATGTGTGGCCGTCATCAGAACAATTGCCAACAGCGGCCCGGAAAAAGCTCCGACAGTATCCATCGACTGACGCAAGCCATAAGCCGCCCCGCGATTTTCCGGCTGTGTTATGTCGGCAATCAGGGCATCGCGCGGCGCACCGCGGATCCCCTTGCCGATCCGATCCAAAAAACGGGCCATCAGAACGGCACCAATGCCATTTGCCAGCGGAAACAGCGGCTTGGTAAGCGCCGCCAGACCGTAACCCAGCAACACCAGCGGCTTCCTGCGCCCGATCCAGTCTGACAGCACACCGGAGAAAACTTTGGCAATGGATGCGGTTGCTTCAGCAACCCCTTCGATCAGCCCCACCGACAGTGCGCTGGCTCCCAGCACCGTAACCAGAAACACCGGCAGAAGGCTGTGGATCATCTCCGAGGAAAGATCCATAAAAAGGCTCACCAGGCCGAGCGCCACGACTCCTTTGGGCAGTTTGCTAAATGTCATATATCTCCAATGATGGCGACCAACTGGACGACCAGGTTCAAACCTTCATCGTTTGAAATCAGGTCAAGCGTCACTTCCGGGGCATCACTGTTGTCCCTGCTTCGCTTGATCCCCATATGATCGATGATCAGCGTTTCCCTGCTGGCCCAGAGATGCTGCCCGGGCCGACTCAAGACATCAGTGACGATGCCCAGATAGACATCCAGCATCCGATCATCCCCACCGAATTCCAGCAACTGAGCCTCGATACGACCAAGCTTCTCTTCTATACCGGCAGCATCCAGGTGTTCATCACCATCAGTCTTGTCGAAACCCCAGTTTCCGCGCTTTAACAGGTTGAGCTTGGACTGGAGAAGCGCCCGGTATCCTTCCAGTTCCTCCCGCTCCTCCTTAACAATAGTAATCCGCCTGAGGGCAAGAGCCAACAGATGATCAAAGGCCCTTCGCTTGAGATGGCGGCGGGTTTCGGCTTCACTGGGCATGGGGTCAAACAGGTGATGGGTCTCAAAACTGACCGTAACCTGCGGGACGCCGTGCTGCACAACATCGCCGGACAACTCGGCCCCGAGAATTATATTTTCTCGTTTTTCCATTGCCAACAGGGCAACGACCCTCGGCAGGGCTACCGCCTGCTTACGCTTAAAATCCGCCAGAGTTCTGTCCGCAGCGAGGATCTTCCGCATATCCGCGCTGGAGATGAAAAATGTGTGCAGACGCGGATCGATGTTGTCGCCGCCGAATTCCACCTCGATGGGTGGCGCAATGCCATCCACCAGTGCCACCACGTGGTCAATAGCCCGGATAACCGCCGGTCTGAGCTTTTTTTTGTAGCCGGACACTGCACGAATCCAGGGGTCGGTGCCATCTACGGCGCGCTCGATCGCCGCCTTGACCAGGGAATCAGGATAGTTGCCTGTTGTGTCATCGCTGCCGAAGATGGAATGAAGAAAATTGAACATATTTATCCTCCCGATGCTCAACGCTCTTATAGCGCCTGTTCCAAACCTGTCATTCGCAGAGTGGGATTGTAAAGCAGCTGACAGATCCGGCTTCGGATGGTTTCTCAGGTGGGAGCCGCATTATCCGGATAGGTTCTGTTGTAGTACTTAATCAGCGCATCCACAAACTTTTTGTCAAGATGGGTGCCGCATTCCTGAAGCAGCAGGCTGAAAGCATCGTGAATAGTCATGGGATCGCGGTAGTGGCGCCGTGAAGTGATCGATTCGAAGTAATCCGCAACGGCTATTATTCTCGCCCCCACAGGAATATCCGCCCCTTTCATGCCGAGTGGATAGCCGCTGCCATCCATTTTTTCATGATGGGCGCCGGCAATCTCTGGGGTTTCGCTGTAAATCCCCTCAAAATCTATCTTCTTGAGGATCTCGCGGGTTTTTGTCGCGTGAGTTTTGATAACATCATATTCTTCCGGCGTCAGCGTTCCCACTTTCTTTAATATATTGTCCGGAACGCTGATTTTGCCGTAATCATGAAGAAGTGCGGCGACCCTGATCATCTCGCAGTAATCGGTGGTGAACCCCACCTCTCGGCATATGGCAACCGAATATTCGGTGACTTTTTCCGAGTGTCCCGCCGTTAGGGAATCCCTTGCGTCAATGCTCGCTGCCAGGACTTGCAGGATCGACTTGAAGACACGCTCCCTGGCCCCAATAAGCTCACCGTTCCGGATGCTGATGCCGATCATGGAGGCGATTCCCATCAGCAGACTCACGTCGCTCTCGACGAGCGGCCGCTTGGTTTTCACATTATCGACAGTAATGACGCCAATCGGGTTGTCATTGCATATGACCGGACAACAGATGAATGATTGGGTTCCTAGCTTTCTGGCAAAGGCGATTACGCTTGGTGATAAATTTTCATCGACACTGTTCAGATCATTGACGAGGAATGGTCTCAGCTCCCGGAACGCCCGTAAAAACACCCCTTCCGACCCAGGTCGCCCCAGATGAAAAACCCAGCTTCTGAGATAACGGAGCTGGAGCTCGTCATATCCGTAGCAGTTTGCCATCACCAGTCTGGTATTGTCACTGTTCGCCATCAGGATCATGCCACGGCTGAAATCGAGACGCTTTTCCATGATCCGCATGACATTGTCCAGGATATCCTCGGAAATGGTATAACGGCCAAGCGCCTGGCTTATCTCGTTTGTCATCAAGGCATTGTTATAGTTGATATTGATCTGGTTCAGCAGATTGAAGTTGGATTCTTTAGTGTTGCTCAAACTCGACTGTATTTCGGCCTTCTCGCTCTTTTCAACAACCAGGGCGAAAACCATGACCAGAATCAGGGAGGCAAGCAGCGACTCCTCCAGAACAGTCCAATTCCGCATTATCAGCAAAATCAGGTTTAAGACAGACAACAGAATGATCAGAATATTCCTCAGTTTCCTGAGTATGACAGAAAGTGACTTCTCCCAGGTAATCACATACCGGCAGACGGCACCTCCCTTGAAGATGCACTCGTCATGTTCTACATGCGGAAAATGTTTGGCATCGGGGATTTTTCGGTTGAAAATGAGGACAATTGCTTCGAAAAAGCCGATCCTGTTTTCACACTGAAATGGCTGTTCCGAAACATTCTCAAGGGGAGTGACGGTAATTTCAACCTTGTTGGAAGAGAGTTTACGAGACTCGTAGCGGGAAGACCTGGTGAAATTGGCGGTGGTTTTGCTGATAATATCAAAGGCGTTGGAGGCGCCTATCAGCCCCAGGACATACTGCCTCATGACCCCGAGAGCATCAGGAGACGCGGCGTAGCGACCGGCCTCCCTGGCGATGTTGTCATTACCGGTGATGCTTGCCAGTTTCTCGTAAAAGCGGTTAACCTGCTCCTGCGTGAACCAGTGGGCTTCATCGGCGACCTCGTACCCCTTCATCCCGGCATAATCCAGCAGATCCCCCACATTGACATAGGTGTAGCTTTGCTTGATGAGCCTGATGTAGGTATCTATGATCCGGCTGTTGTAGAGCGGCCGGTCACCGTTTTTCGAAGAGTCCATACCATCTCCGGTTCAAATACTCAATCAGCCGCTTTGGCGCCCTTGAACAACCCGTCGCAGAACCTGAAATAGTCGTCACTGTTATGCAGGTTCAGTATCCAGAGCATGTAAACCTTCTCGTATCTGATGGACTGTTCTTCCACAAAGGAAAATGGATAAATCAGCACCGGCATCTCATCTCCCCCATACAGCCCGGACACCTGTCCGAGCGCCAGGTTCATGATGTCAGCCGGTATAGATTCATCAAGCGCCAGAAATATGGCGCAGTTGGTGAGATTGGCCATATTGAACCCGGCATCGGTGCAGTTCGCCATAATCAGGGCTTTAAGGCTTCCTTCCCTCCGCAGCGCGTAATAATGTTTCTCCTTTTTGAAACCCAATTCCCGATACTCCCTTGCCACTTCATCCTGCAACGCTATGCCGGGATGCAGATCGAAGGCGTCGATCATCAATCCCCCAGACATGAACGCATAAAAATCCCTCAGCTCCGCAAAATCGAATTGGGTTGCCCCGGTCAGTTCCCAGGGCTCCGGCATGACGCCGTCATCAGCGCCGCTTCCATGATGATGAAGATAGGCGAATTTATCGAGGGAGCATCCCTGCGGGTCGTTCAACTGACGCGCAAACTCTCCGAACACCCGGTTGGGGAACCGATTTTCAGGCCTGAAATAGCAGTAAACAAAGCGCAGGCGGGTAAAGTGGAGATTCTGAAGTTCATTGATATACTGACCGACCTGACTCAACACCGACAGCCCCGCTTTCATGGAGACCGTTTTCCTGGCGGCATGGTGGTGGATCAGCCAGGAATTCTCGTAAAAGCGGACCATGGCCATATGCCCGAGAATCACACCACGTTCCAGATGGATAAAGTGCCGCGCGATATGGGGGTTTTGCCCGTAAAGCCTGTCGTAGGTTTTTTTGATCTGCTCTTTATTAGCCTGAAAAAATGCGTATTTTTCAGGGTAGATAAAGCCGGTTTCAAAGAAAAAATCCCACAGGGCATTCATGTCAACATCGGTGCAGATATATGAATTTTTGTCTTCCGCCTGATGCAGAATCGAGAGGAGCTTGACGTGTTCGTGGATATCCATGTCCAAAATGGCAAATCCGCACTTCACCACGCCATTTTCAGCCGGATTGCGCGACACAACCTGAGCCTTGCAGCTGATGTTCAACCCGTGGGCAAAACTGATTTCAACCTCCGGGACGATCATTCCCGGCAGCAGGATTGATGTCACCACACTCTCTTCCACCGAAAAGCCGGAACCGGAAAGGTCGGCAAGCTTGAGATTCACCGTGCCGCCAATCAACGGATGCCTGAAAACAATATTGGGCGACGGCACCAATTCCTGACGCTTGTTACGGTATTTTTTCGGCTTGATCAGCTGGACGGTGCTGCTGACGGGAGTAAGAACGAACCTGCTGCTTTCATTTCCTTGATTACGGCTCTCTTGGGAGACCACGCATTCACCGGTATAGAGAATATTGCTGCCCGCATACAGATGAAGGTTCACTCTCGACTCCTCCATGGACCACTGCAGGGCGTGTCTGGACTCCGTACTTCCGTTAACCAGAAACGACACCGGTGTAAATTCGATCAGAGGGCCGCAAAACAGTGCGCTGTTCTGGGTGAATTGTGCCGTAATGCCGATGCATGGATGCCGTTTTATTTTCCTGTTTTTGAATTCCCGGCAGTTAACCGGCAGCAGAAGTGTTATTCCCCCGGCGTTTACATCAATCACCTGGGCATTCACCAGAAGAAGTTTGTGACCGTCCGGAATAAGCAGATATTCGAAGCGATATATCTTCAGCAGCTGATCAATATTGGTGACGTCGCTCCAACTGCATTCCAGCTGTTCACCGGAACAGGGGAGAGGTCTGGCACGAAGAGAAATGCTGTTGTCGTATCTGGTATGCCTGAGATTGACGAGAATGGTCTGATCCTGAAAATTCAGGTAATTGAGCTTATTGACAAGATAGCGCCGGTTGACATTCTTGTCGTGCGCCGGAGCGTCGTCACCGACCCCTCCGTACAAGTGCTGTGGTGAATCGGGTGAAATATCCATTGGAAACCTCATTCCAGATTATTTATATCATGCAATTATTACAGGCTAAATTGGTGTATTTTAACCTTGGTTATTACATAATACCAACCTTTATCCACAACACAACTTCCTGGCGGTTTTTCCCTGTCAGTCGGACAGATTGGCAACAGAGACCAAAGGAGACACCGGTCGCAAAAAAGGGGTCAAGACTGACGTCTAAACCCCTTGATTCTGGCGGTTAACCTGTTCTATGTTACTACCGACTATAAAGCCGCAATCAGCTCACTTCCCCCCTGCCCCGCCCCCCAGGACCTTGTAGAGCGTCACCAGATTGTTAAGCCGGGAGATGCGTGTTCCGATCAGGTTCTGCTGGGCGCCATAGAGGGAGCGCTGGGAATCCAGCACCGCCAGATAGCTGTCCACCCCCTTATCAAAACGGGCCTGGGAAAGCCGGTAACTTTCGCCGGTCGCGTCAGTGAGTGACTGCTGAGCGTTCAGCTGTTCGTCGATCGTACCCCGTTGCGCCAGAGCGTCGGCCACCTCGCGGAAGGCGGTCTGGATGGCCTTTTCGTAGCGGGCCACGGCGATGTCGCGATCCACCTCCACCACTGTCAGATTAGCCCTGTTACTGCCGCCGTTGAAGATCGGCAGTGTGATCTGCGGCGCAAACTTCCAGGCAAAGGATCCCGGCTTGAACAGCCCCGCCAGATCCTCACTGCCGAAACCGACATTCGACACCAGAGTGATGCGCGGGAAAAACGCCGCCCGGGCCGCGCCGATGTTGGCATTGGCGCCTTTCAGCTGCCCTTCGGCCTGGAGGATATCGGGGCGCTGAAGCAGGACTTCGGACGGCAGGCCGGGCGAGAGATCCTTGACTGATGTCAGCGTTTCGGAAAGCGCCTGCGGCAGCAGCTCCGTCGGCACCGGCGATCCGACCACCAGATTCAGGGCATTTTCGTCCTGGGCCACCAGAGTGGTATAGCGGGCAATTTCCACCCGCGCCGCATCGACAGTCGTCCGGGCCTGATTCAACGCCAGCGAGGAAGAAACACCTGCCTCGAAGCGGCTCTTGATCAGCTTGTACGACTCCTGCTGGCTGACCAGGGTTTCCCTGGCGAGAGCAAGCCGCTCGCGGTCGGCGGCCAGGACCAGATAGCTGGAGGCAACCTGGGAAACCAGGCTGATCTGCACGCTGCGCTGGGCCTGCTCGGTAGCCAGGTACTGTTCCAGCGCCTGATCCTTGAGGCTGCGCACCCGGCCGAACAGATCCAGTTCGTAGGAACTGACCCCCAGGCCGACGTTGTACTGCTCAACGGTCGTGGCCCGGCCGTTTGATGAAAAGTCTTCGGCGGTCCGCTGAAAATTGGCTCCGGCCGTAGCATCTATCTTCGGCATCAGATCGGCGCGCTGAATCTGATACTGGGCCCGGGATCGTTCAATATTAAGCAGCGCCACCCGCAGATCACGGTTGTTTTCAAGCGACAGCTCAATCAGCTTCTGCAGCTGCGGATCAACAAAGAACTCCCGCCAGGGGATTTCCGCGATCGGCTTCTGTGCCGGTTTGGCAGTTAATGGCGGATAGGCCGGGCCATCCGGCCAGGCGGCCGAAACCGGCGCGGCCGGCTGACTGTATCTGGGAGCCATGGTCGTGCAACCTGTCAGAGTGGTGAAGATCCCCAGGGCAAGACACATGGCTGTTTTCATGCGTTGTTTATAATTCATGTCAGTGTCCCTCCGGAACATTGGCGACAGCAGCTTCGCCATCGTGAGGCTTATATTTCTTCCGGCCAAACAGCCTTGAAACCATCACAAAGAAGAACGGGATAAAGATCAGGTCGATGAAGGTGGCCGACAGTAATCCGCCGGTGACTGCGGTGCCGATGGCATTCTGAGCCGCCGCTCCGGCCCCCTTGGTCAGGGCCAGCGGCAATGTGCCGAAGAAGAATGCCAGAGAGGTCATGATAACCGGACGGAGTCGAATCTTGACGGCAGCCAGCGTCGCATCGACCAGTTCGTGCCCCTGGTGCATCTGTTCCTTGATGAACTGGATGATCAGGATGGCGTTCTTGGTGGAAAGGCCGATGGTGGTCAACAGGCCGATCTGCAGATAGACATCGTTCGGGAACATGCGCAGCTTGACTGCGAGCACCGCCCCCACCAGTCCCAGCGGCAGCATCAGCAGATTGACGAATGGGATCGTCCAGCTCTCGTATAGCGCCGCCACGGAGAGAAAGACCACCAGCAGCGAGATGGCGTAGAGGGCCGGCGCCTGAGCCCCGGCATTTTTTTCCTCGTAGGAAAGGCCGGTCCATTCATAACCGATGCCCGGCGGCAGTTCGGCCGCCATCTTCTCCACCTCGGCCATCGCCTCACCGGTGCTGATGCCGGGGGCGGCCTGCCCCAGAACCTCCACGGAAGGAAGACCGTTGTAGCGCTCCAGACGGGGCGAGCCGTATTGCCAGCGGGCGGTGGCAAAGGCCGAGAACGGCACCATCTGCTTGTCCTTATTGCTGACATACCAGCTGTTGATATCCTCCGGCAGCATGCGGTAACGGGCATCGGACTGGAGGTAGACCTTCTTGACCCGCCCGTTCTGGATAAAATCGTTGACGTAGGTACTGCCCCAGGCGGTGGAGAGAACACTGTTGATATCGCCCTGCGCTACCCCCAGGGCTCCGGCCCGCACATCGTCAATTTCGAGCTTGAACTGGGGCGAATCATCCTGGCCGTTGGGTCGAACCGCGACCAGCTTGGGGTTTTTCATGGCCATCCCCAGCAGCTGGTTACGCGCTTCCATCAACTTTTCATGCCCCAACCCGCCGCGATCCTGCAACTGGAAGTCAAAGCCGTTCGCCACGCCCAGTTCGAGAACGGCCGGTGGTGAAAAAGCGAAAGCCATGCCGTCCCGGAATTTGGAGAAGGCCCCCATGGCCCGCCCGGCAATGGCCGAAGCTTTCTGGTCCTTGCCCTTGCGTTGGTCCCAATGTTTGAGGCGAACAAAGGCCAGTCCCATGTTCTGTCCCCGTCCGGCAAAGCTGAATCCGGCCAGGGTAATGACCCCTTCCACCGATTTTGATTCTTTCTCCAGAAAATGCTGTTCCAGTTTTCGTATGATCTGAATGGTGCGTTCCTGAGTGGCGCCGGCCGGCAACTGGATCTGACAGATGATGAAGCCCTGATCCTCATCCGGCAGAAATGAAGTTGGCAGATGCAGGAAGACGTAAATCATGGCGACCACAATGCTCCCATAGACCACCAGATAGCGCAACGGCTTGCCAAAGGAGCGCCCGACGATTCCCTCGTAGTTGTTACGGCAAAAGTCAAATACCCGGTTGAAATAACGGAAGAACCCGGCAAACCAGCCATTCTCGCCCGGCTTGTGCCCCTTTTCAACCGGTTTGAGCAGAGTGGCGCAGAGTGCCGGAGTCAGGATCATGGCCACCAGCACCGACAGGATCATGGCTGAGATGATCGTGACGGAAAACTGGCGGTAGATGACGCCGGTCGAACCGGGGAAGAAGGCCATCGGCAGGAAAACCGCCGACAGGACGGTGGCGATGCCCCACAGGGCGCTGGTGATCTGCCCCATGGATTTGATGGTGGCTTCCTTGGGTGGCAGACCCTCCTCGGTCATGATCCGCTCCACGTTTTCGACCACGACGATGGCATCATCCACCAGCAGGCCGATGACAATCACCAGCGCAAACATGGTCAGGGTGTTGATAGAGTATCCGCAGGCCGCCAATACTCCCATGGTACCCAGCAAAACCACCGGCACCGCGATGGTTGGAATCAGGGTGGCGCGAATGTTCTGCAGGAAGAGAAACATGATGATAAAGACCAGGAAAACGGCCTCGACCAGGGTATGCAGCACCTCTTCGATGGAGATTTTGACGAAGGGAGTCGTGTCGTAGGGATAGACCACTTTCATGCCGGGCGGGAAATATTTCGCCAGTTCCGCCATCTTGGCCTTGATCCGGTTGCCGGTTTCCAGCGCATTGGCTCCGGCTGCCAGACGGATCGCCATCCCTCCCAACGGTTTGCCGTTGTAGAACGACTGCATCTCGTAGTTCTCGGTGCCGATTTTGCTTTCGGCCACATCCTTGAGCCGAACCGTGGAACCGTCCGGGTCGGTGCGCAGGACAATGGCATCGAACTGGTCGGCGCTCTGAAGCAGAGTCCGGGCGTTGATGGTGGCATTGAGCTGCTGTCCCTTATTGGCCGGGGTGCCTCCGAACTGTCCGGCCGACACCTGTACGTTCTGGGACTGCAGCGCGGCCAGCACATCGTTGGTGGTCATGTGGTAGTTATTCAGTTTGGTGGGGTTCAGCCAGATCCGCATGGCATTCTGGGTGCCGAACACCATCAATTCACCGACCCCCTCCAGACGGCTGACGATATCCTGAAGGTTGGAGACCATGTAATCGGTCAGTCCATTGCGGTCCAGCGAGCCGTCTTCCGAAACTAGTCCGACAATCAGCAGGAAGTTCCGGGTGGATTTGACCACCTGAATTCCCGAACGCTGGACGATCTGCGGCAGAAGCGGCACGGCCAGCTGCAACTTGTTCTGCACCTGAACCTGGGCAATATTGGGATCGGTGCCGGCCTTGAAGGTCAGTGTAATCGATACGGCGCCGGAAGAGTCGCTCGTGGATGACATGTAGATCAGGTTGTCAATACCGTTCAGCTTCTGCTCGATAACCTGGGTGACCGTATCCTGCACGGTCTGGGCGGAAGCGCCCGGATAAACTGCATTGATGGCGATCTGCGGCGGCGCGATCGGCGGGTACTGGGAAACCGGCAGCTTTTTGATCGAAAGCAGGCCGACCAGCATAATCATGATGGCGATCACCCAGGCAAAGATCGGGCGATTTATGAAAAATTTAGGCATGAACCGGCTCCTTTATTTTTTGACTGCTGCTGGTTGTGGAGTTGCTGCAGCTGTCTCGGGCTTGCTGCCGAAAGGCACCGCTTTAACCGGAGTTCCCGGCCTGGCCCTCTGGATTCCCTCCAGAATGACGCGATCGCCGGCTTTTGCCCCGCCGCTCACCAGCCAGTTCTCCCCCACCGTCCGGACAACCTGAATTATGTGCGGCTCAACCTTTTCCTCGGCTCCCACCACCATGATCATTGCCTCGCCTTTCGAATTGCGCGTCACTCCCCGCTGCGGAATCAGGATACCGCTTTCATTTATCCCTTCTTCAAGGATTGCACGTACAAACATGCCCGGAAGAAGCAGTTGCCTGGGGTTGGGGAAAATCGCGCGGAGGGTGACGGAGCCGGTGCTCTGATCCACCGTAACCTCCGAAAATTTAAGGGTTCCCGTCAGCGGGTAAGCGGACCCGTCTTCCATAAGCAACTTGACCAGCGCAGAGCCGCTTTTTTTCATCGTCCCGTTTTCAAGGTTCCTCTTCAGCTTAAGCATGTCGCTGTTTGACTGGGTCACATCCACATAGATGGAGCCAAGTTGCTGGATGGTAGCCAGCGCGGCGGCCTGGCTGGCTGTCACCAGGGCTCCGTCGGTAACCGCCGAGCGTCCGATTCGTCCGGAGATCGGGGCTGTTATCTTGGTATAGGCCAGATTGATCCGGGCTGTTTCCACTGCCGCCTTGGTGGCGGCCAGATCCGCTTCGGCCTGTTTCAACGAAGCCTGGGCATCATCGTTGTCCTGCTGGCTGACAGCCTTGATGCCGACCAGGTCGCGATAGCGCTCGGCCTTGAGACGGACAGCGGTCAGGCTTGCTTCTGCCCTGGCTTCTGCAGCCTTGGCACTGGCATGGGCGGCCTGGTAGCTGGCTGGATCGATCTGATAAAGCACCTGCCCGGCTTTTACATCGGAGCCTTCCGTAAAGAGACGCTTCTGGATTATGCCCCCCACCTGTGGCCGCACTTCGGCAATCAGAAACGGCGAGGTACGTCCGGGCAGCTCCGTCGTGATTACAACCCGCTGCGGCTGGATGGTTATCACGCCCACTTCAGGAGGACCGGCCGGAGGTTTTTGACCGGCGTTTTTTTTGTCGTTGCAGCCGGAGATCAGAATGCTGACGGCAAGAATTCCGGCAGTGACGAGTAATGTCGTTCTCTTTGTGATTTGCATAAACACCCCTAAAGTTATAATGAGAATGAATATTCATTCTCTATTGGCAAACTAAATTGCGGCCTATCTCCTGATTCCGTCCCAGCAAGCCTCGATGGTCGCAATGATCAACCCTTCATCAAGGGTTACAAAGCCGAGGATATGGTCGCGCGCCACAGCCAGAATCGGGCCGAAAGCCAAAGCAAACAGGATCACCAGCGGCAGCTCTTTCAAGACTTGCTGTGATATTCCATCTTCAAAGAGGTCACGGAAAATGTCGCAGCCCTCTTTTTCCCCCAGGATTTTGTCCCGGCGGTGCTCCACACCGAAAGGAGAATTATGGAACTGCTCCAGATAACGGAAATCCAGAGGATTCTCGATAAAGTAGCGCAGCAGAGCCGTACCGAGGTGCATAAATTTTTCACGGATCGGCTTCTCCTGATCATACTTTTCCAGAATAACAGGAAAAAGCCGCTCCTCAAGGTCACGATACAACTCGGCGATCAGCACTTCCTTATTCTCGAAATAGCGATAGATCGTTCCGGCCCCGACTCCGGCCCGATTCGCAATCATAGCCATCGGGGCACCATGAAAGCCATGTTCGGCAATCAGCTCCAATGCCGCTTTTACCACTTCGTCTCTTTTATCCAATTTTGACAAGTTCGGACCCCCAACATACGGAATGAACGTTCATTCCTTTTATCCTTTCAAACGAACGATGTCAATCGATTTTTAATGAGACCTGTCGCCTTGGTTAGTGACCCTGCACTGCGCCCCGCAGAACTCCGGGTGGTCTGATAAAGGCCAGAAAGCTCTGCTGCAGCCGCTCGGCGTCATCCAGGTTGCCCTTGCTGCGCAGAACTTCAATCACGCATTCTGCGGTACACAAACAGGCATCCTTCTGGTTTTTGCGAAGGTTGTAAGCCGATTTGCCGGTCGGTTTCAGCCCGATCCGTCGGACATTCTGCAAATACGGGCTTCTCTGATGGATTTTGCGGGCCTCATGCCAGGTGCCGTCGATCAGAATAAAATGATCAATTCCGGACAGATCATCATCGTTTTCGTCGGCGGCGCCGGGGTAAACCAATGCCACACCGCCCGCTTCGATCTCTTTTAACAGAGCGGTTGGCGGATTCATCCGGTCCCAACGAACCTGTTCCGCCGCGCTTCCCAGAACTTCCAGCACCAGACTTCCGGTGTTGGAGCGTTTGCCGAATTCTTTGGAGTGGGTCAATAGTGTGATTTTCATGCCGTCCGCCCCCACTGCCGCATTTTATGAATCGGTTGCAGGAATATCAAACCAGCTCCTCAATCTTCCCGCCCGGCCTGAGCATGAAACGGCTGCCGCGCCATTCGACCCGGTTGCCGAGAAACGACAAGGCCCAGGTGAAGAAGGCCAGCATATCCCGCAGCGGCAGCAGCCAAAGCCAGCGCGGGAAGAGGCCGTCCTGGACGAAGCGGCGGCTGAACAGGGTGCAAATCAGCATCCGCAAGGCATACAGGATTGCCCCGGCAGACAAGGCCAGGAGCGGTGAAGGGGCGATCAGGGTCGCCAGCAGCACCGCCGGGAATGGGAGCGTAATGCCGGAGGCCAGATAGCCGCCGGGACGGCTGACCCGCATCGTGCGCGCCCAGCGCAGCTGGCGGGAGAGCACCGACATCAGGTTTTCGGCCTTGATCATGCTTTCGACAAAACAGCAGTCCAGGGCGATCCGCCAGCCGGCCAGATGAATTTTGTTCCCCAGCTGATAGTCGTCAGCCAGATAATCAACCAGCGCCTGAAAACCGCCGATGGAGTCCAGCGCTTCACGCCGCACCGCCATTGAGGCCCCCAGGGCAAAAGAGAGCCCCTCCAACTGCAGCGCCACCAGTACGTTCGGGATCATCTCGGCGGTAAAGCCGGTCGCTTCCAAAGCGGTGGCAACACCCGGCACCGAGGAGGTACGGTAGAGCGAAGTCACCAGACCGACTTGCGGATCGCTGAAGTGGCTCGTCACCGACTGCAGATAATCGGCCGCAACCCGGATATCGCTGTCACAGACGATAATGATGTCGTGTCGTGCCTGGGGAAAGGCGTTGATCAGGTTGGAGACCTTGTAGTTGGGGCCATGGATGGCCGGATTAATCGTCAGGGATATATCGTGCTCCGGAAAATCGGCCATCAGTTGACGGATGACCGGTATGACCTGATCATCCGGGGAGGCGGCGGCGAAAATCAGTTGAAGTTGGCCGTCATAGCGCTGGCGGCAAAACGAGGCAAAGTTGTCGTAACTGCCGGCGTCCATCCCTTTGACCGGTTTGAGGATTGATACCCCCGCCGGATGCGCGGCATCAACCGGTTTTTGCAAACACCGGAAATACCTGGCGGCGCAGAACAGCGAAATCAGTGAATACACAGTTGACGGAAGAATGGCAATGAACGGGAACAACTTCAGGAACATATCAGGCAGCCTTCTGTACGATTATGCAGTATGGGGCATCGGTGGCAACATTCAGCTGACCCATCCGCCAGGAATGAAATTCCCGTGGATCAAGCCCGGCCGCCCAGCTGTCAACCGACAGCCGTTCTTCATCGCCGCCATTATGGCCGGGATAGATTGTCAGCGCCACGATCCCCCCCGGCGCCAGCAGATCCAGTGACTGCCGCAGGGCGGCCATGGTCGTTTCGGGGCGGGTGATCAGCGAGCGGTCGCCACCCGGCAGGTAGCCCAGATTAAAAAGTATCACCTGAACCGGCACAGCCAGATTTCTGGCCAGTTCCTCATGACCGGTGTGCAGCAGCGTGACCCTTGATCCCAAACCGGCTTCGGTCAACCTGCGGGCGGTCTCCACAAGGGCCTGCTGCTGGATGTCAAATCCCCAGACGCGCCCTTCCGGGCCTACCAGGCCGGCCAGAAGCAGAGTGTCATGCCCATTCCCGCAGGTGGCATCGACAACCTTGTCGCCAGGCCGCACAAAATTGCGGAGCAGCAGGTGTGTTAATGCCACCGGCCCGCGCAGCAGCGCTATTTCTGAAATATTCGATATATTCATAAGAGAAAAAGACTAACAGAAACGGGTGGATTTCGCCATAGGGATTTTGTTTGATATCGAACGTCAAACAGGTTACTACGGTAGCATGATAATCAAAAAAACCATTGAAAATGAACATAACGGGCTGCGACTGGACGACGCCATCGCCACCCTTTGCAGCGGCGTCAGCAAATCGGAAGCACGGCGGATCATCGACCGTGGCGGCTGTGCGGTCAATGCCGCCATGGTGCGGGTCGCCTCGCGCAGCCTAAAAACCGGCGATACTTTCGAAATCGGCCTGATGGAAGCGGGACGCTTCAGCGATCTGCTGCTGCCGCCGGAAGCGCTTTTGTACGAAGATTCCGACCTGATCGCGGTCAACAAACCGGCCGGGATCAACAGTCAGCGCACCCCCTACCAGCTGAAGGGCACCCTGGAATACTGGGTAACCGAATATTTTAAAGCACAGGGGAGCAATGAACCGGCCCGCGTGGTTCACCGCCTGGACCGCGGCACCTCGGGAGCCATGCTCTTCCCCAAACACAGACCGGCGGCGGCCTGGCTCTCAAAGCGCTTTCATGACGGAACCGTGGACAAGCGTTATCTGGCTCTGGTCAGCGGACGTCCTGAACAGGAGCGATGGAACGTGGATGCGCCGATCGGCAAGATCGCTTCGGCCAGATACGGTATAGTTACCGGCGGCAAATCCGCTACGACCGAATTCCGGCTGCTTTCGTCATCCGGCGAAATTTCACTGGTGGAGGCCAAGCCGCTGACCGGCCGCACCCACCAGATCCGGGTACATCTGGAATATTGCGGCATGCCGATCATTGGCGATCCTACTTACGGCAAAGTGCCGGCCGAGCGGATGATGCTGCATTGTGCTGAAATGATTTTCGCGGATGCCAAAGAGAAGGAATTGCGGGTAACGGCCCCGCTGGACAGTGTCTTTTCCAGAATTGTTGAAGGGTTGCGATCAGGCTGTTGAGCGGCATCGTGGTGATCAATCCGCCCGGTGTCGGGTAGCGTTTGCCGATCAGGACTCAGCTGACGGGGAGCATGGCTGCTTGACAATCAACAGCGACAGGTAATCCGGAGCATGGGCAGAGATTTCGGCAAAATCGGTCAACACCTTCTGACGGGGGCTGCCGACCCTTTCGACAAAGACGGTGCTGGTTTCACGTCCGGTCTGGCGCAGAAGCTCCAGGATATCCTGGTAGAGCGGCTTGACCTTCAGCAGCACGACCGTTTCAAAACGTGCCAGAGCGGAAGCAATCTGCTCAATACCGGCGGTGGCCGGCACGACCGCCATCTTCTCCTCGGCTTCCACCAGCGGCAAAGAGGCCTGAGCGGCAGCAGCGTTGATGCTGGAGATGCCGGGAACTATTTCGATCGGCAGATGCGGCCACTGTTCGCGCAGGATACGCAGCAGGTAGATGAAGGTTGAGTAGAACAGCGGATCGCCGATGGTAATAAAGGCCACCTCGCGCCCGGCTTCGGCATGCCCGGCGATCAGCTCGGCGGCCTCCTGCCAGGCAGGCACCAAACGGGCCCGGTCGGAGGTCATCGGAAACTGGTGGATGATGATCTCCTGACGCTCTTCATCAACAAACTCGCGGATCGTGCCCAGCGCAACGCTGGCTTCGGAGGGGTTGGAGACCGGAGCCAGGATCACATCGGCCCGTCGCAGGATTCGCTCGGCCTTGCGGGTCAGCAGCTCAGGATCACCGGGGCCGACACCAACCGCATATATCATCGACATTAATCGTTCCCCTTCCGGGCCGAAATGACATAAACCGGGTTCTGGGCTTCAAACATCTTGTATTCGGTCAGGTTGCGGGTCTTGGCGATATTGACGCAGGTCGCCTCAATTGTGAAGCCATGATCCTCCAGAAATTCCACCGCTCTGGTGAGGGTGTCGAGGGTGACGGCATTGATCACCACCACCCCTTCCGGCTTGAGCCGCAGTGAAATCATGTCAATGATCTCATCAAGTTTACCGCCCGCTCCGCCGATAAATACCCGGTCCGGATCGGGCAGATCATCCAGCCCATCCGGAGCAAAAGCCTCAATCAGCTTGATGTTGCGGGCACAGAACTTTTTCAGGTTTTCTGTGATAAAGCCGATGCACTGCTGGTTTCTTTCCACCGCAAAGATACGGCCATTCGGCATCAGGTTGGATGCTTCGATCGAAACCGAGCAGCTTCCCGCACCGATATCCCACAGCACCAGATCATCCTGCAGCTGGAGCTTGGCCAGCGTCACAGCCCGGACTTCCTGTTTGGTGATCAGTTTCTTTGAAGTGTGGAACTCGTCATCGTCAATACCGATCAGCGGATATTGAACCAGGTTGGGTTCATAGGTACGGATCAGAATCAGGATATTCAGTTCCGAGGCGCTTATCTCCAGCAGGCCGCGCACGGTGGTTTTGGTGAATTTCTCGGTCGGCATCCCCAGATCTTCACAGAGCCAGGCCTCATATCCTTCGGCACCACGGTCAATCAGCTCGGAGGCAATCGCAGAAGGAGTATTAACTTTATCGGTCAGAACGCACGCTTTTTCCGAAGCGATGATTTTATCTATCGCCGGATGCATCCCGCGACCGTGGACCGAGACGAAGATTCCGTCATCCCACGGCTCCTTGATGCGGGCAAAGGCATACTGCATGCTGGTAACATTTGGAAATATCTCCACGCTATCCTTGGGAAGGTTGCGCAGCAGGAAGCGTGACACACCGAAAAAGTTGGGATCGCCGGAAGCGAGCACCACGACCCGCTGGTCGCTGGCTTTCAAAAAGTCCATCAGCTCGGAGAGAGCCCCCAGGACTCTTTTTTCTCCGGTGAAGTCGGGGAAAATGTCCAGATGCCTTTGGTGGCCAATCATGACATCGGCTTTGCCGATAATCTCCAATGCCTTGGAAGTGAAGCCTTCCCAGCCTGTAATTCCCGCCCCTACCAGATAAATTTTTTGCTGTGTCATGTGCAATACTCCGCTCGGGAAGTCCTTAAATGTTCCGGCACTATAGCACCCAAGCTGTCAAAAATCACCAGATTACTTGCCTGCGGCAGCCGGATGGATACAACGACAATAATTGTCGGCAAATGACGTAGTATAGCCAAATAGCGTCATTACTTATTAAACTTGGATACCGCTTGCAACCGCAACATAGCGTATTTATTAGAGTTGAATCACCGAAGACACTAGGCACAAAACATGCTTGTCAAGTGATACCACTGATAAAGCGGGATAACGATACTACTAAACCATCCGCGAGGATGGGACGGAAAGCCCAAGGGTCTCCCTGAGACAGCCGGGTCGCCGAAATATCTCAACGAGATGGCGACCCGTTTTTTTGTCGCCGAACGTTGCGCCGAGAGGCGCAATACCCGGAAAGGGGGAGAATATGAAGGCTTGGCATCCTCGGACAACGAGCAGCATCGCAGCGATCATAGCCCTTGCAGCAACCATGATTTCACTACCCGCAAAATCAGCACAGGCCGAGGCGATGATCGTGTTCCGCAATCCGGATCAGGCACCCGCCATTCAACACTTCAAACCAACCCCAGCCCAACAAAAACTCCAACTGAAACTCGATGACAAGGGTGACCTTCTGATCAAATGCGGCTGCGCCCGCTTTGTGGTTGCCTACAACTCCCCGACTGACCAGCTGAAACCGGGTGAGCAGCAGGGCTACTACCAAAGAGAAGAAGTTGCTGCCATCAACGGCATTAGCCTGACCGCCAGCGTATCGTTCTAAAATGCATTAACAACCATAATAAAAGAGGCCGGGAAAAATCCCCGGCCTCTTTGAATTGTCATGGCAAACCTGTTACCCTTTGGAAGCCCTCTTGCGCTTGGTAGGGTCGAGCTCCTTTTTACGGAGTCGGATCGACTGCGGCGTAACCTCCACCAGCTCGTCATCATCGATGAATTCCAGGGCCTGCTCAAGCGTCAGAAGGCGCGGCGGAGTCAGCTTGATGGCGTCGTCAGTACCGGAGGCGCGTACGTTGGTGAGCTTTTTGCCTTTGCTCGGGTTGACTTCCAGGTCGTTGTCCTTGTTGTGCTGGCCAATGACCATTCCGCCGTAAACTTCGACGCCTGCGCCGATAAAGAGTATGCCGCGCGGCTGGAGCGCGTCCAGTGAGTAAGCGGTGGTCTCGCCATGTTCCATGGCCAGCAGCACGCCGTTCTTACGGCCCGGTATCTCCCCTTTGTAGGGTGCATATTCGTGGAAAGTGTGGGTCATGACCGCTGTTCCACGGGTGTCAGTCAACACCTCGCCGCGCAGACCGATCAGTCCGCGGGCAGGTACGATGAATTCCAGACGAACCATCTCGCCCATCGGAGCCATGGCGACCATTTCGCCTTTGCGGGGCCCCATCTTCTCAATAATGGCGCCCTGAAATTCGGACGCGACGTCCACCACCAGGTATTCCATCGGCTCGGTTTTAACGCCGTCTTTCATACGGACGATGACTTCCGGCTTGGAAACGGCCAGCTCGAAGCCTTCGCGACGCATGGTTTCGATCAGGATTGAAAGATGCAGCTCGCCGCGGCCGGAAACGCGGAAGGTATCCGGACTGTCGGTATCCTCGACCCGCAGGGATACGTTGGTACGCAATTCCTTGGTCAGACGGTCGCGAATGTTGCGTGAAGTAACCCACTTGCCTTCACGTCCGGCAAATGGAGAGGTGTTAACGATAAAGTTCATGGCCAGAGTCGGCTCGTCGATGGATACGTATGGCACTGCGATCGGATTCTCGGCGGAAGCCAGAGTCTCGCCGATGCTGATCTCCTCAAAACCGGCTACGGTCACGATGTCGCCGGTTCCGGCTTCCTCGATTTCGACCTGTTTAAGTCCTTCGTATCCCAGCAACTTACTGATACGTCCTTTAGATATCGAACCGTCAGCCTTGATCATGGCAACGGTTTCGCCAGCGCGGACCTTGCCGTTGAAAATACGGCCGGTCGCCATACGACCGATATAATCATTGTAATCAATGTTGGCGATCAGCATCTGGAAGGGAGCGTTCGAATCACCCTTTGGCGGACGCACGTTGGATTCCACTACCGCAAAAAGCGGCTCCATGCTGGTTGATTCGATATTGATGTCCAGCTTGGCGTAACCCATCTTGGCGCTGGTGTAGACAACCGGGAAATCAAGCTGGTCGTCGGAAGCATTCAGCTCGCAGAACAGGTCGAAAACCATATTGAGAACTTCATCGGGGCGGCTGCCGGGACGGTCAATCTTGTTGATGACAACAATCGGCTTCAATCCCAGATCAAGGGACTTTTTAAGCACGAAGCGGGTTTGCGGCATCGGACCGTCCAGAGCATCCACCAGCAGCAGAACGGAATCGACCATCTTGAGGACGCGTTCCACCTCGCCGCCAAAGTCGGCATGGCCGGGGGTATCGACGATATTTATTTTATACTGACCGTGGTGGATGGAGAGACTCTTGGCCAGAATGGTTATGCCGCGCTCTTTCTCCAGATCGTTGCTGTCCATCACGCGCTCGGTGATGGCTTCGTTTTCGCGGTAAACACCGGCGTGTTTAAGCATTGCATCAACTAGCGTGGTCTTGCCATGGTCAACGTGAGCGATAATGGCGATATTTCTGATTCGTTCCTGCATCGGTGTAACTCCTCAATTCCTGAAAAATAAAACGACGGACATTGCTGCCCGCCGAAGCGTGTTACTATGTCAGGTTTCCATTGCCATAGCAAGCATTTACTAGCCATCATGCAAAAAACATCTGCCGCCGGTCAGATTCCCTCCCACCCGAGAATCCCGCCGCCAACCACAACTTCAGCGCGCAGCTGGTCGCCTTCCTTCACCTTGAGCAGTTCCGCCACCGCCAGCGTCACCACAATCTTGCCGTCATAAGCGCGGTCACGGTCATGCTGGATAACGCTGACCGGCATATTTTTGCTGACACCGCTGACACGATTGGTGATAGTCAGCTTTTTGAAAGGGCCGGTATTGAAGAAGTTGCTGATTTCCAGCGCCGTATTCCGGTTGACAGTGACACTGCTGGCCATGGAGTCCCAGAAGGTATTGGCGGTCTTTTTCATAATCTCGCAGGTCAGCAGAACACCTTTGGCGTCAGACACCGCACGGTAATCCGGATGTACGGAAGGTACGGCCAGGGGCTTGACCTGGGGCAGAAGTACGGCCTGCCGGGCAGTCTGGACCAGCTGATGACTTGTTGAAAACTTCTCCAGTTTTTTAACAGCAATATTGAGGGAGATGACCAGAAGCTGCAGATTGACCGTGGACTTGCACATTAACACCATGAACATCTGCGGAAGAGCCTTGACGATAACCCGCCCCTCACCGAACCGGATATCAAAAAGCTTGATTCCGCCACACGCTTCATACAGGCCTACCGACCCATCCAACAGCATTTCCGCCGCGCGCCTGGCAGCTTCGCGGTCAAAAAGCTCCGGAAACGAGTCAGCCAGAACGTTGCCACGTTCATCCGAAATCATTCCTCCCACAACACCCTGCACCGATGCCAACCCCTGGATAATTGCCTGCATATCAGTTCCCCGTTTTTTTTGTAAGAACCTGCCGGATTTCAGAATCTATCACATTCACGTTTCCGTCGCCCCTGGCGGAGACACAGAGATGGTGACGCCTGGAATCAAACAGAAACAGGTGGCGCTCGCTGCCATGCACCGTAGCGGACTTCAGGTCACCGAATCCGAAACAGGAGCCAAGCTGCCCGGCAAAGTGTGCCAGATACAGGCCGCTGGCCCCCAACAACTCATCCTGATAAGAACTGCCGCCCACGATCGCTCCGTCTTTAGTCATGACCAGAGCCTGCTCTACCTCGGCTATCTCTCTTAGCCTGCTTCCTATATCACCGGCACCTGCCGCGTTTCCACTTGCATGCGGCGGCCTCCCCTGCAATGCGCCGCCGGATTCGTCCATCCGCCGCAGCGCCTCCAGCACCAGATACCCCAATGACTGATCAATAGTCCGGCTGGTCGTGGAAACCTTCGGCTCGCTCCTGAAAGTTCCGCCAACCCATCCCATGATGGCGTAAAAGGCTGCCTCGCCCGAAAGCGCGCCCTGCTCGGCATGCACAACATCTCCATCCCGGAAAAAAATAACCCCGCTGTTGCTTAGATGCTCAACGAGCAGACAGCCGGAATAGCGGTTGCCACCCTTGACCTGGACAATATCGGCCAGCGACATCCCGCTGACAGCCCCGACAAACCCGCTCTCCTCTGTTTTATGTGCAGTCTGCGCCATAGCCACTCCGTTTCATAGCAGATGAATGGTTCTTTACCTGGCAATACAAGGAGGCCGGACTTTAAAACATATCAGACGCCATTGCAAACATTTTTTTACAACAAACATACATTCAATACCATGAAATCATTATACAAATATTTACCGGCATTAGTGCTGCCGGAAGAACTTCGATCAACTACAACGGCATATAAACCACTATTCTATAAAAGAAAAGCCGCATCCATATACGGAGACGGCTCACACAAAAATCAATTTTCCAGTGGCAACAACCGGCTACAACAGCTCCGGTTCAGTGATCATGGTAACCCAGCACAACCAGCACGCAACTTCCATCGGCAATAACATTAATTCCGTGCTCCCGACAAAGAGCAACCGCAGCGGGATCTTCAGCGCCAGGCTGCATCCAGATATTCTCGATACCTCTTGCAATGGCCAGCGGCACCAGCTGCGAGGTCACGGCCGGAGGGGTGATCATCGAGATGCTCTTGACCTCCGCCGGCAGGTCGCTGACATTTGAAACACAGGGCAAACCCTCAATCTCGGACTCAACCGGATTGACCGGAACGACCTTTTTGCCGTTCTGCTGATAACAGCGCAGCACCTTGTTGCCGTATTTGGCGCGATTGGCGGACGCCCCCACAACTCCGAAGGATGGTGATGAAAGAAATTTATCGATCTGCTGCCGGGTTGTCATCATTGTGCTGCCTCCCTTTCAAAAACGGTTATCCCCGCACCTGCCCGTCACCATAAACGATGAACTTGGTGGTTGTCAGATCTTCCAGCCCCATCGGACCGAAAGAATGCAGCTTGGTTGTGGAAATGCCGATTTCGGCCCCCAGTCCAAGTTCCCCTCCGTCGGAAAAGCGCGTAGAGGCATTGACCATCACGCAGGAAGAGTTCACCTCGCGGATAAATCGCTGAGCCCTCCCGTAATCGCTGGTAATGATCGACTCGGTATGCAGCGAGCAGTAACGGTTGATATGGTCGATTGCGGCATCAATATCGTCCACCACTCGGCAGGCCAGGATCAGCTCGAGATATTCGGCATGCCAGTCCTCCTCCGAAGCCGGTACGGCCTGCGGCGCAAGCCTGCAGAAGACTTCATCGCCGCGCAGCTCGACATTCAGGGCTGACAAAGCGGTGGCAATCCTGGGGATGAATTCATCAGCAACCTCTTTGTGAATCAGGAGGGTCTCCAGCGAGTTGCAGACGCCGGGGCGCTGAACCTTGGAATTGGCGATGATCAGCTCTGCCTTGTCGAAATCGGCCGACTTATCCACAAAAACATGACAAACACCCTTGTAATGCTTGATGACCGGAATCCGGGAATTTTCAACCACAAACCGGATCAGACTTTCTCCGCCGCGCGGTATGATCAGGTCGATGGACTCCTCCTGTTTGAGCATTTCCAGCACCCCTTCCCGCTCCGTGAAAGGGATCAGCGACAGGGCCGCCTCCGGAATAGCCAGCTCTCTCAGCACCGACTGCAGCAGAGCGGCAATCGCCAGATTGGAGTGGATTGCCTCGGAACCACCCCGCAGGATGACGGCATTGCCAGCCTTGAGGCAAAGCGCAGCGGCATCGGCCGTAACGTTCGGCCTCGATTCGTAGATGATGCCGATCACTCCCAGCGGGATGCGCATCTTGCCGACCATCAACTCATTGGGGCGTTTCCACATTTTGGTAACTTCGCCAACCGGATCAGGCAGGGCGGCGACCTCACGCAGGGCATTAGCAATCGCTCCGATCCGCTTTTCGTCAAGCATCAGCCGATCCAGCATTGCGCCGGAAAGCCCCTTTAGCCGACCAGCCTCCAGATCTTTTTGATTTTCAATGATCAGCTGTCCGACGCCCGCTTCCAGCGCTGACGCCATTTTCAGCAACATGCTGTTCTTTGTCCCACTCGAAAGACGCGCCATGGCCAACGAGGCCTGGCGGGCATCGACGGCGATTTTTCTGACTTTTTCAGCTATATTCATCTGGTTGACTCCCGAAGTGATATCAGCCGGATACAAACCGGCCCTGCGCAAAGTTTACGCAAAAGCGGGCTGGTCGGCAAGACACTTTTATTTTGAAACAGCTGATAAATTGAGAATTAGTGATTATACTGTACGGAATGGACACTTTGGAGAGAGAAGATCAGGCAGAGCAACCGCCCTGGCGGCCAGTTTTGGCAGACAGCGGAGAGACATTGAACAAACGGCGGGCACAAGCCTGGGCGCTTGTGCTGGATTCGCGCTCGATTCCGTGCTGCATTGAACCGCACGGGCCAGAGTGGCAGTTGCTTGTTCCGGAACTGCACCTGGAAAGCGCCCGTAACGAGCTGAGGCTGTATGAAGAAAAAAACCGCGACTGGCCGCCGCCACTGCCGGCCACGCGAACATTGATTGAAAATACCATTCCGACCGTTTCAATCCTGATCCTGTTGGCTACCTTCCACAATCTGAGCCTTCTCGGCATTTCGAGGCCGGGGGTCGGCATCATTGATTTTAACGAGCTAGGTGGCGCCCATGCCGAAAAAATCCTGAATGGGGAATGGTGGCGGCTGGTGACGGCCTTGACCCTGCATGCCGACTTCCCCCACCTGCTCGGCAACCTGACCATCGGCGGCACATTCATTATTCTGCTCTGCCGTGAACTCGGCTCCGGGTTGTCCTGGAGCCTGCTGCTCACTTCCGGGGCTCTCGGCAACCTGCTCAACGCCTGGGCCCAATCGCCGGACCATCGCTCGGTCGGCGCGTCAACAGCCGTATTTGGAGCGGTCGGCATCCTGGCCGCCACCAGCATGCTACGTCATCGACACCATCTGCAGCGGCGCTGGTTTATACCGGTGGCTTCGGGATTGGCTTTGCTGGCAATTCTGGGAACGGAGGGTAAGAACACCGACCTGGGGGCACATCTGTTCGGTTTCGGCAGCGGCGCGTTACTGGGGCTGGCGTCAGAACAGTTGATTGGGAAATATGGCCGCCCGGGGAAAATTCTGAACGCCCTGCTGGCGGCAGCTAGCGGAGCAGCAGTAATCGCCGCCTGGTGGCTTGCCCTAAACCAGGGCTAATCATCCCAACATCTCAGCGCTTGATCACCTGACAGATTCTTCCTTCAGAATAATGTCAGCTACCTGGCGCAGACTCTTGCGCTTGTCCATCGCCAGCTTCTGCATGGCGCGATAAGCATCGGCCTCATTCATCCGGTTTTTTTCCATCAAAATACCTTTGGCTTTTTCTATTATCTTGCGGTTATCAATTGTTTCACGCAGGTCGTCGATCTGCTCTTTCAGATTTTCAACTTCTTCCGCATGGCTGAGGGCCATCTCGATAGCAGGCAATAAATCCTGCTTGCGAAGCGGTTTGGTTAAAAAAGCGGCAATTCCGCATTCGGCTGCCCGTTTGGCAGTCTTGCCATCGAAAGCGTTAGTCAGCAGCATGATTGGTATTTTCAGTTTCTTTTTGATCTCCCCGGCAGCCGTGATTCCATCCATCTCCGGCATCGAAACATCCAGAATCGCCATATCCGGAAAACTTGCCAAAGCCGTCTCCACAGCCCTTTTGCCGTCACCGCACTCTAAAATCTCCTCAAACCCCAGCTCGGCCAGCATGGCCTTCAGGTTCATCCTGACAATTGGCTCGTCATCACAGATTAGTATTGTTCTGCCCATAATATTTCCTCCCTTGGTTGAGGCTGATACCCTCTGCCTAGCACTTGCCGTGCCAGCTTTTTGTCCGGCAGTGGCAGATCATCCACACGACGGAAACACGAGCGGCTGTCTTTAGGGAACGGATTCGCGCACAAACGGGCAAACCTGCCCGCCAGCGGGATTGCGGCATTGACAGTTATGGCCAGTAATGATAGATGTTTTGGCTATGAAAAACTCACAACTATCTGTTATATCGACATACAGTCGCTTTTTAATATTCTTGTTCAGCCTCACGCTGCTGGCCGGATGCACCAGCTACATTCCCCGCGAGAAGCTCCCTTTCCCGCTGACCGGAGAAGCCTGTGACAGCACTGTCAAGGTAGTGACCGTGCCGTTGCCGGTAATTGCCTCCAGTCCGAACGAAGGAATCACCTCCGGTGCTCTGGCGGCTTTCCTGATCCACAACAAAAAAGACGAAATCAACACGATGCTGGCTCCGCAAATTAATCAGAACAGCAATTTCGGCGTAACCGCTTCGCTCTACGGCGCGTTTTATCCAACGCCGGAGCGTGTCATTGAATTCAACCTGTCCCAATCCAGCAAGGTAAACCACGATTATGAGTTTCGGATTCGCGACATCTCGCAGCTGGACAAAAAGCTGGAACTTAACGCCAATTTTTTCAAACTTTCCGACGGCTCTTCCCGTTTTTTCGGCTTTAATGCCAAGAGCCCGCAGCAGTTGGAAACCAACTATGCCAACGACGAGGTCGGGTATAACCTTTCGGCGGGCTATCAGGTCGGCAAGCATTACCAGATCGCAATCGGCGACCGTTTCCGTGACGTGGACATCAAGCGGGGAGCTGTTAAAAAAATCCCTTATATCAAGGATTTATTCTCCGCATCCAGCGTACCGGGGAGGGACGGCTTTACCACTCACGCCCCCCGCATCACTTTTTCATACAGCACGCTGAATGATCGTGACACACCCACCTACGGCGGATATGCCCGATTTACCTTTGAACCGACCCTGAAAGCCCTGGGGGGAGCCGGAGATTACCGGCGCTACGAAGTTGAAACCAAAGGATTTATCCCGCTGGACAACGCCCGCTACGTCAGCGTATTCCGCCTGATGTACAATCAGACTCTTGGCAAGGATGTGCCATTTCTGGAGCAGAGTATTCTGGGGGGAGAGACCACTTTACGCGGCTACGGACGCAACCGCTTCATCGACAACAGCTTCTTCCTCTGCAATCTGGAAGAGCGCATCAGATTGTTCCGCTGGGAAGTGTTCAATGTGACCGCTGACTGGGAAGTAGCACCGTTCATTGACCTGGGGGCGGTAATGGAGTCACTGGACAAAGCCAGCAGCAACAATTTTGAGTTCAACCCCGGAATTGGTTTCCGGGCGATTGTACGCCCCAATATCGTCGGGCGGGTTGATCTGGGAATCGGAAAAGACGGCCCGGCCATCTTCGTCGGACTAGGCTACCCGTTCTAAAACAGATTGCTTTTCAACTTTTCAACACCCGCCTCCCAGCTCATCCTGCAGCTGGTGCATCTGGCACATCCGGGCATAAATACCCTCCCGAGATAACAACTCTGCGGGTGTTCCCTGCTCGGCAATCCTGCCATCCTTGAGGACAATCACCCGGTCGCAATCACGAAATGCCGAAACCCGCTGAGAAACGATCAACACAGTCCTGCCGCTGTAGAATCGTCCCAGCTCGTTGAGGATTTCCTCTTCGCGTCCGGCATCCACCGCCGAAAGAGGATCATCCAGCAGCAGGATTGGCGGATCGCTGGCGACGGCTCTTGCAATCGCCAGACGCTGCTTCTGTCCCCCCGAAAGCGTAACTCCCTTCTCTCCCACCTGGGTATCAAAGCTGTTTGGAAACCCCTCGACATCCTCCAGAAATCCGGCCTGACGGGCCGTTTTTTCCAAAGCATCGTGATCCTGCCCGCCATCCAGCCCATAGGAAATATTTTCCGCAATCGTGCGCGAAAAGAGAAAAGCCTCCTGTGGGACAAAGCCGATCAAGCGACGCAGGCTGGCAATTGTGATCGTATTTATATCCCGGCCATCAATCAGCAGCTCTCCGTCGGCCGCCGGGAGCAGCCTCGGCACCAGACGCAATAGCGTAGTTTTGCCGCTGCCGACCTCCCCGGTAATCCCAACCGTTTCTCCGGCCTTGATTCGCAGGGACAAGCCATCCAGAATCCGTTTATCCCCATAGCTGAAGGAAAGGTTGCGGAACTCGATGCCGGATTTCAACCCTTCGACCGGCTTCGAAGCTGGGCCGTCGGCCACCACCGCTTCAGCCTCCAGTATGCCGCATAAACGCGACATGGAGGCGGCGCCACGCTGTCCCAGGGTCAGAAGCCAACCCATGACGGCTGTCGGCCAGACCAGCATCGCCAGGTAACCGCTGAATGCCACAAAATCGCCAAGCGTGATGACTCCGCCTATAACCAGACGACCCCCCATAAACAGGACGATCAAGGTTCCCGAACCGGTGGCGGCCGCCATGACCGGAATGATCAGGCCGCGCAGCCGCGCCAGCTTCAGATTATGCCGCAGGTAATTTTGGGCAGTTTTCCCGAACTCCCCCTGAAAATGCTCTTCACGGCAGTAGGATTTGATCAGCCGCACCGCCGAAACGGTTTCTTCGGCCTGGCTGGAAAGACGAGCCAGCTCTTCCTGCGCCAGCAGCGAACGGCGAAACAGCCGATGACTGACTTTTTTCACGGTCAGGACCATCAGTGGAAACGGCAGTATTGCCCAGAAGGTCAGCCAGGGATGGATCTTCAGCATCATCGTCACGGCAGCGGTATAAATGATCAGCGTATTGATCCCGCTCATCGCGCCGAATCCGGCCAGCATGCGCACATTGGTCAAGTCGTTGGAAAATCGCGAGAGAATATCGCCGCTCCGGCTGGTGGAAAAATAGCCCAGATCAAGCTGCATCAGCCGTCGGAAAAGATCGTCACGGATGCGGAATTCTATGATGCGGGCTGCATTTAAAATCAGGGTGCGGGAAAAGATGCGGGTTACACAATGGACCAGCGCCAGCAGGGCAATTGCGGAGGCGCATAACTCGGGAGAGAGACGGGCTGTCAACGGATGCTGCAAAGCCTCCACCGCCAGCTTCATGAACCAGGGTATCAACAGGGCAAAGGCATTGGTCAGCAGCAGAAAAAGCGCTCCGGCAGCGTATCGCCCGCGCAGGGCTGTCAGATATGGAATTAGCCGGGAAAGGTCTTTGATAGGTTCATCCTGATCCCCGCGGGCGGGTTGATCATGTGCGAACCGCCCCTGAACAGCATTTTGTCGAGGGGCGGCAAGGTTACATGTTTATTTTAAAACGGCTGAAATCAAGGAGATACCAGCTGGATCTGATCGGCGGGCTTGACGATTCCGCCACTGATAACCTTGGCAAAAATCCCCTCTTTGGGCATAACGCAATCGCCAGCCTGATAGTAAATAGCACAGCGGGTATGACACTCCTTGCCGATCTGGGTCACTTCCAGCAGCGCCTGCCCGACCTGCAGGCGTGAGCCGAGCGGCAGCGAGACGAGATCAATGCCGCTGGTGGTGATATTCTCGGCAAAATCTCCGGCGGTAACATCCAGCCCCAGCTTGCGCATCTTCTCAATGCTCTCGGTGGCCAGCAAACTGACCTGGCGATGCCATTCCCCGGCATGCCCGTCACCGACAATGCCATGGTTTTCCCGCATCTCCACCGCATCAACCGGCTTCTTGCGTTCCCCTTTATTTTCGCTGATGCAGACAGCTTCCACAGTTGCCATTTAAATTATCCCCCTACTTGTGCCATCGTAAAATTCTGGTGTGCGTATCCGTCGCAGGAGATTCCATGCCGCTCCGGCTTGCTGGAAACAATGCCGCGCAAAGCCTGTGACAATTTTTCATGATCAGGAGGGCGCAGAAAAGGGAGCAGGTCCGTCCTCTCGTCCGAAAACAGACACCCCTTGGCCTGACCGGTGGAGGTAACTCGTATGCGGTTACATTCGCTGCAGAAGTGTCCGGAAACAGCCGTGATGATGCCGATGCTTCCCAATGCGCCGGAGATTCTGAAATCTCGCGACGGCCCGGCGTACTTCCCCTTGTCGATCTGTTCCAGTGTGTAGCGCTCGGCGATGCGCTGCAGGATTTCGTCGCCGGAGATACAGTAGCGCTGCCAGCCATCCTCTTTGACAACCGGCATATATTCGATAAAGCGCACCGAATTGCCGCGCCGACGGGTCATCTCGGCGAAGTCGAGTATTTCGGCGTCGTTGACTCCGCGCATAATGACCACGTTGATCTTGGGAGGTGGAAAACCGGCCTTCTCGGCGGCATCCAGCCCAGCCAGCACACGTTTCAACTCTCCACCGCGGGTAACATCGCTGAAAGTCTGCGGGTTGAGAGAATCAAGGCTGACATTCAGGCGCTGCACTCCAACTCTATACAGATCAGCGGCCATCTCATCCAGCAGCAATCCATTGGTAGTCAGGGCCAGATGCCGCAAACCCCTGATCCCGGCCAGCCTTTCCAGAAACCCGACAATCCCGGAGCGCACCAGCGGCTCGCCGCCGGTGATACGGATTTTCTCGATCCCCAACCCGACCGCCGCTTCGGCAATCAGCTGCAGTTCCTCGTAGGAAAGCACCGCCTCGTGCCCCTTTTTTACAATACCCTCTTTGGGCATACAGTAAAAACAGCGCATATTGCAGCGGTCAGTGACCGACAGGCGCAGATAATTTATGTTTCTCCCAATGGAGTCAGTCAGCTGCATGAATAATATTTTTCTCCAGGAAATCAGCAACTTTGGCCGGATCATTCAGATCCAGCACCGGCACATCCAGTTCCAAAGGCTCATCGCTGGCAACCGCCAGCAGAGACGGGTCGTGCTGCTCGCCACGGCAAAGAAGCGTGGCGCTGCGCTCCTTGCGGTGCACCTCGATCTTGGGCAGGCCGCTCTTTTTGAAACCTTCAGTCAGAATCAGATCCATGTCGCCAAAATAGGTGGCGATCAGCTCCTCTATCGGCGGTGACTCGGCATGCTTTTTCACAATCGCCAGTTTTTCCGGAGACGAAATCAGCATCGTATCGGCGCCAGCGGCGGTCAGGCGGTGACTGTCCTTGCCGGGGTGATCGATTTCAAATTGGTGGGCATCATGCTTGATAACCCCCACGCGGTAGCCGCGCAACTTGAGTTCGGCAATAACCTTCTCCAGAAGAGTGGTTTTGCCTGTTCCGGATTTGGCTACGAATGAAACGGCTTTAGAAATCATGATATTCCTCGCGCGGCAGATTCCATGCCCCTGAAATGTATCTCAATCCGGTTTTATGCGCAAAGGAAAAGCTGAAATAATTGATCTGGGTCATGCACCAAATGGATTTAATCAAGAGGCCGGCAGACTGATTTACGTCATGGACAGGCGGTTAGAAAATGCGGAGAAAATGCGGGAGAGAAAATGCGGGACATGGAAAATGCGCGGAAAATGCGGGACAGATTTATTTTGCATCTTTTCTCGGGCGTCCAGGTTTCCTTGCTTCGATCCTCTGTCCCAGCCTCTCTGCCACTTGATCATAAAATTTGCTTTCTCCTGTTAATTGCCCTCTCTGTGTCGCTGAGCGGATTAGTTCCCATTCTCCATCTGGAATTGACGATAATACCCACTCTGCGTATTTCACATTCCGTTTTTCTGCATCGTAGCTTAACCCACGATAGAATGGATCTTCATCAATCAATTTGGGCTCTTTACCGGTTTTCTCTGCATAGCTGGACCAGCGATAACTGCCAGGGTGATCAACAAGACACGCTCGCACTGGATTCAATTCAATATATCGACTGCACGCCATCAGATAACTGTCCGCGCTGATGGGACTTGATTTATATCTGCCTTCCCAGAGAGTCCCGGTCCGTTTTTCCAGTTTATTAACGTAACGGGTCTGACGGCCGGCTACACGCTTCATAAGTTTTGCCAGATTCAACTCACTCTCGCCAGGGTCAAGTATGAGATGGACATGGTTTGTCATCAGACAATAAGCATATAATTTGCATTTCAGTTTGGTTTTCCATTCTAAAAGGTTATCAAGGTAATATCGATAGTCATCGTCTGACATGAAAACCGGCTGACGGTTATGTCCTCGATGAATAATATGGTGTGGATGATCCGGGATTACGAGGCGTGCAGTTCTTGGCATAAGCAGGCAATAGCATATTCATTTTTAATGAACAACAAATCAAATAAATCTGTCCCGCATTTTCAAATCAAATAAATCTGTCCCGCATTTTCACGCATTTTCACTTTTCCGCATTTTCGCCAGAGGGACGCTGTCGTCTATTTATCTAATTCACCCAATAAATAGATAACAGCGTCCCGCCAGGTTGCAATCCGCTTTCATGCGCAAAGGAAAAGCCGCACTGATTGCCGTAAACAATCTTGTGGCAAATACAGGGCCTCTCAGCCCTGTCTCCCAAATAACCGGCGCAACCCCCAATTATGGCGCTGTGACGGCGGGGACACTGGTAATTTTCATCAAAATCGCAATGGCATCGCCAATGTCTATTTTACCATCCGGCCTCGACACACCATTGATCACCGGTGCCAGATCACTGCGAGTCAAGATCTCTTGCGTGACAGGTTCCAGACCCACGGCTACCCTTAACGCCCGTAGCGCGTCCATCAAAGTCAATGGAAGCAGGTCGGATGAGCAACCCTCGACCAGATTAATGCCGGTAACAGCGGTGCCGCCGCTGACCACGATCGGCGAAGCTTGAGCGGTATCGCCCGCAACCCGGTACCAGCGATCGAGTTGATTCACGGTAAACAGGAGTTTGTAACTGGAATCCGGGAGACCTGCCAGCTGAAAGCTCCCATCATGGTTCGTCATTGTATCCGCTACCAGAGCGCCCGAATACCAGTCATAAAGCTTGACTGATGCTGGAATCAGGCTACAGCCGCCCACCCCGGAAACCTTGCCGGAAATGCTGCCGCCTCCGGCTGCCAACGTCACATTAATGCCGCTGGTGATATTACCGGATGTCACCGTAATCGGCTCGGCGCTGGCCGCTTCAACTTTGTTTGGGTACCACTGGCGGATAAAACCCGCCTCGGCGGGGATAATTGACAGTTTATAACTCCCGGCCGGCAGTGCCAGGATTGTAAATCGGGCGGAATAACCGGTACTGACCCAGGCTTGGCCAACCAGATTGCCACTTGCGGCATCATAAGCCCTGATATTGACCTGTTGCGGCGCGGGGCAGCTGTTTACCGAGATCAACCCGCTAATGCCGCCCCCCCTCGCCAGTTGTGCGTCAATTCCGGTCGTGACTTCCGGTGCCAGAACCGTAACCACACCCGGCACAGCGGGAGTATTGTTACTGCCGTACCATTTGCTCAAATAACCGCCGTTTGCAGAGTTTGAAGCGTAGTACTGAACCCGGTATGTTCCGCTCGGCACTCCGCTGATCCTGTAAATACCGTCGCTTCCGGAAAAGGCACTCACCGTCCGTGTTCCGGTAATGTTGTCAATTGCGCTGACGAAGACGTTGTTGATCGGCTCTCCGCTGATATTGTCGGTCACCCGGCCGGAAATGCTCCCCATCCTGACAAAATTAAAGTCAACCCCGTTTGTTATCTGAGGAGCGACAACCGAAACCGGATGGGCAAGCGGAACCGGCGTGCCGGTTGTTGCAGAGTAAATGGGCGATACCGAGATGATTTGAGTTGAAAAACCGTTACGGGAAAGCGGAAAAACCGGAGTCGGCGTTGTAGTAGTCAAATTGGCGTTAGGGGTGGTTGGCACCGCAGTTATCGGAACCGTTGTACCGGTGACTACTGTTTCCATTCGGCTTACGAGTCCGGAACTGGCCGGATTACCGAGGCCGACGTTGCCCCCGTCGTAGTAAAGCGAATAGCTGCCGTTTTGCAGGCCGTCGATGGTGTAGTTGCCGTTGTAGTCGCTGGTAGTTGAACCGAGCGTGGACCGCGTCAGGATATCCATGGCCCGGACCATAACTCCGCCAACTCCATTTCCTGCGCTGCTGTCGGTAATTCTTCCGCTTATCCCTCCACCTTTTACCAGCGTGCCGTCAACACCGGTAAGAAGTGCTGGCGCGGTTATCCTGACGACAGTGGAGCCGAAACTACCGATATAACCGGGTGCGCTTAAGTAAAGCGAGTATTCGCCGCCCGGCACTCCGCTGATAGTGTATGCCCCGGTTGCATCTATGGCGGTGTTGTATGGGTTGATGCTTTGGGATGCGATGTTAAACAAGTAGATTCTGAGCCCGGGAATACCCGCACCGGTGGCGGCGTCGGTCACCCGGCCGGATACGCTTCCACCCATATCCAGCAAGGCATCAATGCCGGTGGTTGCATTTGGTGCGGTTACAGTCACTGAATCGGCACACAGGTATCCATCCTGACCGCCGTACCACGTTTCCAGGTAGCCGGAGCCATAAGCTGGATAAATTCTCAGGCTGTAGGAACCGCTTGCCAGACCGGTAATCGTATAATTGCCACTACTGTCAGAAGTACCGCCACCTAACCACTCTCCGCTGCTGCGGTCAATGACGGACAGATTCACGGACACGATGCCGACACCGCTGATACGATCTGAAATAGTGCCGGAGATGCTTCCGCCTCTGGTCAGCAGAACATTTATATCGGCCACGGTATTGGGAGCGGTTATGGAAACAGTGGTGGCCAAAGCCTGTCCAGCCTTGTCGTCAAACCACTGGCTGACGTACCCGTTACCGGAAAATTGCAGCTTGTAATTGCCGCTCGCCAGTCCTGTGACCCTGTAGGCGCCGGAACTATCCGAGTAACCATATCCGGCAAACATTCCTGAGTCAGAGCTAACAGCATTAACTAAGATGCCCTGAATGGGAGCGCCGCTAACCTTGTCGGTGACCGTGCCGGTAATAATGGCTCCCATTTCCAGGGCGGCATTAATGCCGGTAACTGTCTCCGGCGCAATTACGTTCACAATAGTCGCTGTACTCTGCAGGTTCTTGTTGCCGTACCATTGCGCGATATAGCCGGTGTTGGAATAACTGGAGAATCTGATCTTATAAGCTCCGCTGGCAAGCCCGCTGATACTGTACCCTCCCAAATTATCAGTATAGCCAGACCCTGCCCAAGCACCGGTGGCTGCGTCATAGACACTTACATTAACGTTCCAAAGAGCGGTTCCGGTCAACTTGTCGGTGACGGTCCCGGTAATCTTGCCGCCTTTCAGCATCGCCATGTTGATGCCGGTCGTAGTGTTGGGGGCTGTCACCGCAACATTGGTGGCATCGGGAAGAGCAGTCGAGGTGGTGACCGGCGGGTTAGGCTTACCACCTAACCACTGATTAATGTAGTCACTGGCGGAAAAACTGAGCTTGTAATTCCCGGTCGGCAGCCCGGAAATACGGTAGGCGCCGGAACTGTCCGTGTAAGCATAGCCGGCCCACAAACCGGTAGCGATATTGAAAACGTTGACATTTACATTCTGGATCCCGTTACCGGTCCCGCTGTCGGTTACCCGCCCTGAAACAGTACCCGAAAAAGTGTAGCTTGCCGTCTTGATAGCTTCCTGATTGCCAAACAGATCCCGCGAAAAATAGCGCAGACCGGATGTGGAAGTGACAGAAATGGGGCCGCTGTACGGTGTATCTGGTGTGCAGCCGCCGCCAAGGCAGTAGAAGGTGGCAGCACAGCCGCTGCCGGAGCCGTCATTACAGGCCAGGGTCACGGCCTGCGGCGCAGTATAGCTGCCACCGGCCGGACTGACCGTGGTCACCGGAGGGGCGGTATCAATTGTCCACTCGGCAACCGTGGCCGAGCTGACCGACTGTAGCCGTGTCAGGCTCCTGCCGATCACAGCAACGGCATGTGTACCGCCCGCCACTCCGGTTAAAACAATCGGGGTGGCAGCCGGAGTGTCAGTCGTGCTGAACGGGCCGCCATCCAGCGCATAGCGATAAGAAATGATTCCCGCCCCGCCGATGGTAATCGATACAGATGTCTCTCGGGTGACGCCGCCCGGAAGATTTCCCAGAGTTGCCCTGGGTTCAGCCGGGTCATATTCATAGGCGCCGACATCAACCCGGGCGACTCCCTGAGACAAGCCCGCTATGGAACGGGAAATTCCGTTCAGGTCTGTGGCGGGAAGATTGGGGACATTGTTGTCGCCCGCATCGATGGCCGGAGATCCGGCCCGCAAACCGCAGTAACCGAATGATGCGCTGTTCAGTTGGGGGTCGGAGGTGATGTTGCCGTTGATGCCGTTCTGGTCGGCGCAGTAGCCGCCATAGGCATCGCCAGAACGGGAATACACCACATTATTGCTGAATTTAGGTGGGTTGATGTCGTTAAGATTACCGCAGTAAACAGCGGTCCTGTTCCCAGTGGCAGCGATAATATTATTGACCAGGATTGCGTTGGCATCGTAGCCATCGGCATAGATGACTGAGCCTTGAGAGCTGCTGGCATCGACAATAGTGTTATTTGCCAGAAATGGGCCACGGCTGCCGGAAGGGGCAAGCCAATGGATAGCACTCCCCGTGTTTGCCACGTTGTTTATGAAAACATTCTGGATAATTGTGGCATCAGACCAGTTGACCATGGTGATTCCGCCACCCGAGCCGGAGGCCACATTGTCCCTGATGGTATTATCTTTGATGATCGGGACACCCGCAGCCCACATGCTGATGCCGCCACCGTCTACGCCGCGGTTGTTTGAAATTATATTGCCGACTATTTCAGCAGCGGCGGCGCCGCCGATACTGATACCGCCTCCATAACTATTACTGACATTATTAGTGATGATATTGCCTTGAATGAGCGGTGAGCCGAAACCTTCATAAATACCAGCTCCCCAACTCGCCGTATTGGCAGATATCCTGTTATTGATTATCGTCGGTGAGGCGTAAGAGATATAGATTCCTCCTCCATAACCATTGTTCAGCCCCCCCGCTCCCGCGTTTCCATTCCTTATGGTAAAACCGTCCAAGACCGTGCTTCGCACTTCACCAGAAGTGAAAGTGACCACCGTATCCGTGTTATTGCCATCAATAATCGTATTATCTGCCCCGCCACTGCTTACCACCGTGATGACCTTGCCCCTGAAGTTGATGTTCTCCATGTAGGTGCCTGGCGCAACCAGTACAGTATCACCATCCCTTGCCGCATCGATGGCCGCTTGTATCGTAACGCGATCTGTCGGGACTCTGATGGTCGCCGGAGGAGCGGTCAGGATCGTAAAGCGTTCGCTCTTTGTCAGCTCCTGGTTATAAGCAGAGTCCCTTGAATAATAATTCAGATCGGTGGAAGAAGAGATACTTATGGTCCCGTTATATGCGACATTTGGCGAGCACCCCTTCCCGAGGCAGTAATAGGTTGCTGAACAACCGCTTCCGGAACCATCGCTGCAGACAAGGCTAGCGCTCTGGGGTGATGAATAAATACCTCCCCTGGGCGTTACGCTTGTTACAGGTGGGGTCGTGTCGATTATGTATGATACGGTTTTTACAGACTCGCTGTTTCCGGAATTATCCTGTGAGTAATAGCGCAAATCGGTGGAAGAGCTGATGTTTAGAAAGCCGGTAAAACTGAGGCTTGGGGTACAGCCTGTTCCCAGACAGTAATAGGTAGCCGCACAACCGCTGCCGTTGCCGTCACTGCAGGACAAATATACATACGGATCACGATAAACGCCGCTTGGGTAACTCGGTGTTGTAGTCGGCGGAGTGGTGTCAGGCGTAATGATGTAGGAGCTGGTTCTGATACCCTCACGGTTGCCGGACCGATCGGTTGAGTAGTATCTGAGGTCACTGGCAGAAGTGATCTGAACAGGCGAACTGTAGAGTGTGGAGGGGGTGCAGCCACTGCCGAGACAGTAATAGGTCGACGCGCACCCCGTGCCGCTGTCGCCGCAGTACAAAGTCACGTAGCGGGAGCCGGAATAGGTGCCTGCACCGGGATTGGAATTGGTAACGGGTGGAGTGGTGTCAAAGGCATAGCTTGCCGTTTTCACAAGTTCGTTGTTTCCGGCAGCATCTGTCGAAAAGAAACGAAGATCAGCTGCCGTTGAGACGGTGATCGGGCCGGAATAGGGTGTGGTCGGGTTGCAGTTGCTTCCGAGGCAATAATAAGTCCCTGTGCAACCGGCATTGTCCACGCATGCCAGAGCAACACTCTGGCTGGTAGCATAGATGCCTGCCGCCGGTGTGGCACTGGTGACCGGCGAAGTCACATCAATGTTGCTACCCGGTGTATAGCTGATCTGATCAACCCATCCGGCGTTCGAACCACTGAGTACGGAGCCGTCGGTGGAATAGCTCCAGCGCAGAGCGTGACTTCCGGCAGGAACGGCAAAGGCCCGTGACTGCCAGCCGACTTCTCCTCGTATGTCATCCTGCGATGTTCCGTCAATGCTGAACCGGAGTGGATCACAGCACGACTCGGACGAAACCTTCCACCAGAACCTGATTGCACCCGGGCCGGTGACCGTGGTCTCCATCCAGCTGGATTGACTGTTGCTGATAGCCCCGCTCTGGTAGGCATTTGTGCCGCCGTGAGTGGTGGCGGTCTGGGTAAACCAGACGGCATCTCCTCCAAAGGTGTAACTTAAATCGACGGCCAGCGCCGGTGAAACACTGGCCATCATGACAACTGCTATCAACAGCAACTGCAATGAACGATACCATCGGGGAAATCCGTTACTGCCATTATAATCGGGATGCATCCTGTCACTCCTCCTGATACATTTCATAAAAAATAAATGAACTCCAAATTGTCACGATTGCAGTTTTAACCGGCATAAAATAAACTCCTTGCCCCTAATGAGCAAAGGAAAGCTGATAATTTGACCTTAGTCATGTAAGATATTGGGAAACAAGGCATGATCGCAACCATGGAAGCACTTACGAAGCATCAAAAAAAAGATATAAGGTTGATCGGCAAGTTTGTCGAAGTGTACTGCAACGGCAAACATGGCGACATCTCGCGGTCACCATTTCTGCTGCCGGAAGATCTGGGTCAACGCAGAGTGTGCAGCGACTGTGCGACCTTCATGAAATATGCCGTCAGCAAACGTGTCAAATGCCCGCTGGAAGCTGAGAAACCGAGCTGCAAACATTGCCGCATCCATTGCTACAGCAAGGAGCAGCGTGAAAAAGTCCGCGAGATCATGTCCTATTCCGGCCGCAAGCTGATGATGTGCGGACGACTGGATTATGTTTGGCATTATTTTTTCTAAACCAGATTGAGTCTAAATATCAGAGACAAATCAAGGAGATCACCAAATGCTCAGAAAAATCGTGAAAATTGATCAGGACAAATGTGACGGCTGCGGATTGTGCGTGCCATCCTGCGCCGAGGGCGCTATCAAAATGATTAACGGCAAAGCCGTACTATCGGCCGACAACCTTTGTGACGGCCTGGGCGCCTGCCTGGGTGAATGCCCGAGAGACGCCATCACTGTGGAAGAACGTGAAGCGGATGAGTTCGATGAAGCGGCAGTGGAGAAGCATCTGGCGGCTCAGGGTAAACCTGCTCCGGTTCATGCTCCGCAACCGACAGCTCATAATCACGGCGGCGGCTGCCCCGGCTCGCGTGCCATGAGTTTCGAGCGGCCGCAGGATTCAGCGCCTTCAGCTGCAGCAGGCAGTCAACAGAGTCAGCTGGCCCAGTGGCCGGTGCAGCTCCACTTGGTTTCCACAACGGCACCCTATTTCCAGGGCACGGACCTGTTGATCACCGCCGACTGCGTACCGGTGGCCTACGCCGGTTACCATGAGGATTTTTTGAAGGGTAAAGCGGTTGTGATGGGCTGCCCCAAGCTGGATGACAACAACTTCTATCAGCAGAAACTGACCGAGCTTTTCAGCAAATCGGATGTCAAAAGCATCACCGTGCTGAAGATGGAAGTGCCCTGCTGCGGAGGCATAGCAGTTGCCGCCCGCCAGGCCCTGGCCGCCAGCGGCAAGCAGATTCCTTACAAGGAAGTGACGATCGGGATCAAGGGTGAGATTAAAGGATAAAAAAAGGGAGGGCTCGCGGATGCGGGCCCTCCCTTTTGACTCTGCCTGATCGTAGCTACTTGTAATAACCTACCGCGCAGACCTGATCGTCAACTTTTGTGACAAAAGAAACCTTCTGGACCGGGTCGGTACTGCCCGGACGCGGCCACATGTAAGACACTTCACCGATGGAACCTTCCTTGGCAGTTGCGTAGATATCCTCCCCCAGCGCCTTACCGGCCTTATCCTTCAACCCTTTGAGGCTCTTGCCCACAAGGCTGGGATGGGCGGTGAAGTTCCCGTCGGGACCGCCGCAGAACGGGTAGAGATCACGATCCTTGAATCCACCCTCGCCCTTTGCAAATTGGGCCAGCGCCTCGGCCTTATTAGCCTTGATAGCGGCGACCGCTTTCTCAAGCATGGCCTTGGCTTCATCGGCTGTGCCAAAGCTGCCGGCGAAGACAGGTGCAGTGATGGATAAGAGCAATGTGACCAGGGCAGCCAGTTTAAGCAATCGTTTCATACAACTCTCCTTTTTTGTGTGGGTTAGGCAGACCAGAGCTTGGCACGCACCATTATTGACGCCTAATAATAACGATATTTTATTTTATGTCAATAGCTGATTAGCATCATGTATCAGCAAACATCGACTCGGCACCCATAACCACATTACCCATGTATTTCTGATACCTTAATTAACATACTTTCCTGCGCTAACCACCGCTCAACACCATAACGCCGTTAATCCGGCTCTAATAGCGGGCTATGTTTTTACGCAAAAAAGCCCGGCTTATGGCCGGGCTTTTTCAGTAAGTCAGATTTTGATCAGTCACATCTACGGCAGCTCACTGCTCCCCATCAGGTAACGATCACACTCTCGTGCCGCTCCGCGACCTTCATTGAAAGCCCACACCACCAGACTCTGACCGCGACGGCAATCGCCGGCGGCAAAAACGCCCGGAATATTGGTGCTGTAGCTTTCGAATTCAGCTTTGATGTTGCTGCGCTGATCCTGTTCCAGCTCCATTGAGTTTATCAGGCTTTGCTCTGGCCCCAGAAAACCCATTGCCAGCAGCACCAGCTGTGCCGGACGAACCTGCTCCGTACCCGGAACCGGCTGCGGAATGAACTGCCCTTTATCATTCTTTGTCCAGGCGACTTCAACTGTATGAACGGCCTTGACGGCGCCATCCTGGTCACCTTCGAAGCGGGTGGCGGTTGTCAGGTAGACCCGCGGGTCGGAGCCGAATCTGGCGGCAGCTTCTTCCTGGCCGTAATCGACCTTGTGGGTTTTGGGCCACTCCGGCCAGGGGTTATCGGCAGCCCGCTCATCCGGCGAACGGGGCATTATTTCCAACTGGGTGACACTGTTGCAGATGTGACGGAGAGATGTACCGACGCAGTCGGTGCCGGTGTCGCCGCCCCCTATGATCACGACATCCTTCCCCTTGGCGGTGATGAAGTCATCACTGCCATCCAGCAGAGCCTTGGTATTGGCAGTCAGAAACTCCATCGCAAAATGGATTCCTTTCAGGCCGCGCCCCTCAATCGGCAGATCACGCGGCAGGGTAGCGCCGGTGGTCACGATTACGGCATCAAATTCGCTCTGCAGCCTTTCCACCGGGAACTGACTGCCGCCAACCTCGGTATTGCAGACGAAAACGATCCCTTCCTCTTCCATCAGCCTGATCCGGCGCAGCACAACCTGACGCTTGTCCAGCTTCATGTTGGGTATGCCGTACATCAGCAGCCCCCCCGGCAGATCGGCCCGCTCAAAAACCGTCACGCTGTGGCCAGCCTTGTTGAGCTGGGCGGCGGCGGAAAGACCGGCAGGGCCGGAACCGACCACGGCAACCTTCTTGCCGGTGCGCACAGCAGGCGGAGCAGGCACGATCCAGCCCTTCTCAAAGCCGCGCTCAACGATGCTGACTTCGATGTTCTTGATCGTAACGGCCGGATCAATGCTGGCCAGAGTGCAGGAACCTTCGCAGGGTGCCGGGCAGACACGTCCGGTGAACTCCGGGAAGTTGTTGGTTTTGTGCAGTCTTTCCAGCGCCTGTGGCCAAAGATTGCGATAGACCAGGTCATTCCATTCCGGGATCAGGTTGCTGATCGGGCAGCCGCTGGCCATGCCGCTGATCAGCACGCCGCTATGGCAGAACGGTACGCCGCAATCCATGCAGCGGGCGCCCTGGGTGCGAAGAGCGTCATCCGGCATATGCAGATGGAATTCGTTCCAGTCGTTGATACGCTCCAGAGGTGACCGGTCAGCCGGCACTTCGCGAGTATATTCCATGAATCCAGTAAGTTTTCCCATGATCGTTTCCCTATCTTGTTGCAGCTAAGTAAAATTGAATTTATTGGTCGAGTGTTGCTATCAGGCTACGATCAATGATCGCCCATATGAGAGTTTTCCTCAAAAGCAGCCGCCAAAGCATCGTCGCCACTGAGACCGGCCGCCTGCGCCCTTTCGAGAGCCTGCAGAACGCGCTTGTAATCCATCGGCATGACTTTCACGAAACGCGACTGATAACCATCCCAGTTGCCAAGGATCGTCTCGGCCAGTGAACTGCCGGTGCTTTCGGAATGTTTTTCAACCATGAGCTTGACAAGAGCACGGTCGGCGTCATCAAGCTTTTCCAAACCGACCATTTCAGTGTTGCAACGGCTGGCAAAATCGCCATCCTGGTCGAGGACATAGGCGACGCCGCCGCTCATTCCGGCAGCAAAGTTTCGGCCGGTCTGGCCGAGGATTACGATGGTGCCGCCGGTCATGTATTCACAACCATGATCGCCGACCCCTTCGACAACCGCGTTTACACCGGAGTTGCGAACGCAGAAACGCTCGCCGGCCATGCCGCGGATATAGGCCGTTCCGCTGGTGGCGCCGTAGAAAGCCACGTTGCCGGCAATGATGTTCTCTTCGGCTTTGAAGATTGACCCCTTCGGCGGATAGACAACGATCTTGCCGCCGCTCAACCCTTTGCCCAGATAGTCGTTGGCATCGCCGGACAGCTTCAGGGTAATGCCTCGTGGTATGAACGCGCCAAAGCTCTGACCGGCAGAGCCGTTGAAGGTCAGGCTGACCGTATCTTCCGGCAGCCCCATGGCTCCGTGGCTGCGGGTGATTTCATTCCCCACGATGGTCCCCACCACCCGATCAACGTTGGTGATCGGCAGTTCTCCGACGACCTTTTCACCGCGCTCGATAGCTGGCTGGCAAAGTTCCAGCAGCCTGGTCATGTCGATCGATTTCTCCAGGCCGTGATCCTGCTCTTCAGTACAGTAATGACCCACATTCAGCGCAACCTTCGGCTGATACAATATTTTTGAGAAATCCAGCCCCTGGGCTTTCCAATGATCAATGGCCTTGTTGGACTCCAACACATCGCAACGCCCGACCATTTCATTCAGGGTGCGGAAACCTAGTTGCGCCATGATTTCACGTAGTTCCTCTGCCACAAAGCGCATGAAGTTGACAACGTATTCCGGCTTGCCGGTGAAGTTTTTGCGCAGCTTCGGGTCCTGGGTAGCCACGCCGGTCGGACAGGTGTTGCTTTGGCAAACGCGCATCATGACACAACCCAGTGTCACCAGCGGTGCAGTCGCAAAACCGAATTCCTCGGCGCCCAGCAGGGCGGCGATGGCAACATCGCGTCCGGTCTTCAGTTGACCGTCGGCTTCGATGATGATCCGGCTGCGCAGGTTGTTCAGCAGCAGGGTCTGGTGCGTTTCGGCCAAACCAAGCTCCCAGGGGAGTCCGGCGTGCTTGATGCTGGAGATCGGAGATGCTCCGGTACCGCCATCGTAGCCGCTGATCAGGACCACATCGGCATGGGCCTTGGCGACACCGGCGGCAATCGTGCCGACACCGACTTCCGATACCAGCTTGACGCTGACACGGGCCCGGCGATTGGCGTTTTTCAAATCGTGGATCAGTTCGGCCAGATCCTCGATGGAGTAGATATCGTGGTGCGGCGGTGGCGAGACCAGGCCGACCCCCGGTGTGGTGTGGCGGGTTTTGGCGATCCAGGGATAAACCTTGTGACCGGGCAGTTCTCCGCCTTCACCCGGCTTGGCGCCCTGGGCCAGCTTGATCTGCAGCTCGCCGGCGTTGGTCAGATAATCGCTGGTGACGCCGAAGCGGCCGGAAGCCACCTGTTTGATATTGCTGTTCTTGGAATCACCCAGTTCATTGGTCCAGGTAAAGCGTTCCGGATCCTCGCCACCTTCGCCGGTATTGGATCTGCCGCCGATGCGGTTCATGGCAATGGCCAGCGCCTCATGGGCCTCCTGACTGATGGAACCGTAGGACATGGCGCCGGTTTTGAAGCGCTTCATCAGCTCTTCTACCGGCTCGACTTCATCCAAAGGCACGGAAGGCATGTTATCTTTAAACTGGAGCATGCCGCGCAGGGTGTAGTGGCGCTCGCTCTGCTCGTCAATCAATGAGGAGAAAGTCTTGAACTCATTGTAATCTCCGGTGCGGGTAGCCTTCTGGAGCGAGGTGATCGTCAAAGGATTGTACTGATGCTCCTCGCCGTCCTTGCGCCACTGGTAGACGCCGCCCGGGGTCAGTGTCGTTTCGGGGGCAACCCGCTCGGGGTAAGCCCGTGCGTGACGCTCCATCAACTCCCGTGCGATGCCGTCGATATCAGTCCCGCCAATCCGGGAAGGAGTCAGGGCAAAGTAACGGTCAACCACTGATTGATGCAGGCCGAGCGCTTCGAATATCTGCGCGCCGCGGTAACTCTGCACGGTGGAAATGCCCATCTTGGCCATGGTTTTGACAATGCCCTTGATGGAGGCCTTGATATAGTTCTTGACCGCCTTGGCGTGGTCGATTCCCGGAAGGAAACCTTGCTGAATCATGTCATCCAGCGATTCAAAGGCCAGATATGGATTGATAGCATTGACGCCGTAACCGAGCAGCACGGCAAAATGGTGAACTTCGCGCGGTTCGCCCGATTCGAGCACCAGTGAAACCAGGGTACGGGTACCGCTGCAGACCAGGTGGTGATGCAGACCTGAAACCGCCAGCAACGCCGGAATAGCCGCATTGTCGCGATCCACGCCGCGGTCGGAAAGAATCAGGATATTGCTGCCGGTCTCTACCGCCACATCGGCGGCGGCAAAAAGAGCTTCCAGCCCCTTCTCCATGGCTCCGGCGCCGCGCATTGCCGGAAAGAGCAGAGACAGGGTGGCGGCTCCAAAACCGGGGCTCTCAATCTGACGCAACTTCTCCAGCTCCTGATTGCTGAGAATCGGATTTTGAAGTTTGATTCTTTGGGCGTTGATTGCCGTCGGCTCCAGCAGTCTTCCCTCCGAGCCGATCAGTGTGAGGGTAGAGGTGACGATTTCTTCCCGGATCGGGTCAATCGGAGGATTGGTGACCTGAGCGAACAACTGCTTGAAATAATTGTACAGCAGCTGATTCTGGTTGGAGAGTACCGCCAGCGGTGTGTCGGTCCCCATTGAGCCGAGCGGCTGGATGCCGTCGGTGGCCATCGGCCCCAGCACAACGCGCTGGTCTTCATAGGTGTAGCCGAAGGCCTGCTGACGCTGGATAAGTGTGGCACTATCCGTCTGAACAGTTTCGGATGCTTCGGGAAGGTCTTCCAATGCGATATGATGTTCTTTCAGCCATTCTCCATAAGGGTTGGCGGCCGCCAGCTCATCTTTGATCTCCTTGTCAGGCACGATACGTCCCTGCTCCGTATCCACCAGAAACATCTGCCCCGGCTGGAGCCGTCCCTTGCTCAGGATCCGCTCAGGTTCGATCTGCAGAACGCCGGCTTCGGAGGCCATTATGACCAGACCGTCATTGGTGATGTAGTAACGTGAAGGGCGCAGGCCATTCCGGTCCAGAACAGCTCCGATGCTGCGTCCATCGGTAAAGCAGACCGCGGCCGGTCCGTCCCAGGGTGCCATCAGACAGGAGTGATATTCGTAAAAAGCGCGCTTCTCCGGGCTCATGTTGGAATGGTTTTCCCAAGGCTCCGGCACCATCATGGCGATGGCATGCGGCAGAGAACGACCACCCATGACCAGCAGCTCCAGGCAATTGTCGAACATGGCCGAGTCAGAACCGTTTTCGTTGATGATCGGCAGAAGCTTTTTGATGTCATCGCCGAACAGCTGGCTGGTCAGCAGGTGCTGGCGGGAGTTCATCCAGTTGACATTGCCGCGCAGGGTATTGATCTCGCCGTTATGGGCCATCAAATGGTAGGGATGGGCACGATCCCAGCTGGGGAAAGTGTTGGTGGAGAAACGGGAGTGCACCAATGCGATGGCGCTCTCCATGGCCGGGTCGCGCAGCTCGGGGTAATACTGGTCAACCTGCACCGGCATCAGCATCCCTTTGTAGATGATCGTACGGGTGGAAAGACTGCTGACGTACCAATGTTCGTCGACTTCGGCCCGTCGTATTTCGTTGGTCGCACGCTGGTTGATGATATAGAGCTTGCGGCTGAAAGCCTGTTCGTCAGCGCACTCAAGCGGGCGCTTCAGAAACATCTGCCGCACCATCGGCTCACCTTCCCAGGCGGTATGCCCCAGGGAGGAGTTGTCGGTCGGCACATTTCGCCATCCCAGAAGCTCGACACCTTCTTCAACCAGGATCTTTTCCAGAATATGGCGGGCAGCGTTGCGCTCGGGTGCTTTGGGCGAGGTAAAAACCATGCCGACACCGTATTGGAACGGCTCGGGCAGTTCGATTCCAAGCGGCGCGCAGACCGAACGGAGGAAGCTGTCCGGCATCTGCATCAGAATGCCGGCGCCATCACCGGTGTTCGGCTCACAGCCGCAGGCGCCGCGATGATCAAGCTTGACGAGAATTTCGAGCGCCTGGCTGACGATCTCGTGGGATTTTTCCCCCTTCATATTGGCAACAAAGCCGACGCCGCAGGCATCGTGCTCGAATTGAGGATCGTAAAGCCCCTGTTTTTCTGGTTTTCGGTTTGTTTTCATGGGTAACCCTTGTGAACTTTATTCTTTATGCGTGTCGCCCGCAGTTGATACGGAGCGTTTTAATCAGCACAAAATGTGCCACACTTTAACTGTACCAGCTTCAGCAACCTTCTCGTCTTTAATCTCAGACAGTTAAACGACTTTTTTTCTGCTTATGCGGAAATAAAAAGCGGGTGTGTGACGGGAGATGAGTATTGTTTGTACACTATTGAGTACACAATGCATACAATTTTATCAATTGAAGGAATCGACTGCCCGGAAACGGGTCGCAATTAACCGGACTTTTTGTATGGCAGGAAGAAGGCCTGCATGGATTGCATGATTCGCTTTGACCGGCCGGGCACCCTGACACCTCGGATAAAAACGGCCTGCCGCCCCTAGACAGCGCTCCGGGAAACCATCTGTGAACACTCTTCACAACTTGTGCTGGATTTCCCCCAGGGGATCTCAACCTTCATTTCACCGCAACATTCGCAGGTGATAACCGGCACCAAAGCCGATATGTAGAAACGGATGTTAAGATGGTTATCATGCAGCCAGGTACCTTTGCTGATTCCGGACGGCAATCTGGCTGCACCGCATCCGGGGCATTTGAATTTATCTTCCAGCCTGCCGCGGATGTGGAACACAACATCGCCGCTTCGTCCGTCCAGGGTCACATTAAAAATGTGCCAACTGGACGAAAGACCAAGAATTGCCGAGTAAAAAGAAAAATTGTTCATGCCGCCACCCGCCATCCGGATACAAGTGCGCGATAATAAATGTTGATCTTAGTACACTATCTGTGCCATCTTTTATCAACAGCATTAACATACTGTTTATTCACGCGAATCGATTGATTTGTTGATAGCGTCACTATGCTATCCGCTTTGCGTTCATCATGGGAACGACCTACCAAGCAAATCCGTATAAGCTGGTGGCTGCGGGCATCTGGACGGCTTGTACATATATCTGCTACCTATATAATGTTGGCAGGGGTCGCAGCGAAAACAGGCCGCCTTGAACAACATTTTTCCCCATGCGCGGCAAATTGGTATGGAGATCGGGACGACATGAACTCTGAAAAAAACAGCTATGAAGGCTCGGTCAATAACAGGGCGATTTTGAATGAAAGTCACCGCCGAACGCTGGTGTTTTCACCTTTGCGCCTGATGCTGACTCTTGCCCTATGCATATTTGTTATTGAAACGCTCGTCATGGTCTTGCTGGAAAGATATCAACTCCCGAAAAACGTGGCGACTCTGCTGGATTCAACAACCCTGACGGTCACTCTCTTCGCGATTCTCTACTACGTCCTGTTCAGGCCTCTGGTCGGACTGCTTAACGATTACAAGCGCAACGAAACCGACCTGAAAACCAACCAGGAGCAACTGGAACAAAAAGTACAGGAACGCACGGCGGAGTTGAACAAGGCCTATTTTGAACTGACTGTCGAAAACCAGAAAACGCTCAAAGCCCGCGAGGAATTGCGCGAAAGCGAAAACCGTTTCCGTCAGCTTTTCGAACAGAGTGAGGATGCGATCATTCTGATTTCTCCGCAGGACAACGCTATTCTCGATGTAAATCCCACAGCCGAGAGGGTCTTCAGAAAACAGCGCGAGGAAATTTTGGAAGGCGGGTTGCCAGCCTTGTGCGCGCCGGAAGGGAGTGATCACCTTGCGGCAGCCATCGGGCAGATTCTCCGGGATGATTCTCCCGGTGTGATTGAAAAATTCAGGTGCATTCTCGAACCTGGAGAAATTCACTATCTGTCTTTCCACGGTAAAAAAATCTCCCTGCAGGGATTCGAAGCCATCTACACAACCTTCCGCGACATTACGATGCGAGTCCGCCTGGAAGAACAGGCCCTGGAAATCCAGGCCAGCCTGATTCAGGCCAACCGAATGACTTCACTGGGAACAATGGTCAGCAGCGTGGCCCACGAAATCAACAACCCGAACAATTTCCTGCTGATGAACACCCGGATCATCAAACGTGCCTGGGAGGATATTGTTCCTGTGGTCGAGGAGTATTACCGGAGCAAGGGCGACTTTAATGTCGCCCAGTCCAAGTGGAGCGAAGCGCGCGCTTTCCTGCCCGAAGCATTGGCCGGAATCCAGGAGGGGGCGCACCGAATCAATGATATCGTCGGCAACCTGAAATCTTACGGCCAGGATGATCGCGCCAGCAGAAATTCAGTTGCGGATCTAAATTCAGTGGTACAGCTGTCAACCTCGATTCTTAGCCATCTGATTTCAAGCTCAACTAACAGATTCACGCTGAAACTCGCTGAAGACCTGCCACTGGCCAGAGGCAGCGCCCGGCAACTGGAACAGGTCGTCATCAACCTGATCCAGAATGCGCTCCTGGCGCTCCCTGATCCGGAACATGCCGTCACCGTGGAAACCGCGCTTGACCCGGAAATCGGGCAACTGCTGATCAGGGTCTCTGACGAAGGGGTTGGCATCCCGCCCGAAATTTCCGACCGGGTGATGGAGCCGTTTTTCACCACCAGGCTCAATCATGGCGGCACCGGCCTGGGTCTTGCGATCTGCTCCACTATTGTCAAGGAGCATGGCGGTTCAATCGAGTTCAGTCCCAGACAGGGTCAGGGAACAACGTTTACTGTTCGTTTATCCAAAGCCGGACCGCCCGAAAACAAAGCAGAAAAGAGCGAGGCAGACGATGCTGTCAACTAATCCGGGGTGCGTACTAATCGTAGACGACGAGGTCAGCACCCTCAAGGCTTGTGCCACATTACTTAAGATGAACGGCCTAAAGAACGTTGTGACCGAATCAGACAGCCGTCGTGTGCTGGAGATAATGGCTTCCGGCGGCATTGATATCGTAATACTGGACCTCTTTATGCCTCATGTCAGCGGCATGGAGATTTTGCCGCAACTCCGGGAACTCTATCCGGAGGTCCCGGTCATCATCGTCACCGCCGCCTATGAATTGGAGCGGGCCGTGGAATCCATGAAATCCGGCGCTTTTGATTATCTTGTCAAACCGGTAGACCAGGACCGTCTGCTGATCACCCTGCATAAAGCCCTGGAAAGTGTGGAGACAGCAGTTCAGGTCGCAGCCTTGCGGGAACGGCTGGTGGAAGACCGTCTGGATAATTCCGACATATTCAGCGAGATTGTTTCCCGCAGCCGCAAAATGCGGTCAATCTTTCAGTATCTTGAAGTTATTGCAAAATCGCCCCAGCCAATCCTTATCACCGGTGAATCCGGGACCGGCAAGGAACTTGTCTCCCGTGCGATTCACCGGCTGAGCGGCTGCAAAGGCGAGCTGGTTTCCGTAAACCTGGCAGGTCTGGACGACACGATGTTTTCGGACACCCTCTTCGGCCATAAACGCGGAGCCTTTACCGGAGCAGACCAACTGCGCGACGGATTGGTTGCCAAAGCTGCCAATGGCGTGATCCTGCTTGACGAGATCGGAGACCTGAGTGAGCCGTCACAGATCAGATTGCTGCGACTGATCCAGGAGCGGGAATTCTACCCGGTCGGATCGGATATCCCGCGCCAATCCGAGGCCAGGATTGTCTGCGCAAGCAACAAGGATCTCAAGGAACTCGTCGCGCAAGGACGCTTTCGCAACGACCTGTACTACCGGCTGAATGTCCACCATGTGGACCTGCCGCCGCTCAGAAACCGCATGGAGGATATTCCGCTGTTGCTGGAACATTTTATTTGCCAGGCGGCCAACAGCCTCTCAATAAAACCCCCTACCTATCCTAAAGAGTTGCTGGATCTGCTTTCTGTCTACCATTTCCCCGGGAATGTGAGGGAGTTTCAAGGGATCGTGTTCGATGCCGTCGCACGCAGCAAATCGGGCAAGTTGTCGCAGGCCCCGTTTCGCAAAGCGATCTCAACCGGCCAAGCACAAAGCCAGGTGACGACAATATCAGACGTTACACCGGGTAAAGACCCACGTTACGGCATGCTCGAAAAGATATGGGGACATTTTCCCACTCTGGAAGAGGCCGAAAATTACCTGATCGAAGTTGCCATGAGCAGAGCCAATGGAAACCAGGGCACCGCTGCCACCATGCTTGGCCTTAAACGCCAGACTTTCAACATTCGTCTGAAAAAGAAAAATTCGACCGGTTAATTGTTTTTACAACCCATGCAAAAATATTTGCAAGGTCGGTTTATTTTACTCACCAAGACAACTAAAACAATATTAGATAGTTAGGTGTGATTAATTTCTGTGCCAGCAGCAATTCAGGCTACTGAACAACTTTATACAACATGAGCCTGCAAACCCATCTAGCTGTTTTTACGGTATATATTTATTATCACGGGGTGGCACGGTCTGTGTAGTACGCTAGTATGAGACGATTTATTAAGAATTTCGCTTGCCAGGTTGTTATATGTCAAAACCCTGTTATCATGGTTTTGTCGTATTGCCTGTTGTCAAGTGAGCCTTGGCAATACCCGGACAGTATTTGATCATCTGTTTCTCGGACTTACAGTCAATTTGGATAAACTGGATCTACCTTTAGTTATACGGAGGATGATGTATGAAAAAGCAGCTAAACAGAGGCCTCACGCTTCCTGCACTGGTTACCGCCGCCATCATGTATTTGTTTGTAGCTTTTGCTCCGTCAGCACAGGCCGCTTTCACGATCAATGTTACCGGCAAAAATGCTGACGGGTCGTCCCCCCAGCGGGTCACGGACTACAAGTGGCTGGTGCAGGAGGACAATGCCTACGATGCGGTCGCGCACGCCGGTGTTTTCAACAACCACAGCAGCGTCTCGGTATCTATCCACAGAAGCAGCGCCAAGGTTCTCGCCACCGGAACCGGGGCGAATCCGGTTGTGAATCTGCCAGCATCGGCACGCTATTTTGTTTCGGTAATGGCTCCTGGATACACCATGACCGGCGGCGCGGTCCGACCGGGTGAGACTGTCAAAGATTTGGTGGTCTACAAGAACCCGTTGGTGGCGGCTCAGATCAAGGTACTGGTTTTCCAGGATAACGCCCCGGTTAACGGCGCGCCGGATGCCGAACCGCCCCTGGGCGGATTCAAGATCATCCTTTATGACCAGTTCGGCCAACAGACCCAGGATATTTTCGGTAACCCGCTCGGAACGACCTACAACCCTGACGGCACCGTACTGGTCATGGGCAGTGGCAACATCATCTCCACACCCACCCTCGATTCAGGCGGCTTTGCCAACGTCACCATTCCAAATCTGGCGCCCGGCAAATACGGGGTGCGGGCGATCCCCCAGGACGGCAGGCCGTGGGTTCAAACATCAACCATTGAGGGGACCCCCGGCATTGACACATGGGTAATAGCGGGCGAGCCCCCTTATTACACCGAAGCCGGTTTTTTCGGCGTGCATGCCTTTATCGGCTTTATTCTGCCAACCTCATTCTGTAGCCAGGTACCGAACGACCCCTATTGCCTTAACAATCTGTTCCGCACCCCCCTTAATGTTGGTGAAACCGCTGGAACAATCACCGGACAGGTCGTGATGAACCGCATCAACCGGCCGCCGGCTCAGATGGGGCTCAATCCGGGCGAGCCGGTGCCTGAGGCCTGGGTATCGCTGAGCGAATCCGGAGCCACACTGCGTCAGGTTTATGCCGCCAAGTGCGCGGCGGACGGTTCTTTCAGCATTGCCAACGTCCCTCCCGGCACTTACTCTCTGACCATGTGGGACGCTCCACTAGACCAGCTTATAGATTTCAGAACTGTAACGGTCCCAACAACCGGCGGCTTGGTTGCCCTCGGCCAGGTTCCAATTTTCCAGTGGTTCGGCACCTATGAAGGTTCCTACTTCAACGACAAGAACGTTAACGGAATTAGGGACCCAGGTGAGGAAGGTATACCAAATCTGGCAGTCGGCTTCCGCTTCCGGGACGGCTCCATTTATCAAGGACAGGTTTCCGACAGCTCTGGTAATTTCAGCTTCAACGAGGTTTTCCCGTTTTTCAAATGGATAATTGCCGAAAGTGATTACAGCCGCTTTTACCCGAGCGGTGCGACTGTCTACGTGGACAAGGGCGGCAAGAAAATATTCAACATCAATGACGATCCGAGCGACCCTAACTCGTCGCTGCTTGAAAAACGCGTCGAAGCGCCGGGACCAGGCAGCCTGCTACAGGGAATGCTGCTCTATTTCGACAATAGCGCACGGATTGACTGGGGACGCGCCGCTTACCCGGTTACGGTGGACGGTAAGACAATCACTAACGGCGGTATATCAGGCGTTATTTCCTACGCTTTCACCCGGGCAGCATCCGACCCCCGCTACGATGGCCAATCGACTTGGGAGCCAGGCCAGGGCGATGTCGAATTGAAACTTTACAAAGTGACCGGTTTTGATGCCGTGACCGGCAAGCCGGTCTATGATGCCGCCAAACCGGTTGCCACAACTGTCAGTGACAGTTGGAACCGCTGGGTTTACGGCGATCCGACTCCACAGCCAGACACGCGTAGAAACAAGGGGATTCACCCGAACACCGGTTTGCTGACCGGTTGCCTCGATACCATGCAAGACGCAGGACTGTCGCTGAATCCGGCCGGAATTCCACTCGACAAATACATCGACTGCGCCGAAACCATCTCGGTCTGGAACCAGACCAAACCGGCCGTTTATGATGGCGGTTATATCTTTACAGACATCGTCGATCCTAACGACAGTACCAAAACAATTCCGATTCCGTCAGGTCAGTATGTGGTTGAGGTGATTCCGCCACTTGGCTATGAAATCAGGAAGGAAGAAGACCAGAATTATACAGTTTCCGGTGAATCGTATATCCCGTCCCGGCCGCAGCCGGCCATCGACCCGCCGGTCTGCGTCGGACCGGACCACATTGTCCCACAGTTCCTGACATTTGATGGAACAACGCCAGCCCCATTTGCCGGAACAACACGTCCGCTTTGCAACAAAAAACTGATCACCCTCGACAACGGGCAGAATGCCGCCGCCGATTTCCGCATATTTACCCAGGTTTCACTGGCAGCACGCCTGATGGGACTGGTAACCGATGACCTGGGGCTGGAGTTCCGCGCCGGCAACCCACGCTTGGGTGACAAGCCCGGAGTCTCTTTCATGCCGATTTCGATTCAGGACTTCAACGGGCATGAACTTGTTCGGACCTATACCGACGAGTGGGGAATTTTTGAAACACTCGTTCCGTCCACATTTACAACCAACATTCCCAACCCGACCGGTGTAAGTCCTCACATGGTTAAGATAATATTAAACCATCCCGGATTTGACATAACCAAACCGGATGTCTGGTACAAGGGCAACTACCCAACCGTAGAATGGAAAATCGATGTCTGGCCGGGTAAAATAACCTACTCTGACACCCCGATCATACCGATCCGTCCCAACATCGGCGCCGCCAACTTGGATTGCAACCCTCTGGATGGCACCCCGGCCTTCAGCCAGGTCAACGGCCCCGCAGGCGGCCCGTGGATTGAAAACAATCTGGTTGACAATCAGCTCACCATCAGCTCCTTCGGAACTACACGCATAAGCAATCCGGACCCGGCCGTCGGCGGCGTTATTACTCGTGATTTCGGATTCGGCAGCAAAATCGGCACTGTAACACTTGGAACAACAGAGCTGGCAGTTGTGCCGGGCAGCTGGACGAACACATCCATCAAAGTGGTCGTTCCGGCCAACACACCGGTCGGCGCATACCAGCTGGATGTCATGCGCGGCGACAACTACAAGAAGAACGTGAGCGGCATAACTGTCCACGTTGGTGTTCCGGCGGCACAGGTCAGAAGGGTGCCAACCCAGTACACAACCATTCAATCCGCCATTAACGCAGCCAATGCCGGTGATCTGGTTCTGGTTTCCCCAGGCAGCTATGCCGAGAACCTGATTATGTCCAAGCCGGTTAAACTCCAGGGTTACGGCGCTGCCGCAACCGTCATTAATGCCGGCTACCTGACACCGGAAAAACAGACCGTCTGGAATAACCTGCTGGCAAGTATCTTTGCTGCTCAAGGAGCTGGCAAAACCTACTCCATCGATCCGGTTGACAACCCAACGCCGGTCTTCAGCAACGATATCGGCTCTGGAATCCTTGTTCTTGGCAAGCACGACACAGCCAACGACACAACTGTTCCGGCCAGTTCAGCCAACGACGACTTCTACCTGGCTAACTCAAGCATTGACGGATTCCAGATCACCCAGGCCAACCTGGGGAGCGGTATCTATGTCCATGCTTACGCCCACAATCTGAAAATCACCAACAACAGGATTTTTTCCAATCAGGGGACTTACGGCGGCGGCATCCGGATTGGCACGCCGGCCGAACCAAATCCAACTGCGGGAAGCACGGCTTATCTGAGCTCCTTCAATGACAACCTGTTGATAAGCCAGAACGATATCAACTCCAACGGCGGAACCGGTTTCGCCATCGGCAGCGGCGGCGGTATCGGCATTTTCGAGGGAACAGACAACTACAACATCAGCAAGAACTGGATCTGTGGCAACTACGCAACTCTGGCCGGTGCCGGCATAGCCCAGCAGGGCTTGAGCAACTCCGGCTGGAAAACCAATCCGGACGGAAGCAACTTTCTGCCGCTTACCTCGAAGTTCGGCCTGATTGAGAAGAACACCATCATCTTCAACGAAGCTTTTGATGAAGGCGCAGGTATTTTCCTGGGCGGCGAAGCAACCCTGACACCGACTGTCACCAATTCAGTCACACCCGGCGTCGGCAATGTCGTCATCAATGACAATCTTATCCAGGGCAACAAAGCCGGAAACATCGGCGGCGGCATCAGCCTGGTCCGTTACAACGGCCTGGATGTCCAGGGCAACCCGCTCAACACCGCTCCAGCCCTTGCAGCCGATGCGCCAGCCTGGCACAAGGCAAGAATCTACAACAACATGATCGTTAACAATATCAGCGCCGGACTGGGCGGCGGCATCGGTATCCTTGATGCGGTTGATGTTGATATCGTCAACAACACTATCAGCAACAACGATGCAACGGCCACCGGAGAAACCGCTTTCGGCAACGTACCTTTTAATGAGGGGCCTTTTGCCCTGATTGACCAGGTGACAACACCGCAACCGGCCGGAATCGGCGTGCAGCTATACAGCGGTGAGCTGATCTCAAAAATTGACCCGACCCTGCAGGCCGGTTACCAGGATTTCAGCAGATCTCCGCTGATTTCCAACAACATCATCACCGGCAACTTCAGCTACTACTGGGCCAACCCGTCAATAAACCAGATTGCGACACTTTCACCCTATGTATTCTGGGATGCCGGGGTATTTGCCTCAACCACAGCAAAACTGAAAATCACAAACTCAGTCCTGACTGATCCGGCGCTTCAAGTTAAGAATGATCAGATTGTGGCCAGCGCAACCAACAAAACGGCTGATCCGCAATTCTTCTCCGGCTATCGTAACGTGATTGACGCTTTCCAGGGTGGAGCGACACTCGGCAACTTTATCACTTACAGTTATTCGCCACTGACCTTGACCGGTAACTACCACATCAAGGGGAACTCCAGTGCAGTAGCAGCCGGAACCCTGACCCCCGGAACCGACGCAGCCGGAACAGCACTTCTGGCAACTGATTTTGATGGAGACAATCGTCCGATTCAGGTTACTAAAAACCCGGACAGCGGGGCGGATGAATACAATAACCTGGGGGATTTCAATAACGACAATCAGGTCAACCTGGTTGATGTCATCCTGGTTCTTCGCCAGATAATGTCAACCACGGCACCGGATCCGGCACTTGTAGCCCGCTTGGATGTATTCCCGTTGAAAAACGGCAGGCCATTCGGTGATGGAGTTCTTAACATCAGCGACGCGCTCCTGCTTCTGCAACGTTCGATTGGCTTGATAACATGGTAACGGAATCCGAAAACAAGGAACAACACGGACTGACCGATAGAAGCTTGGCAATAGGAGGAACCAGATGAAAAGAATCAATAACCTGACCATCGGCTGTGCTTTTATGCTGCTAGCCAGCGCTTCCACAGCATCGGCTTATGTGCAGTATCCCTATGATATTGATAACAACCCGCAATGCTGGACCAACTGGGTGGCACTCGGGGTTGGTGTCTGCCCGTCCGGGCAGGCCCGAGGCCCGGAAGATGTTGACTGGAACAATGACGGGATTTATGACGCTCCGTCATTGTTGCCAAACGGCAAGCCCAGCGCAACCTACATGCATCTTTCAGCCAGCGATGGCATGGCAAAAATGGCTGACGGAACAGACATGTACATTTTCAGTTTTTCCAACCTGACCGGGACTAGGGATGCTGACATAATGTCCGCAATGTTCCACGCGGAAATTTCGGCGCCTACTATTGATGTCAGTGAAGGGCAGTCATTCTACTTGACACTGAGCAATATCGGCATGGTGATACGACCTGACCTGTTCGATCCGCACACTGTCCACTTTCATGGTTATCCTAATGCGGCGTCAGTTTTTGACGGCGAGCCGATGGCCAGTTTCGGGATCAGGATGATGCAGGAGCTGACTTATTTTTACCAGCCGTACGGGCCGGTATACGATGCATTAAATGCACAATATGTTGATCCGGGTTCTGCCGGAACCTACATGTATCATTGCCATATAGAAGCCACAGAACATATGGAAATGGGCATGCTTGGCAACAGCATCATCCGTCCTGCTCAGGATGGTACTTCGGTGCCGAATGTGGCTGATGGAAAGACCTACACCAAGTTTGCCTATAACGACTGCCTGTCAGGCACTGATTCATTATGCGGCTCCACTGGCTATGACGTTGAAAAGGCAATTCAGTTTACAGCTTTCGATCCGGTTTTCCATCAGGCCGACTTTGACGCGCAACCGCCACCGTTTGCTACGATAACACCAGTATATTTTCTTTTAAACGGCAGGAGTTATCCAGATACGATCTCCCCCACGCCAATACTGAACAGTGAGGGTTATGCATCTCAAAAACTCGATGCAAAGGTAACCGCCACTTCCGGCCAGACGATACTCCTTCGTCTGTCCAATCTTTCGGTCAAGGATTTCGTAAATATCGAGGCGCCCGGCCTGACCTTCAACGTGATCGGCATGTGTGCCCGACAGTTGCGTAATCCGGGACCGGACGGTTTTTACGGGACGGCAGACGACCAGGATCTCTCCTATACTGCCAACTCAGTAATGGTAGGCCCCGGCGAATCGTTTGATGTTATCGTCAGAACAACTGGAGTTCCTGTTGGAACCTACTACCTGACTTCCAGAAACCTTGACCAGCTCAATAACAACGGCGTTGAACGCGGCGGCGCCATGACCGAAATTACGATCCAGTAAATGATGGGAGGATTTTTTATGAACAACTCTAAAATGCTTTGGCGCTTGCTGTTGGTTGCGTTGCTAGTGGTGGCGTCACCCATCTGCAAGGCTCATGCAATGATAAACGGTCTGACCGGCACGTCATTCAACTTTACTGCCAAATCGGGACATATTACTGCTGGAGACGGAGCCAGTCTGCTTTTCTGGGGATTTGCCGACACAAGCCCGACCGGAAGCGGTGTTGTTCAGTACCCCGGACCGACCCTGATACTCAGGGAAGGAGATACGGTTACCGTCACTCTTTCCAATCAGCTTGCCGAACCGGTTTCACTGCTTTTCCCCGGCATGACGATGATCAGCTCAACCGCACCTGTTTTCAATGGTGGGTCAAAGGCCAAGTTGAGCTCTCTGGCTCCCGAAGCTCTGCCAAATGGCACCCAAACTTACACCTTTAAAGCGACGAAACCGGGCACCTACTACTACGAAAGTGGCTCCAACCAGCCGATTCAATTGCGCATGGGACTTTTCGGCGGCATTGTAGTACGTCCCGCCACCTATAAAGCACTGCCGCTCCCTAATGTGGTGCCTTACGGACTGAATGCATTTGCGGATCCTCCTGCAAATACGACACGGCATCCTCAGGTTCGCACTAACTACAACGACAGCACCGGAATCGGCGGGGTTGCCTACAACCCTTCCAATGCGGGCGACCTGACAACCGCTTACGACCGTGAATATCTGGTCATAGCCAGCGAGATGGATCCCGACTTTCAGAAATGGATGGAATTCGGCGGCACTTACGACCTGAGCAAATGGAGATCAAACTACTGGTTTTTTAACGGGCGTAATGCTCCCGACACAATGGACATGCCGAACTCGGCAGTCCTGCCGACCCAGCCGTACAACACCATGCCTCTGGCTCACCCGGGCGAACGGGTTCTGATCAGACTGGTCAACATGGGACAGGAATTCCACCCCTTTCATCACCATGGCAACCACTCCAGAGTCATAGCGGTTGACGGCAATCTGCTCAGCTCCAATCCGGCCGCTTCCGGTGCAGACCTGGCCTGGCTGGCCTTTACAGAGACGCTGATACCGGGCAAAACCATGGATACAATCTTCACCTGGACCGGAGCTAATCTTGGTTGGGATATCTATTCCGATTCACCACGGGTTCGCCCCTATGAATATATGGCTGACCATGGCAAAACCTATCAGCCCAACATTCTCCCGGCACAACCCCAGACAACTCCGCCGGTTCCTACCCCGGCGCTCAAATTGCCGCCCCAGGCGGTACCGGTCATACTTCCGACCATTGAGCAGATTATTGCCGGCGCAAACTACAGCGGCAGCCCATACCTGGGAATGTCTGCGCCGCTGACTCCGGGAGAAGGTGGCTTCAACCCCTTGAATGGCTACTTCTACATGTTCCACAGTCATGCGGAACTTGAGATCACGAACAACAATACGTTCCCCGGCGGCATGCTGACCATGATGGGCATAGTTCCGTGGCCCGACCCCGCTCTGGGACCTTTGGACAATCTCGACCCTGCAACAGATATGTACATGCCCTAGGATGATAACGGAGGTTTCAATATGAAATTCATGCAACTAAAAATACCAACTCTGGGCCTGTTGTTACTAACGGCGACACTTTCTGCAACACCAGCGCTTGCGGCAACAGTCACATATAACCTGCGGGCCGATCTGGGCAGCATCACCATGCCGGATGCCACCGTGGTTCCGGTCTGGGGTTTTGCTGATGACACTGCCGGCGCCAACTCCGGAACTGTTACTGTTCCAGGTCCGCAGTTGAAGGCAGCGCCTGGGGATACTCTCGTGATCAACCTGAGCAACAGACTTACTGTGCCGGTCTCGATCATCATTCCCGGCCAAAGATTGATTCCGACTCCCACCTCTGCAGGAGGCAGAGTCATGTCCTTTGCCAATGAGGTGGCGGCCGGAGCAACGAGCGCACTGACATTTACCCCGCTGAAAGCCGGAACATTCCTTTATGAAAGCGGCACAAACCATGCAAGCCAGCTGCCAATGGGCTTATACGGTCCGCTTGTAGTCGGTCCGGGCGTCACCGGTCAGGCTTACCCGCCGACCGCAACCAATGCAGGCACAACATACGATCGCGAAGAGGTGCTGCTGTTCAGTGACATCCTTGCAAGATTCGATAAAACCCTGAACAAATATGTGACTTATAACAGCGACATGGTTGCCGGATCGAATCCAAATATCGCAAATTACTCCACCCTTTATTACCTGATCAACGGCAAGAGCTTTCCGGACACCCTGACCCCGGGTGTTTCAGCACCTCCAGGTCAGAGAACGCTGCTCAGAATTTTGAACGCCAGCGGTCATAACTACATGCCGGAGATATCCGGAACATATTATGACGCGGCCGCAACTCCCCAACCGCATGCCTTTTCGACTCAGGTCATAGCCGAGGATGGCAACCTGTACCGCTTTGCCAAACCGGGTGTTGCCATGGTTCTACCAGCCGGAAAGACGCTGGATGCCATGCTTGATCTGAGCGGAGCTGGCAGTCAGGGCTACTATGCCGTTTATGACCGAAGGCTCGGACTCACCAACGCCAGCAAGTTTCCTGGCGGCATGCTGACTTTCGTGGCCAGTTGGGGGCCGACAGAGAATTGCAGCCCGTTCAAGGGAGATGTTAATGGTGACGGCCGCGTTGATTTGATCGATGTAATTCTGACACTAAGGTTGGTTTTGTCAGGTGGATACAATGCTAACGCAGATGTGGCGCCTGTTTCACTCAGCGGTTTACCGTGTGGCAACGGAGCGGCAGGCGGAGCATTGACCATAGCCGATGCGCTGCTGTTACTGCAAAAAGCGATTGGCTTGAACTCTTACTGATTTCAGGGAGATTAACGATTGGGATTCAACCATCTTGAAAAGAGAATAGCAGTGCCACTGGCAACATTATCTTTAATTTGCTGCACTCTGATTGCAAGTGACGCCAACGCGCAACCCGCTCCGTTTTCAACTCTGTCCGCGGCGGTGCAAAAGCGGATGAGTACCGCGCACGAAGCAGGTGGCATTAAGGTTGAACGGGTAACATTCGCTGTCGGAGGAATGAAGCTTGATTTGCGATATCGGGTTACCGACATCGAAAAGGCAAAGAAGGTGTTCACAAACGGAACCGCCTTGAGCCTTATCGACCAGGCAACCGGCAAGATACTGGAAGTACCGAATATGCCGAAAATCGGGAAGTTGCGTCAGGTTCCCAACCAGACTGAGGCATGGCGGGTCTATTGGATCATGTTCGACAATCCCGGTGCTCTTGTCAAAAAGGGAGGCAAGGTCACACTGGTAATCGGTGACATTAAAATAAAGGACATCATCGTTGAATAACTCGCGTTATCCAGCTTTTCCGCTTCACTGCTCTTTGATAGCTTTAATGTTGTTGATATCCGCAAATTCTGCCCAGAGCGGCACAATCGATCCGGAACTGTCCAGGCAACTGGTTGCTGCTCCGGCAGTTCGCGAATTCGCCGTGCTGGTAAAACTGAAAAATAGTGCCAGCAAAAATGTCATGCCCAAGTCGAGCGAAAATGAAACAAAGCAGTCGCGAACGGCCAGAATCGTTCACTCGCTCAGATCCGAAGCAGAATTTTCTCAGCGCAATCTCAGAAGTATACTGGCGCAGAAGGAAAATTCCGGCAGAGCCAGAAACAACACACCATTCTGGATTTTTAACGGATTTGCGGTCACGGCTACGGCAGACACGATTCAAGAACTGGCTTCCATACCCGATGTAGCCGAAGTTGTGCCGGACAGGATCTTCGCTCTTGCTTCAACCGCTGCAGCAACATCTGCCGCACCGGACAACTGGAATCTGATTACGATTGAAGCGCCTGCTTTGTGGAACAGAGGATTTACCGGCCATGGTGCAGTGGTGTCAAATCTGGATACGGGAGTTGATATCAGCCACACAGCACTGGGCGGCAAGTGGCGTGGCGGCAGTAACAGCTGGTTTGACCCTTATAATAACAGTTCGGTGCCATATGATCAGTCGGGGCATGGTACGGCAACTATGGGGATCATGGTTGCGGGCAACACCAGCGACAATCTGGTCGGAGTTGCCCCGGATGCACAGTGGATCGCAGCAAAGATTTTTGATGATTCCAAACCGCCGCTGGCCACTCTCAGCAAGATTCATCAGGCGTTTCAATGGCTGCTTGACCCGGATCAGAATCCGGCAACCGGCGACAGCCCGGATGTGGTCAACAATTCGTGGGATCTGGACAATCCCGGATTGTATGACGGAGAATTCGCTGCTGACATCCAGAGCTTGAAGTCGGCGGGGATCAACGTAGTCTCTGTTTCCGGCAACGTGCTGTCACCGCAGCAGACCGGCACCTCGACCAGTCCCGGCAATAACCCGGGAGCCTTTCCGGTCGGAGCGACTGATTCAAACGGATTGGTGACGTACTTCAGCGCCAGAGGGCCTTCAGCCTATGATGGCTCTTTCTATCCGGCCCTGACAGCTCCGGGTGCGGGAATAAGAAGCACTGATCTTTACAATACGTATGTGTCATTCAGCGGAACGTCTTTTGCCGCGCCGCATGTTGCAGGTGCGATCGCGCTGCTTAAGTCGGCCGTTCCCGCATTAAGCGCTCTGGATGCAGAAACAGCTCTGAAAAACGCTGTGGTAACCGCCAGCGGACCTGACAACACCTACGGTTACGGAAAACTGAACGTTGCCAAAGCGTATGCGTACCTGGCAAGTCCGGGTGACGTTAACGGCGATGGCAAGATTGATTTAATTGACGTTATTATGGTTTTGCGGACCATTGTTGGACAATATCCTTCAAATGGTCTGATTGATAAAAACGCCAACTTGTACCCTTTGGGGCAGGATGGCAAGCCGATGGGGCACAGCGGGTCAGTCAATATTCAGGATGCAGTTTTGATCCTGCAACGTGCCATTGGATTGATAACTTGGTAAGACAACTAACCGGTCATCTGGATAATTACAAAACAAGCAGTTCTATTCTGGCATCACAACGGAGGAAACTCATGAAATTTTCAACCTTTACCAGCCTTGGCATCATCGTAATCATTTCTTTATTTCTGTTTGCGTGCGGTGGCGGCGGCGGTGGCGGTGCAGCTCCGACCCCCACACTGACAGCCGATAAAATGACGGGAAATACTCCGGTGCTTAATGGCGGCACCACAACTCTTACTTTTGATTTTGGCGCGGCAAATGCGGGTAAAACGGTAACATTTACATCCACACCTGCGGCCACTCTGACCCCTCCGTCAACAGTGCTGGACAGTCTCGGCAAAGCCTCAGTAGTCGTAAGCGCAGCTCCATCAGATGTAACTGTAAATGTTACGGCCAGCATCACCGGCTTGACAGGCACTAAGGCGGTTCCATTCATCAAACAGCCGGATAAGGTGGTGGTGCAGGTGAAAACAGACCAGACGATCAGCAACCTGTCTGCTCTTTCATTTGGACTTCAAAATGATCTGGTCGCTAATTTTGCCGATCCTACTACGACCCCGAATCCGATCTATAACAGCTTTGGAACTTCAACACTTTATGTCCCTGGCGCCCAGACGTATTTATGGAATGTTAACGTAGTGGGCCTGAATATGAATCCGCTGGATTATTTGTTTGACCTGACGTTTATTCCTTCAGTTGCTTCTGCAGGTGTACCACATTTTAAAGTATACGCAGCCACCAGTTCACCGGACGCTTTAGCTGCAGTTTCTACAGATGCAACCGGTAACGTCTTTACGACCAAGGCCCTGGCAACAACAAACTTTATCATATCTGCCAAGTACTATTTAGGGGCCACATTGCTGGCTACCAACTAAAAACAACTGATTTACCAGTTGACAGCATTCCGGGTACGCACCCGCTGGCTGGTTGTTGATTCGCTATTAATGGAGGAAATGAAATGACAACAGAAACCAGATACAAGCCCTCCTTAGGGCAGAAGATATTGTCCCTTTCCACCGCACTGCTGTTTGTCATTTCTCTGGCTGCCTGTGGTGGTGGCGGAGGAGGCGGAGGCGGTGCAACCTTGACCGTTTCTCCGGCTACGGCCACGGTGGTAACAGGACTGTCGATTCAGCTGACTGCCTCTATCAGCGGAGTAAGCTGGAGTGTCAACGGCGTAGCCGGTGGAAACGCGACCGTAGGCACGGTTGACGCGTCCGGTTTCTATACCGCGCCCTTGGTTGTGCCGACCCCGGCAGTGGTCGCCGTAACTGCAACAACGCCCGGCGCAACACAGAGCGCATCGGCACAGATAACAGTCATCCCGCTTGCCCTGGCAGGTGCGGGTGGCGGATATGCCGGAACCTTTGCCGATGTGGGTAATCTGAAAGTTGCCCGCAGCAACCATACCGCAACTCTGCTTTCCTCCGGAAAAGTTCTGGTGGCTGGCGGCATTGGCGCCAATGGTGCGGCGATCGCAAGCGCTGAGCTGTTCCGGCCGAGCTTCAGCAACTTCTCGTCCTCGGCGCCCATGAAAACTTCGCGGGCCTATCACACGGCCACTCAGTTGCAAAACGGTAAAGTCCTGATCACCGGCGGCTTTGACGCCAACAACAATGTGCTGGCCCAATCCGAGTTGTACGACCCCGCCACCGACGCGTTTTATGCGACCGGCAGCATGGCGGTGCCGCGCGCCTATCACAGCGCAACATTGTTGCTGAACGGCATGGTGCTGATTGCCGGAGGAAGCGCAACCTCCGACCTGACGACAGGAACTCCGCTTGACAGCATTGAACTGTATGATCCGGCCACCGGAAAGTTCACCTCTCCGGCGACCTCATTCCTGAAGGATTCCCGTTTCTATCACACCGCAACCCTGCTGAAAACCGGGCAGGTTCTGCTGGTCGGCGGTATCGGCCTTAATGGACAAAAGCTCTCCACTGCGGAACTTTATGATCCGGCTGCGGTTACCGGCAACAAGATCAGTTCGACCGGTTCACTGGCCACCGGACGCTGGCTGCACACCGCCACCATTTTGGCCGACGGCAGAGTGCTGATTGCAGGCGGGTCATCGGGGACAATTGCAGGGCAGATACCTTCATTTACCTCGCTTGGTTCAATCGAGATTTATGATCCGCTCACAGGTCTGTTCACTGATACCATCCGCTACACGGACGCACCGCTCAATACGGTTATTGATCCGCTCAGCCAGCTGGTTGATACCCGTGATTTCTTTACGACAACACTGCTGGCCGACCAGACGCTGCTGTCAACCGGCGGTTTCGGCCTGTTGTCAACTGATCCGACGCTCAGCTCTTCACTCGCCACAGCCGAACTATTCTTCCTGAACGGTGGCGGCGCAGGAATCAGCACAACCGGTTACACCGGCAGCATGGCGATACAAAGAGCCAACCACACCGCAACAATGCTCCCCTCTTCGGGTAAAGTTCTTGTGATCGGTGGCGGCGGCTATAGCAGCGGCAGCTTTGCCGTCACAAACAGTGCCGTTGTATATCAATAGCAACGTGATATAATAAAGGCCACCGGATAGCGGAATTCTTGTTCCGGGATTCGGTGGCCTTTTTCTTTCAGGCCGGTTTTAAGATCAATCATCAAATTGCACATGACGTGCATCACTCAATTCATCCATGGTGAGAAAATGTCCAGACAACGATTAATATTAATTCCTATCTTACTGATAATATTCTCCGCGCAGGTCGTTTTTGGCGCATCGGTAGCGATCACGCCCGCCGGCAACGGCAACTTTATCATCCAGGGCAACGGCATGGACGGAGTGGCCGGCGTCGATCTTACCATTGCCTACGATAACAAGACGCTGGCCTCGCCGACGGTCAGTGAGGGCAGCCTCATATCCGGAGCGACGATGATCGCCAATACCGATGCTCCCGGCGCAATCAGGGTTGTAGTCATCAGACTAAAAGCTTTTACCGGCTCCGGACCGATTGTCTCGGTTTCCTTTGCCTCTCATACCGGTAACGGAAACTTCACGATTACATCGACAACCATGATCGACTTAAAGGGTAATACCTTAGCCGTAGCCGGTGGCGGAAAAGCCAACGCCACAGACTACCAGACCAACAGTCCCGGCTCCAGTTTCGGTGGACTCGTCCAAACTGACAGCACATCAGGCGGCGGGACCACACTGCAGCAGTCCCCGAAAAGTTCTATAGGCTCAACTTCTCTCGGCACGGTCGTCCTGCCAACGGAAGCACAGACAAAGAGCGAACCAAAACAACCTGAGGCAGTCGTTGAACCGGCACAGATTCCGGAACCGGCAGCGCCCAAAGAGGAAGTTGAACCTCCAACTGAAGAAAAACAGGCCACCAAGCAACAAAAACCGGCTGAGATAACCTCAACATCCTACAAAGAGGTTCTTGAGACATTCGGATCATATGCCGGAGAGAAAACCCCGGCAGCGCTGGTTGCAATCATGAGAGCGGATGTTGCATCGGCAATTCACCAGGAACCGCCCGTCGCACTCAGCGATGGCAAAACAACAGTCAGGATCAAAGTCAAGCTGGCAAAAGCATCGGAAAAATCGCCAAATTTCGTGTTGAACAGCGCCAAGCTGGTTTCTCTGAAAAAGGGTGCCTCCACATCGGAATGGGTTGTCGAAGCCCTGCCTCAGACAAATGTCCTGCAGGCCGGCCTGACTATCCTGACTGATGACGGCATTATCGAGTTTCCGCTTACAGTCGCCCCCGCAGTCTCTGGAGTTACCGCTAATGAGACAGATTTCGCCACTTTTTTGAAAGACAGCGGCGCCAAACCTCCCAGGCACGACTTTAACGGCGACGGCAAACATGATTATCGGGACGATTACATCTACACCGCCAATTACCTGATCATAAAGGGCGCCGCAGACAAGGGCGTAAAATAGTTCAAAATCAGACAGTGCCGGAATATGGGCATTACGTTGGCAGGAATTTAAAGAACCGGCTCACTTCCATCCGTAAATCTGGGTGAAAGTGGGCCGGTTTGGTTTATTGAGGATCCGGACAGCAGTTGGTCCAGATAGATGGCAATATCACTTGCGTTGTAAGGTTTGACAATAGCCCCGCAGAAACCGAATCTCAAATGCTCGGACATCACCGGGTCATTGGAATAGCCGCTTGAAACGATCAGCCTGGCATCAGGATCGAGCTCAAGTATTTTCATGCCAGCCGCCAGTCCTCCCATGCCGCCCGGTATGGTAAGGTCCAGGATGGCGGCCGAGAACGGCTCACCATTTTCTTGAGCTCCAACATACATGGCGATCGCCTCATCTCCATCGGCACAGGTCAGCACACGGTATCCCAACTCGCCAAGCATTTCATTTGCCAGAGTCCTGATCATCTCTTCGTCGTCCATCACCAGCAGTGACTTGCCTCTCACCCCGCCAGTCACAATAACCCTCTCCACGTGTTCAACCATCTGTTTGGATCGGCTTCCGGCCGGCAGCAGCACCTCAAATGTCGTGCCGACACCCGACTCTGAGCGGACCAGAATGTGTCCGCCATGTTTGGTAACAATCGAATGCGCCGATGCCAGGCCAAGGCCACTGCCCTGGGGCTTTGTGGTAAAATAGGGATCAAAGATCTTCTTCAGGTTTTCAGGCACTATGCCGCAACCGGTATCAGTGAAACGGAACCGGACGTACTCGCCCGCAGCCAGCAGCATCGCATTGGCGCCGGCAATACTGACGTTCTCCGCCCTGACGGTTATCGTACCTCCTTCAGGCATGGCCTGTGCGGCATTGATGATGATGTTGCTGAAAGCCTGATTGATCTGCCCTTCATCGACATCGACCGGATAAACATCATCCGGGATTTCAATAACGCAGCTGACATTGGACCCTCGCAGAACCAATGATGAGGACGCCTCCACAAGCTGCCTGCTGGACATCGTTTTTCTGATCAATACGTTGCCTTTTGCAAAGGTCAGCAACCGCTGGGCCAGATCAGCGGCCCTCCGGGACGCTTTTTCGGCCTCCTCCAGTATTTTGGAGGATCTGTGCGAAGAATCCAGAAACATCCGTGCGAACGATATATTTCCCAGAATTCCGGTGATGATATTGTTGAAATCGTGTGCAATTCCTCCAGCCAATACACCGAGGGATTCCAGCTTCTGAATTTTAAGCAACTCCTTCTGGGCATTCTGCCGCTCGCCGAGATCGCGTACAATGGCCCACATGCCGATTGGATTTCCATTTTCATCTTTAAGCAGTGAAGTCCTCAGTTCCACCGGAATGATCGTGCCATCCCGCCGCTGATACTCCTTTTCATAAACATCCGAATATCCTCGGGCAAGAACCTGCTCTTCCAGAATTTTCTTTTCCAGACCATGCCAGACAACCGGTGTGATCTCCTGATATGTCATTGAACGAAGCTCTTCCAGCGTGTATCCCAGCATGGAGATGAAAGTCTCGTTGCATTCCATAATTGAGCCATCCATGTTCACATAGGCATATCCATCCATCATGCTTTCGTGAAGGTTTCGGTATTTCACCTCTGACCGGCGCAGCTGCTCAGTTCCGGCCAGCAGAGCCTCTTTGGCCCGCTCGCGGTCGGTTATATCCTCAAGCAGCGCCAGGACATAATCCACCGATCTGTCATGGCGGCGGACACAACCGACGGAAAGATTACAGTGCAGGATGGTTCCATCTTTGCGATAGAATCGTTTTTCAATCGAATATTCCTCGATTTCACCCTTAAGAAGCCGATCAAACAGCTCCAGGTCCGCTGCAAGATCTTCCGGATATGTAAGAACCTGCCAGTTCAGCTGATTCAACTCTTCACGTGTGTAGCCGAACATCCGGCAAAGTTTGTCGTTGACTTTCAGCCACCCCTTCTCGGGTGACGTAATGGCCATCCCCACCAGTTGACGTTCAAAAAAGAGCCGCATCTGTTCTTCGCTCGAGCTGAGTTCGCGTGTTCTGGCCTCCACCAACTGACGCAACCTAAGATTCCATACTATCACCGCTGCTGCGGCAATCAATATGATCGCAACTGCGGCAGCAATCTGGCCGGCCCAACGTGACGCCCAGCCTTGCTCGGCAGCATAGCTCTTGCCGACCCACTTTTTGTTGATACTGTCAAATACCCCCGATTGCCGGGCATGCTCCACGCTTTTGACCAGAATTGAGTGAAGGATGGCGTTGTTTTTTTTGACCGCCATGCAATTTTTGCCGACATAAAGCGGCAGCCCCATTTTCTTCATCCGGGTGGCCAGGTGTTTCTTGAAAAGAACGTAGCGGACTATCTGTTCATCGCCGATCAGAGCATCTGCCGCGCCCGTAAGAACGGCATCAATGGCCTGGGTAAAGCTGGTCGTAGGAACCAGTTCAAACTTGATACCCTTGGACTCCAGAAAATCTCCGGCATAATCCCCATTCTGAATTGCAATGCGTTTTCCTGCCAGATCTCTGAGGCGGACAATGTCCGGCCGTTCCGCCCCGACATAAATCAAGGCGGGCACATCAAAGAGTGGCTCGGTAAAATCGAATGACGCTGCACGTTTATTACTGAAGAACAGGCTGGTGATGACGTCCGCTTTGCCGGAAAGCACGGCCTGCTGAGCTTCCTTGAACGGCATATTGAGAAACCTGATCTGGTACCCCATTTCAGTGGACATCCAGCGGGCGATCTCGATGCTCATGCCATCCATGGAGCCGTCTTCCTGAAGCGATTCAAATGGCGGATAATCGGTCTGGCTGACAAAAACAATCGGGCCGTGGGATTCCAGAAACTGTTCTTCTTCAGGGCTTAAACTGGGGGAACGTGCTGATTTGGCATTGACCGGCAGAGATGAAACAGACAGGAGAAACAGTGCCGACAGGACTGCAACGGCAATATTCCGAAAAAAGCGAGTGCTGCTGTGAGGGGATCCACGAACCATGACAAACCCCGATAACTGGAAATATGTCGTTCACCACCGCACCAAGTGAATTAGATAGTACCACATTAAACACTTTCTGCAATTTTGGCAGTAATAAGAATCGGGGCGGCTATTGTTTGGTCGGTTATCAGATATTACGGGTAGAAAAAGTCCAGAACTAAATTTTTTGGGCAATGATTACCACTGTTATCATCAGTGGAAAAGCATTGAGATAGGAAAACAATATTTTTTCGGAACGAAAAAGTGACATGGCTATTAGCGGCAGCGGAAACAACAGGTACAAGATGGCGCCGCTGCGAGAGATCAAGCCGAAGGTCGGCAGCAGCGTGGTCGCGGTGGCCAGAGACGCCAGCCAGAGCCAGAACAGGGGGGGAAGGGCGCTGCTCCTGGTTGCGACAGCCAGAAGCGGAAAACCGGCCGCCCGGTAATCGGCGGCATGGCGACGCTGAAACAGCCAGAAGTGCGGAATCTGCCACAAGTATAGCAACCCGGCCAGCAGCATGATGCGGTAGTCAGCCATGCTCCCTCCGGCACTGCACCACCCGATCAACGGCGGCAGCGCCCCGCAGACGGCTCCGGCGGCCAGGGCATAGGGTGTGCGGCGTTTGAGTGGGGTATAGATCGCCAGATACCAGGCCAGTGCTGCGGCGCCCAGCAGGGTCGGCGCTGTGCCAGCAGCGGCGAACAGTAGAACAAGCCCGGCCGCTGAAACGGACAGACCGATTATTGCAGCCGTGGCGGGAGTCAAAAATCCCCGCGGTATCGGACGCAATCTGGTTCGGAACATCAAGCGGTCCAGGTCATGCTCCAGAACCTGATTTAAAGCCGACCCTCCGGCCGCCAGCAGGACAACCGCCGCAAAAACGGCCAAGACCAGTACCGTCCCGGCCGGAGCCGGAAAAAACACGGCCCCGCCTATGGCAGCCACGCCATTCAGAATGGCCAGACGCAGGCGGAACAGGCTGGAAAGCTCGCGAATCATTTCAATCCTTTCAGGTATTCAAGCAGTGCTGCCAGTTCCTCTTCCTTCAGCGGAATCGTCGGCATAATCGGCGGAAACCCCTTGACCAGATCGGCGCCCGGTTCCAGAACTGAACGTTTCAGGTAGGCGTCGTCCACGGTAATTGTGCGTTCACCCCCCTTGGTGACGACCAAAACACTGCGCCCCATGATCCCTTTGAAACTCGGGCCGACACCGGGCGCACCATCCAGCGAATGACACCCCAGACATCCTTTCTCTTCGGCCAGCTTCTTTCCGTCAGGCTTGCCTGTGCCCCCCTGCCCCTCCTGCAGCCAGGCTGCGTATTCCGCCTCCGGCAGCGCCTCGACCGTGCTGATCATGGCTGAATGCTTGGTGCCGCAGTACTGGGAACAGAACAGGTCATAGCTGCCCGCCTTCGAGGCCACGAACCAGGCGTGGTTCTTCATCCCCGGCACCACATCCCTCTTGACCCGGAAGGCGGGCAGGAAGAATCCGTGGATGACATCTTCCGAGACCAGGTTGACCTTGACCGGCTTTCCGACCGGCACGTACAGTTTCGGGCTGGTTTTGCCGTTCGGATAGCTGAAACTCCACGACCACATCCTGGCGGTGGCGGTCACCTCCATCGCTCCCGCCGGAACGTTGCGCAGGGAGAGATAGCCGGACCAGCCGTAGTAAAACATGGCCATCACCAGCAGGGTCGGCAGCAGCGTCCAGACAATCTCCAGCCAGAGATTGCCGTTATTATCCGAGGTAGCTTCCGGCGCCCGCGAGCGGTGGTAGCGTACGACGAAAAACACCATTGCAGCCGTGATGCCGATCAGCAGCAGCAGACAGGCTCCGAACAGGAACATGAAGATCGGGTCGATCGCTTCAGTTGTTGTCATCAAACGCGTTGGGTTCACGAGCACTCCTCAGCGATAAAGCACATCAAAAAATGTAAAGCCGATGAAAATTGCCAGGGTCATCAGAGCCAGGAACAGCAGACCGCGCAACAGTCGCCCCTCATATTTCATATGCATGAAGACGGCAATTACCAATCCGGATTTAAGGCAGGCGATCGTCAATGCCCCCAACACCTTGTAGCCGCCCAGTTCAATGCGGGTGATGCCGACGGTCAGTGCGGTCAGTGCCAGAAGCGCCAGCCAGATGCCGGTCAGTTTACGGTAACTTATGATGTGATGTTGTTCGTTCATGGCCGGACCTTTACAGAATTAAATAGTACAGCGGAAATATGAAGATCCAGATCAAATCCACCAGGTGCCAGTAGAGGGCTCCGTTCTCCAGCAGAATGTAATCACCGGCGTTGACCGTCCCCCCTTTGACCTTGGCCGCAATCCAGGCCAGCAGCACGGCACCGATGACTACGTGGATACCGTGAAGACCGGTGGTTATGTAGTACAGGCTGAAAAAAACCGACTCCCCCGGAGGCCCGGCCTTCAGGTGTTCGGACCCGGGATAAATGCCATGTCCGATCTTGGCGCTCCACTCAAAGTATTTAATGGCCATGAATCCGGCGGCGCAGATAACCGTACCACCGATCAGCCCGTCGGCGCGTTTCAGTTCGTCGCGCTGCACGGCAGTCACCGACATGGCGGCAAACAGGCTGCTGGTCAGCAAAATGGCGGTGTTAGCGGTTCCCATGATCCAGTTCAGCTGTTTGCCACCGGCGGCAAATTCATGCGGATATCGTCTCAAATAAACCGAGTAGAGCAGGAACAGTCCGCCGAACAACAGGATTTCGGTAAACAGAAACAGCCACATGCCGAGCTTGGCTCCGGCGTAATCTTTATGCTGGGGATGGGTCATGGCTTGCCCGTCCCTTTAAAGTCGTACGGTCCGTGGGTCACCACCGGCTCTTCCAGAAAATTCTCCGTGGGAGGGGGCGTCGGAACGGTCCACTCTAAAGTCGCCCCACCCCAGGGGTTCCCTTCAAACGGAGCTCCCCACAACAAGCCTCGGAACAGGTTGACCAGCATGATCACCAGCCCGGCTGCCAGAATCCAGCTGCCGATCGTAGCCACCAGATTGAGGTTGGCAAACTCCGGCAGGTAATCGTAGTAGCGGCGCGGCATCCCTTTCATGCCAAGCACCTGCATGGTGAAGTAGAGGATGTTGAAACCGGTGAACATCAGCGCCCAGCCGACTACGGCCGGTTTTTCGGCATAGCGGCGGCCGTAGAATTTTGGGAGCCAGTAATGCATGGCGGCGAAAAAGGCGAAACCGGAACCACCGAACATGACGTAATGGAAGTGTCCGACCACGAAGTGGGTGTCATGCACGTGCACGTCGGTGGCGGCCGCCCCCAGGATCAGGCCGCTCAGGCCGCCGATCGAAAAGAGCAGAATGAAGGAGAGCGCAAACAGCATCGGCGCTTCCAGCGAGATCGAGCCTTTGTAAAGAGTCGAAACCCAGTTAAAGACCTTGATGGCCGAGGGGATCGCGACAATGAAAGTCAGAAAAGAGAAGACCAGAACGGCGGTGTCGCTCATGCCGCTGGTAAACATGTGATGTCCCCAGACCAGCGACCCGGCTGCCGCAATTGCAAGGCTGGAGAAGGCGATCATCTTGTAGCCGAAGATCGGTTTGCGGGAAAAAACCGGTATAATGTCCGAGATCAGCCCCATGGCTGGCAGGATCATGATATAGACCGCCGGATGGGAATAGATCCAGAACAGATGCTGGTACATGACCGGATCGCCCCCCTTGGCCGGGTCGAACAGGCCGGTACCCAGTATCCGCTCGGACATGACCAGCACCAGCGTGATCGCCAGGATCGGAGTTGCCAGCACCTGCACCCAGGCCGTGGCGTAAAGCGACCAGGTGAAAAGCGGTATCCTGTCCCAGGTCATTCCTTCGGCGCGCAGACGGTGGATGGTGGTGATGAAGTTCAGGCCGGTCAGTATGGCCGAGAAGCCGATGATGAATACTCCGAAAACCGCCAGAGAGACGTTGGTCGTGGTGCGGGCGCTGAAGGGGACATAGAAGGTCCAGCCGGTATCCGGCGCGCCTCCTCCGATGAAGAGCGCGGTCAGAATGAGAACCGCCCCGATGATATACAGCCACCAGGAAAGCAGGTTCAATCGCGGAAAGGCTACATCACGGGCGCCGATCTGGATCGGCATGACCAGATTGCCGAAGGCGCCCGGAAAACTGGGCAGAATGAAGAGGAAAATCATCACCACCCCATGCACCGTGAAGACGGCATTATAGGTCTGCGGCCCCATGATCGTGCGCCCCGGCGCCATCAGTTCGATGCGCAGCAGCAGTCCAAGCAGAACCCCGACCAGGAAGAAGCCGAAGGTGCTGTACAGATACAGCAGCCCGATCCGTTTGTGGTCGGTGGAAAAGATCCAGGATGCGATGCCGGTTTTTCCGGTATCGTTCCAGAAACTGGTTTTTGGTTGTTTAAGCGTAGTCATCAAACCTCCGGGAGGTTAAAGGCTCTATTTGTACTTATTCTTTTTTCCGGACCCGTTTTTTCCCGCCAAAGATCAAATAAGCCAGGAAGCTGCCCGCAGATAGAATAACAACCGTGGCGCTGACCCGCAACAGATTAAATACATAGGTCTGGCCGACCGGATCATAGGTAAAGCAGTATTCCATAAACTTGCGAACCGAACTGCCGGCAACGCCGCTCTTGGCCTCGGCAATGGCCAGCGCCAGATCCTTTGGCAAAACGGCAACGCCGTACAGATAGCGGATGATCGTGCCGTCGGTGGAAACCACCACACTGGCTACCGGATGAACAAAATCTCTTCCGTTGCGCTGGAAACGATAGCCGATGGCATCGGTAAAGCGCCGGATACTGTCGGCATCACCGGTCAGGAAACGCCAGCCGTCCGGCGGAAAAGGTTTGCGGATGGCGGTCAGGTAGGTGCGTTTGCTTTTGGCTGCCAGCTCCGGGGTTTCGGTTTCATCGAAGCTGATCGATATCACCCGGTACTCTTCAATCGGCCGGCGCTCAAGAACCTGCAGGGTGCTGGCCATCCGTCCCTGCTGGTAAACGCAGACATTGGTGCAGCCGTAGTAGACCGGCATGATGATCGTCGGGCCGGTCACCAGGTCAGCCAGTCGGACCATGGCGCCCGACTCGTCGCGAAAGCTTATATCAAGGGGAATCTTGGAGCCCAGATGTTCATCTACGCCGGTGGCCTGACCCTGATCACGTCCGGCCTCGGCAATGCGGACAACCGTAAATGGCACGAAGGTGCCGCATGTCAGCAAAACGGCCATTAGCAGTATCAAAGCAGTGCGATATGAACGCGCCGTTTTTTTTATCATCGCAGCACCAGCTCAATCTTTTCCAGAAGTTCCTGCGCGTGGAATGGCTTCTGAATAAAGGCATCCGGCTTGTCACCTGTAAAGCTCGCGGTACTGTTCTGTGCGGAATGGCCGGTGCTGATAATGACCCTGACACCGGGGTTTATGCGTTTCAGTTCTTTGAAGGTCGCAATCCCATCCATCTTCGGCATGGTCATATCCAGAATAACAAGACGTATCTCATTGGCATGCTTCCGGAATATTTTGACGGCCTCCAGCCCGTCGACTGCTGACAGCGGCGTAAAACCAAAATGGTCAACACATTGCACACAGAAGTCGAGTACGTTCGGTTCATCATCCACGACCAGAACCAATCCGGCAAAAGAAGAGTTGAATGTTTCCTGAGCCGGTGAATGAAGTCCAACCGTTTCCCCTTCTATGGCATCGGTATCGCTTATGGGCAACAGCACCTTGAAGACTGAGCCGCGTTCCGGTTCGCTATCAAGCATGATCGCACCGTTGTGAGCTTTGATAATGCCAAGCACGGCCGACATGCCGAGGCCACGGCCCGTGAATTTGGTGGAGTAGAACGGCTCGAAGATGCGTTGTTCGGTTTCAGCATCCATGCCCGATCCGGAATCTGACACTTCGATATAGGCATAGCGCCCCCCCGGTTGTTTATCTTCCAGGCGGCTTTGCAGCATGAATTCAGCCGTACAATCCTGTACGCCGGTAGAGAGCGTGATCGTACCCGGCTTTTCACCGATCGCCTCCGCAGCGTTGGTGATCAGGTTCATGACCACCTGCTGGATCTGGCTCGGATCGACAGTCACAGCTGGGAGATTGTCGTCCAGCCTGACCGTGAATGTGATGGTTTTGGGAACTGTAGTGGTTAAAAGATCAATATTTTCCCTGACAAGCTGGTTGAGATTCATCCGTTTGAGTTGAACGATCCCTTTTCCGGAATAGGCAAGCATCTGTTTTGTAAGGCCGGCCGCTTTCCGGCAAGCCTGCATGGACCGTTCTATGCCAGCAACGAAAGGTGACGGCTTGGGAAGACGCAGAAGCACCAGATCGAGATTTCCTAGAATGACCGCCAGCAGGTTGTTGAAGTCGTGGGCAATCCCGCCTGCCAAAACCCCCAGGCTTTCCAGCTTCTGGCTATGCAGAAGCTGCCGCTCCAGCTCCAGACGATCCGCCTCGATCCGCTTCTGATCCGTAATATCCGTGATAATGCAGACGATTGAAATCAGGTTTCCCTCCGAGTCGTTGTGTCTGCGGGCGCTCACATAACCGATGAATTCAGTGCCATCTTTCCTTAGATAATGTCTTTCCTGGGAAATATGATCTAGTTTCCCACTGATCAGGCCGTTCAGGTTGAAATCGCTTGATTCCTCATCTGAAGGGCAGACCAGGCGGAGATAGCTGCTGGAAATAAGTTCGTCCTGGGAATAACCGAACATATCCGACATGCTCTGGTTCGCAAGAACAATGCAAGCCTGGTCATTCACCATGATGATGCCGGCCTTGGACGTGTCAAAAATGGCCCGCAGCTGTTTTTCATTTTCATCAAGGCTGGTGGCCATATGATTAAAACTGTCCACCAGCAGCTTCAGTTCACCTTTTGCCACGATGTTTACCCGTGCCGAGAGATCCCCCTGGGCTAGCTTCAGGTTGGATTCAGCAAGCGCAGTCAATGGATCGAAAACGGTCTTTCTGGAAAGCATGATGAGTGCGGTGCAAAGCAGTGCCGCCATGACAGCATTGATTGATACGACTGAATTTACGGTCTTTCTGATCTGGCTGCGGATGACATGATCTGACATGCCGAGGATGATCGTGCCGATCGGCGTGGATTCAACCACAATCGGCATGGTGACTTCCGTTATGTGGCGTTCTTTTCTGAGAAGGGCGATTATTTCAGGCAAATCGGCGTATTTGGGGAAGGTGGCAAAAACAGCATTGAAACGTGGCAATCGGTAGTTAAGGCTGGCGTACTGCGAGGTCATGAGTTTGTTGCTGGCATCATAAATAAGAGCGTAGACAATCTCCTTGTTGTGCGCATCATGGACAATCGCATCAAGAGTCACACTGTTCTGGGCAATCAGAGGTTCCTTGCTCAATCTGGCTATGAACAGGGCCAGATTCTGACCGTTTTCCGTAAGCCTCCTTCTTGAACTCTGGTATTCATAAAAGGATATAACGGCGCTCAGCAGAATTGTTCCGATCAGCATCGCCAGAGTGATAATGCTGAAAAACCTGAATCCAATGGAATTTCCGGAAGCTTTGCCTAACATGGCCGGAACCCTCCAGGCATTATCGAGTCACCGTATTCACTATTTGATTTTCCTGTCAATTATCTTTGCCAACTTGTCGGGAATCTGGATCTGTGCTGCCTGCGCACTCCTCTGATTGAGGACGATCACAGGCCTCTTCACGGTTTCAATCGGAAGAGAGGCCGGTTTTGCGCCTTTCAGAATTTTGGCAGCCTTTTCGCCGGCCTGAAAACCAATCTGGTAGGAGCTGGAAGTAACCCCCAAAAGCACACCTTTTTCCACAAGGTCATCGAGATGGGTTATGGTTACCGTTCGGTATTTTGCGGCCATTTCCATGATATAGGTTAACTGGCTGTTCACCAGATTGCTGCCGGTCACATAAACGGCGTCTGAAGTGCGCATAACTTCAGGCAATACAGCTATGACATCTTCCTTTTTGGTTGTCGGTACCGGCAACACTTTCAATCCCCGGCTTTGCTGAAGATCCATCAGATCTCTCAGTACATATTCGGAATTCAGTTCGCCGGGGTTGTAAAGCACAGCCAGCCGCTTGACATCCTTAAGCAATTTAAGTGTATCAAGCAGTATGGACATGGGAATAATGGTTGACGTACCGGTGGTGTTATTGCCGGAACTTCGCCATGACCTGGCAATGCCGCTTTTTACAGGATCATAGACCGCACTGAAGACGACCGGTTTATCCGTGATGTTTTTTGAGAGCAGAATAGTTGCTGAAGTTCCGGCCGTAAAATAAAGATCCATATTTGACTTCGCGAACTTTGTTACCAGACCGGCCGCGGTAGCCTTGTTTCCATTTGCATTTTCCAGCAGATAGGTCGTCTCCGGTTCTCCAAAGCCTTCCAGTTTCATGCCATCCTTGAATCCACGGAAAGCGTCTACATACCTGATTTCGCTGCTGTACAAAAAAACGCCGATCTTCTTGCCGGCACAAGCTTCGCTCGAATGCAGAGCAGCAAGAAAAACCACCAGTGCCACGAGCGCATATCTGCATAAAGTTGTCATATTTATCCACTCCTCCCGCTCGCAAATAAGGCGCCAAGCATTTACCGCATAAAAAGTGATGATTTTCAATATTTTTATTAGTTACCCACAACTATTTCGAGTAAAATCAGTCACATTATCAAACTCACATCCAAAGTTATTGGCAGGTGGAGGCATACCATGATTACCAAAATCGAGATCGTGCAGGACGACATCACCACTCTGGCCGTTGACGCCATTGTCAATGCCGCCAACAATACCCTGCTGGGCGGCGGCGGGGTGGATGGCGCCATCCACAAAGCCGCCGGGCCGAAGCTGCTGCAGGAATGCGCCGGGCTGGGCGGCTGCAATACCGGTGATGCCAAACTCACCAAAGGCTACGGTCTTCCGGCCAGATACGTTATCCACACGGTCGGTCCGGTCTGGAAAGATGGTCAGCACGGGGAACCGGCACTGCTGGAATCGGCCTATCGGCGATGTTTTGAAGTGGCGCAGCAGCACGGTTTGAAAAGCATCGCCTTTCCGGCCATCAGCGCCGGAGTTTATGGCTATCCGATGCGTCAGGCGGCCGTTATTGCCTTGCGGGCCGCTTTGACAGCCACTAAGAACAATCCGGGACTGGAGCGGATTATCTTTGTCCAGTTCAGCGAAGGGGCACAGCAAGTTTACCAGGAAACAGCGGCAAAGCTTGGCATACTCTAAAATACATTTTATCGATACCCCCCCCATAAAAAAGGCGTCTCCGAAAATTCGGGACGCCTTTTTTCTTACATTATTCTGCGGTTTTTCACGTCATCGGCACTTTTCAGAAGACGAATCAGGCCAGATCGAACCGGTCAAGGTTCATGACCTTGTTCCACGCAGCCACAAAGTCGTTCAGGAACTTCTCACCCGAATCCTCACAACCGTAGACCTCCGCCAGTGCCCGGAGCTGGGAGTGCGAGCCGAAGATCAGGTCAACACGACTGCCGTTCCATTTGAGTTCGCCGCTCTTGCGGTCGCGCCCCTCGAACTGGTCACCGGCTTCCGAGAGCGGCTTCCAGGCCGTGCCCATATCCAGCAGATTTACGAAGAAGTCATTGGTGAGTGCTTCCGGCCGCTTGGTAAAGACACCCTGTCGGGACTGTCCGTAGTTGGCATTCAGAACCCGCAGTCCGCCCAGCAGAACTGTCATCTCCGGGGCGGTCAGCGTCAGCAGTTGCGCCCGGTCAATCAGCATTTCCTCCGCCGATACGGTGTATTTGGTCTTGAGATAGTTGCGGAAGCCGTCCGCAACCGGTTCTAGTACACTGAAGGACTCCGTGTCGGTCTGCTCCTGAGTAGCATCTGTGCGACCCGGCGCGAAGGGAACGGTCACATTCTGACCAGCATTTCTGGCCGCCTGCTCAACAGCCGCGCATCCCCCCAAAACAATCAGGTCGGCCAGTGAAACCAGCTTCCCGCCCGATGCTGCACTGTTGAACTCCTTCTGGATTTTTTCAAGGGTTTGCAGCACACGCTTCAGTTGATCAGGCTGATTAACCTCCCAATCCTTCTGCGGCGCGAGACGAATACGCGCGCCGTTGGCCCCGCCGCGCTTGTCGGAGCCGCGGAAGGTGGAGGCTGAGGCCCAGGCGGTCGATACCAGCTGGGGTATCGACAGTCCAGCAGCGAGGATCTTCCCCTTGAGTGAGGCGATATCCTGCCCGTCAATCAGTTTGTGAGCTACGGCCGGGAGCGGGTCTTGCCACAGCAGATCTTCTTGCGGCACTTCCGCGCCGAGATAACGCGAGCGCGGCCCCATGTCGCGGTGGGTCAGCTTGAACCAGGCCCTGGCGAAGGCGTCCGCGAATTTCTCGGGATTCTGCTGGTAGCGCCGCGCGATAGGCTCGTAGATCGGGTCGAAACGCAGGGAGAGGTCGGCCGTGGTCATCATCGGCCGGTGCTTTTTCGACGGATCGTGCGCGTCAACCACCATATCCTCATCGGCCACATCCTTGGCCAGCCACTGATTAGCGCCGGCCGGGCTCTTGACCAGCTCCCACTCGTATTTGAACAGCGTGTTCAGATAGCCCATGTCCCATTTGGTCGGGTTCGCTTTCCAGGCCCCCTCGATGCCGCTGCCGATCGCATCGCCCCCTTTGCCGCTGCGGAAGCTGCTCTTCCACCCCAGCCCCTGCTCTTCGAGGGGGGCGGCCTCCGGTTCCGGGCCGACATGGGACGCATCGCCCGCGCCATGACACTTGCCGAAGGTATGCCCGCCGGCCACCAGGGCGACGGTCTCTTCGTCGTTCATGGCCATACGTGCGAAGGTCTCGCGAACGTCGCGGCCGGAGGCGACCGGATCCGGCTCACCGTTCGGCCCTTCCGGGTTGACGTAAATCAGACCCATCTGCACAGCAGCCAGAGGATTTTCAAGGTTTCGCTCACCGGAATAGCGCTTGTCGGCAAGCCACTCTTTCTCAGCTCCCCAGTAGATGTCTTCTTCCGGCTCCCAGATATCTTCGCGTCCGCCGCCGAAGCCGAGGGTCTTGAATCCCATCGACTCCAGAGCGCAGTTGCCGGCCAGGATCATCAGGTCGGCCCAGGAGATTTTCCGGCCGTATTTCTGCTTGATCGGCCAGAGCAGGCGGCGCGCCTTGTCCAGATTGACGTTGTCCGGCCAGCTGTTGAGCGGCGCAAAACGCTGCGAACCGGAGGAGGCGCCGCCGCGGCCGTCGCCGGTGCGGTAGGTGCCTGCGCTGTGCCACGCCATCCGGATGAAGAGCCCGCCGTAGTGGCCGTAATCAGCCGGCCACCATTCCTGCGAGTCGGTCATCAACGCAAAGAGATCCTTCTTCAGAGCCTGCAGATCTAGTTTTTTGAACTCCTCGGCGTAGTTGAACTCTTTGCCCATCGGGTCGATCATGGACGAATTCTGGTGAAGCATCTTGATGTTCAACTGGTTAGGCCACCAGTCCCGGTTTGACGTGCCATGGCTGGCCGTGGGCTTGGCGACTGCTCCCGTTACCGGGCATTTGCTCTCTTTGCTCATCTCTGTTCTCCTTTCCTTACTGGTTTGGATTTGTACAGCTAAAAATGTTTGAGCGGCTGTTGCTTAGGCTTCCGGCCGGCTTCGTAACCGATTTAACGGAGCAGAAAAGTGGCCGGAAACTTCCTCTTGGTTTTTCTTGTGCTAATTGCTGAATCAATTTGTACGGGTTACCTTCCGCCGCCGTGACAATTGGAACATGATACGGTCTGACCGGCGAGCCCTTTCACAACTGTTTGCTGCACGGTACTATTAGTGCTCGTATGACAGAGGTAGCATACCGATTTTCCCGGATTCACAGAGCTGTCGCCATAGCTGCCTCCATGGTAGCTGTATCTGTTGCCGGATGATCCGGCTCCCGAATGAATGTCTGGGATTGATTCTTTGTGACAATTGCCGCACGAGTCATACACAACACAATGTGTTACCTTGTCGTGAACAGTGGGGCCGTGAGGTTTGAAGGTACTGGTGGGAGGCTGGGGCGGGAGATGACAGGAAATGCAGTCCCGTTGCACTGGATCAAGTGTGGTGCCGGTAAATGAATGGCAGTTTGTGCACGGCGGAGGGGTAATTATCTTGTGGTGCAGGGCTGCTATAGCCGTATCATCCCCGGTGTGGCACTTGTGACAGTCTGTTGCTGTAAGTGATAGGTTGAGGTTTGCGGCGACGCATGTCGGGCTCTGACTGCTGCCGGAACTGCTGCCGGAACCGCCCCAACTGCTGCTGGAACTGCCCCAACTGCTACCTGAACTGCCGCTGGAACCACCCCATCCACTGGCGAGACCTGCTCCGCAGGCCAGAGCTACGATAAGAGTTCCCGTTATGAAGAAACATTTTCCTGTTAGATTCCATTTCATACAACCTCCACTTTGTTGTTGAATTACCCGTTGTACGGGTTGTCGTAATTTAAATATTGCTACTATATATAGGTGGACTTTAATGTATCATCGTTTACTATGTTGTCAAATAAAAATATTTACTAGATAGTAAATATTACTATCTAGTTGACAAAAAAACTCAGTTCTTGCTTCCCGACAGGCATTTGCTGCAAACGCCATACACCACGGCCTGTTTGTTGCTGACGGTTCCCCATTCCTGCAGACCCTGGGGAAGTGGCGATTGATCAAAGCCTTCCCACTGAAAATCCGTGATTTCATTGCAGACGCTGCAGATCAGGTGGTGATGGTGCTGTAATCTGGCTTCAAACCGAGCATGGCTTTCCACGGTCTGAACCCGGGAGATAAGGCCATGCTGTTCAAACGTGGCCAGAGTTCTGTAAACCGTATCAAGAGACATGGAAGGGATTTTGAGCAGCAGGCGCTTGTGGAGGACTTCGGCGGCGGGATGGTCGCTGGATTTCAATAGTTCCTGATAAATTTCGTATCGCTGGTGGGTAAGTTTCAAACCGGCCTTGCGGCAGGCGGCGGAAAAATCATCCATCATTTTCAGAATGTCATCCGGATTTTCAGTGGTAGGCATAAACTCACACCTGGTAAAAAGTAGTCGCAACCAATCTATTATTAACAGCCATGCCGTCAGGTAAGTCAACCCCAAACTTACGGCAAGTTGATTCACCCAACCCCGCTCCGCTTGCCGAAAACCACCATTCCATGCTACAACCCTCCCCATGCTCCAACTTATCAATTTAACCAAAGACTTCGCCGGAACTCCCCTCTTCAACAACATCTCCTGGCACCTGAAAAAGGGTGAACGGGTGGCGCTGGTCGGTGAGAACGGCGCCGGCAAATCCACCTTGATGAAGATCATCGCCGGGCTCAACGAACCGACTTCGGGCGAGATCCAGTTTGCCCGGGGGGCCAAGGCCGCCTACCTGCCGCAGGACGGCATCGTCACCACCGGCCGGATGCTGTTCCACGAGGCAAGGGCCGCATTGGGCGAGCTGCTGGCCATGGAGGAGGAGCTGCATCGCTTGGGGCAGGACATGGAACGGATGCCCCACGATTCCCCCGAGCACGACCAACTGCTGCACCGCTACGGTGAACTGCAGGAACAGTTCCGCCATCGCGGCGGCTATACCATGGAGGCCGAGATCGGGTCGGTGCTGAAGGGTCTCGGTTTTTCCCAGGAGGATTGGCAGCGCGACTGCGGTGAGTTTTCCGGCGGCTGGCAGATGCGGATAGCTCTGGCGCGGCTGCTGTTGCAGAAACCGGACGTGCTGCTGCTGGATGAGCCGACCAACCATCTGGATCTGGAGGCGCGCAACTGGCTGGAGGAGTACCTCTGCAACTACCCCGGCTCGGTAATCATGGTTTCCCACGACCGTTTCTTCATGGACAGCGTCTGCAGCCGGATCGCCGAGGTCTGGAATCTGGTCCTTTCCGACTACCACTGCAGCTATTCCAATTACCTGACCCAGCGGGTTGAGCGCGTGGCCGCCCTGCGGGATGCCAAGCGCCGCCAGGATGAGGAGGTTGAGAAGATCGAGGCATTCATCAGCCGCTTCCGCTATCAGGCCAACAAGGCTTCGCTGGTGCAGTCGCGCATCAAACAGCTGGAAAAGGTCGAGCGGATCGTGCTGCCGCCCGAAAGGAAACGGATCCGCTTCCAGTTCCCGGAAGCGCCCAAGAGCGGTAAAACCGTGATGGAGCTGAAAGGGCTGACCCGCTCTTTTGGTGATCATACCGTGCTGAACCGGATCGACCTGACAATTGATAAAGGTGAGCGCATCGCCCTGGTGGGGCATAACGGCGCCGGCAAATCGACCCTGATGACGGTGCTGGCCGGTGGTGAATTTCAAAGCGGTGAGCGGATTGCCGGGCACAATGTCAGCATGGATTATTTTGCCCAGGATCAGGCCAATGTGCTCGACCCGAGCAGATCGGCCTATGACGAGCTGTATGCCGATGCCCCTTACGCCATGGTGCCCAAACTGCGTGATATTCTGGGAGCTTTTCTCTTCTCCGGCGATGACATCCACAAAAAAGTCAGCGTACTTTCCGGCGGCGAGCGCAACCGCCTGGCGCTGGCCAAGATGCTGCTGCGCCCCTCCAACCTGCTGCTGATGGACGAACCGACCAACCATCTGGACCTGTACAGCAAGGAAGTGCTGCTGGATGCTCTGAAAGGTTTCGAAGGAACGGTGGTGTTCGTCTCCCACGACCGTTACTTTGTCAATGCCCTGGCCACCCGGATTGTGGAAGTAGAGGCGGGCGGTGTGGAAAGTTATTTCGGCAATTACGAATATTATCTGGAAAAGAAGGGTTCCCTCCCGGCTTCCGCATCTTCCAAACCGACCGCCACGGCAATTTCGACGTCAGCAACAGACAATTCTCCGGCATCTTTGCCACCCCAGAAAAAGGAAGAGCGCCTGCGCGACCGCGAAGAGGAAAAACGCCGCAAACGCGAGGATCAGAGCCGCCAGAAGCGGATTGGTGAAGTGGAATCTCAGATTTCAGCAACGGAGAAGGAACTGGCATTGCTTGAGGTGGAAATGAACTCAGCCGGTTTTTTTGATGATCCCGAGCGGGGTCAGCAGGGTGGCGAGCGTCACGCAACCCTGAATTCCAGGCTGGAAGAGCTGTACGGGGAGTGGGAAGAGTTGTCGGCCTGATACCGACTTTAGAAAATACCTTGAAAACAACAGCCTCCCACCCAGAAACCCCGGATGGGAGGCTGACTTATATCAACGCCTGCCGCCAAGGATCGACCCCAGCACACCCCGGATAATTGCCCGTCCCACCTGACTTCCCACCGAACGGGCCGCGCTTTTGGCCAATGCCTCCACGACCCCTTCACGCCGCCTCCCGCCTGAACCCATGGCTCCGCTGAACATGTCGCCCAGCATCCCGCCAATTCCACCACCCGACGACGGAGCTGCCGCAGCAGGCTGTTGCTGCGCGACCACTGCGGCCTGAGTGGCCTGTTCGGCACGTGCTTTCAGAATCTCGTAGGCCGATTCACGGTCAACACCTTTTTCATAAACACCAGCCACCAGAGATGAACCGATCAACTGCCGGCGCTGGCCATCATCAATCGGGCCGATCTGCCCCTGGGGCGGCATGATAAACGCGCGCTCCACAACCTGTGGCTGCCCGTTTTCACCCAGACAGGAAACCAGCGCTTCCCCCACGCCCAGTTCGGTAATCGCTTTCTCCTCGTCCAGATCGCTGTTGTCGCGCATGGTATCAGCCGCCGCCTTGACCGCCTTCTGATCGCGAGGGGAGAAAGCACGCAGGGCATGCTGCACCCGGTTGCCCAGTTGCGAAAGTACCTTGTCGGGCACATCTACCGGATTCTGGGTGATAAAGAAGACACCGACCCCTTTGGAGCGGATCAAGCGCACCATCTGCTCGATCTTTTCCAGCAGCACCGCCGGGGCATCACTGAACAGCAGGTGGGCCTCGTCAAAGAAAAATACCAGCTTCGGCTTTTCCAGGTCGCCCGCTTCCGGCAGATTTTCGAACAGTTCGGATAGCAGCCATAACAGCAGAGTCCCGTACAACTTCGGAGACTGCATCAGTTTGTCGGCCGACAGGATGTTGATAACCCCCAGGCCGCGTTCGGTCTGCATCAGATCATCAATGTTCAGCATCGGCTCGCCAAAGATCCTGTCGCCACCCTGACTTTCCAGTGCCAGCAAGCCGCGCTGGATTGCGCCCACGCTGGCAGAGGAGATATTGCCGTATTCGGTCGTAAAGGTTTTGGAATTCTCACCGACAAACTGCAGCATGGAGCGCAGGTCCTTCAGATCCAGCAGGAGCAATCCGCTGTCATCGGCCACCTTGAAGACCAGATTGAGCACGCCGGTCTGGGTCTCGTTCAGGTCCAGCATGCGCGCCAGCAGCAGCGGCCCCATGTCGGATATGGTGGCGCGCACCGGATGCCCGCTTTCGCCGAACGGGTCCCAAAGCGTCACCGGAAAACCACGGAACTGATGATCGGTAATGCCGAGCATTTCCAATCGTTCGGTCACCTTTTTGCTGCCGCCGCCGGGCCGGGAAACGCCGGTCAGGTCACCCTTCACATCAGACATGAAACAGGGGACTCCGATGGCGGAGAACTGTTCGGCCAGGGTCTGCAGCGTGACGGTTTTTCCGGTGCCGGTGGCGCCGGTGATCAAACCGTGGCGATTGGCCATGGCCGGCAGAATGAACAGCTCGCTCTTGTCGTTTTTGGCAATACGCAGGGGAGGAATCATGGTTTCTGCTCCTTTTATGCTAATATTATCAATGATGCTGGACTAATCGAAGCCAGATTGTATCATAAAACGTTATAATGCAATAAATTGTAGCATAATATCTGCACATGAAAACGATGCTCTTTTTCCTGCTGTTTCCTGCGGGACTTCGTGATAAAAAAATAATTCACGCATATCTGCTAAAGCGAGGTGAAACATGAATACACGCATTGAAAAAGATTCCATGGGAGAAATGGCGGTGCCGGCCAGCGCCTATTATGGCGCACAGACCGCCCGGGCCCTGCACAACTTTCCGATCTCCGGATTGAAACCGCATCCGGCTTTTACCTGGGGAACAGTGGTCATCAAGCGCTGTGCCGCCATCGCCAATATGTCCACCGGGCGGCTGGAGGAAAAGGTCGGCAATGCCATCGTCGCCGCGGCCGACGAAGCGCTGGCCGGCAAACTGGCCGACCAGTTTGTTGTTGATCCTTTTCAGGCCGGGGCCGGAACTTCGCACAATATGAATGTCAACGAAGTGCTGGCCAACCGCGCCCTGGAGCTGTTGGGGCAGAAACGGGGCGATTTCGGCATGCTGCATCCCAACGACCACGTCAACATGGCCCAATCGACCAATGATGTCATCCCGACCGCCATCCGGCTGGCGTCGCTGGAGATGCTCGACCCGCTGCTGGAAGTATTGGAAGGGCTGGAGCTGGCTCTGGCTGCCAAGGGGAAAGAATTCGATCATATTTTGAAGTCAGGGCGCACCCATCTGCAAGATGCGGTTCCGATCCGCATGGGGCAGGAGTTTACCGCCTATGCCGTTGCCATCCGCAAGAATCGCGAAGGGCTGGAATCGTGCATCCCGGCCCTGCTTGAATTGGGCATCGGCGGGACCGCCGTCGGAACCGGGCTGAATGCGGAACCGGCCTATATTACGGCGATCATCGAGCAGCTGGCAATTGCCACCGGCTTTCCGCTGGTGGCCAGTCCGGACCTGTTCGAAGCGATGCAGAACATGGACCCCTTCCTGGCGCTTTCCTCGGCCCTGCGCCGCACGGCGGTCAATATCGGGCGGATCGCCAACGATCTGCGTCTGCTGGCCTCCGGCCCCCGCACCGGCCTGGATGAGATTGTCCTGCCACCGATCCAGCCCGGCTCCTCGATCATGCCTGGCAAAATCAATCCCTCCATGGCCGAGATGACCAACATGGCCTGTTTTCAGGTGATGGGATGCGATCAGGCCGTCATGCTGGCGACCCAGGCCGGCCAGCTGGAATTGAACGTAATGATGCCGCTGATTGCCTACAACCTGACTTTTTCGATGGAACTGCTCAGGAATTGCGTGCAGAAATTGACCGAATCCTGTATAAATGGCATTACCGCCAACGAGGCCAGGTGCCGCCGCTACCTGGAAGAGTCGCTCGGCCTGGTGACGGTGCTGGCTCCCTACATCGGCTATAACGCTTCGGCCGCCATTGCCAAGGAATCGGTAGCCAGCGGAAAAAGCATCCGTGAGATTGTACTGGAACAAAAACTGATGGCGGAGGATGAACTGGATGGCATCATGCGGCCGGAACACCTGACCGAACCCGGGTTGCCGAAACAGTAGCCCGGATTTAATATAAAACCAAAGGAGAAGCACAATGAAAGAAGAAGTACTGAGAGTTCTTGAGATGGTACGCCCCGGCCTGCAGGCTGACGGCGGAGATGTGGAGCTGGTCGAAATCACCGAAGACGGTATCGTCAAGGTGCGCCTGAAAGGCGCCTGCGGCAGCTGCCCCATGTCAACCATGACCCTCAAGATGGGCATCGAGCGCGCCATGAAAGAGCACGTTCCAGGCGTCAAGGAAGTCGTGCAGGTCTGAGTTGATTTTACCCTAACAGATCATTCCGCAGGGGTTGGCCCTCACAGCCAGCCCCTGTTTTATATGGGAACCATGACAAACAGACCTAAAACTCCTTTTAACCGTCCCTACCGGGCGCCGTTCAGCCTTTTTGATCTGGCCAAGGTCGGCTTCTTCTTTTTCGGCTTTCCGAGTAACACTTTCGGTTCGGTGGATGTCACCAGTGACTGCAACCTGCGTTGCGAGCATTGCTATTTCTTCGAGCAGGAGCGTGTCGCCCAATGGTCGCTGGAACAGTGGCGCGAAAAATTCGAACAACTGAAAGCGGAAGGTTTTCGCTTTTACCAATGCACCTGGGTCGGCGGCGAACCACTGCTTCGGCCTGAACTGATCGAACTGGGGCGGCAGTACTTCAAGTTCAACACCATCACCACCAACGGCTCGCTGCCGCTTCCGGACTGGAAAGACGTCAGCTGGTGCATATCGGTCGATGGCGGCCAGGCCTATCATGACCGTTTCCGGAATCAACCGGGACTGTTGGAAACGATCAAACGCAATATCCGCCAAAGTGAAGGGCAGCGCATCACCATCGCCTACTGCATCACCCGCCAGAATCTCGGCGATGTCGAAACCTCCCTGGCGGAATGGCACCAGAACCCCAAAGTGCGCAACATGGTCTTCAGTTTTTACACCCCGATCCGTGGGCTGGATGACGATCTCTGGCTGGATTGGCCCGAGAAGGACCGCATGCTCGACAGGCTGATTGAACTTAAAGATCAGTACGGAGATTTTTTGGTCAACACCAGGAGCGCCCTGGGGCTGATGAAATCGGCCACCGCCCGTAGCGTGACGGACAGCTGCCTCTTCGCGAGCAAATCATTCGCCTTCGATCCGGCGGGCGGGGTAAAAAAACCGTGCATGCTCGGTCCCAAAGCCAATTGCGACCGCTGCGGCTGCATCGTGCCGTTTTTCCTCCGCTCACTGACCGACCGCAAGCTGGTGCTGAAGGATCTGAAAAACAGATTCGTCTTGACGCTGCGACGGAGCAGAACCACTTCGCCAAAGAACGCTGGTACTTAAAGGATTCCATGGACAACATCGAAACCGCGGACTAACAGCATGACGATGCCGCCAATCCTGAACCGCATACTGATCGCGGCCATATTGCCGCTGACACTGGCCACGGCCGCTCCCGCCGAAGTGCCGGATACCAACAGCTATTGGAAAAACTTTGCGGCGGCGGAAAAAGAGGCCAAACACCATCTGGATGATGCCATGCAGAGCTGCCGCGGCAAAAACGATCTCGAAGCGCAAGCGATCCTGAAAGAGTGGCAATCATCCCTGCAGAAGGATAAATATCCCGGTTCCGATTTCAATCCCTGCAACGGTTCCGGTTCGCTGGTGGCCGACAAGACCACTGTTGCAGCAATTAGCGGCAGAGCGGTCAAGATGATTGAAAAAGGAACCGTTCAGACGGAGTGGGATTTTCGGGCCCGCACCGTAAAACTCTGGTTCGGCGGGGATTTGATATCATTGTCAATCGGCCCGATTTCAGTTTCGGTACTGAATGCCTCGCTCGCCCCCCATGGAGCACAAAAGCAGTTCGACCGAATCAGCGAAGAGCAGATTATCAGCGGTCTGGAAGCTTTCTGGCGCTCAGCGCACGAGCATTATCCGAACCACTCCATGTATGAGATTGCGCTGCAGGTAATAACCGGAAGGAACGAAGGACGGGAAATGCTGTACGATTTCATCCGCTGCGGCAGATCGCTCTGTAGCTGATTTAGCTAAAAACACCATTATCAACGATTGAGGTTCAAGTGGCACTTATATCACTGCGAAACATAACTTTGGCCTTCGGCGGCCCGCCGATTTTCGATGGAATCAATCTGCAGATCGAGGCTGGCGACCGGCTCTGCCTGATGGGGCGCAACGGCAGCGGCAAATCGACCCTGCTGAAACTTATCGGCGGCGAACTGACTCAGGAAAGCGGCGACATCCAGCGCCAGCAAGGTTTGAAAGTGACCCAGCTGACCCAGGATGTTCCCCCCGACCTGTCCGGCAGCGTTTTCGATGTGGTCGCCTCCGGCATGGGAAATGTGGCTGCACTGCTGGCAGAATACCACCATGTCAGCCATGAACTGGCCCACGATGCCAGCGAAAAGCTGCTGACGCGTTTGGAAGATTTGCAGAAAGAGCTGGAAGAGAGTGACGGCTGGTCGCTGCATCAGGAGGTCGAGCGGGTTCTGAACCGGCTGCAGTTGGACGCCGATGCCGAATTCACCTCGCTTTCGGGCGGCACCAAACGCCGGGCGCTGCTGGCCCGGGCGCTGGTTTCATCCCCCGACATCCTGATTCTGGATGAGCCGACCAACCACCTGGATATCGATACGATCCTCTGGCTGGAGGAATTTCTGGCCAAGAACGTCAAGACGGTTGTGTTCGTAACCCACGACCGCGCCTTTGCCCGCCGCCTGGCCAACCGGGTGGCCGAACTGGATCGGGGACGGATCTACGCCTTCTCCTGCGGCTATGACGAGTTTGTAGAGCGGCGCGAAGCGCTGCTGGAAGCGGAGATCACCCGTCAGGCTCTGTTCGACAAGAAGCTGGCCCAGGAGGAAGTCTGGGTCCGCCAGGGGATCAAGGCCCGCCGCACCCGCAACGAAGGGCGTGTCCGGGCGCTGAAAAAGTTGCGCGAAGAATCCCGCCAGCGGCGCGAACGGCAGGGCACTGTCAAGATCTCGGTGCAGACGGCCGACCGCTCCGGCGCACTGGTGGCCGAAGCGCTGGATATTTCCTTTGCCTTCGACGGCAAACCGATCATGAAGAACTTTTCCACCACGATCATGCGCGGCGACCGGATCGGCATCATCGGCCCCAACGGCTCCGGCAAGACCACCCTGCTGCGCCTGCTGCTGGGGGAACTTGAACCGCAGCGGGGGGAGATCAAGCTGGGCACCCGGCGCGAAGTGCTTTATTTCGATCAGCTGCGCGACCAGCTGCAGCTGGACAAGAGCGTCCAGGAGAATGTCGGCGAGGGTAATGACACGCTGATCATCAACGGCCAGCCGCGCCACATCATCGGCTATCTGCAGGATTTCCTCTTCTCGCCCGAGCGGGCCCGCAGTCCGGTCAGCATCCTCTCCGGCGGCGAGCGCAACCGTTTGCTGCTGGCCAAGCTGTTCACCAAACCATCCAATATCCTGGTAATGGACGAACCGACCAACGATCTGGACGCCGAAACGCTCGACCTGCTGGAAGACCTGCTGCAGGAATATTCCGGCACGCTGCTGCTGGTCAGCCACGACCGCGAGTTCCTCAACAACGTTGTCTCCAGCACGCTGGTGCTGACCGGCGACGGCAGCGTGCGTGATTATGTGGGCGGCTATGACGACTGGCTGAGCCAGTCCGCAGCCGAAACGGCCGCCGCGACACCGGTTGCGGCAAAAACTACTCAGGATAAGTCAAAACGACAAGCCGATCGCAGCCGCAAGCTCTCCTTCAAGGACGAAAGGGAGCTGGAAGCACTGCCGGAACGGATCGCCACGCTGGAAGAAGAACAGACCGAACTGCACGCCCGCCTTTCCGACCCCGATTTTTACAAAAATGCCGGCAGCGAGACGGCCGTTATCAATGCCCGCCTGGCGGAGTTGGAGAGCGAGCTGGAAGCGGCCTTTTTGCGCTGGGATGAGCTGGAGAGTTTAAAAGGGTAATATCGACAAAACCACTAACATCAAACAATCGCAGGCCGCTCCTAACCGGGGCGGTTTTTTTGTTCGTGAAACTCAGCTTTTATTCTGACTTATCGCAGAAAGACAGACCAAATCGCAAAGTCGCAGATTGTAAATTGACATTAATAATTTTATAATCTGGTAAGGCGTTACGATGTTATTCAGAGTTGTCACAGTTGCTGCTTATCCGGGAGGGTTCTATGATCGCATCACTTTCGGCATGGGTAAGGAAACTCCGCCCCGAGGACCCGAGGCGAATCAGGAAGTTTCGTGATCGAATGGCTGGCGTGAGCTGGGATAAGGCGAGTCTGGTTGAATCGCTTTCGCAGCTTTTTGAGGCGGTCGACGATCTGGCGGAAGCTGAGGTCAAATATTACTACCGTCGTCGCGGCACCCGGGCTTCGCTGTCAGGTTTGTTCCGCATTCTGGCCTGGGTTCTCGGTTCGATCGGGCTGCTGCTTCCGCTGCTTTCTGCCACCGACCAGCCTGCCTTAAAACCTCTGGGGCAATATGGGTATTCGTTCCTGGCGGCGGCAGCAAGCTTTCTTGCCGCTAACTCCCTCTTCGGCGGCACCAGCGGACACATTAGATTCGTTTCCACACAGCTGGAACTTGAGAAACTGATTACGACATCGCGTGTTTCATGGTGCGAGTTCCTGGCTACGCTGCATTCGACAGAACTTTCCGATGCAGAAATCAAGGGCGGATTTACTCTGATTCAGGAGTACTCGCAGGGTCTCTACGCGAAAACGATTGCTGAAACAGGAAACTGGGGCGAAACGTTATTGGCAGAGCTGGTTAAGTACCAGAAAACAGTTGGGGATGGGAGCACGGCGGGAGTGAAGCCTAAATGACTCAATGACATAACCAGTATCAACCACGTCATGCTAAATACGCTGGATCAATTAACCAGAGGTGATTATGGAAAACCTGATGAATGCAGATGTTATCAAAGCCGCTGCCTCAAGCCCGCTTGGAACATTGTCGCTGATGTGCCTGATTCTGGGCTTTCTGGCGATGGCGTTTTTTAAAAACGCTCCGGTTCGGGCGAAGATACTGGTATTCGCGTTATTGCTGATTGGTGTTGCCGGTTTTGGTTATTCAATTTTGAACCAGAAAACAGCCGACAAGGTTCCGGAGGCAACCCGCCAGTACGTGATCGGACGTTGGCAGGTCGAGCAGAAAATCGCCGGGATGGAAGGTGGCACATACATAGATTATCTTGATAATGGCAGTTTTTCCGGTCGGCAGGAGGCTTTCATCGGCGGGCAGGGACAGCGGGTGCCGGTCAGCGGGACCTGGGATTTTGAGAAGCTGGCTACAGACCGGTTCCATCTGGGCCTTGTCTTCAGTAATGGTGTTCAATGGCGGGGGACTTTCAGGATTCTAAGCAAGGACCAGATACATAATATCGATGAGAATTACGATGCGGTGCGGGTTCCCAGATAAAAGCTCTCATCCAGGAGGTTGTTATGTGTATTAATTCATCAGTCGGCCTGAATTGCAGAAACTATGAAACCGATGTGAAAACGGTGCAGGTTCTGCTCAATATGAACATTAATTTGCTGTCGCCACTGCCGGAACTGGAAGTGGATGGGGATTTCGGGGATGCCACCAGCGCGGCGATCGAGGCTTTCCAAGCTTCGGTGGTTGGAATGGCTCAACCGGACTGCAAGGTGGCGCCCGGCGGCGAAACGTTGCAGAAACTGGCGGAAGGGATTCCATCCTTCTGCCAACTGGTTCTCAAGGGAGTTTTGGTTAACGCCGATGACAGCCTGGTTGAGAAATACTGCGACGCTCTTTTGAATAAAATGCTTGAGTACGATATTAATACGCCGTTGAGAATGGCTCACTTTCTGGCACAGATCGGACACGAAAGCGGAGAGCTGCGCTATTGCGAGGAGCTTGCCAGCGGATCGGCTTATGAAGGACGCAAGGATCTTGGAAATACCAAACCGGGCGATGGGCGGCGCTTCAAGGGTCGAGGTCTTATCCAATTGACCGGAAGGGCAAACTATACGGCCTACAGTAAGGCGCGCGGCATCGATTACACAACCGATGAAGGTGCGAAACTGGTGGCCAGTGACCCGGAAACGGCCGTGGATGTGGCCTGCTGGTTCTGGACGACACACGATTTGAATCAGCTTGCCGACCAGGATGATGTTACGTCCATCACCAAACGGATCAACGGCGGCCTGAACGGTTTCGAAGACCGGAAAGAGAAACTCGCCAGAGCCGGATTTTTCATCAGAACCGTGTGAATTGAATCGGCCACCGGCTAGACCAGGAGATGGCCGTTATCAATAATGATGTTTTCAGTTCCATCAGCCATGATCGCCGTTAGAGTCGGCTGATAGAAGACATAATCCTCGTGGAACGGTGCGCTTACAACTCCGCCAAAGCCGCTGTTATCCCCCAGCGCAATATGGATCGTGCCGAGAATTTTTTCCGCTTCCAGCACGTTGTCCGGGCGACTGGCTTTGTCGTTGGTTCCGATGCCCAGCTCTGCAATGTTACGGCAGTTCCGGTTTTCGGCAAATTTTGCTTCCAGTTTTTCACGATGGATATCATTCCCTTCAAGCTTCACCGCCACACCGTTCTCGACCGTCAGCCGTAGCGGTTCAACCAGCTTGCGGGTCGGGCCCCACTCTATAACCATCAGACCGTGGCTCTTTCCCTCCAGCGGCGCCAGATACGCTTCGCCGGCCGGCAGGTTGCCGAAGCTTCCCGGGGCGGTCAGCATGCCATCATCCCCGCCGGCATTGCGCCCCTGCTTGCAGATATGCATGTCGGTGCCGTTGGGTGTGGTGACCCTGATCCATTCGGCTTTGTTGACCGCTTCCACCAGCCGCGCGGTGCGGGCAGCCAGAGCGTTCCAATCGACCGTCATGGAGCTGTGGAACATATCCGGATCAAAGTGGGGCAGACTGGCAAAGCGGCATCCGGCGGCACAGGCCAGGGCGCGGTAGCGGGTGTGGCTGGCGGAGTTGTTTGACAGGGCGATAATGATATCGGCAACATCTTGCTTATGCGAAAGGACCATTTTTCTGGCGCAGGCTATTTCTTCGGGAGAAGCGGACTTGTTGAGCAGCTTGGCCAGCAGTCCGGCAGATTCCAGGCCCGCGATGATGGTGTCTCCAAAAGTCGCCTTCCAGAGCTCCTGCGGCGGCTCAGCGCCGGAGGCCGGAGTCGACGGGAACTCAACAAAGCTGCCGCTGCCATATTTAAGTGCGGCATATTCGGCAGCGGCCCTGGCAGTGGCGTTCAAACGCGTACGGCGGTCAAGATCGGATGGAGTCACCTCTTCTTCCGCGCGGATTATATCACTGAAGACCAACACCCGTTCTCCGGGCCGAATTCCCATATTAATTTCAAAAAGCGAACAAAAAGCAGAATCAAGCGAGGCTGTAGCGGTCATTAGCATGTCTCTCCCGGTTATTGGATCTGGATACTGGCGGTCATTATACATGGCACATTAGCAAGCTAGAAGCTATTTTCCACGCATGGGCCAAAGACTTGATTAACTTTAATGTACCTGCGCAGTTCCGGAGTTACTCCCGGATATATGAATATTGTTGCAAGTGCGTTGTATTATCTACAGTTTTTTCCTTGATTTTTGGGATGTTATTGTGATAATCATGCATACTGTATACAATTGTTGATACAGATTTTGTTTAATAATTGCAAGTACTTAACCCCTTGTTTCCGGGGTTGGTTTCGGAGGTTTAAGTGGCACAGGTCATCTTTTCCACGTGGGGCGGAGATGTTGTAGACAACAGGAATGTTTCCGGAGAACCCAAAGAGGTCAGTTACCGGCTGCCGGTCGCATTTGACGGAGAGCGCCCATTGCGCGCCTTCATGGGATGGGACGGCATCATTCTGTTCGACAAGTACGTCGATGTTCCGGCCATGACGGCCGAATACATGAAGCGGGTTCAGACACTATACTGCTGCGGTCGCTGCACACCCGGCAAAAAGGGTACGAAAGTCCTGATGGATCTGTTCCAGAACCTGCTGGAGCGTAAGGCGAGCGAGGCGGATCTGGATATGGTCGGCGATCTGGCCGAACTGCTCAAAAACTGCAAATGCACTCTCTGCCAAAGCGCAACAGTGCCGGTTTTCGATGCGGTCAAGCATTATCGCGCCGATTTTCTGGCTTATATTTATGAAGCCTGCGGACCAAATACCGAGCCTTCCAAGTATATCCACAAGATTACCGCCCCCTGCATGGACAAATGTCCATCCCACATCGATATTCCCAAGTATATTGAGGAAATCAAAAATTATCAGTACGGCGAGGCTCTGGCAACCATTCGCGAAAATATGCCGCTGCCTGCCGTCTGCGGACGGGTCTGCCCACATCCCTGTGAAACAGCCTGCCGCCGCAAAAACGTTGATGACGCTGTCAACATCATGGTTCTGAAGCGCACCGCCTCTGACTATGAGCGTCTGCACAACCTGCAGCCGCCAATGATTCCAAAGGCCAAAAAGAACAAAACCGTAGCAATCGTCGGAGCTGGACCGGCCGGCCTGGCTGCCGCCTATTACCTGGCTCTGGAAGGATATAAGTGCACAATCTATGAAGCGTTGCCCGAAGGTTTCGGCGGCGGCATGATCGCGGTCGGCATCCCGGCCTACCGTATGCCGCGCACAATCCTGCAACGTGACATCGATATCATCCAATCAGTCGGCGTAGAGATCATCTATGACTGCCGCGTCGGCAAGGACATCTCGCTGCCCGAGTTGAAACAGAAATACAACGCCGTATTCATCGCTCCCGGTGCTCACCGCTCCAAACCGATGGGTGTCGAGGGAGAGGACAAGGGTTACAAAGGCTTCCTGTCCGGCGGCATCGACTTCCTGCGTGAAGCGTACATGGGCAAACCGACCGGCATGGGCAAGAAGGTTTGCGTCGTAGGCGGCGGCAACACAGCCATTGACTGCGTCCGCGTGGCCCTGCGTGAAGGAGCCGAAGAATCGATCCTGCTTTATCGCCGCTCACGCAAGGAGATGCCTGCCGATGTCTGGGAAGTTGACGGCGCCGACGAGGAAGGGGTCCGGTTCGAATTTCAGGTGCTTCCAACCAAGATCGTTGTTGACGACAATGAACAGGTCATCGGCGTCGAATGCGTCCGCATGGCGATGGGTGAACCTGATGCCTCCGGTCGCCGTCGTCCCGAACCTGTGGCCGGCAGCGAGTTCATCGTTGAATGTGATACTGTCATCCCGGCTATCGGCCAGGATCCTGACCTGAGCTTCATTCCGCCTGATATGGGGATTGACATCACCAAGTGGAATACGGTTGTCACCAAGTATCTGCCGCTTAAGGATGCAGCCGGAAAAGATTTGAAAGATGGCATGGGCAACATGCTTTCCCGCTCGCTGATCACCGACTGCGACGGCGTATTTGCCGGTGGCGACGCCGAGATTGGACCGCTGACAGTTGTGGCCTGCGTCGGTAATGCCCATCGCGCCGCACTGGTCATCCAGCGCTGGCTGGAAGAAGGCAAGGCCTATCTCAGCGAACAGGATATATTTGATGACCTGCTGACTTACCTGGGTGTCTACGACAAAAATGAAAAAGTGCCCTGGCTGGATTCATCCGCCCGTGCCGGCCAGAAGGAAGTACATGGCCGCGAGCGGGCCGCCAAAGGGAATTACCGCGAGGTCGAACTAGGTTTCAGTGACAGCACGGCGCAGATCGAAGCCGATCGTTGCCTGCGCTGTTACCGCATGGCAATGGTGGCGGTGTAACTGGTGAATACGTTCATTTCACTCTGCACAACAAAATAACAATGCAGCAATGGAGATATAACGGCATGGCACATACAGAGTCCTGCGAGAACAAGACAGCAACAGTGACAATCGACGGAAAACAGGTGACGGTACCTTCCGGCACAACCATTTTGGACGCCGCTGCCGAGCTGGGAATCAAGATCCCGACCCTCTGCTGGCTGAAAAAGGTTTCCACCACCGGCGCCTGCCGCATCTGCGTTGTTGAAGTAGAAGGCGTCGAGCGCCCCATGACCGCTTGCAATACACCGGTCAAGGATGGCATCAATGTGACGACGTCCACTCCGGCGCTTGAAAAGATCCGCAAGAACACGCTGGAACTGATGCTGGTCAACCACCCGCTGGACTGCCCGGTCTGCGACGCCGCCGGTGAGTGCGACCTGCAGGATAGCTGCTACAGCCTCCAGGTTGACAGAAACAAGTTCGGTGCCGAGCTTGAACGCCTGCCGATCCGTTACGACTGGAAACTGCTGGAGAGTGATCCGAATCGCTGCATCCTTTGCGAAAAATGCGTCAAGGTCTGTCGCGAGGTCGTCGGAAGAGAGGCGATCGAGATCGTTGATCGCGGTGACCGCACCATCATTGACACAATCAGCGGCGAACCTCTCGATTGCGACTTCTGCGGCAACTGCATCAACGCCTGTCCAACCGGCACCCTGATCAGCAAGCCGTTCAAATTCCGTGGACGCCCCTGGGCATTTGAAGTAACTCCCGGTGTCTGCGCCTTCTGTTCTTCGGGCTGCCAGATCGATTACCACGCCAAAGACGGTCGGGTTGAGCGCGTTACCAGCTCCGATGAAACCTACAATCGCGGTAACCTCTGCGTCAACGGCCGTTTCGGCTATGCCGCCTTTAATTCTCCCGGACGCGTGACGGCGCCGATGTTGAGGGAAGGCAATAATGCCCAGAAGAAGGTCTCCTGGGATCAGGCACTTGGAAACGCCGCCGCCAAATTCAAGGAGATCGCCACCATTTCCGGCGGAAGTGCGGTTGCCGGCATCGGTTCGCCTCGGGTAACCAACGAAGAAAACTATCTGTTCCAGAAATTTTTCCGTGGTGCGTTAGGCAGCAATAACATAGATTCCGAAGCACGCCTGGGCTATCTGCCATCCCAGATTCTGCAGTGGGAACAACTGGGTTACAGTGGCGGCACATTCGACATGAACACCATCGAGAAAGCTGACGCCGTCATCGTTATCGGAGCCGACCTAAAGGCAGAATCGGCCGGATTCGCCTACCGTGTTATCCAGGCCGTCAACAAGAATGATGCCAGACTGCTGCTGGTCAACAGCCGCGCCACTTCACTCAACAAGTATGCCAGTGCTTTTCTGCAGTGCCGTCCTGGGAGCGAGGCCTGGCTGGTAGCCGGACTCAACAAGGCAATTCTGGCAGAGGGATTGGAGAACAAATCCGTCTCCAGTGCGCAGGGGCTTGATAGCCTGAAAGCATCGCTGGAAGCACTATCTTTTGAAAAGATCACAGAAATAACCGGAATCTCGGAATTGCAGCTACGTGAGGCTGCTGCCCTGATCGGAAATAATGGAAGCACCGCCGTGCTTTACGGATTCGATATTATCCGTTCTGCCGACATGAAGAATGCGGTTGCCGCCTCGATTAATCTGGCGTTGCTGACCGGCGCGACCGGTACAGGCGGTGCTGGAATCTATCCGCTGGATGAAAAAAACAACACCCAGGGCATGCTCGATATGGGCATCTGCCCCGAGTATCTGCCCGGCTATCATACCTATGAACACGCTGCCGCTCAATTCGGGAAAGCCTGGAACTGCACAATTCCAACCACTCCCGGCAAAGACCTGTTTCAGATTATCGATGCGATTGAAGCAGGCCAGATTAAGGCACTTTACGTGATGGGAAGTGATCTCGTACACATCCTTCCAGACCGTAACCGCACCATCAAGGCCCTGCAGAAGCTCGAACTGCTGGTAGTGCAGGATATTTTCCTGACCGAAACCGCCCGTATGGCTCACATCATACTGCCGGCCGCAACCGGAGCAGAAAAAGCCGGTTCGTTTACCTCCGCCGACAACCGGGTGCAGTGCTTCAATGCCGCCGTCAAACCGGCCGGAGAATCACGCAGCGACGCCGATATCTTGATGAAACTCCACGCCCTGGTAGCGCCGGTGGTGGCGATGGCTCCCATGACCAGTGACGAACTTCATCACGAAATCACGACGCTGACCGCCCTCTACAGCGAAACCTGCGACCACGACGGATGCCGGATTGGGCGCATCAAGAACCGCACAGAGAAAAGCGTTTTTGCTCCGCTGAAACCGGCTGCACTTCCTGTCTCTTCGGGTCCGTTCACTCTGAAGGTCGGATCGCTGCTGCATCATAACGGATCGATGACAACCTGGTCGGAAAACAACATGCTGGTGGCGGGTGAAGCCTATGTCGAAATTTCTCCGGAAGATGCTGCCGCATTGGCTGTCGCCGAAGGTGGCTTGCTGAAAATATCCACAGACAGTGGCAGCGTCACACTCAAAGCGCGACTCTCAGCCAATCAGCAGCGCGGAAATCTGTTCGTACCGTCCCATTTCAGGGATCCGCAGGTCAATCTGCTTTCCGGTTCAGCATCATCGTTGCAGGCTGTTTCAATATCCAAAGCCTGATCTGCCTTCTCCAAATATGAAACTAAAAACGCCGCAATTTGCGGCGTTTTTTATTGGAGGCAAACGTGTTATGCTGATCTTCGTTAAGCCTGCCGAAAGCATCCGGGCCTGGAGAAATAATCCGATGAATCAACGCCATACAATGACAATGACGCTTATCACAGTTACCGTCATAAGTGCCGGATGACAAGGGCGCTCAGACAAAATCAGCGCAGCCGCCTGGCTGCCGAAACCAACCTCTGTTCAGCTTCCGGCAGACATGGCGGTCAGTTATCTGTCTGTCTGGTTTCACCCAGTCGCTACCGCACCGGCATGAGCAGTCTCGGATTCCAGACCATCTACGCCCTGCTGTCCGAATCGGCTGAAATCCGCTGTGAACGAGCTTTCCTGCCGGAGCGGGATGAGCTTGAAGAATACCATCGCAGCGGAACTCCGCTGCTTTCACTTGAATCGCAGCGTCCCTTGGGCGATTTCGACCTGATCGCCTTTTCGACCTCGTTTGAGCCTGATTATCTTAACATACCGATCATATTGAACCTGTCGCGACTGCCGCTTTATTCGGCCGAACGGAGCGGATCACATCCGCTGGTGATTGCCGGGGGGGCCGCTTTCTTTATCAATCCCGAGCCGGTGGCGGACTTCTTTGATGCGATCTGCATCGGCGAGGGAGAGGATATTATTCCAAACCTGATTACGGCGCTATTATCTCCCGATTTAACAGGACGAACCGGATTGCTGGCCGCGTTGAGCAGGATCCCCGGCATTTACGTTCCCTCCCTGTACCAGCCGCAGTACGATGGAGACAGATTGCTCCGCTACGATGCCGCCCCGGAAGCGCCTCTGCCGGTTTCTCGCATTTCCGCCTGCCTGGAACAGCACCCGCCTTCTTCGTCGCAGATCCTGACCGAAGATACCGAGTTTGGCGACATGTTTCTGGTGGAAGTCAGTCGCGGTTGTCCGCGAGGCTGTCGTTTCTGCAGTTCCGGATTCATCTACGGCACCTTCCGCCAGCAACCCTACGATCATCTTGTGGCCATGGTGGACAAGGGGCTTGAGTACCGCAACAAAGTCGGCCTGGTCGGGGCGGCGGTTTCGGATTACGCCGAGATCGGGCGCCTTTCCCGCTACATCGTAGACAAAGGCGCCAAAGTCTCGGTTTCCTCGCTGCGGATCGACCGGATTGACAATGACATGCTGGAGGCACTGCTGGCCAGCGGTCACAAAACGATCTCGCTGGCGCCGGAAGGGGGCTCCCAGCGGCTGCGCGACCTGATCCGCAAGAACCTGACCGAAGAGCAGATCCTGGATGTCTGTGAAATGCTGATTTCACGCGACATACTCAACCTCAAACTATACGTGATCATCGGGCTCCCGACCGAAACGGAAGAGGATCTCAACGAGCTCATACGGCTGGTAGAGGCAATTCGAGAGCGGGTCATCGAACAGGGACGCCTTAACAAACGGCTGGGTGAAATCACACTGTCGGTCAACCCGTTCATACCCAAGCCATTCACCCCCTTCCAGTGGTGCGGAATGGAGCCGATCCCTTCGCTGGAACGCAAGGTCAAGCTGCTGGAAAGCCGCCTGAGACCGTTGTCAAACGTGAAATTCAAGATCGAAAGTCTTCGGGAATCCTACCTGCAGGCACTCTTGTCGCGGGGCGACCGACGTTTGGCTCCGCTGCTGGCCGCAATGGCCGAGGGTGGCAACCTGAAAAAAGCGGCCAGGCTTTGCGGTATTGATACCGATCGCTACGTTCAACGCTGCATCGCCGGTGATGAAACCATGCCATGGAGCGTGATCGGCACGTCCGAGACTACGGTGTTGCGACGTGAATACGAGCGGGCACTGGAGTTGACATCATGAAGAGCTGTGCCATGTGCAAAAAGGAATATGACGAAACGGCGGCGCGCTCGGAATACGCCGAGGCCGGTGAATGGCTGGCGGGTGAAATATGGCAGGATGCCGGTCAGTTATGCCCTCTCTGTCTGGAGAACCGGGCCAGGCTTGTGATGATGTACCACTCCGAATACAACAGCTGAGATCAGTGCCTGCCGATTAAGCTGCAAGAGTATCCCTTCCCCGCCTTCACAGAAATGTCACTGCCAGCCAGTAACAAAACATCCCGATCAGGACCGTGCCAGCCAGGGAGCGGGTCTTAAGCGCAAACAACAGCGTCGGAATTGCGGCAATCAATTCCGGTTTGCCAAATGTAATTACGCGCGGATTACTCTGAGCAAATATGGCCGGTGCAATCAGCGCGCTCAGAATTGCAGCCGGGATCAACTCCAGCCATTCAGCCAGCCAGACCGGCAGCTTCCTTCGCGACAACAGCACCAACGGCAGCATGCGCGGCAGATAGGTCACGGCACCCATTGCCAGAACCAGATACAGATAATCGCGACTGTTCATAGCACGACCCTGCTTCTCCAGATCCGTTTCAGCAGGAACCCGGCCGTGGCAGCCAGACAGGAAGCTACGATCACATAGATGTTACCCGGCAGCCAGATATAGGCCAAGAGCGAGCAGATGGTGGAGATCACCGCAGTAATAGCAAATATCCGGTTCCGCAGCTGAAAGACCAGCAGGCAGATGAACATGCCGGTCAGGGCGTAATCGATCCCAAACGCGCCGGCCGGGATAAACTGCCCCAGATAGGCGCCAGCCACGGTGCTGATGATCCAGATCGCGTTGGTTAGTTGATTGAGCGTCAGGGCGCTGCGGCGGTCCCACTCCCCACTAGTGAAGCGGGCCATGTTGGCGGCAAAGCTTTCGTCGGTGACACCATAGGCGAACAGGACCAGAAAACGGCGCGACACCCCCTGGAAATGAACCGCCAGAGCCGAACTCATCAGCAGGTGCCGCAGGTTGACCACAAAGGTGGTGGCGACAATGGCGGGGATCGAAGCTCCACCTCCGATCATCGCCACGGCAATGAACTGGGAACTCCCGGCAAAGACCAGCACCGACATGACGGCAATCTGCCACGGTATCAGGCCACCCTTCTGGGCCAGCACCCCCAGAGATAGTCCGATCGGCACGAAGCCGAGGCAGATCGGCCAGGCGGCCGACAGACCGGCTTTCAGGTAACCGGTATTTTGACCACTATTGCGGCAGCAGTTCATGCGCCAGCTCACCTAGGGTCTTTACACCGTGCTCAATCTTCTCATCCCAACGGGCCGCCGACAGGCGGATATGATTGCCGTATTTATTGGTTAATGAAAACAGCGGGCCCGGCACAATGCTGATGCCGCACTCCAGGGCGCGATGGTACAACTGGATGGCATCGGTTCCGAACGGCATTTCCACCCACAGAATGAAACCGCCGGCCGGTCTGGTCATGCGGGTTCCGCTCGGGAAATATCGGACAATCGCATCGGCCATCTGGGAAAGATTGCGGGCATGGATGCGGCGGATTGTCCGCAGATGATGATCGTAGCCGCCGGTGGCCAGAAATTCTGCCATGGCGATTTGGGTAGGCGAGGCGGTTGAGATGTTCATCATCATTTTCAACCGCTCCATTTCAGGTTGAAAACGTCCGGCAATTGCCCAGCCGACCCGGTAACCGGGCGCGATGGTCTTGGAAAACGATGAGCAGTAGATCACCAGGCCTTTGGTATCAAATGATTTGGCGGTGCCGGGGCGCTCGTTGCCGAATACAAGATCGCCGTAGATATCATCTTCGATCAGCGGGATCTCATGACGAGACAGCAGCTCGACCAATTCCCGCTTGCGCCCTTCCGGCATCAGGCTCCCCAGCGGATTCCCGAAGTTGGAAATTACCAGGCAGGCGCTGATCTTGTTCTGTTCGATCGCGTAACGGAGCGCCTCGATACTGATCCCCTCCTGCGGAGTTGAGGGTATCTCCAGCGCCTTCAACCCAAGTTCGGCAATCATCTGCAGAAAATTGAAATAAAAGGGGGACTCGACCGCAATTGTGTCACCCGCCCGGCAGGTCGCCCGCAGTGCCAGCAACACCGCCTCGACGCAGCCTGACGTAATCAGGACTTCATCAGGGGAGGCGCTGATGCCTGCCATGATCGCACGCTTGGCAATCTGCACCCGCAGCTTTGCGTAACCGGGGGGCATATGATACAACACCGCCTGTTCGCCGCAGCGGCGCAGCTCGCTGGCCATGATGCGATTGAGTTTGTCGATCGGCAGGTTCTCGGGACTGGGGATAACTCTGCCCAGCGGAAGCAGCTCACTTTTGGTCATATTGCGCATGACCTGCTGGCAAAGATCGCTGATTGTGACCGTCGCCGGAACGATCGAAGCGCGCGGCTGAGGGACAGGCTCACGTATTTCCGGCACCCGGCTGCGAACGTAGTATCCGGACTGGGGACGGGCTTCAATCAGACGCTGATCCTCCAGCTGTGCATAGGCCTGCATGACAGTGTTGATGCTGACATCGAAACGGTGGCTGAGCTGGCGTATCGACGGAACCCGATCACCGGCCCGGAAGGTGCCCTGCTCAATCAGCCCGGATATTTCCAGCGCCACCTGTTCGTAGAGCAGGGTGGCACCGTTATTCTCTTTCTGTCCACTTATCATTGTCACAGCATACTCCCGGCCACCTGCCTCAGACAGATACAGTTACCGATCTTTTCAATGGGTACAGTTCCTATATCACGAAACTGTTATGGTTACAAAAGTGATTTTCTGTATCTGTTTTTTTATTCTGGAGCGGCGTAGATTCAAAACATCATCAATTGAGGGGGAATTTGTCATGGACTGTAGTATTGCCAAAGGAGAATTGCTGCGACTGGAAGGGGGCAAAAGCGGGCTGTTTCTGAGCTGCACCTCCGGAGCCGTCTGGCTGACACTGGGTGATGGCGCCGATTATCTGATACAGAATGGCAAATCTTTTGAGATTCCGGCCCAACGTCTGGCTGTTGTTGAGGCTTTGGAATGCTCCGAGTTCCATCTGGGAGAGCCGTTGCCAGCCAACCCGATGCTGCACAAACCGATCATAGGTTTTGCGGCCTGCTAGGAAGCCCGGCGAGCAGCCTGCATTCCCCGGAAAGCATCGTAGGAATAGCAGCAGAGTCCGCCCCAGATAAACAGGAAACTCCCCAGATGCGCTCTGGTAAACGGTTCGTGATAAAGCAGGACCGCCAGTAGAAAGTGCATGGTCGGCGTGATGTACTGCAGGAAACCGATCGTGGCCAGCCGCAGGCGACGGGCGGCAGAGGCGAACAGCAGCAGTGGAATGGTGGTTGCAACACCGGCCGACACCAGCAGGATGTTCACCTGTGGCCCCATCGAAAGGAATGCGCTTTGACCATGGTATGAAACATGGATCAGGTAGGCGAGTGCGGCTGGGGCAAGCAGAACCGTTTCCACCGCCAGACCGGTCAGGGAATCGACCGAAACGATCTTGCGCAGCAGCCCGTAGGAACCGAACGTAACCGCCAAGATCAGCGCCGTCCATGGAAATTGACCTTGCTGGACCGTCAGCAGCAGAACCCCCACCGCCGCCAGGCACAATGCTATCAGCTGCATTCCGCGTAATCTTTCCTGCAGAAACAAAACTCCAAACAAGACACTGACAAAGGGCGTGATGAAATAGCCGAGGCTGGACTGGATCACCTGGTCGTGCTCAACAGCTATGATAAAGACCAGCCAGTTGGTTGCGATCAAAAGCGCCGTGACTGTCAGTAATGCCAGAGACTTGCGGTTGCAGAACGCGGTCCGGATATCCGTAACTTTCCCACGCCAGACAATTAGGATCCAGACAAACAGTACCGACCAGACGATCCGGTGCGAAAGCACCTGCAGCGGCGGAACCGCAGCCAGCGCCTTGAAATAGATCGGAAAAAAACCCCAGACCAGATAGGCCGTAATCCCGAAAGCGAGACCGGCGCCGGTTCCCGGTTGATAAGCCGTGTTTTGGCTCTTGACGCCTTGATCAGCCACGATTGACACTCTTGACCGCCGAGAATCTCGTAAAGACAAACAACCCGCCAAAGATAAAGCAGGCTCCCACGGTCTGCCGCAAGGTCGGATATTCATGCAGAAAAACCGAGGCCCACACAATTGCACCTAAAGGTTCTCCCAGCACGCTGACAGACACCACCGAAGCCTGGACGTAACGCAGCACCCAGTTGAAGAGCGTGTGGCCAAGCACGGTGCAGACCAGGGCCAGACCGAAGAAAAGCAGCCAGTCGGTTGCCGGGTAAGGGTAAAAGGGGGTGCCACCCAGGAAACAACCGATGATCAGCACGACGGCACTGCTGCCGTAAGTGAAAAAAGTATAGGCCGGAAGAGTGACGCTGCTTCTCATCCGACGGCCGATCAGCAGATAACCGGAAACCAGAACCGCCGCGACCAGGGCCAGCAGATCGCCCTGAAAGGCGCGCAGGTCGAGCTGGAAGTCACTGGCGCCGATAATGAAACTGCCGAAGAGAGCCAGGGCACCGCCCAGCATGGCCAGACGGCTGACCCGTTCGCGGAAGAAAATCCAGGAACCGATTACGACGAAGACCGGCTGGGTGGTGACGATTACAACCGAACTGGCGATGCTGGTATAGCGCAAGGAGGTGAACCAGGTTACAAAATGCAGCGCCAGACAGACCCCGCTGGCGGCCGCCAGACCACGGTCGCGCCAGGAAAGGGACAATAGGTCCTGACGATGGCGGAGAAGTGTAAATGGCGCCAGCAACAGGAAGGTGAACAGCAGGCGATAGGTGGCGATGGCCATGGACGGCGCCGTGGACAGGCGCACGAAGAGCGCCGAGAAGGAGATGGCAAAAACCCCTACCAGCACCGCCAGGTAGGGGTTTACAATTGGTTTTTCATGCATGGGGATTTTCCCTTGTTACTCGCCCAGATATGCCTTGCGAACTTCGGGATTTTCGGACAGCTCAGTGGCGTCGCCGGAGAGCACAACCTCGCCGGTTTCCAGCACATAAGCGCGGTGAGCAATCGAGAGCGCCATGGAAGCGTTCTGCTCCACCAGCATGATGGTTGTGCCGGTTTTATTGATTTCCACGACGATTTCGAAGATTTTTTCCACCAGCATCGGCGCCAGACCCATGGATGGTTCATCCAGCAGCAGCAGTCGCGGGTTGGACATAAGCGCCCGCCCCATGGCCAGCATCTGCTGCTCGCCGCCGGAGAGGGTTCTGGCGGCCTGCTTGCGACGTTCCGCCAGTCGTGGAAAGAGCGTGAAGGCCCGTTCGATACCTTGAGAAATTTCCTGCTTGCTGGTCAGAATGAAACCGCCCATCTCCAGGTTTTCCTGAACGCTCATGCGGGCGAAAACCCGGCGACCTTCCGGCACCTGGCAGATACCCTTGCGAACAATCAGATGCGGCTGCACGCGGGTGATATCCTCACCCTCGAACAAAACAGTACCGCCGATCGACGGTACGATACTGGATATGGTGTTAAGAATAGTAGTCTTACCGGCACCGTTGGCGCCGATCAGGGCCACGATTTCCCCCTGGTCCACCCGGCAGGAGACCTGGTGCAGGGCGCGAATGGCGCCATAATTAACGGAAAGGTTCTCGACGACAAGCATCAGTGCGCAGCTCCTTTTCCCAGGTAGGCTTCGATCACGGCCGGGTTGGCGCGAACCTCTTCCGGGCGACCGTCAGCAATCTTGCTGCCGTAATCCAGCACCGCAATCCGGTCCGACAGTCCCATGACAAATTTCATATCGTGCTCCACCAGGAAGACGGTCACACCGTCGTCGCGGATGTTGCGCACCATTTTTAGCAGAGTCTGCTTTTCCTGCGGGTTCATACCGGCTGCCGGTTCATCCAGCAGGATCAGAGCCGGTTCGATGGCCAGCGCACGAGCAATTTCCAGACGGCGCTGTTCACCGTAGGGGAGGTTGCTGGCCAGCTCATAAGCCTTGTGTGCCAGATCGACCTTGGAGAGGCAGTGAATAGCCAACTCCAGCAGTCGCCCCTCTTCCTTGCGCACGGATGGCAGGAACTGCAGCAGCGCGCCGGTCAGATTCCAGTTGCCCCGCGTGTGGGCGCCGATCAGAACATTGTCCAGTACGGTCTGTTCGCCAAACAGGCGGATATTCTGAAAGGTGCGGCCGATACCGCCGCTGGCGATGACATGGGGAGGCCGACCGGCTATGCTTTTGCCCTTGAAGCTGATGGCGCCGTCTGTGGGGGGATAGATACCGGTAATCAGATTGAAGATCGTGCTCTTGCCGGCGCCGTTTGGGCCGATCAGTGCCAGGATTTCTCCCTCTTCCACTTCCAGATTGACGCCGTTGACCGCCACCAGGCCGCCGAAACGGATCGTGGTGTTATCAAGCTTGAGGAGTGCCATCACTGCACCTCCTTACTGCGGGACACGCCGCGTGGTTTTACCCCGAGCTTGCGCAGCACAAAACTTGTAAAGTCAATCCCACCCATCAGGCCGTTGGGACGGAAAACCATCATGAACACCAGCAGGGCGCCGTAGACCAGCATGCGGTACTGCGACATAAAGCGCAGGAACTCGGGCGCGGCCGACAGGATCGAAGCGCCGAAAATCGTACCGGGAATGCTCCCCAGACCACCCAGCACGACCATGCTGAGCATGTCGATCGATTTCAGGAAACCGAAGTCGGACGGGTTGATGTAACCTAAAAAATGGGCATACAGGCAGCCGCCGGTACCGGCCATGAAGGCGCTGACCGCGAAGGATTGTACTTTGTAGCGGGCGATGTTGATACCCATCGATTCAGCGGCGATCTCGTCGTCGCGAATGGCCTTCAGTGCCCGCCCGAAGCGGGAATTCTGGATAAAAGCCGAGGCAATTATCGTCAGACACACTACGATCAGAACGATCAGCGGCATGGGGAGTGAGGTATCGGGAGTCGGAACGGTCAGGCCGAGCGCCTTGTTGGTTATCTCCAGATTCAGGAAAACAACTTTGACAATCTCCGCGAAACCGAGCGTACAGATCGCCAGATAATCGCCGGTCAGCCGCAGGATCGGCCAACCGATGGCCGCTGCCACGACCGCCGTAATCAGGCCGCTCAGCAGGATGTTAATGTAGAAAGGAACTCCGGTTTTGATGGTCAGCAGCGCACCGGCAAAGGCACCGACACTCATGAAGGCGGCATGCCCCAGTGAAAGTTGTCCGGTCAAGCCGGTGATGATGTTGAGCCCCAGCGCCAGGATGATGCCGATTCCGATATTAACCAGAATCTGCATGCTGTACGGATCGATGGAATTGAGCATGTTCTGAAACATTTGTCAGACCTTTTTCTGGATCTTCTGCCCCAAAAGACCGGTCGGGCGGAACAGAAGTACTAGCACTAGAATAGCGAAGGCAATCGCATCACGATAGGAGGAGTAACCGATGGCAACTCCGAAGACCTCTGCCACACCCAGCAGCAGGCCGCCCAGCATGGCGCCGGGAATCGAGCCGATCCCACCCAGAACTGCGGCGGCAAAAGCTTTCAGACCGGCCATCAGTCCCATATTGAAGGAAACCGAGTTGAACAGCACCCCCACCAGCACACCGCCGGCCGCCGCCAGGGCGGAACCGAGGGCAAAGGTGAAAGATATCACAAAGTTGACGTTGATCCCCATCAATGCTGCTGTATTGTAATCCTCGGAGGTGGCCCGCATGGCCTTGCCGATTTTGGTTTTCTGGACGATGAATTCCAGAGCCAGCATCAACAGGGCCGAGACGCCGATGATCAGGAGTTGCAGGGTCGATATGTCGGCATTGCCGATGTGGATCTGATGCGATGGAAACGCTTCACTGGGAAAGCCCTTGGCATTGGCGCCGAAGACCATCATGGCCAGGGAAGAGAGGAAGATCGAGACGCCGATGGCCGAAATCAGGGCTGAAAGGCGCGAAGATTTGCGCAACGGACGGTAGGCGATGTACTCGATCACAACCCCCATGACCATGCAGAAGATCATGGCAATCGCCATGGCCAGGAAGAGGTTCAACTTGAAGTAACCGACCATCAGAAGTCCGACAAAGGCTCCGACCATGAATATTTCACCATGGGCGAAGTTGATCAGGGTGATGATGCCGTAGACCATGGTATAGCCGAGGGCGATCAGGGCGTAGGTGCTGCCGAGTGCTACTCCGTTGATAAGCTGTTGCAAAAACATAGTGTCTACCCGCAATCGACTCAAAAGTTGCTGAAAAACAACTAATTATTTGTTGATGAAATCAGTTGAAAACTCCGATTTTCTATCACATAAAACAGCATCTCTGCAAGTGAATTGTTTGACCAATTAAAACAAAACTTTCACAAAACAGACCATTCATGCTATACAACGCGCGCTTTAAACGCATCTTGCCAACAGAAATGGTCACCTTTGATGAAAACGGAAAATCACAATTTTACCGGTTATTTTGCACTGGCCCTGGCCGCTTCAATCTGGGGCGGAATGTATGTGGTCAGCAAGTACGCCCTCGATTTCATCCCCCCATTTACCCTGCTTTGGCTGCGATACATCACCGGGTTTTGCGTGCTGTTTCCCCTGGCTGCACGTCAACACAAGACTCCTCTGACAAGGGTCGATCAGCGCGCATTTCTCTCGGTCGGATTTGTCGGCTATTTTATCTCGGTCGGATTGCAATTCATCGGCACCCGGCTTTCTTCGGCCCACAACGGCGCCATCATCACCTCGGCCAGTCCGGCTTTCATCCTGCTGTTCGCCTGGCTGATGCTGGGGGAGCGATTGACACGCCGCAAGCTCTTTTCGGTGCTGATGGCAACGGCCGGAGTAATCGTTGTTGTTGGCTGGGACTCGGGCGCTGGCGGCGGCAAATGGGCGCTGCTCGGCAACCTGGCCTTGATCGGAGCTGCCGTCACATGGGCGTTGCTGTCGGTGCTGGCCCGCAAGTTTTCCGCCACCCTTTCTCCGTTGGTGATCACAACCGGCGCTGTATTCTGGGCAGCAATCATGACGACTCCGGTCATGTTCGTGGAGTGGCGTTATCTGCCGGTATCCGGCCTGGACAATCCGCTGCTGTGGGGAGCTGTGCTGTATCTGGGAGTGGTGGCAACCGCCGGGGCTTTTTATTTCTGGAACAAGGGATTAAGCTTGGTGGAAGCCGGCACCGGCTCGGTCTTTTTCTTTTTGCAGCCGGTCGTAGGCGCCCTGCTGGGATGGCTCATGCTCGGAGAACATCTTTCGCTCTCCTTTTTTATCGGTGGTGCGGTGATACTGCTGGCGGTGCTGATCGCTTCGCTGCCTGCCGGGTCCCGCATTAAAAACTAAATCCCCCCTTTTTTCAAAGAGGGGATTTGCAGATTTTGCATGTCCCTTATAAGCTTTACTCCAGCCAGTCATCATCATCTTCATGCGGTGCGAAGCCGCGCCGCATTGTGTTTTCCGTAACCACCCGCGGGTCCATGAAATGCAGCAGGTAATCGGGTCCGCCAGCCTTGGTGCCGACGCCCGACATTGCTGAACCGCCGAAGGGTTGGCGGTCAACCAGGGCACCGGTATTGTTGCGGTTGATGTACAGGTTGCCGACCCGGAAATCGCGCCGCGCCTGCTTGATATGCTCCGGGCTGCGGCTGAAGATGCCGCCGGTCAGGGCGAAACGGGTCGAATTGGCCCACTCGATCGCCTGGTCAAAATCTTTGGCCCGCATGACCGCCAGTACCGGCCCGAAAATTTCCTCCTGTGCAATGCGCTTCTGCGGGGTAATGCCGCCGATGATCGTCAGCGGCACCCAGTAACCATCTCCTTCCGGTACCGGGCTGGAGTAGAGCAGCTTGCCTTCCTGTTTTCCAACTTCAATATACTCCAGGATATTCTTCATCGCTCCCGCGTCCGACACGGCGCCCATGCTGTACTTCGGATCTTCAGAAGGCCCCACCTGATAGACTTTGGCAGCCTTGACCAGCCGCTCGACGAATTTGTCATAGACCGCGTCCAGAACGATCACCCGCGAACAGGCCGAGCATTTCTGCCCCTGGAAGCCGAAGGCCGAGTAGAGCACGTGCGGCACCGCTTCGTCCAGATCGGCATCATCGTCGATAATGATGGCGTTCTTCCCCCCCATCTCGGAGATGATCTTTTTGACATTGGCCTGACCGGGATGCACCTTGGCGGCCCGTTCGATGATGCGCAGGCCGACCTCCACCGAGCCGGTGAAGGCGATCAGTGAAATATCAGGATGATCTACCAGGAAATCACCGATCAGCGAACCTTTGCCCGGCACGTAATTGAAGACGCCTTCCGGCAGACCGGCCTCGCGGAAGATCTCCACCAGATGCCAGCCGATGATGCCGGTAATATTGGAAGGTTTGAAGACAACCGGATTGCCGGTGACGATAGCGGCCGAGGCCATTCCCAGACTGATCGCCAGCGGAAAGTTCCAAGGGGAGATGATCGCCGCTATCCCCTTCGGTTCGTAGAAATATTGGTTGATCTCGCCCGGCGCATGGCCGATCCGCTGCGGTTCGCCGTAACGGATCATTTCACGGGCATAATATTCAAGGAAGTCGATCGCCTCGGTCACATCGGCGTAAGCCTGGTCCCACTGTTTGCCGATCTCCAGCACCTGCCAGGCCGACAGTTCGAAAATGCGCCTGCGGGCCGCCTCGGCCCCTTTCAGCAGATACCCGGCCCGCTCTCGGGGAGCTGTGTCACGCCAGGTCGGAAAAGCCTTTTTGGCAGCGGCAATCGCCAGGGTCACTTCAGCGGTTCCGGCCTGGCTGATTTTCCCCAAAACCTCGCCCGGATTGGCCGGATTGAGAGTGCTGTAACTGTCAGCGGTTACCATTTCCCGGCCGGCGATGTACAGCGGGTAGGTTCTGCCCAGCTGTGAACGAACTTTGGCAATCGCTTCCGGAAAGGCGGCCCGATGGTCGCCCCGCGTAAAATCGACCATGGCTTCGTTGTCAAAAAGCGCCAATCCGCCGGGAGCGTTCTTGACCTTCTTTGACTTACTGTTCCGTTCGGCACGCTCCCGCTTGGCAGTGACAACCGGATCCTCCAGCAACCGTTCAACCTGGGCATCCCCAGCAAAACTCTGGCGCAGGAATGATTCGTTGGCGGTGTTCTCCAGCAGCCGCCGCACCAGATAACCCATGCCGGGCACCATGTCGCCATAGGGGCAGTACAGGCGGATGCGCCCGGCTACCTTGAGAATCCCCTTGCGAACCGGTTCGGCCATGCCGTACAGCACCTGGAATTCATATCGGGATTCGGGAACGTTCAGCTCCAGGGCCATTTCCATCACCGCCGAAATCGAACGGATGTTATGAGAGGCGCAGGCAAAATGGCAGATTTGATGATTTTCGAGAATCAGCCGTGACTGGCGCTCAAATGCGGCGTCACTCTCGGCTTTGATTGTCCAGACCGGGATCGCCCAGCCGTTCTGTCTGGCCTTGATGGTCTCATAATCCCAGTAGGCACCCTTTACCAGTCGCACCGAGATCTGCGTCTTCTGCTCCCCGGCCCAGGTCAGCAGATCGGCCAGATCCTGATCCGTATCTTTCAGATAGGCCTGCAGCACAATCCCGATGTGGGGATAATCGCGGTATTCCAGCTTCAGGCGTTTGTACAGTTCGATAATGATACCTTTGTGGCGGTAGGACTCCATATCGATGCAGAGGAAACCGCCCACCTCGACCACCTTGGCGGCGATCCGGCGCAGCTGCTTCAGCATCGCCAAGACCGAACCCTCGAAATCCTGCGGATTGGCCAGGGCAAACAGGGCGGTCGGCTTTACGGCAACATTTATCCGCGGGGCGTGTCCCCAGTCCAGGACGGAATCGCCACCTGTGCCCGGCAAACCTTTCCATCCCTGCTGTTCCTTCTTCAGGCTCTCCAAAACCTCCAGATAGGTTCCGACATACTCCTCGGCTTCCTCTTCTGTCAGAGTCGCCTCGCCCAGCACATCCACCACGGCGGCAAAACCCTCTTTGCGGAGTTTCTCGATGTTTTTGACCGCCTCTCTGGTATTCTCGCCGACGATGAACTGGCGCGCCATCTCCTGAATGTTGGCCGAAATGAACTTGTTGAGCATCGCGCCACCCAGGGAGCCAAGCATGCCGGCCATCCTGGCACCGCTCTGGAGTACCGGCGGCATATCCTTCTCTTCCCCGAAATACTCGCGGATATGATCGGTCAGCAGCTTGCCGGTCGTCAGAGATGGAAAGGCATCGACGAAACGGAACATCTGGATCTTGAACTGTTCGTTCTGCATGCTCCAGTCCATAACCTTCCCCATCCAGGCCCCTTTGTTGAACATGGAAGGTTTTTCTCCGGCAACGGTTGAGAAAAATGCCTTGCCCCGGTTGATAATTTTACTGTTGAGCTCACTGTTTTCCATGGCCTGCTCCTTGACTGTAGCGCGTTGTCATCATTGCTGATATTTTATTTGCGAATGGTTAGACCATTAGTAAAATAATCCATAATCCCTGTCAAGCCATATTGCTATAATACCATGTAATCAGGTTGTTTATACAAGCGGCTCTTGTCAACGGCAGCAGGCGGTGTTAATCTGGTTCAACCATTGGAAAAGGGAGTCGCATGTTCAAGACGGTCAAACAGAACAAGGCATATCAGGATGTGGTTGAGCAGATCCAGGAAGCCATTATGGAGGGCGCTCTTAAGCCGGGCAGCCAGCTCCCGGCGGAACGGGAGCTGAAAGAGCAGTTCGGCATCAGCCGAGGAACCTTGCGCGAGGCGTTGCGTGTGCTGGAGCAGAAGGGATTGATCGAAATCCGTACCGGTGTGGCTGGCGGTTCGATTATCCGGGAGATCAACAGCGAGAATCTGAGCGAAAACCTGGGAATGCTTATTCGCAACCGCTCGGTGTCGCTGCATGATCTGGCCGAGTTCCGCGAGGGAATGGAGGGGGACGTGGCCGCCCTGGCGGCGCAACGGGCCGCAAAGGGTGATCTGGCGCAGTTGGTGGAATTGCTGGGTGAAGCTGGCGGGCATCTCAAGCAGGGGCGCAAGGGGTGGGACGCTTTTATTCGCACCGACGAGCAGATTCATCTGGAACTTGCGCGCATGAGCGGCAACCAGCTCTTCATAGCCGTCCTGACGAGCGTCTACCGCAATATCCACACCTATTATGAAAATTACCTGCCATGGAGCAAGGAGCTGTTACAGGAAAACTTCGATGACCTGCGCAATATAGTGGCGGCGGTGTCAGAGCATGATGCCGAAGCTGCGCGGCAAATGGCGCTGGAGCATGTCCGGCGCTTCAATGGATATATGGAGAAAAAACAGGTTTAAGACCGGTATTTGTTACACGCAAGAAAAAACGCCGCGCAGCATCATTTGCCGCGCGGCGTTTCTGTTTTCACGTCCAACCGTCAGTTTTAATCATCCGACAGCAGCGTCCGGTCGTTTTCAAATGTTTTATGGCGAATCTGATGGAACTTCTCGATCAGCTTTTCGACGGTCAGCGCCTTCTTCTCTTCCCCCTGCACATCGAAAATGATCTCGCCCTTGTCCATCATCAGCAAGCGATTGCCGAACTCGATGGCGTGGCTCATGTTGTGGGTGATCATCATGGAGGTCAGTTTGTACTCCTGAATGAATTTGTGGGTCAGTTCCAGCACGATCTGGGCGTTCTTGGGGTCAAGCGCCGCGGTATGCTCATCCAGCAGGATCAGATCCGGCTTTGACAAAACCATCATCAGCAGGGTCAGTGCCTGGCGCTGCCCGCCTGAGAACATGGCCAGATTTTCCTTCATGCGCAATTCCAGCCCCATCTTCAGCTGGAGCAGCTCCGTCCTGAAATACTCCCGCATGCGGTTGTTGAGGCTGCGCTTCAGCCACTTGAACCCTTTTTTGTAGGTGATCATCATGTTGTCTTCCAGACTCATGTTGGAAGCGGTGCCGAGCAGCGGGTTCTGGAAGATGCGGCCGATATACCGGGCGCGTTTGAACTCCGGTTCACGGGTGATGTCACGATCGTTAAGCGAGATCGAACCTTGCGTCGGCACGATTGTACCGGCAATCAGGTTGAAGAGGGTTGATTTTCCGGCGCCGTTGCTGCCGATGACCGTGATGAAATCACCTTCATTGATCTTGAGGTTGATATTGCTGATGGCCTGGTTCTCGTTGACCGTGCCGGGATTAAAAACGATGGATACATTCTTGAGTGCTATCATTTGTCCACCACTGCCTTGATGGCGACCTTTTTGAGTTTCTTGCTCTGTGTAACAACCAGCAGCAGTATGATCAGGACCCCCTTGATCAGGTTGAGGTCATTGGGGGTCATCTGGATCAGGTAGCCGTAATAGCGCCCCAGATACATGACCCCGTGAAACAGGATCGATCCGGCGATGGCGCAGAGCGTCAGCACACCGATCCGGTTGCTCTTCATGACCAGAAATTCACCGATCATAACCGAGGCCAGGCCGGAGATGATAATCCCCTGCCCCAGTCCGACATCGGCAAAACCGAGGTATTGGGCCGCAAAGGCGCCCGAGATGGCGACCAGTCCGTTGGAGAGGCCGACTCCGATGGTTTTGAGGGTCTTGGGATTTACTCCCTGGGAAATCACCATCTGCTCATTGTTGCCCATGGCGCCCATGGTCATGCCCAGATCGGTGCGGAAGAAGAGATCCACCAGGACCTTGATGATGATCACCACCATCAGGAAAAAGATCAGCAGAATATACTCTTCCGGAATCTTGTCGCCGAACATCTCCGTCACCCTGGAGAGGATGGTTTCCTCTTTGAGGACCGGCACGTTGGCGCGGTTGCCCATGATACGGATGTTGATTGAGTAAAGCATCGTCATGGTCAGGATACCGGCCAGCAGATTGGGCACCTTGAGATGGTTGTGAATCAGCGCTGTCGTGACGCCGGCCAGCACACCGCCGACGAACGCCACCAGAAGCGCCAGCCAGATGTTCGTGCCGAGCAGGATGCACTGCACCATCAGGGCCGCCCCCAGCGGGAACGAGCCATCTACCGTCAAGTCAGGAAAATCAAGGACCCGGAAGGTGATAAAGACCCCCAGGACCATGATTCCATAAATCAGACCTTCTACCAGAATTCCTTCAATCATAACTATGCCGCGTATCCTTTAGTAAGTTGAAAATAAAAACGCCAGACAGCACAAATGGCTGCCTGGCGCCCACTGTCGTTATTTGGAGGTCAGCTTGCCGTTCTGAACAATCTTGTTGGCGCTCTTGACGATCTCCTTGGGAAAGGTCAGGCCGAGTTTTTTAGCCACGTCCAGATTGATCAGCAGGTCGATATCGCTGGTTTTGGTCATGAAGCGGGTCGGAATCTGCTCCGGCTTCTTCCCTTTCAGGATTTCGCCCACCAGCTTGCCGGTCACGCGCCCCATCTTGTAGTAATCAAAACCCCAGGCGGCCAGAACCGGGTAGTTCTCAGCGGAACTCGGGTCAGCCGACATGATCGGCACCTTGGCTTTCATGGCCACGTCCGAAACGGCGCTCATGGCTGAAACAACCGTGTTGTCGGTGCTGATGTAGAGTGCGTCAACGCGTCTGATGATGGCCTGAACCGCCTGCTTGACTTCTGCCGACTTGGAGACGGTGGTTTCCACAAACTCGATGTTCAGCTCCTTGCAGGCCTGCTTGACAATCCCGGCCAGTACGACAGCGTTTTCTTCGGAGCTTGTGTAGATATGGCCAAGACGCTTGATCTTCTTGACCTTGAGGAGCAGCTCGATCTGCTGTTTGACCGGTGTCATATCGGACACGCCGGTGACGTTCTTGTCACCTTTTTTGAGTGATGTCACCAATCCGGCTTTGACCGGGTCGGTCACGGCGGTGAAGACGATCGGAATGCCCTTGAGGGTGTTTACGAGTGACTGTGATGTGGGAGTCGCAACGCCGACGGCAATATTTACTTTTTCCGACTGGAACTTGTTGGCGATGGAAGAGGCGGAATTGATGTCGCCGTTGGCATTCTGCAGGTCGTACTCGGCGTTGATTTTCTCAGCTGCCAGTTCATCCTGCATACCTTTTACAACGGCATCCAGGGCGGGGTGCGACACGATTTTGGACACCCCGATCAACACCTTGCCGGGGGCCTCGGCCGCAAATGCTGTTGAAAACAGCGCCAGGGAAACCAGCAAAGAGACACCTGCCAGACTCAAACTTTTTTTCATCGTACGCCTCCTGAACTATTCAGTGGAATATACCGCTCGATATCGAGAGGATTGAATTAATGCGCTAGTGAAGTTCTCGACAATACCATTCCAGACAAGCCATCGTCAACGTGATTCTAATCTTTTTGGAATTGCACATACCAGACCTTTTACTGTAACTGCCTATATCATCAAGACTTTGCAAGGCGAACATTGAGAAAGACAGAGCCAAGTACAATGGCCATACCAATTGCCTGCATGATGCTGACATGCTCCTTGAGAATGAGCGCAATGCAGATCAGCGAAAGAATCGGCACCAACAGGGCACAGTTGGAAGAGCGACCGGTCGGGATCATACGCAAGGCCCGGTTCCAGAGAATAAAGGCCAGTGCCGTCGGAAAAACACCCAGATATGCCAGCAACGCCATGACCCCGGCGGCGGGCATCCACTGCATCCGGTAAAATGGCAGCAGGCAGAGCAGAAACAGCAGCCCGAACAGGTTGAAGAGGAACATGCCGGCCGTGATGGAGAAACTGGCATGTTTGATCAGCACACAGAACAGTGCAAAAGAAAAAGCCGTTCCCAACCCGACCGCCACCCCGGCTGAAAAGCTCACATCTCCCAGCGAACCGCCGGAGAGCACCAGCAGGCAAACTCCGCTAAATCCGAGCAGGACACAGACGACCGCCGACCAGCCGCTCTTTTCACGAAAAATGAGCCGCGCCAGCAGCAGCATCATCAATGGGTAGGTGTAATGCAGTATTACCGCCTGACTGGCGGGGATCAGTTCATAGGTTCGCAGACAAAGAATCTGCTGCACTCCCAGACCGATCATCCCGGCCAGCGGAAAAAACAGAGGCCGCTGGCGCAGTTCGGCAGCAACCGTACGCAGCTGACCCTCTGCGGCGAGGTACAGAAACAGCGCCAGCGTGGCAAAGATGCCCATCCAGACCACAACCGAGTAGCTGTCCAGATAATTGACCGCCATTTTGAAACCGGTCCCGAGCGTTGCGAACATTGCGACTGCCAACAATGCGTAGATTGTACCCTTGCTTGATTCTGTCATAGTCGGGCGATGTCCGGAGATGAAGGAGTGGAAGTTTTTGAAAGTGCCTGTTTTGTAACAGCCACTGATACGGATCGTCAACAGTGCTGGTGATCTGCGCTCTGTTTTTTACAGCGACTCCCCGGCAAATCGCCTGTTTATCAGTTCCCAACATTTTTCGTTTACGGATAGCAGCCCGGTTAGGTATAAAGGGAGCTTGCTGATCATCTGTTATTGAAGGAGTTGTCATGCCATCCATTCTGCTGGCCTTTATCTCGGTTTTTCTGCTGGTCGTAGCGCCGTCCGTATCATCGGCGGCACCTCTTAAAACCTATGTGTCGGAATTCAGCGTTGTCGGCGCGCCTAACAAGGATGAACTCAAAGTGTCGCTGCAGGGATTGCTGGCCTCACGCCTGAATCCGGACCGGACGCAACTGGTGGAAAACCAGGACAAAGCAGAACTGCTGCTGTCCGGCAGCTATGCCATGTTTGGAAAGATGTTCAGCGTCGATGTGCTGCTGAAAAATGCCCTGACCGGGTCCCTGACCAAAGTATTCGAGCAGGGTGAAACCCAGGACGACCTGATACCGGCTTTTGGCCGTCTGGCTCAAAAAATCGACCTGGAGCTTGCCAAAACGCAACAGCCGACGGAAGCAGCCGCTAAGACGCTCCCAGCGCCAATTCCCGCAGTCGCCACTGCAGCAGCTCCCGCTAACTCCTACAAAATTGCAGCTCCGATCCCGATTCCCGTCGCCGAACAGAGTTACGTCGTCAAAACCGGCGGACCGGGTCGCAACACCCCCGGAAGCTGGATGAGCGACCCGATCTCCGGCGTATTCTCCTCGATCGCCCTGGGGCGAACCCTCCCCTCCGGCGAGCGTGAAATTTTTGTGGCCAGCGAGCATTCTATAATCTACCTGCGCAAAGGTACGGAACTGAAACAGATCGCCGAGATTGCCATTCCGGTACCCGCCAGGATACTTGCCATAGACACAGCGGATCTGGACCATGACGGCACACCGGAAATTTACGTTTCGATCGTGGATCGCAAAACTGTAAGCTCCCGCGTTTATCAGGCTTCGGAAAAAGGATTTGAACTGGTGGCAGATGGCCAGCCCTGGTTATTCAGAGGAATCGGCCTTGATCTCAGGGATCGCAAGATCTTCGCACAAGGGGTCACAAGCGACGGCGAATATTTTAACGAAATATTTGAAATTGCAAAATCGGGACAAAACTTCAAGGCCACAAACAGCAGAACACTCCCCCGCACCGGCAACATCTTCAACTTCACCACCTTCCGCGACACAAAAGGCGCAGACAAGCTGGCGATTGTGGACGAAGATGGCTACCTGGCCATTTATGCCGCCGATGGCAGTGAGCTTTGGAAAAGCAGCGACAAATACGGCGGCTCGGAAACATCCTTTAATTACGAGTCGGTCGCGCAGCTGAGAGCCAAGGGAGACAAGTACCGCTGGAACTTCCTGGAACAGCGCATCATGCCGCTGCCGGGCGGAGTTTTGATCATCCCCCGCAACGAAGGCACTTTCAGCGTCGGAAACAACCGCTCCTACAACAAGCACTCGCTGTTCGGGCTGGAGTGGAGCGGCGCCATCCTCCGTGAAATCTGGCACACCAGGCTGACACCCAGCTACCTGGCAGATTACGCCTATGACTCCGCCACTAACGAAGTTGTCCTGCTGGAAGTTGTCCAGAAAGCGGGCTTGTTTGTATCAGGGAAAACAGCTGTTTCGACCAACAAGCTTGACTAGCTGATCTTATTGCGAGCCGGGCGGCTATTGATCAAGCCACCGGCTCTTTTTTTCGTGCTGCCACTGAATACTTCTCAATAGATTCTTGACAGTTTATATGTAGTCCGTCATTATCTCGTAATCATTTATGCGAAAAACAATCCACCTTAAATTCATTTCCTGGGTTCTCCTAGTGGTCATAACGGCCGTAACGATTCATTGTATGCACGAAAGTGCTCATGCAATGCAAAGTCACGTAATAGCATCAATCGATCAAGCATCATCTTCGGAAATTTCTGCATCTCACCAGTGTCCTTGTTTTCCTTTCGAAAAACACAAAGATTATGATGGTTGTGATACATGCGTGAATTGCTCTTGTCATGCGCCACTGACCATCCAACGGTTTCAACTCAGCTATAATCCGTCCATTTTTGACAATTTGTACGCGTCTGATCTATTCAATTTCCTACCCAAAGTTTATCTTTCCCTCTTCGTTCCACCCGATTCAGCAACTGTCTAACTATCCGTTTCCTGTAGCAACTCAAAAGTAACACCATACATACTGACAACGTGTATCTGCACGTTATCATCACCAATCATTTTTTTGGAGGTTCACCCGTGACACGCTCAACACTGGCACGCGGACTCGTTCTCGCTCAGCTACTGACGGCATTTGCATGCCTACCGGTACTTGCCGAGTCAGTTCCCCACAACATCAATGAAATCGTTGCCCTGGCCCTGAAGCACAGCGCCGAACTATCTGCTTTAAAAAAAGAAGCAGATGCAAAGCACTCGCTGGCAATACAGGCTGGCACACGCACCAATCCGACCCTGGAACTTCAAGGGTCTACCGGCAGTCTAACCGGCAGCCCTGAAGAACGTACCGTATCAATTGGTATAAATCAGGAGCTATCATTGTACGGGAAGCTTCAGCTGCGACGTGAAGTAGGACAGCGTGAGGCTGAATCCCTACAACGGCAGCGCGATAATGCCGCTCGGCTACTTAGGGATGAAGTTTCCACACTTGGACTTGACTACCTGCTCGCTTCAAAACGTCAAGAGCTTGCGACAGATCTGGTTAAACTAAATCGCGAACTGGTAGTCATTGCTGAAGAGCGTTTCAAGGCGGGCGATATCCCCGAATTGGATCTCAATCTCGCCAAAGTAGAACTGACCAGAGCCGAAAGCCGACTATTAGAAGCTGGGCGCGAGCAAACCACACTTCGCATAAAAATCGCTTCGCTAACCGGTCTGAGCGAATCAGACATCAAACTGTCCGACACTTTTTCCACTCCAAAAGTATCACCAATGCCCCAGGATTTAGTAAAAATGGCCTTATCCACACGTCCGGATCTCCTTGCCTTGTCACGTGAACGGGACAAGACCGAGACCGAGAATCGCTTGGCCAAAGCAGAAGCACTTCCCAACCTCACTGCCGGGCTTTTTGCCCAATGGCAACGTAGTTCTGTTGAGGTGGGAGGTATGTCATCAACCAGCAGCGATACACAATTGGGGTTGCGCCTGTCCATGCCGATACCGGTTTTTGACCGCAACCTGAACGGACAGGCAGCTGCCCGATCTCGTCTGGATGCCGCTGACTCGCGTAAATTGGCTTTAGAGCGGTCTATCACCGCCGAGGTTGAAGCAGCAGTTTCACGAATGTCGGCGTCGGAACGCATCCTCACCATTTTTGAACAGGGCATCATGCCACAACTGAAAGAGAACCTGAAACTGACTCAGGAAGCCTACCGGATTGGGGAAGTTGGGATTCTTTCAGTTATCGACGAACAGAAGAAATTCTTTGAAGTGAATGACAGTTATCTGACTGCGCAGTACAACAAGCGTGTGGCATCGATCAAACTTGAAACAGCAGTTGCAACAGATCTTACCGGAGGTGTTAAGTGAAGAAAAAAGTAATCATTATTGGAGTAATCCTGGCTGTTGCCCTGACTGGCGGCTTTCTCTATCGTTCCAACAATACAAAAAGCGGTGGCGCGGATCATGCCGAAAAGACAGAAACCGGCCACAAGGATGAAAAGCCGGGTGAACATAAGGTGAATAAGGAAGGGCACGACGAGCACGGCGAAGAAGGCAAAATCAAGATGACCGCAGAGATGCAGAAGCAGAATGGTGTATCGGTGGCAACGGTAAAAAAACAACGGATGGCCGGTGTGATCAGTGTTACCGGGAAAGTGGAAGCCAATGCCGACAAGATTGCCCATGTCTCACCGCGCATCTCCGGCAAGGTTGTCAGTGTCAGAGCATCTCTGGGTGACAGCGTCGCAGCTGGACAGCCGCTGGCGACCCTGGATAGCGTTGAATTAGGTGAGGCTCTCAGCCGTTACCACCAGTCAAAGACAAAGCTCGCTCTGGCCCAGTCCAACATGGAGCGAATCAAGAATCTTGTAGAAACGAAGATTGCAGCCCGCAAGGACATTCTCCTGGCTGAAACCGACTTTAAAACTGTCCAAACCGAACTGCATACTGATGAAGAGCGCTTGTCACTTTATGGTCTTGCACTGTCTGACCTCAAAGGTGATGACCACAAAAGACCGCTCCTGCCGGTTCGTTCTCCCATTGGCGGGGTCATCACCGAAAAACACGCAATCGTGGGTGAACTTTCCGACCCCTCCAAAAGCCTCTACACAATAGCCGATCTCTCCTCTGTCTGGGTTGTGGTAGACATCAACGAAAAGGACCTGGCCAAGGTGCACAAGGGACAGGCGACAAACGTTATCGTCGGAGCATATCCCGATCTTAAGCTGAAAGGGCGCATCACGTATATTGCCGACCTGGTGGAGCAAAGCACTCGCACGGTCAAGGCGCGGATCGAGGTGGCCAATCCGGGGCGAAAGCTGAAGCCGGAGATGTTTGCCACGGTTGAACTGACACTAGCCGCTGACGCACCGCCAGTGTTGGCTGTTCCCGAAGACGCTCTTCAGGATCTGGATGGGAAAAAGGTGGTCTTCGTCGCAGAAAATGCGACAGAATTTGCTGCACGTCCGGTACAGACCGGGCGGTCTGCCAGTGGTCTGGTTGAAATTGTCTCCGGCCTCAAAGAGGGTGAAAACTATGCTGTCAAAGGATCGTTCATTCTCAAGTCTGAAATCAAAAAGGGTGAAATGAAAGACGAGCATTGACATTACCCTATGATAATCACTCATCACAATTAACGAGAGAGAGGTTCCGATGCTGGAGAAATTAATAGCCTATACATTGCGGCAGAAAGGGATGGTCATATTCCTTGCGCTGCTGATTGTTGTATTCGGGTTGTACTCATATCTGAAACTGCCGATTGATGCGTTTCCTGATGTAACTAACATTCAAGTAGAAGTAGTAAGTCATGCCGATGGTCTATCTGCCATAGAAATCGAGCGGAACGTAACATATCCGATCGAAATGTCCATGCGCGGTCTGCCGGATATTGAGCAGATGCGTTCGGTCACCAAGTTTGGACTGTCCATCGTCACCATTGTCTTCAAGGACAATGTGGATATCTATTTTGCCCGTCAGCTGGTCTTTGAACGACTGGCCGAAGCGCGGGACAAGGTGCCCAAGGGCGTTGAGGTCGCCATGGGGCCGATCGGCACGGCCATGGGGGAGATCTACCAGTACACCCTTGAAGGAAAGATGCCGGATGGCGCTCAGCAGAAGCTTGCTTACCTGACCAACCTGCGAACTATTCAGGAGTGGATTGTTACCCCGCAGTTGAAAAGCGTTGCCGGAGTCAACGAGATCAACTCTTTCGGCGGCTATTTCAAGCAGTACCAGGTGATTGTGTCACCGGATAAGCTGGTGAAATACGCCGTAACCGTAGATGATGTTTACTCCGCCATCGGTAGCAACAACGAAAATGTAGGCGGCAATCTCCTCGAACGTGGAACTGATCAATACATTGTCCGCGGGGTCGGCCTGATCAAAGATATCAGTGACATCGAGAATATCGTCCTGAAATCCCAGGGGGGCACGCCGACCTATATCCGGGATGTGGCACAGGTGAATGTCGGTGAGGCGGTTCGACAGGGCGCGGCCATGATAAACGGCAAGGAAGAATGTGTCGGCGGTATCGTCATGATGCTGCGCGGAGCAAACAGCCGCGACGTTGTGCGCCGCGTCGCGGATAAAGTAAAGGAAATGAATGAAAACAATGTCCTTCCTGAAGGCATCAAGCTCGTTCCCTATTACGACCGAAGCGACATTGTAAAAGCGAGTGTGGGTACGGTTAACAAGGCGCTGATCGAAGGCTCCATCCTGGTTCTGATTGTGCTGTACCTGCTCCTGAACAGTATCCGTGGGAGTATCGTGGTTCTCATCGCGTTACCGTTGTCGCTCCTGGCTACGTTTATCGTGATGAAACTAGCCGGGATCACCGCCAATCTGATGTCTCTCGGCGGTCTGGCAATTTCCATTGGTATGATTATCGACACCACCATCATCCAGGTGGAAAACGTTCAGCGCCACTTAAGTGAAGAGGGAGGACGGCACCCTAAATTGCTGACCGTGCTGAAAGCGGTTATGGAAGTCAGAAAACCAAGTATTTTCGGCGAACTGATCATTGCCATTACCTTTATCCCGATCCTCTCCCTGGAAGGGATCGAAGGGAAAATGTTCGGCCCGCTGGCCATTACTGTTGCCATTGCACTACTGTCGTCCCTGTTTCTCTCCGTGTTTGTTATCCCGGTACTCTGCATCCTATTCCTTAAACCGCACCCGGAAAAAGAGAGCTTCATCATGAAGCATGCAACCAGGCTCTACTTGCCGATGCTGAACTATGCCATGAACACGAAGCGTGTGGTGTTGAGCGTTGCCGGTGTTCTTCTGGTTGTCTCGCTCTTCCTGGTCACACGGCTGGGGACGGAATTCATTCCGATCATGGATGAAGGCTCGTTTGATATGGATGTGTCCATGCTCCCCGGTGTCTCCCTGGCCAAGGCGATGGAAGTGAACCAACTGGCCGCGGCAAAACTCAAGCAGTTTCAGGAATTGGATACTGTCGTGGGAAGAACCGGACAGACCGGGGTCGCTCTGGATACCAGGGGCTCTGATAAAACAGGCTATGTCGGGATCTTCAAGCCCAGGAGTGAATGGAAGCGGGATATCTCCAAGGAAGAACTGACCAATGAGATGCGCAAGTCCCTGGAGTCGGTGGCGGGGATTACCTTTGGCTTCAGCCAGCCGATCCAGTGCCGTATTGATGAACTGGTAGCTGGTACCCGCGCCCAGTTGATTGTCAAATTATTCGGTGAAGACATCAACGTGCTTAGCGAGAAATCGGCTGAAATCGCCAAGGTTCTTTCCACTGTAAAGGGTGGGACCGACCTGAACGCGGAGAAGGTTTCCGGTCAGCCATATCTGACAGTCAATATCGACCGGTCCAGGATTGCACGATATGGCCTGAATATCAGTGACGTGCAAAAAGTCATTGAAATCGCTGTCGCCGGTAAATCGGCTTCCAAGTTTTATGAAGAAAACCGGAGTTTTGATATCACAGTTCGCCTGCCGGAAGAAAAAAGAAACTCCCTGGAGGCGATCAAAAATCTGATGATCACCACGAAAACCGGTATCAACGTTCCACTCGAACAGCTGGCGGAGGTGAAGATGATCGAAGGGCCGGTTCAGATCAGCCGGCAGGATGGTGTCAGAAGGATCGGGATCGAGATGAACATCACCGGCCGGGACATCGGCAGTTTCGTTGCGGAGGCAAAGCAGAAGATCAAGACACAGGTCAAGCTGCCCTCCGGATACTATCTCACCTGGGGTGGACAGTTCGAGAATCAGCAGCGGGCCATGAAAAAACTGATGATCATTGGTCCGGTGGCCATCGGCCTGATACTGCTGCTGTTGTATGTCACCTTCCGCTCTATGCGACTGGCATTGCTGGTCATATCAAACCTGCCATTTGCCTTGATCGGTGGAATATTTGCTCTCTTCATCTCCCGACAATATCTGTCGGTTCCGGCATCGGTAGGATTCGTTGTCCTGTTTGGCGTTGCAGTACTGAACGGATTGGTTCTGGTGTCGCGCATCTCGCAACTGCGTGATGAAGGGTTCGAATTGGAGGAGGCGATCAGGAAAGGAACCCTTGACCGCTTGCGCCCGGTATTGATGACCGCGTCCATCGCAATTTTCAGTTTAATACCGATGTTGCTGGCCGGTGGAACCGGATCTGAAATCCAGAAACCGCTTGCTACAGTTGTCGTGGGCGGCTTGGTAACCTCCACCTTGCTGACACTGTTGATCATCCCTTCAGTCTACAGCTGGTTTGAAAAGAGAAAAGTAGAGGAAGAGATGTAGTACAAGGATCGTTCTGCGGAATACACAATATCCCGATACGGAGGAATTTATGAAAGAAATAAAAGCGATTATACGACCGTCTAAATTATTGGAAGTAACCGAGGAACTTCATGAAATTGATGGGTTGCCGGGAGTGACCGTTTCTGAAATAAAAGGATTCGGCAAAAGCAGGGCGAAGAATGCTGCCGACAAGATCGTCTATGAGATGGTGGAGTTCATTCCGCGCATACAGTTGGAGGTTGTTGTAGATGACGAGATGGTTTATCAGGTCGTCAATGTCATTCAGAAATACGCTCATACCGGCAATACCGGCGATGGGAAGATCTTCGTGTCCACTGTTGACGACATAGTAAAGATTCGGACAAATGAGCGGGGTAAAGAGGCGATTTAAGTTCCTCCTGATGCGTTTGAAAAATATTGATTCAGGAGTCCTGAGCAGGACATAAAAAGGCTCACTACATTCCATTTGTCCTGTTGGGAGAATGACAGGAACAGCTCTCATCCACTGCCGCCTGTTCCAGATTACGTAAAATTTTGCATTCGCCCACACTTGTGCCCGAATGGCAGGTGTCGCGCAGAAGTTGTAATTGTTGCTCTAAACGATGAAGCGCTTCGATCTGCTGGTGGACATGCTCTATCTTGCTGTCAATTAAATGATTAATTTCATCACAGGCCAGTTCGGGTTGAGTTTGTAAACTGAGTAGTGTGCGCACGTCCGGTAATCCCATGTCCAGCAAACGGCAGTGGCGGATGAAGTTGAGCTGCACCAAATGGACATTGCTGTAACTGCGATAACTGTTGTCGTCACGTTCTGGTTTCTCCAACAAGCCTTCCCGTTCGTAAAAAAGTACCGTTTCCACTTTGCAGCCGCTGCGTCGCGCCAGTTCTCCGATTTTCATACCCACCCCTTAAAAAACATCTTGACCCTGTAGCAGGTACAGGCTGTTTAATGATAACACATCCTGGGAGGTGTGCCACCATGAACCAGCACGACAATCATAAGTTTCATCATCACCGTGTTAAGGAAAGCAATTGCTGCGCATCAAAGTGCTGCGATGAGCAAGCTCTATCCCATGGCGGTGGTTCGGTGAGCGAACACCACAAAGACTCCGGAGAATGCTGTTCTTCCTCCGCTACGCCCATCGATGCGGCAACCACAAACCTACCGCTGCCAGGAGGCACCAACCGGGTGCGATACCGTATTGAGAATATGGACTGTCCAACTGAAGAGCAGTTGATCCGTAACAAACTGGAGCCCATTCCGGGAATTGCCCGACTCGACTTTAATCTCCTTGATCGAGAATTGACGGTGTATCACCACCTTGACGATCCTCAGCCCATTGTTTCCGCGCTGACGAAATTAGAGATGGCCCCGAGTCTGATTGAAGGCGGGGCTCCGCCAGCTGCCGGTCCTTCAGGGCTGAGCACGACAAAGAAAGGCTTATTGGCAATCAGCGGAATCACAGCGGTCGGAGCCGAAGCTTTCTCCTGGACAACCGGACATGATACTTCATGGCCGGTGCTGGTTTTAGCGATCATGTCGATCTTCAGTGCGGGCCTCCCCACAATTAAAAAAGGGTGGATTGCGCTCAGAAACATGACCCTCAACATCTATTTCCTGATGTCTATGGCAACAGCTGGCGCCATTGTGATCGGTAAATGGCCGGAAGCAGCAATGGTAATTTTCTTGTTCGCCATAGCCGAGGCCATTGAAGCGCTCTCACTGGAGCGAGTACGCAACGCCATCAAATCGCTGGCTGAGCTGGCCCCGGAATTCGCTGAGGTCAAAGTCGATAATGACTGGCAGGAACAGCAGGTGGCCGAAGTGACTATCGGCAGTCGTATCCGGATTCGCACCGGTTCACGGGTACCGCTTGATGCGCGAGTTGAAACCGGTCGCGCTGCCCTCGACCAGGCTCCGATCACAGGTGAAAGTCTGCCAGTGGATAAGCAGGTAGGTGACTCACTCTATGCCGGCAGCATCGTTACCGATGGTGTGGTAGAAGCTACGGTAACAAGCATTGCCGGTGACAGCACTCTGGCGCGTATCGCCGCCGCTATTCAGAATGCTCAATCACAACGTGCCCCGACGCAGCGTTTTGTCGATCAGTTTTCCTATTATTACACCCCTGCGATAGTAGCATTTGCCGCAGTAATAGCGGTTCTTGGTCCGGTATTGATCGGCGGAGACTGGTCATCCTGGCTCTATAAGGCACTCGTGATGCTGGTCATCGCCTGTCCGTGCGCCTTGGTGATGTCCACTCCGGTTACGGTTGTCAGTGGACTGACGGCGGCTGCCAGACACGGTATCCTTATCAAAGGCGGCACCTATCTTGAAGGTGGCGGACGGTTAAAAGCCGTTGCGCTCGACAAGACCGGGACGCTGACCAATGGCAAACCGGCATTGACCATCTCAGCCCCGCTTGGCGAGATGCCGATTGAGCGAGCCTTGTTGATCGCTGCCAGCCTTGACGACCACAGTACCCACCCGGTCGCCAAAGCCCTGGTTACGGGATGGCGAGAGCAACAGCCCAACATCAGGCTTTTACCGGTGGAAAATTTTGGCGTACTGAACGGTCACGGAGTTAAGGGTACCATCGATGGCCAATTGTGGCATATCGGCAATCACCATCTGGTCGAAGAGTTAGGTTTTTGCTTTCCTGCTTTGGAAGCCAAACTCGCAGTTCTGGAAAACACGGGGGAAACTGTCGTTGTCCTGTGCACCGACTCCGGTCCGGTTGCTGTATTTGGTGTAGCCGATACAATTCGGCCCGAGAGCCTGGAGGCAATGTCAATGCTCCGTGCGCTGCATGTCAAACCGGTGATGCTGACAGGTGACAATTCCGCCAATGCCCGGGCAATTGCCGATCACCTCGGGATTCAGGATGCACGTAGCAACCAGCTGCCGGAAAATAAACAAGCCGCAATAGTTGAACTCAAGGAACGCTATGGAGCAATCGGCATGGTCGGTGACGGAATAAACGATGCACCCGCTTTAGCACGGGCAGATATCGGTTTTGCCATGGGTGCGGCCGGCACTGCTACCGCGCTGGAAACGGCTGATGTGGCAATTATGGACGACGATCCGCGTAAAATTGCCGATTTCATCGGGCTAAGTCGCCACTGCGTATCGATTTTGAAACAAAACATAGCGATAGCACTCGGTATCAAGGTTGTGTTCTTCTCTCTGGCGTTAAGTGGGTTTGCAACACTCTGGATGGCTGTGTTTGCGGATATGGGGGGAAGCCTGCTGGTAGTGTTCAACGGTTTGCGTTTGCTCGGGTATTTTTCAAAAAAACGCCCCGGATGAAAACCCGGGGCGTTTGAAGTTCATCAGGTGGGTTAGAACAGTTTATGCTCAAAAGAAAGATAAGCCATCACACCATAATCACCTTTAGATGGGCCGACACCAATCGGCATGGAGATGCCCGGCACAATCTGGAGATTCTTGAGATCAAACGCATAGCGCAGACCCGGATTGATGATGAATGAGTTCTTGTTCTCCGTGACACCATTGGAAACTACTGACTGTTCAGAAGTGCCCACAAACTCCACCAACGCGTTCAGATTGCGGTTGACAAGATAGACCAGGCTCATGCCGTAGTTCGTGTTGAAGGTATCCGCCTTTGCCCCGCCCGACTCTCTGGCGTTGGGTGTAAAGGTCATGCCCAGATTCCAGTGTGTGACAAAGCGCTCGCTCAATCTCAGGCTAACCGGCAGATTGACCTGATATCCAACCGTCCCGTTGCCCAACCCCTTTTTGTCGTCACCAGTCGGCAGAATCAAGGAAAAACGTGGTGAGACCGCCATCACACCCTCCTTGAAAATAAGCTGATAACGATAATTCAGCGCGACATCGCCGAGTCCGGTATGCCGCCCCTCGTCCTTGCCGAGCTTCTCCACCGGGATGGTGTAGGAAAACTGGTGTGCCTGCATGGGAACCGGCCATTCCTGGGTAAAAGAGTAGGCCCAGCTGTCACCCTTCATATACTGGAAAGTCTGAATCTCTTGAATGACTCCGTCTTCCTGGTTGTAGGCCTCTTCCATCAAAAAAGAATTGTCCCCGATTTCACGATACGGTTCTTCCGCCAACGCAACTCCCACACTTGCCAAAATTACAAAAACAACTGCTGCAATAAATATTTTACGCATCGTTCTGTTTCCTCCGGACGGCTATTGAAATTGGATTTCAATATAAAGAAGCATTTTAATGTTGTCAACCATAAATACAAAAACGCCGTGCAACCAGTTAAGGGAGCACGGCGTTTTTGCGTACATTAAACGTTTAAAGAAGGTGCCAGCCTAGTCCATCTTAACCGGAACTTTGGCCTTGAGCACGAACTGACCACCTTTGACTGCCAGCAGTGCCAGAGGAGACTTGATCGGCTCGCGGTTGGCGCGGATGGTGATTGTGCCGGAAACACCTTTGAAATCCTTGGTCTTGGCAAGGGCATCCTTGAATACTTTGGGATCGGTGCTGTTAGCACGTTTCATGGCATCGGCCAGCAGCATCATGCCGTCATACCCCTGTGCGTCAAACAATCCAGGAACTGCGCCGTTGAACTTGGCTTTGAAAGCATCAATGAACTTGGCGGTTTCAGGAGTTGCCTGCTCAGGCGAGAAACCGAGAGCCGACATGGAACCTTCAACAGCGTCGCCGCCCAGCTTGATGAACTCAGGTGAGAAGAGGCCGTCGCCGCCGAACATGTTGGCTTTGAGACCCTGCTTGCGGGCTTCTTTCATGATCAAAGCGCCTTCGGTGTAGTAACCGGAGAAGAAGATGACATCCGGCTTCTTGGCCTTGATGTTGGTGACCTGAGCACTGAAATCCTTGTCGCCGTCTTTGACTTTCTCGTCAGCAACGATCTCGATCCCTTTGGCTTTGGCGGCATCACGGAAAGTCTGGGAAAGTCCAACGCTGTAGTCGTTGTTGTCGGATGTGATCACGGCCACTTTTTTGTACTTGAGGTCTTTGGAGAAGTAGTCGATTACAGCCGGAATTGCAACGCTGTCCAGCAGGGTGTCGCGGAAGATGAAATCGCCGATTTCAACCAGGCCAGGACCGGTAGCACCGGCTGAGAGCAGAACCACGCCAGCCTTCTGGGCGATCGGTGCAACAACCTTGGAAATGCCGGTGGTCGGGTCGCCCAGGATGGCTACGACGTTGTCGCGGCTGATCAGCTTCTGAGCCACTGAGGCGCCTTCCTGCTTGTCGCCGCGGTTGTCAGCTTCCACGATCTCGATTTTCTTGCCATTGATGCCGCCGGCGGCATTAACTTCGTCGGCAGCCATTTTCATGCCTTCCAGGGTCGGCTTGCCGAACATGGCCACGTCACCGGTCAGAGCGCCCATAAAGCCGATCTTGATAGTGTCACCGGCGGCTTTGGGGGCTTCAGCCGTCTTTGCTTCTTCCTTCTTCTTGCAACCGGAGACCATCAGGCCGGCCGCCACCACCACTACTGCTGACAACAATGCGATTTTTCTCAGTTTCATGTTCATTCCTCCCTTGAGTGGGTGTTAGTAAAAAGCCCCGGCATTCGCCAGTGAATGCCGGGGCAGCTATTAAATTAGAATGTGTACTTGAAGATCAGCTTGAAGTCGTAGGGGTTTTCCGGTGTGCCGTTGATGGCAACGTTGTCGTAGTAATCGCCCAGCATAACGTAAGCGGCACGTGTGCTGACGCTGAGGCCGTCCAGCAGCTGGTAGGTAGCTTCGGCGTTGACTTCGGTACCGAGGTAGTTGCTGGAGTTACGCTTGGTAGTTGCAACACCATTTGCGTAAACAACAGGCTTATTTGCGTTTTCCTTGGCAACAGCGGCAAAGCCGGCATTGAAGGCTGTGGTCAACTTGGCGTTGATCGGCAGATCGTAGCCGACATAACCGCCGATGACACCCTGGCTCTTGTTGTTGGAATCGAATACGATGGCATTGTCGGTAGTGTAGGCATTCTTGTCGCGCCCCAGGATAACCATTTCGTTGTCGTAGTAGCCGTGCTCGCCTCTGAGCTGGCCGGTAACGCCGTAGAAGGCGGTTCCATGACCGTCAGTCGGGTTGTTGTCGCCACTGATGTAGAGGAATTCGGAACGGGCAGTGCCAGGTCCGAGCTTGAGCTTGACGCCGAAATTGCCGGCAAAGGCATTGGTGTAGCTCTTGTTGACCGTGCCGGTTTCATAGATTGCAAAACCGTTCAGGGTCAGTGGACCTGTGGTATATTCGGCGTTGAGTCCAAGCAGGTTCATCTTTATGTCCGCATTGGCACTGGAAAAACCTTCGGCATTGTCACGGAATAGGTAGTAGGCGCCGCCAACTTTCAGATCATTGTTGACCGCATATTTGCCATCCAGCATGAACATGTCGGATGTTTTGTGGCCTATAACGTTGTCGGTGCTGAACAATCCACGGTCAGCAAAGCGGAAGACACCAATCGACGGAGAAAACTTGCCGTAGCTGCTGGAAAGCAACAGACCGGCCATGTCGGCATCGAATACGACACCTTTGAAGGCGTCATTGTTAGGCATCATGCCCAGCTTCATGTTGACGTTGTTGAACGGATTGGCATCCAGATAGATGCTTTTGGTTTCGAAGTTGACCGAATCGGCACCGATCGCGCCACCCTGGTTGCGGCCGGTTGCGTAGGAACTGTTGCCCCAGTAGGCATAGTCGATCTCAAAGTGGGTGACCAGTTTCAGGTTAGCATTGGCCTTGGCGATATACTGTAGGCGGGCGCGCTGCTCGAAGATGTTGGCAACATACTGTTTTTTAGTCAGTCCGCCCGGCTCGTACTGGCCGTCTCCACCATATCGTTGAGCACCGGGGGCAGTTCCAGAAGGAACGGTAAAATCTTGTGGGCCGGTCAACTGTGTGCCGTTAAAATTCGAGTTAATCCAACGTGTGCTGAACATCCCGTGGAACTCGTTCTCCAGTGCAAAGGCCGATGTTGCTGATGCGGCAATACCCAGGGTCAGGACAGTTGCCAGAACTTTACTTCTTTTCATTGTTACTTCCTCCTTGTGGTGGTGTTCCTGCTAAATTAGCTCCCGCTGGGGGAGAAATGCTTTAAGAAGCATTACAGAATCTGGTTTAAAAAGAGCTGGGCCCGCTCATGGGTCGGGTTGGTGAAAAAGTGTTCGGGAGTGCCCTCCTCCACAATCTTGCCATGATCCATGAAGATGACCCGGTCGCCCACTTCCCGGGCAAATCCCATCTCGTGGGTGACGACAACCATGGTCATCCCCTCGCGGGCCAGGTTTTTCATGACATCCAGCACCTCGCCGATCATCTCGGGATCCAGCGCCGACGTCGGTTCATCGAACAGAATCGCCTTGGGATTCATAGCCAGCGAACGGGCAATTGCGACCCGCTGCTGCTGACCGCCCGACAGCTTGGCAGGATAGGCATTCGCCTTTTCGGAAATATTTACCTTATGCAGCAGTTCCATGGCTATTTCTTCTGCTTCTTTTTGACTTCTTTTGCGGACAACGGTCTGGGCCAAAGTCAGATTCTCCAGAACGGTTTTGTGCGGAAAAAGGTTGAAGGACTGGAAAACCATCCCGACCTCTTCGCGCACCTTGCTGATATCTGTCTTCGGATTGCTGACATCCATGCCATGCACAACGATCCGCCCGCGGTCAATCGTTTCCAGACGGTTGATCGAGCGCAGAATGGTGCTCTTGCCGGAACCGCTCGGACCGATGATGACGACCTTTTCTCCGTCGGCAACGTTGAACGAGACATCATCCAGAGCCTGGAAAGAACCAAAGAATTTGGATACCCCGCTAACTTCGATCATCGGGCAATTATCGGCCATCATTGAGACGCTCCTCCATCATGCTGATCAGCTTCGAGAAGAACAGCGTCAATATCAGGTAAATCAGGCCGATCACAGTGTAGGTTTCAAAGTAGCTGAAGGTTTCCGAGGCGTATTCACGGCCGCGACGGAGCAGATCGGCCACCGCGATGATCGAAACCAGCGAGGAATCCTTCAGCAGCGCGATAAATTCGTTTCCGATCGGCGGCAGCACGACCTTGAATGCCTGCGGCAGGATCACCTGACGCATGGCCTGGCTGCGGCTCATGCCGAGCGAGAGCGCCGCCTCCATCTGTCCCTTGGGGATCGACTGGATACCGGCCCGGAAGACCTCGCCCATGTAAGCGCCGTAGCAGACCGCCATGGCGATGATTGCGCTGTAGATATCGGGGATTTTTACAAAGCGGCCCAAGGCATAGTAGATGTAGAATATTTGGACCAGCAGCGGAATGCCTCGGATAACCTCAACGTACAGGGATGCCGCTCCGTTGATGAAGCGGTTGGTCGAAATCCTGCCGAGTCCCGCGATCAATCCGATCACAATTGCCAGCAGGATCGAACCGATGGTGACCTTAAAAGTGACCAGGATGCCGTCAGGGACAAATTTGAAAATTGCCAGGTAAGGGTCGGGCTTTGACAGCACCAGATACAGGCTGACGGCGAGCGCGCCGAAAAAAGCAATCCGCCAGGCTGTAAACAGCCCGGCGTCGCTTCGGTGGGGGATGGCGGCGCCATCGCCGACATCGATTGGTTTATACGGAGTTGTGTCTTGTTTCATAATTTGATCAGGAGTACCTGAAAAGAGCCTCCTTTAATTTACCGCAACCATTTTTTACGCAGTTGTTCGTCGATTTTTTTGGCTTTGACAGCCTTGATACCCTTGTTCAGCTGTGCAACCAGAGCTGTGTTGCCCTTCTTGACGGTGATGCCGTAACCTTCGTGCGTAAAGGCATCGCCAACGATTTTGAACTTGGCGGCATATTCCTTCTTCTGCAATGCGAAGTGGGCGGCGGTCGGTTCGTCGCAGACTACGCCGGAGATGCGGCCGGCAGCCATATCTTCAAAGGCCAGACCGATTTCGTCATAGGTTTTCAGTTCAACGCCGTCATTTTTCTTGATCTCGAAAGCGCCGGTAGTGCCGATCTGTGCACCCAGTTTTTTCCCTTTCAGGTCGCTGATTTTTTTGGAGTGGGCGTCGGCTTTGGGCACAACCAGAATCTGGCCGATCTGGATATAGGGGTCGGAGAAATCATACTTCTTCTTGCGCTCTTCCGTAATCGTCACGGATGAGATGATCGCATCGAAACGATCAGATTCAAGACCGGCAAAAATGCCGTCCCAGGCGGTGTTTTTGAATTCAACTTTCAAGCCGGCTTCCTTGGCAACAGCATTCAGGAAGTCAATATCAAAACCGACAATCTTTTTGTTGGTATCCACCATCTCCATCGGCGGCCAGGTAGCGTCAGTTGCTACTTTGATACTTTTGGGTGCGGCCAGTGCGGTCAGTGACATGGCGGCCAGCAGAGCTGCGGTTGTGGCGATCGTGCGTAGGATTTTCATAGTCAATTCTCCTTTTTGATTTAACTAAAACATTTTCGACTGGTAAGACCTGTTGGTTATTAAGAGATGCGACCGTTATTGTCAACAAAAAAGTCCCGTTATAAAGCATATGAATATAGGCATAATTTGCCAAAAATCCAGATTGGACTTGCCTCTTCCGACAACTTTCGTTTATGACATATCAAACAACCTGTTTGATATCAATAAAGTAAAAGGCCTCTGCAATGAACCGTTTCAAGGCGGCAGTACTTCTGATCACGACAACTTTTTTCTGGGGCGTCACCTTTACCCTGGTGAAACAGGCGCTGGAAAGCGTCGATGTATTCGTATTTTTAGCTCAACGTTTCATGCTGGCATTTGCGGTTATTTTGCCGATCAGCTATTTCAGGGGAGGCAAGCTTGACAGGCACACCATTCGCCAGGGGTGCGTCATGGGATCGCTGCTGTTTGGGGCATACGCCTTCCAGACTGTGGCACTGATCTATACCAGCGCATCCAACACCGGATTTTTAACCGGACTGAACGTTGTCATGGTGCCGCTGATCTCAACCCTGATGCTGCGCCACCATATTTCGGGAGCCATCAAATGTGCTGTGGCTCTGTCTGTGGCCGGATTGTTCCTGTTGTGCGGCAACGGTTCCTGGAGTTTCAATCTGGGAGATCTGCTGGCCGCCATCTGTGCTGTTTGCGTGTCGCTGCACCTGATCTACACCGGCGAATATGCCCGGCGCAGCGATTATTACTGGCTGACCGCCGTACAGCTTGGGGTTGTGGCCGTTTTAAGCCTGATTTTCGCCGTGGCGCGTCACAAACCGGTCTTTGTCTGGCAGCCGCAACTGCTGGGCACACTCCTGATCTGCTCGCTGATTGCAACGGTTTTCGCATTTCTGGTGCAAACCTCCATGCAGCGCTACATCAGCCACACCAATACCGCTCTGATATTCTGCACGGAACCGGTTTTTGCGGCGCTTTACGCCTGGATTGTCATTGATGAACGCTTGGGATTTTACGGCCTGATCGGCGCCTTGCTGATTTTGGGAGGAATGGTATTATCTATTCTGCCGAGCAGACAGGATGCCGAAACTCAATATGATGATATCCCGGAACTGGGCAACAAGATCGCCGAGTGAACATTGCAGTTGAATAGCGAGGAACCTACATGAAGCGTGAATGCAAAATCCGGACACCATTGGGTGAAATGAGTGCTCTGCTGGAAGAGGATGCCGTCTTAGAATTGCTGTTTCCCGGGCAGAAGTACGCGACAGAAATCAAAGGCGAATTGCAGGATGATCCGGATCATCCCGTTTTCAGGGAGCTGCGCCGTCAGCTGGAAGCTTATTTTGCGGGGAGGTTGCTGACATTCGACCTGCCGTTGGCACCCAAAGGGACCGAATTCCGGATGGCGGTCTGGAAGCTGCTGCGAGAAATACCCTTTGGCGAGACGGTCACCTACGGCTCATTGGCCGGAAAACTGACCGAACTTCGTCATGGCTGCACCCCCGCCGCCCAGGCGGTTGGCGGCGCCGTGGGGCACAATCCGATCTCGATCATAATTCCCTGCCACCGCGTGGTGGGGGCTGACGGCACCCTGACCGGCTATGCCGGCGGACTTGATCGCAAATCGTTCCTGTTGGCGCTGGAAAATGCCAAACTACCCGACAAAGTCAAAAAATAATTTCTAAATCTTCTTTCGCACTTTCAAAGATGTCCTGATTTCAATCTCTCCATCATAGCGCCCCAGCAGCATCGGGCTGCCAGGGTCATGGCGGCTGCAATTCCCGCTTATGGCACCCGCATTGAAGTTGGCGTAGCAGTAGGCGCAGCTGAACCGGCAGCTGTTGTAGATGCCCATCTCGGCCGACTCGACGCAGTTGCAGGCAGCACGCTGATTCTTATCTTTTTTGCCGGAAGCATTGACACCGAATAACCGTCTGACCAGAACGCCGTCAATGCAGGCACCCTGTCTGATGCCAATCCTCTCCAGCCCCAGATCCTCGCTGCAGGTGAAAATCTGCAAAGCGTGGCGATCCGCCATATTATTAAAACCATACGCAAGCTCTTCAAGTTCTGCCCGATGTCCGGCTGCGGTAATGTCATCCAGCCTGATGCCGCTTTCAGATAAATGCTTGTGCAGCCGGCCGCGACCCTTGCCGTAAAAATCATAGAAACTGAACATCAGGCGGCGGGTGGCGCTATCAAGTGTACCGGCCAGCCGTTCGGCCATCTCCAGATGCCATGAAACCGGGGTGACGCCGGTCAGCACAACCGGATCATAGCGCCAGATGACCCGCTCCGGACCGATCCGGACGGCCAGTTCCTGCATGGTTTCGATGCGCTCTTGCAACGACGGCAGGTCCGGCTCGAAGATTTTGTCGTAGGGGTTGAGGGTAAACTGGAAGTAATAATTCAGACCGCGACGGTCCAGCTCATCCAGATGTTTGATGAGTGGCCGTGGGTTCTTGCTCCAGAAGCAGATGGCATCCACATCCTCCGGCTTCAGGCTGAATCCGGAGATTTGTCTGCTGTTGAATGGATTGACCCGGTGGAAAAAGCCCTCCCGCACCCTCGCCATGAACCAGTCGGCATAGAAAGCCGGTATGTCAGTGCGTCTGCTGGCGGAAATAATCAAATTTCATCTCGCTGGTTAATGAATCATACTGCGCTGAAAAGCGCCCTTTCTATTAGCATGGCTGCCGCGTCTTGGTCCACGAACCAAAGCAGCTCGCCGGATGTCGGGCAGATCAGTTGGGCCGGATAGGGGTGGGGGATGGTGGCACCATTCAGGATATCCCCCAGAACCGGGGCTTTGCCGCTGCCAGCCACCAGAAATAGTATCAGCGCGGCTTGGTTGATAATCGGGGCGGTCAGGGTGACCCGGCTGAAGTCCTCTTCGGGCCGCCGGGTAACGGCGCTCCAGCGCCCTGATTCAGCCAGGGCGGCCGAACCGGGCAGCAGGGAGGCCGTGTGACCATCATCCCCCAAACCGAGCAACGCTAAATCGAAACGGGGCGGATTACCGGCAAAGTATTTGACCAGCTCAGCTTGGTACGCGTCAGCAGCCTGTTGCGGTGATTGCCCGCAGCGGATCGGGTGAATCTGCTCCGGCTGCACCGGCAACTGCTGAAGCAGTTCATTCTGCGCCATCAGCGCGTTACTGCGCGGATCATCCGTCCCCACACAGCGCTCGTCTCCCCAGAAAAAATGGACGGCATGCCACGGGACCGAATCGAGCAAAGGCTCCTGCGCCAGCAGTTGATAGCAGCGCCGTGGCGTTTCGCCCCCGGCCAGCAGTAGCGAAAAACGTCCGCAGCTCTCAACGGTCAGGCGGGCCTGCTCCGCAATCAGTTCTGCGGCATCCCGCGCCAGCGCTTCCCCGTCTTTGAAAAGTTTTATCATGGCTCTTCCTGTTCCGCCGGTTGCAGCCAGCTATGCCCCTCCCGGGCCGTCAACTGATCGGCCGTTTCCGGCCCCCAGCTTCCAGCCGGGTAATCGGGGAAATCTGCCGGGGGCACCGACTCCCACGCTTCCAGAATCGGCATGACCACCTTCCAGGCCGATTCCACCTGATCACCCCGCATGAAGAGGGTGGCATCACCTCGAATCACATCCAAAAGCAGTGTTTCATACGCCTCCGGAGCCGGGGCCCTGAAGGCCTCCCGATAGAGGAACTGCATGTCGGCCGCTCCCAGCAGCAGTCGTGTGCCGGGCTGTTTGACCTGGATACGGGTGCCGATCCCCTCTTCGGGTTGAATCCTGATCACAATCCGGTTCGGCTGCCAGTTCTCGACGGCGGCGGAGGGAAAGAACTGGTGCGGCGGCGAGCGGAAGATGATTGAGACTTCCGAGACCTTGCTCGGCAGGCGCTTGCCGGTGCGCAGGTAAAACGGCACCCCCTGCCAGCGCCAGTTGTCGATGTGGAATTTGAAGGCGGCGTAGGTCTCGGTGCCGGAATCGGGCGCTACATTCTTTTCTTCCGGGTATCCCGGCACCGCCTTACCGAGAACATTCCCCTTGCGGTATTGCCCACGGACTGCGTAGCGATGGATTTCCTCACCTTTTATCGGCCGGATGGCGTGCAGCACATCCACCTTCTTGTTGCGAATTTCATCAGCCTCGAAGTTGATCGGCGGTTCCATCGCCACCAGGCAGAGAATCTGGAGAAGGTGATTCTGGACCATGTCGCGCAGAGCGCCGGCCTGGTCGTAATATTCCCCCCGCTCCTCGACTCCGACCGTCTCCGCCACCGTAATCTGGACATGATCAATATAGCTGCGGTTCCAGACCGGTTCGAAGAGTGAGTTGGCAAAACGGAAAGCCAGGATATTCTGAACCGTTTCCTTGCCGAGATAGTGGTCGATCCGGTAAATCTGGGACTCGACAAACATGCCGTTCAGGAACGCGTTCAACGCCTGGGCCGAGAGCAGATCGCGGCCGAACGGCTTTTCCACCACCAGCCGGTCGCGGGCGCAATCCCGGCAGACCCCCAACCGCTTCAACATGGCCGCGGCCGGTTCCATGACGGTTGGCGGAATGGCGAGGTAATAAACCCGGTTGGCCCTGACGCCCCACTGTTCTTCGATCCGGGCCAGACGCCCGCTCAGAGCAGCTCCGCTGGCACTGTCAGTCAGATCTTCCGACACATAACTGATATTTTCCGCAAACCGGTTCCAGAGCTGTTCATCCTCCACCTGGCGGCGGGAAAAGCTGTCAATCCCTTCCCTGATTTTGGCGCGGAAACTCCCGTCTTCCAATTTCCGGCGGGCAACTCCGACAATCGCCAGGCGCTCGGGGAGATGATTGTCCAGAAGCAGGTTATAAAGCGCCGGAAGCAGTTTTCGCCAAGTAAGATCGCCCCCCGCGCCGAAGATGACCAGAATTGTAGGCTCGAGCCGGGAATTTTGCGGCATGATCAATCCCCTTTCGCAGCCGGTTTTTCGTGGTGGCCGCCGAACTGGTAACGCATGGCCGACAGCAGCCGGTTGCCGAAATCCCCCTCGCCGCGCGAACTGAAGCGCTGGTACAGGGCGGCGCTGAGCACCGGCGCCGGAACCCCCTCTTCAATGGCGGCATTGATCGTCCAGCGCCCCTCGCCGGAGTCGGATACCCGTCCGGCGAAGCTGTCCAGGGACGGATTTTCCGCCAGCGCCTGTGCGCTCAGATCCAGCAGCCATGAGGCCACCACGCTGCCCCGCCGCCATAGTTCCGAAATGTCGGTCAGGTTCAGGTCATATTGAAAATGCTCGGGGTTTCGCAGCGGCGTGGTTTCGGCGTCCGTTTCGCGCCCCCGGGCACCGGCATCGGCATGGCGCAGGATGTTGAAGCCTTCGGCATAAGCGGCCATCAATCCGTATTCAATGCCGTTGTGGACCATCTTGACAAAGTGCCCCGCACCGCTCGGTCCGCAGTGCAGATAGCCGTTTTCGGCGGTCGAGCTTCCGGCGGCACGCCCCGGCGTGGGTGGCGCCGCTTCGCTTCCCGGCGCCAGAGCCGCAAAAACCGGTTCGAGATGTCTGACCGGATCGCTCTCACCGCCGATCATCAGGCAGTAACCGCGCTCAAGTCCCCAGACCCCGCCGCTGGTTCCCACATCCAGATAGCGCAGCCCTTTTTTCAGCAACTCTCCATTTCTGCGGATATCGTCATGGTAGTGCGAGTTGCCGCCGTCGATCAGGATGTCACCGGCAGAAAGGAGCGGCAGCAGATCGGCAATCACTCCGTCAACCACCGCCGCCGGAACCATCAGCCAGACAACCCGTGGCGTGGACAACTTATCGACAAAACCGGTCAGAGAACTGCTGCCGACCGCGCCTTCCGCAACAAGAGCCTCGACCGCCTGTGGAGTGCGGGCATAAACAACGCATTCGTGGCCGCTTTTCAGCAACCGGCGCACCATATCGCCCCCCATGCGCCCTATTCCGATCATTCCAACCTGCATTTTGTACCTCCCTGGATCTGCCGGCCTGACCTAGGCCGGAATACTCCCCACTCATGTAAAGCCCGAACCGGCCGTGCAGGCATAGCAATGATCGCCGGTCGCTATCGGGGTTCCGATTTCCGGAATCGCCATCATCTCGGAAACATGCCGCCGCACAGCGCCATGATTCAGCCCGGCGGCCTGGTTGAAATCGCAATCGTACAGATAGCCGTCCCAGGAAACCGATATCAGGGAGCGGCACATCAGCCCGCAGACAACGGCCGGGTTAAATCGTCCGGCCAGCGTATGCAGATAACCCTCCAGATTGCCGGAGCGCTCCAGCCAGCCGCGAAACCTCCCCAAAGGCATATTGGCGAAGGCGAACAGCGATGAAAAAACAATTCCACTCTTTTGCAGGTCGCGCTTGTATTTATTCTCGGCCTGGATCTGTTCGGCAGGCAGAAATGCCCCGGCCGGGTTTGCCACCAGATCCAGCTCCAGACCGCTCCCCGGAACCCCGTACCCCAACCCGTTCAATTTCCTGAGAACATCGAGACTCTTCTCCCAGACCCCGCTGCCGCGCTGGGAATCAGCCTGGGAGGCATTGGTTGAGGGGAGCGAAGCCGCAATGGTCACCCGCAGGTCATGGTACAACTGCATCAGACCGCGCGCTTCTTCCCGCTCCAGCGCCACCAGATTCGTGCGGACGATCAGCTTGCCGGTCAACGGCGCCAGGCGCTGTAGCAGCGTCGCAATACCGGGAACCAGTTCCGGCGCGCCGCCGGTAATGTCGATGGTATCAAAGCGTACTCGCGATGCATAACCGACCACCGCATCCATGGTTTCGCCGGTCATGATCTCGGCGCGTGCGGGCCCCGCTTCCAAATGACAATGACGACAGGATAAGTCGCAGACCAGACCGACATTGACCTGCAGCGTGTGGGTTCTGTCACGCGTCAAGGCAAGTTCATTCCTGATCAGAGTCTGTTCGAACGGCTCGATCCCGGCTTCGATTATTTTTTTCCGCAACTCTTCCGGCATCCGAATCTCACAATGATATTTTTTCCGCAATCTTGCGCATCTGCACGCCATGCACCAGTGAAGCACCGCCACGGATGGCGTTGGCCACATGGACGGTCTCGGTCATCTCCTCCAGGTTGGAACCGTTTTCAAGGCACGACCTGGTGTAAGCGTCAATACAGTAGGGACACTGTACTGCGTGGGCCACTCCCAGCGCTACCAGCGCTTTTTCACGCACGGTCAGCGCTCCGTCGGCGAAGACCGCCCCGTAATAGTCGAAAAATTTCCTGGCCAGATCCGGGGCGTCCTTCCCGATTTCTCCGAATTTATCCAGATCGGCCGGATTGTAATAAGTGTCCATATCCGTCATTTCTCCTTCTTGAATTTATTGTACAGCACCGGCACCAGCGCAAACAGCCCCAACAGGGCAAACGAGCCAAGCACCCGCGGCGAAGCGACGCCGGAAAGCGAATCTATGGTGGCCAGACTGGCACCGGCGTTAACGTAGACGAATCCGCCCGGAATAATCCCCAGCATGGTAGCCAGGAAGAAAGTCCGCAGCGGCAGGCGGGTCAGACCGGCCGCCAGATTGATCAGGAAAAAGGGGAATAGCGGCACCAGCCGCAGGAACAGCAGGTAATTGAAGCCGCGCTGCTCCAGCTCCCGGTTCATCCCCTCCAGCCTGCTGCCGAACCTGTTCAGAACCGCATCCCGCAGCAGGTAGCGGGTCACAAGAAAGGCCAGGGTCGCGCCGATGGTGGCGGCGATATTGGCATAGACCGTCCCCAGTATCGAACCGAAGATCGCCCCGGCCGCCAGCGACAGAATCGCGGCCCCCGGCAGGGAAAGGGCGGTCTGGACGATGTAGATCGCCATGAAACCGGCCACCATGATCAGCTTGTGGCCGGCATAATAATCGAGGAGCGCCTGACGGTTGGCCTTCAGAGCCGCCAGTGTCAGAAAACGCTGCAGATCAAAGTAGAAGAAAAGTGCCACGCCGACCAGGCCGATCAGGATGATGATGATTTTTTTTACGTTCATTTTATCCTCTCTGCCACTTCAGCCAGGCCGAGAACAGTTTCTTTACAAATGGCGTCAGTCTCGTCCGGTTGTGGGCGTCGGCCAGGCGCTTGACAACCTCGGCCTGGGTCGGATAGGGGTGGATCGTCTTGCCGATGGCCGACAGCCCCGCACCGCTGGTGATCGCCAGGGAAAACTCGTTGATCATCTCCCCGGCATGGCGGGCCACAATCGTCGCCCCCAGAATCTTATCGGTTCCCTTTTTCAGATGAACCCGGGCAAAACCTTCCGTTTCGCCGTCCAGAACAGCGCGGTCGATCTCGGCGAGCGGAACGGTCAGGGTGGTCACCTCGACCCCTTTTTGAGCCGCATCCTGCTCATAGATACCCACATGGGCAATTTCCGGATCGGTGTAGGTACACCAGGGAATCGTCAGGGCCGATGTTTTCTGACGTCCCATGAAGAGTGCATTGGTTATCAGAATCCGGGCCAGGGCGTCAGCGGTGTGGGTGAATTTGTAGGGGAAACAGATGTCACCGGCGGCATAAACATTGGGATTTGAGGTTTGCAGCGTCTCGTTGACCGTAACTCCCGAGCGGTCAAAAGAGATTCCGGCTTTCTCCAGCCCAAGCCCATCCAGATTGGGGGCCCGGCCGACCGACACCAGAATCTCATCCACCGTCACACTCAACTTTTTGCCGTCCCGTTCCAGGTGCAGAATTTTCACCCCGCCGTCGGTCTCCACTCCGACAATATTCACCCCCAGTTGCAGATCGATCCCTTCCCGCTGAAAAACCTTGTGAAGAATCCCGGCGGCATCGCCATCCTCCCGCCCCAGGATGTGCGACCCCAGCTCGATCAACGAAACGCTGCTTCCGAAACGGGCAAAAGATTGGGCCATTTCGCAGCCGATCGGACCGGCCCCGATCACCGCCATCCGTCCCGGCAGCCTGGTCAGGGAAAAGAGTGTTTCATTGGTTAGATAACCGGCCTCGGCCAGCCCCGGTATCGGCAGTGCCGAGGCGCGGGCGCCGCTGCAGACCGCCGCCTTTTTGAAGTGCAGTGTGGCATCGCCGACTTTTATGGCATCAGGCCCGCTGAAACTCCCCTGCCCGATAAAAACATCGACTCCCAGTTCATCCCGAAAGCGGCGGGCGGAATCGTGGTGGCTGATATCGGCCCGCAGGCGGCGCATCCGCTCCATCGCCCGACCGAAATCAAAGCCGAGCAGATCACCCCCCGTTATTCCGAAGCCGGAACCGTGGCGGGCATCGTGCAGAGCCCGGGCGGCGCGGAGGACCCCTTTGGAGGGGACGCAGCCGACATTCAGGCAGTCGCCACCCATCAGGTTGCGCTCGATCAGGGCGACTTTTGCCCCCAGACCGGCCGCCCCAGCCGCGCAGATCAGCCCGGCCGTACCAGCGCCGACCACCACCAGGTTGTAGCGTCCGTCCGGTACGGGATTGAGCCAATCGGAAGGGTGGACGTTCTCGGCCAGCTCCCTGTTTTCCGGAGTGTCGGGTTGTACGGTTATCTTCACGTGCTTGCCTCCCGTGGTCTTTGCAGCCGTTCCGGGCTTTAAACTAACCCTTTTTCGCCAGAATACCGTTCATAACGTAGGAAAGGATGCCACCCGCATTGTAATAGGCGATTTCGTTGACCGTATCAAGGCGGCTTCTGGTCGTAAAGTTCAATGTGACCCCGTTGCTACGGTGGATTGCAACCGGCACCTCCATCCCGACCTGCAGTTCGCCGTCCGGCAGTTGCAGTTCAATAAGTTCGCTGCCGTCCAGATTCAGGCTCAAGCGGCTGTCACTCCCGCTGAATTCCAGCGGCAGTATCCCCATCCCGATCAGGTTCGAGCGATGGATCCGCTCAAAACTCTCGGCGATAACCGCCCGGACTCCCAGCAGTCGCGGCCCCTTGGCGGCCCAGTCCCGGCTGGAGCCGGAACCGTATTCCTTACCGGCAATCACGACCGACTCAACCCCTTCGCTGGCGTAGCGCTCGGCGGCATCGAAAATCGTCATCTGCTCACGGTCCGGGTGGTGCAGGGTATACCCACCTTCACGGTCGGGGGTCATCTCGTTTTTAATGCGGATGTTGGCAAAAGTGCCGCGCATCATGACTTCGTGATTGCCGCGCCTGGAACCGTAGGAGTTGAAATCCTGCACGGCCACGCCGTTCTGTTGCAGATAGAGACCGGCCGGAGATCCGGGTGCGATATTCCCGGCCGGGGAGATATGATCGGTGGTGATCGAGTCACCGAAAAGGGCCAGAATCCGCATCTTACCGGCCAGCCGGGAGCTGCCGTTTTCCTTCGCGCCCCGCAGGAATGGCGGTTCTTTGACATAACTGGAAGCACTGTCCCAGGGGTAGGTCGGTGAGCTGACATTCTCCAGCTCTCTCCACTCGGGTGTGCCGTCATAAAGATCGCCGTAACCGAGGCGGAACATCTCCGGCGTGATCTGCTCGATCAGCGCAGCAATCTCCGCCTGACCCGGCCAGATATCTTTCAGATAGACCGGACGTCCATCCTGTCCGGTTCCGAGCGGCTGGGAAGTCAGGTCGATCCGCGTCGTGCCGGCCAGGGCAAAGGCCACCACCAGCGGCGGAGAGGCCAGCCAGCTCAGTTTTACATCAGGATGGATACGCCCCTCAAAGTTGCGGTTGCCGGACAGCACCGCCGAAACGGCCAGCTTTTTCGATACAATCTCGCTCTCGATCTCCTTCGGCAGCGGCCCGGAGTTACCGATGCAGGTCGTGCAGCCGTAGCCGACCAGATCAAAGCCGAGCGCGGCCAGTGGTTCGTAGAGAGCCGCGTGGCGCAGGTACTCCATCACCACTTTCGAACCGGGAGCCAGCGAAGTTTTGACCCACGGCTTGACTGTCAATCCGGCTTCCAGCGCCTTTTTGGCCAGCAGCGCCGCCGCCAGCATGACCCCCGGATTGGAGGTGTTGGTGCAGGAGGTAATCGCGGCGATCACCACATCTCCGTTTTGAAGGCCATCCTTTTCTGTCCCTTCAGCCTGCGGGATCGCTTTTGCGACCGCCGCCGGAAGCTCCTGAAGCGGCACACGGTCCTGGGGCCTTTTCGGGCCGGCCAGGCACGGAACAACCTGCGACAGATCGACGGTAACGATTTTAGTAAAAAGCGGATCGGGCGAACCGGCGTCACGCCACAAACCCTGGGCCTTGGCATACTGTTCCACCAGAGCGGTCACATCATCACGTCCGGTAAAGCGGAGATAGCGGATCGTTTCCGCATCGATCGGAAAATAACCGCAGGTAGCGCCGTACTCGGGAGACATGTTGGCGATCGTGGCGCGATCGGCAATCGTCAGATGATCAAGCCCTGCTCCGTAAAACTCCACGAATTTGCCAACTACGCCGGTTTTGCGGAGCAGCTCCGTAACGGTCAGCACCAGATCGGTGGCGGTCACGCCGGGTTGCAGACTCCCGTCCAGGCGAACCCCGACCACATCCGGGATCGTCATGGAAACCGGTTGCCCCAGCATGGCCGCTTCGGCTTCGATGCCGCCCACACCCCAGCCGAGCACGCCCAGTCCGTTGATCATGGTGGTATGGCTGTCGGTGCCGAGCAGGGTATCGGGATAAACAGTGGCGGCGCCATCCGGCCCAGACTGCCAGACCACTCTGGCCAGATATTCCAGGTTGACCTGGTGGCAGATGCCGGTGCCGGGCGGTACCACCCGGAAGTTTTTGAATGAGTTCTGTCCCCAGCGCAGAAAAGCGTAGCGCTCCCGGTTGCGCTCCATTTCACAATCCACATTGATCTGGAATGATTCGGGAGAACCGTAACTATCGACCTGTACCGAGTGATCGATCACAAGATCGACCGGTATGAGAGGGTTGATCGCTTCCGGATCACCGCCGCCCCGGGCGACCCCGTCCCGCATGGCGGCCAGATCGGCCACCGCCGGAACTCCGGTGAAATCCTGCATCAGCACCCGTCCGGGGCGGAAAGCTATCTCTCTGGATGAGGTGCGGGACTCCAGCCAGTCATTAAAGGCGAAAATATCAGCCTGCGTGACGGTCAGGCCATCTTCGTTCCGCAGCAGGTTTTCCAGCAGGATTTTGAGAGTGCGCGGCAGTCGGCTGATGCCGGGAAAACCGCCCTGTTCCAGGGCCGCCACCATGTTGCAGCGATAACTGGCCCCGTTCACAGTAATGGTTGTCGCCGATTGGAATGAATCGACTGTTTTCTGTCCGGTACTGTTATTCATATCAGGTCACCTTTCCCCTTCGCACTGCTGACTTTAATTATCACAACCTCAACCCGTGAAAATCAATCACAATCGCCGAGCAATCATCGTCCGGCGGATCGGGCGCGCCGAAATCCCTGAGAGATGCAAACAACCGTTCCAAAAATTCCTGATAATCAGCATCGGCCGTTGCTTTCAAAAGCTGCATCAAACGTTCAGAACCGTAAAACTCCCCCTGGGGGTTGGCAGCTTCAAGGATACCGTCCGTATAAAGCAGGAGCCGGTCCCCCTTTTCAAAGGCGAAAGACTGCAGCTGCATCTCCGGCTTCTCAAAGAAACCGAGCGGCGGACCGGTTGACTGCAACTCTTTGACACCCCCGCCCCTGAGTACCAAGCCGGGTACATTGCCGGCATTGACATACTGCATGTTGAATGTTTCCGGATGTATGATTCCGTAGAAAATGGATGAAGAAAAATATTGATCGATGGTTTCGGATCGCCGGGCAAAGTTGAACAGGAATTTATTGACCTGCTGCACCAGATCGAGCGGAGAACAGTTCCCGAGCGCGGAGCGGTGGATGAACCCATAGATCAGCGACATGACCACTGAAGCGTGCAGACCGTGGCCGGTCACATCGCCGATAAACAGGGACTGGCATTTGTCGGGCATGGCGATAAAGTCAAAATAGTCGCCGCCAAGACCGGTTGCCATCCGGTTTTTAACGCCGATACAGCACCAGTTGCAGACCGGCAAACTCATCGGCAGCAGCAGTTGCTGGACCCGCTCGGCCAGATCCAGATCATGTTCGTCAATCAGCCCGTTTCCGGCTGTTTCACAACCGCAGGGTTTATCGGATGAAACTGGCGGTGCAGTTGCGAGTATCGATGATTCCATGGCTGCTCTCCTTGCGACTTGGTCATGTCCGTTTGGAAGGGCACTTTCACCCGAAGGGTATCATGAATGCAATCTATTTTGAATATTACCACATTTCAGAATTATATTCCGTTAGACCGGGCGGATGACAGGGGAGGCAATTATGGCGGCACCTGCGCATCCATAAAATCCGGGTGAAGAAAGTTTGCTGCCCGGTCCGGCAATGACACTATTTTCGCTCTTGACAGATGACCCGAGATCATATAGCTTAATATCAAACGATATGACATTCAACTAATAGGCTGGCAGATGAAAAAATTAAGTTCAACATACAGAGCGCTGAACACCTATACCAAGCTGATGAGAGCAGCTGAGTCGGTAACCAACCGGACCAGCCGGGTTATGGCGGCAGCCGGTCTGACCATAAGCCAGTTCGGTGTGCTGGAGGCGCTTTACCATAAGGGACCGCTCTGCCAGCGGGATATTGCCGCAAAGATTCTGAAAAGCAGCGGCAACATGACACTGGTGATTGACAATCTGGAAAAAAACGGTCTGGTGCGACGGGAGCGAGACATAGAAGACCGGCGTTTCCTGACCGTACATCTGACCGAAAGCGGGTCGCAGTTGATCGCCAAAGTCTTTACTGATGTTGAAACAGCCATCGTTGCCGAGATGGCTTCACTTTCGGAAGATGAACAAAAGACGCTCGGCACTTTGTGCAAGAAACTTGGCTTAACGGGAGGGCAAAAATAACTTAGAAAAAAATTTGGCAACATAGCTTAACATCAAACCATTAATCAATTTACCACTCAAAGGAGAATCACCATGAAACGGACCATCGTATCAATCAGCACCATCATCGCCCTGACACTTCCGGCATTTGCCTTTGCATCCACCTGGAACATCGATCCTGAACATTCCAACGTCGAGTTTAAAGTGCGGCATCTGATGGTCTCCAACGTCAAGGGTCATTTCGACAAATATAGCGGCACCGTCAATATTGACGATAAGGACATCACCAAATCAAAGGTGGAGGTTAATATCGACACAAATTCCATCAATTCCAACGTCCAAAAGCGGGACGAGCATCTGCGAAGCGCCGACTTTTTCGATGTGGCCAAATACCCGGCCATGACGTTCGTTTCAAAAAAAGTTGCCAAAGCAGGCCAAGACAAGCTGAAAGTCACCGGCGACCTGACCTTGCACGGAGTGACGAAAGAAGTCGTGCTTGACGTGGCCGGACCTTCGAAAGAGAGCAAAGATCCCTGGGGTAATCTCCGCAAAGGAGCTACAGCCACCACTAAAATCAACCGTAAAGATTTTGGATTGACCTGGAACAAGGCCCTTGAAACTGGCGGGGTTGTAGTAGGAGATGAAGTAGCCATCACTCTGGAAATTGAGATGATCAGGAAATAGCGAATTTCCCCGCATGGAATGGTGAAATCAGAGTGATTTCACAAAAAACGGCTCGTTTAAACGGGCCGTTTTTTGTGATTGAAGTTTATCGAATCAGCCCTGACGGCACCTGGGCCTCACACGGTATTTTGACCTGACAGAGCCCGCAGGGGGTGGCGCCGGTGCCGTAGTTTTTGGTGGCGTAGGGTGTGGTTGTCTCCCTGATATAGCTGTGACAAGCCTGTTTGTCGTGCCCCTCGCCGGTGGTGATGGCATCAGCCGGGCAGCGCCTGACGCACGCGCCGCAACTCCCCTTGGCATACCAGAGACACCAGGCATGATGATCATCGCCGTAAACCCGCTCCGTTACCGGCAGGTCGATGCGAGACACCACCGAACCGAAGCGCACCGCCTTCCCCCAACGGGTAATCATCGCATCGGAAAGACTGAAGGTGCCATGCCCGGCCACAAAGGCTGCATGCCGTTCCGACCAGTTTGAAGCCAGGCCGTAACGCTCCGACTGACGGTAGGCAAATCCGGGCAGACGCTCGGGAGCCACAGAAGGATGGCCCGCCTTGCAGAGAGTATCCGCCAGATGCAGGCGCAGATCACAGTTAAACTCTTCGCCATGGAAGCGCGAACGCGCCCAGCGTTCGGACGGCACGGCTTCCTCCAGGCGCTGGTCGGCACGGGTTTCAGGCGTCTGGGGCAAAACATAGCTGATAACCCGCAACTCACAAGCCGGTGCCGGATCACCCGGAAAGGCAATGGCATAGGCCTCTTCCGGCGTCCAGAGGAAAGAGCCGATCATCTCCTTGTTGAAAAGAAACAGCGGATCGTCACCCCGCGCAATCGCCACATGCGGCTGCGACCAGGCCTTCTCGCCGGTATCGAGATGCAGGCTGTTACTCGGGGCGGATGCCCAGAAGTCGCTGATGATCTTTTCAACTTGCATGACTGAATCCATCGCAGCACCTCACTTCTCCATTTCGCGCCTGCTTGCAACTCTCTTCATCCGATGCTTTGAACCGTCATCCATCCTGCAATAGCTTCAGATTATTTTTATGCTTTGATTGAAAGGATATTCAGCCGGATCTTTTTTCTCTTGATCAACGATCGCCTTGCATAATTGGATTCGCACCTGATTGAGCAGTTCCTGATGCACCCAGGGCTTTGTTATAAATCCATCAGCTCCCGATCTGAAACCGTCCAGAATGGACTCATCGTCAGCCAGCGAAGTCAACAGTACAATTGGAGTTGCCGACATTTCCGCATCAGCCCGAAAGTGTGAACAAACCTCAAATCCGTCTACTTCGGGCATAATTACATCAAGTATTATCAAGTCAGGACGCTCTGCGAGTGCGATCTCATACCCCACCATTCCGTCTTCGGCAACCAATACCCTGTACCCCGCCATGGTGAGTACATGACTCATCATTTCGCGCTGAACCAATTCATCCTCAATCACCAACACAGTTTTTTGCATAGGGAACTCTCCCGCAGATTTGATTTTCAATGTTCAAGGATGATCAATCTCGATTCAGTACTTATTTACGAATGGCAGGGAATTCCATAGCCCGTATACCTAACTCACTCCCAGGGATTACAAACCCGCACCCCGCATCTCTCAATATCCCGAACATTCCGCGTCACGACAATCAAACCATGCGCCGCAGCGGTGGCGGAAATCAGCGAATCCATCACCGGCAGCTTGATACCTTCCCGCTCTGCCTCTCCCTGGATTCGCCCCCAACAAAGCGCCGTTTCCAGATCAATGTCAAGTATCCGCCCGGCAAACCGCTCGACGAGATCGAGCCCGACCCAGGCTTGCAGTTCGTCCTTTTTCGCACCGTCGGGGAGCTTGCTGATCCCCTTCTGCAGTTCGCCCAGGTTAAGTACGCTCAGAAACAACGTCTGTTCGTCCTGCTCGTCCAACCAGTCCACCACTCCGGGACTTGGTATTTTCTTTACCAGTTCGGAGATCATACAGGTATCTAGCAGATACTTCACAACTCCACCTCGCGTGAGAAGTCGGCGCTACGACTGAGATCAAGCTCAATATCATGCAAAGGTGATTGACGAAAAAACTGCGTTAAACCGGTGCGCGGTTGAGTCAGCTTGCGATATTCATCAAAAGAAACAACCACTGCAGCAGGCTTGCCCCGCAAAGTTATTGTCTGAGGACCATTATGCTGAGCCGAATCCACCACCTGACTCAAACGGTTCTTGGCTTCCTGAAGCTGCCACTCCCGATCATGGGGTAACCGGTCAATTTTATTGGTTTTCATACATCCTCCCAATCAAGCTAGACAGTCTAGCTATTTCAGGGTAGCACGGCGCCGATATAAGTCAATACAATTTTACCAGGTCACAAATTTCAGGGCCGGTTTACTCAACTCACTCCCATTGATTACAAACCTTCACCCTTCATCTCTAAATATCCCTGACATTCCGCGTCAAGGCAATCAGCGAATCCATTGCTGGCAGCTTGAGTAAACATTAAAACAGGGGCCCCGATATTCGGAGCCCCTGTTTTATTGTGTGCTTATTTTTACAGTTAATTCTGCATCATCGTTTTACCAGGCCCTGGCTGCGTGACAGTAGCTTGCACAGGTTCTGGTTGTCGCATTCCAGACGCTGAGAGTCACATCTTTGGTGCCGTTCATGTGAGTTGCAGCGTTTACCGTAGTACTGCTGTAACCTGTGCCGTGGCATGTGACACAGTCATAACCGGCGCTTTTGTGTTTTGCATGGGCGCCTAATGCGGGTGGAATGGCATGGCAGCTGCCGCAAACCGGTGTGGCAGCGCTGGTGGCGGCACTGGCCTGGGCCGAAGCTACACCTTCTCCGGCACTGTTTACTGCGGTTACGACGTAGTAATAGGTGGTTCCGGCAGCAAGACCGCTTTGGGTATAAGGAGTTGCCGCATTGGTGATTTTGGTGCCGTTGGCGGTGGTTACGCCCGAAGTTGTTGCCCAGTAGATGTTATACGAAGTGGCGCCAGGAACAGCCGACCAGGAGACGGTGGCCAGATTGGCGCCTCCGGTGGCAGTTACGTTAATCGGAGCGACCGGGACGGCGGGAGGCGCGGCGTTGGTGTTTGCCGAAACCTGGGTTGAAGCGGCACTTTCGCCGACACTGTTGACCGCAGTCACAATGAAGTAATAGGTAGTGCCGGCGGAAAGCCCTGTAGCTGTGAAAGGGCTGGTCACTCCGTTGGCTTTGGTTGTGCTGGCTTTGGTCACGCCGTTTGTTGTTGACCAATACACGTTATACGAGGCCGCTCCTGGAACCGTCGGCCAGGAGATGGTAACCTGGTTGACACCGCCAGCGGCAGTGACACCGGTCGGGGCGGCTGGTGCAGTCGGACTGGGAACGGCAGCCAGGGTGGAAGCTGCAACCTGAACGGAAGCGGCACTTTCACCGGTGCTGTTAACGGCAGTAACAACGTAATAATAGGTGGTTCCGGCGTTCAGTCCGGTCAGGACTGCCGGGCTGGCAGCGTTGGCAATCCTGGTTCCGTTGGCCTTTGTGACACCGCTGGTAGTGGCATAATACAGATTATACGAGGTGGCACCGTTCACCGCTCCCCAGGAAAGAGTTACCTGGTTGGTACCGCCGGTTGCAATTACACCGGCTGGTGCGGTCGGGGCGGCTGGCACCGGCACTGCGGCAGCGGTAGTTGCGGAGGCCTCGCTCGAGGCGGCACTTTCACCGGCACTGTTAACAGCGGTCACGACATAATAATAGGTGGTACCGGCAGCCAGGCCGGAGTGCAGATAGGGGCTGGAAACCGAAGAAATCTTTGTACCGCCGGTTTTGGTAACGCCTGCAGCGGTGGCATAGTAGATGTTGTACGAGGTTGCGTTGCTGACAGAACTCCAGGAGATTGTCACCTGTCCGGTGCCGCCAACGGCGAGCGGACCGGCTGGAACTGCAGGAGCCGATGCGGTCGGCGGCAAAGCGCCGCCATCGAAGATGCCATTGGCGATATCGCTGATTTTACCGGTGAAAATTACTGCTGAGGATTTGGAGTTGATGATTATGATATTACCGTTTGAGACGTTGATTTTTACATTGTCAAACATTTCATCCAGGCCAAGGTGGTTGGCAATGTAACTGGATGTTATCGGGTTGCTGTTTTCTGCGCTGTATTGCTTGAGAAGCGGCTGAAGCTTGCCCAGGATAATCGATACGGTCTGCGCAATATTCGATTTGATTTTACTGCACTTGCCCGAATCAGCTTTATCAAAAACATCGTCAGGATTATTATCACCCGCGGCACTGGCTACAATGACATTGGAGAGCGGGTTGATGTTGGCAGTGCCGGTCCCCTCTGAAAATGAGTGCAGCTTGTAATTAACGCCGTTGGCAGTTCCGGTTGCCCGAAGCACATAAGGCGCCTTCATACCGGTGACATCTATCGCAAAAGATCCGTCACTGCCGATGACCGTAGTTTTCTGCTGTGGCGGTGATGCCGAATCCTTGAGGCTGACCTGGCCAGATAGCGGTGAACCGACGGCTGCAGTGCCGTTAACGACCTGCGAAGAAACCCCACCGGAACCTCCGCCGCAACCGGCCAGCACCAGGCCGAGAGTCATCAGAGAAAAAACGGATATGGCTGCAAAGGCTTTCCTGACCAGTCTTTTCATAGAATGTCCTTTCAATACTGTTTTTTTGATGTTGTCATTCACTTCGGTAATATTTTTCATTAATTCTCCATTTCCCACCGGCGGAACCGGTTAACATCTTTGCGACCACATCCCATGGCCCTTCACAGGATGATTCGCCACTTGTTCACGTTTAACAGATTTCAATATTGTCCGGAAACGGGCGCAAAAAAGCCGGACCACCGAAATCTCGTGATATTTCGGCAACCCGGCTGTCTGCATGAGACCCTATAGGCTTTCCGCCCCATCCTCGCGGATGGTTTAGTATTATCGTGTACCACCACCTGATTTACACCGCTTGCGGCAGCTAAAGCCGGACGGTATAAATATTCGCCCTTAAAGGCGTTAGAACCGAGTTGTGATGGGTCACCTCCTGTCTCGTATTTTGAACACAAAAAAGCCAGGGCTTCGTATCGTTTGTGCGATATTTCGGCGACCCGGCTGTCTCGTTGAGACCCTGTAGGCTTTCCGTCCTATCCTCGCGGATAGTTTAGTATTGTCGTGTATCTTTAAAGCAAGAGTTGCTTATTGTTAAAGTGTACAATACAGATATCGAAGACAAAAATCAAGCCATAAAACGCCACCTAAAGAACAATCCTGGCGTAACCACCTGATTCTCAACAGCAATGCCCGTCACTTCCATGCCCACTCTTGCCAGACCAGAAATATCGTTTAAGCGAAGCAACTAACAATTCAACCTAGCGCGATTGGTCTCGCTTACCCTTTTTATCCGTTTTATCGTTGGCTTTATCTTTGCTGCGATAAAACTCACGCATCTCCTTCACCTGGCGCTTGATCTCTTTGCGCAGTTCCGCAGGTTCAAGCACCTCGGCGTGGGCGCCGTAGGAAAGTATCCATGATACAAGTTCCATCTGCCCGGCGGCTTCGAACTCGACCGTGACCCTCCCATCCCCATCTTTACTGATTTTTTGCCCAACCCTCCAGATTTTTTCACTGACGGCATGGGCCACCTCGGAGGAAAAACGCACCCGTACTTTCATCGGAGCATCACTGACCAGCCCGAATGCAGAGCTGAAATGATCTTCCGGCTGATATCCGTCCGGTATTTCAAACCGTTGCCGGGTGACCTCAACACCGCAGATCCGTTCCAGGGCGAACAGGCGCATTGCACCGCGATTGAGTGCATTACCCAGCAGATAGATGCCGCCTTTGTGAAAAACCAGCGTATAGGGGTCAACCTGGTAAAGGTCGGCCTCGCCTCTGCCCTTCTTGGCGTAGCTCAGGCGGATGCGGTACTGATGCAGCAGCGCCCGTTGCAACTCTTCCAGATAGGCCGCCGAACCGGAATAATCACGGGCGCCATGCATCAACGGTAGTGACACTCTCGCAATCCGCTCCAGATGCGCGGCATAGCGGTCCGGAAGCACCGAGTTGACGGCCCGGAACAGGTCATCAATCTCGGCCAGAAAGGGTGTCCCGGCCAGATGAGCGCCAAGCGAACGCAACAGATACAGAGACATCAACTGAGGCAGCGTGAATGTAATTGGAGGAATATTGCGCGATTTGGTCAGAAAACCGTACACTTTCTTTCCTTCGACCCACTCGGAAGTCAGCGTATATCCGGCTTCTTCCACGGCGTTCAGGTCGCGGTGGATTGTACGGCGATCAACATCGCACTCCCCGGCCAGCTCGTCCAGCGTCAGCCCCCGCCTGCTTTCCAACAGCCGGATTATCGAATGCAATCTCCCCGCCTGGGAATATTTTTTGGCTGGTTTACCCTTCTGCATGCTTCCCCCTTGCCGAAACTGAATTTATCGCTACAATGCGAAGCTAATGAATGACAATATATTATTGGAGCATTGTAAAGACTTGTTCCATTTTGACAATACATTTCTGACATATACTGTCATGCTGCACGACTGGCTGAACCAGCCCGGCTATCTGACCCTGTTCTGCCTGAGCTTTCTGGCATCGACCCTGCTTCCGCTCGGTTCTGAATGGCTTTTGATCATGATGCTGGCAAGCGGCTATGAACCGCTATCAGCGGTTGCCGTCGCCACCTTGGGAAATTATCTGGGGGCCGTCGCCACCTACCTGATCGGTCTTTGGGGTGGGAAATGGCTGATTGAGCGGGTGCTGAGGGTTTCACCGGAACAGCAACAGCGCGCACAAGATCAGTACAGCCGCTACGGAGCCTACTCACTGCTCTTTTCATGGTTGCCGGTTATCGGCGACCCGCTCTGCCTGGCCGGCGGTATTCTGCGGATCAACTTCGGCCTGTTTTCGCTTCTGGTTGCGTCAGGAAAACTGGCCCGCTATGCTGTCGTCGCTTTGATAACCCTGAAAAATGCCGGGTAAATGAATAACCGGGAGGATTCATGCAATGAACGACTTTCCCAGAATTGACGATAATCTGAGTGCCATGCAGCGCTACAAAGGATATGACCGCATCATGGGCAATATCTCCTGGCTGCTGATCGCACTGGTTGCGCTTGATATAAAGTTGATGCCGACAGACGGTTCCAGCATGGCTTTTCTGGCCATATTCTGTGTCCTGCTCTTCTTTTACAACCTCAATGCACGCTACGGAATGCTGTCCAAGAGATTCAGCCCCTTCAAGATTTTCGTGGATCTGATGGTTTTTCTTGCATTTATCGTAGCGGTCTGCTGGTACACAGGAAAAATGACCAGCCCGTTTCTGTCTCTGATCTACCTGATACTGATGTCCACCGCCCTGACCCAGGGGCGGCGCGTAACCTATTTCATGGCCGGATTGGCAATCACTTCGTATGTCATGCTGGCATCGGTCGATTTCCTTGAAACAAACTATTACCTGACGCACATACTGGAAGTATTTCCATTTATGCTGATTGCCCATCTGGGGGCCATGCTGGCTGGCGAGAGCGAATCAGCCCGCCAGGAGGTTGAGCGGTTGTCACTGACCGATGAAGTAACCGGCCTCAACAACATGCGCAATTTCCTTCTGCTGTCCGACATTCAGGAAAAACTCGCCAAACGATATGTCAGGCCCTATTCCATCTGCATGATCGACGCCGATAACCTGAAAAAGGTAAACGACAAACATGGTCACCTGGCCGGCACGCTGTTGATCCAGAAGGTGGCCCAGATGATCTCCACCAATATCCGCAGTTGTGACATCTGTGCCCGTTACGGCGGTGACGAGTTTGTCATCATGTTCAACGAAACCGGCAAGCACGACGTGGTCGGCGCTGTGGAGCGCATCGTCAACGGCATGTCGTCAACCCCCTTTGATTTTGATGGCGTCACCATCAGAACGACCCTTTCGGCCGGGTTGGCCGGATATCCGGAGGATGGTGAAGACGTGCGCACGGTTATGGCAAACGCCGACCAGGCCATGTATATCAGCAAACGCAGCGGCAAAAACCGCCTGACGGTTTATAGTGACGAAATGCAAGGCGAAGAGATCGACAAACGGGAAGAAATTCCGCGATGACTGAAATTATTCAACTGTCCGCACTGGATATGCATTTTGCCGACTTCATCCATCGCATCGATACACATCCATGTGAATCACTCTGGCTGGCGGCTGCTCTGACCAGCAACGCGGCCGGTCGCGGGCACACCTGCCTGGAGATGAGCAGCGCCGTTCAACTGAGGATAGCCCCCTTCGGGGAGTCCTCCCGGCGGTTGCTGCCGCCGGATTTGGAAACCTGGAAAACTGAGTTGCAGCAGTGTGACACCGTCGGCGCCCCTTCGGAATATACACCTTTGGTTATGGATAGTTCCGGAAGGCTTTATCTTCATCGATCATGGGAAGATGAACGTTTGGTGGCGGCCGGGATTCTGTCACGCAGCCGCCAGCTTGCGGTGGATACTGCTCTGCTGGAAAATGGTTTGGAACGCTACTTCCCAAACAATGACAATCAACCGGATCAGCAGCGCGAAGCGGCCAGAAAGGCGCTAACCAGCCGCTTTTCCGTCATATCCGGCGGCCCCGGAACCGGCAAGACCGCCACAGTGGCCCGCATTCTGGCTTTGACGATTGAACTGGCGGGTGACAATCAGCCAAAGATAGCTCTGGCCGCACCGACCGGCAAGGCTGCCATGCGCTTGCGTCAGTCGATCATGCAGGCTGCCGAAAAAATGGATTTGCAGAAAGAAATCAGGGACAGGTTGCCTGGCGAGGTCACTACGATCCACCGCCTGCTGGGAGTAAGGGGTGGTGGCAACGGCTTTCTGCACAACCGCGACAACCCCTTGACCTGTGACATACTGGTTGTGGACGAAGCGTCCATGGTTGATCTTCCCATGATGGCACGCCTTCTGGAGGCATTGAACGACCAGGCACGAATCATCTTGCTGGGCGACCGGGATCAGCTGGCCTCGGTCGAGGCCGGGGCCGTCCTCGCCGATATCTGTGCCGGATCGGATGAAGTCGGCGTGTTTCCCTCAACTGTCGTCCAACTCACAAAAAGCTACCGCTTCAGCGGAGATAGCGGAATCGGAGCCTTGAGCCGCCTGATCAACGCCGGTGAAGATGAAGCCGCACTGAATCTGATAATTTCCGGCCGCTATCCGGATATCATCTGGCGGCCGCTGCCGTCCGGCAGGTCGTTTGAAACCGCTTTCAGCAACGCCGTAAAAACCGGTTACGCAGCTTATCTCCGGAGTGAAGCACCGGGGGAGGCATTGGCAGAGCTTGACCGCTTCAGGGTGCTGTCGCCGTTGCGCTCCGGGCCGCATGGGGTGGCAACTCTGAACAGGCTCTGCGAACATGCGCTCGGCCTGAAAACCGGGGACGGAGAATTCTGCTACAAACGTATGCCGGTCATGGTTTCAGGCAACAACTACGAACTTGGACTTTTTAACGGCGATACGGGGGTAGTTATCGAAAATGACGGGCGTCCCTCGGTTTGGTTCAACGATCCGGAAATTGGCCTGAGACACCTTTCACCGTTGCGTTTGCCTGCACACGAAACGGCTTTCGCATTGACCGTGCACAAAAGCCAGGGAAGCGAGTTTGACAAGCTGCTGCTGATCCTGCCGGACCGGATGTCAGAAACCCTCACCCGCGAGCTGCTCTACACAGCGGTAACCCGTGCCAGACAGCAGGTTGAAATATGGGGAACGGAAGACGTTTTCCGACAAGCGGTAAAACGGCGTACAAAACGCAATTCCGGGTTGAAGGACAAACTTGCGCATCAAATGTAGCCCGTCCACCCGACTACTTGCAATTATTCGGATCGGGTTTATAGTTCACCATTATTACAAGTTCGGGAGGAAAAATGGACAACAGCGGCAGAAGGACGTTCCTTGGCATATGCCTTGCCGGACTCGGGGCGCTCACGGCGGCAGCGGTTGGCTGGCCGTTATTCCGTTATCTGGCGCCGCGCACTAACAAAGAGAGCGCTGGAAAGGTTGTGATACCTGAAGCGGAGGTCAAGGCCGGTGAAGCAAAGTTTTTTGAGTACGCCGGTTCGTCGGCGGTGCTGCTGCGAAAACAGGACGGCAGCCTAATTGCGTTTTCAGCCATTTGCACTCACCTGGGATGTATCGTGCAGTGGGAAAAGGATAAACAGGATTTTCTCTGCCCGTGTCACGGCGGACATTACAATTCCGACGGCGCAGTCACTGCCGGTCCGCCGCCCAAACCGCTCCCCAGAATTCCTTTCAGCGTGGCGGGCGGGAATATAACCGTAGGATGAAATCAGGGCTGCCAGGATTGCTGGACGGCCCGCCAATGAGAATAGCTGCCTGATTTTATCAGGTATGGGAGGCTGCATGCGGGTGCTAAATAAAATTGTCGATTGGATCGATCAACGCATCGGAGCACGGGAAATCCTGAAAAAGGAGCTGACCGGCTATCTGCTGCCGCGCAATATCAACGCCTGGTATTCGCTGGGAAGCATTCTGCTGTTCGCCTTTGCTCTGCAGGTCCTGAGCGGGATACTGCTGTTGATCTATTACGTTCCGGATGCCGACAAAGCTTTCAAAAGCGTCAGCTACATCATGAATGAAGTCCCTTACGGCTGGCTGATCCGCATGTGCCATGCCGTCGGTTCCAATATGATGGTGCTGGCACTGCTGCTGCATATGCTCTCGGTGCTGTTCATGGGGAGTTACAAGCGTCCGCGTGAGCTGAACTGGCTGACCGGATTTATCCTGTTCAGCATGATCCAGGGTATTTCACTGACCGGTTACCTGCTCCCCTGGAGCCAGCTTTCCTTCTGGGCCACAACCGTGGCCACCAACAGCGCCAACGCGATACCGGTTGTCGGCCCATACCTGGTTGAATTCCTGCGTGGCGGGGTGCTGGTCGGCCCGCCGACATTAGGCCGCTTTTTCGCCCTGCATGTGGCAGTTATTCCGGCCGGCATCGCCGCCCTGATTGGTGCGCATCTGTTCCTGCTGAAGCGAACCGGCGTCTCGACACCCCCGTTTGGAAAGAAGAACACCGAAAGCCAGCTGCAAAGCGACGTTTATCATCACGAAGACCATCCCGGCGGGATTCCCTTCTTCCCTGACTTTGCCCTTGAAGATCTGCGGGGAATTGCGATCTACATGGCCTGTTTCCTGGCGGTACTTTTCTTCGACCCCTATCTGTTCTTTCCCAAAGATGCTTTTATTCCCGCCAATGCCTTTGTGACACCGGCACATATCAAACCGGAGTGGTACTTTCTGGCCAATTACCAGACACTCAAAATATTCCCGAACGAGCTGATCGGCCTGTCTCTGCAGGGGGCCGCGATGACTTTTCTGGCGCTGCTCCCTTTTGTTGACCGGGGCAGGGAGAGACACCCGCTCAAACGACCTCTCTTCATGGCCTGCTCCGTCGGTGGCTTGCTGCTCTGGATCGGGCTCAGCATCTGGGGGCACTTCTCATGAGATACCAGGATTCTATCATGGCAAAGTTATTAAACCTGTCCGCATTTATGCTGGTAACGCTCATTTTCATGTTCCAGCCGCAACCCGGCTATTCCCAGGAACAGCCGGAGATTGTATGTATTCAGTGCCACTCCGGGATGCCTGAAAAATACAGCCAGCCGGTCAAACTCTGGCGAGGCAGCATCCACGCCGAGAACGGCATCGCCTGCAACGCCTGCCACGGCGGCGATCCGAAGGACGCCGCTAACGCAATGAGTCGGGAGCGCGGATTTCTGGGAGTCCCAAAAGATCCGGACATACCGGCCTTTTGCGGACGCTGCCATGTGGGTGTCATGAAGGACTACCTGGCCAGTGCGCATGGAAGAGCTCTTGGCAAGGGTGGACCGACCTGCGTTACCTGCCACGGCAACCATCAGGTTTTGAAAGCTTCGCTGGAGCTGATCAATGAAAAGAGTTGCAGCCGGTGCCACAGCTATGACCGCGCCCGCAGCATTCGGGATGCAATGCAGGAAACTGAAACGATGATTGTGGCCACTGAAGCTCGCATCATCGACTTCAAAAAAGTGGGAAGTGATACGGAAAAGTTGGAAAAAGAGCTGTTTGCACTGCGCAACCATTTTCATTCACTATTCCATAACGTGAATGTTGAAACGGTCAAAAAGGAATCGTCGCAGATCCAGACAGAACTGAAGAAGATTCAAAGTGTACTGGCAACCTGGGATCAAACGAACCAGAAACGGAAGATAGCCGGAGCGATCGCCATTTCAGTGATGCTGTTGATCGCGCTTTTTGCACATTTATTGAGGAAAACATTTGAGTAAACGGCAAATTAACCGGTCTTGCACATCATTGACCCGAAATATTTGCCTCTGTTTTAGGTAGGTAAGACGAGAAAAGAGGGTTTTCAGCCGTTACTGAAAACCCTCTTTCTTTATCGTTTGGTAAAAATGGGCAAAAAAAAAGCCCCGGACAAGTCCGGGGCTTTTTACAACACAGAGTGTATTAGACACGTGTTACGTTTGCGGCCTGAAGCCCTTTCGGACCCTTTGTTACTTCAAAAGTTACGCTATCACCTTCTGCAAGGGATTTGAAGCCGTCGCCTACGATAGCGGAGAAATGGCAAAATACATCCTCGCCACCTTCCTGCTCAAGAAATCCAAAACCCTTGCTGTCATTGAACCATTTTACTGTTCCGTTTACCATGTGCTTACTTCTCCTGATTCTTCTCTGTTTTTTATCCGAGGGATAATCTCGAATTTCATCGACCATATCAGCTTTCATTTAGCAGTGTCAAGCAAATAATCATAATAAAATAAATGCGCGGCCACTGGCTGTTTTGGCATGTTCCACAAGTCAATTCACTTTCCGGTTTTAGATGACGGACCGAGTTGAGCCAGAAAAACCGTGTGACGCAGCCCGCCGCGACCGGGACGCTCTGTGCTCACCTTGAAACCGGCTTTTTGCAGCCGTCTGACAAATGCTTCATCATGATTTTCCCCCCAGACAGCCAACACCCCACCCGGCTTGAGCGCCGATCTGGCATTTTCGATCGCACGCATGCCGTAAAGCGGGTCGCGGACGGCATCAGTTTTGGCATGTGGTCCGCGATAAAGATCAAGCACTATTGCATCAAAATGGTTCTCGACACCGCTGACGGCATTTTGACGGATCAGCTTGGCAACATCCCCGATCACAACACTTACGCGCGGGTCGCTGGCGGCGCTACCAGTCAGTGCAGCCAGAGGTCCGCGGCACCAATCAGGCACAACCGGGTTCAACTCAGCCACGATCACCTGTGCAGAGGCTGGCAATGCATCCAAAACCGCCCTGAGCGTAAAACCCATGCCGAGCCCGCCAACCAACACCCTGGGAGCGGAACTATTAAACAGATGACCGCACCCCAGTTGGCCAAGCACAATTTCTGAACGGTTGGCCAGGCTGTTCATCAGCACCTGGGGCCCTATCATAATCAGGAAGTCCTTTTCACCCCGCTGCCGCAATTCCAGAGTGCCCTCTTCGGTGGCTATGCTTTCAATTATTTTCCACGGTTGTGCCATGCCGGCCCGCCTTTCACTGTCTGACAATCAATCTGGTGCAAGCAAACAATCACCTTTCAAATTCAGCAAACTTCAGTTATTTCAAATTCCTTGCGGCTGCTGCCCACCCCGGACTCGATCAGGTCGCCGACACTTTTCCCGATCAGGACTCTGCCAAGCGGCGACTGGGGGGTGATAACCAGGATTTCGACCTGATCGCAAACCACTTTCAAGCCACCCTCGTGCGGGCCGATAAAAACGGTCCTGCTGCTGCCATCCTCGCCTTCGATGGTAACCAGAGCCGTCAGGCGAATAGCCGAATCTTCATCAAAATACTGTAGCGCCAGCTGTTTATACCCTTCAAGAGCCAGCTTGATCTCCTGGGCACGATTAGCCTGCCCCTGTGCCAGATAGGATGCTTCCAGGGCCAGTGTTTCATATTTGTTATCCGGAATATTTTCCTCATGGGTTGAAGCTTCATGGGCCGTCTTGGCGGCACTCAGTAATACTGCCAAGTCGTGCGTCATCTGGCAAATGATCTGTTGAAGAAGGTCTGTCTTGTTCATGAATTATTAATGCTCGGCTTTCTTTGTCTGATAATAATAGTGAAAATTGACCAAGGTCATAATTCCCGGGGTAGATATCGGCTAGAGTGGGGTGAATTCTTATCGAATAATACTCTGGAGGACAATTATGTGTGATTGCGGATCATCCAAGACACCTGGCGTAGGCCCTTTTGCATCGGGCCGCGCACTGGTGGAATTTGTGCTGAACGCCCATGGCGGCTCCGTGGCGGTTTCAACATTGCCGAACGGCGGATTGGAGCATTGCTGTCAGGGGTGCGGCGCGTCGTTCGTTCTGGAGACCTTCGTGCAGCGCTGCCCGGCTTGCGGCGGAGTGCATGCCGTTTCTCCGCCCCGCGCCAACGACCCTGATGCGATTCAGTACGCCGGCAGTGACTTCACCTTGCCACAATCCACCTGAAACAGCGAACTGAGTGAAATGGGCCGGTCATCAGCGCCAATCCTTGCTGCGGGCCTCAGCCTGACCGGCCTCCACCTCGACCAGCAGATCCAGGTAAGTTTCATAGCGTTCGGCCTGAATGACGCTCTCTTCAACAAGTCTGATAACGGCACAACCAGGCTCGGTACGATGTCGGCAGTTGCGGAAGCGGCAGGCGATTTCGCCATGCTCTTCAAAACCGGGATAATGAATTGCCAGCTCCTCCACCGTTATATCCACCAGGCCGAAATCCCTGAAACCGGGTGTATCGACCAGTTCTCCGCCACCTGAAAGGGCATGCAGTGTGGAAACGGTGGTGGTGTGCCTTCCCTGGTTTTTATAATCGCTGACCTCACCCACCCTGAGATCGATCTCCGGGCAGAGTACATTCAGTAGCGAACTTTTCCCGACGCCGCTGCTCCCCACAAAGACACCGCGGCACCCCTGGCTCATGAACTTCTGCAACGGTTCAAAACCGGTCCGGTTGACGGCGCTGACGGCAAAAAGCGGAACCGATCCGGAATAGATTTCGTTCAGCATGTCGAACAACTCGGAAGTGCCGGGCAGATCACTCTTGTTGACCACTACGAACGGCTGCAACTCCGCCACCCGCGCAGCCACAATGGCGCGATCGACAAAACCGGCCGGAGACTGGTGCGCAATCACAATACCGAGCACATCCAGATTAGCGGCAACCAAATGAACGCCACCCCGCCCATCACGCCGCCGCAACTCTGTTCTGCGCGGCATTCGCTGCAAAACCCCGCCGGTGACCACCACGTTATCGCCAACCACATGCCCGGAGTTGCGCTTGACCCGCACCACTCTGCGTCGCCCGTTCTCGAATGCCACCTCAACCGCCACACCAAGATGGGAGACTATGACACCTTCACTAATCGGATCGACTCCGGAAAGATCTGGAACTGGAGTTGGCCGCGCCGTTTTGTTGCGTTCTATTTTCAAACTTTGGTCACCATGTCAGATGTATTGTGATAGAGCCTGATTTGAACAATACACTATTACCGTCAGCAAAGACCATCTAGATTAATCCAAATCGGATTTTTCAATGACTTCCACCGATTCCTGCAAGGGATCTCCCGCTCCATCCACCCACTGGATTGCAATTCCGTGCCGCTCCATTTTCCGGAACCAGTTCCCCTGACGCTTGGCAAAATCGTGTATGGCGCTGTTAAGCTTCTGGAACATGTCGTTACGCTTCAAATCACCCCGCAAAAATGCCCCAACATAGCGGTATTCCAGGCCATAATAATCCAGCCTCTCCCAGGGAATACCGCTGTCATGCAGGCCCTGTACCTCTGCGATCATGCCGTTTTCCAGGCGCAGGCGCAGACGCTCGGTAATACGCCGCCGCATCTCGTCGCGCTCCAACCTGATTCCGATCACCAGTGGGCGGAGATCGGGGTATGGCTCATTCGCGCAGGCATCGCAGGGGTCGTGGCTGGCGATTTCTATGGCCCTGAGTGTGCGTAGCCGATCCAGCAGGTCGGTTTTGTTATGCTGCCCAGGCCTCATTGAGTTTAACATCTCGCACAATTCATGAGCGCTTTTCCCGGAAAGATCGGCGCGCAGCTGTTCATTCTGCGGGACCTCAACCATCCGGTAGCCACGCAGGGCAGCGTCCAGGTACATGCCGCTGCCGCCGCAGAGGATCGGCAGGCGGCCACGGCTTTCTATATCTTGGCAAGCCTTTAGAAACAAACGCTGAAAGGCAAAAACGCTGAACTCTTCTCCCGCATCCAGAATGTTTATCAGGTGATAGGGGACCCGGCCATATTCGTGCAGGTCCTTGCCGCTGCCGATATCCATCCCGCGAAAAACCTGTCGCGAGTCGGCCGAGATAATTTCCCCGGAGAATCTCTCCGCCAGAGACACCGCCAGCCGGGTTTTGCCGGAAGCGGTCGGGCCGAGAATTGTCAACAGATTGAATACACGCTTACGCTCCGTCATTATGCAGCCTTTCGTAAAGCTTTTCAGCGGTCGCCCGATTCATGCCGTCAACCGCCGCAATCTCCTCAATGCTGCCATCCTTCAAGCGCTGCAGGCTGCCGAACTTCTTGAGCAGAGCGGAGCGCCGTTTGGGGCCGATGCCTGGAATTGCATCGATCCCGGATGCAATTCCTTCTTTGCCGCGCAGCTTGCGGTGATATTCGATGGCAAATCGATGAGCCTCGTCACGTATTGCTGCCAGAAGCAGCAACGGAGACGAGTTCTGGCGAAGCACGACCGGGTTTTTCCTTCCTGGCAGAAATACGCGTTCGTCACTTTTCCGGATTGTCTCTGATGACACATCTCTGGCTGTTCGACTTTTGGCCAACGAAACCAGATCGAACCGGCTGCCCAATCCCAGTTCGTTGACAATCTCCAGCGCGGCGTTCAATTGCCCTATGCCACCGTCCACTACTACAAGATCCGGCAAACCGTTTTTTTCGATATTATCATCCCGGAAACGCCGCTGAAAGACTTCCCGAAGCATCGCAAAATCGTCCTGACCTTCAACCGTGCGGATGCGGTAGCGTCGATACTCCTTTTTATCCGGTTTTCCGCCGCTGAACGCAACACCGCTGCCGACCGAAAAACGCCCCTGGATATTGGATATGTCGTAGCACTCAATCCGTGTCGGCAGGCGCGTTAAGTGGAGCCTTTGACGCAATTCACCAAGCGTAGCCGCCACAGATGCCACCGCCTCATCACGCTCCCGAACGGCGGACTCGGCGTTTTTACAGGCCAGCTCTATCAGTTCCCGTTTGGTTCCCCTTTGCGGAGATACAATGGAAACCCTGCACCCTTTCAGCTCTTCCAGCAGTTCGACCAAAGCGGCAAGATCCTCAATTTGCAATGGCAGTAATATCTCTTCGGGAATAAAGACGCCGGTAGTGTAGTGCTGTTGCAAAAAAGCCGAAATCCCGGCGGCATTATCCAGCTCCCATCCGACGCTGAACAGCCGACTGCCGGACAAGACACCGCCTCGAATATAAAGAATCGCCAATTCGATGCGATTTTCAACCCGGTGAAAGCCGACCACATCACTGTCGCCGCCCCTCGTTACAACTTTCTGCTTTTCGACGGTTATCTGAATAGAACGAAGTAAATTGCGCCAGCGGGCAGCCTCTTCATAAAACATTCCTTCAGCGGCATCCGTCATGCGACGCTTGAATTCCTCCACCAACTGACGCCCCTTTCCATCAAGAAACGACATGGCGCTTTCGACCAGATCGGAATAATCTTTTTTGTTTATCAGTCCCTGGCAGGGGGCGCTGCATTGGCCGATCTGATGATACAGGCAGGGACGTTTACGGGCCATGCAGGCCGCCAGTGGATAGTGACGCAAAGGAAAAATTCTGACCAGTTGCCGCATGACTTCACGTGCTGCGGAAGCTGACGAATAAGGCCCGAAATATCGCGCGCCATCCCGCGGCATCTTGCGAACCAGGGTAAAACGGGGAAACTCCTCGCGCGGATCAATACGCAGTGAAAAATAAGTTTTATCATCCTTGAGGTCGAGGTTATAACGGGGATGATGTTGTTTGATGAGAGTGTTCTCCAGCAGCAGAGCCTCTTTCTCGGTGTCGGTCAGGAGCACCTCGATATCTGCCACTCGCGCCACAAGGAATTTGACGTGGTAACGGGAATCACCTGAGGCGCCAAAATACGAACGCACCCGCTGCCGCAGACTGCGAGCCTTACCTATGTAAATGATCGTCCCGCTGGCATCAAGCATCAGATAAACACCGGGCGACGTCGGCAATTGTTGTATTTTGTCCGCAAGGCTCATATCAGCAATCCTACTTGTTCAGGACAGGAATGTGAAGGGGCTTGTTCAAACATGCGTGCGTAAAAAATGGGCAGCGTGGTTAATTTTAAGGCAGATCGCCCACACATGTTCATGAGTGATTTCAATCATATCGGCAGGTTGCAGCATTGGCCAGGTTTTTGCTCTAATCTTCGATTGCCCAATGACGGGCATACAGACACCAACGGGGGTAATCTGAATGGAGACCATGTCAACGATGACAGGCCTGAAGAGCAGTGCTGATGTACTTTTTCTGATGTTGGGCGCGGTAATGGTTTTTGCAATGCACGCTGGATTTGCTTTTCTTGAAGTCGGCACTGTACGCAAAAAAAACCAGGTCAACGCCTTTGTCAAAATCCTTACCGACTGGTCTGTTTCGACCATTGTCTATTTTTTAATCGGCTTCCCGATTGCCTACGGCATTTCATTTTTAAAACCTGCCGGTGAATTAGTCAACAAGGCCCAGGGTTACGACCTGGTCCACTTTTTCTTTCTCCTCTGCTTCTCAGCCTGCATTCCGGCCATTATTTCCGGCGGAATTGCCGAGCGCGCCAAGTTCTGGCCGCAGGTAATCGCCGGAGCAATCTTCGCCGGTCTAACCTACCCGTTGTTTGAGTCCCTGATCTGGGGACAGAACGCCTCCTACCTTCAAGGGTTCTTTAAATCCCTCGGCGGCGCCGAGTTCCACGATTATGCAGGCTCTGTGGTGGTCCACTCCATCGGCGGATGGCTTGCCCTGCCTGCAGTAGTCATCCTCGGGCCTCGGATGGGGCGATATATTCGTGGTAAATCACATCCGATACCGGTCAGCAACATCCCTTTTCTTGCTCTGGGATCATGGATCCTGGCGGTCGGCTGGTTCGGGTTCAATGTCATGAGCGCCGGTAATTTTGAAAAGATCTCCGGCCTGGTGGCGCTTAACTCATTGATGGCAATGGTCGGCGGAGTGCTTGCTGCGCTCGTCGCCGGGAAGAACGACCCCGGTTTTGTTCACAACGGCGCATTGGCAGGATTGATCGCGGTTTGCGCCGGCAGCGACATCATGCATCCGCTGGCATCCTTTGTGGTTGGATGTATCGCTTCGATAATATTCGTTTACGGATTTCACTTTGAGCAGGAAAAATTGAAGATTGACGACGTGCTTGGCGTCTGGCCGCTGCATGGCGTGATCGGTTCCTGGGGTGGCATTGCAGCCGGTATTTTCGGGCAGAAGTTTCTAGGCGGCATCGGTGGCGTCAGCTTCGTTTCGCAACTGGCTGGCAGTCTGTCTGCGATCGTTTTCGCACTGGCAAGCGGCTTTATTGTGTACGGAATACTGGGCAAAACCGTCGGAATCCGGCTTGGCCAGGAAGAAGAGTTTGCCGGAGCGGACCTCTCAATCCACAATATCGGAGCCTACCCCGAGGACAGCATTCGCTAAGATATGCTGCCGGCAGTTGGTTGCACATCCGAAAATTCCTTCCAAAGCGCGTCAGACAACGGTTTCTGACGCCTTTGGTTTCCGTTTCTTTCGTTGACAAGGGCAAGGAGAGGTGCTATTAAAAAAGCATTTTACCTGTAGCTATATCCAGCTCTCCGTGCGCCGTCTAACTGCGTTGCCGGCCAGAAGAGGTCAACCACCGTGATTTCATTGAAATTATGCCGCAACACAATTCTTCGACTTCTCGTCGTATTCGTCATAATTTCATCCTTGGCAGTCCCTCCAGCATTTAGTCAAGAATCGGAAGATTCTCAGGTTTTTATCGCTGGCTTCAATGCATATCAGCAGAAAGATTATGCCGCAGCCATCGCAAAGATGAACGAAGTCCTGCAAAAGTACCCCGATACACCTCTACGGGATATGGCCCTTTTCTGGCTGGCCCGGTCATACTTCAAATCAGGCAATCAGAATGATGCCGCCCGCTACCTCTCCCAATTTTCCAAAGAGTATCCGGATAACCCTCTAAAAGGTACCGTTGAAGAAGAGCTTCTATCGTTGACAGCCCGTTACGAAAAAGGCGAAAAGCTGCCTGTGGGCTCCCAACCGTCTAAGCAGCCTGATCTGGCCGCAATTCAGAGGGCTAAGGCGGCTCAGGAGAAGCTGGCTGCGGAAAAGGCGGAAGAAGCCAAGCGTGTGGCAGCGGAAAGAAAAGAGCAGGCAAAAATTGCCGCGGCCAAAGCTGAGCAGGAACAACTGGCCGTTCAAAAAGCGGAAGAGGCTAAACTGGCTGCAGCTGCCGCAGAAAAGGCACGTATAGCTGCTTTGAAGCAGGCCGAAGAAAAAGCCGCAACCGAACAGGCCGCCAAGGCAAAGGCTGATCAGGAACGGATAGCGGCACAGAAAGCAGAAGAATCAAGACTCGCTGCCGTAGCCGCCGAGAAGAAGGAACTTGAGCGACTTGCGGCAGTAAAATCAGAGCAGGAACGAATTGCCGCCGAGCAAATTAATAAAGCCAAGGTTGAGCAGGAACGCATCGCAGCCATACAGTCGGAAAAAGCAAGGCTGGAAGCGGCCAAACTGGAACAGAAACGTCTGGCAGAGGAAGAAAGTGCCAGGCTAAAGTCCGAAAAAGAGCGTATTGCCGCCCTGAAGACCGAAGAAGCCCGCCTTGCCGTTGCCGCAGCTGAATCCGCGCGCCTTGCAGCTCTAAGGCAATCTGAGGAAAAGATTGCTGCCACAAAGAAGGAACAGGAACGCCTAAAAGCCGTTCAAGCCGAGAACGCTCGAATTGCCGCAGCCAAACTGGAACAGGAACGCATAGCTGCAGTGAACAAAGAGCAGGAGAGAATTGCGGCGCTTAAGGCCGAAGAAGCCAGAATTGCCGCAATAGCAGCAGATAAGACCCGTGCAACAGCGCTAAAGCAGGCCGAAGAGAAGGCAGTTCTCGAGAGAAAAGAACGGGAACGCCTTGCAGCGGTAAAAGCCGAAGAAAATCTGGCTCTGGCTAAACAGCAGGCTGCTGAGGTTAAGATCCAATCTGAAAAGAACGAGCTACGCGAAAAAGCGATAGTTCTGTACAAATCCATTATCGACAAATATCCTGGCAGCTCTGCTGCGGCATCGGCCGCCGCCAAGCTTCGCGAGCTGGGCTTGGCGGTTGCCCTACCCCAGGTTGCAGCTGTGGAGCCCATTCCGGAAAATGCTCAGATTTTGCGATTGGAAGTTGCCCAGTACGCCGGTTTCGAATTCAACCTTCTGGCTCGGCCTGAAGCGTTCCATGTAGCACAACGCGTAAATGTTCCATTTGAAATAACCAATCGCGGCAATGGCAACGATGCCTTTTACCTGGAGTCATCATTTCCGGCCGACTTCAAGGCACGCTTCGCTTCAGCAGCATCTCCTGATGCGGTGATAAACCAGACTCCCGAACTGGCCCAGGGGGAAACATTCAGGGGCGTAATAAGCCTCGTGATCCCGGCGACCAGCATTGACGGACTACGAATTGTCCACCCTGTCAAAGCGGCCTCCCGTTTAATGGCGGAAGCAAGTCAGTCCCGCGAGATACGCCTGGTTGCCTCGGCACCATTGCTAAGGGCTGTACTTAAGTCTGACAAGACCCAACCGTTACCGGGAGAAAAAGTTGTCTATCGAATTGCAGTTCTGAATGTTGGCTCCACTGCTGCCAAAGACGTCACCTTCAGACTGAATTTCCCGCCGCAGCTTGAACCGGTCGATTATGCAGCGGCAGGATTTAAACAGGAAATGAAGTCCGCCCTGGTATTTGACGGCTTGCAGATCAACTCCGGTGAGAGTCGCGAACTGAGTGTCACTTTCCAACTTAAAGACGACTCGCTTGCAGGACAGGAACTGGCAACCAGAGCAGAGTTGATAAACAATCAGCTCCGCACAACCGCTGCATTTGTTTCAAATATGGCGTACGTGCAGCCGCAGCGTGCCATCCAGGTCCGGACAGGATCCGAGCGCCTGGTGGTCATCCCCGGCCAGACCATTACGGTTCCATTTGTCATAACCAATACCGGTAACGTGCGTGAGAAATTCAGAATCGCTGCCAGCGTAAAAGGAGCGCAAGACGCTGTTGTCTTTCACGATATAAATAGAGATGCCATCCGGCAAGCCAGTGAACCGGTCATCACAGAGATTGGCCCTCTGGCTCCTAAGGAAGAGGCCAGCGTTGTCATGGAAATCAAAACGCCGCGAGGTGCCGCCGACGGGAATGAAGGTAGCGTAATGCTGACATTCACATCGGAAGGAGACTCGACCCGATCAGCATCAGGATCGACTCAGTTACTATACTCGCGACCTGTTTTACAAATGACCATGGCAGGACGTGACGGCAGACTAAAGCCGGGTGAAGTTGCTTCTTTCGATCTTACCATTACCAATAAGGGTTCGAACCTGGCAAGGGTCGTTGAACTTCAGAGCGCCTGGCCGGAAGAGCTTGAGTTGGTGGCCGCTGACCCGGCGAACACCGCTGTCAACAAAGGAAACATCATATGGCGCTTCAAAGAAATGGGAGCAGGTGAGAAACGCATCATCAAGGTATCATTCAGAGTTAAACCGGGAACTGGAGTGGGAACCAACATTCAGGTTAAAAACATCCTGACTTACGAAGACCAACTCGGGAACAGGTACTGATATGAGACAGCAGATACGCCTATCGGCAGTTGCAGCTTTACTCTGTTCCATTGCTCTGCCGGCATGGAGTCAACAAGAGTACCTGTATGAACCAAAACCGGTAGCAGCAGATTCAAAAACTGATTCCGGCGATGGTGTCTTAGTAAGAGAGGTTCCTGTCAAGAAGGGTGATACCCTGTATGACATTTCCAAGAAGTTCAGTGGGCACGGCATTTATTATCCGCAGATTTTATTGTTTAACGACATCAAGAATCCGGATCTGATTTACACAGGAGACACGCTTAGGATCCCTCTGCCTAAAGAAGGTGCGACTGAATCTGCGACGCCTGCAAAGCACAAACACTCTAAAAAGAGCAAACATTCTTCAAGACCACCAAAGAAAGTTTCTTCAAAGACAGTGGGAAGGTCTCTGAAAGCACATTCTAATGTGACTACTGCCAGAAAGTCTTCAGATACATTAACGGAACTTTCGTTGAGTGAACTTAAAAGAATGGAGAATAAAAAGGGAAAGCCGGGCGCTAATAACAGCAAATCTGCCGGTGTTAGCCGAAAGAAGGTGGTCGAAGCCGACTCTCAACCTGTGAATAAGCAGGGAGAGGCGACCACTGGGAACAATGTTGAAACACTTAATTCCAGGCCGATTTCTATCGCAGCAATACCAGGACAAAAGCTTTTTGATAACGCGGTAAAGTCTTATAAGCAGAACGATTATCGTGCCGCGTTGGAGCTTTTTGACAAGTTTCTAACTGAAAATCCAAATTCTCCCATAGCTGCCGATGCCAGTTTGTACAAAGCGGAGTGTTACCTTAAGCTTTCAACGAAGTAATGCATCACAGAGTCAACCGACCAGGATTCCACCTGTTTCTGACAATCATTCAACACAGCAGTAATGTGAACTTCTACTTCCAGGTCAGCACGAAAGCCCTCAACCGGTTCCCCTTTTCATCACGGTAATAGACCACCTTCAGATTTTCAGCAATGTGTCCGCGCTCGACTTTGTAACCTTCTTTGGTTTCAGTTGTCTCAATCTCAAAGTGAGCATTCTTAAGCAGCTGCTTAAGAATGCCATTATGCAGAGCATTCGAGATACTTACTCCTCCCAATGCAATAATCTGTATTGCCTTGATATGATTTTTGTCCCGGTAAACTCTGTATTCAACATCAGGAGAAATATACTTTTCCCACCCCGGGTTAACATCGGAATAGGTTTTGTCAACGTTTCCGCGTGGTATGAAGTCCGGCAGCCTGGTTAGAAGTGCTGCCGACCTTGCAGTTACTATGGTGTTTTTTTTCTCACGACTTTCAGTAATTGCAACTATCATCGCCTTGTCGTTAGCTTGAGCCCCTGGGTCGGCCAGACTCTTTGATTGAGTATTTACAGCTGAAGAAACCGGCTTTAAGGTGCTTTTAGCAGAACCTACAGTTGACATATGATTTAATACAGATGCATGCTTGTCAGATTTGGTTTGCGATTCGGCAGAATTGACCTTTGCTGGTGAAACTTGACGGGACATACGCTGTTGAAACAGCGTTGTAACAATAACTGCTATAATAACGGGGACAAGCCAGTACAGAAATGTTAAGCGCTTGGAACGCTCCGGAGTAGTTTTGATGTTTTTTGTGGGCTTGGTTCCCCATATATCATCCGCAGTCGAAGATGACTGCTCAAATGATTCCGGCTCCGGTGCACTATTCACAGCATCATCGAATGAGCTGTTGAATTCGGAATACACCGACATTCTAGGACGCGGAGAGTAGGTAATATTCTGTTCAGCCAAAGCATTGTCTTCACTCGGCAACTCTGCAACAATTGCAGGAGAATCAGCAATGGTTGAAACTTTTTCCTCCGAAACGTTCACAACTGCCGGTACAACCGCTACAACCCCTTCTGATTGTGCCGTAAAGGTGCTGTCAAGCGCATCATCTGGGGGATTCAGATGTCCTGAGGAAGCCTCTTTCTCTTTGACTTTTGAGGCCAATGACGGGATTTGAGCCTGAAGATCTCTTATCAGTTGATCGTCATCAAGTGAAGTATCCAGCCACCCCTGAAATAGCGCAAGGATTGATTCACTTACCTGATTTGGTGCCGCCAACAAGATAAATCGTGAATTCTTGCTGCCAAGCTGCTTTTTGAGATGCATGATCAATATTTCAGGTGACAACCCGGATAAATGTGTTTGCAGAAAAATTAAATCCGGTGTATCAGCCGCAATTTCTTCTCCGCCCTTTTCAAGGTTATTAGCAACTCGCAAGTTAACTGAGCTGTCATCGGTTAGAACTCCAAATACTTTTCTGAGCCGCGCGACATCGGTGATCAACAGAATATTGCTCACATCAACCCCCATTACTAATTAATCTTCTCATTGTACGGCATGAACGAACGGTTATCAACCCTATTAACAGTTGATGCCAACCGCCTGCAACTGCGCCGGGTGCAATCACATTCATCCTGCTATAAATTAAACCGCTTGACATTGCCTGGACTGTTTCTCTACTATATCCAAAATTTAATGGCTATGAAGAGGAGTAGTAACTATAGCCTGCTTTTCAGAGAGCCGGTGGTTGGTGCAAACCGGTAAGCAGATACAGTGAACTCGCCTTGGAGCCGCTTCGGTGATATGTAGTCGGAGCCGTGAGCCTGCGTTAAGGGTATAATTAAGGTCTGACAGTTTATTCTGACAGGCGAATTGGGTGGTACCGCGGATGGCAAAATAGCCTCTGCCCCAAATTGGGGCAGAGGCTATTTTTTTGCGTACAGGGTGAAATTGACAGTATTTCTGGTAGAATTATCAAATTGCAGCACACTGAAAGGAGATTACTAAAGATGGCAAAGGCAAAGGAATCCAAAACCAACAAACAGCAGATTATCAAGATTTTTGATACCACGCTGAGAGACGGGGAGCAGGCTCCCGGAAACAGTATGAATATTGAAGAGAAACTCCGTATTGCAAAGCAGCTGCAGAAACTGAATGTTGATGTGATTGAGGCCGGATTCCCGATTGCTTCGGATGGAGACTTCGAAGCTGTAAAGAAAATTGCCCAGGCCATAAAAGGGCCGGAAATCGCCGGACTGTGCCGCTCCAGCGAAAAAGATATCGACCGGGCCTGGGATGCGCTTAAATATGCAGGCGATAAAGGAAGAATTCACACCTTTATTGCAACATCCGACATCCATATGAAATACAAGCTACAGATGGAACCGGCCAAAGTACTGGCTTCGGCTGTCAAAGCCGTAAAAAGGGCCGCCTCCTACACTCCCAATGTCGAGTTTTCGTGTGAAGATGCCGTGCGTACACGCCTGCCATTTCTGGCGGAAGTGGTAGAAGCCGTAATTGATGCAGGCGCCACAACCGTCAATATCCCGGATACGGTCGGCTACACAATCCCTTTCGAATACTTCAACATCATAAGGTATTTGAAAGAAAATGTGCCTAACATTGAGAAGGCGGTCATATCTGTTCATTGCCACAACGATCTCGGTTTGTCAGTCGCCAATTCAATTGCTGCAATTCAGGCAGGTGCCGGACAGGTAGAATGCACAATCAACGGTATCGGAGAGCGGGCCGGTAACTGCTCGCTGGAAGAATTTGTCATGATTCTGAAAACCCGTCGTGACATCCTCCCGTTTGCGACAAATATTGTGACAGAGCAGCTCACACCTGCCAGTCGCCTCCTGACGACAGTAACCGGCATTGCGGTTCAGCCCAACAAATCAATAGTGGGAGCCAATGCCTTTGCCCATGAAGCCGGTATTCACCAGCACGGCATGCTGATGGAAAAGACAACCTACGAGATCATGACCCCCGAGTCGGTAGGACTCCTTTCCAGCGCACTGGTACTCGGCAAACACTCAGGTCGTCACGCCTTCAAGAAGCGGCTGGAAGAACTTGGTCACGACCTCGACGATACAAAGCTGAACCGGGCCTTTGACCGTTTCAAGGAGTTGGCCGACCTCAAGAAGGAGGTTTTTGACGAGGATCTGGATGCAATCGTATCAGAAGAGTCCCGGGAAGAGGATCACTTTAAACTTGAGCACATAACTGTCACCTGCGGATCATTTGCCGTTGCCACTGCCACGGTACAGATGGAAATAAACGGTTTGACGGTGCGCACGGCAGAACTTGGAGATGGCCCGGTGGATTCAGCTTTCAAGGCCATCAAAAAGCTTACCAAGTCAAAAGCCAAGCTGTCCCAGTACAATGTCGGATCGATTACCGGCGGAACAGACGCTCAGGGTGAAGTCACAGTTCGGGTCACTGAAGGAAATCACACAGTGGTTGGAAAAGGAGCCTCAACTGATATCATTGTTGCATCGGCCAAGGCTTATATACACGCATTAAATCGGCTCAGCTATAAGCAGAAACGACTCATCGAAGCAATTTAGATATCTTCATGCATGAAGGATCGGACTTTACCGGTCTTTCATGCATGAAGAGCTGGCACAAAAGTTTAAATATCTTTTCATTGCAATTTCTAAAATATGATTATAGAGTCTTTCAGTCGGCTTTCTCATCACATTATAGGAGCCAAATTATGAAAAATATTTGTTGCCGTTTGGTCTGCTCCGCTTCACTCCTCGCCTTTCCGGTCGCTGCCTCAGCGGCGGACATCTCCGTAGACTCCTCAACCATCTTCAGAATTGAAAATCGTGATGTTACCGGCGCCAAGAAACAAACACTGCTTCCGGCCACGCAATTTCTTGGATTGGACGTCGACAAACTGGCGGATGGCAATCTGTCTTTGCACTTTTACGGATGGGGACGAGCCGATCTGGGAGACAAGAGCTACAACAACGATAAAGTTGACGGCAGCTTTACTTACGGCTACCTGCAATACCGCTTCAAAGAGGCCAACGCTGCTATTCGCGCTGGCCGCTTTTTTGTCCGCGAAGGCATTATAAACGAGCAGGTTGACGGGGTAAACGCCCGCACAGAGCTTCCAATGGGTTTTGGTCTTTCAGCTTTCGGCGGCGCTACGGTTCACACCAAACATTTGTATGCGGAAAACAGCGACGGCAAAGGCGACTACATCTATGGCGGGCGGGCCAACTACCGTTACAAGGGGATGCTGGAACTGGGCGCGTCGGGACTATACGAGGGCAAGGCTCCAACTCTTGCAAATTACACCAATGGCAACCATCGTCTTCTGGGCGGGGACATCTGGTTCAGTCCGCACAAAACAATCGAAGCGATGGGTCATACCAGCTATAACCCAGAAACAAAGAGAGTCGCCGAACACACTTATCTGCTTAACATCAAACCTGTTCAGCATCTGGTATTAAGCGGCGAGTTCAATGAACACCGCGAACGCAGCTATTTTTATGCATGGACCATGTTTTCCGGGGCAGCACTTGACCCGGCCGAAAAATCCCGCTCTGTCGGCGGCAGCGCTTCCTATGAAATCACACGGAACTTTGAAGTTGTCGCCGATTACAAGCATTACACACGCGAAATCGGCAACGCCGACCGCTATGGCGCCGACGCAAGAATCAAGTTCCTGGACAACTCCGTCAGAGGCGGCCTCAGCTATCATTATCTCCGTGCCGGCAAAGGCTTTGCCATTGGGACAAACCCAACGGCTTCCTACCATGAAGTACGCGGATATGCCATGCACGATTCGAAAAACTATTTTGCGGCGGTTGATGCGCTCGGCTACTTTTTCAGGGACAAGATTTACAACGAGAAAAGTGCCTGGGAAGCGATGCTTTCGCTGGGTTACCACATAACTCCCGCTCTGGCGCTTTCCGGAGATATCAGCTATGGCAGAAATCCCGAATTTATCGAAGACACCAAAGGCCTTTTGCGGCTGACTTACAATATGACTTTCGACGGTAAAGGAGGGAAAAAATGAAATTGCTCAAAACGTCGCTCCCCGTCCTGGCTTTGGCCGGATTATTCATGATACTCGCAGCCTGCGCTCAGATGAAATCCATTTCCAGCCTGCCTGACTCGCATCCCGAGGCGCTGACTACCGGGCAGCAGGTCAACTGCTCCGAGTGTCATGAGGATCAACAAAAGGGAACCATGAAAGCTTTTGCGGCTTTCAGCCATTCCGCAACATTTGTCAAAAACCACCGCTTTTACTCCGCCTCGGATGATCGTCTCTGTTCGACCTGCCACAAATCCTCTTTCTGCAACGACTGTCATACCAATAAAGTCCAAATGAAACCCTCCACAAAATACGGCTATCGACCAGACCGGGAAATGCCGCATCGAGGCAACTTCATTACTCTGCATAAAATCGAAGGCAAACTAGACCCGGCCAGTTGTTACCGCTGCCACGGCAGAGCCAATAACGAACGTTGTGTGGCTTGCCACAACTAGGGGGGAATTATGAGAACACTGCGATACGGTGCTATACTGCTATTTTTCATCACCCTGTGGGGCTGCAGCAAGGGCAATGACAAGAATACAATTCTGGATTCAACCGGTAAACATCCCGCTAACTGGGTAAGTAATCATGCCGGTTTTTTCAGGTCGCTGCCAGGTGCCATTGACGATCCGACAGTGGCAAAATCCAGCGCATGCAGCGAGTGCCACGGCAGCGACCTGAAAGGTGGCATCACCAAGGTGAGCTGTTTCAGCCAGGGTTATGCGGCGATGTCATGCCATTTTCATCCAGCTGGCTACCGTAACAGCAACAGCCACGGCGCGGTCGCCAAATCTACTCCAACTTTTTCCAGCGGCCTGGACAGCTGTCGAGGATGCCACGGTGGTCAGTATACGGGCGGCACGCTCTCCGTAGTTTCGTGTTCCTCGGCAGCCTCACTGGCCGACCCGGCCTTTGCCTGCCATGGTTCGGGAGCGCCACACGCTAAAAACTGGGTCACCAGTGCAACCAGCTCACATGCTGACACCAACCCGAGTAACGCGGCAGCCTGTTATCAATGCCACGCAGGCGGCAACCTCCTGACACTTCTGCCCGCGCCTCCACCTCAACCGAAAGGAACGCCGCCAGGCTGTTTCAACAATACTCTCTGCCATGCCGGTTTGCATCCCACCGGCTGGATAAATCCCGTAGTACATGGCGCTGCGGCCAAGTCGCAACCAGGAGCAGATAAAGGTTTCAACAACTGTCAGACCTGCCACGGTGCGGATTTCAGAGGTGGGACAACAGGCGTCAGCTGCTTCTCGGCTAATTCACCGAACGGCAGTTGCCACTTGCGCAACGGTTCTCCAGTCAACGCACCACATGCGGCATTACCCTGGCGGGCAGCTTCACCCAGCCCCAGCCACACCAGTGTGGTCGATGACGCTCAGGGGCTGAATGCCGCCGTCTGCGCACAATGTCATTTGAGGGGCGCCAATCTCAGAACATCTATCCTGACCAGCTACGCCAGCGGGACCCCGGGCTGTTTCAACAGCACCCTCTGCCATGGCACTATGGGACATCCGACCGGCTGGGCAGACCCGGCCCAACACGGCGCTACCGCCAAATCTAACCTGACCTTCTGCCAGACCTGCCATTCCAACAACCCCAACGGCGGTCCCGGCAGCAACCCCCGCTTTAACGTTGTTTTGGGGCGTTTGACAGCTGGCTGCGAGACTTGCCATATGATCAACACTGCCCATCCGCCGGTTGTCCAATTACCGGCGGCATTTGGTATCACCAGTCCCGACCCGCTTGGCACCCCCTGGTTCAGACATCGGACAGCCACCAACTTCGATGCCTGCAACCGCTGCCACGGTGCCACTCTGGGAGGTGTGGCCGAGGGTGGCGTCGGACCAAGATGCCAGAATTGCCACGTGGCCGCATCGCCACTGACTACTATCAACAACCCGGACCCGTGTACTTCCTGCCATTCCCAGCCGCCAAGCGGCACGGTCTATCCGAATATCAATGCCGCCCACTCCAATCACCTGACAGTCAATGTGGCTACCGGCGCCCTCTGCAATGAGTGCCACCTCGGATTCGGCAGCGGGACACTACTGCACTTCACCAAAGCCAGCCTGCAACCGACTCCGCAAGTTGCCAGCATGGCCTTCGGTACGCTTTCCAAAACCGGTGGACTGGTGCCAGCCTACACTTCCGCAACCCAGCAATGCACCAACACCTACTGTCATGGCAATGCCATGCCGGGCGGAGACACAACCGGAACAAACAGATCACCGGTCTGGACAGCGGCGACCTATCCGCCGGTTCTATCAGCCGCATTCTGTGGCAAATGCCATGGATTCCCCCCTTCCACCGCGTCGGGACATCCGGCAGTCACGGTTCCAGCAGGTTTCCCTGGTTCCGTATCCATCGGCACCACCTGTAGTTGCCACTCGAATATCAACCCGTCCGGCAACAGTTATGCAAACATCTTCGTAAGCAAGGCTCTGCATATCAACGGCACTCTGGAGACTCCATCCTCCGGACATGCTTCAACCTACCCGGGGGCGACACATAAAAACGACATTCTTTTCCTGGACATCAATCCATGTGGCGCATGTCACAACATTACCGCTTCAACCGGTGTATACCCAGCAGCAACAGCAGGCACTCCACCGAACTGTGCTGGGTGCCATTCCAAGAGCTGGGGTACGTCATTTAACTGCAGCGACTGCCATGGCAATGATGCAACGGGCAGACCGACAGGTTCCGCCTTCCCGGACAGAAACGGAGATCACGGTACACATTCCGCCATCATGGCCAACTGTGATTACTGTCATTTCGGTGGAGGAACGGGAGCGGCCACCCATGGCCATCAGGGACGAGTACTAAAAACAGTCAGAGACGTAAAAATTGCCAAGAATCCTGTCCGTTATACAGTTGCTGACACAATAGTTATTAACCAGAACGCGACCACCGGCAGTGTCAGCTGTAGCGGTTCATGTCACATGGGAAGCATTACTCGAAATCACGGAGATACTTGGTAGGCAATTTTCTCACTGTACCTGACAAAAACTGTTGACAAACAAAACCGGTTTCAGATAGTCTCTCATTAAAGCTAAAAATAGGTACACGATAATACTCAACCATTCGTGAGAATGGGGCGGAAAGCCTATAGGGTCTCAAAGAGACAGCCGGGTTGCCGAAATATCAGTTGATATTAGGCAACCCGGCTTTTTTTGTGCCCGAAATCGAATTAAGAGCTGCAAAAGCCTGCACATGCTGAACCGGGTATTATTACTTTTTGACGAGGTAAAGCAGAATGTTGCATCAATTCGGCAATCCAGCAATTGGCAATGAAACCACGCTTTCACCGTGGAGGTACCCGGCATGAACCCATGCAGAAGAGTAATTCGAATCAGCGGCCTGTTTGCTGCCTTGCTTGCGGTTATTTTCGCATCCGGCAACAGCGCTTACAGTGCCGTATCCCCCCTGGTCACCGCTCTTCCGGACTTCGCGAATGACACCAGAACCCCGGTCAGACTGGCCGGCGATCAGTCCGGTTATATTTATGTTACAGATCCTCGCAGCGGCGGCATTCAGAAATACAACGCTTCAGGCAACCTTTTAAACACATTTCCCGCTTCAAAAACAGTATCAGGACTCGCCATTGATTCAAAAGGCAACCTGCTTGTCAGTCAGGAAACATCCGTGGCTGTTATCAACAGCAGCAACGGGACTCCGGTTGCCCAGTTCGGCACCTTTATCAAAGCCAACGGAATCGCCGTTGACAATCTCGGCAATATTTACGTGACAGACAGTTTCGACAATTGTGTCCAGAAATTCAACTCGGCCTACGCCCCGGTCAGCACTGGCCTGGCCGCTGCCGGGAAACCGTCAAACAGCTTTGGTTCGGTGGGACGCGCGGCCGCCGGCCAGTTTATGCAGCCAACCGGCATCCGTTATGAAAAAGCAGCCAACCAGCTGGCGATAGCGGATACATTTAACGGCCGCATTCAGTTTTACTCAACCGGCGGAGTCTATCAGAAAACAATCGGTTCTTTCGGCTCCGGCCCCCTCCAGTTCACATCTCCCCAGGCAGTCTCCTTTGAATACAACCCCGCCGACAATTCCCTGGCCCGCATGTATGTGGTAGATGCCTACCAGAGCACGATACAGGTCATTGACGCCGCCACCGGCAGTTTTCTCGACTACGTGGGAAACTATGGCATTAAAAATGGACAAATGGTCACCCCTGGAGATGTCCTCTTTGACAGTTTTGATCCTCTCAATAATCGCCTGATTGTCTCCAACGGCGGCGGAACGCTTGTTCAGTTTGGCATCGACAAGGTTACCGGTAAGTGCGGATCCGCAAATAACGGCAGCTTCACGGTCGCTCCCACGACCAACCTCTGCAGTAACGGTTCCGTGTTGAACTTCACCGGCAGCGGACCCTGGAGCTGGAGTTGCGCCGGCCTGAATGGCGGCGGCACGGCAACCTGTTCCGCTTCAGCGCCCTCGAATCAGATCATCGTCAACATTGTCGCCAGCAATGGCGGCAGCGGCAGCGTAACAAGCAGTCCGGGCGGCATAAACTGCCTGAGCGGCATCTGCAATTCCAGCTTTGCCACAGGCAGCAGCGTCACCCTGTTGCCACGCGCCAACGCCGGTTCGACCTTTGCCGGCTGGTCCGGCGACTGTAGCAGCGCCGGAACCGGCGACTGCACCGTAACCATGGCAGCAGCACGAAATGTAACGGCAACTTTCGCACTGATACCAAATGCCAGGGTGAGCGGCACACCTTACGGAACAATTGCCTCAGCTTATGCAGCAATAAATTTAAGTGGTACAATAGAAACCCAGGGCATCACCTTTATCGAAAACCTGATTCTCAACAGGGGAACATCAGTAACCATTCTGGGTGGCTATGATTCTGCCTACAGCAGCCGGTCCGGCTTGACGGTGCTTAATGGAACATTGACGATCGAATCCGGAAGCCTGGCAGTGGATGGGCTGGTGATTCAGTAGATTTATGATGAATATCATCGTCTTGCGAAAACCGGTTTTATCTGCTCTAGCAAGCCGTGCGCATCAAAACGTTCGCCTTACATGCTCAGGAGCCACCCATGAATAGATTGTCAGCAGCGACTCTGGCTTTAGTTCTCTCTGTTTTCATAGGACCGCTCACCTCTGGCGCAGTTGATTATCCACATTACGATGCGGCCAACGGCATGACTTGCACCGTCTGCCATACCGCCCAGATGACTCTCGGCAGCACCGGTTACAATAATGTCTGCCTGAGCTGTCATCGCCCCGGCGACCCGCTCGCAGGCAAAAAGCCGATTACACCGGCTGACGCAGCCAATCCTTACGGCAACCACTCCACCACCGGAATCTCAAAATCATATCAAACATCCCACCGCTGGGACGGCTCGGACACAGTCCCTGCCGCCGGAGCCCTGCCTCCGATTCAGGCCGCCCTGACCAGCTCGAATCTGCGGGGGCGCACCGGCCAGGCATTGGCCTGTGTCCGCTGCCACGACCAGCACTCCAATGCCAACGGGCAATTCCTCAGAATCGCCAACAATCAGGACCAGCTCTGCCTGGATTGCCACCGATCACGCAATGTTCAATCCCACCTGAAGGGGAGCCACCCGGTCAACATAAACTACAACAGCGCGACCGGTTCATTCAACAAACCGCCGGTCAATTCCAATCCGGCCAACCCATCCTCTGACCTGAACACAAGGCTGACCGCTTCCGGCGGCAACCTGCTCTGCTCCACCTGCCACGGCGTTCATTACACCGATTCGCGCAGCAGCACGGTTGACGGCAGCGCCAATTTCGCCACGCTCAGCAGCGGCGACGGTTTCATTCTGCGGAGTGACAGACGAGGCGCCAAAGTAGCCAGCGGGCAACCGGACAAATCCAATCTCTGCACCAACTGTCACGCCGGCAAGAAAAATCACAACCTTCAGGGTCAGGATGTGCAATGCGTCGATTGCCACGGCGCGCACGTAGAATACGATCCGAACGACCCGACCGGCATCAAAGGCACCAATGTGTTCCTGATTCGCCGGAACGTGGTCAACAAGAGTACCGGACAGACAAGTCAGATATTTTTCCGCTATACCGGCAGCAAACGCGAATACAGCAATGCCCAGGGGAGCGGCGTTTGTCAGGGTTGCCACGCCGTGCCGCCGCCCGGCAGCTTCAATGCGCCTCCCGAACACGCCAGCACCGATCCGAAAGTCTGCAACAGCTGTCATTTCCACAACAGCCCGATCGGCTCATTTTCAGGCGCTTGCACCGCCTGTCATGGCTATCCGCCAACCACCGCCACGATTGGCGGACCCACCGGAGTGGCCACGCCGGCCACCGGAGCAACGGCCAGCAATCCGGGAGCGCATTCCACCCACGCCAAAGGGCGGCTGATAGCCTGCAATACCTGTCACAACGGCTTTGCGGCCAAATCAATGCCGAGCAACAGCATTGACATCAGCTTTTCAATCAACGGCGCCAACTTCCCCGGCTTCGGCGGCAGCCTTACGACCGGTTCTTACGTAAATTCGACTCCGCTCAACACTCCCTACACATTTTCGGGATCAGTCACCGCAACCGGAACCAGCCAAACCTGCGCGAACATCTATTGCCATGGCGCAACCCTGACCGGCGGAAGCAATACAACACCAGCCTGGACCGGAACCAATCAGGCTTCCTGCGGCGCCTGCCATGGCGTCACACCTGCAACCGCCCCGACAACCGGAGGACATCTCCGCCATGCCGGTACGGGTGTTGCGGGGCGTCTGGCTTTGGCCTGCTCTGCCTGTCACGGCACTATTTCCGATAACTCGCACATCAGCGGAAACGTCAAGTGGGATCTGAACGCCCTCGGCGCAGCATCCCGCTACAAGACCCCGGCAGGGGCCTACGCCCTGACCGGCAGCACCGGAACGGTTGCGCCAAGCACCACCTATGGCCAATGTTCAAACATTTATTGCCACAGCAATGTTCAAGGAGCGGGCGGTTCGGGATTGCCAACAGTTTACGGCCAGCCGATCTGGGGCGGAGCTACCCTGACCTGCGCCGGATGCCACGTCGATATGGCCACCGATGCGGTCGGAACCGGCAGCCACAGGATTCATACCCTTGCAACCGGAGCCAATTTCGATTGCGCAAAATGCCATCTTAACTACACCAAAACGACCACCGCAGCCGCAACCCACGTTAACGGGACGATTGAACTCGGCGCGGCCGGCTTCACCTATTCCCAGGGAAGCGGCGCGGCAAACCCGGCCGGAAACGGCTACGGCAGCTGTTCAGCTTCGGCCTGCCACGGTTCAGCCGTCGTACCGTGGGGCGGCACGCTCTGGTCAACCACTGACCAGTGCGGCAAGTGCCACAGCAGCGCAGTAACCGGTGCGGTTACCGCCGCCACTCCATTCTACGGGACCTCTTTCCCGACCAAGGTTACAGCCAATACCGATCCAAAGGTCGGCGCGCATACCTCGCACCTCACAAGCACCGACAGCCTGTCCGGTTCTTTGGCCTGCGCCGACTGCCATGGCAGCGTCGCCATAAGCAGTGTCACCCATATGACCGGATCGACCGCTTTCGCCTGGAGCACCCTGGCAAAAACCGGCGGCCTGACCCCGGCATACAACAGCACGACCGGCGTGTGCAGCAATGTTTACTGCCACGGAGCAGCCATGCCGGGGGGCGACACCAGCGGCACTAACAAATCGCCGACCTGGAACGTCGCTTTCCTGCCGGCCACACTTTCCTCAGCGGCCTGCGGCACCTGCCACGGCTTCCCGCCATCCACCGCTTCCGGCCATCCAGCCGTTTCGATCCCGGCCGGATTCCCGGCCACGGCTTCGATCGGTACAACCTGTAGCTGTCACTCCAACATCAACCCGGCCGGAAACAGCTACGCCAATATTTTTATCAACAAAGCATTGCATATAAACGGTATTGCCGAAGTTGTCGCCGGCGGCAGCTGTGATTCATGCCACGGTTATCCTCCAGCCAGTGTTGCTTTTGCCGGAACCCAGGGCAACTGGTCCAGCGCCAAGGCTGAGAATTATCCGGGGGGTGGCGGCGCCCATACCATCAACAACCACGTCAGCAAAACGGCCAGACCAAGCCAAGGTTTTGCAAACTGCACCAATTGCCACTCCCTGGCCGATCACCAGATGAGTCCGATCGCTTTCAACCCCAGCAGTAATATCAAAGTCTCGGTCAATCGTACTTTGAGAATTGAAAATACGAAACAGGCCCGATACTCATCCAACCGCCGGGACGGTAACCAGCATGTTACCGGCAGTTGCGTAAATATTAGTTGTCACTTCGGCGCGACTCCAAAGTGGGATCCCGTCAATTAAAGAGCCTGTTAGCAAAATTATGGATGTTTATGTGCAGTACGGAAAAAGGGGTTGAATATGAAGAAAATACTCACAATCGCGTTGTATTCAGGGATGATGTTTGGCTTAACCGGATTAACCCTCACCTCAAACACCGCACAGGCAGCCAGTGTACTGAATTCATGTACAACTTACTGCCATGGCATGCCGCCAAAGGATGCCGCCCGAAAGGGTAACCCGCACTTCGGTTCCCAGTCGAGCGCTTTCATCGGCAACCACGCCAACCATCTCCCGGCAACCCCGACCGCCGCCAGTTGCACTGTTTGCCATACTCCGGTCGCAGCCACCAACTATGGCCATCAGGATAATGTTATCAATATGGCCAACAGCCTGAAAGGGTACTCATCCGCCACACTGCGAGCCAGATATGACAAGGGAGTTTTCTTCAACCAGACTTCGGTCCCCAATTTGACCGCCGCACGCTGTTCCAATACCAGCTGTCACTTTGAAAAGCAGACTCCGCTCTGGGGTTCCGCCGCATACGTTACACCGGCGGATTGTTCAGCCTGCCACGGCGCTCCACCGTCAGGAACCACCGCAGCTCCCGCCGGTGGTGTCGCGGGAAGTCATGCCCGCCATGAAGCCTATTTCCCCGGCACGACCAACTGCCAGAAATGCCACGCCAACCACACAACCTTTACCCATGCCACCAGCGCCGGACGCGCTCTGAAAGTCCAGGGGTTCATGCGTGATCCGCTTAATACGGTGGAAGCATCCGCCACATACAGCGGCGCGGGTACAAATTATCTTCCCAGCAAGAGCGGAACACAAACTTTCGGCACTTGTGCCAATCTGTACTGCCACAGCAGCGGCCAATCAGCGACCGGTTCCGGCGCCGGCACTGCTGTAACCACTCCGGCTTGGGGGGGAGCGGCCCTGAACTGCGGTTCCTGTCACCAGAACATGGGTCCGGCGGTCAACGCCGCAGCCACCGGCAAACATGCCAAGCATGCCCAGACAGCAGGAATTTCCTGCTCTGCCTGCCATGGTGTCGGCTACACCAGCACAACCGCTCCGGCCGGAACCACCCACGTCAACAAAATGATCGAGCTGGGGTGGACCGGACTGGCCGCAACGCCAGTTACCGCTTACACCAAAACCAACTCTTTTGCCGCCGGTAGCGCTGTCTACGGCTCCTGTTCAAACAGCTATTGTCACAGTACCGTCCAGAATGCCACCACCGGAGCCAACAGCGCCGTGACCTACAGGTCGGTCAGCTGGGCCTCCGCCACTACCCTGACCTGCGCCGGATGCCACGTCGATATGGCCACCGATGCGGTCGGAACCGGCAGCCACAGGATTCATACCCTTGCAACCGGAGCCAATTTCGATTGCGCAAAATGCCATCTTAACTACACCAAAACGACCACCGCAGCCGCAACCCACGTTAACGGGACGATTGAACTCGGCGCGGCCGGCTTCACCTATTCCCAGGGAAGCGGCGCGGCAAACCCGGCCGGAAACGGCTACGGCAGCTGTTCAGCTTCGGCCTGCCACGGTTCAGCCGTCGTACCGTGGGGCGGCACGCTCTGGTCAACCACTGACCAGTGCGGCAAGTGCCACAGCAGCGCAGTAACCGGTGCGGTTACCGCCGCCACTCCATTCTACGGGACCTCTTTCCCGACCAAGGTTACAGCCAATACCGATCCAAAGGTCGGCGCGCATACCTCGCACCTCACAAGCACCGACAGCCTGTCCGGTTCTTTGGCCTGCGCCGACTGCCATGGCAGCGTCGCCATAAGCAGTGTCACCCATATGACCGGATCGACCGCTTTCGCCTGGAGCACCCTGGCAAAAACCGGCGGCCTGACCCCGGCATACAACAGCACGACCGGCGTGTGCAGCAATGTTTACTGCCACGGAGCAGCCATGCCGGGGGGCGACACCAGCGGCACTAACAAATCGCCGACCTGGAACGTCGCTTTCCTGCCGGCCACACTTTCCTCAGCGGCCTGCGGCACCTGCCACGGTTTCCCGCCATCCACCGCTTCCGGCCATCCAGCCGTTTCGATCCCGGCCGGATTCCCGGCCACGGCTTCGATCGGTACAACCTGTAGCTGCCACTCCAACATCAACCCGGCCGGAAACAGCTACGCCAATATTTTTATCAACAAAGCATTGCATATAAATGGTATTGCTGAAGTAATAGCGGGCGGCAGCTGCGACGCCTGCCACGGTTATCCTCCAGCCAGTGTTGCTTTTGCCGGAACCCAGGGCAACTGGTCCAGCGCCAAGGCTGAGAATTATCTGGGGGGTGGCGGCGCCCATACCATCAACAACCACGTCAGCAAGTTGGCCAAGCCTGGCGACGGTTTTGCGAACTGCGTAATGTGCCACGATGCGGCTGATCACCAGATGAGCCCGATCAACTTCATCCCGAGCCAGAACATCAAGGTTAAAGTCAGCCAGCGTTTCAGGGTTGAAGCAGCCAAGCAATTCAAATATAGTTCCAACAGATTGGACGGCGGTTCACACCAGACCGGCACCTGTTCCAATAACAGCTGCCATTATGGGGCAACCCCCAAGTGGGATCCGATCCATTAACAAGCTGGCCGGGACAGGGCGTCACCCTGCCCCGGCCGCACTGTATTGCCGAAAGTGCCGGGAAGGAGTTTCTATATGGGTCAATCTAGCGCGAGCATAAGAGCTTACTCGCAGGGAGTGGCGATAACCGCCGCACTGATTACGTTACTTTTCAGTGGCGGTACGGTTCAGGCCGCAAGTATCCTGAACTCCTGCACCACCTATTGCCACAACTCTCCGCCCCGGGACGGGACCAGAAAAAGCAATCCTCACTTCGGATCAATGTCGAGCGCGTTTACCGGTAATCACCGCACTCATCTTCCGGCAGTGCCGACCGCCACCAACTGCAATATCTGTCATACCCCGGTTGCCCCCACCAACTTTGGCCATCAGAATAATGTCATCAACATGGCTTATAGCCTGAAGGGATATTCAACCGCCACTCTGCGCGCCAAGTATGACAAGGGAGTATTCTTCAACCAGACTTCAATACCGAATTTAACCAACGCCCGCTGTTCAAATGTAAACTGCCACTTTGAAAAGCAGACCCCGCTTTGGGGCACTGCGGCTGCCGGCACGACCTGTGAAACATGTCACGGGGCTTTGGTTTCGCCGCTGACACTCGCCCATACGAAACACATTGTCGCCCTTGGCAACACGATTTCCGCCTGCGCAGCGTGCCATAACAACTATGCCGGAGCCTCTGCATACAACCATGCCACAAGCGCCGGGCGGGCTATTGCGGTAACTGTGGGTGCCTATGCAGGATCAAACAACCGTTATCTTCCCAGCCAGACGGGACGTGTTACAGGAACATGCTCCTCGGTTGTCTGTCATGGAACCGCTACTCAGCTCCCCTGGAACGGCACGCTCTGGTCAACCACCGACCAGTGCGGAAAGTGTCACAGCAGCAATGCCGCCGGAGCGGTCACGTCCGGTGTGCCATTTTACAGCACCTCATATCCGACCAAGGTTACGGCGGCAACCGACACCAGGGCTGGAGCACACACTTCGCATATCACCAGCACCGACAGCCTTTCCGCAGCTGTTGACTGCACAAGCTGCCACGGCACAGTAACACTAAACAGCGCGACTCATATGAACGGCAGCACCAACTTTACCTGGAGCACCCTGGCCACCAAGAGTGGCGCCCTGACACCAACCTACACGGCTGCCACCCGCGTTTGTGCCAATGTCTACTGCCACGGAGCCAGCATGCCGGGGGGCGACACATCCGGCAGCAACAGGGCGCCGACCTGGAATGTGGCATTCCTGCCAGCCACCCTGACCGCTGCAGGCTGCGGTACCTGTCACGGATTTCCTCCCCCGACGACATCCGGCCATCCGGCAGTTACCATTCCGGCCGGTTTCCCGACAACGGCCACGATCGGGACGACCTGCAGTTGCCACACAAACATAAACAGTGCCGGTAACAGCTACGCCAATATCTTCGTCAACAAGGCGCTGCACATTGACGGCACTCTCCAGGTTTCCGGCGGGCATGCGATACCGTATGACACCCATAAAGCGGACATAGTCGCGGCCGGGGGAAACAGCGCCTGCCTCGGCTGTCACTCCATGGGTACCTCAACCAGTCCTTATCCGGCAGCCACTGTCGGCAACCCGCCTGACTGCATGAGTTGCCACACGAAAGCGGCTCCGCTGCACAGCGGCACGGCAGCCGGAGCCAACTGTAGTTCCTGCCATGGCCTGAGCACGGCCACCGGAGCCAAGATCGGCCGCCCGGTCGGCTCCGCCTACCCAGACCGGCTCGGCTACCATGGCGGTTCGCAGGATGGTGCCCACGGCACAGCTGCATGTACCGTCTGTCATAGTGGGGCCGGAACGACCAGCGGAAATAATTCGGGAATAAACCACGGCAAGGGTTCAACGGCGGGTCCGGTCAGGAACGGCCAACCGAATGTTGTCGGGCCGATGGTAAATGGCATCACCCCGACCAACAGCGCCAAGGGAGTCGGCATCCCGGCCAATGGCACAAGCTGTAATCATGGCACTATTAGCAGCGGCTGCTCCGGCGGCGGTAATCGTACCAATAAGTGGTAACTGTAAAACCGTAACCAACCTCACGGAATATGACTGATATTTGACTGAGGCCGGGCTTTTGCCCGGCCTTTTTACTGACCGGTAGCAGAAGACATCTTTGGTATATTTGTCCATTTTATCTGAATCACTTCTGTCGCATAAAAAGCTGGCAAATCCGCTATAATGTGAGTGTCGCGATGATAGCGCCTGAACTGCAAAAGGGGAGTCCGCCGAGTGAACAAAGTGAAAAAAATGATCACGACCCGCAGGGTTTCGCTTGGGCTAATTCTGTCACTGGCCGGTTTATTTTACCTTTCAACGGTCATCCCGCAGGTGATCGAATCGACCCCCGAAAGAATAGAAGTGTGGCGGCGTGGGCATGGCAGCCTGTTATGGCTGATTGACGCCGTCAATCTGCACAGCATCTATTCCCAGCCCTGGTTTGCCGCGGCGATACTGTTTGCCGCCCTGGCACTGGGTCTTTCCTCATATGACCAACTGAAAATCACACGAAACAAACTTTCCTCAGTCGGCACAGCTTCCGCAGAACTGCTTGCGGAAGGAATCACGGTGACATGCCTGCGCTCCGTTGCACATTCTCACAGCTACCGGCTCGTCCGTTCAGATGCTAAGTTGCTCAAATTTGTCAGAAGCCCCTGGGGTTATTTTGGCAATCTGCTGCTGCATGTGGGGATGACGGTGATAATAACGGTATCGTTGTACGTGGCGTTGACGAGCCGACAAGGTTCGCTGATTCTGATTGAGGGTGAACAGCTCAACAGCCGCCAACCCTGGAGCGTTTCCGAACAGGGGCTTTTTGCTTCTCCGCTGAAACTGCCGGGCACCATCCGTCTTGACCGGGTCCGTTTGCAATTCGATAATAAGAATCGGCCGCTGGAAGTCTTTTCGGATATTTCGATTACCGATACGTCCGGACGGGTTGAGACCTTGACTGCGTCGATCAACAGGATTATGAGCTATCGCGGCCTGCGGATTTACCATGCGGCCCAATACGGAAACACCTTCGCCATCACCGTAACCGATAAATCCGGAAAGAGTTATTACGAAACGATTGCCGTCCAGCAGCCGACCAGCCCGACGGAGGCCGGATATAGTGAAGTATTTAATGTAGATTGGTCGCCGGATCTGCTTTCCGCAAAATATTTTGCCGATGCTGATAAAAAAACAATGCTCGGCTCGAATCCGGAACTGGTTTTGCGGTTGACCAGGGGAGAGAAGGAAATCGCACGGACCTCCCTGACAATGGGAAGTTCCGGGATGCTGGGTGAATATCGTGTACAACTTGACAAGGTTGCTACGTGGTCAAAGCTGATATTTGTGGATAGCACCGGCATGCCGCTGATCTTCGCCGGATTTGCGATCGTCATGCTGGGCAGTCTTCTCCAGTACCTGACCCCCCCCCGTGAACTGATCGCCGTCAGGCAGCAGAATGATCACTATCTGGTATACTGGAAGGCAGCCGCTTTCAGGGACTTCTTTGTGGAAGAGCGTGACGAAGTGGTCAGGGCACTGCAAAAGGGGACGGCCGTATGAAATTGTCTTTGGAAATGTATATTTCGGCAAACTGGGCGGTTGTCATAGTATATGTTCTGGCAACCATCGCCAATGCCATCGGAGTTCTTTTCAAAAACAGTCGCTCCGAGCGCCTCGGTTACTGGGCGGCCGCTTGCGGACTGGCTCTGCACACCGGTCTGATTGCCGTTTGGTGGCGCGAAGTGGGACACGGCCCCTATATGTCCCCAAATGAGGTGCTCTCCTCCGACGCGTGGATGACCATGGCCTGCTTTTTTATCTTTCTGAAAATATATCCGCGCATCAAATCGGTCAGCATACTGGCTTTTCCCGCCACTTTCCTCATGCTGGCTCTCTCCATGTTCTACAATCCCGGAATCCGGACCCTGCCCGCCACTTTCCGCAGTGTTTGGCTGATTATCCATATCGGATTATACAAGATCGCACTGGCCACCCTGGTGATCGCCTGCGCGCTGGCGATTTTTTACCTGCTTAAAAAAAGAAAGGATAGTGGCTGGCTGCAGCAACTGCCTGCTCTCGAAACTCTTGATATCTATAGTTACCGCTTTGCCGGATTTGGTTTTATCTTCTGGACGATCGGCATGCTGGCCGGCTCGATCTGGGCCTATCAATCCTGGGGACGTTTCTGGGGATGGGATCCGACGGAAACCTGGTCGCTGATCACCTGCCTGATGTTTGGCGCATATCTGCATCTGCGGCGCTTTTTCGGGTGGAAGGAAAGCCGGGCAGCATGGTTCTTAATTGTCTGCTTTGCCATTTCATTGGTCACCATATTCGGAATGGCCACGCTGAGCGGTTCGATCCATTCGGAATACTTCAAGTAGCCGGCCCGGGCGATACGGGTCCACGGACCACAGGCATTGCCACCTAACCTATTTTTACAGTCTTGTATAAAAAGTTTTTAAACCGGAACAGCTGTCTCTGCTCTTCATCATGTCCGGCGCCATCTTGCAGTGCCCTGAGATAACGCGCCACCATCGGCATCGTTTTGCCGGATTTGTCTCGCGCTTTTTCTATTATGATCCTGACCGCTTCCCGCGATATGTCATTTCTGGAATACGGTTCGTAAACATCTGACCAAAAATCCCCGCCCGCCTCAATTCTGCCCACAATCTCTTCGGCAACCTGCGCATCCAGATCTCTTGAGGCGGAAACGGCCGGTGTTGTCTCCAGGCATCCGGTCCTCGCGATGGCTTCGGCAATGGCTTCTCCGCTGAGGATCTGCTTGTTGCGGAAAAATAGCGCACGCAACAGAATACTGCGAAGCTCGCGAATATTCCCTTTGTAATTGTGGCGCATCAGAATGTCTTTGGCCTCTATTGAGAGTATCGGCGGTTTTTCAAGCCGCTCGTTATCCCCCCGGTAGGTAAGGTACAACTTGCCAAGAAAATGTACCGCCAGGTCGGGAATATCTTCGCGACGCTCATTCAGTGACGGCAGCCGGATCGACAACTCGGAAAGGCGGTGGTAAAGGTCTTCGCGGAATCTTCCCGCCGCGATTTCTTCATGCAGGTTTTTGTTGGTTGCAGCAACCAGCAAGACCCGGCTGTAACGGTCCGTATTCTCACCCAGCCGGACAAACCCGCCGTTGTCCAGAAAACGCAGCAGTTGGACCTGGGTCTTTGGGTCGGCATCACCGATCTCGTCCAGAAAAACGATCCCCCCGATGGTTTCCTCCAAAATACCGCGCCGGTCGGTATATGCGCCGGTAAAAGCCCCTTTCTTATGTCCGAACAGCTCCGAATAGGTCAGATCACCCGCATAGGCGGCGATATTGGATTTTTTGACCGGAAGCTCACCGTTCTGATTGAGATCGCGGCGATACAGCTCATTAAGCTTGTTGTAAAGATTGTTGAAGAAGAATTCCTTGCCGGAACCGGTCTGCCCCGTCACCAGGATTGAAGGGAGTCCGATGGTGGCCTCCTGCAGAATATTACGGGCCCAGTAGATAATACGATTGAACAGCGGCGGAGAAACGGTGTTGATAAAATCGACTACTTCCTGTGATTTTGCACTGTTACCGATGATGTTTCCAAGGCGGTAGGATAATACATGCGGGTCTTTATAAGCCACATCTGTTGTGAGCCGGTTGACCTCTCCCTGCAGACGTTCAATGCGCTGTAGATTGGAGATATGCCGGGCGGTCAACGAACCGATGATTTGCAGTATCCGGCGGTGTTCCTCGCGGAAAAAGTCGTAGCGCAGCGAATTGAGACAGATTACCGCAATGACTTCATCATCGCAGATGATCGGCACGGCGATCTCGCTTTTAAGCAGATCGCTCATTGAACGATGGAAACCGGCGCCACTCTGTTCGACTTCGACCCTGGCAATAATTTTCGGGTGCTTGGTATGGGCCACATAACCGGTCAGACTGCGCTCCTCCGGTGTCAGCTCTTCCCCTCCAACCGGAAATGGCGGGATATATTTTTTTAACCACCCCTTGTTTTTTGCGCCCACAATAGTTCCGTTCTCATCCTCCACCACCAGCCATTTCATATCATCAAGCTCTCTTACAACCGCAATGCTGCCGGTATCGGCACCGATCAGTTCGGTGGCCTTGGAAAGAACCTTGGTCAGAAACGTCTGCAGGCTTTCGGTCCGCTCATTGAGCAGATCGGTAATCTCGGATAACACCCTGATTTCCAGATGCTCGCTGCCGACTTCGCTGATAACCCGTTCAACCATTTCGGCATGGGTTTGAAGCAGACCCATCTCAAAATCACTGAATCGGTAAAGATCGTGGGAATAGTAATTGACCAGACAAATTATCCGGCGGCTTTCGGGATTGAAACGCGGTACCAGATACAAGGAGCGCAACTCCATCGACTCGGTCAAGGCGCGTTTTTGCAGGTTGTGTTGGGTCAGGTCGGAAATAAAGAGCGGCTTCAGCAGCCGGTCATCGGCAATGATGGCCTGATCGCTGATATACTGCGAAATAAGTGATTTACCCTTGCGCAGATCAATGTCTCCCTGCTGATAGTACATTTTTTCCAGTTCATCGTCGGAGGAGTAGCTGGCCAGAATTTCGAGTGCGCCGCTGGCGTTCGGAACCAGCACCGAGGCCAGTGACACCTTCTCAACCAGCTTTACCGCCGATCGAACCATCATTGCGGCCGCTTCCCGTGACTTGAGCTCTTCCAGACGACGGGCAAGACGCACCTGTTGGTGATAAATCCGGGCCTGATCCAGCTGACCGGAGACATAACCGGTAAATTCAGCCAGTTGCGATTTGCAGCGTGCTGTCACCGATTCCTCGGCCCGTGTTTGATCCAGGCAAAGCACGCCGATTGACTTGCCGAGGCTGACTATCGGCATCACATAACTTTTTCGGATTTCAAGCCGTTCAGCCATTTCCAAATCGACAGAATTCGCCTGTGCGGATGAGACCTTAAACTCGACCGGATATTGACTCATAAAAACCGAGGAAACTACCGTATCAGTGGAACCGATGGCAAAACTGGTTTCGCGTATTTCATTAACGCGCCGGCCGGTTGCATGGGGGCAGGTCAGCGCCCCGCGCGTCAAATCTTCCAGATAGATCCGAACCTGTTCGCAACCCGAGATGAGCTGGGCCCCCTCAGCCAGAGCGTACAACAGTTCGCCCTGGTTTTCCTTGCCGTAGGCGGCAATTTTTGCCCGCAGCTCGTTGATTCTGATATTGACTGCCATGGATGCTCCTGTGTCGCAGGATTGAGATATATCTACTCGTTTGAGTAGATAACATACTCAGTTTGAATGTAGCGCGGCAAGTTTGGTGGGTCAAGCTGGAAATGGACTTTTGGCGGTGACATGTACGGAAGAAAAAAGCCCCGCCGTGTCCGGCGGGGCTTTTGGAAAGCTAACCCTTTATAACTTTAAGTATCTTGTCGGCAACATCCTTGCCGCTGATATTATAAGTGCCCTCGGAAAGCTGCTTTCTGATAGAATTCAGACGCTCGAGTCGAGCCTCGTCTTCAGATGTCTGAACCGCCTCTGACGAGCTTCCGCCATTGCCATCCAGTTTTTCTGCTTTGCTCTCATGGGAGCCGCCTACCCCGCTTTGACCGGGAGAGCTGATGGCATCGTCCGTAATTACTGATTCCTGTGACTTTATTTCCATAGCCGCCTCCGACGGGCGCTTGCCCGTTCCATGCTAACCACATCGGCTGTTTAGAGTAAAAGCTTTAGAAAGTTGGGGATATATTATCAGGTGTGTTACTTAAGCGTCTGATAGCTAGTAAATTACGATTCTCTCTGCGGTCAGCGAACCTGCTGAGATAGTGACAGTCCCCATGTTGCTGTAACCACTGTTGACTGGTGAGAAATAGGCGTCGAATCCGCCCTTGAGCGCTATGGCAATATTCCGGTTGAAGGTCACGGCTTCAAAAGGAGATGTGTTGATGCGGATCTGGATCGTACTGCCGTCAGCCGTGCTGAGATCGCCGTAAGCCTCCGCTATTGTGTTGAATCCCACGCCTGGCCTTTCCAGAACCGTAACCAGCGGCGCCAGGGTAAAAGTACCGGATACGCTTTTGGCGCTGTCCATTGTGACTGCGCAGTTTCCGGTTCCAGAGCAGACGGAGGGTGGACTCCAGCCGGTGAAGGTCGAATTCTGGTCTGTCAAAGCCGTTAGCACCACATCCGTTCCCACTGAGAAATCAACCGGATTGCACGCAGAACCGGAGATGCAGTTAATGGTCGGAGAAACTGGAATTATACTGTTGACCGATCCGCCGCCGTTGCCTGCGAAGGAGAAGGTCAGCGGATAGCGGCCGGAAAACACAACCTGATCAACCCAGCCTGCATCTGACCCTAAACCAGTCGAAGCATCCTTGCTGTAAACCCACTTGATCTCATGACTGCCGTCCGGAATATTGATTCCTGTCACCTGATTCCAGCCGACCTCCCCACTGATGCCGATGACTCCGGCCTGCTCCACGCCATCCAGGTAGAATTTGAGATAATCATAGTTCCGTTCGGAAGAGACCTTCCACCAGAAGTTCAAAGTTCCGGGACCATTCACGGTCGTCCGCATCCAGCTGCTCTGGTTATCCAACAGAGCGGCACTCTGCGCTGCATCAACGCCATCGTGGGTATTTGCTGACTGTCCGCTCCAATTGCCATTGCCGCCGGTCGTGACCGCCCAGGCATCATTATCAATGGCAGCCGGGAGCTGAATGACAACCGGTGCGGCGAAGGAGATATTGGCTGTCATACTGGCAGCCGGAGAGGAAATTCCCAGAACGCTGAAGTTTGAAACAATTTCTCCGTAGTAGTTTGAATTTGGCGTGGTAAGCGGTGACCAATCGGCATTGTTGCCGGAATAGTAAAGTGTCGTCGGACGTCCGCTACAGGTAGCTCCATCTGCCAGCATGTCGCATGAGGCGGTGCTGGCCTGAACAGGCACCACGCCTTGGCGTCCGCCGTTGGCGGTATATCTGTTAATGTCATTCGATCCGACGGTTCCAGCCGTAATGTCGATATGCATAACCAAAAGTCCGCCGGCCCAACTGCTGCTGAATCCGGTTTTTCCTCGCAGCCCCCTGTCCCATCCGACCGGCTGGCGGTTTTCGACCAGATAGTACTCGGAGGCGCTGACCGGCGGATTGATGATCTTGTAAGCAGAATTTGGTGAAGATAGCGAATGAGCGAGAACGAGTGGCACAGCGGAGGCCGGTGTCACTGGTGTTGTCCAGCCAAGATATTCCCTTGACCAGGCATCGAGATTGGTAGGTGTTGCGCCTGATTCTTCTCCCGAGTCCCTGCCCCAGCTGCCGCCCGCCATGAGTGAAAAATAGCCGAGACCGCTATTTCGAACCGGGTTTGATGTATCGTAAAGATCGGGCAGGCCGCAGAATTGGTGCCCCATCTCATGGGCAACCACGCCGATGGGGTGCCGGATATCCGAGTTATTCAACTCTCCATTCATGCCGAAAGCCGGGAATCTCTTTCCGGCAGCGAGCAGACCACCGCTTGAGTAAGTTGCAGTATGGGCCCAGACACTGGGAGTTTTGCTTGAACCGGACTCTTCGTATCCCGCCGGGATCAAGTAGACAATTGCCTCGCTCCGGTCAATATAGCCGTTGCTGTTTGAGTCAAGCGCGGCAAAGTTTACGAAAGTTCCAGCGGCGTTGATTGCAGCGGCGACCCAGGTATTTTCGGAAGTTCCGTTGTAAGGGTGCACATATGGGACCGACACCGTGACCACTCCAGCCGGGCTGCCAGCCTGGTTGTGCGCTAACGGACTAACCGAAAGCGTATTGAATGAGTTGTCCTTGTAGTAATTGGCAACGGATTTGACACCGGCCGTGGTGCTGAATACTGAATCATGCCAGGCGGCGGCAGTTGTCAAGAGAGTGCGATCGCTGAAGTTTACCAGTATCAGAAGGACGTTCCGGTTACCGGAAACCGGAACCGGGCTCCAGTCACCCGGTGCATAGGAGGCAACAGTTTTGGATTGGCTGGATGTGGTTGAAGATGAACCGGGCATGCGTTGCAGGTAGATGTTCTGCAGTGATTTGGAATGCTCTTTTTCCGCTGTGTAGTTGCGGGGAGGTTTCAACCCGGGCGGTATCTCCCTGGGAGCCTCCCGATTCGGGACAACCTTTTTTCCCGATCCGCGAAGCGTTCCATCAGGATTCTGCAGAGCATACTCCCACTCCCTGGTGGTCATGTTCCTTACAACGGAATGGCCGCTTTCCAATTCGGTCCAGTTTTGAAATTCATCACCATGTTTACGGGCTTTGAAGGAAGTGCCGTCCGGTTGGCTGAAATCAAGCGGGATATCAAGAGCGGGACCGGCATACAGAACCGGACAGCAGGAGAAAACAAGAGCCAGCGACACAAAAAGAATTTTCCACATAGAACAACCTTTGCTCAAACCGGCTGATTAAGTTTCAACGGTCTCAAGTTTCAGCTCAGTCCCTTCCTGATTTGATACAGCCCTTCAATATCCAGTCCGTTCTTCTCATAATATTCCCGCTCCAACTCCTCAACATAGAATCGGTCCAGTCCGGAGTTTTCGAGAAAATCTTCCCTCAAGCCGTCATTACATTCAGCGATAATCTGCGGAAGCAGCGAGTGCAGGTACATGGCCTCTTTTTTTATCGTGAAAAGCACTTCATTGAAGAGGCGATCCGGAATATCTGAGGTAACCAGCTTTTTGGTTTTCAGCTCTTCGATCACCTCACGGCGCAGAGCATCCTGATCTGCTCTGGTGGTGAATTTGGAATAAAAGTTGCGGATACGGTCCCTGACATGTTCCAACAGTACGATTGAAACGCGTTCTTCATGATCTATCTCATTGAGTTTGCGGTGCAATTCCTCAATGCTGGACCAACGCGCTTCAATTGCCACCAACCCCTCCATCAACGCCTTGACTTTTCTGCGTCCGAATCCTCCCAGATAGGCATTTGCAAACAGATCCCGGATAAACAGTTCATGAAAACTGTCTTCATTCAGGTTATTGAAAGCAGCTTTATGCTCCAGCAAGCCACGCAACATCTCTTCGTTGATTCTGACGTTTTCCATGAATGCCAGCTGGCTGATCAGGTTTGAAACAGTGTCAAATCGATCCAGATAAGTTATTACGTAGGAAAAACCATCCAATAAAGATGTGTCCGCTCCATCGCGTATTTTCTCGTCGCACTCCTTGCTGGCATCCAGCATAAGCTGGTCAAAGGAGTGGTCCCGGTTCTCCATGGCCTTTTTCTTGGCTTTGATAAGCTTCAGCATATCGTCACGGTCAATCAGGCTTTCGATCTCGATCTCTCGAAAAAAGATCCCTTCCAGAATCTCGCGAGTGGTTGCAATGTAATCACTCTCTTCGCTGTTCTTCAGGTTGCGCCCTTTTTTGAGCATTTCATCTAAGGTATAAAAAAGCGCGCCGGGGATCTTATTCCGTACCGAAAGGGTCTTTAGTCTTGTCAGACGGGCATTGTCCAGATTGTTGATTTCACCCTTGGAATTACATGCCAGCAGAATATTGCGATATTCGTCCACAATGCGTTTATTGGCTGGGTTGCGATACATGACATCGATCCTGATACGCTCCTGCTGATAACGATCAATCCGGTATTTCGAAGCAAGTCCGATCAGTTTGCTGAAATCATCGTCCGATATTTTTTTGTTTCTGAAGTATAAATTTCTGAACAGGTTACGGTACTCGCGGTGGTGGCGGTTGATCAGTTTGACGACAAATAGCTGGGCTGAATCATCTTTTAGAAGTGGAAATATTTCCGAAATGAGGATGTCGTCACGTTCGTCGCCAACGGCTTCTGAACGTTTTAATACTTTCCCCAGGTTTTTTACGAGCTCTTCCTGTTGATTTTTAAGCTTGCGGGACAACGTGTTGGAGTGCACGAAATAGAAGTAGTTGCAGACCGCATTGCCCTCGAAAAATATGTTGTCATAGGTCTCGCTGCCGGAGGTTCGATCACTGAATCTGACCGCACCTTCATCGTTGGAACGGGCTCCGTACATGACCAGACGATTGATAATCTCCGGCTTGGCAAGATCGGAAGCCGGCTGGTCAACTCCGAACATGTATTCACAGAAATAACCGCCGTTGCCCTGATAATTAATGCCTTCCGGAGTTATCACCAGTTCGTTGCCGGGAGAGAAAATACGCAGCTGATCATCATCCTGAACAATGTTGAAAAAATAGCGTTGGTAAGCTTCGTTACCCACGACCATGACAAAGTACTCCGTCTGATCTCCAACGATGCCATGCAGTCGAATATCCTTGTGCATCAATATCTCCTCAACCTGGCCAATGGTGAAATTCCATGCCGTCGAAAGCGAGTTCAAAGCCGGACGGCAACCGGCTGCCTTCTGAATAAGCTATTTCATGTGTAAGGTGGGTCAAAATAACACGCCCTGCACCGATTTGCCGGGCTGCCGCGACTGCTCCGTCAATATTGAAGTGAAACGGGTGCTCTGTCCAACGCAGACCGTCTATTACCAGCAGCTCAACCCCCTCCAGAAGTGGCCTGGACGATTCAGGAATGGCACTGCAATCGGTCAGGTAGGCAAATGATCCGATCCGGTAGCCCAATGCGGATGTTTTGCCATGAATAAGCGGCACCGGAACAACCTTCAGCCCGAAAAGGTCGAAAGGTGCGTGGATTTCATGGCCTGTCAGTAAGGGTGAGTAGCCGGAACTCTCTTGTTCCTGGAAGATGTATCCGAATCCTGAATGCAGGGTTTCAAGGGTGCTGGCTGAAGCAAAACAGGGGATTATTTTTTTGTGCTTAAAATAAAAACCGCGCAAATCATCAATACCGTTGACGTGGTCAGCATGGGAATGCGTAAAAAGCACGGCGTCCACGCACGACAGGCCGTTTTGCAGAGCCTGATGCCGCAGGTCGGTGGAAGTGTCCACCAGAATATTGGAATCCTGATGATTGATCAGAAGTGAGGCGCGGGTTCTTTTATCCCGCGGGTCATCCGAAGAGCAGACGCGGCAGGAGCAGCCAACCATCGGAACTCCGGTAGATGTTCCGCTCCCCAGAATGGTGATCTTCATAATGCCAACTTTCCCGTAATTTGCTTAAAAATAGCAGAATTGTGAAAGGCAAGCAAGGCTGCATTCCGGCTTCAGGCAGGCTTGACTGCGGTTAGCTGCCTGAACTTTTCGAGTCGCCTTTGCGTTATCAGAGAGGTTCGGTCGCGATCATTCATTGATGATAGTGCCGCAGTATCAATTCCCAATTCTGCTGCAGAGGATGAAACCGCCAACAGAATCTCATCCCATCCGGCAAGAATTGGGGTCGTGGCGCAGTCGGCAGCCACCAGTTGGGGAAAAAAACCCGCAATGCCGCTCTTAATGGACTGTTCAGCCAGCTTAAGCTTGGTGACGTCGCGCAGTTCATCCCAACGCCCGCCGGTCATATGTAGCTTCGAAGCCGCTACGATGGCATTTCGCTGCACAACAGACAATCGAAGACGGCTTGCCAATTCACGCGCCACCTCCGCTCCCGCCCGGTCATGCCCGATATGTCTGGGCAACAGTTCCGGCGGTGTCGAAAGTTTGCCCAGGTCATGAAAGAGTGCCGCCAGGCGTGCGACAGGATCATCCGTCATGCCGGTCATCCTTCGCAAAGCGGTCAGCGAGTGTGAAAAGAGGGTATTCGTGCCATGATAGGCGGCTGGACCGGCCGGGATTTCCTGCATCCTGAACAGCTCCGGCAGATAGCATCTGCCAACGTCGTATTCCAGCAGACAGGCAAAAAAATCAGCAGGGGATTTTCCAGCCAGCGCTTTGACCATCTCACGCGAAAACCTCTCCACCGGTATTTCCGACAGGCGTTCCTCCCAGTTTCCGGAACGGATCATTTCGGCAAGTTCCGGACTGATCTCCCAACCATCAGATGCAAACCGGAAAGCCCTGAAAATCCTGATTGGATCTTCCTTTAACGAGGTTGATGCACAGGGATACATTCGACGTTTTTCTATATCGGCCACGCCGTGAAGCGGGTCTACCATCTGACCCGCAAGCGTAACAGCAACCGCATTGCAGCGAAAATCGCGACGGATCAGATCAGCTTCCAGACCGAGATCTTCCTGCAACCGGGTTATTTCAATCTTCCCGTAGAGTGGGTCACCTTTAAAGTAAATCGGGGCGGTTGTCTTCCCTTCCACACGCCGGAACCGGTGCAGGAGAAGTGTCTTTTCCGGCAGAGTTGTGATCAGGTCAATATCTTTAATCGGCACTCCGGACAGGGAATCGCGCACAGAACCTCCCACCAGAAGCAGACGATCATGCAATTCCCGTGGGAACATTGCGCGCAGCGATTTGACTGCATCTAAGAGCGCAGAATTATTTAAGGGTTCGTCGTTCAAACGTGAACCTTTTCTGACCAGTTCGGACTGTAAAAATTATATTTTACCCTTGAGCTTGTAAACATACGCCAACACCTCTGCAACGGCGGCGTACAGCGCTTCCGGAATCGGCTCGTTTTCCTTTACCTGATCGTACAGTTCGCGTGCCAGAAACCGGTTCTCCACCAGAGTTATTTGGTGTTCGCGAGCAATTTTTTTAATTGCTTCAGCCATTACATCCACCCCTTTTACAAGCACCAGCGGGGCAATCATTTTCTGACGGTCGTACTTTAAAGCTACGGCATAATGTGTCGGGTTGGTTATTACAACATCAGCCAACGGAACAATTTTAACCATTCTCCGTCGCGCCATCTGATACTGCATGCTTTTAATCTTGTTCTTGATTTCAGGATTACCATCCGAATCTTTACGCTCGTCCTTGACCTCCTGCTTGGTCATCTTGAGATTTTCCATATAGCGCCACTTGACGTACATCATATCAAGGACGCCCAGGACCAACATAATTCCGCAAGTATGGGTGACTATCTTGAATGAAACATGTCCGACGAAGCTGAAGATAGTTTCGATATTTGCTTCGGCCAGAAAGGTTATATTCTGCATTTCATCCTGGATCACACGATAAGCAATCCAACCGACGACCAGCAATTTCAACAACGATTTCAGCATTTCCACTAATGCATCTTTGTTGAAAAGCCGCTTAAAGCCGCTCATTGGACTGATTTTGGAGAAGTCCACCGTCAGTCGCGACATCCTGAACTCTAACCGCCCGCCATCCTGAATCACGCTTGAGAGCGTCGATGTCGCAATGATGGTGACGATCAAAGGTGTCAGAAGCAATACAATTGTTCCGAAGAGTTTGAGCATTAAAATATACAGATTGGACTCGGTCAGCTGGAACTTTCCCATTGTTGAGAAAATCTTGACCGCGTTTTCCTTGAGGCCATCCATCATAAAGCTGCCAAAGACATACAGGCTGACGATGCCCACCAGCAAAGTGAGCGACGAAGTCAGCATCTGACTCATCGGCGGGGGCCCTTTTTCCCTGGACTTGTCGAGCTTTTTACCGGTCGGCTGTTCGGTTTTTGAGTGTTTGTCTACATCTTCACCCGTAGGTCATCCCCCCTTTGCCATTAGCCTGTAGAGCGTATAAATCTGCTCCTTGAGATGACCAAAAGATACTTCAAGAACATGGAAGAATATTGTAAGCGTCAAACCCAGTATGATTAGTCCAAGTCCGATATTAAGCGGCATGCTGATCATGAAAACATTCATCTGCGGAAAGGCGCGCGCCATTATGCCAATTGCAACCGTCGTAAGCAGTAGAGCAACCATGACCGGAGCGGCCAGGCGGATTCCGATAATGAATATATCTGCGGTACGCTGAACAAGAAACTGGATTAGCTCTCCATTTACCCGCCAGCCACCGAGCGGAATGACGTTGAAACTGTCAATGATAGCGCGGATAAAAACATGATGGATATTCAGCGACAGGAACAGCAATGTCGCAAAAAGAGTCTGGACAACGGACATGATTTGGGTTTGGGTGCCCTGAGATGGATCAATTATCGAGGCGATGGTAAGCCCCATCTGCATGCCGATGATCTGACCGCTGAATTCTACCGCCGCAAATATTATCTGGGTGATAAAGGCCAGCGTCAATCCGACCATCAGTTCGCTCAAAGCCAGCAGAGCCAGGCTGAAGGCGTCTGTCGGAGTTTGCGGGATTGAAACGGACAACGTTGGAAAGCAGACCAGTGTAATCATAAATACAGTGACTACTTTGATGCGAATCGGCAGCTTTTTCCCTCCAAAAACCGGAAGAGCGGCAAAAATACCGGCAACACGACTTAAAACGAGCATGAAAAAAATGACTTCGCGAGGGGACGGAAAGGGGAGCAGCGGGAACATGAAAGCGCTAACGCCTCATCAGGGCGATGAAGGAGTAAATCTCGCGGGTAAAATCGCCCATATAGCTCATCATCCATGGAAAGAAAATGATCATGGCAATCATGACGGCGACAATCTTGGGTGCGAACGCCAGGGTAGCCTCATTGATGGAGGTGACCGCCTGAAAAACACTTATCATGAGACCTATCACGAGGCTGGCCAGCAGCAGGGGCGCGGCCAGCATCAGGGTCGCTTCAAAGCTTCTGCGGGCAAGTTGGACCACTAATTCGGGTGTCATGAAATACCTCAGGGTAACGGCAGATATGATGGGATGTCAGATGACCTGCCATCGTGGTTTACCAGGCTTTAGCTAGCCGAAACTGCTGACCAGAGACCCGATAACCAGGCCCCACCCGTCAACAAGGGTAAATAGTAGAATTTTGAACGGCAACGATATCATGACCGGTGGCAGCATCATCATACCCATCGACATCAACACCGAAGCAACCACCATGTCTACGACTATGAACGGGATATAGATTAGAAATCCGATCTGGAATGCTGTCCGCAACTCGGAGATCATAAATGCCGGGATTATCGTCAAAGTCGGAATTTCTTCCGCATTTTTAGGCCTTGGCAACTTGGAGAGGCTTACGAACAGCGCCAGGTCCTTTTCCCTTGTCTGGGATAGCATGAACTTCCTGATCGGCTTCACGGCCCGGTCCACGGCCTGTTCCTGGCTGATCTGCTGGGCCTTCCAGGGCTGATAGGCTTCTTTGTTGATCTGCTGCCAGACCGGAGTCATGATAAAGAACGTCAAAAACATCGAAAGTGACAGGATAACCTGATTGGACGGCGCAGACTGGGTACCGATTGCCGTTCTCAAAAATGACAGCACAACCGATATCCGGGTGAAAGAGGTTGTCATGATCAGAAGCCCGGGTGCCAAAGACAGGATTGTCATCAGCAGGAATATCTGGACGGTAACCGCCACGTCATTCGGCTTTGTTGCGGTTCCCACACCGATGCTTAGCGAGGGAATTGCCAAAGGCTCGGCGTTAGCGACAGCTCCGGCCAAGATGAAAAAGCCGGCCAACCCTAAAGCCAAAACTCGTTTACCGGTTATTTTTGCGATCATGCGGAATGCCTCAAACGGGTCAACAGGGCGTTAAATCGCCCCTGATCATGTTCTTCTTCGATTACTTCTATCTCTTCCAGCATGTTGATCTGTTTGAGCAGGCTCAGTCGATTGTCGCTGTTTGACAGCAGCAGATATTCTCCGCCGACTTCAATCAGGAGCAAGGCTCTCTTGGGCCCCAGGTAGCGGGTCTCGATCAAGCGGATATGTTTTGATGAAAGGTGAGCGCCGCCCGGCAACCCCCGCATCAGTTTACCGGAAAAGTGCCAGGTGACAAGGATCAATCCAATGACAATAGCCAGGGCAGCTATCATTTGAAGAAAACTTGAAAGAAAACTGAATTCGTACGCGGAACCGTCTCCGGCACGGGCAATCGAAGGAAGGAATAGAAGGAGTGCGGAAGCCGCACTTTTCACAGTATTTTCTCCACCCGCTCATTTGGGCTGACAATATCCACCAGTCGGACGCCAAATTTTTCATTAACCACAACCGCTTCACCGCGAGCAACCAATTTGGAGTTGACAAAAATATCAAGGGGCTCGCCAGCCAGCTTGCTCAGTTCGACAACCGCTCCCTGGTTCAGCTGCAGAATATCCTTCACCAGCAACTTGGTCCTCCCCAACTCAACAGTTACCTGCAGGGGAATATCAAGAATGAAGTCGAGATTTTTTTTATCCAGTTCCATTTCGTTTTCAGGCTTATCGCTCACTACTGCCCCCTATTACTGCAAATCTTGCTGATCTGAATTGCCTTGTTTCCGTGCCTGATGCCAGGGATTCCGAAGTACTTCGGCACGCCTTCAACTTTGACTAACATCTCGCTTGAACAAGCCTTGTCGAGCATGATCGTATCGCCCGGGACCAGATCAAGCAACTCACGCAAGGTTATGCTTGCATTTCCCATCTCGACAATGGTCTCCATCGGCGCTTCCAGAATCTCCGCTGAAAGCCGGGAAGACCACTGGGGATCAATCGCCATAAGGTCAAACTGCATTCCCGCCTTGAGTTTGTCCCGAATCGGGTCAATTGTCATGTAGGGAATTGCAAACATGATGTTGCCGGAAACGTCCTCAATTTGAAGTTTGAGGGACATGGTCACAATCTGGTATTCGGGCGGGACGATACTGATAAGTCGCGGGTTCATCTCCATTCGCAGCAGGTTCATATGGGTTGCGTACAAAGGTGCCCAGGCTTTTTCCAGATCCTGCAGAACATCGTTGACGATTTTTTCCATCAGACGCAGTTCAATGGAAGTGAACATGCGGTTGGCAACCGGCACTTTGGCACTTCCGGTCCCCCCCAGCAAACTGTCTACCAGAGACAACACCAGTGTACTGTCAAAAGATACCAGGGCCGCGCCTTTGAGCGGTTCGATCTTGAAGATCCCCATACAGACCGGAGACGGGAGGGTTTGCAGGAAATCATCAAACTTGTACGAGCGGGCTCCGATTTTTTTGATTTCGACCGACTTGCGGAGACGATTGGAGAGAGTTACGCGACTGTAGCGAATAAAACTGTCATAGATGATGTCCAGGTTGGGGACAAAACCTTTATGGGCCTCCGAGTTGAAAAGATCGTACGTAACTACGCTGCTTTCGGTCTTTGCAAGTTCCTTTTCAGGCTCAATGCGACCGTCAAACACAGCATTAAGCAGCGCCTCTATTTCAGCTTTTGTAAGTATCTTTTCAGCAGCCACAAAAATCCCTACTGAACAACAAAATCGGTAAAGTAAACTTTGGCGATTTTACCAGGGGGGATATGCTTGTTAATCGCTCCCAGAATTTCATCTTTCAAGGTGTTTTTACCCTGAACATCCTGAACGTCCTGAAGGGTCTTGGCGCTCAGCAGCACCAGTATGGCGTCGCGAATCGGTGCGAGACGCCCCTCGATTTCGGATTTAACAGCCGGGCCGACCATATCCAGCTCTATCTTAACCTTCAGATAGCGCAGTTCCTGCCCATCATAAATATTGACTATGAAAGGTTCCAGCGGATAAATGTTAGCGGCAGGGCCGCCAGCCGCCGCGCCGCCGGCAGGAGTTCCGTGGCCACCGGCAGATGCAGCGGGAGCGCCGTGACCACCTTCAGCCGCCTTTCCCTCTGTTTGGGCAGCTTCACCCTCTTTCGCAGCTTTCTTATCACCTTTGCCAAGCATCATAAAGGCAACAACACCCAGGACAATCGCCACGGCCACGGCTGCACCGATAATTATGATCAACTTTTTCTTGCCGCCGCCTTCAGCTTCCACTTCAGCCGGAGCTTGTTCTTCCTTGGCCATATGTCCCCTCCCAACAATGCATGAATCGAAGTAAGAAACTACTATTATCTATAACGTAAGCTTCTATTTTGCAACCATCTAAATCATCTGTTTAATTAGTTTAATCAGAACACAAATTCTTTTCAAACCGGTCAACGCAAACCAACGGAAATATAATCAGTCGGGATGAGCTTATTTCTGCTCATCCCGACCGGCTAAGCCTTATTAACGCTTAAGGTTCAAAACTTCCTGAGTCATCTCATCCGAAGTTGTGATTGTCTTGGAGTTGGCCGAATAAGCTCTCTGAGTCAGTATCATCTTAACGAACTCGGTTGCCATGTCCACATTGCTCTGCTCAAGGTTGTTTGAAAACAGTTTTTCCTGTGTAGGAAGACTCGTTGCCGAGTTCCAGGTGGCACTGTACAACACAGTTGATGCGTCAACACCGGTGGCAGGGTTACTGGCCTTGAACAGTGTGCCGCCGAATTTCTCGAGTTCGCCCGGGTACGGTATCCTCAAAGTAGCCATCCTGGTTGCGTTGGCTGCGTTGGTATCACCACCCGCAACCGGCACTCCAGCGACGGCCGAGTAGTAAGCAACAGTGCCATCACCGCGCAACATCGATATTTTACCATCGTTATCAATCGCAGTGATCTTGATAATATCGGTTGCAACAGGCGGTGCAGCCGCAACCGGAATTGTTACCGGGTAGCCGTCCACATCCAGCACGCGGTAGCCGTCCGCATTTGACAGGTAAAGATCAACCGGAGGTGCTACTGTCGTATCCGGGGTGAGCCTGAAAGCGCCGGCTCTGGTGTAATAAGCTTTTTCACCGGTAAGAGCTGCCCCTTTCGGGTCAGATGGCCCGCCTAGTGCGAAAAAGCTGTCGCCCTGAATGGCGACATCTGTCACCACACCGGTACTTTCAAATGAGGATTGAGTAAAGAGATTGTCAATTTTCTGGATGGTTGTGCCATGTCCCATCTGTGACCGGTTGGTGGTTGGTGTGGAAAGCATGTCGGAGAAAAGGGTGCGAGACCCCTTGAAACCGATTGTGTTAACGTTGGATATGTTGTTGCCGATTACGTTCATTCCTTCGGCGTTATTAAGTAATCCGCTAACTCCGGTAAACAGCGCTGATGTAATACTCATTGTGATGCCTCCTGTTATTTGTTTTGAGTGGGTGTGAGAAGCGCGTCAATCGGTCGGCGCTTCGCGGGCTTCCTCAAGGAGGGCCAGCCCTGCTGATTGTTGAGTTCTAAATAATTACTGCTGAATCAATATTGGTGAATACATTGCCTTTCATCTGCATTTTGTCCAGAGCGGTCACTACAGTCCGGTTTTTTACACTGACCACCAGTGCCGCATCCCCCATCATTACCAGTGATTCTTTGCCCCCTTTTTGAGCCACACTGTTGACTGCGCCTTCCAGGTTTGCAAGATCATTGGCCGAAAAAGTTATGTTCCTGGCCCTGAGACGATCCTGGGCGTGCTGTGAAAACTTGACTTCCTGAGAAGGAGTTTTCTGATCCAATACCCTGGCAAATGGTGAGTCGGAAATATTTCCGGCTGGTTGTTTCTGAGGTTGTGGGCGTTCTACCCTGCCGGGCTGAACCGGATTAGGAAATAAGATCGGGTCTATCATCTGCTTGTTATACCCCCTTCACGCTGATTACATCAGACAAGGCGATGGAAGCGGCGCCAACCGTCAATGTAGGTGTGCCGTTGCTGATGGAAACCCCATCGATGCGGCCGGATGTGTAGGTGGTCGCTAATACCTTGGAACCGCCAGCCGTTGTTCCATTGACTGAAAAGCTGTAAGCTCCGGCCGGCATGAGAACACCATTGTCGGCTCGGCCATCCCAGGCTACTGATGAGTCACCCTGAGCCAGTGCCGCTGTGGTTATTGATTTGACAATGTTGCCGGACGCATCTGTTACTGTGATCACCGCCGAATCTACCGGTGCCGCCAGATTGAATTGCATGGAAGTGGCCGAAGTTCCGTCAAACGGGACCGTATTACCGTTAGCCCTGACATCTTTTCCGATAAACGAAACCGATGACATGGTTGCGGAATTGTTTTGTGAAGTAAGCAGGTTTTGCAGCGCTGTGTTGGTGTTGTAAGACTGCTCCACAAGGGATAGCTGCGAAAGCTGATCCAGCATTGCAGTCGGGTCCTGTGGTTTAAGCGGATCCTGATATTTCAGCTGGGCAATGAACAGATTCATGAAATCATCCTTGTTCAAACCCAGTGATTTTTTCATGGCCGCTGCGGCTGCGGTCGTATCGGTTACTGAAGTTAAGCTGGTTACCATTTCTTTCTCACCTCGCTTTCAATAGTGGATATCGAGCATGCCATGCTCGTTTGCCGCCTGGCTCGCCAACGCGCTTGAAGCCACATTAACCGGCGGAAAATGATAGCTTCCCGTTGACATCCATAACTGCTGTTGTTTCTGCCTGGCCAGTTCCCTCCAGGCATCCTGACTGTTTCCAGGATTTCCAGAGCTATTGCCATGGCTTGTGACATCAAATGATTCGACAGTTATGTTCTGACGGGCCAAACATTCCTTCAGAGAGTCGTAATGCTGCATAATGGAATCCCGCACGGTACGACTTTCGGTCACGATCTCGACCGATAATTTTTGCCCCTGAAGATTCAGATTCATCTTCAGTTCACCCAGATTACCGGGTGACAACGTCAGGGTAATCTGCTGATTTCCCGGTTTTACCTCATGCTGGGTCAGGCGTTCTCTGACCTGATGCGCAACCTGTTCCGGCAAGGTCTGTCGTAATTGATCAGCATCAACCTTACTGCTCGCCACCGTACCAAGCGCCTGGTGTTCCGACTTCGATTGGGCATGAACCTGGTGGTTAATGACCTGGCTGTCTGATTTCTGGCCAGACCCGGCTTGCTCTTCGCCATCGTTCAATAAATCATCTGAAGTTGATGGCATTTCGCCGGAAGCAGCCATCTTCTGCTGCGCCACCGCAATTTCTTTCGCATCAGCCTGAGAAGAAACAGTTTTAGCATTTTCGCTTTGGGCATCCTGAACGGCCTGAATCGCCACTCCGTTACCAGATTGCTGCACCGGTGCAGTGTTGACGCCGGAATTCACCTTTTTCAGCAGACCTACTTCTTCCGTCTGCACAGCCAGTATTGCGGGCTGAATGCCTGCCGTTGTTGCGTTCTGATTCACTTTCTGTCCCAAGCTGACTTGACCAGACGGTAAAGCAATCTCAGTTTTTTTGCCACTATCCCGCAGCTGTGCCACTGGGGCCGAACTTGTTTCTTCAGATTTTAATGCACTTGCCATTCCAAGTTCTTCAGAATTGTTTGGGACCCGATCAATATCAAGTGTTATTATCTGCGGTCTCAAAGCTGTGGTTGTTTGCTGCATGCGACCTGATTCGGTCAAATTTGCCTTGGAAACGGCTATTGGTCTGGGAAGTGAAAATTCGACCCCCGCTTCAGGCTTTGATGATTCGCTGGTTGCCTGACTGGACAACCACGACTCAGGGAACGCTGATGCTACTGATTCCGAGTGGTTAGCAACCTGACTAACCGGTTTTGATGCGACCTCGTTGCTGCCCGCCTCCGACTGGACATTGCCCTTATTTAGCGGAGCAGGATGCACTGACTGCCCGGATACCTGTTGTACAGCTGTTTGTTCAGGTTCGACTTCGATTCGCACATTTACTGGTGCAGATGAGATAACAGGTTGTGACTCCGCCGGATTTGCCTTTGCAGTTGCCATACTTACAGCCGAGTCAATTTTATGACCGACTGGTGTGTTGTCCACCGGCGTCATGTTCGATTGCTGGTGAGGCACAGAAAGGATCTGGACAGGAGCTTTCGAAGGGGAACTATTGGCCGACGGAATAAGTTCCGTCAAGTTAGCCGTTTCAGTTTTGACTGCAACTTCCTCTGGCGTCGTTTTCACGACTGCTTCAACTGCGACCTGAGTTGTTTCAGTCACGTTAACTGCCTGTATTACTTGTGCTGCTGTTTCTCTTTCGACAACCGGCACTGTCGGCTGCTGTACCGTCAGTTGCTCCGGTGCTCTAGCTGCAAAACGGTAGGATCGCTCGGCGGCTTGCAAAACAGGTTTATCCAGCTTTGGAGCTGGTGCTGCTTCCACTCTGGCAGGTTGCTGGTCTGCCGTAATGGCCGGCTGTTCCATCTTGGCAGTCATCGGTACATTCTGTACTGCGTCAACTTCACGACCGGGCGAAATGTTGACCATCGGCGTTCTGCCGTCTTGCTGGCGGGGTTCAGCCAGGTTTTGGATAGGAGTTTCCGGCTTGACTGCAACTTCCACTGATGCTGATTTAGCTGGCGATGCAACTGATACCCGGATTGTTTCAGTTTCTCTGGTTGCCGGTGTTGCTTGAGTTGCCGTTTCTTCTTCGGCAGCTTGCAAAACATCTCTATCCAGCTTTGGAGCTGGTGCTGCTCCCACTCTGGCAGGTTGCTGGTCTGCCGTAATGGCTGGCTGTTCCATCTTGGCAGTCATCGGTACATTCTGTACTGCGTCAACTTCATGACTGGGCGAAATGTTGACCATCGGCGTTCTGCCATCTTGCTGGCGGGGTTCAGTCAGGTTTTGGATTGAAGTTTCCGGCTTGATTACTACTTCCACTGATGCTGTTTTGGCTGGTGATGCAACTGATACCCGGATTGTTTCAGTTTCTCTGGTTGCCGGTGTTGCTTGAGTTGCCGTTTCTTCTTCAGCAGCTTGCAAAACATCTCTATCCAGCTTTGGAGCTGGTGCTGCTTCCACTCTGGCAGGTTGCTGGTCTGCCGTAATGGCTGGCTGTTCCAACTTGGCAGTCATAGGTACATTCTGTACTGCGTCAACTTCATGACCAGGCGAAATGTTGACCATCGGCGTTCTGCCGACATGCTGGCGAGCTGCAGACAAGTTTTGGACAGGAGTTTCCGGTGTAAGACGACTATCATCCGCCGGGATCTGTTCCGTCAGGATAGCCGCTTCCGGCTTGGCTGTAACTTCCACCGCCGACAGCGGATTCTGCTCCACAACCGGAGGCCTCAAAACGGTATCTGCTGCAAAGGCAGATTGCTCTGGATTAGCAGCCACCTGCACGTTCTGTACTGCGTCAGCACCATGACTGGATTGGACACTGACCGGTGTCGTTCTGCCGGGTTGTGCATAAGCAGCCAGAATCAGCTGTGCTGCTGTCGAGGAGTTCTCCATGTAAATCGGAGTCCCTGCGAGAGAATCATCTTTGCCTGGTTCACCTGAAACATCCGGTTCCAGCTTGGCCGATTCATTCTCTGATTGTGATACGACCGGAAGCCTGCGGGTTTCCGGTTTCAGCAGTTCCAGACCTTCTGCAGAAGAGTTTGCAATGGAAACAAGCGGCAGCTGTTCCGCAACTTCTGCTTGGGGAGGAACCCGGTTTTTGTCCGCACCGGAAGCCTTCGCTTCATTTGCCTGAAATCTAATTTCGCTCAGCAGTGTTGCAAAGACGGCTTTGGGATTATTCTGTTCCCCTGTCAGCGGCACAGCCGACGCGGGGGCATCGGTAGCGACAGGCTGAAGAGCGCCTGGCGCCATACTCATAAACATCTGTCCTGCATTCATTATTTTTCACCTCCTTTCTGTTGAATTTTTTATGGATTGGACAGAGCATACGTCCATAAAATCAAAGTCACTTCCCCTGCAGATTCTCGGTTATCCATTTTACAACCCGCGGCTGGGCTATAAAAGGGGCCAACTTGGCCACGGTTTTGGTATCCAGCCGGCTCAGGAGAGTCATTGCCAAATCCTCGTGCAGGTTATCAATCATCTTGCCAGCCTGTTCGCCACGCATCGCTTTGAACAATTTGACCATTTTTTGTATCTTTTCCTCATGTTTCTTTTTCTGATCATCGGACTGGACTTTAAGACTCTCATCCAATCGTTTTTTATTCTCTTCCAATGCTTTTATCTGAGCTTCCAGTTTTGCACTCAGTTTTTTAAGCTCCAGTTCCTTGGCGGCAAGCGCCGCTTCCCTGTCAGCCAGTTGCTGGCGACGGGCATCCTGCAAGGCCTTTTCCTCACGCGCAGCGCGGGAAGCGTTAACCGGTTGCTGACCGGCAGGCGAATTATCCGCAACAGCATTGGTTGAGGCGGTGCCCTGGACTTCGGAGCTTGCCGACACCTGTGGCAGTTTGAATAAGGTGAGCCCTCCACCGACTGCACATATTAATGCCAAAGATATCGTTTTTATTCGATTCACTATTACTGGACCTTTTTCTGAATTGATATTTCGTCAAGAAAATCGCGTTCTTTTTGTTTCACAGCCTGACGTAACTCATCGAGTTTTTTCTGCTTAAGCGATTCCAGCACTTTTTTGTCTTTAGTCGCTTCCAAAAGGTCTTCTCGCCGTTCATTCATGACCTGGTCAAGATGTTCGACCCGCTCTCTCTGGCTTTTGATCTCTTCGCGTTTGCGGGCGAAAAAATCAGAGTACATTCTCATCTCATCGATACAGTCGAGTTCCTGCTGTCGGCAAGTAAACTCTTGAGTCAATTCGTTGACGTGTTCCTCATCTCGAAGCAGCAGGTCATTTGCCTTTTCAAGACCCTGCTTGGCAGTAGCAAACTCCTGTTTGCAAAGCTTTTCCATTTCACCGCGATACGCCAAAACCTGCTCTAACTTAAATGACTTATCTGCCATAACAGACTACTCCCGTTTGCAACATCCCGGTCACATATCAAACATGGCCTTAAGTTCCCTGACAGCATCATCAAGCATTACCGGATCGTGAACCGCCTGTTTAAGGTACGATTGCATCTCGGCATTATGTGACATAGCATAATCTATACCCGGATTACTTCCGGCCTTGTAAGCACCGATATTTATCAGATCTTCCGATTGGCGGTATGTTGCCAGCGTTTCCTTGAATTTGGCCGCCAATGCCTGGTGTTCGCGTGAAGTAACATCCGTCATGACCCTGCTGGCGCTGGCCATTACATCGATCGGCGGATAGATGGACCTTGCGGCCAAATCACGTGACAGAATAATATGTCCATCCAGAATACTTCGCATGGCATCGGAGATTGGTTCATTAAAATCATCCCCCTCCACCAGGACCGTGTAGAGCGCCGTAATGCTCCCCTCAGGAAAATTACCGGTACGCTCCAACAATTTCGGCAAAGCGGCAAAAACAGAAGGCGTGTATCCCTTGGTTGTCGGAGGTTCGCCAATCGCCAGCCCAACCTCACGCATTGCCATTGCAAATCTGGTGGCTGAATCCATCATCAGCAGTACTTTCTTCCCCTGCTTTTGAAAATATTCGGCGATGGTAGTGGCAATATATGCCCCGCGCATTCTCACCAGAGGAGGCTGGTCAGAAGTTGCTACAACAACTACCGATTTACTGAGTCCCTGTTCCTGTAGATCCTTTTCGATAAACTCGCGCAGTTCACGGCCACGCTCGCCGATCAAGGCAATCACATTCACATCTGCTTCGGTATAACGGGCTATCATACCCAGCAGCGTCGATTTTCCAACGCCGGAACCAGCCATGATACCGACCCGCTGCCCCTGCCCGCAGGTCAGCAGGCCATTGATGCTCCTGATTCCCAGATCCAGCGGCTTCCTGATGGGCGGTCTTGTCATCGGATTGACCGGCAAGGCATAGATCGGATATTCTTCCTCGACCCCGATCGGTCCTTTATCGTCAATTGGATTGCCCAGTCCGTCAATTACGCGTCCCAGAAGCTGCGGGCCGACACCAAGCGATGCCTTGTCGCGCCTGACGGATATCAGGCTGTCCAGCCCAACACCTCTCAAATCGCCAAGCGGCATCAGCAGGGTCTTGTTGTTGCGGAATCCAACCACTTCAGCCGGGATCGGCTCACCTTCCAACGGCTTGATCTCACAGATTGCACCAACCGAAGTGTCGGGGCAATACCCCTCAATCACCAGACCAACGACCTGAGTCACCTTGCCGTGTAACCTGACCGGCTTGGATGCTGCGATTGAGCCGGCGTATTTTTTCAGATTTATGCGGACATTTGGCATATCAGGTCAACACCCGCGTTAATTATTTTGAACAGTAGCGGCGGCACGGTCTTCCAGCAGATTCCGGTAAATTGTTTCCAGCTGCGAACTTAAGTTTGCGTCTACAGTTCCCATGGCGGCATCAACCAGGCAGAAACCGGACACTACAGTGGAGTCGGCCTTTAGTTGCAGGCGATCACTGCTCAGCTCTTTTTTGAGACATTCTTCTCTGCCGGTGGTCAAAAGTGCATAGTCATCCGGGTTTAAGCGAATAGTGACCTCCTCCCGGGCTGATAATCCGGCAAGAGCATTTTTTACCACATCGGCCAGGATACAGCGATCCTGCGACACTTCACGAATTATAACTTTGCGGGCAACCAGCATGACAAGATTGATCAGTTCATCTTCCGACTCACGCAGTACTTTTTCCCGCAGGTTGTGAATTGTCTCGCTCGCTCCGCGCAACGTCCTGAAAACATTCACAAGCCCGCGTTCCGTCAGATTTTTTCCTTCCAGCAGTCCGGCATTGAAGGAATCGTTGATTTTTTGATTGAAATCGTCTTCGGTCATCTGAAGCATTGGCGGACCTGTATCTTCAGATTCTTCTTTTTTGGAGCCGACCTTGTCCGCCAGGTTTGCACCTGAAAAAAGCTCCATCGGGACAAAGCCGCCTGAAGCAGGTTCGTGTGACTTAGATGCGGCGGCTGATTCTATCGGCCTGAAACTGAAACCGGTAATCCCCGCACCATCGTGCTGAAGCGCTTTTATAACTCTAGACGAGGACATCTTCACTTCCCCGGCCGGCCAGTACTATTTTGCCTTCCTCTTCCATTTTACGCACAATCTTGATTATTTCGCCCTGCGCTTTTTCAACATCCGAAAGCCGCACCGGCCCCATTACCTCCAGGTCTTCCTTGATCATATCGGCTGCGCGGCTGGAAATATTTTTGAAGACTTTTTCTTTAACCTCATCCGGCGAGGTCTTCATTGCCAGAGTCAGCGTGTCATTGGATACTTCACGCATAACCGACTGAATGCTGCGATCATCCAGCGCGAAGACATCTTCAAACGTAAACAGGTGCTTACGGATTATCTCCGAAAGAGGCGGGCTCAACACATCCAGTTTGTCGAGGATTTGCTTCTCCTTGCTGCGATCAAAATGGTTGAACATATCCACAACCTTATCGATGCCGCCCACTTTGTAACGCTGGGTCCCTCCCATCGAATTTATCTCACGTTTTAGGACTTCATCGATATCCTTGAGTATTTCGGGTGACACCTGTTCTACATCCGCGATGCGCAGCACGACCTCTGCCTGCAATTCCTGCGGCAACAGGCTGATAATTTCACTGGTCTGCTTGGATTTGAGCTTTGCCAGAATGACGGCAATGGTTTGCGGATGCTCCTGTGACAAGAAGTTGGCGATCGTTTTGGAGTCCATATTGGCCAGAATATCCACAAGATCGCCATAACTGGAAGCTTGTAATTCATCCATCAACATCTGGGCTTTTTCCGGTCCGAGCGCTTTTTCCAGTATTTTGAGAACAAATTCGTCTCCCTGAGAAAAAATTCCTGATTCAGGGTTAATGACGTCTGTAAACGTGCCGACAACCTCCATGATCGTACTGCGGGATACATGTCCCAACTGCCCCATACTTTTACTGATCTTCTTTATTTCGGTATCATCCAGATGCTCGAAAACCTTGGATGTAACTTCATTTCCAAGATACAGCAAAAGGATGGCGGCTTTTTCTGAACCTGTCATAGTGCCCCTGCGCGGATTTTATTGATAATACCCTACGGCTATTTATCTTCACCAACCCAGTTTTGCAAAATCTGGGCAACCTGGTATGGATCTTTTTTTGCCTGCTCTATCAAGTTCTGCTGCTCGGCCATCTGCGTGGCCAGTTGCACGCGTTCGGTAGAAGTCAGTTGCTCCCGCCCTTCTCCAAGCGGCTCAAAACTTTCAAGTGTGGCGGGCCTTGAAACTTTCAAAGAGGCCAGAAGCGGCCTGATAACAAACATTATCAGTGCCAGGAACCCAACACCTATCATCAGATTTTTAGCCAGAGACATAAAAAATGGGTTTGTCCACCACTTGTCAGTTTCTGTTGTGCCAAATTCACCCGTGTCCTGGAATGGGATATTCTGCACGCTTAACTGGTCGCCTCGCTCAGGATTAAAACCGACTGCGCTTTTCACCAGAGTCTCAATCTTTTGAAGTTCGTCAGGAGAGCGCGGAGTATATTTTGCTTTCGCAGGCTGGCCCTCTTTTACGGCCGCTGGAGCCTCATACTTTCCGTCAACCAGCACTGCTACCGAAATCTTGCTCAGAGCACCAACCGGTTCAATAATTTTTGCAGTTGAGCGACTTACCTCATAATTGAGTGTTTCGTCGTTCTTGGAACCTCCTCCAGATGTGCCGCCAGCGGCGGCATTCGTCCGTCCAAGATTGGTCTGAACACCTGGAACTCCGCTGCTGGCAGTCGTGGAAGCGCCCTTTTCCTCCGTGCGCTGTTCACTGCGGACGGCTATGCTTTCAGGATCAAACTTTTCTTCAAGCCGCTCGACCTGTTTAAAATCAAAAGCAGCCGTAACCCGGGCTACCGACTTACCTCCGCCAACAATCCGATCAAGCAGCGACTGTATGCGTTCCTCGATATTTCTTTCATAATTACGCTGAGTTTCCTGCATGGCTGATGTCATGCGGGTAGTAGGGTCGCTGCTGCCCCCTTTGCTGAGAATTTTCCCGCGGCTGTCGAGTACGGTGACATGCTCAGGGTCCATACCTTCGATTGAAGAGGCCACCAGATGAACGACTCCTTGTACTTCTGAATCGCGCAGAGCACGACTGGACTTCATCTTTAAGACAATTGAGGCAGTTGCGGGCTTTTCGTTGTCTTTGAAAAGCGATTTTTCCGGGATTACCAGGTGAACACGGGCCTGTTCCACACCCGTTAGCTGTGCAATTGTCCGTGACAATTCCCCTTGCAACGCCCTCTGATAATTCAGTTTTTGCACGAACTCGGTCATTCCGAAATTTTTTCGGTCGAAGATTTCGAAGCCGACACCGCCGCCTTGAGGGATTCCTTCCGAGGCCAGCGTCAGGCGCAGTTCATAAACCTTGTCAGAAGGCACAAGAATACCCTTTCCATCAGCGGTAATCTGATAAGGCGTCTTGCTTTCCTTCATTTTCTTGACAATTTCACCTGCATCCTCGGAGGTAAGATTGGTAAAAAGAGGGCGGTAATCGGTACGATTGGCGACGAAAATCAGGATGGCAAAAGCAATCGCAGATAAAAAAGCCACCCCGGCGATCAACATCCTTTTCCCCGGTGAAAGCGCCATAAACGGCTCTATAAGTCTTTGTAATCCTTCTGGCATTGGCGTGGAGAGTGTTCCTTTCCGCATGATTGTTAAACTATTTTGTGATCGTTTATCTTACACCTTCTGATTATAATTGGTTCGTCCGGTTTTTATACCTGCATTCTCATGACTTCCTGATACGCTTCAAGTGCCTTGTTTCGCACCTGGGACATGAACTGAAACGAGATGCTGGCTTTCTCTACGGCGATCATGACCTCATGCAGATTTTTGTTTTCTCCACTCGCAAGAGCCTGCACCGATTTATCAGATTGCACCTGTATGTCATTAACTTTGGAGACAAGTTCACTAAAAAACTTTCCCGCTCCATCGGCAGTAGAAGAAGGGGCGGCCTTGTCCAGTTCGGGGAATGCTTTAGAAAGACCCAGTCCACTTCCAAGTGCATTTATTTCCATATAATTTTCCTCGCTTTTTCAAATATTACGTGTTGAATTTTATTTGCCGATTTCCAGTGTTTTCATGGCCATACTTTTTGCTGCCTGGACCGCTGTGACATTTGCCTCATAGGCGCGGGTGGCTCCGATCATGTCTGCCATTTCCTCCACCACATTTACGTTCGGCATCGCGACGTATCCCTGCGGATCGGCGTCGGGATGGCCAGGATCATACTGCATACGGGGCGGATTCTGATCCTCAACAATCCGTGACACCTGCACCTGGCGAACCTGCTGGGCCGTTGCGCCATCTAACGCACGATGGAAACTGTTCTCCACGGGAGTTGCCGTAAAAACTGCATCTTTGCGCTTGTAAGGCCCCCCTTCCGGGGTTCTTGTAGCATTGGCGTTGGCCAGGTTGCTGGAGATGAGATTCATGCGGGTACGCTCAGCCGTAAGAGCCGATGAACTGACGTTTATTGCATTGAAGAAATCCATTAGAAACTCCCTTTGATGGCCGAACGCAGACCTTCAAATTGTTTGTTCAGCATCTGCACCGAGGCATTGAACATGATCTGGTTTTCGGTCATTTTGCCCATTTCATTTTCCAACTCGACGGAGTTGCCGTCTTTTCCCGGGGTGCTGGCTGGAGTTTCAATGACTTTACCGGAAACGGACTGCAAGTTTCCGCCGGCACCGCGGATCGGTATATGGCGGGGGTTCGTAACCGCTGGCGTCGAACCTCCGCGTTTTTCGCTTTTTAAGGCACCTTGAAGCTCATCCTCAAAAGCTAACGATTTTGGGACATAGTTGGGTGTTTCAGCATTGGCGATGTTTGAAGCAATCAGATTCTGGTTCTTAGCCCGCAGATCGACACTTTTCCCAAGCAGACCGACTGTTGTGTTAAACAATCCATCAATTCGCATTGTGACCTCCTCCGTGCTCGCTATGTGTGCAAAAAACATGCCTTAATGTTGTTGGTGGTTTGATTGGATTTGCAATGAGGGGTTATCCGGATGCACTCTTTTATGGTACGCCAGATAACAATGGTGATCACCCGGAAAAGACGTCATGTTTTTGACCGAGTCGGGTTTTTGACTGCGGCAGAATGGGTCAGCGGGTTATGGATTTGACTTCTATGGATGCAAGGGCCTGACGGGCAAGCCTCTGCCAGTCCGGATCCTTGCCACTCTTGACTAACTGTTCAAACATTTCTCGCGCACGGGCGGTGTTACCACTTCGCAGACTGATGTCTCCCGCCTTGTACATAAATTCCTCGTGACGCTTGATATCCGGCAGTTTTAAAGCCGCATCTATCAACTTCAACGCCCCTTTATGGTCGCCGGCAGCATCTCTGGAGGAAGCCGCCACAAGGTAAGCATCCGGCAGCAAGCGCATGCCGCCGGCAACGGGGGCTGACAAGAACAGATCCATTGCCTTTGATGCCTGGGAATAAAGCTGCAGCGACCAAAGAGCTTTCCCCAGATAGTAATAACTCTCGGCATTCTTTGCCCGCTCACCCTTGTTAAGCAGCCACAGCAAGGTTTCTTTTACCTGCTGCTGTCTGTCGGATGCAAAATAAAGAGATCCGAGCCGCTCGGTCATTTCTCGTGCTCGAGGGTCCGAAGGATACTTGCTTATGTACGTTTTCAAAGTGCGTTCCGTCAGGGAAACGTCACCAATCAATTCAGAATTATCTGCTATTTCCAGATATATTTCCGGAGCAATTGAAGACGCCCACTGTCTATCAGCCAATAAATCCAGGAACTTGATTAGTTCAATCGGCCTTCCGAACTCGCTGTATGAGTCTGCTACAAGCCTCAGAAATCCTGGCTGCCCGACACAGCCGGAAAGGTAGTCATGCTGCTCTTCAACAAAACGCACCAAAGAAGACAGATCTTTTCTCCAGGCCGTTTTACGATACACATCTGCCACCAGAACCTCGCGCATGGTCCTGATAACCGCCATATACACCCCTTTCGGGAATTTTTTCTGAAAAGAGGTCACAAGTTGCAGCGCCTCAGAGGCATCGCCATGGATTGACTCCAGCAACACATGCTTGAACAGCGACTCTTCGCGCATATCGAGATCACCGCTCTGACGGGACGCATTCAGATAGGTATCACTCAAGGTGCGGTAATTCCACGGCGTAGTATGCAGAAACCGCAAGTCGGCCCGTCGCATCAAAGCCATGCCACTTGCCTTGTTATCTTTGAAATTTTCAGCAACATTCAAATAGATGGCCAGCGCTTCCTTTTCATGTCCCTGACGAGACAATATATCACCCAGGCGGACCAGCAGGGCCGGAGCGTATTTTTTATCGGCCAAGCGACCGACCAGGGAAGTCAACAGAACGCGGGCCTGGGCCAGGTCACCGCTTCTGGCAATGCTGTCGCCATAATAAAAGGTGATTCCCGGATTAAACCCGAGGTAGGCCGGCCAGATTTTTTCAGCTTCACGGAACGCGCTCAGCGCCTGTGGGTACCGCTGCAGTTTGTACAGGGTTTCCGCCAGGCGATACATAGCCAAGGGACGGATTGGATCCTGGCGCGAGGCAAACTGTGAAAATATTTCTTCTGCATCGGTCAACGCCCCCCGATACAGGGCGGCTTCGCCGGCCATAAAAATTTTTTGTTCATTATCGTCCAGAAAGTTTTTCAGTATTTGCCTGTCGGTAGGCGAGAAGGGAATTTCCGATTTGAGGGGCGGATCAAAATCCCTCACCAGCTTTTCCACACCGTTCCAGATTTTTTCCCGTCCGGGAATAACCGGGCCGGTAACTCTGGATTTGAATTCCTGGCCAATATCGAGGGTTATTGCACTGACATCGGAACGCGACAGGTCGCGCAATCCGACCTTCGGAGAAACCTGGAATGTCATCAGCAGGTCGTCTCCCCGCTTAAGAAAGGCCAAACCACCAATATTCTTGTCGGAATAACGTCGGTATTTTTTGAACAAAGTGCCGCCGGTATCCCGGATGACAAGACGCATCCGGTTGCCGGGAATGTCAGACAAGGTATAGTCAGGCGGCTCAGCCAATCTGACAACTATACGGGTAAAATCTTTGTGCGGCCGTACATCAACCCGGTAGAGACGATTGGAAATGGAAGCCTGCGCTTTTTCAGGATGAATAATCATCACCGATAGCAGCAGAACAACCACCGATAGCAGTTGGAGTGCAAGCCTGCAATTCCTGCCGTATGGAAACCTTGATACTTTCATCAGCCAGATTCGACCCCGTTGAGCGGTGTGACTGCGTTAAGAAATTATTGTCTGTGGGAAGCGGCGGTGGAAAACGGATAATGTAATCAGTGGCAAAGCGGCCGGTCAGTTCTGCGGCAACTTGCAGAAACGTCTTATTTTTTCAACCACATCATCACCATTGCAAGGCTTGATTATTATGTCTCTGGCCCCGTATTTCAAGGCTTTCAATACGGCGGTGCGTGTCCAGCACTCCGCACTCATAATGATCGGAGGAGGAAAATCCTGGCGGATTGCGTTGACCTTTATACAAACGGCCAATTCACGATCGTCCGCGTCCTTTGATCCAATTATAACCAGACGCACCTTACGACCGGCAAACAACTCCTTGATGTCAGCATTGAGAGTACCCTCAACCACCTGCAGATTGGTAAAAGCCACAATATCAGCCATCTGCTGTCTTTCTTCGGCATTGTCCTCCAGAATAACAATGCTGTCTATGCCAGCATCAGCTGCATCCGGACGCTCCTCGACTTCGCTTTCGGCATCTTCGTCATCCGCGTTGTCCTGCTCCTCAGCATGTTCTTCCTCAGCAATTTGCGAACCCGAATCTGGCTCCGGCGCCTCCTGCGGCGGGTCATAGAGGTTGCCCAGAGCCACTGGAATCATCACATCCAGATGCTCCATTTCCTGTCCAGGCAGTTCCAGCCTGGAACGGAACATCAGATACTCTCCATCTGGAAGCGGCTCATCTTCGCTTAGTTGGTCAACTTCCGGGATGAATTTTTTCGGCGGGAGCAACTTGAGACGAATCTTGTCGGGCAAGGAGTTTTGAAAAATGGTGTTGAATGCACCATTAATCATATTGGCAATTTCGGAAAATGCGTCGATATCATCGCTTTCGATGATAGAAAGCCGCTTCTTCTCCTGGATTCGAGCAGGAGGTATTCCGAGCAGAATACTGCTCATTACGATAGCGTCACGCAGCGAGAACACCAGGTAGAACTGACCGGTGTATGATTCGCTGGAATCAACTCCCAGAACAAAACAGCCATCATCAAGCTCCCCGAAATAGGAAGCCTTGCTGGTAGCAAGAGAGTCTGATAGCGCAATCGAAAGTTCCTGGCCAAGAAGCATGCCGCTTTCTTCACCGGCCTGCTTCAGTGCAGATTCCAGAATCCCGTATAATGTTTTATAACCATCCATTCAATTTGTCTTCCGGTCGGATTCAGCGTAACAGTTCTGCGCAATGCGCCGGACTCCAGCGGTGGCTGTAGTTAATCTTCTTTTTTCAGAGTCAGACCGACCAGCAAATTGTGTCCTTCAACAACGAACGGAATGACAACACAATCACTGTCTGACAGCGAATTTACCGTATAATCCTCGCCGGAAATAACGGTCGGGATCGAGAGTTTGACATCAAGCCCCCCTTTGGAAAGTACCTGCTTGACGCTGCCACCCAACATATTGGCTATTTCTCCAATGGCATCGTTCAAATCCTCGTTGACTTCGTCGCACTCAACGCCAAGCATGTTGGAAGTGATCTTCAACGCCAGTTCAACCGGACAGTGAATCGAAATTACTCCCGAATAGCTGCCTGCAAAACCAACCATACCCGTGATACTGCACTTGAAACGACTGACCGGCTCCTTCAGCGGAAATTCATCAACTATGTCCATCATTATCATGGTTGAAAAAACTTCCTGGGTGGCTGATATGACATAGCCCGCCAGCTGCTCCTCGGTAAAAGAGACACCGGAATTCAGGCTCATATAAGTGTACCCAGCTTTTCCTGAAGCTGATCAGGGGTGAAAGGCTTCTTAATGCTGTCGCTGGCACCGCTCGACATGGCTTCACTGATGATATCTTCGCCACCTTCTGTTGTAATCATAACGATCGGTGTGGAGTTACCGTTACCTCTGACCGCCTTCACAAATTCGAGACCATCCATGTTGGGCATGTTGATATCGGAAAGTATCAGCTGGATAGATTTACCGGAAGCAATCACTCCCAATCCCTCAATGCCGTCACCCGCCTCAAAGATCTCGTCAACCGGCAAACCGGCCTGGCGCAGCGACCTGGAGATAATTTTACGCATGGTGGACGAATCATCAACAATCAGAATATTTGCCATACTGGGTGTTCCTCCTCAAGTGGTTTGATTTCCCAAGCTGCCAAGAGCACTCGGAGCAATAGATAACGCTTTGAGAGTACAAGAAAGTAGATTATAGACATTTTTTTCATCGGCGCAATCCCCGATTGCGACAACAGTCAAATACGGGGAGAATCGCAGACAGCCGGTCACACTCCTGCGATGGAGACTGCCGCACGCAAAAACCGTTCCACCTGATCCACTGTACCCGCTTCACTGTATAATCGCAACACCGGCTCTGTACCGGACGGGCGAATCAGCAACCAGTCACCGTTTTCAAAGATAAACTTGAAGCCATCGCTAAAATTCGTGCTCGCCACCTGGCGACCATCTATTTCAATCGGCGGATGGGAGCGCAGCTTGCAGATCAGCTGTTCCTTGACATCATTTTCGATGCGGCGGTCAATGCGGCTGTAGTGGAAGTGGCCGATTTCGTCCATAGTTTCATTAAGCAGCTGCCTCAACCCCTTGCCGCTGACAGCCATCGCCTCCAGCAGCAGCAGGCCAAGCAGAATGCCGTCACGCTCCGGTATGTGCCCTTTGACTCCAAGACCGCCCGATTCCTCGCCCCCCATCAGGATATCCCGCTCCAGCATCAATTCGCAGATATGCTTGAAACCGATCGGGGTTTCGAACAACTCCAATCCGAACTTATCGGCCAGCAGATCCACCATGCGCGTTGTTGAAACGGTTTTCACAACGCCACCGGTCAGCTTTTTGTGTTCGATCAGGTGCCTCAGGATAACGGTAAAGATACAGTGGGATGAAAAGAAATCACCGTTTTCGTCAACTGCCCCAATTCGGTCGGCATCTCCATCCAGCGCCAGTCCCACCTTGTATTCTCCGCTTTTCAGAAGAGCGGACAGTTCCTGGAGATGCCGGTCAATCGGCTCCGGCGCCTGCCCGCCGAAGGATGGGTTTTCACTGCAGTGAATCTCTCGTACCGAAGGCAACAGTTGCGGGATAAAACCGCAGCCGGCGCCATACATCGGGTCAACAACCGCTGCAATTCCGGCCTTTGCTATCAGATCAAGATCAACATAGCGACCGATCTGATGGAAATATCCCTCCCTGGGATCAAAGGTCTGAATCAGCCCTTTGCCGACTGCATCGTCGTACGGAACGGCCACCACACGGCGGGCGTTTTCTATGTTGAACGCAACGATTTCTTCGAGAATTCTGGTGGTTGAAGGAAGTGCCGAACCTCCGAAACTCTCTTTAATCTTGAATCCGTTATATTCGGGAGGATTGTGGCTGGCGGTGATCATGATACCTGCACCGGCACCGGACTCCCAAACAGCCCAGGAGATCGCAGGTGTCGGTGCAAATTCCTCGGCCAGTCTCACGCTGATGCCGTTACCGGCGGCAATTTCCGCCACTCTGCGGGCAAAATCCCGCGACAGGAACCTGCGGTCATAACCGATGATCAGCCCCTTGCTTCCCAACCCTTCCCTGTTCAGGTAATCCATGGTGGCCTGCGCCACCAGCGAAAGATTATCAAAGGTAAAGTCACGGGCAATCACGCCGCGCCAACCGTCCGTACCAAATTTGATCTGCATCATTCCTCCCGTATTGGTATATTAAACCCGTTCATTCTCCATTGCATACAACCATACCAGAACCTCCGCCACCGCCCGGTACAACTCGGGTGGTATGTACTGGTCACTGTCGACTTGCATCAGAAGCTTGACCAGTTCAGGCGATTCATGGACATAAACTCCGGCTTCGCGGGCACAGGCGATGATCGCTTCAGCGACAACCCCCTTACCCCTGGCCACAACTACCGGTGCGTAATAACCCTGTTTATAGGAAAGCGCCGCCGCACGGCGCTCTTCATCATCACGGCGCGGCATGGCGGATCTTCAGGTCGGACGGTATCAAACCGGCTGCCTCCAACTGGTCTGACAGACGGACTCTTCCTGAGTCAAGATGTGCGGCCACATTGCCATCCTCGGCTTTTACATCCAGGCTGATATGTGTTCCATCAAGAACAATTTTGACGGCAATCGCTCCCAGGTGCGGCAGGTTGATATCGACACTGGATTCCCAGGTTCGCTCCCGGGCACCGGATCGATCGCGGCGGGCCTCGCGTTCTGCTACGGTCCATTCCATCGGCTGGCCGGGAAACAGGTCGCCACGAAAGAGATGCTGCCCGCTCTGCAGTGTGGAAAGCTGTTCGCCAACGACCGGCAGCGCACGCTGATCGGCAATTCCTTCGTGGGAGATGCCGCTGCCGGCTTTTTTGAAAAGAGCCTCCATGAGTTCGGTGGAACCGGTTTTTAAAGTATTCCCGGCCAGCACATCCGCAGCCTCCCCCGGCTGCTGTTGCACTTCATTCGACATGCGCGGCGACAAACGGCCTTGAGGTTCTTTCAGGAGATCATCCAGCTTGTATTCCCCACCAAACCAGCGGGCCAGATGGGATTCGTAAAACAGACCACTTTCGCTGAGCCCCTTTTGCAGCATCTGCCCGACCTGTGATGAATCGGTTGGAGGTGCGGAAAGCAGGGTTCGCACAAGACCGATTGCGGCCTGGGGTTGCAACTGCTGAGAGGCCGCTCCCAGGAAACCGCTCAGCCAGCGTCCGGTTTCGCTGACCCGCGAATCGCCCGGTTTGCCAAAGCGGGCCATCAGAAACGTGCTGTGCGGCTCCTCTGTTATAAAAAACAGATTAATCATATCGCCGCGCCGGATTCCCTTCGGCATCATAAATTCCAGCGTCTGTTGTGCCACCTGAACTGCAAAGCGCCCTCCTCCAAGTGCAGCCAGCACCTCCCCCTTCAACTGCTGCCCTGCGGAAAAGCCGGTCGGAGCGGCCTGCTGACTCAGCGTCTCAAGCAGTGCCAGGCGATTACCTTTAATCACGGCCTGGAGGAGTCTGGCCATATCGTCATTCAAAACGATGCTGTTGCCGACCGGGATCGCCGCCTGACCGGCCAAGGACATTGCCGCCGCTACGGAGGATTGTTCAGCTGCTGCCTGTGCACGCATGACGGTCTGATAGGTGATGGCCTCATCAAAAATAGCCGTAAAGGCGGGCGAATCAGGAGGAAGACTTTTCAGCACCGTATCAAGCCTTTCAAGAACATACAGCTGCTGAGGGGACACGCCTCCTTCAGCGTGTTCCAGCACACTCAGCCAACGTCCCGCTTCGCTCAAGGAGCCGGGTGAAACATCGGGCAGGGTGCGGGGAAATGCAAAAGTCGGTTTGGGCTCCGATGAAATGTAGGTCAGCCGGAGCAGTTCGCCCGCCACGACGTTGCGGGGCAGGACCAGTTCCAGGGCAGAGCCTGCGACCTGGACAAATGTACGCCCTCCCGGCAGTGTGCCGACAACCACTGCGTCAACCTCTTCGCCCGGCATGAGCGGCAGCGGCGGCTGCGGCAAATTGGCCGCCTCCAGCAGTGTAAACCGTGATTCTCTGGCTATGTTTCTGAGTATCTGGGCCGCGTTGGATTCAAAAGCCGCCAGCCTGGCCCGATCGGGAGTCGGCTGACGCAGGCCCTGCTGAAGCTGGGTCTGCTTGTCTCCCGGTTCCCTCATTGAGTCGCCGGGAGCTTGGGGAGTTGCCTTGACCCCCTCCCGCAAACTGCCGTACGTCAATGCCTCATCCAACAGATTGGCCAGCACACCGGCTTCACCGGACGAACGACGCAGCATATCGCCGATGCTCTGCAGAGAAGAGCGCAACTTGGGATCGAGGATTTGTTCGTTGGAGACCAGCAGACTCAGGAGGCGTGACGCATCGGAAAGGGTTACCGGAGGTGTAATACCGGCCTGACGGGCAATAGCAAAGGTCGAGCGGGGGTCTTCGGAGACAAAAGTCATCTCCAGGGTTTGCCCGACCCGGACAGACATCGGCAAATCGAGGTTGAAACGCTCGTTCCCGATCCGCACCTGGGTACGATTGTTCAGTTGGGTTTCCACGACTTCCGCGCTGACCCGCTGGCCGGGTGTCAGGAAAATCCGTCCGGCGCCCTCTTGATCGGCAGTTACAAACGAAACGCCCGAAGAGCGGGACAGCAGGTCGAAAACCTGTTGCTGGATGTCGGCAGCTATGGCCATTTAAAGCTCGTCAATTGGATTCCAACATGGTGGTGATGAAGCCCCCCCGCTAACCCCAGATCATATAGCCCGGTTCGTAAATATTCCCGAGGATTTTGTGCTGTGGCAATATTCGCAGCATGAAGCCATGCCTGCCACAGAAACGGCATTCCAGAACGCCGCCGAACTCATAACGACCATTACCCAGATAGTTTTTCATCTGAAGTGTAACCGTTTCGCCCCCCTGGATGTTACCGGTGGAGTTCAACACTCCGAAATATCCTTCAACAGAGACTTCATCCACCGGCAGTTCACCGAGTGAAACACGGGCGGAAATCGGAACTTCGCTGCCGACCGCCACCGAGTCGGAGGCCTCGGCTCCGGCCTGTTCAATACGCACATACGGCCAAAGTTTGAAAACCCGTTCCTTCCAGCGGGCCAGATCCATGGCCAGCTCCATATCATTATCCACAAGTCGCTTCCATTGGGTATAAGAGGGTATGTAGGAACGTACGGAATATTCCTGAACCATCCGGTCGGTGGAAAAAACCGGACAAAGGCTCTGCATTGAAGCTTTCATGGTGGCAACCCAGGAGCGTGGGACGCCATCGTTGCCACGGTCATAAAAATGCGGCACAACTTCTTTTTCCAGCAGATCGTAGAGCGCCCGCACTTCAACCTGGTTTTGATACTCGATATCTTCGTAAACCTCACCTTTGCCGATCGCCCAACCATTATTGCCATGGTATCCTTCGCACCACCAGCCATCCAGAATACTCATGTTGAGTCCGCCGTTAAAGGCAACCTTCATGCCGCTGGTTCCGCTGGCCTCCATCGGCCGGAGCGGCGTGTTGAGCCAGACATCAACACCCTGCACCAGATGGCGGGCCACTTCGATATCATAATCCTCGATAAACACAATCCGGTATCTGAAACGCTCCTGATGAGAAGCCTGGACGATCTGCCGGATCAGCTCTTTACCTTCCTGATCCTGTGGATGCGCTTTCCCGGCAAAGATGAACTGCACCGGCATCTCGGGGTTGTTAAGAATGCGGGCCAGACGATCCAGATCGCGAAGAAGAAGCGTACCGCGCTTGTAGGTCGCGAAGCGGCGGGCAAAGCCGATCGTAAGCACCTCCGGATCCAGCACCTCTTCTGCCGTAGCGATCTCTTTAGTGGTGGCACCGACTTTGACCAGTTGTTCCTTGAGCCGCTTGCGGGCAAAATCCACCAGTTTTTCGCGACAATTCTGCTGGGTACGCCACAGCTCCGCATCAGGAATCTTCGAAATGCGGCGCCAGACGTTGTGATCGGTCGGATCGTCAAGCCAGCGCTTCCCCAGATAACGAATCAGCAGGCTGGCCATATGATTGGACATCCAGGTGCGCGTATGGACGCCATTTGTGATCGAAGTCAGCGGCAATTGTTCTTCAGGAAGCTCTGGCCAGATATTTTTCCACATCTTGCGAGATACTTCACCATGCAGCTGGCTAACTCCGTTGGCATGACCGGCGAGATTTAACGCCAGAACGGCCATGCAAAAATGCTCCAGCGGGTTTTTAGGGCTCTGGCGTCCCAAACCGATGAATTCGTCATGGCTGATTCCAAGTGATTTGACATATCTTGTAAAAAACTTGTCCAGCAGTTCCGGCGGGAAGTGGTCAATACCGGCTTCTACCGGAGTATGGGTGGTAAAAACATTTCCGGCGGTTACAATTTCGCGCGCCTCGCTGAAGGTTATGTTGCAGCTCTCCATCAACAGTCGAATTCGCTCCAAGGCCATGAAGGCGGCATGTCCCTCGTTCATGTGACAAACATTGGGGATGATTCCGATAATTTTCAACGCACGGATGCCGCCGATCCCCAGCAGGATTTCCTGGATCATGCGCATCTCTTTGTCACCAAAATAGAGCTGCGAGGTAATCAGACGGTCGTCAGGCCGGTTCTCCTCCAGATTGGTGTCCAGAAGGTAAAGCGGCACTCTTCCAACCTGAACTCTCCAGATATGGACCTGGAATTTTCGGGGACCGAATTCCATTTCAAATGATAATGGCATGCCATTTTCGTCGCGTTCCAGTATCAACGGCAGATTATAAAAATCATTCTCGGGGTAAAATTCCTGCTGCCACCCCTCGTTGTTCAAATATTGGCGGAAATAGCCCTGCCGGTACAGCAAACCGACTCCCACCAGCGGCAGCCCCAGGTCCGAGGCTGATTTCAGATGGTCTCCAGCCAGTATGCCCAAACCTCCGGAATAAATCGGCAGAGACTCGTGCAGGCCAAATTCCATCGAGAAATAGGCCACCTTCATCTTTGAATTTCCGTTGGCATTTTTCTGGAACCAGGTTTTTTCTTCAAGGTATTCGGAGAGTTTTTCGTCAACCATCTTGAGATGCGCCATAAAACCCTCGTCGGATTTGAGCGCTTCCAAAGTTGTTTGCTGAAGTATTCCCAGCATTTCGACCGGATTATGGCGGGTGGATTTCCACAGATCTTCCCCCATGCGGCGGAACAGATCGATTGCGTCTGGCTCCCAACACCACCAGAAATTGTAGGCGATGCGTTCAAGAGCCGCCAACTCGTCCGATAGCGAGGGAACCACGGTGAATTTATGCAGCATCTTTTTGAAATCCATACAGTTATCCTTTCTATCGGAGCCTGATGGTAACTTTTAACATATATGGCATTTTGTTAGCGAGAGTTTTTGTAACCGTGCCGACGGAGATGGACTTCCTGCAAGCCAGCCGCCCCAAAAACAGCTAAATTACTTGACAAATAAAGAATAGCGATGCTATCTGGGAAGTTCACTTTTTTAAAACAATCTCGGAGGAAACATCATGGAACGTACTTTCGCCATCATCAAACCGGATGCAGTTGAGCGCAAACTTGCCGGTAAAATTCTGGACCGGATCGAAGCCAACGGCTTTAACATCGTTGGAATGAAGAAAATCAAACTGTCAAAATGCCAGGCCGAAGGTTTCTACTATGTTCACAAAGAACGCCCTTTCTTCAACGACCTTTGCGCATTCATGTCCCGCAGCCCGGTGATCGTGCTTTGCCTTGAAAAAGAAAACGCCATTGCTGACTGGCGTACCCTGATGGGCGCTACCAACCCGGCCAACGCCGAGCCAGGAACCATCCGCAAGGACTTCGCAGTTAACATTGAGGAAAACTCCTCGCACGGTTCCGATGCTCCTGAAACCGCAGCTTTCGAGATTCCTTACTTCTTCAGTGCCCTGGAACTGGTATAAGCCATTTATCAGTTTTCAAATACCGCCTCACAAAAAAACCCTTCTTTGGAAGGGTTTTTTTATTTGCGGCAGTTTTATGAATGATCCCGTTTGTTATTTGGAATTGAACCGCTATAATTCAGATCTGGCAGTATCAGGACAATTCAGGAAAGGGCGATGGGACAGCAAATGTATCTGATTCAAATTCTTTTGCCACTCTACGGCAACGACGGGGTGGCTTTTCCGCAGCAGGAGTACGCCAGTGTGCGGGAAGAACTTACGGAGCGCTTCGGCGGCATCACCACCTATCTCCGCTCGCCGGCCGAAGGCTCGTGGCGGGAGAGTCCGCTACTGACGGTCCATGATGAGATCGTGATCTATGAAGTTATGACAGAAAATCTCGATCAGGGGTGGTGGCGGGAATATCGGGAAGGACTGGCCCGGCGCTACCGCCAGGATTCGTTGATTGTGCGTGCGAGCCAGATACAGTTGCTTTAATTCCGCCGCCAATCGGCCGCAGTTTCAGCCGAAGTGCGCTTCCAGAGCGGCTGTCAGAGCATTCAGCGTGTATTCAGCAGGCTCAATATCCACCTTCAAACCCAGATCACGACAAGTTTTTGAAGTTATCGGCCCAATCGAAGCGACCGCAACCCCTTTCAGCATATCCACCAACAACTCTTCTCCCAACATGGCAGCCAGATTCTTGACGGTGGATGATGAGGTGAAGGTAATGCAGTCCACAGACCGTTTTTCCAACGCAAAGAGCGCCTCGGCCGACAGTCTGTCCGGCAATATGTTGCGATATGCCACCGGACCGTCAACGTGGGCGCCCATGCGCCTCAACTCGCAGGGAATTATTTCACGGGCCTTGTCAACCCTTGGAAACAGAATTCTGGCCCCCTGCAAGTCCAAACGGGCAAATTCGGCAACGACCCCTTCGGCCTTATAATCGGACGGGATCAGATCAGCACGGACTCCGAACGCCTTGAATGCTTCAGCAGTTTTCGGGCCGACAGCACAGACCTTGCAGCCTGCCAGAGCCCTGGCATCCAGCCCCAAAGCTTCAAGGCGCTGAAAAAAGAAGCGTACTGCATTTCCCGAAGTCAGTATAAGCCAATCGTAACCTGACAGTTCCTTGATGGAAACATCCAGTAACTGCCAGCTTTCCGGCTCCACCAATCGGATGGTCGGACATTCCAGAACCGTTGCCCCCCGAGCCGCCAGTTTTGCTGAAAACTCACCGGCCTGCTCCGCGGCGCGGGTAACGATAATTTTTCTGCCGCAGAGCGGACGACTGTCGTACCAGCGCAGCTTTTCACGCAGTGTGACGACTTCTCCAACGATAGTTACCGCGGGAGGTTTGAAGCCGGCTTCCTCAGCCAGATCTGCTATATCGGCAATCGTCCCGGTCAGCACCTGCTGACAGGCGGTTGTTGCCCAGCGCACAAGCGCCACAGGAGTGCTGGCAGACCGGCCATGCTGGATCATACGCAGCATATTGCGTCTCAAGGTCGTAATCCCCATGTAAAAAACGACTGTTCCGCCACCCAGTGAGAGGCGATCCCAGTCAATGGCAGACTCGTCCTTGTCCTTCCCTTCCTGGCCGGTCACAAAGGCGACCGAGGTTGTAAAGTCCCTGTGAGTCAGGGGAATACCGGCGTAGGCGGCCGCACCGATCGCTGCCGTAACACCGGGCACAACTTCAAAAGGTATCCCGGCTTCGCTCAGAGCTTCGCACTCCTCGCCGCCACGACCGAAAACAAAGGGGTCACCCCCCTTCAGTCGCACGACGACCTTCCCCTGCCGGGCTTTTTCAACCAGCAGAGAGTTGATCTCTTTCTGGTCCTGGTTGTGGCGCCCGCCGATCTTGCCGGCGTAGATGCGCTCTGCTTCAGCGCTGGCATGATTCAGCAGTTGCTCATTGGCCAGATAGTCGTAAACCACCACGTCAGCGCGCTGAAGACATTCAACACCGCGAAGTGTGATCAAAGACGGGTCGCCGGGTCCGGCGCCGACCAGGTAAACAATAGCGCTACTCACCGATCGACCTTTGGTAAACTTCTTCCAGAATGGCCTTGCCACCGTCGGACAGCAACTGGTCAGCCAGGCGGATGCCGAGTTGTTCGCATTCTGACACCGGACCGGAAATTTCACCTCGCACCGAGCGGCTGCCGTCAACGGCGGCAATAAAACCGACCAGCCGCAACTGGCCATTGTCAACGGTTCCGTGGGCAGCAATCGGCACCTGACAACCCCCTTCGCAACGTTTCAGCAGAGCCCGTTCTGCTCGCACAGCATAACTGGTATCAGCGTGATTGAAAAAAGCGATTGTTTCGGTGATAACCGGATCGGCCAGGCGGCATTCGATCCCCAGTGCTCCCTGGCCAATCGCCGGGACGGAAAGATCCACATCCAGATATTCGGACACTTTTTCGGTGAAACCGAGACGTTTCAAGCCGGCGGCGGCCAGTATGACCGCATCAAGCTTGTCATCTTCGAGTTTACGGATGCGGGTTTCCACGTTGCCGCGGATAATGCACATCTCCAGGTCCGGGCGCACTTTCAGCAACTGGGCCTGACGGCGCAGGGCACTGGTGCCGATGCGGGCCCCCTGCGGCAGATCGGCAAATTTCACATTGCGCGAGATAACAGCGTCGCGCGGGTCTTCACGCTCGGTAATGCAATAGAGCCCCAATCCCTCGGGAAACTCGGTCGGGACGTCCTTCATGCTGTGAACAGCAATGTCGATTTCACCCCGCAGCATGGCTTCCTCGATTTCTTTTACAAACAGACCTTTGCCACCCACCTGTGCCAGCGGCACATCCAGAATTTTGTCGCCAATGGTCTTGATCTTGGTCAGCGTGACCTCCATCCCCGGATATCTTTTCTCCAGTTCGGATTTGACCCAGTTGGCCTGCCATAGTGCCAGTTGGCTGGCGCGGGTACCGATTCTAAGTTGTTTGGGGGCCATAATTATCTCCGTTTCTTTTATTTTTAATTCTGCTATCAATTTTCAGACAATTACCGGCAATCGCTCTGTCAGCCGGATTTCTACCGGCGTAACCGATGCCCGGTAAGCCAGCGCTTCCACACCGTTCTCCAATGCCATTCTCAGAAGCCGCCCGTACTCCGGGTCAATGGCATCAGCCGGGGAAACCGAGTCGCCATCGCCACGCTGGACAGTGAAGAAGATCACCCCGCGAGCTCCTTCGCGCACGACCCTCATCAGCTCCATCAGATGCTTCTGACCTCGCGTTGTAACGGCATCCGGAAACAGGGCCCGCTTGTTCTCAACCAGTGTGACGTTCTTCACCTCAACAAAGCAGCGCCCGGTTTGTCCCTCCAGCAGCAGATCGATGCGGCTGTGCTCGCCATAGGGCACTTCGGAACGGATGGTATCATAGCATTGCAGTTCTGAAACCGTGCCATCCTCAATAGCCTCCCGCACCAGGTGGTTTGGCAGCCCGGTGTTGATGCCGACCCAGAAACCGTCCGCCTGCACCAGTTCCCATCCGAGAGGATATTTTCTTTTCAAATTGGGGCTTTTGGAAAGAAAGACCCGGCTGCCCGGCACCGCACAACCTTTCATGCTCCCTGAGTTAGGACAGTGAACGGTAACGACATTGCCGTCTTCTAGCAGAACATCAGCCAGGAAACGCTTGTAGCGTCTGACCAGGGTGCCTGCAATCAGCGGGGGCAAACGCACTATTCTTCCAGCTCCAGCTCCTGATCATCGTGCTGAATCGATTCCAGCTCAAAAAGCTGCCTCATCGCATCGACATAAAGGTCAACCCGCCCGCCCTGACCAGCTTTTTTCAATACAGAAGTCGGAACATGGAGCAACTTGTTCATCATGGCCATCGTCAGCGCTTCCAACCTTTTTTCGGCGTCTGGCGGCAGATCTTTCCAGTTTGAAACGGTCTTCTCCAGTTCGGAGCGTCGGATTTCATCAAAACGGCTCCGCAATGCGACAATGGTGGGAGTCACTTCCAGCGTCGAGAGCCATTTGTGAAACTGGCCGATTTCCTGGTCGATAATCTCTTCGGCCTTTTCAGCCTCCAGGCTGCGCTGGGCCAGGTTGGCCTGAACGATTTCCTGCAGGTGATCGACTGTGAAGAGGTAAGCATTTTCCACATCATCCACTTTAGGATCAATGTCGCGCGGCACGGCGATATCTATAAAGAAAACCGGCTTGAAACGCCGCTTTTTGATCACCTCTTCGGCATCTTTCGGGCCGATTATGCAGTGCGGGGCACCGGTGGATGAAAGCACGATATCGGCCCGGTGCAGGTGTTCAAACAGCTCTTCGAAACGGACCGCTTCGCCGCCGAACTCTTCCGCCAATCTTTCGGCCCGCTCGAAAGTGCGGTTGGTTACCATGATCCCCTTGGCACCGCTGTTAAGGAAATGCTTGGCGGCAAGTTCGCACATTTCACCGGCGCCGATCAGCATTACGGTTTTGTCGGACAGATTGCCCAGAATCTTTTTTGCCAGTTCAACGGCGGCAAAAGCTACTGAAACCGCCGAAGAGGCGATTTTGGTCTCTGTGCGCACCCGTTTGGCAACTGAAAAAGCCTTGTGAAGGAAACGGTTTAGAATGATGCCGGAAGATTTGTATTCGGCGGCATATCCGTAAGAGGTCTTGATCTGTCCCAATATCTGGGGCTCGCCGACAATCATCGAATCAAGACTGGAGGCAACCCTGAAAACATGGCGGATAGCAGCCTCGGAATGATAGTTGTAGAGATGCTGTTCGAGTGATTCAAGCGGAATGTGGTGATAATCGGCCATAAAGCGCTTGATGCGGGCAATGCCGCCAGCAATGTCGCGGGTGGTGGCATATATTTCCACCCGGTTGCAGGTTGAAACGATGACACCCTCAATTATTCCGTCCAGACCGACCAGTTCCCTGAGCGGTTTCTCGATCTGACTGGGAGAAAAAGCGATTCGTTCCCGTATTTCAACATTTGCGGTCTTATGCGATAGACCAACAACAATGATATTCATTCAGACTTTGTCCTTGAGAGGCTATTTGTAGGCATGCAGGCCTGGAAGCCAGAGATTGACGCCAATAAAGGTGAAGATCATGATCAGGAAACCGGCAATCGTCAGCAGTGAAGCACGTTTGCCGCGCCATCCGGTTGTGAGCCTGCTGTGAAGAAGCGCGGCAAAAATAAACCAGGTAATCAGTGACCAGGTTTCCTTGGGATCCCAGCTCCAGTAAGTGCCCCATGCCTTTTCGGCCCAGATGGCGCCCGTAATTATCGCAATCGTCAACAACGGAAATCCGATCGTCAGGCAGCGGTAATTGATATCATCCAGAGTATTCAGCGAAGGGAGTTTCTGGAAGAGTGCCCCCAACCGCTTCTTCTTCAGGAAATATTGCTGGATCAGGTAGATCACTGCTGCACCGAATGCGATTGTAAACATGGCGTAACTGATAAAAGCCATGATCGTATGTATCCAGAGCCAGTTGCTTTTCAGGGCCGGGTTAAGTTCTCGAATGGCTGAGGGAAAAGCGCTGGAAGAAACTACCAGCAGAAGGGCGATCGGGATGATAAATGCCCCGAGAATCGTGACCTTGTATTTGCGTTCAAAAAGGATGAAGGCACCCACGATGGCAAGGGCAAAAAAAGACAGTGATTCGTGCATGTTGGTGATCGGCAGATGCCCGGAAGAGCTGAAACGGTGAATTGTGGAGAGCAGATGCGTCACAAAACCGGCCATAACCAACCTGTTGGCCCAGATTTCAACGGCGGTGGTGGTGCGCACAAGATACGCCAGGTAAGCCACGGTGGCGCAACCATACAGTGCAAATGTCAGGTAGAAGAATATTTGGATCATACGGTATCCTTGCGGTCAGTGAGCTCGACAATTAATCGCCTGGCAAGCGAGCGTAAAACCTGCGTATTGTATGTGTTGCCGTTCCCATCCGTCAACAGCTTTTCTCTCTCCGCCGCCAGTTGCTGGAGCGCAGCACCATATTCCTCGCCGATAACATCCGCAATAATGTCCCGTATTTCGGATGCCAGCGTCGGGCAGCGCCCGCCGGTTGAAACGGCTATTTCCAGATTTCCCCGGCGCAGAATCGCCGGAAAAGTGCAATTCCCGCTTGTTGGATTATCTGCTACAGCGACAAGAATCCTGCGCTCAATGGCATCTGCGGCAACTTCCTGATTAACAGCCGCATCGTTGGTGGCAGCTATCACCAGAAAAGCATTTTCAAGATCCGCGGAAAGATAGCGACCGATACGCACGGAAAGTTCCCCGGCATCCGACAGCGCTCTTATCTCCCGGCAGACTTCCGGGGCCGTCAACCGGATGACTGCCCCGGAAGAAAGCAGGGAGCGAACCTTGCGAAGCGCCACACTTCCTCCGCCTGCTACTACGGCGATTTTGCCTTGCAAATTAATGTTTAATGGCAGTGTCGGCATCTCAACCCCCCGATGACAGTACACCATACTCTCTTGCGAACACCTTTTCAATGCAATGACGCTTCCGGAGTTTGGACTTGATTTTTTCAGCTTCTGGTATATCATTCAGAAACAGATATAATTGACAAAAGGAGACAAACTGATGGCTAGTGAAAAAGTAATGGCATTCACCGACGCAAATTTCGATCGCGAGGTGCTCCAGTCCGAAATACCTGTTCTGGTTGATTTCTGGGCCACCTGGTGTGCTCCCTGCAAGGCGATCGCCCCTCTGGTGGACTCAATAGCAGATGAATATGCCGGAAAAGTAAAGGTCGGCAAAGTCAACGTGGATGAGAATCAGGCGACACCGGCCAAATACGGCGTCCGCGGCATTCCGACCATCATCCTTTTCAAAGGTGGCGTACAGGTCGACCAGGTTGTCGGCGCTGTCCCAAAGTCCCAGATAGACGCTTTGATCGCCAAAGCACTCTAGGTTCGATGAACCAGACAAAACCTCTTATTTCTGTTCTCCTGGCGTGTCTGGTGGCTGTAGCTCTGGCTTTGCCATCCAAGCTCGAAGCAGCCCCCAGACTCGGCCAACCAGCCCCCAACTTCAAAGTTGTCACGACCTCAGGTCAAGCGGTATCCCTCGAAAATTACCGCGGATACGTATTGATAGTGGATTTTTTTGCCACATGGTGCCAGCCTTGTCGGCAGTCAATTCCCCACTTGGTGGAGATGAACCGTAAATACGGCAAACAGGGACTTCAGATTCTTGGATTGAGTGCTGACGAAAATGGAGAGCGGGCTGTAAAATCTTTTGCTGCTGAATATCGTATCAACTATCCCCTGGCACTGGCCGGGGATGAAGCTACCGGCGACTTCGGCATTCGCTCCGTTCCTGTTATGTTTGTTATAGACAAAAAGGGCGCGATCGCGGAGGTCTACCGCGGTTTTTCATCGGAGATGGGCAATAGAATGGAACAGCTGGTCAAACGTCTGCTGGCAGAGAAGTAAGTTCCCACCGTTAGACATTTATTTCAGGGTAGAAAACCTTTATCAGGCTTAAACCGCAGGCTGGCGCCGTGACGCCGGCCTTTTGGCGATCGCCCTCCCGCAACAGCCGCTCAATCAGTTCCGGTGTGAAACGCCCCCTGCCGATATCAACCAGCGTTCCGGACATAACCCGCACCATGTACTTCAGAAAGCCCCCCCCAACCACATCGATGGTAATAAAACTGCCCGCCCGGGTTATCTCGACCGAATCAATCCGGCGTACGGTTGTTTTCGCCACGCAGTTCGATGCCCGGAAAGCGGCAAAATCATGCGTACCGACAAAAAAACGGGCGGCATTGACCATTGCCGGCAGATCCAGAGGCTCTTTAACTTGCCAGCTATGCAACCTGTCCAATGGGGAACGAACGGTGGAGTTGAGTATGGTGTAACGGTAATGTTTGGCAAGCGCCTCGCTGATCGGCTTGAAACCGTCCGGGACCCGTTGCGCGTCCTGCACCGCAACATCATCGGGAAGATAGCGATTGGTCCCTTCGACAAAAGCCCGTAACGGAAGTTCGCGACCGGTTTCAAATGCTGCCGGCATAGCCCGGGCATGTACGCCTGCATCGGTCCGGCCGGATGAGCAGAGCCGCACGCGCTCACCAAGAAGACGCTCCAGCGCTTCCTCCACGACCTGCTGGACGGCCAGCCCGTTTGGTTGCGTCTGCCAGCCGGAGTAGTTCGTACCGTCGTAGGCGATTGTCAGCAGGATCGTCGGCACGCTTATTCGTCAGCCCGGTTCGTTGTGCGTTTAATGAGTTGTTCCAGGTTGTCGCTGTCAAAGCTGTATGTCTTGCGACAAAATTCGCAGGTGACTGAAGCCCCGTTATCTTCAACCTGCATGGCCGCCAAATCCTTCACCCCGATCGTAATCAAAGCCCGTTCAACCTTTTCCTGCGAACAGCCGCACCGGAAGAAAATATCGTGTGATTCAAGAATCGTGTAGGGAATGTCGCCGAAAAGCTCCTTCAAAACCCCTTCCGGACCCGCCTGCGTCAGGATTGAGGAGAGCGCCGGCAGTTTGGATATTCGCTCCATGACCTTATCCAGCTCGGCTTGATCAGCTTTCGGAAGAGTCTGAACCAGAAAACCACCGCAGACCAGAATTTGCCCGTCACTGTCCAGCGTGGCTCCCAAACCGACTGCAGAAGGGGTCTGTTCAGATTCGGTCAGGTAGTAAGCCAGGTCATCACCGATTTCGCTGCTGACCAGTTGCACAAGGCCTTGATACGGCTGCCCACCAAAACCTAGATCTTTTGACACGGTCAGAAAACCGGCCTTGCCGATCAATTCAGCCACATTCCATTTACCGTTCAGCGGTTCAACTTCCGCCGCCGGATTTCCTGCGCAACCGCATACCGCACCGTCACTGTCAGCTTCAACCAGCAGCTTGCGAAGCGGTCCGTTCCCCTCAAATTTCATGGCAATCCGTTGCCCGGTTTTGAGTAGCGCCCCCATCAACGCCCCGCCTGCAAGTCCGCGCCCCATGGCGATACTGGCCGTTGCAGAAGTTTGTTGAAGCAAACATATTTCACGCGCCAAATCACTGGTATTGCAAGCCAGAATTCGAATTCCGCCCGACAGGCATAACGCCCGAACAATCTGATCAGCCATATCCTGTACACTCCTAAAGTTCTTCCGTAAATCAACAACCCGTTTGTATATACCATCTCAGAACACAAAAAAAGCCGCATCTTTCGATGCGGCTTTTTTTGTTTATTCAGCTAAGGAAGAATTACTTTGCTGCAGGAGCAGCTTCTTCTTTCTTCATTTCAGCTTTCTTTGCTTTTTTAGCTTTTTTAGCTGGCTTTGCTTCTGCAGCAGGAGCGGCAGCAGCGTCAGCAGCAGGAGCAGCTACTTCTTCTTTCTTTGCTTCAACTTTTTTTGCTTTTTTTGCTTTTTTTGCTTTTTTAGCAGGCTTTGCTTCTGGCTTTGCTTCAGCAGCAGGAGCAGCTACAGCAGCAGGAGCAGCAGCAGGAGCGGCAGGAGCAGGATTTGCAAAAGCAACTGCGGCGAAAGAAACTGCTACGAGGGCGGCTACGATTGTGGACATAACTTTTTTCATTTGTACTACCTCCAAGAGATTTGATTGTCCGTGCTAATGCAGAGCGCATGCCAAAATAATAAAATTTCGTAACACCCAGCTATCACAGGCTTACTACGCGACAGCCAATCGCTAACGGATCTACGCCGCACCTCAAACAAAACATGAGCTACCCCATATGCGGTACTATTACACACATTTGAGCTGTACTATATTCATCTTGACGGGACGGAGACGAAAGCGATATGAGTTGGACAATCCAATCCTCCCCCATTTGGTAAACGGGGCGTTGGCTTACCTAGGAGCATTCAATGAATAAAGCGAACGTAATACTTTCTGCAATGATCATTGCCGGGCTCGTCACCGCCTGCGGCAAAACCACCTCAACTAAAGACCAGACTTCCAAACCTCCGACCGCCGTCGAATGTTATACTGCTAAGCCGGCTGAGCTGACCGAAAGTATCGAGGTGACCGGAAGCCTGGAACCCAAATTTTCAGTCGATGTAAAAACACAGATTCCAGGATTGATTAAGCAGGTCTTTGTGAATGAGTGGGTGCGGGTAAAAAAAGGACAGCCTCTGGCCAGCATCGATGTGGCCGAAACCGAGGCCCAGGTAAAACGGGCTGAAGCGGGAGTAGCCTCTGCCAGGGCCGGACTGGCCCAGGCGCAGGTGGCCGCCAACCGGGCCGAGCGGGAATTGGAGCGAATCTATAAACTCAAGGAATCCGGACTGGCCACCCAACAGGCTCTGGATGATGCCAAAACGGAAAAAGAAGCGGCGCAGGCAAGGGTTGAAGCTGCCAGGGCTCAAATCCGGGTTTCGGAAGAAGAAGTGCGGCAGGGTGCCGCCCGGCAGGCCAAGGGATTCATAGCGGCGCCGATCGATGGCGTTGTGGCGATGCGAAATGTTAATGTGGGTGATCTGGCCAGTGACGCAGCCGCTGGCAAGCCGATTTTCCGGATCGTGGATAATCGAATACTCAATCTGACGGTCAGCGTATCGTCAACAGATTCAGGCCGCATCAAGGTCGGGCAGCCGCTTGAATTCAGCGTTGACTCCCAGCCCGCCGCCAGATTCACCGGCAAAGTCATGTTTATCAACCCGGAACTGACCACGGCAGACCGTTCGCTGAAGGTAATTGCAGAAGTGCGCAATATCCCAGAAGTCCTGAAGGGGGGACTGTTTGCCAAAGGGCGCATCATCACCGGCAAACGCAGCGAGGTGCTTCAGGTTCCGCGCAGCGCCATTATGGCCCTCGACCTGGCGGCAAAAAAAGGTACTCTGTTCGTGACAGAAAACGATATCGCCCATCGACGGGAAATTACGACAGGCGCAGTAAATGGAGAGCTGATTGAGCTTATGTCCGGACTCAAAGCGGGTGAGCGCTACGTTGTCCGCGGCGGCTTCAATCTCAAAGATGGTGACAAGGTCACTGTTACCTCAAAAAAATAGAGCCGGGGTTAAGCGCATGGACAACTCGACAGATAACTTACAGACAACGTCCCGCTGCCTTTGGGCCGGCAAAGACCCGGATTACATCGCCTACCACGACCGGGAATGGGGCGTGCCGGTTCACGACGACCGCTTGCTGTTCGAGTTCCTGATCCTGGAAGGTGCTCAGGCCGGTCTCTCCTGGATCACGATTCTCAAACGCCGTAGCGGTTACCGGCTCGCTTTTGAAGGTTTCGACCCGGCTGTAGTGGCTGGTTTTGACGAGCGGAAGCAAGCCGAGTTGCTCTGCGATACCGGCATCATCCGCAACCGGCTGAAAATTGCCGCCGCCGTGACCAATGCCCGCGCCTTTCTGGAGGTGCAGGCAGAATTCGGCAGCTTCGACAATTATTTGTGGAGTTTTGTAGGTGGAAAACCCTTGCAGAACGCATGGCGGACTCACGCCGACATGCCCGCCAGCACCCCCTTATCGGACACTCTCAGCAAAGAGCTGAAAAAACGCGGTTTCAAGTTTGTCGGGTCAACCATTTGCTATGCTTTCATGCAGGCGGTCGGGATGGTTAACGACCACACCACCACATGTTTTCGCTGGAAAGAGCTGGCAACAAACTGACTGAAAAATGAGGAAAATATATGTCTGACAACCTGATGGGCAACTTCCGGCGCGATATCTCGTTCCAACTCTGCGATGGGGAAAATGGCCGAATCCTGCTGACCGGCAGCATGCGCGATGTTTATCACGACATCCTGATGGAAGTGGTCGTCAATGGCGCATCGCTGGTGATCGAATCGGCACAGGTCGAATTCCGGAAATGCCCGGAAAATGAGTGTCACCAAGCCGCACAGCGCCTGGAGCGCCTGGCAGGGGTAACCATCGGCAGGGGCTTGAACAAGAAAATTCTTGATGCGCTGGGTGGCGGGGAAGGATGCGGCAACCTGCGGCTTCTGCTGACCGGACTGCTGCCACTGGCCATGAATGTCAAAGCTGCCGAAGGGTTCGACAACGTGGAAGATATGATGGGCAATATCAGGAAGAAACTGCGCGGCAGCTGCGCCGGATATCCTGAAGCCGCAGACAGCCGGGTAACAGAAATCAACAAGGAAACCTCAACAGCATGATCCTCTCTGATCTTTCCATCAAGCGCCCGATCTTTGCCACGGTGATGATGCTGGCCCTGGTCACACTGGGCATCTTTTCCTATAAACGCCTGGCGGTCGAGATGTTCCCCAATGTGGAATTTCCGCTGGTCTCGATCGTGACCACTTTTTCCGGCGCTTCTCCGGAAACTGTCGAGCGCGAGGTTTCGAAACGAATTGAGGAAGCGGTCAACCAGATCGCCGGGGTCAAACATGTGATCTCCACTTCCCGGGAAGGTGTCTCGACCGTCATGGTCCAGTTCCAGCTGGAACAGAAGGTCAACGACTCGGCGCAGGAAGTGCGGGCCAAGATCGGTTCGATCCGCGGCAATCTGCCGGAGGGGATTGACGAGCCGATCATCCAGAAACTGGACTTCAACGCCGCACCGGTGGCCGCTCTGGCGGTGCAGTCCGACACCCTTTCCCCGCGTGACCTTACCATTCTGGTGGAAAAGAAGATCAAAAAACGCTTCGAAAGCGTGGCTGGCGTCGGCAAGGTCGATATGGTTGGCGGGCGCAAGCGCGAAATCAGCGTGGAACTGGATCCGGTGCGACTGGATTCCCTCGGATTGGGAGTCAATGACGTGGTGGCCGGGATCAAGTCCGAGAACACCAATACACCGCTGGGGCGGCTGACCAAGGGCACCGCCGAATACCCGATGCGCATCGACGGCAAACCGGAGCGGGCCGAAGGGTACCGCAGCATGGCGATTGTCCAGCGCGGCGGCCGGGCAATACCACTGGAAGAGCTGGCCAGGGTTTCCGACGGCACCGAGGAAAAACGCAAACTGGCGCTGGTCAACGGGCAGTCGGCCATCGGCCTGGATGTGTATAAACAATCGGGCGGCAACGAAGTCGAACTGGTCGATAATGTCAAAAAAACCATGCTCAAGGTTCAGAAAGAACTGCCGGCAGGTGTGACCCTGACCATGGTGCGCGACGGCACGATCATGACCCGCGATTCACTGACCGACGTCAAGGACACGCTGATTATCGGCGGCATCCTGACGGTGTTGATCATCTTCTGCTTCATCAACTCCTGGCGATCCACAGTGATCACCGGCGTAACATTGCCGATCTCGGTCATCTCAGCCTACATCATCATGTACGCCCTCGGCATGACCCTGAACGTCATGACCCTGATGGCGCTTTCCCTGGCGATCGGCATGCTGATCGACGACGCGATTGTTGTACGCGAAAACATAGTGCGGCATCTCGAGATGGGGAAGGATCATATGGAGGCGGCCCGTTTCGGAACTTCGGAGATCGGACTGGCGGTTTTCGCCACCTCCATGTCAATCATCGCCGTCTTTGTGCCGGTTGCCTTCATGAAGGGGATTGTGGGGCGTTTCTTTTACCAGTTCGGCATCAGCGTCGCCTTTGCGGTGCTGGTTTCACTGTTTGTTTCTTTCACCCTCGATCCGATGCTTTCATCCCGCTGGCACGACCCCTCCATCCACCTCCAGGGAAAGCGCAAAGGGATTGCCCGGCTCCTGGAACGCTTCAATGACTGGTTTGACGCCACCGCCGACAAATATCGCTCTGCCATCGGCTGGGCGCTCGATCACCGCAAATCTGTGATGGCACTGGCTCTGGGCGCTTTCATTGTCGGAATAATGCTCTTCTTTTCCCTGGAATCCTCCTTTATGGCGCCTTACGATAAAGGCGAATTCCAGGTTTCCTTCAAAACCGCACCGGACGCCAGCATGGCCGAAACCGAGAACCGGCTGGGTGCCGTTCTGGCCGCTCTGAAAGACATCCCCGAAATTGACCATACCTACGCCACCATCGGAGCCGGTGACAACGGCACGGTGCGGGACGGCCTGGTCTATCTGAAATTGAAGGAGCGCAAGGAACGCAAGCGGGATCAGTTTGAGCTGCAGAGAGCTGTCCGTCAAAAGTTGGGTGGCGTGGCCGGCATCACCTTCTCAATCGAGGAGGTCGGCCAGATTGGCGGAGCGCAGAAGCCGCTCAATGTCAACCTGAAGGGGGATGACCTGAACACCCTCAAACAGCTGGGACAGAAGCTGAAGGAGGAATTGTACAAAACGCCCGGAATTGTCGATCTGGCCGTGACGCTGGAACATGATATTCCCGAATACCGTTTGCGGGTGGACCGGGAAAAAGCACTCTCCGCGGGGGTGACGACCAGTGCCATTGTCGGCTCCCTCGGGAAACTGGTCGGCGGGGAGGCGATCAGTACCTACGAAGACGAGGATGGCGACGCCGTTGATGTGCGGGTACGCCTGCCGGAAAGATTAAGACGAAATCCGTCACAGGTTGCCGATCTGAAAGTGTCCGTTGCAGACGGCAACGGCGGAGTCAAGCTGGTGCCGTTGGCCAGCCTGACCAGCACGATTGTGGCCGCTTCGCCGACCGAGATCAACCGCCGCGACCTGGCCCGCCAGATTACTGTATCGGCAAACCTGGATAACCTGCCGATCGGCACAGCCGCCAAACACGTCGAAGCCGCTTCCAAAAGAATCAAGATGCCCCCCGGCTATTCGATCGACCTGTCCGGTGAAGCGGAGGATATGGCCGAATCTTTCGGCTACATGGGTGAATCGCTGCTGTTGGCGGTGGTCTTCGTTTTCCTGATCCTGGCAGCCCAGTTCGAGTCCTTTTTCGAGCCCTTCGCAATCATGCTCTCCCTGCCGCTTTCAATTGTCGGCATGGCCGGCATGCTCAAGCTGACCGGCGACACGATCAACATCATGTCGCTGATCGGCCTGATCATGCTGATGGGGCTGGTGACCAAGAACGCCATCCTGCTGGTTGACTACGCCAAGGTGCTGCAACAAAGGGATGGAAAGCCAAGGCGCGAAGCGGTCATCGAAGCCGGCCGCACCCGTCTCCGGCCAATTATCATGACGACTCTGGCGATGATCTTCGGCATGCTGCCGCTCTTTCTGGCCATCGGGGCCGGGGCCGAGATGCGCGCCCCCATGGCCCGGGCAGTTGTGGGGGGTCTATTGACCTCGACCTTACTGACCCTGCTGGTGGTGCCTGTCATGTACACCCTGATGGATGACCTGGGCAGCTGGCTAAAGCGGAAATGGAAAGGGAAGCATGCCTGACTTTATCCCGACCGTACTCTTCGACTCGTTCGGCGGCAGCGATTTCGGCTCATCCTGGCGCTTCTCGGGCTACGCCGGAATTGTAGAAGCCGGAACGGCGGAAGAAGTCACCGGCGCTATGGCTGCACTCCAGACGGCGGTGGACTCCGGACTTTATGCGGCAGGATTTGTCAGCTACGAAGCGGCCGCCGCGCTCAATCCGGATCTCCGCTCGCTCCCCGCTCTGGAAGGTTTGCCGCTGGTCTGGTTCGCTCTTTTTCGCGAGAGGCATAACGTGCTTTCCGGCGCCGGTTTGCCGGAAGATACGGTAACCGGAGTCCAGCTCCAGCAATCGAAACCGATAGAAAAGTATCGCGCCGACATCGACCGGATCCACGAATATATCGCTGCCGGCGACTGCTACCAGATCAATCACACCTTTCAGATGGGGGGCAGTTTCTCCGGCGATCCGCTGGCGTTGTATGCCCATCTCGGGCGGGGACAACGGGCACCGTTCTGCGCCTGCCTGAATACCAGCCGCTTCACGATTATCTCCGCCTCGCCGGAGCTGTTTTTCAGCTTCAGGGATGGAGTCATAACGACCCGCCCGATGAAGGGGACCGCCCGGCGCGGCCGGACCGCGGCCGATGATCGTGAAATTGTCCGTCAATTGCGCCAGGACCCCAAGGAACGGGCCGAGAACCTGATGATCGTCGATCTGCTCCGCAACGATTTGGGAGTTGTGGCGCAAACCGGCAGTGTCAAAGTAGAGTCGCTCTTTGAGGTTGAGAGCTACCCGACTGTCCACCAGATGACCTCCACCGTAACAGCCCGGGCCAGAACCGGAATCGGCTGGCTGGATATTTTCCGGGCGCTTTTCCCCTGCGGTTCGATCACCGGCGCCCCAAAACGGCGCAGCATGGAGATTATCGCCGGGCTGGAGGGAAAACCGCGCGGTGTTTACTGCGGAGCGATCGGCTGCATTGCGCCGGGAGGTGATGCACTCTTCTCAGTGGCCATCCGGACCCCGCTTCTTGATCATCAGAGCGGGCGTTTGTCCCTGGGGGTCGGCAGCGGCATAACCTGGGATTCGTCGGCAGAAAGTGAATTCGCCGAATGCCTGAATAAAGGTGCTTTTATTAACAAAGGAAAGCCCGATTTTCAACTGATCGAATCGCTGCGCTGCCAGAACGGCGCCTGCACCTTGCTGGAGAGACATCTGATGCGGCTGGAGGCATCGGCGGAATATTTCGGATTTGCCTTTGATCTGGATGAAACCCGGCAATTGATAAACGATCATGCCGCCCGCTTATCTGGAGTACACAAGCTCCGGCTCCTGCTTTCCGATGACGGTGCGTTGCAGATTTCCTCCGAAGCATTGCAGGAAGCGGATTCCGCATTGCGTGTAGCCTTCTCGCCAGTCAGAGTTGATTCAGAGGATATCTTCCGCTACCACAAAAGCAGCCGCCGCGAATTGCTGGACAAGGCCCGCACAAACTGCCCGGCTTGCGACGAAGTGCTTTTTCTGAACGAGCGTGGCGAAGTGACCGAAGGCAGCTACCATACGCTGGTCATAAAGCTGGATGGAGTTTTGCTGACTCCGCCGCTCGACAGCGGTCTGCTGCCGGGGGTCTTGCGGGAAGAGTCGCTGGCAAATGGGGACATTTCTGAAAAGGTGCTGTACCCTGAGCAACTGCTGCAGGCGGAAGAGTTGTGGCTGATCAATTCTGTGCGCGGCTGGCGCCGGGCACAGCTTGTACAAGGAGAGTTCTTAACATGAAATTTATCACCCTGGCAGTTCTGGCGATAACAATTTTATCTGGTAACCGAGCAGAGGCCCGCACGCTGAACCTGGAGCAAGCCATCTCGATTGCGATGGAGAAGAATCACGATATCGAAAAGGCCCGTGAGTACGCCAAATACGTCCAGGGGAGATATCTGGAGGAACGCTCGGCGGCCCTGCCGCAGCTCTCCCTGAACGCCTCGGGCGCCCTGTCGCAGGATCAGAGCCAGAAAGCGCAGCTCGGGTCAGCCCCGCACCAATACAGCGGTTTGATAGATGTGACTGTTTCCCAGCCGCTTTACACCTGGGGCAAGGTCAACGCCGCCATCCGCGCCGCGGAATTCGGACTTCAAACAGCCGACCAGCAGCTGCGCCTGTATCGCCAGGCCGCTTTTCGCGACGTAACGGCAGCTTATTACGATGTGCTGCTGACGCGCGAACTGCACCGTCTGGCGGTGGAAAACCAGCGCCAGAAGGCTCGCCACCTGGAAGAGGCCAAGCGTAAATTTGCGGCCGGTGTTGCGACCGATTACGATGTCCTGGCGGCCGAGGTAACGGCAGAGAATGCCCGTCCCGAAGCCATCCGCAGCCAGCACGCCATCCGCACTGCAAAAGAGCGGCTGCGCTTTTTACTGGCTCTGAAGGAGGAAGATATTCAGGTTGCCGGAACATTGGAAATGCCGACTGCAGACCGCCCGGCGCCAATAACCTACGAGGAGGCTTTTCTCTCCGCCCAAAAGCATCGCCCGGAGCTGGCCGACCTGAAGCTGAGAATCAGCGTCTATGACGAACTAATCACAATTGCCAATGCCGAAAACAAACCACGGCTGGACCTCAAAGGGGGAGCGGGCTGGCGTTGGTCCATCCTGGATGATCCCGGGCCCAGACGGGATGCCGACGGGCCGGCCTGGAACGTGGGCGTTTACCTGACCTTCCCTTTCTTCGACGGCTTCAAGAGCAGCGGCAAGGTTGCCCAGGCCAGGAGTGATCTCCGGACCAAACAGATCGAGCAGTTCAAGTTGCTTGATTCAATCGCCCTGGAGGTGCGCGAGGCCGGATTTGCACTTCAGGAAGCCGCCGAAATTTACGAGGCGGTCTCCGGTACGGTCAGGCAGGCCGAACGACTTGTACAGATGGCGGAAAAGGGGTATGAGTATGGAGTAAAGATTCGGCTGGAGGTTGAGGATGCCCAGCTGAACCTGCTCCAGGCCAAGAGCAATCTGGCCAAAGCGCAGCGCGACTACCGCGTGGCGCGGGTTAATTATGCCTGGACAACCGGGATTGCGGGAGAATAGGAACCGCCTGACATGATTGCTACTCCACTGGAATTCATCGGCAACAAAATCATCTATGCCTTGCGGATTGTCGGCGAGGTACTGACGCTGTTGTGGAGAATTGTCGTTTCATTGCGGGAAGTCCCCCGCAATCTGCCGGCAATCTTCGCCCAGGCCGCCATCATCGGTTACGAAACCGTTCCGGTGGCCTCGGTCATGGCTTTCTTTGTCGGCATGGTCCTGGCGCTTCAAACCGGGATGGAACTGGCCAAATACGGCACGCAGGACATTATCGGCAGTGTCGTCGGTTTTTCAATGGTGCGGGAACTGGGGCCGGTCATGACCAGTTTTCTGGTGGCGGGACGCGCCGGCAGCGCCATGGCGGCTGAAATCGGCGTCATGAAGGTCTACGAGGAAATCGACGCCCTCAGAACGATGGACATCGACCCGGTCCGTTATCTGGCCATGCCGCGCCTGATTGCGGGGCTGATCTGTGTACCGCTCCTGACAATTTACGCCGACTGCATCGGCATAGCCGGAGGGGCCATCATCAGCCACCTGCATCCGCGGCTGTTCATATCCTACGGCACCTACACCGATTCGCTCCGCATGGCGCTCAAACCGTCTGAGATCGCGGTCGGCCTCACAAAATCCTTTGTTTTCGGCGGAATCATCTCGCTGATCTCATGTTATGTCGGCTTCAACACCTCAGGCGGCGCCAGGGGAATCGGCATCTCGACCACCCGCTCGGTCGTGCTGTCATTTATGCTGATTCTGGTGGCGGATTACTTCCTGACCAGAGTACTGATGTAGGATACTTCCAGATTACCCCATCCCTACATTCGATAGTTGCCGGATTGCTCACTCAGGAAATACAACCTTGCAGAAAAGCTGGCAGATCATGTATTCTTACCCATTACCCCCGATCAAAATGAGAGGTTTTTTATATGCTGGATAACAGGCTGATCAGCAAACTGACAGCAATAGTCGGCCCTGACAACGTCACCAACAGCAAGCAGGATATGATCTGTTACGGCTACGACGCCACCCAGATGGAGTTCCTGCCGGATGCGGTCGTGCATCCGGCCAATGCCGAAGAGGTTTCGGCGGTTCTCAAACTGGCCAACAGCGAAGGTTTCCCGGTTTTTCCACGTGGCGCCGGAAGCGGTTTTACCGGTGGAGCGCTGCCGAAAGCGGGCGGAGTAGTGCTGGTGACGACCCGCATGAACCGTATTCTGCGGATTGATACCGAAAACCTGATTGCCGAGGTCGAGCCGGGGGTTGTTACCGAACAGTTTCAACTGGCGGTCGAAAAACTCGGTTTGTTCTACCCACCCGATCCGGCTTCGCTCAAATTTTCGACTTTGGGTGGCAATGTGGCCGAAAACGCCGGTGGACCGCGCTGCGTCAAGTACGGCGTTACCCGCGATTTCGTGATGGGGCTGGAAGTGGTGCTGCCGACCGGAGAGATCATTCGCACTGGCGGCGAAACCTACAAGGCGGTGGTCGGCTATGATATGACCCGCCTGCTCTGCGGCAGCGAAGGGACCCTGGGAGTCATGACCAAGATCATTTTCAAGCTGCTGCCGTACCCGGATGCCAAAAAAACAATGCTGACCATATTCGATTCGATCGACGGAGCGGCCAAGGCGGTCTCCACGATTATCGGCAACAAGATCATCCCGACCACGCTGGAATTCATGGATTATGCCACCCTGCAATGCGTGGAGAAGCGTTTCAGCCTCGGAATTCCACCGGAAGGGCGCGCTGTATTGCTGATCGAAGTGGATGGTGACCGTGACCTGATCGAAAAGCAGGCCGCCAGGATTCACGAGCTGATTACGCCGCTGGGACTGGTTCAGTTCAGGGCGGCCAGGGATGCGGCCGAATCGGAGGAACTCTGGCGGGTGCGCCGTCTGGTATCACCATCACTGCGGGATATCAACCCGACCAAGTACAATGAGGATATCGTCGTGCCGCGCAGCAAAGTGCCGGATGTGATCCGTGCGATAGAAAAGATCCAGCAGAAATACGACATCCCGATCGTCAACTTCGGTCATGCCGGAGATGGCAATATTCATGTCAACATCATGATTGACAAAGCGGTTCCCGGCATGGATGAAAAGGCGCACGAAGCGATTCGCGATGTCTTCCAGGCGGCACTCGACTTAAACGGCACCATGTCGGGCGAACATGGGGTCGGACTTTCCAAGGCGCCCTACATCGAACTGGAATTGTCACCACAGCAGATCGGGGCGATGAAAGCCATCAAAGCCGCCCTCGATCCGAATAATATCATGAATCCCGGCAAAATGTTCCCATGGGGAGAAGACAAGATATGACGCACGATCCGAACAAAGAAATCCAGGAATCATCGCTGATCGGCCGGATTCTGTCGATGGAGGCACTGCTGCTGCTGATGGGGATCGCATCACTGGCATACGGCATAATCAACGGCGCGACCATGAATATTTTCTGGGGCATTGTTATAATCCCCGGCGTGTTTCTGCTTCACAAGATCCGCAAGAAAGACTGGACTAAACATTGGCAGGAGATGGAAGCCGAGCATAAGGCGATTCAGGATTACGAAGATCGCAAAAGGAACTCGCGGCCTATCCAGAAGGACAATCAAGATGACAAACAATAATCATGGATCAATAGTCCTGGCCTCCGCTTCGCCGCGCAGAACGGAGCTGATGACCCTGGCCGGCTTGCAGTTCACTGTTGTGCCGGCCGATATCTGCGAGGATGTTCTGCCGGGTGAGACGCCTGCCGATCACGTCATGCGTCTTTCACGGGAAAAAGCCGATGCGGTCGCAGCCACCACAGATGGGCGCTTTTTTATCGGAGCCGATACGGTTGTTGTGCTGGATGACGCCATCCTTGGCAAACCGGCGGATAATGCGGATGCATTCAGAATGCTTTCGTCCCTGTCGGACAGAAATCACGAAGTAGTGACCGGTTTCACTGTGTTCGACAAAATCAGCTGCATACATGTCAGCCGCAGCGTCACCACCGAAGTGACTTTCAAGGCGCTGGAAGAACGCGAGATCAATGCCTATATCGCTTCCGGCTGCCCGATGGACAAAGCCGGCGCCTACGCCATCCAGGGCGGGGCGGTACACTTCGTCCGCTCCATCAACGGCTCCTATACCAACGTGATCGGCCTGCCGATGACCGAACTGTATGAAGTGCTGCAAGCCATGCAGGCGCTGGGCTGAGCGGGAAACCAATATGTCAATCTCTCTGAACCTGGCAGATATCAGGCAGCGCATCCGGACCGCGGCCGAAAAGGCAGGCCGGGAGCCTTCCTCCGTCCGTCTGGTGGCAGTTTCCAAAACCCGCCCGGCGGCAGATATCGTGGAGGCTTTCCAGGCCGGCCAGACCGTGTTCGGAGAGAATTATATTCAGGAACTTGCCGCCAAGCTGGACCAGCTGCAGGAAGCGGTGGAGTGGCATGTGATTGGCAACCTGCAAAGTAACAAAGTCAAATACATTGCCGGCCGGGTGGCGCTGATCCATTCCGTTGACCGGCTTTCTCTGGCCGAGGAAATCAGCCGCCAGTGGGGCAAGCTGGGTAAAATCTGTGATGTGCTGATTCAGGTCAATATATCCGGCGAGTCAAGCAAGTCGGGGACAACCGAGGAAGGGGCATTGCAGTTAGTGAGGGAGTGCGCCCAGCTGCCGAATATCAGGGTCAAAGGGTTGATGACGATGCCGCCCTTCTTCGATGATCCGGAGGCTGCCCGCCCCTATTTTGCAGAGCTGTTCCGGCTCTCCCGCACGATCGACGCGGCCGGGATACCGGCTGTTGAGATGCGGGAGCTTTCAATGGGGATGTCGGGGGATTTTGAGGCCGCCATTCAGGAAGGCGCCACGCTGGTGCGGGTCGGCACAGCCATCTTCGGAGAAAGATAGGCTCTACATCTCCGGGACCGCCATAGGGAAGGGGGCCGTATCGGGTCGATCCATTTCTTCGATATATTTCAGCACGAAACGCTGGGCGACTTCAACGGCCCGCGGGATTTCCCATTTATTCATATCACGTTCTTCCACCAGATTACTGATTCCGCGAATTTCCAGGCAATCCAGACCATAACGCAGGCAGACTTGCGCCACAGCGGCACCTTCCATGTTTTCGGCAATTACATTCCAGCGCCGTGACAACTCTTTGCCGCGCTCCAGGGTTCCGCTGCAGGTGGAAACCGTGGCAAAACGCCCCCGCATCAGAAATACTCCGTAGTAATCGGCCAGCTGCATGGCCTTCTCCGAGGCATGTTTTGAGAGCGGCAACGTATTGAAATAGTGCCGCCCACCCAGGTCAAGCGCCGGGAGCGACATATAACGCAGGTCTTGCCATCCCTCCTCGACAAGAACGCCTTCATCCGCCAGCAGTTCGTCACTGGCCACAACCAGGTCGCCGATCGAAAGGCCGCTGCCGATGTAAGCTCCCGCACAGCCGATGTTTATGACCAGCTGCGGACGCTGGCGTTCGAGCATGACCGCCGTCGCCGTGGCGGCATTTATTTTACCGGCGCCACCGACACAGATCGTAATGCGGATATTTCCAAGCTGCCCTTCGACATACTCAAAAGCGCCTGATTTGAATCTGACCGGCTGCGACAGGGCCTTTTCCAGCACCTGTGTCTCCTGCGGAACTGCTGCTATGATCAGGAGTGATTTCATATGGTTCCCACCGTGATCGGCTCTAAATCGGGCGAAAGCTCCCCCGGAACAGCGGCAAGCCATTTATCCAGGACATCCTCCAGCTCCTTTACCAGCACCGGCTTGGTCAAAAAATCGTTCATGCCGACCTCCATACATTGCTGACGCGCTTCTTCAATCGCGTTGGCGGTCAATGCCACCACCGGTATGTTGTGGTTCAATACGGCAGAGAGCGGATCACGGATCGCGGTTGTGGCTTGATAGCCATTCATCTCCGGCATCTGGCAATCCATCAATACCAGGTCATAATGTGACGACTGCAGCGCCGAAACCGCCAGCAACCCATTGCAGACCGCATCCACCTGATAGCCCAATGACGAGATCATCATCTTGATTACCCGCCGGTTGGTAGAATGGTCCTCCGCCAGCAGAATCCGGCCCCTGTCGCCTCTGCGAATCAAAGCGGCTTCCTGAAGATCTTTCCCGTCGTGAACGTCCGGCCTTATTTCCGAAACCGCCTGTTTTTTAAGTTCCACCTCGAAACGAAAGGTTGATCCGACCCCTTCGACACTCTCGACCGAAATAACGGAGCCCATCAGCGCCGCCAACTGCTGACAGATTGACAACCCCAGGCCGGTGCCGCCGTACTTGCGGGAGGTGGAGCCGTCAACCTGGATGAAAGGGTCAAAGATCGCTTCAAGGCGGTCCGGAGGAATACCGATACCGGTATCTCTGACCGTAAAAACCAGCGTTGCGTTAAGATCGGTTTGGGACAACAGCTGCACTCCAACGCAAACACTCCCTTTTTCGGTAAACTTGATCGCGTTTGAAGCCAGGTTGATGATGATCTGACTGAGGCGGGTGCTGTCTCCGTGCAGATAAGGAGGGACGTCCGGCTTGATGCTGCATTCGAAATTCAGGTTCTTTTCGGACGCCTGAAACGTGAGTATCGCCAAGGCATCGTTTACCAGATATGCCAGATTGAAATCGTGGGGATGCAGCTCCAGTTTTCCGGCTTCGATCCGGGCGAAGGTCAGCAGGTCGTTGATCAATCCCAGCAATAATTCGGAACTTGTGCGAATGATACCGACGTATTCACGCTGGGTAGCGTCGAGGTTGGTCTTTCTGAGCAGCTCGGTCACTCCGACGACGCCGCTGAGCGGGGTCCGAAGCTCATGGCTCATATTGGTCAGAAAAATGCTCTTGGTTTTATTGGCCGCCTCGGCAGTCTCTTTGGCCAGGCGCATCTCCTGCTCGGACTCCCTATGGGTCGTGACATCCTGGCAGGAGAGAATCATACGCTCGCTAACCAGAGTTGCAGTCCGGGAACCGGCCTCCATATTTAAAACCGACCTTCTCAGAAAAGCAGCCAGATCTTCCAGGGCATCAATATCATGCCAGGATGGTAAAAGCGCGGTTGCCGCTCCGGCCTGCCGGGCTGCTGACAGGCTCTGTTGAAGCACCAGGGAGGTGCTCCATTCAATTCCGCTGAAGAGTTGCGGAACCATCTGCTTCAATCCCAACAGATAATAGCCACCGTCGCTGCTGGGACCAAAGACGGCATCGGCCGGATGATTTGCCAGGATGTCAAAAGCCTGAGTTATGTAAGCATATGGCAGATCGGGGATGTCGCTGCCGATGATGCAGCAGCTCTCGAAACCATTTGCGAACATTTCCACAAAAGCGGCCTGCATCCGTTCCCCCAGATCACCGGACGCTTGCCATCGCGAACAGCAGCCGTAGCTTTCCGTCAGCTGCAGGAGCGAATTTTCGTCACAAGCCCAGTACACGACCGTTTCGACATCTGTCAACCTGCGGGTCAGTTCCAGCACGTCCAGCAGCATGGCCCGATACAGCTCCGCAGCTGCGATGTCGCCAATGGCGGCTGCCAGACGGGTCTTGACCTTACCGGGGAGCGGTTCCCGGGCAAAGATGATCAGCCCTTTTTTACTCACCGGCGATCCAACTCTACGGCCGCATAGGCCGAATGGTTATGGATCGACTCAAAGTTCTCGGTTTCCACCGAAAACCAGGTGATGTTATCGAGGGCCGCCAGGCGGGAATAGGCCTCTCTGACCATGTCTTCAACAAAACGCGGATTCTCGTAGGCGTGCTCGGTTACGTACTTCTCGTCCTCGCGCTTGAGCAGCGAGTAGAGCGGGCTGCTGCCGCACTGCTCAATCAGTTCCACCAGATCCTCGATCCAGATAAAATCACGGTAGCGAACCCGCACCGTCATGATGCTGCGCTGGTTATGGGCGCCGAACCGGGATAGCTCCTTGCTGCAGGGGCAAAGCGAGGTCAGCGGCACCCGGATGCCGAGTACGAAGTCGAGGGTATCGGTCATCGAGGCGCTGAATTCGCAGGTGTACTCCATCAGGCTTTTGGCCCCTGATACCGGAGCGGTCTTGTCGATAAAATAGGGAAACTGGATCTCCAGGTGGGCACTGTCCGACCCGAGTTTGCTTTTCATCTCTTCCAGAATTGTTTCCAGTTTGTCCAGCGCGATCTGCTCACGGTATTTGTTGAGAATTTCCACGAAGCGGCTCATGTGGGTTCCCTTGAAATGGTGCGGCAGATCGACGTACATGTTGACCCTGGCCACGGTGTGCTGCAGGGTGCGGTTCTTGTCCATCACGACGACCGGGTAGGTGATATCCTTGACACCCACTTTAGAGATCGGAATCCGGCGGTGATCAGGGCGTTTCTGCATATCCGGCATGGGAGCCGCGACACTTTTTTTATCCGGTTTGGCAGCGCTTGTCATAGGGCCAGCTCCAGCTCCAGGACATTTCCGATCTCTTTCCAGATACCGATGCGCCCCTCCCTGGAAAGCGCCGAGAAAGGGAGCATCATGTTCTTGTCACGCTTGATTGCTTCCGCAATCAGCGTTTTCTGTTTGGCCTGCTCGTTTTTGGAAAGCTTGTCGCATTTGGTAACCACAATAATCGGCGGAATGTTGTACAGCTCCAGCCAGCGCAGCATCTGCAGGTCACCGTCGGAAGGAATCCGGCGGATGTCCAGAATCAGCACGACCGCCTTGAGGCTTTCGCGCGAGGATAGATAGCTCTCGATCATCGGTCCCCACTGTTTGCGCAATGCGGGAGGTGCCTTGGCGTAGCCGTAACCGGGCAGGTCCACCAGCGTCAGGACATGGTTGATATCGAAAAAGTTGATCAGCTGCGTCCGGCCGGGAGTCGAGCTGGTCCGGACCAGCCCCTTGCGGGCAGCCAGCACGTTGATCAGCGAAGATTTGCCGACGTTGGAGCGACCGACAAAGGCCACTTCCGGCAACCCCGGAGGTGGATAATCCTTCGGCTTGGCCGCGCTTTTTATGAATTCTGCCTGGTTAACATCCATGTGTAAATCTCCTCTTCAGGCCGCATTATAGTATCCACCTTCCTGCCGATACAAGCTTTATGCGGTGTCTGGCTGGTACATTATTAGCGGATAATTGATCCGTCCCTGCTATTTCAGGCCTTCTCGTACTCATTAGCCCATTCCTGCAGCGTTTTGACACGCTGGACAACCGGCGGATGGCTGTAATAAAAATTTGCGTAAAATGGGTGGGTAAACAGATTGGACAGGTTTTCAGCTGACATTTTGATCAGAGCCGAAGCCAGATCCTGCGGACGACCGGTCAGGTCGGCGGCGTAGCGGTCGGCCTCCCGCTCGTGACAGCGGGAACGCCAGGCCGAGAAGGGTGTCATCGGGAACATCACCAATGAAGCAACAAAACCCAGCACGACCATCCTGGCCGGCAGGCTGATTTCAGTCGGCAACCCCAGCAATTCCGGCAGGCCGGACCAGCCAAGCAGCCTGAAACTCAGCCATGACCCGGCCAGCGCCATAACTTCCGCCACCAGCAGCCGCTTCCAGATATGCCCCTTTTTCCAATGCCCGATCTCATGGGCCAGCACCGCCACAATCTCTCCGTGACTCATCTGTTTGATCAACGTGTCATACAGCACAATGCGCTTGACCTTGCCGATCCCGGTAAAATAGGCGTTGGAGTGCCTGCTGCGCCTGGACGCGTCCATCTGAAGAACCTTGCCCGCCTTAAGACCGGCCTTCTCCATCATGCTGCGGATTTCGTCTTCCAGCCCCGGCTCACTGACCGGCTCGTATTTGTTGAAAAGCGGTTCGATCAGATAGGGTGAGATGAACATCATGAACAGGCTGAAAAAGGCCATGAAACCCCACACCCAGATCCACCACTGCTGCGGGCTCCAATGAATCAGCCAGAACACGACACTGATCAAAAACGTCAGCAGTACGGCGCCGATGGTCTGGGATTTAAGAAAATCGACGACCCAGATTCGTGCTGTGGTGGTATTGAAACCGTAGCGCGCCTCGATCCGGAACGTACCATACAGATCAAAGGGTATGCCGAGTATGGTTTGCATCCAGGTCAGGATCAGGAAGAACAGGATCGCGGAAAGGATGTAAGAGTTGCTCAATCCGCTGACAAAACCGTCATAGACCGTAATCACTCCACCGAACAGGAAGAGCACCAGCAGGGCGTTATCGAAGAGTGAACTCCACAACCCCAGACGACTGGAGTCAAAAGTATAGGCGGAACTTTTGCGCAGTTTTTCTTCGTCGATCTCGTTTTCAAAACCTTCAGGCACCTCTGAACCATGTCGTTTGAGATGTTCCAGGTTGATATGGCGCAGCCAGTAACTAAAGGCGGTGATGATGGCAAACAGGGAGAAGATGGCTAGTTTCATTGACTATCGGATCCTTTGGGAGAATAAAAAGGGCGAAGCAAGCCTCGCCCTCAAAAAACATATCGCGGCAGTATTCTAAATCAGCTTGATGACTTCCCGGACACATTTGTCAATCCCCTGATACGCTTCGGAGATGTTGTTAGCCAGCATGTAGGCCGGTGTCGAGACCAGTTTATGTTTTGCGTCCACGACAAATTCGGTGACCGGACATTCCTGATGTTTTGCGCCGGTCTTTTCAATCTCGGAGGCGGTTCCGGGATCGTTGCCAATGGTCAGGGTCGGGCCGAAATCCTTGCCAAGCACGGCCGAGATCAGGGCTGGCGCAATGCAGATCGCTCCGATCGGTTTGGCGGCAACGGCCATTTCCTTCAACAGACGTGAGACTTCCGGATGAACCGACGCGGCAGCCCCCTTGACAGCAAAATCGCACAGGTTCCTGGCTGCTCCAAAACCGCCCGGAAAGATGATCGCATCCAGATCTGAAGCCGACACCTCCGCAATATCACGGATGTTACCACGCGCAATGCGGGCCGACTCAACCAGAGCGTTACGTTTTTCGCCGCTTTCCTGCATGGAGAGATGGTTGGTGACCGGAAAATCCGCATTGGGGGCCATGCAGACCGCCTCCGCACCCTGACGATCAATGGCCAGCAGAGTGAAAACAGCTTCGTGAATTTCGCTGCCGTCCCGAACTCCGCAACCTGACAATACTACACCGATTTTTTTCATCTCCGTACCTCCTGCACTGTTGTTTATTGTTTGAAGTTCCGCACATTCAAGTGCGGGACGCCTCCAGAAGCGCCTGACGCACCGCTTCATCGTAGCTGGTCAGTTTAAGCGGGATCAGCTCCCTGATCGAATTTTCACGGCAGACGACCTCATTGCTGAGACCCTCGATCAGCGGCATTGAGACCGAGGGCGGCACCGGACTGAACAGCGCGACCCAGTAGGAAGAAAGCCTCGGCGTCAAGACCGGCACCGGGATGATCAGCAGACTGCTTTTCTCCAGACGGGCAAACTGTTCCATCATTTCGCGGTAGGTTATGATATCGGGACCACCGATGTCAAAGGTTCGCCCGGCGGTGCGTTCATCCGCCAGACAGCCGGTCAGATAGGAGATCACATCATCCACGGCGATCGGCTGGCATTTCGTCGAAACCCAGCGCGGTGTGATCATAACCGGCAGTCGTTTTACCAGACCGCGTACCAACTCGAAGGAGGCGCCCCCCGCCCCGACGATTACGGCAGCCCGCAAAAAGGTCGTGGCGAATTTGCCGGAGCGGAGAATATCAGCCACCTCCAGGCGGCTTTTGAGATGTTCCGAGAGCTTATCGCCGGTTTCGCCGAGCCCTCCCAGATAAATCACCCGCCGCACACCGGCTGTTTCTGCGCTTCGCCGGAAATTTTCGGCCGCTTCGCGGTCACGTCGCTCAAACCCGGCCCGGCCACCGGACATGGAGTGCACCAGATAATAAGCGGTATCGACACCCGCCAGCACCCGGAACAAACTGGCCGGTTCCAGCATGTCGCCGACAACTTTTTCAGCAGCTGCGGGGACTTCCGACCCCTCCCGGCGCACCATGCAGCGCACATTGCAACCTTTATCCAGCAGGGAATCAGTCAAACGCCGACCGATAAAACCGGTTGCACCTGTTACCAGTATTTTTTCTTTTCCAGTCAGCATGCTTGTGATTGTGCCACAACTCTCGCAGAAGGCAAGTGGCAAGATGGCGCGGGATGAGTTCGGAAAGTGGAAGGGGATGGATCAATGAATAAACTGTGGCTGGGGAGGCGACGGATCAGACAGACAAACGCTCAGGTTGCCCCGGCCTTCCTGTTGAGCGAGTTGAAGACCATGTCCAGAACCGCTTTCTGCCTGGCTTCAAATTTGTTGAGAACGGCCAGACAGGTTCCCATCGGGCAGAGCGAATGCAGAAAATCGGCATCCCTGCCTGAAAGTATCACGATCCGGTTTTTGTCCATTCCAATTTCAACGGCGTACTTGAGTAATTTGAGACCATCCATAGCCGGCATCTCAAGGTCAATCAGCATCAAGTCATAATTGCCGGTCTTGATCGAATGCAGCGCAGCCACCGGATTGTTGCGAATCTCAACCTGCAGAAGCGGAAAAGTCTCCAGTATATAGTCGCCCAGAAATTTGGTAAAAGCCGGATCGTCATCAATTAGCAGTATTCGTCCCATAGACGGACATTATAGCCGAATCAGCGTCCTGGTGGAATAGATAAAATTATTTGATCAGCCTGGTGGCCGTCCCGATTACGCCAAACGGGACTTCGATGCCCATTTCACGGGCCACCCGCATGTTGATGATCAGGTCGATGCGATGGGGGGAGAGGAGCGAGAGGTGTTCTGTTTTAGCCCCTTCCAGAACCCGGGCGGCCATTTCGGCGGCCAGGTATCCCTGCTCATGGGGATTGATTTCCAGTGAAATGATGCCCCCTTTTTCGGCCGCGTCCGGCATGGTCGAAACGACCGGAATTTTTCTGGCCCGGGCCTTGGACACGACTTTTTCAAACTGGCGGCTGACAGCGTAACTCTCGGTCGCCACAATGACATCCACCTTATCGAGCAGTTTGTTAATGGCCGCATCAAGCGCCGCCGGAGATGTTACCGGTGATTCGTAAACCGTCAGACCTAGTTGAGCGGAATACTTTCTGATATCGTCCAGCTGACGCTGCGAACCGGCTTCACGCGGAGAGTAAAGCACTCCGACCCTTTGATACGGCCGGATTCCCTGCATGGTTTTTAAGAGAGTCACCATCGGCACCCGCGAACTGACTCCGCACATCCCTTTGATCGGCTGGGGCGTGGCGAAGACATCGACTGAAACGACCGGGATGCCGTTGGCTTCCTTAAAAGCGGTCATGGCGGCCGGTGCGCCGTAGGCGACAATCAGATCCGGGCGATAAGCGTTGAACTTGCGAACCGTATTGGACCATGACAGCTGATCCGGGTTGGGACTCTGCAAAATTATTTCCGTGTCTGGCGACGAATAGCCGCGCGCCGCAATCGCCCTGACGAAAGCGCGGTGGGCTTCGCGATAACGAGGCTGGTCGCTGCTCATCATGGCGGCGATAACCGTCGCATGCGACCGAAGCGGCGTCAGTACCGTCAAAGCCAGAATGCCCGCAAAAGCTATTTTTCGCAAAATCATCATGGCAGCCTTTACCAGCGTCCCGTCAGGGCCAGCAGGGTTTCGTGCGCAGTGCCGTCGAGGCTTGGCTGTCCGGCATAATATTTCCTGAAACTGTAACCTGCCGAGCATCCCAGGTTCCTGCTGATGCGCAGGTCAGCCCGGCTGGTCAGGGAGGTGGCGGTCGAAACCAAGCGGCTCTGGTCGCCAATGCCGGCTGATGAAAAAGCCGGATTCTGCGAATTGTCCGTGGCCGAAAAACTGACGTCCGAAAAGGTCTGCTGCAACGCCAGAGACAGGTCCAGCATCCGGGTCAGGGCAACAACCGTGTCCAGAGAGTAGACATGGGCTGTGGAGCTGTATGTGCTGGCCGTCTGTACCGGAACCGCCATTACAAAACTGTTGAAGAAAATGTTGGCCTGCTCCGCCCTCATTTGCAGGTATGAATAACCGGCATTGACCGTCACCCGCTCTATCGGGCTGAACCAGACGCTGCCGTTGGCCGAGTTGGAAAGAGTTTCGCGCGGCAACCTGGTCTGATTGCCATAAAGGCTGTCGCCGCTTTCAAAGATTCCCAGATAGCTGGCCGTTACCCCCCAACGGCCGCCGCTGGCATAGCTGAACAGTGCCTGGCCGTTGTGGCGTTCGCCAAATGAGGACGGATAGGCAGGATTGTCCGAGGCGGCATAACTGTAGCTGGCATTCAGCTTTGCCCCGTCAACCGGCTTCCAGATAAAAGTTGCTTTTCCGGTATGGGTCTGGCGGTGATCGTTTTTTGATGCGCCAGACGGAGCCTGGAGATCCGGCAAACCATCGCGCGACTCGACTTCCGCCCTGTATTCAAAGCGGTAGACTATTTTGGGAAGCGGCCGGTAGCTGGCAGACAATATCAAAGTGTCCTTGACTGAAGAACTTGAAGGTCTGATCGGGACGATATTGACTGCCAATGGTGTCAACGGAACCGGAGAGTAGATTGTAGACGGTGATTCACGATCAATCTGCAGGCGGCGGTACTTGACCGCCAGGGACAGTTCCTTGAATGGGGTGTAGCTGATATCCCCCGCGGCGGTTTGCAAGGTGTCCGAAGGGGCACTGGATGGGCGGATGTCACCATGGCTGCCATCGGCTTCGCTCCGGCTGATGCTGTAGAGCGCGCTGGCGGCCAGACCGCCGCTCAAGTCACTGTACAGCTTGAAAGTGTGCGATACCAGCCGACTGTCGTTAACCACGTTGTGGGACAGCGTATCACGGGCGGCAAACTGATACCTGTTGTCGGGAGCCCGGTTTGAAAAGTCGCGGATTGTGAAGAGATAGGCCGAATTGACCGGCCCGAGATGGGCATCAAGCCCGATGGTTCCTTCGCGGGTTATGCCGTCAACCGGGACCGATCTTGTGACCGTGCTGTTGGGATTCCCGTCAAAGGCATAATCGGAGAAACGGAGCTGGGCGGTTCCCTCGCGGGTCAGCTGCCAGTAGTTGAGATTGAGATGGATCGGGTTGTTTCCGAGTTTGATGCGGGCATCGGCCCGGTCCATTACTGTCCGGGTGCCGTAAACGCTTCCGCCATCCAGTTCGCGGCTGGTAACAGTGGCGACGGATACGGGCGGAGTGCGCTCCAGATTATGCCACAGTGAGCTGCTTTCTATTTTCAGACGGTACAGACCCGAATAATCCGCCAGTAATCCGATGTTGTAATCATCAGCATGCAAAAACCGGCTTTCCGCCAGCAATTTCAGGTCGGAACCGACCGTGCCGACCGAAAAGCCGCCGCTAACACCCGACTTGAGTCTCAGATACGGAGCAGCCGCAGATGGATTGAGATCAGATGACAGAAAACGGTAACCGGCATAAGCCGCGGCATGGTGCAGTGATTCGCCTTTGTCAGGACGGGTATTTTCAATCGTATGCGATTCTTCCTGATCCAGAACTTCTTCGCTCAGGGCGGGATGGGCCGTTGCCAGGAGAACTGCGGCAAACAGGGACAGTCTCAGGGAAAACAGTTTGCGTGAAATGTCGTTGATTCTTTTCATCGATTATCTCCGCAGTGATCCGTTGCCGCTGGTGTCAGGGGTGTTCGAGCCATGTATCGCAGAGTGGCAATCCGTGCAGCGATTTGCAAAGAGCCTTTGTTGTGAAGAGTTCAGTACGGAAGGATGGCCGGGATTGTGGCACTGGATGCAGAGGAACGGCATGGCCGCCGACAGGAGGCGCCGGTTGACCGAGCCGTGCGGCTGATGGCAGTTGATGCAATTTTCCGTTACATCGCCATGTTCATAGACAAACGGCCCGCTTTTATCCATGTGGCAACGGCTGCAAAGTTCTTTGACATTGCTCGCTTTAAGCATTTTGGGACTTGTCGAGCCGTGGGCTTCGTGGCAGTCGAAACAGTTCAGCTTGCGTTCACGCATCGGATGGTGGGAAACCAGGCTGAACTGGGCCCGGACGTCGGGGTGGCAGCCGTAGCACAATTCGGCCATCCTGTCGTGACCGACCTTCTGCTGCGGACTTTCATGCAGTTTGTGGCAAGACGAGCAACTCAGGTCATTCAGGGCGTGAATGCTGGCGTTCCAGTGCGAAAGGGAGGGGGTCGATGCGACACTGTGGCATTTCAGGCAGATCAGCGATTGTGCCTGCGGAGGAAGTTTTTTGAGATCAATCAGCTTGGAGGTATCGCAGCGGTTGCCCTTCTCCCCGAGCAGCTTGACATTTTTTTCGATTTTGGCAATCGCCAGACTGCCGGGACCGTGGCACGATTCACAATTCACCAGCGGCAGGCCGGTTTCCGGCTTGATCTGCTCACCATGCACGCTTAAACGTGAAAACTCCCGGATTTTATCATGGGCGTGGCATTTCGAAACGCAGTTGTCATCACCGACATAATCCGCGTCCAGGCGACCGACCACCATTTTCTCATATTCTGCCACCGGTAGCAGGGGGTAGGCTTGTTTCAGGGAGGAACAGGCACTCAGCAGCGCGATAACGGAAAAAATCAGTGTTAAAATGCGCATTGTAACTCCTCTCGCAGACTACGGCCCGTTGATGCCCTTGGTGGTGGTGCGGATGAAACTTTTTACAAACGGGTTCTCGCTGGCCTTGATTTTCTGTGGCGTCCCGATCTCGACAATCCGCCCCTGATGCATCATTGCGATCCGGTCAGACAGATACAGGGCAAAATTAAGATCGTGGGTGACGATGATTGTTGTCGTGCTGGTCCGACTGCGCACAGCCATGATCGTTTCGGCCAGCTCGTCGGTGGTAACCGGGTCCAGCTCGGCGGTCGGTTCGTCATAAAGCACCAGATCGGGTTCCATCGCCAGTGAACGGGCTATGGCAACCCGCTTTTTCATGCCGCCGGAAAGCTCCGATGTTCTGAGATCCTCTTTTCCTTCCAGTCCGACAATCGCCAGCTTTTCGGAAATAATTTCATTTATGCGCGGCTCGGGGTAAATCCGGTGTTCCCGCAGCCAGAGGCCGATATTTTCAGCTACGCTCAGCGAATTGAAGAGCGCCGATGATTGAAAGACCATGCTGCTGCGATAATTGCGCGGCAGCTTCTCATAAGGCTCGTCATTGATCAGAATCCGGCCGCTGTCAGCTGTTTCCAGGCCGATGATGTGGCGCAGCAGGATGCTTTTCCCGGTGCCGGAAGGACCGATGATCGACAGGGTTTCCCCCGGCAGAACTTCCAGATCGACATCTTTCAGCACATGATTGCTGCCGAACGATTTATTCAGTTTTTCAACACAAACAGAAACCCCGTGTGACTGCATCGCATATCCCGTTTTACGTGTGCATTATGTGTGCCGTTTAATTTTAAAACAGGTACCAGGAGCGGTTGGTGAAGTATTCCCGATGACGGTAAATGAAGATCGAAAGCAGTAAAATAGCGACCATGACTGAAATATTGCTGGTCAATATTCCTTGCGGATCGACCTTCTCGCCTACCACTTTTTCCAGATCGGCGGTAGTGATGTAAAACAGGTTGGTCAGCGTATTCGCCAGTTCAAACGCGTTATAACCGAGCAGCAGGAACCAGGTCAGGTTTTGGCGCTTCATCAGTCCCAAAAACAGGTACAGGCAGACCAGGCTGTCGGCAAAAACCAGGTACTCAGCCATTTTACCCTGATAGATAACCCCGAAAAAAGGGAACGGATGCCCGTATGTTGAAATGGTCAGCATAAAGAAGAACAGATACAATCCCCCCAGGAGCACCATCCCAACCGGTCTGCGCTGTTCGTGTTCGTCGTCGTTGTCTATCTCCACCATAAAATCCTCGCTTGCAGATTTTCGCTATTGCTTCTTCTTGCGCATGTCGCTGACGGCCACGCAAAGAAAGATCACCAGCAGGACGCCGCCGCAGAAGATCCAGTCTGCCGTGCTGAAACCGAACATAATCAACTCCTTTTGAAGGCTTCCGCCGCCTCGGCCATTAATCCGATTTCCTGGTAGCAGGTTCCCAGCAGATAGTAAATCTCATTCATCGGAAACTGTTCGGCAAAAACCGGGTCGGAGAGGACGTCCTCGATTATGGCAGCGGCTTCGTCGTTTCGGCCGACATGCTGTTCTTCAACCGCTATCGAAAGCGCGGTCAGATAATCCAGCGGCGGAACCAGCGGCAGCTTCCCCGCCAGGATACCGGCAATTCTGGCTTCGACCCTGGCCCGCTCGGAGGGTTGAAACATCCGCAGCGCCCCGCTCCAGACCTCGGCGGCCTGCTCGTAGCGGCCGAGCACATAAAGCGCCTCGCCATACTCATAAAGCGCGTGCCAGTCATCCGGATTGAGTTCCAGTGTCTTTTTCAGAAATTTTTCGGCGCTGTACCAGCTGGATACGGCCTGATGCAGAGTGGAGATACGGGTGCCCTTGTCCGAGAAGGTACGTGCAATTTCCAGGGGCAACCCGGCATTTTCCGGTTCAAAGAGCGCCATGATCTTCAGAAAGTTGATCTTGCGGTCCAGATAGGGGGTATCGACCTCCTTGGCGTCCAGCATTATGATCTGCCCCCCCAGTTCGGAAACGATGTGCGGGTAGGCATCCTTCAGCAGTTTGGCATAATCGACTGCAAACGCGCAGTCGGGATTATGACGCAACGCGGCATACAACCCTCGTCCAACCATGTCGTAGTCGGGCGCTCCGACTGTTTCCAGTGCCAGATAATCCTCTTCAAGCAATGGAATGGGGGGTCTGTCTTGCCAGGCAATATCAACGCGGCCATCCCGGCCGGTCAGAACATAATCCGGAGCCGGATCAAAATAGCGTATGCCGTCAAGCGGTGTAGGTTTGATCTGTTCGCTGCTGTTCATCAATTCTCCTGTTCTATTTCCGAGTCATTTATATTACGGCGCTCAAGCCGGTTACTGTCAGACAATCGAACCATATCTGCCGATTATACCAGGGAAAATACTCTTTTTGATGCTGGCGATGCTTTTTTCCACTTGCGTTAAAGCCAGATTGCGATCCTCCTCCGCCGCCCAGTGCATGGCATCCAGAAGAGTCCGGTTCGGATATCCCAATGGCTCTATCCTGGCCAGAAAAGAATCCGGCAGACGCGGATCCAGCTGCAGACCGTTCATGACCGCCCAGGCGATGGTCCAGGCCCGGGCCGTATTCATCATGTCATAACCGCCGCCGCCGAGCGCCACCCATGGAATCTTGAGCGCTCTCAGCTTGCGCATGATGTAGCTGTAGCTGTGGGTGGTAATTTCCAGCCTGGTGAGCGGATCGGTGCGGAAGGTATCGGCGCCGATCTGCGCGACGATAATGTCCGGATTGTAGGCGGCTATCAGCGGGTAGGCCACTTCATCAAAAGCCTTCATAAACAGTGCATCGTCAGTATGGGCAATCAGCGGCACATTGACGGAATAGCCTTTACCGCGCCCTTCTCCGATCTCATCCTCGAAACCGGTGCCGGGGTAAAAGTAGATGCCGCTCTCGTGCAGCGAGATGGTCAGCACCTGGTCGCTGTCGTAAAAACCTTCCTGGACTCCGTCGCCGTGATGGGCGTCAATGTCCAGATAAACCACCCGGCGGCCGCGCTCAACCAGCCAGTTGATCGCCAGCACGGCATCATTGATGTACGAAAAGCCGGAGGCTTTGGCACGATGGGCATGATGCCAGCCACCCGCCAGATTGAAAGCGATTTCAAAACCCTCTTCCTCCACCAGCCGGACAGCTTCAAAAGTCGCCCCGGCACCCAGCGCGGCACAGTCGTAAAGCCCCTTGAAAACCGGGCATTCCGCATCGCCCAGACCGTACCTGAAATCGGCCCGCGGTTCTTCCGAATCGCTGAATTCGCGAAGCCGGGCAATATAGGCCGGGTCGTGAAATGTCAGCAGCAGCTCCTCGCTGATCGGCTTGCAATCCCGGATCTCCATGTTCGGCAGATTCAGCAGACCGTAGGCATCGAACAGTTCATATGCCAACCGATTGCGTTGCAGCTTGAACGGATGTTCGTCACCGTAATTGAAATTGCCGAATAGCGGCGAATATATCAAAGCGGTACGGCGGGGAGTCATCATCGGCCCTCATGGCGGAGTGAACTGCGATTCCGGAATTCAAATGGTTGATTCGGCTGACAGTATCCGGGGATAATGCACTAATTGGGTGGGGACGTCCAGGGTTTAGGCGAGTTTATCTGGCAGGTTATGCGTAAAACGATACCGGCTGGAACGCCTGAGCCACGGAAGAATCTGGCGCCGGTGATTTGTGCGATCGGCTTGATGTATGCGGTTTGTCAGAAGCGGAGACTGTTGTGTTCTCTTTAGGGCCTGACACGGTTGCACCGGCAGCGGATTCTTTCTTCTGATCTGGTGATGATGCGGCAACCGACTCCTGGCGGGCCTGTTGCTGCTGCAGGGCAGCCTGTGCGGCAACGGCGCGATCCTGCGGTGACGGATCAGCCGGGGCCAGAGCCGACTGAATGACCTGCTGCATGCGGCTGATGGTCTCTTGCGGGGTTTTGCCGGGGGAAACATCGATCGGCACTTCGCCGCCGGTGATGTAACTCTTGCCGTCCGGCCCGCGGGTATAGGTATAGGAAACCGGCCCGGTCATGGTGCCGCCGGCCGATTTGTGGGCGGCTTCGTGAGCCTTGACCTTCGCTTCGGTAGCTCTCAGCCGGGCAACTTCCGCCTGAACCTGGGCATCCGGTTCCTGACCGCCTTTTGCGGCTGAATCGCCGGTTTTCTTATCAGCGGCAAGCCGGGCAGAGTCAGGTGAGTAGGGGGTGAACTCCGCCCCTTTAAATTCGGACGGCTGGAACCCCAGTTGCGGTGCGGAAGCTCCGGGAGTCGTTTCACCACTCCGCCGGACACCGTCACCGGCAGGAATTCCGGCAGCACTTTGCTGCTGCAAACGTTCCGCATAACCGGAAGACACGGCCGAACCTGTGTATGTGGAGGTAATTGATTCCATCTGCCGCCTCAAGTTTCCTTAAATCGTTCGTAAAGTATACTAAAACGACACCACGCAAGGCAACACCAATTTAGCCACATATCCGGCATGATAGCGTTTCCCCGATAACCGGAGCGGGGCCTGCGATTTTCTCACAGGCCCCGTCCGCGGCATCTATTCACATCCATCAAAAAAAATCTACATCCTGAACTGTGCCACGATCCGCTTCAGCTCTTCGGCCATCTTGGCCAACTGGCTGGCGGCTCCGGCGGTATCCTGTGAACTGTTGGAGGCGTTGCTGACAACCCCCGTGATTTCGTGCATGCTCTTGCTGATTTCGTTGGTGGTGGCGGTCTGCTGCTCGGCAGCGGTGGCGATCTGGTTGATCTGGCTGGTGACATCCCCAACCTGCTCCAGAATTTCTTCCAGCGCCTTACCGGAACGGGCCGCATCCTGGGTGCCGCGTTCGACCTCTCTAACCCCGTCCTCCATGGCGGCCACGGCTGATTTGGTTTCCTGCTGGATGGCCTTGATCATTTCACCGATTTCGCGAGTTGCCTTGGTGGTGCGTTCGGCCAGTGCGCGGACCTCATCAGCAACCACAGCGAAACCACGACCCTGTTCGCCAGCCCGGGCCGCTTCAATGGCGGCATTGAGCGCCAGCAGGTTGGTCTGGTCGGCGATATCTTCGATCGTGCCGACAATGTTTCCGATCTGTTCGGAGCGTGAACCGAGCGATTCAACCGTTTTGGCGCTCTGCTGGACCTTGACGGAAATGCGTTGAATGCTCTGAACGGCGTTGTTGACAACCTCCGAACCGCTCATGGCGGTCTGGGTGGCCCGGTTCGAAATTTCCACGGTCCGGATGCAGTTCTGGGCGATTTCAGCCGAGGTGGCCGCCATCTCTTCGCAGGCAATCGCCACCGAGGTGGACTGTGAAGCAGCCCTTTCGGTGCCGCTGGCGATGCTGGCCGAAGTGGAGTTGAGATGCTCTGCCGATGAAGCCACTTCCACCGCATTATTATTAATCCGGACAACAATCTCTTTCAGGTTGTCCAGGAAATTGTTGAATGAATGTGCCAGAGAACCGGTTTCGTCATCACGTTCGATCTTCAGACGCCGCGTCAGATCGCCACCGCCGCTGGACATTTCCTCCAGGCTTTTGTCAACATAACCAAGCGTCTTGGTTATGCCGCGGCTAATCAGGAAGCAGAGCGTCAGCATAAATATGGCAAAAACGATATTCAGCCCGACCAGAATCCACTTGACCGCATCAACATCTTTTTTAACGTCATCGATATAAATGCCGCTTCCCAAAACCCATCCCCACGGTTCAAACTTCTGGACATAGGAAAGCTTCGTGTAAAGTTCGGTGGTTGTGCCTCCGCCAACCTTGGGTTTGGGCCATTCGTAGGTAACAAATCCCAGTCCGGCCCGCTCAACAACCTCGTTGAAAGTGACAAACAGGTTTTTGCGGTCGATCTTCTGAATCGCACCACCCAGGCCGTCACTCATACTGGTGGCCTTGTTGAACTTGGTATCATCCAGAACCTTGCCATCCAGCGCCGGTACGGCCGGGTGCATGATCATTTTGGGGACCGGCTTCGTCAGGTCATTGATCCAGACATACTCTTTCTTCTCGTAGCGCAGCTTGGAAATCTGCTCGGCGGCCTCTTTCTGGGACTGTTCCAGGGGTAGTTTGCCGGACTTCACATCGGCATCCTTTTTTTCCAGAATACCCATGGCCAGCTCAACCACATGCCGGGTGGCATCTTTTTTTTCACTGATGATTCGTTTCTCAATCAGCGGCAGCAGGTAGGTAAACAGCCCGATCATCATGACGGCGACACTGATGACGGAGATCGACATGATCTTGTACTGGATACGCCAGTTTTTGAACCGCGTGATTTGCATGGTTTGACTCCTTTTAGCCATTGAAGTTGTTATCCGAAGAGTGTAGTCAGTTTATCGGCAATTTTTTCCGTACTTAAAATGAAATCGACCAGACCGGTTTCTGCGGCCGCCTTGGGCATGCCGTAAATCACGCTGGTTTTCTGATCCTGCGCAATGGTAATGCCGCCCAAATGTTTGATATGCGCGATACCGGCCGCTCCGTCGCACCCCATGCCGGTCAGAATGACCCCCGCAATTTTGGCACCGACCGGTGCGACCAGAGATTTCATCGCCACGTCGATGGCCGGCCGCACCGAATTGACTTTCTCACCATTGAAGAGATGAAAAGTACGATTCCCGGCCAGGTGCAGATGCACACCGCCCGGCGCCAGATATACGTTTCCCGGCGCGAGTATTTGACCCTCCCGCGCCAGTCCGATCGGCATCTTGGAAACACGCGCCAATGACGTTGCAAAAGATTGATCCACCAACGGTACGATATGCTGGACAATTACAACCGCCGCCTTCAGCACCGGCAACCTGGGAAAGAGCTGCTCAAGAACTTTGAGCCCGCCGGTGGAAGCGCCTATCATAACGATATTGTTATACGGCATCCGCTAATCTCCGGAGTCCAGACAAGCCAGAAGAGCCAGAGACCTTCGGACGGAGGCAATCAGCTCAGCAGGCTCAAAAGGCTTGGTGATATAATCAACAACAACTTCCTGAAGCCCTTCCATGCGACTGTCGGGAACATCCATGGCGGTTAGCATCGAAATCAGATTGCCGTTCATCAACCCCTCATTTTCGATCATGCGGATAGTTTCCCAGCCATCTTTCCCGGGCATCATGACATCCATCAAAATAACACCCCTAAAACCATTCCTCAGATACCGCAGACAGTCGCTGGAACCAGCAGCCAGCAACGCCCTGATTCCCTCAGCTAACAGGAGTTCATACATGGTTCCACGGATACATTTTTCATCATCAACCACCATGACCCGCTCGGCATGCAAGCTCGGGTCATGTAGCGGTGCTATTGTACTCATAACCGAACCTCCCGCTTCAGGTTGGCCCTGACAACCCAAAAACTGTATCCAAGTTACATTCCGCTACTTGAAAAAAGAATCTCTAATAACAGCGTTTAGCCAGAAGAGGTGTACAATCGCAGCGCCTCGACCAACTTGCCAATTATACGCATGCGGGCATGTCTTTAATGAGGATCACAGTAGCAGAATCGCAAGGAAATATCCGCATAAAAATGCTTATAATAAACTACAGTTCTAATAATCAGCATCGTAATTGCAAAACCGTGATTAACCTCACAATCTGTTTGCTTTGCATGTTCGTTCCATGAAAAAAACCGGCAAGGCTGTTCAAATGGATCTCCTACCCTATCAGGTTCAAATTGCCGCTCTTCTGGGGCAAAACAGCTGTTTTTTGCCTTGCAGTATTCGCTACTGCGGATATAAGTTTATTCAAATGGAAATACCCAATCAAAGACAGGAGCGGACGCCATGCCTGAACATATTTCAAGAAAGCTCTCCTTCCTTGACCGCTGGTTGACCCTGTGGATTTTTACCGCCATGGCTCTGGGGGTCGCCCTGGGATATTTCATTCCCGGTACGGAATCTGCCATAAACTTCTTCCAGATTGGAACCACCAACATCCCCATAGCAATCGGCCTGATCGTGATGATGTACCCCCCATTTGCCAAGGTCAGGTATGAGGACATGCCCGAGGTTTTCCAGAACAGGAAAATACTGGGGTTATCGCTGGTGCAGAACTGGCTGATCGGGCCGGTATTGATGTTTGTGCTGGCGGCTCTGCTCTTGCCGGATAAACCGGAGTATCTGGTGGGGCTGATCATGATCGGCCTGGCGCGCTGCATCGCGATGGTGATTGTCTGGAATGAGCTGGCCAAGGGCAACACCGAATACGCCGCCGGACTGGTCGCCTTCAACAGCATCTTTCAGGTGCTGTTCTACAGCGTCTACGCCTGGTTTTTCATTACAATCCTGCCGCCGCTGGTCGGCTTGAAAGGCATGGAGGTCAATATCAGTATCGGGCAAATTGCCCAAAGTGTTTTCATCTATCTGGGGATACCCTGTATCGCCGGAGCCTTAACTCGCCTGGTCGGAATAAGGGTCATGGGCAGGGAACGTTATCATCATGAATTTGTGCCGAAAATAAGTCCGCTGACCCTGATAGCACTGCTCTTCACGATCGTAATCATGTTCAGCCTGAAAGGCAGCCTGATCGTACAACTGCCTCTGGATGTGCTGCGCATCGCCATACCGCTGCTGATCTACTTCGTTGTAATGTTTCTGGTGTCGTTCTGGATGGGGAAACGGTTGGGAGCGGATTACTCAAAAACAACGACACTGGCTTTTACCGCCGCCAGCAACAACTTTGAACTGGCTATTGCGGTGGCGGTGGCCGTTTTCGGAATCAATTCCGGAGCTGCCTTTGCCGCCGTAATCGGTCCGCTGGTGGAGGTACCGGTCATGATCGGATTGGTTAATGTGGCTTTCTGGTTCCGGCGCAGGTGGTTTGTGGTGCAGGCGTAAGTATGGAACTGACAAACAAACGGCATAAATAAGGGGGGGATTCCATGCCGGAATCCCCCCCCTGCTACGCCAGGATACGAAGATTTGCTATCTCAATGATCGTCCTTACAATTCCTCTCCAACTGATCCAATATTCCCAACAGAATTTTAGAATCGGCCACCATTTCCGAACAATGCTGCTCGGCCTTCATCCTGTCGCCGGCATTGAAAGCCGCAATCGCCTGCTTGCCCAATTCGTGCACCCTGGCATGCGGCGCGTCGATTTCCCTGAAGATGCTCAGCTGGCCGCAGTTTTCTTTCCCCTTGGTCTGATACCATTTTCCAAAAGCGCAGGATTGATGATTCGGAAGTGCGTTGCCATCTATCCGGGCGGAACCGTCCAAATGTGACTTGATCTTGCCGATAAAAACCAGGTGGGCGCTCTTGGCCTTGTTCAGGATGAGAGCCGTACTTTCGTTGATTTTGAATTTATTTATGACTGCCAGCAACTCCTCGGCATTGCTGTTCATCCGGCTTGAAGCCAGCAGCGACTCATGAGCTCCATGCGCGGTGGCCTGGACAACTTCGGTGATCTGATTCATATTGCTCGATATTTCACTGGTCGTTGCGGTCTGCTCCTCTGCGGCGGTGGCGATCTGACTGACCTGCATGGCAACTGCGTTGATCTGCTCCATGATTTCACTTAACGCCTCACCGGATTTGGCCGCTTCCGAAGAGCCGGTCTCCACCTGACGCACACCCTGCGCCATCGCTTCAACCGCACCTTTGGTTTCGTTCTGAATCGCCTTGATCATCTCGCCGATTTCGCGGGTGGCGCGGGTGGTACGCTCGGCCAGCGCCCGGACTTCATCGGCAACCACCGCAAAGCCGCGCCCTTGCTCACCAGCCCGGGCCGCTTCAATTGCTGCGTTCAAAGCCAAAAGATTGGTCTGATCGGCGATATCCTCGATAGTCCCGATAATCGCCCCGATCTGGTCGCTGCGCATCCCAAGACTCTCAACCGTTTTTGCCGATGCCTGCACCTTCTCCGCAATCTGGCGCATAACCATGATTGTTGCATCAACAACAGCTACGCCATTGTGAGCTGACTGGGTGGCCAGTTGGGCGCCATCTGCGGCCAGTTGGCAGTTACGGGCAATATCGGTTGCAGTTGCGGACATCTCTTCGCTGGCGGTGGCAACAGTGGTGCTTTGGGCAACAACCTCCTCGGCGCCGCTTGAAATATGCTCGGCCGATGAGTGGAGTTGGTTGGCGGCAATTGCAACTTTTATGGATGAAGAAGATATATTGCTGATGACAGAGTGCAGTTTGTCAATAAAGTTGTTGATACAAATTCCCAGTTCGCCGATTTCATTTTTTGAAATAATCGGCAGCTGCTTCGTCAGATCACTTTCTCCCTCGGTAATATCCTTGATGGCATGAATGATCGCACTGACCGGCCTGGTTACGGAAATCGAAACTGCCCAGGCCAGGCAGACGCAAAGGAGCAACATGACCAGCATGGCAATACCGATACCGATCTGAATATCGTGCATATTGGCGGTGACATCATCAATGTAGATCCCTGTTCCAATGATCCAGCCCCAAGGCTGATACAGCTCAACGTATGAAATTTTGGGAGTTGCCGCACTGCTGTTCGGCTTGGTCCAGACATAATCGACAAATCCTTTGCCCTTCTCCTTGCAGACCTTAACCATTTCTGTAAAAAGAAACTTGCCGTTCGGGTCTTTGAAATCGCCCAATTCCTTCCCGTTCAGTTCCGGCTTGGTCGGATGCATGACCATCTTCGGAGTCATGTCGTTGATCCAAAGGTAGTTGCTACCGTCGTATCGTATGGTGGAAATACGCTCGGCAGCCTGTTTTTGTGCTTCTTCTTTGGTGAGCTTGCCCGCATCCACCTGTTTCTGGTAAGAAGCGAGTGTACTGGTCGCTTCCTGCACCAGATAACTGACGGTGGCCTGTTTTTCTTTCATAATCAGACTGCGAATGAACGGCGCCAACACAAACATTGACGCCAGCACCAGCACCAGCCAGGTCAGCACCGATAAACTCATGATCTTTGAGAAAATGTTCCAGTCCTTATAAGCCTTGAATTTCATACCCTTCTCCCCCTCCAACATATTAAAAACAGCGTTATAATATATTACGATTCTACCATATAGACTTAAAACAGCGATGGGGGCTCTTTGCGGAGCCCCCATCGTTTTCGACCCTTATTTGTAACTGCAAAACGGTTACTACATGCCGTCAAAACTCTCCAATTCACTTTCAGAGAACATCCGGTCCACATCCATGATGATCAACAACCGCTCGGCGTGGTTGAAAACGCCGGTGATAAATTCGCGGCCAATCCCGCCGGACAGTACCATGGATGGTGGCGGCTGGATTTCGCTGTTCTGAATGCGGATCACCTCCGAAACGGCATCGACGATAAAACCGGTCAAAGCGCCAGCCACGTCCATGATGATGATGCGGGTATGGCTGTTGTTGTCGCTCTCCGACAATCCAAAACGCTTGCGCATGGAGATGATCGGGATGACCTTGCCGCGCAGGTTGATGATCCCTTCCACATGCGGTGGTGCATTGGGCATCTTGGTAATGTTCGGCATGCGGATGATTTCGCGCACCTTCAAAACTTCCACTCCGTATTCCTCGTCGGCCAGCATGAAGCTCACCAGTTGGATCAACTCATCGCGCTGTGCTGTACCGTCTGTTTTTACCAAGGCATTTGTTGACATGACGTTTCTCCGTATCTGATCTGTAAATTACAAAGAGTCTTATCGGTCAGCGCCACTAAAACTTGAACTGACGCACCAGCCGCTGCAACTCCTCGGCGTTGCCGTTCAGCTGATTGGCGGCGGTGGCCGATTCATGCGCTCCGCTGGCGGTATCCTGCACAACTTCAGTGATCTGCTGCATGTTGTTGGAGATCTCGCTGGTGGTGGCGGTCTGTTCCTCGGCGGCAGTGGCGATCTGGTTGACCTGCATGGCGACGTCGTTGATCTGTTCCAGGATGTCGCGCAGCGCCGCTCCCGACTTGCCCGCTTCCATCGTACCCGCTTCAACCTGGCTGACACCCTGCTCCATGGCGGCAACCGCCCCTTTGGTTTCGTTCTGTATGGCCTTGATCATCTCGCCAATTTCACGGGTGGCGCGGGTGGTACGCTCCGCCAATGCCCGGACTTCATCGGCAACCACCGCAAAGCCGCGCCCCTGCTCTCCGGCGCGGGCGGCTTCAATGGCGGCATTCAGCGCCAGCAGGTTGGTCTGATCGGCAATATCCTCAATAGTGCCGATAATCGCGCCGATCTGGTCGGATCTGGCCCCCAGGCTCTCAACGGTTTTGGCTGATTCCTGTACCTTGCTGGCAATCTGTCCCATGACCGAAATGGTGGCCTCCACCACCAAAGCGCCGTTCTGGGCAGAGCTTGAGGCGCGCTGGGCGCTTTCGGCAGCCATCTGGCAATTCTGGGCAATATCGCCGCTGGTGGCCGACATCTCCTCACCGGCGGTGGCGACAGTTGCCGATTGGGCCGCCACCTCTTCAGCGCCGGTGGCAATGCGCACCGCAGTTGAGTTGACCTGCGCCGCTGCCGTCGCCACCTGAGATGAACTCTCGGCCACCTTTTGAATAGCCTGTGCAAACGAATCGGCCATGACATCGAAGGAGTGCCCTATGGTACCCAACTCATCCTTGCTGGCCAGACGCACCCGCTGTGTCAGATCACCCCTGGCCATGGCATCGCTGGCCTGAATCAAGGCATTGGCCGCCGCTGAAATAGAGCGAATAATCATAATTCCGAGGAACAGTGAGACCAGCACGGAAATGACAATGGCGCTGATAACCAGCGTCAAGGTTCTGTGATAATCGACTACGGCATTTTCGTATGATTTTTTGCCCTGCGCTTTTTCGTTATCGTACATCTTCTGGGCGTCTTCATTGGCAGCCTTGAAGAGCGGATTTATTTTTTGAATGGTCAGATCGGTCGCTTCATGGAATTTACCAGCCGCGACCGCCTCGCGCACCGGCTTCAGTCCTTCGTTCACAAATTGTGAGCGCTTTGCTGCAAATTCCTCGGCAATGCGCTTCTCTTCACCGCTGAGTGTGTTGCCGCTCATGTATTCTTTCCAGACAGTCGTTATCTCCTCGATATTCTTGTCAACCGCGTTGAGATGTTGCTCTACGCCATGATCGTGCAGCTTGGCTATCTCGGGTGAGGCCGGGTTGTGCTGCAACGACAGCAGTAGCTGGATGCGGTTGTCACGCATCAAAGACATAATCCGGCTGATCTGGGTAATATTCACCAGATTTTCCTTGTAAACGACGTCAATCTGGTTGTCGGCCGATTTCATCCCGGCCAGCCCCATGACCCCCACGACAGTTACCGAAAGACATCCCACCAGCAGGATCACCAGAATTCTGGTTTTAATACTGAAGTTCATGTACGTCCCCCCCCCTTTTTTTGGAATCGCAATTAATCTCTATACTGACTAGCACAGAAACAGGTCGCATAAAAGTATTAATTTTAATGTGATAAAAAACACACGCCTGCCTCAAATTCCCCCTCCTACCAATACTAACCCGTTGAATAATAGGAATAATGATAAAAGCAACTTGACACTGCTAGACGATCGGTCTACAGTTTTTGCCATGAACAGAAATGAAACGTGCGACAATATCATCAAAATCGGCACCAGCCTGATTTCCCGCCAGGGGTTCAACGCCACCGGGCTGGACGCGGTGCTGAAAGAGGCCGGAGTTCCCAAGGGCTCCTTTTATTACTATTTCAAGAGCAAGGAAGAATTCGGACTGGCTGTCATTGACCATTTTGCAGAGCGCTATGACCAGCGGCTGAACACCTTTCTGGACGATGAAGAGGTGACTCCGCTCAACCGGATCCGGAACCTGCTGGAGAGCAGCCTGGCGCGCCTGGAGCAGAACCATTGCAGCAAGGGGTGTCTGATCGGCAACCTGGGTCAGGAACTGGCCGACCAGAACGAGCGCTTCAGGACGCGCATTGAAGAGATCTTCGCTTCGTGGCGGGAACGCTACGCTGCCTGTCTGCGGGAAGCCCAAAAGGATGGTTCGCTGGATCCGGAGCTTGATGCCGCCGTAATTGCCGGGTTCATCCTCTCGGGGTGGGAAGGGGCGATCCTGAGGGCCAAAGTGATGAAGTCACCCGAACCGTTGCGGGATTTCATCGAAACACTCTTTGCGACGGTGCTTCGCAAAAACCGTTAAGAATTTCACAGGAAGGCTAGACAACCGGTCTATTCCGGAAAACAAGGGGGTTTGCATGGAAAATCTGACAAAGTTCAAGGCGCTGGTAGTGGAGAAGACGGCTGACAAACAGTTTTTGCGGGAGATCCGGGAGCGAAGCATAGACGATCTGCCGCCCGGTGATCTGGTGGTGCGGGTTCAATATTCGTCCCTCAACTACAAAGACGCGCTTTCGGCCACCGGGCATCCAGGTGTAACGCGGCAGTTTCCGCACACCCCCGGCATAGATGCGGCGGGCGAAGTGGTTTCCTGCGACAGCGGCGAATTCGCTCCGGGAGACAAGGTTATTGTCACCGGCTACGACATGGGAATGGAGACTGACGGCGGCTGGGGCCAACTGGTCCGGATTCCTTCGGCCTGGGCGGTGCGGCTGCCGGAAGGGCTTTCCCTGCGTGAAGCGATGATCATCGGCACTGCCGGATTCACGGCGGGTCTGTCGGTGTTCAAGCTGCAGCAGGCCGGGGTAAAACCGGATGACGGCGAAATCCTGGTGACCGGCGCCACCGGCGGGGTCGGCAGCATAGCGGTTTCAATTCTGGCCAGGGCAGGCTATAAAGTAGTGGCCGCCACCGGCAAAACGGCTGACGAAGAGTTTCTGAAAAATCTGGGGGCAACCGAGATCATTCCCCGCGATCAGGTGACCGCCGGGGCAGACCGCCCGATGCTGAGAGAGCGCTGGGCCGGTGTCGTGGATGTTGCCGGAGGGGAGACCCTGGTCGCCGCCATCAAATCGACCCGCTACGGCGGCGCCGTCACCTGCTGCGGCCTGGTCAGCTCACCCGAGCTCACCATGAACGTTTATCCCTTCATCCTGCGCGGCGTCAGCCTGATCGGCATCGATTCGGTGCATTGCCCCGCCGACACCCGCCTGCAGGTTTGGGAAAAACTGGCCGGCGAATGGAAACCGAAGCAGTTGGCGGATGTGGTGACTGAGGTGACTCTGGAAGACGTCGAGGAAAAGATACAATCAATACTGCAAGGCGGCATCAGCGGCCGTGTGCTCGTGAAGCTGCCGTAGAATTGATACGAAAGGATCAGGGAGTGGTTTGGAGGAAAGTTGTGCAGAGGACGGATGAAGTGGCTGTTAATACGGGGGAAAAAGTCGGCAGCAGACAGAGGAGCTTCCGATTGCGGGGTTCACTCCTCTCTCTGCTGCTGGCCGTTATGGTCATGATGCTCTGCCCGGGCTGCAGCGAGAAAAAGAACCCGCCGCAACCGCAGCGGGCAGATTTACAGCCGGTGGTCAGCTGGCTGAAACAGTATTATCTGAAGACTCCCTTGAACAAAGGTTGGAAAGTCACTTCGGTAACCTCTCAGGGAAATCAGGCCGAGATCGTTGTTGCAATCCCTCCCGATCAATCTTCAGAAATCAAGCGCCAACCGGCCGATGATCAATTCCGACTCGTTGCGGAGCAGGTTTGCCCCAAAAATGGCGCGGCACTCCGGCAGATTCTTCCCGCAGGGAGCAGCGTCATGGTGCTCCCCAGCGTATCCGGCCAGGTCTTCATTGAAGTCGCTTGCGCGCTTTAAAATGGCTGACTAAACCGCGGAGCACAATCCTGCGTCACTCCGCTGATTTACCGGAGCTGATCAGGCTGCTCAGAACATTGGCGATCTCCGCCACACCATACGGTTTGACCACCACAGCCGCAAAACCGTAGTGCCGGTAGTCGGACATGATCGGGTCGTTGGAGTATCCGCTGGAAACTATCAGCTGCGCTCCGGGATCAAAATCGAGGATGGCCCGGGCCGCGTCGCGCCCCCCCATCCCGCCCGGAATGGTCAGATCCATGATCGCCGCCGAAAATGGCGTTCCGGCTTCATAATTGACCTTGTACAACTCCACCGCTTCTTCGCCGCTGGCGCAGGAGGTCACCCGGTAACCCAGCTCCTCCAGCATGGCCGAGGCCATTTCACGAATCATCTCTTCGTCATCCATAACCAGCAAAGAAGCTCCAGCCCCAAATTCAACAGCCATTCCACTAAGCGCAGTTCCGGCCGACGGCACTTCCTCCCCGGCCGGTTCCGTGCTGGTCGGCAGCAATATCTCAAAAGTTGTTCCGCTGCCGATGGAGGAGCTGACCGATATATGACCACCATGCTTGCTGATGATCGACTGGACCGAAGCCAGTCCCAACCCGCTTCCACCTGACTTTGTCGTAAAATACGGGTCAAAAATATTCTTCAGGTTCTCCGATGGAATGCCCCTCCCTTCGTCATCCAGAATAATCCGGACGTAAGCGCCAACCGGAACGGCATACGGGTTATTAATCTGCCCGATCCGGAAATTGGACACGCGGATAGAGATTATTCCGCCATCAGGCATGGCTTGGACGGCATTTATGATCAGATTGTTGAAGACCTGGCTGATCTGGCCGGAATCCGCTTTGATATTTTGAACCCCGTCTTCGATTTCGACCCTGCTCCGAACGTTGGATCCGTGAAGCACCAGCTCCAGCGAATCCTCAATAATCCGAGCGACCGCCACAGAACTGGTGATCGGCTCGCCACCCCTGGCAAAGGTCAGCAGTTGATGCGCCAGCTCGGCGGCCCGCTTTGCGCCCTTTTCGGCCTGCAACAGCAGTGAGGCCGCTTTGTGATCCTTGTCAATCAGCAGGCCGGCGTAGGAGATATTGCCCAGGATAGCGGTCAGGATGTTGTTGAAATCGTGGGCAATGCCGCCCGCCAGCAGGCCGATCGACTCCAGTTTCTGCTTCTTGATCAACTCTTCCCGCAGAGTCTCCCGTTCGGTAACATCGGTAAAAATAACCAGAGTCCGGTTATGGGAAATCAGCGTATTGATGATCATGTCACGGACTGATCCATCCCGGCAGGTGACCTTGACATCAAAAGAGGGGACCTCCGTGCCGCTGGCGTGAAACTCGGAAATACTGGCAAACCAGACCGAGGTCAGTTTTTCACGATAGGACGCGTCCGGATAGGCCTTGAGGAACCACTCCTCAACTGTCGGGACATCGGCCAGCGTGTAGCCGAATTTTTCCACAAAATTATGGTTGGCGTATTCGATGTTGCCCTTATTATTGGACCAGGCAATACCCACCGGCATCAAATCCATCAGCGAGCGCAGCTCTTTTTCGCTCTGTTTCAGCTCTCGTTCAGCAGCCTTGCGTTCACTTATGTCACGCACCACGGCGCAGTTATACTCCGTATCCATATATCTGAAATAATTGGCGGTCACTTCAACATCGATAGCTTGACCGTTCTTGCAGCTGTGAACAGCTTCGAACGTCAGACTTCCGCTTCGTTTCAGCTCATCCCAATGCGGCGCCCAGGCTTCTGGAGGAAAGTCAGGGTCGATGTCGCTGACACGCTTGGCAAGGAATTCCTCCCGCCTGTAGCCCCGCATGCGGCAGGCAGCATCGTTAACATCCAGAAACGTTCCGTCAGCGTCAATCAGGTAAAAAGCATCCGAGATCCTGGCCATGGCGAACTCCACCAGCCGGATATGCTTCTCAAGATTTTTGCGTTCGATGAGATAACGGCCAATCAGGAAATATAGCAAGGCGGCAGTGACGGCAATGAACAGCAGACCTTTGTAAGTGGCAATGCGCGTGATGATGTCCGGGTCGCGCACCAGCCACCCCAAAACCGAATCGGACAGGTAGATCCACAATCCGCCGAACAGGGAGTACACGGTAACGATTTTGACAACTATGCGACGCTCTTCCCGGGTGAGTTGAAACGGCATGAATCCTCCAGACAGACAGCCTTGACCGATGATGTTTTAGATAATACCACACGATACTTGTCCAACCGCACCAAGAATGTCAACCCTGCAAACATGCTGTTAAATCTGGCTAATATCCATTTCGAATATATCCGGGTTTGCATTTTTTCAGTGCTTAGGCAACACGATGGTGCTAATTTAAACCATGGAAGAGGAAAAAATAAGAGCAGGAGTAGTCCGATGAAAAAATGGTTTATCATGTTGCTTGTGTTCGGCCCGTTCTTTTACGCCAATCACAAAAAACCTCCCATGATCAAGCATCAGCAGGCGATTTATCAGTTGGCCGCAGGCAAAAGCGAAGCTGTTGACGAGGAGGTCTATGCCCAACCCCAGTGGGAAGGGCTCGAATATGTCGATTGGAAGTTCGTGACGGCTACCCGTGACAAAAGCAAGCAATCTCTGGTTTCATTCGGAATTGTCGATTACATAAAAGTAGTGGATAACGAATGGGCAACCAAAACATTCGGGCTGAAACCCAAAGATTCTGACGGGATTTCTAAGTAGGACGCCGCTCTTAAATCAAAATAAAGGGAAAATATATTATGAAAGTTCTGGTTGATCTATGCATCGTGCCGATCGGAGTCGGCGTGTCCCTCTCCACCTACATTGCCGCCTGCGAAAAGGTGCTGATTGAAGCGGGGCTGAACATCTCGCTGCATTCGTACGGCACAAATATCGAAGGGAAGTGGGATGAAGTGTTTGCGGCAATCAAGCGTTGTCACGAGGTCGTACACGAAATGGGTGCGCCGCGCATCACCACAACCATCAAGCTGGGAACCCGCACGGACCGCGTCCAGACGATGGAGGACAAGGTCAGGAGCGTCAAGGAGAAACTCTGAACCTGAGGAAAGGCAGCCTGTCCGGCGTCACTCGCGGGCTGGCTGCCTGTCACAGTAATCGGGGTAGATTTTTTGAGCACACTCCTTGCACAGGCCGTGGCTGAAGGAAATATCGGTGTGTTTGCTGAGATAGGTTTCGAGACGGCTCCAGTACCCCTGATCATCGCGCACCTGCTTGCAGGATGAGCAGATCGGGAGCAACCCGCTGAGTGTCCTGACCTCAGCCATGGCATTGCGAAGCTCTTTGATCAGCTCCTCATTAGCCTGCTGCACATAACGGCGCTCGGTAACCTCGTGGGCCAATTCAGTGTTGAGGCGCTGCAACTCTTCTGCCCGTGATGTCAGCAGGTCTCTCTGCCGCTTCAATTCCAGATGGTTTTTGACCCGCAGCCTGACCAGGGCGGAGTTGAACGGCTTGATGATATAGTCGGCCGCCCCCAACTCCAATCCTTCCGATTCGCACTCCGCTTCACCCAAAGCCGTTATGAACAGGACCGGCACATCCTTGAGCTCCGGTTTCCGCTTAATGATGCGAAAAACCTCGTACCCGTCCATAACCGGCATCAGAATGTCAAGCAGGATCAGATCCGGTATTATGCGGGATACAATCTCCAGTGTCTCCTGCCCGCTATGGGCCATGATCACCTTATACTCACCTTCCAGCAAGTTGCTCAGCATCTCGACACTAACCGGCTCATCATCAACAATCAGGATGGTTTGGGGAACGGTTGTCGGTTTCATGGTCTGCTCCTTGAGGTTGCAGGAGGTACACACTGCATCACTGCAACTACCTGAATATACTAACAGGCTCTCCCGCTATTTCAAGTAAATATAATTAGTCTGCCCGGTTATCGAGCCAGATTTAACGCCCTCGTCCTCAGTGATACATCTGGCTCCCGCCGATCCCTATCCCGGTCTGGTACAGGTGAGCGAACACCAAGTCTGCTTTTGCCGAAATTTCATGTTCTGCATAACCGGTTCCCGGCAGGTTGACAAAGAGATGCTTGATAATTTCCGCCCTGACCTGTGCTTGCGCCGTTGCTTTTTCCCGCCAATGGTCAATCTGGAGCTTGCCGGAAAGCAGCTTGCCCAGCAATTCTTTGGCTACTTCCTTGATCAGTTCCCGTTCAGGCCGCGTCAGAGTGTCCTTCTGCAGCAGGTCGAACACCGCCAGCTGATCCTCGTTTTCAAGCCCTTCCCGCAGGTAACGACGCTGTTCCTGATCAAGGCCATCGTTAAACTTGAACAAATCGTCGAACACCTTCTGCACTTCCACTGCATCCTTATCCTTGTTGTACTCTGCCACAATCTCCTGGTAACGCTCGTACAGGTCAACTCGGGTAGGATTCCGGGCGATCATCGCCTCAAGCCGTTTTTCGATCTTCTCTCGCAGGTTAAGCATCTTGACGTTTGGGCATGTGCGTTCGAACTCTGCTTGCAGGCGGCTTATATCGATTTTGGTCAGCTCGTAGCGTACTGGCGGGGTATTGACGGTCGAGGCAGTCATTGCCGTATCGACTACCTCATAAAGTGCCTGCAGCATGTCGCTGACATCCGGACTCACCTTGCTTTCCTGTAGCCGGTTATACAGGGCAGAAATAGCATTCTCCTGCTTGTCGTAGGCAAAGAGACCTTCATTGGGGAAGAGTCCCCGGAAGCGGGCGGAGATGTCATCGGCCATGACCTCGAAGGTTTTGCGCCGCTCGTCTGTCTCGCACAGCTTGTTCACGCCCTGAAGTATCAGCGCCTGCTTTTCGAAGCCGGCAGCCGCAATCAGTTCGTCCAGATTGAATCCGCAGCCGGTCAGGAAATCCTGAACCTCACGGATAGACTGGCCGTACTCTGCCACCGCCTCGGTATCGTCACGGAGTATGTCCTGGTCATCTCCCTTGCGCTCACCTTGGGCAAACGTGGCCAGCGCCTGGCGAAGGCTTTTCAGCATGCCGTTGTAGTCGATGATGAGACCATTCTTCTTGCCGCCACCGACCCGGTTTACGCGGGCAATGGCCTGCATCAGGGTATGTCCCTTCATCGGCTTGTCCAGATAGAGGGTGGCGAGGCATTTTACGTCGTAACCTGTCAGCCACATGGCACAGACAATGACCACCCGGAACGGGTTCTCCGGCTTCTTGAACTCAAGGTCCAGGTCCCGGCGGATCATTTTTTCCCGGTGTGGAAGTATGTCCAGGCCCCACTTGCGGAATTCGGCCACTTCTCCCTGCTCCGGCGAAACGACCACGCATATCTCCGTTTCCTTCATCCACTCCACCTGGGCACGACGTTGCTGAATGTACTTGTCCGGCGTTTTGCCTGCCTTGACAAAGCGATCCTCTTCGGCGGCCACCTTGATCTCCAGTGTTTCCCAGGTGGCCTTCCAGTTTTTGGTAATCCGGTCATACATCTTCACACAGGTAATTTTGTCGATACAGACCATCATCGCCTTGCCCCCGCCGTTATCAACTGATTGCCAGCGCTGGTGATAGTGCTTGACGAAATCATGGGCTACCTTGTCGAGCCGCGTCGGGGACGTCAGGATAGGGTAGTCTCTGGCCATCTCACGGTAGAGCTTCTCTTCCTGCTCTGCATCCAGCTCACCGGCAGCCTTTGCCGCCTCGATCCGCTCACTTATCCGCTGATTGAGCTCCTCATCGACAATCGCCAGCTTCTCCCCCCGGTTCTCGTAGAACAGCGGCAGAGTCGCCCCGTCCGCCACAGCCCGCTGGAAGTCGTAGATGGAGACATACTCGCCGAAAACCTTCCGAGTCACCTGCTTCTCTTCGTTATCGATCAGGGGAGTGCCGGTGAAGCCGAGGAACTTGGCATTGGGCAAGGCCTTGCGCATGTTGATAGCCAAGCGGCCATACTGGGTCCTGTGTGCCTCGTCAGAGATGACAATGATGTCGGGACTTGGGCTGTAGGCTTCACCCACCAGCCGGTGGAATTTGTGGATCAGGCTGAATACATAGCGGTGGTTGTCCTTCAGAAGCTTCTCCAGCCCTTTGCCGTCTCTGGCCTTCGCCTTCTTGTTGGTGGCAGCGCCGCAGCCGGTATAGGTGCCGAAAATTTGCTCGTCCAGTTCGTTCCGGTCGGTCATCACCACAAAGGTATACTTTGCCGAAATTTTGCGGTGAATCTTCTCCGTCAGAAAGATCATTGAGTACGACTTCCCCGATCCCTGGGTATGCCAAAACACCCCTAGCCGTCCCGCTTCCACCTCAGCCTGTATGCCCGGCTCCTTAGACAGTAGCTTGTCGATCACCCGGTTGACGCCGAGGTACTGGTGATTCCGCGCCACGATCTTCTGAACTTCCCCTTCAGTCCGGTCGAAGAGAATGAAGTTCTCTATCAGGTCAAGGAACGCTTCCTTGTTCAACATGCCGCGCAGCAGCAGCGGCAGGAGCGGCTGAGTCTTATCCGGCTCCAGATCTTCTTCTGTCCGGCGCTTCCAGCGTGAGAAATGTTCGACGATTGAAGTGATGGAGCCGTACTTGGCATCGACGCCATTGGACAGCAGAATTAGTGCGTTCCAGTGGAACAGATGCGGAATAGTGTCTTTGTAGTCGCTGTAGTTCTGCTTGAAGGCCTTGTCGATGTGCTGGTCGTAACGCTTCAGCTCAATGAACACCAGCGGCAATCCGTTGACAAAACCAAGAACATCAGGCCTGCGCCGGTATGTTCCGCCCTGCACCCACATCTCCCGCACTACCAGAAAGCGGTTCTTCTTCGGGTTGGTCGGGTCGTCAAAGTCAATCAGCTTAAGCCGACGCTCCGTCATCTTTCCCGCTTCATCGCGATACTTGACCGGTACTCCGTCCCGCAGCAGCCGGTACTTTTCCTCGTTCACCTGCAGCAGAGTCTTGGTGATGTCGTCCGCCGTTACCTGAGCCAGTGCATCGTGGCAGGCATCATCCGGAAGGCCCGGATTCAGGCGGCGCAGTGCGGCCTCCACGTCTCTCCGAAGTACTACCTCCCGGTCAGAGGTCCGCCCCAGGAGGCTTGCCGGGCCGAAACCTTCGGTGTCGTAGGCGAACACGGAATCCCACTTCAGCTCCTGCTCCAGCAGTTCCGCCGTAGGCTGTTGGATCAGTATGTCTTCGGAATAGTCCTTGCGGGGCATTGATCCTCCAGTATCATCCGTTATCGTCCAGGAAATCGCCATAAGCATAACTATGGGCGATAATTAAATCTTTAATATTCAATTAGTTATCACAGCAATATCGCCCGGATATCGCCCAATAGGGCAAGATATGGTGCGATTTGTCCGATAACTTTACTCTGCCAGCCAGTATCGCCGACCACGTTTATCACCCTCAAACAGCACCTGTTCTGCGGCAATGAGAGCATCAATGGCACGTTTAACTTGCTTGTAGGGGATCTCTTCTCCTATTCGCTTGTTGATCTCACCGCCAGCCGAACGGGGGTAGCGGCTAAGGTCTTCCACCACCAGCGCCTGCAGTCGGTGTGGTTCAATCCGCTTGAGCGATGTCGGAGTTGTGAACTCCAGCCGCCGTAATACGTTTGGATCGACAAAATAACGTGTCGCCTGAGTTTTCCCACTGCTCAGAACCAAACCCCAACTCAACAAGCGAGTGATCCATGGATTCAGGGCATCGACAGAGGAAAGTTCCAGTGCTTTGGTTAATTCCCGTGCTGTCAGAGCTTCATGTTGTGCCAACAAGCCAAGAGCAATTCGCTCACGCTGTGTAAGCTGGAAAGTTTGATCCGCCTTGGCGATGAAGTCGATTATCTGTGGTTTGAGAATGCGCCGCCTCACTGTCACTTCGAAACGATCCGGCCCCTCTTTTGGTTCCGGTACTGATTTCCCTTGAGAGAGCAGCACTTCATACATCTTGTCGTAGCCGCTGCCTTCACGCTCCATCAGCTTCAAGTCATGAAATATTCTGGCTAGATGTTCGTTACGCCGCACGGTGGTATGCAGCAGGTTCTGCGGCGTGACTCCCAAAGGTAACAATCCTGGATTCACGATCTCCAGCCGGTCTGTGTGCAGATTGAGGAAAATGTCTCCTCGCTGAGTATAGGGGCGGTGAGCCAAAGCATTTACCAAAAGCTCTCGAACGACGATCTCGTCATAGAGTGGTACATGCTGACGGAAAAGACCGTCTGGCAGCTCATAGCGCTCCCGAAAGTCCGGCACCTCTTTCCAGACCGCCTCAATCAATTCCATTGGTGTCTGGCTAAAGTCATCCCAGGCGATCTTGTTGACCTTCTTCCCCAGCTCATCATATTTGATGAACTGGATTACCGGAGCCGTTCCGATCCGTGCCCGATCCTGGCGGCGACCGACACAGAGTATTCCCAGATTAGTCAGGCATTCACCATGCGCCAGCAGGTAATGATCAAGTAGTTCATCATCGCTCTTTTCCTTCACGGAATCTTTCACTCGGTCCGAGGCTTTGATGCCAGCCACGAAAGTAGCCAGCTTTTGCGGATCAGTCTCACTGCGTGATACATGCAGGGTCGTCTGGGTCTCCCACGGCAAAGCCGACCGCTCGGCTGCCAGCCGCATTACTTCATCGCCCACCACCGGCTTGCTTTGGTCAGACACTCGCCGAAAATAGTGGCCATCAGGTGTTGAGGCTACAGCAAGTGAGCGGGGTATCCGCAGTTCTATAAACTCTGACCCGTTTTCGGCCCGGAGGACTTCAGGCAGAACAGTAACATTCACCGTGCGTTCACCGACCTTGCGGCGGATCAGATCTGGGAGGCCCGAATCTATAGTCTGGCCTGCCGGTGGCAGTTCTTCCTCGTCCTCTATCCCGATCAGCAGCCGCCCACCTTCGGCATTGGCAAAGGCGATGCAATCCTTTGCCAGCTCTTTCCAGTTGGCTGTGGTGCCGGTGACGACTCGCAGCGACTTTTTGTCGAGGAGTTGACCTTCCTGACTCATACTTCGACCTCCTTGGGTACGGCAATGCGGCTCACGTCCATTGCCCCGGACATCAGTTTGGGGAGAAGCATGTCACGGGCTTGTCTCAGAGCTCTGTTGTATTCGGTAAGTGACTGAACCTGTGCAAACACTCCGCTTACGTTTTCTTCGAATACCTGCAATACGTCAGATGGCGGTTGCAATGTAAGGTACTTGTCAAAGCACTTCGAGTTGACTCGTTGCCGACCATCTGAGCCAGCCATGCTGTTAATGGCATGCTCACGGAAAGAATCGCTACGTGCCAGGCAATATATCCAGTAGCGGTTGACTGTGCGGGATCGAAGCACGATAAATTCTGTGGAGCCGCTGGCGGCAGCTTCATCATCTTCAAGGAACTGGACAAAGCCAGTCTTGCCATTTTCTAGGCATGGCGTGATCCTTGCCAACAGGGTATCTCCGTTGCGGAACTTAGCGCCACCGGATACAGGTCGGGCATCCGAGACATCGATTATCATTGAGTCTTCGGAAAGAGCTTCCATACCCACAAATGGTCTGCTGATGTCCTTGGGGAATGGAGTCTTTGGATTGGCATCAATCATCTCCGAAACCGGCTTACGTTCCCATCCCTCAGGCACCCCATTCGTGACCGGTACAGGCTCATGCCCCGGAAATCTCAGCAGCACGAACCATTCACGGTACAGCAGCCGGGCCGACTCTTCCAACAGCTTGATGCGGCGCTGGTTGGCGACTATTAAATCATCATATGCAAGTCCGACTGCTGCCACTTTCTTTTGAATATCAAAGTCCGGGACAGCGATTTGGAAATTTTGGAGACGGCTCATCTCTAGCTTCTTGGTCCCATGCGCTGCTTCAGTCGCAAGGTCTCTGATCTCATGTGCTCGTCCACTCAGCGCATAAAAAAGATAAGTTCCGTCAATACCAGGCTTAGGTATGATTGCTTTCACATCCTGATTGAAGGCCATCGGGCGTTGTGACAAGGCAATCCTGAACTCTGTTGCCAAGGACATTCCCCTTACAACTGCGAATATACTCCCCGCTGGCATGAGGCGGCTACCAGACTTTAGGCCGTCAGCAGAGATGTGAAGTTTCGTATCGTCAATGAATCGTGAAGTGAGTTCGGCTGAAGAAACCCACGGGATGTCTCCATCCCAGTACTCTCGGCACATCTTGTTTGGAGTTCCTCCAGATAGGAACGTTGCGCACTCCTCTAAAGGTCGAGACGACCAGCTCATATCATCAACTCCGCAAAGTTCACCCGAATCCACTCCGCCAGCAGTACCGTCTTTTCATTCAGCTCTTCCAGCTCGGTATGGATCTCGGCCAGCCGCTCCTGGAAGTCCTCTTCGTCCTCCTCCGCTTGTGCTGTTACTCCAACGTAGCGTCCAGGGGTCAAACTGTAGTCGCTCGCCACAATATCGGCGCGGGGCACAGTTTTGCAGAGTCCCGGAAAGTCGGCATAGACAGCATCAGGAAAACGGTGGTGCAGCCAGTGTGTCTGGCCGATAAAGTAGGCGGCCTGCTTGAGCGCCTCCAGAGCCAGGTCGCGCACCGTCGGCTCTTCTTCCTTCTTATGGTCTGCTGACGTCAGTGCCCGCTTCAGCTCGCGGGTTATCTTGTTGTCGTAGGCATCCGCCTTGCGGGCTGACAGGCTCTTCTCCGCAAAATCCATGAGTTTCAGCCACAGCTTGTGGCGATTCTCCACCTCTTTCTGCGTCCCCTTCAGCACTGGCATCATGGCATCCAGTTCGGCCTGCAGCGCTACCTGTCCGGCGTGAATGGTCAGGTCGGCAGCAGCAATCTTCTCGCGGGTGGTTGCCGCCTTGGCAAGCAGGTCGGCTACATGCTGGCCGATGGCGGCAGTCTGCTCCCCGGTGGCCTTCAGATCGGCCCGGTATGCGACCAGCTGTGCCTCGGTTATCTGCTCTTCTTCCGGCACATCCTTGTTCAGCTCAGCCAACTTAGCCTTGTTGGCAAAGGTGGTCAGCAGTACCGCCAGTTCCTGCACCGCCGCTCCGTCTGCCGCCAGCCGGGTCGGCAGTTCTGCCAGCCACTCATCTGCCCGGCGCTGGTACGAGGCCACCAGCTTAACGAACTTCTCCTGCTCTCCCCGGTGAAGCCAAGTGATGGCGGTCAGGTTGGCCAGCTGCTCTTCGGTGAAGATGTGTGATCGGGCCGAAACGACATGGTAGACGTTGCGTGCGTCGATCATCAGCACGGTGTCGAGTCGCGCTTCTGGCTTTCCCTTGTCGAAAAACCAAAGGGTGCAGGGGAGACTGCGGGTGTAGAAGAACTTGGGGCCGATGGCCATCATCACATCCACATGGCCGGTCTCAACCAGCTTCTGGCGGATGTCCTTGTCCTTGTTGCCAGCATCGGACGCCGACGAGGCCATGACGAATCCAGCTCTGCCGGTGTCGTTCAGATATGAGTAGAAGAACTGTATCCAGAGGCTGTTGGCGTTGGAGATGGCCCCGGTCTTGGCGTTGGTACCGGGAAGGCCGAAGGGGAGTCGGTCGGCTTCGCCGACATGACCTTCTACCTTCTTGGTGTCCACCGAATCGACGTTGAACGGCGGATTGGCCATAACGTAATCGCAGCGCCCCAGCATATTGTGATGATCTTCGTAGAAGGTGTTTCCCTGGAGGATCTTGCCATCCAGGCCATGCACAGCGAGGTTCATCCGGGCAAGCTTGGTGTTGGTGTCGGACTTTTCCTGGCCGAAAAAGGTTGCTTTGTCGTTGGGATTCTGGTGGCGCACTTCCTCAATGAAATGGCCGGACTGCACAAACATACCCGCCGATCCTACCGCCGGGTCGAGGATTATGCCATGATCCGGCTCGATGACGTTGACGATCATCCGCACCAGCGAGGGGGGTGTGAAGAACTCGCCCCCTTCCTGTGCTCCGCTCTGGGCAAATTTGTTGAGGAAGTATTCGTAGATGCGACCGAACACATCACCGGTGGCCTTCGTCAGCGAATCGCGACCGAATATTTTGACTATTTCCGCCAGCAGGTCCGGCTCGAAGGCCGTGTAGCCTCGTGGCAGCGCCCCTTTGAGGACTTCGTACTCGTTCTCGATCTGCTCCATCGCGTCGTCGATAGCCTTGCCGACATCCTGCCCTTTCGGAAGAGTGGACAGATAGTCGAAACGGGCCTCTTGCGGCAGGTACATGGCGGCCTTGCCCTGGAACTCCAGCTTGACCAGCGCTTCCCGTTGCGCTGCCGGGACTTGGGCAGGAATGGCTTTCTCAATGTCATCCAGATATGTTTTGAAGCGGTTGTCAGCATGGCGCAGGAAGATCAGGCCGAGAACCGGCATGGAGTATTCGGCGGCTGTCAGCTTGGAGTTCGCTCGCAGTTGGTCGGCGGCTTCCCAGAGTTCTGTTTCTATCTGATTGGTATTCATGGATTCCTTTGCTTCGTCTCGTTTTCGTCGAACAGGTTGCCGAACGTCTCTTCCATCTTTCTCTTTGTTGCCAAAGAGACACCACGGGTTCCCTTCAGCTTGCCGTCGATCAGGTCGGTTACAATCTTCTGGTGCAGTCCGTTCTTGGCTGACCAGGATGCTACAGTCTCTCCCAGATCCACAAGGCAATGTGCGACCATCTTTTTTCGTTGTTCTTTGTCCATTGTGTTGCTCCCGAGCAGAAAACATCTGGTATCATCTTAGGTTAGCGGAACTTTACTCTTGCCGAGAGTGGTTGTCAACGGCAACGCCCCCTTACTTATCTGAATAGCCTGTAGGGACCAGCTCATAATGCTACACCAGGCTCGCCGCCAGTGGTGTCATTTCCCCTGAAATGTATTGACGATACAGGTCTTGAATGGTTATTGTTCCAAGCTTGAGCTGCGGCTTTGGCGGCTCTGTCTCCTAACCCTGAAAGCTCGCTGCACGGGAATACATATGTTAGAACAGACAATGATACTGTGAAAATCAAACGACTTGAAATATCAGGATTTAAATCCTTTGCAGACAAGGTAGTTCTGGACTTCCAGCAGGGGGTGACCGGCGTGGTCGGTCCGAACGGCTGCGGCAAGTCCAATATCGTGGATGCCATCCGCTGGTGCATGGGGGAGCAGTCCGCCAAAAACCTGCGCGGCAAGGCGATGGAAGATGTCATCTTTGTCGGCAGCGACAACCGTAAACCACTTGGAATGGCTGAGGTTTCGCTGGTTTTTTCCACCGAGGACGGCCGGGCTCCCGCCAAATACCTCGATTTTTCCGAGATTCAACTGACCCGCCGCCTGTACCGCGACGGTGAAAGTGATTATCTGATCAACAAGACCCCCTGCCGCCTGATGGATATAACCGAACTGTTCATGGATACCGGTGTCGGCACCCGCGCCTATTCGATCATCGAACAGGGCAAGATCGGGATGATCCTGCATTCGCGACCGGAAGAGCGCCGCTTCCTGATCGAGGAGGCGGCCGGCGTCACCAAGTTTAAATCCCGCAAGCAGCTGGCTCTGAAAAAAATCGAGGGAACCCGCTTGAACCTGGCGCGCCTGGCAGATGTGCTGGGGGAGATCCGGCGACAGCTGGCATCCTTGCAGCGGCAAGCCAAAAAAGCTGAAAAGTTCCGCGAATACCGCGATGAGATGCGGGAGATCGAGCTGCTGTTCACCGCCCGCGAATATCTGGAAACCCAAAAAGCGCGCGCTCTGGCCGAGCAGGAGATGGCAACGCTCAATCAGCGCATCCGGGAGGTTTTTGCGGCGTCGTCATTGGGTGAATCGAAGGCTGAGGAGGCCCGGGTCGCTTTACTGGAAACAGAAAAGCATCTGGCCGCAGCCCAGGAGGATATTTTCCGGATCAGGAGCGAATTCGGCACAACCGAGAACGGGCTGGAGTTTCAGCGTAAAGAGCTGGCCGGACTGGATGGCCGTCTGCTCCGTTTGGAAGCGGAAACGGGTGAACTGGAAAAGCGGTTGAAGGAGTGTGCCGATCAAAGGGCAGCGCTGGAGTTGAGGCGCGATACCGGCAGCGCGGACGCCGCCGGGACGCAGGCCGGACTTGAACAGGCTGAAGCCGAAATGGCCGCACAGCAGCAGGCCGAGGAAGAGCTGAACCGGATGCTGGAAACGCGCCGCAAAGATCTTTTTACTGCTCTGGCCGAGGCTGCCCAGTTCAAAAGCCGCCTGGAAAATGCCCAGAAACGCCTGGCCGGTCTGTTGGAACGGATCGAGCGCCAGAAGCGCGAAGGCGCCCAGCTGGTCGAACGGCGTGAACAGCTGCGGCAGCGCAATGCCACCCTTGATAGGGAAATCGGCGCCGGACAGCAGGAGCTGGAAATTGTTCAGGCCGAACTTTCCGCTCTGCGGAGTCAAGAGGACGACCTTAAAAAGCAGCTGCCGGAGGTGGAAAAAATCTGGCAATCCCGGCGGGATGAACTGAACCGGACCTCGTCGCGGCTGCATTCACTGCGTGAGTTGGAGGCGCAGTTTGCCGGTTTCGGGCAGGGAGTCCGCACCCTGATGAAGGACGCCGGTCAGCGTTCCAGTTTCAGCGGCGTACTGGCGGATGCTGTCCAGGCCCCGGCCGAACTGGAAGCGGCGGTTGAGGCGGCTCTGGCCGAGCGGCTGCAATGTGTCCTCTGCGCCGATGAAAACGATGCGATCCAGGCGCTGCATTTTTTGAAAAATAGCAACGGCGGGCGGGCCGGAATCGCGCTGCCGCTGGAATGCGCTCAACCGGCACCCCCGGTAGTGCCGGGATGCCCGCCGATTGGCGATCAGGTTCAAAGCAGCGGCAGGTTTGCCGGTCTGATCCGGCGCATGCTGGCCACCGTCATGCTGGCCGACGACATTAACGAGGCGATTCGTCAGGCCCGCATTCACCCGGAACTGACCTTTGTCACCCGCGAAGGGGACATGGCCACATCCGGCGGGATCATCAACGGCGGTTCCGGCGATCAGGTCAATAAGGGGCTGATCCACAAAAAACGCGAAATCCGGGATCTGGAACAGCGAGTAACAACCCTGGAGGAAGAAACCGCTTCTCTCGCCAAACAGCGCGAAGAGCTGCGCCACCGAAGTCAGGAAGTGTCCGAAGGGTTGAAAAGCTCCGGAGCTTTTTTTCACCAGTGCGAACTGAAGCTGGCCGGTTTGCGCAAAGACCGCCAGCAGGCGGTTGAAGAGGCGGCCCGAATCGAAGATCGGCTGGAGCTGCAGAGTCTGGAAACCGAAAATCTGATCGAGGAACAGCAGGCGCTGGAGAGTGAGCTGAAGCTGGCCCAGGAGCAGATCGGCCAGACCGGCAGCGCCTCCAAGGAACTGGAGCAGGAAACAACCAGGCTGAAGGGGGAGCTGGATCTACAGCGGGCCAGATTGGCCGCAACCCGCGAGAAGGTTACCGCCATCCGGGTCCAGACCGCCACGCTCAAGGAGCAGCAGGAAGCCCACTTGAGAGGATTGGCCGACCTGGAACGCCAGACGGCCGATCTGACCAGACGCATGACCGGCGACCGCCAGGAGATCGAATCGGGCGCATCCGCCAAAATTCAGCTTCAAAGCTCGATTGCGGCCGCTTCGGAGCGGTTGGAGGAGCTGCTGCGCCAGCAGGTAAAGTCGGAAGAGCGCCTGACCGTGGCACGGGAAGCCTTTGAAGCGGCCGGCGCCGGATTGAACGAAAATGAAGCGCATCTGAAAAAGGCGAGAGAAGATAGCGATTCCGTTCGCCAGCTTCAGGCCGACCTGAATCTGCGCTTCTCAACCCTCAATATGCAGGCCGAGCATCTGGAGCGGACGATGCAGGAACGCAGCCGGATCGAGATGAGTGAGGCGCTGGCGCGCCTGGAGGCGGTCGAGTTCGACGAAGCGGCCCGCCGTTCGCGTCAAGGCGATTTGCAGCGTTTACTGGACGAAATGGGTGAAGTCAACCTGATGGCTATTGAAGAATGTGCCGGAATGGAAGAACGTTTCAGTTTCCTGAACGGCCAGAAGGACGATCTGGAAGAATCTCTGCATGGACTGCAGCAGGCCATCCAGCGCATCAACCGCACGACCCGCCAGCGTTTTCTGGAAACCTACAACCTGGTCAACGCCAAGTTCCAGGAGGTCTTTCCACGGCTGTTCTGCGGCGGAAAGGCCGAACTGCGCCTGACCAACGAAGAGGATCTGCTGGAAACCGGCATCGACATCATCGTGCAGCCCCCCGGCAAGAAACTTCAGAATGTGACTCTGCTTTCGGGGGGGGAAAAGGCCCTGACCGCGGTGGCTCTGATCTTCTCGATATTTTTGATCAAACCAACCCCCTTCTGCCTGCTGGACGAAGTCGATGCACCGCTGGACGACGCCAATATCGGCCGCTTCAACGATATGGTGCGAGAAATGAGCGCAATTTCCCAGTTCATCATCATCACCCATAACAAAGCCACCATGCAGGTGGCTGACACGCTCTACGGCATTACGATGGAAGAGCCGGGCGCATCCCGAATGGTCTCGGTCCGGTTACATTGAAAAAATGAAGCAGGGATTCGGTTCCTGTTTACTAGCCAATTATATTGATTTGACCCGGAGGTTATATGTCGTTTGAAGTTATCCTGAAAGATCTGGTGGAGCGTGTTCCACATGCAATCGGCGCCATCCTGGTGGATTGGGAAGGTGAAGCGGTCATGGAGAACTGCCACTGCGATCCCTATGAAATGCGTTTTATCGCGGCCCACAAAGGTATTATTCTGGCGCGCCTGAAGGAGATGCAAAGCATCGGCAATGTCGGCGCCGTTGAGGACGTAACCGTAACCACCAGCGAAAGGCATCTGATCATCGGCAGCATCGACAAGGATTATTCCCTGGTGATGAGCGTCGGACGCGGTTGTCCGGCATTACTGGCCCTGCAGCATTTCCGCCGGGCTATCACCGGGCTCAAAAAGGAGATATGATGGAACAAAAGGAAACTAAAGGCTTTTTTCGCGGCCTGCTCAATAAGCTAACCGGGGTGGAAGCTGCCGACGAAAGATTGACGCCGGTTGAAACAACTTCCGAAACGCTAACGCCGGAACAACCCGCCCCGTCACCTCCCCCGGCTGCCACATCGGCAACCGTCGAAAAGCCAAGTTTTTTTGAGCGGTTGAAGTCGGGGTTGCGCAAGACCAAGGATGGTCTGGTAGGACGCATAGATGCTCTGGTTCTCGGCAAAAAAGAGATTGATGCCGACACCCTGGAGGAATTGGAAGAGATTCTGATCACCTCCGACATCGGCGTAAAAACCACCGTTGAGTTGATCCGAACGCTGGAGCAGAAAATGGGCCGCAACGAGTTGAAGGATGGTGAAGCACTCCGTGCGGCGCTCAAGGAGGAGATTTTATCGCGACTAATCGCCCAGCACCGGCCGCTTGACATTAACAGCCGGAAACTGTTTGTTATGCTGGTGATCGGCGTGAATGGAGTCGGCAAGACCACTACAATAGGCAAACTGGCCTCGCGCTTTACTGCGGACGGCAAAAAAGTGCTTCTGGCAGCGGCCGATACATTCCGGGCGGCGGCGGCCGAGCAGCTGGAGGCCTGGGGACATCGCTCCGGCGTCGACGTGATTCGCCACAAGGAAGGCGCTGATCCCTCTGCAGTCGTTTTCGATGCCTGCAAAGCGGCGGTCGCCCGCAACGTCGATATCCTGATTGTGGACACGGCCGGGCGACTGCACACCAAGGTCAACCTGATGGAAGAAATGAAAAAAATCCGCCGGGTGATCAGCCGGGAAATTCCGGAGGCCCCCCATGAAACTCTGCTGGTAGTTGATGCCGCCACCGGACAGAATGCCCTTTCCCAGGCACGCCTTTTCAAGGAGGCCGCCGGAGTTACCGGTCTGGCGCTCACAAAACTGGACGGCACCGCCAAAGGAGGCATTGTGGTTGCAGTCAGCCACGAGTTCGCTTTGCCGGTGCGCTATATAGGGGTCGGCGAGTCGATTGACGATCTGCGCGACTTCGATCCTCAGGAGTTCACGGATGCCCTCTTCCAGGCCTGACAAATCCGGTTTCAGAAAGGGGCCGGCTGGCGGGGAACCTCACGAAATCAATCAATTGGGGCTTGACTTCACCGCGCCTCCGGCGTATATTGCGGCCCCTCGAAAGGAAATTGAACCCATGAACCAAGAACTGATAGAAGTACTCGAACAGAAGATCGGCGAGATCGTCGAGAAGTACAATGCACTCAAAGAGGAAAACGCTCTTTTGCACGATGAATTGCAGCGTCTTTCATCAGACCGCGAAGGGATCAAATCACGCGTTGACGCCCTGCTCGGCAAATTGGACAACATCTAACCCTTTACGGTGGTCATCGTATGAAAAAAACACATGCGGTGACAGTTTTGGGTCGCGAAATTTCCGTCCGGAGTTCATCTTCGGCAGAAAGGGTCTCGGCGGTCGAGAAATTTGTTAACGACCGATTGCAGACCATCGGGAGCGCCATGAGCAGCGGTGACGCCCAACTGGTCCTGACACTGGCTCTTTTGAATACCGCCGAAGAACTGCTTGAGCTGACCTCAACCCATGAACAGGATGCCGCGCTTGACCTCAGGATGCGCGGCATCATCGGCAAACTGGAAACAGTTTAATTTTACATGGTCTCTCAGGGAGACTTGATCATATATTCGCAACAGCAGCGCCACAAATCGGACCTGTCAACAGCGAGCACTTACTATCGCAGTTGATTGCTGAATCAGAAACCCGCTGAATATATCCACGTCGAAAGGAAGAAAGTGCTCCGAGTAGAGTAACACCCAAGAACCTTATTTCCACAAACGGCACTCGCGAGCCCTTTTGACCCCTTTCATCCTCCCTGGTTGACCTTTCCCGGCATTACACCGGGACCAATCCTTCTGTATCGTATTCGAGATAATATGCCCAAGCGTTCACTTCGGTCGCAACTTCTGTCGCAACGTCGGGCACTTGGCCATGATGCCTGGCTGGAGTCGAGCCGAGCGGCACAACTGAATCTGCTCTCGCTGGCGGAGTATCAGAATGCGGAATGCGTTGCTCTTTATGCCCCGTTCCAGAACGAGACCGACACTGCCGATATCCTGTCAGACGCCTTTGCGTCCGGCAAGCGGGTACTGTATCCGGCGGTCTGCGGCGATCAGATGGTGTTCCGGCTGGTTGAAGGCCTCCACATGCTGCAGGAGGGAGCCTTCGGAATTCTGGAACCTTGTGCTATCGGAACCGACCATCAGGCCAATGAAGCTGACCTGATCGTAGTGCCTGGCGTGGTGTTCGATCTTACCGGCCATCGCATCGGCTACGGCAAGGGTTTTTATGATCGCTTTCTGCATAACCCCGAACGGAAGGCCCATCTGGTCGGCTTATGCCACGACTTCCAACTGGTCGATAACGCGATACCTGGCGAACATCATGACATCCCGATGGAAATCATCGTCAGTAACAAAAGAATCATTCATATAAACAGGAAGTGACCGAGGCCGCGATAGCGGCTCGGATTAACATAGAGGAGGTTATTGATATGGAAGTAATCATTGCCGTTGTTGTCACGCTGGCCGTAGCCGCTGGAGCGTATTTTGCCGGGAGCAAGCTGAACAAGAAAGATTCCGGCTTGATCTTCAAGCAGGCGGAAGACCTGGCCAACAAGGTCATCGAAGATGCCCGTCGCGAAGCCGAGACCATCACCAAGGAAGCAGAGCTTAAAGCCAAAGACGCTGCCATTCAGGCCAAAGAAGAACTGGAACGCACGACACGCGAAAAAAACAAGGATCTTCAGGGTCTTGAAAAACGCCTACAGCAAAAAGAAGAGAATTTGGACAAAAAAATAGCCCTTTTTGATCAGAAAGAGCTGGACATTCTCAAGAAAGAGCAAGCTGTTTCGCAAAAAGAGCAGGCTCTTACAGCACGGGATGAAGAACTGAAAAAAGCAGCTGATGTTCAGAATGCAAAACTTGAAGAAATTTCGGGCATGTCGTCTTCCGAGGCAAAAAAAGAGTTGATGAATGCCATGGAAAGTGAAGCCAAGCATGACGCAGCCAAACTAATCCGAACCATTGAAGATGAGGCCCGTGAAACAGCCGACAAAAAAGCCAAGGAGATTATGGCGCTGGCGATTCAGCGCTATGCCGGGGAATATGTTGCTGAGCGGACTGTTTCAGTCGTACCGCTGCCTTCCGACGAGATGAAAGGGCGCATCATCGGCCGCGAAGGTCGCAACATCCGTGCTCTGGAAGCAGCCACCGGCATCGATCTGATTATCGACGACACTCCTGAAGCGGTTATCCTGTCCGGCTTCAACCCGGTTAGACGCGAAGTGGCCCGCCTCTCGCTTGAAAAGTTATTGGCCGATGGGCGTATCCATCCCGGCCGCATTGAAGAAGTGGTTGCCAAATCAACCGAAGAGGTTGAACTCACAATCAAGGAAGCCGGCGAGCAGGCCGCTTTCGACCTGGGCGTACATGGTATCCACCCCGAGCTGCTCAAGTTGATCGGGCGTCTGAAATACCGAACATCCTACACTCAGAACGTATACCTGCATTCGCTGGAAGTGGCTTTTCTGTGCGGAATAATGGCGGCAGAACTGGGAATTAACGTCAAACAGGCCAAGAGGGCCGGATTGCTGCACGATCTGGGCAAAGCGGTTGACCACGAAGTAGAGGGTTCCCACGCCGTAATCGGCGCAGAACTGGCACGTAAATACGGAGAAACCCCCAAGATCGTTCATGCCATTATGGCTCACCATGAAGACGAAAAACCCAATTCGGTACTGGCGATTCTGGTCCAGGCTGCCGATGCGCTCTCCGGCGCGCGTCCGGGTGCACGCCGCGAAATGATGGAAACCTATGTCAAGCGTCTGGGCGATCTGGAGCGGATTGCAACTTCGTTCAACGGTGTTCAGTCCTCCTTCGCAATTCAGGCCGGTCGTGAAATTCGCGTCATGGTCTCCAGCGATCAGGTTTCTGACGATCAGTCAGTCGTCATGGCCCGCGATATCGCCAAGAAAATTGAAGCCGAAATGACTTATCCGGGACAGATCAAGGTTAACGTAATCCGTGAAACCCGTTCGGTAGAATATGCCCGTTAAGATCCTTTTCATCGGCGACATCATTGGCAAACCGGGACGCCAGGCGCTTTCGCGCGAGTTGCACCGTCTGGTGGACCGGCACAATGTTGATCTTGTGATTGCCAATGGTGAAAACGCCGCCGGCGGCTTCGGCCTGACCGAGGAAACCGCCAAAGAATTATTTAAACAGGGTGTGCACCTGCTGACCGGCGGCAACCACATCTGGGACAAAAAGGAGCAGGTTCCGCTGATCCTGGCCGACCCGCGCATCCTCCGACCGGCCAATTATCCGGCTGGAGCACCAGGGACGGGAAGTGCAATCCTGACAACCCCCGGCGGAATCAAAGTCGGCGTCCTGAATCTGGAAGGGCGGGTTTATATGAAAACCATCGACTGCCCCTTCAAGGTTGCCGATCGTGAAATCGAGCGATTAAAAAAAGAGACCTCCATTATTTTTGTGGATTTTCACGCCGAAGCCACTTCTGAAAAGTCAGCTCTGGGGTGGTATCTGGACGGCAGGATCAGCGCCCTGATCGGCACCCACACCCACGTCCAGACCGCTGATGAGCGCATCCTTACGCAAGGAACCGCCTTTATGACCGATGCCGGAATGACCGGTGCGTTTGACTCGGTTATCGGCATGGGCAAGGAAGAAACCATCAGCAGATTCTTGACCCAGTTGCCCTCCAAGTTCGAGGTGGCCAAGAAAGATATCCGCCTGAACGGCGCCGTGCTTGGAATTGATGAAACTACTGGCAAAGCGGTCAGTATCGAACGCATAAATATTGCCTGCTGTTAAATGTCCGGCAGGTATTGAGGAGTTTTTTATATGTCCGTAGCCGAACAGATGGCCGTTATAAAGCGCGGCACAGTCGAGATTCTGGTCGAGAAGGAACTCGAAGAGAAGCTTGAGAAATCGATCAAAAGCGGCGTTCCGCTCAAGATCAAAGCCGGTTTTGACCCGACCGCACCGGACCTGCACCTGGGACATACCGTGCTGATCCACAAGCTGCGCCAGTTCCAACAACTGGGTCACGAGATCAATTTTCTGATCGGCGATTTCACAGGAATGATCGGCGACCCAACCGGAAAATCCGAAACCCGCAAGGTCCTGACCCGCGAAGATGTGCTTCAAAATGCCGAGACCTATAAAGAGCAGGTTTTTAAGATACTTGACCCGGAAAAAACCAAAGTTGTCTTCAACTCCAGCTGGCTCAACGAACTCGGCTGCGGAGGAATGATCGCTCTGGCCTCCAAATACACGGTAGCCAGAATGCTGGAGAGAGATGATTTCCATAAACGCTACAATACACAGCAGCCGATTGCGATCCATGAATTCCTTTACCCGCTGATTCAAGGTTATGACTCTGTAGCGCTTAACTCGGATGTGGAATTGGGCGGCACCGACCAGAAGTTCAACTTGCTGATGGGGCGCGAACTGCAGCGCGAATGGGGACAGTCTCCGCAATGCGTGCTGACCATGCCGCTGCTGGAAGGCCTGGATGGCGTCAACAAAATGTCCAAGTCCCTGGGCAATTACATCGGCATCAATGAACCTGGCGATGAGATTTTCGGCAAGGTCATGTCGATCTCCGACGATCTGATGATCCGTTACTATGAGCTGCTGTCAGACATGCCGCTCTCCGAACTTGAAAAACTCAAGACGGGACTGAAAGAGAAAACGCTGCACCCCATGGCGGTTAAAAAGAGTCTGGGGCGCGAGATTGTTTCACGCTTTCACGGCGCCGGTGCCGGTGACGCGGCCGAAGAGAACTTCGTCAAACGCTTCAAGGAAAACGAAATCCCGGAAGATATGCCGCAGGTCAACTTTTCGATTGCGGATGGTCCGATCCTGCTCGCCAGAGCCATGACCGAGGCGGGCCTGACCAAATCCAACGGCGAAGGTCGCCGCGCGATTGACGGGGGAGGGGTCAAACTCGACAGCGAAAAGGTCAGTGACACCAACCTGGAATTGGCGGTTGCCGGGGAATATATCGTCCAGATCGGAAAACGCCGGTTTGCCAGGATCATCGTTGCGTAGTTTGCAGTATTACAGGCAATGAAAAGCGGGGTCGGCAAAATGCCGACCCCGCTTTTTCATAACCAATTGATATGTCTGTTACATTTCCATGATCACAGGCAGAATTACCGGTCTCCGCTCGATAGTCTTCTTGCAGAAGCGCCGCAGGGTCTGGTGCACGACGGTCTTGACCTCTTCTCCATCGCAACGCATCTCGACATTAATTTCACCCAGCGCGAAAGTGACCGCCTTGCGGGCATCTTCCAGATATTCCTGACTTTCGTCCTCGAAAACAAAACCGCGTGAAACTATATCCGGACCATAAATGATTTCTCCGGTGGAATGGTTCATGCCGATAATCACAACGATCATGCCATCTTCCGACAGGTGTTTGCGATCTTTCAACACCATCCGACCTACATCGCCGATCCCTTTGCCATCCACAAATACCCGTCCCGACTCGATCTTCTCCACTATTGCAGCAGTATCGGCATAAAAAGAGACCATTTCGCCGTTAGTGGCCAGGATGCAGCGCTCCTCCGGAATACCGACTTTGCGGGCCAGCTCGATATGCTTGACCAGATGACGGTATTCACCATGAATCGGGATGAAGAAACGTGGCTGGACCGTGTTGAGCATCAGTTTCAGCTCTTCCTGGCTGGCGTGTCCGGAAACATGAACTTCGGAAACCCTTTCATGAAATACTTCGGCTCCGCGCCGGTAAAGGTGGTTAATCAGCTCGGAAATGGTGCGTTCGTTGCCGGGGATCACACGCGAGGAAAGGATGACCGTATCCCCCTTTTCCAGCTTGATCTGCTTGTGGTCATCCATTGCTATACGGGTCAGGGCGCTCATCGGCTCCCCCTGGCTACCGGTCGAGATGATGCAGACCTGCTCCGGCGGCAGGTATGGTAGCTCCCGCAGATCCATCAACAGTTCGTCAGCAATCGTCAGGTACCCCAGGTCCCGGGCGATCTGGACGTTTTTGACCATCGAACGGCCGTTCAGCAGAATCTTGCGGCCGCAGCGGGCGGCAACATCGGCCACCTGCTGCACGCGGTGGATGCTGCTGGAAAAGGCGGCTACGATGATGCGTCCGGAACATTTGGGAAATATTTCGGCAAATGCCTCGCCGACGTATTTTTCCGATAGGGTGTAACCTTCACGCTCCACGTTGGTGGAATCGGACAGCAGGGCCAGTACGCCGGCCTCGCCGTAGCGCGACAAGCTGGCCAGGTCCGTCAACTGCCCATCGACCGGAGTATGGTCGATTTTGAAGTCTCCGGTGTGGATTACAACCCCCTCTGGAGACGTAATGGCCAGCGCGCAGCCGTCAACAACCGAATGAGCCACCCTCAGAAACTCGACGCTGAAACATCCCAGATGAACCGTGTCGCGTGGCCTGACCGTCACCATCTCAACCAGGCTGTCCAGCTTGTGTTCCTTCAGCTTTTCATTGACAAAACCCAGCGTCAGGGCCGTGCCGTAGACCGGCACGTTCAGCTCCTGCAGCACGAAGGGTAGCGCACCGATGTGGTCCTCGTGACCGTGGGTCAGGCAGATAGCCCGTATAAATTCACTGCGTTCGCGCAGCCAGGAAATATCCGGTATGACGTAATCGATGCCAAGCATATCCGGAGATGGAAACATCAGGCCGCAATCAACGATGATGATGTCGTCACCATACAGGTAGGCCATCATGTTCATTCCGATTTCGCCCAGGCCACCCAAGGCGACAATCTGCAATGCCGAGTTTGATTTACAGATTTCCATAATTTATCTTTCCCGCTGCAGCGGCACCAAAGCCGCTATTTTTTTGTCGCAGCGCACAATCCACTCTTTGCCCGGCGTCACCAGCCAATGATCGGCGTAAAAAGAACTGCGCAGGGAGCGGTAGGCGATTAAGGCCCGGTTGATATCCCCCAGCTGTTCGTTGATTTCACCAATCCGCCACAATTGCCCGGCCGCTTGCTCAATTTTTGGGTGAAAAGGAATGTACATATGGATGGCCGATTCGAACCCGGCCACCGCCGCTGGAAAATCACCCCTGCGAAGTGCGTCCTCCCCCAGCTTGTACTGACTTTCCAGCCGCCACCAGGTCCCTGCCAGGAACAACAGCAGGCAGATGACCGCGATCACCATTCCGTTAAGCAGTATGCTTTTTGTTTGCTGATTCATACGTCACCTGAAAAAGTTTGGAATTATTGTCAGCAGAATGCCCATGGCAGTGGCGATTATACCCGCCAGAACAGCCAGCGCGGCACAGATGTCATAGGGATTTTTCAGGCGGTGGGCCGCCGGAAATCCCCAGATGATGCCTCCCATTCCAACTATGATCAAAGGTATATACTGATAACCGATATTCATTCAATGCTCCAGAGCGGATTCGATCCTGTTCCGCACGCTGTCCATCAGCCAGGTTTCAGCCTCGTTCCGGCGCAGATCGGCCGGTACGATTACAGGCGGGTGCAGAATCAACTGTATATCACCGCTGTACAGGCGGATCTGATTAGGGGGGTTGATCTTGCCACTACCGTTGATCGTCACCGGAATCACCGGGACACCGGCTTTTCGCGCCAGGATGAATCCGCCCCGTTTGAAAGGGAGCAGCTTTTGATCCGTCGAACGGGTCCCTTCTGGAAACATGACCACGCATCTCCCCTGTCTGATCGCGGTGGCCGCCTCGTCCATACTTTGCAGCGCCTTGCGACCATCGCCGCGATCAAGCGGAATGTAGCCGCCACGCCGCATGGATGGCCCGAACACCGGTATTTCAAACAGTTCTTTTTTGGCAATCCAGTGTAGCTGGCGCGGCATGGATGACAATAGGGACAGGATATCGAAATTGCTTTGGTGGTTGCTCATGAATATCAGCGGACCATCCGGCAGATGTTCGGTTCCGGAAACCGTAACCTTGACCAGGTTCAATGCCAGCGCCAGGCGCGCCCAGAGCCGGGCATGCCAGGCATAAGCCCTGCCACTGGAATCAAACAACGTGGAAATAAAAGCGCTGACTGAAAACAGGAATGTCAGCGGAATGAATACCGCCAAATAGATATATGCGCGAACCATTTGAATACTCCAGATATAAACCCAGCTAAATTACAGCCTTATCCGGAGTGAGTCAAACTAAATCTGGGAAATGAATCGGGCAGGGACTAATCCAGTGAAGTGCGCAGACGTTTTTTCTCGGACAGGATTTTTTTCCCGCTGAGCCGCTTCTCCTTGGCCCGCTTCGGAACTTTGGTGGCGACCCGCTTCTTGACCTTGCGCTCACGTTTTTCCAGTGCCAGCCGCAGGCGTTGCATGGCAACTTCCCGATTTTGGAATTGCGAGCGGAATTCCGAGGCCTGGGCCACGATACCGGTCGGCAGATGGCGGATTCGCACCGCCGAATCGGTCGTATTGCGATGCTGACCACCCGGACCCGAGCCGCGGTAAAATTCAATTTTTATGTCAGATTCGTTGATTTCCATATTGGCAGACCTGTTTGCGTCCGCTCTCCGTAGTCACTAACTATTGGTTGCAATACGGGCACGTTCAACCGCTGATTTCCCGTAAACCGCGGTAGAAGTTGATTTGGCAGAGTGAAGGTAGAATGTGTCGAGGAGGAGCTTCCTCGGCAAGAAGACTAATCAAGCTTTCCCCCGTTTACCGGACGGCCCGGATTTTTTGCTGTTGCTCAAATGCCAACTCCTCGCTGGTGATCAACCCCTTTTTCATCAGGATTGAAACGAAGTCCTCCATGGGAGGCTTCTCAGCGGCAGAGGGTCCGGGCAGTTCCTGACCGGTTCTCTTCTTTCTGCGGGCAGCCACCAATGCAGCGAGGTCCTGATTGGCTGAGGCAGCCGGGTTGAAATCTTTTTGAGTCGGTTCCAGCATGATTAACCTCTCCCCTCTGGTTTATTACAAAAAAATAAAATGAATTGAATTACAAACATCAAAGTGGATCAAATCCCGCATTTATCTCATCCCAAGCCAAGCCAGAACATATTGTATTCAATTTGCCGTTACGAAGCAATATGCGTAAATAGCAAACTTTTGGCGCTCTGGATTGTGCGTTTTCAACCGCCTGATCAAATTGTTTTTGAGAATGGACGCCACTTGAAATTTTACGGTTATATGAGTCGTATCGGCAGATTTATCAAAAACAAAACACCCAATCTCAATTTTTGTCCTTTACGCAAACCGCATACTTCAGGTAACGACCCTCGGGAAAAGTCACCGGATACGGGAAATCCTCCGGCTGGCCGTACATTGAGATCACCCGCAGTTCGCTCCCCGCCTGCAGCGCGCCGCGTCGCAACTCCTTGAGATAGTCGGCAAGATCAACCTTCTGATGGTTGGATGAAGCGATCAAGAGCCCGTTATCCTTCAGCAGCGGCAGGGCGGCCGCCACCAGATCGGAGGTGCCGCCACGAGTAGTAAACCGGCTTTTGGCGGTCGTGGAAAATGAGGGGGGGTCCATCAGGATCAGATCATAACGCTTTCTGGCTTTCAGCAGATCACCCAAAACAGCCAGACAATCACCGACGATAAATTCATGACGCTTGGGATTCAGGTGGTTGACGCCAAAATTGGCTTTGGCCCACTCACTATAGCCGGGTGAGGCATCCACGCCGGTCACCACGGAAGCGCCGCTTGCGGCAGCCGCAACCGAAAAGGCGCCTGTATAGGCAAACAGGTTCAGAACCCGTTTACCCTCCACCCGCTTCATCAGGTCAGAGCGGTTTTTTCGCTGATCCAGAAACAGTCCGGTATTTAGACCCTCTTCCAGGCTGATCAGGAAGTTCAGACCATTCTCCCGCACCTCCAGCCGTTGCGGAGCGGCGCTCCCGGCCAGCAGGCGTCCGTATTTTTTGCTATCTCCGGCCGCTTCCAGTTCACGGGTTTTCTGCGGCCTCTGCTTTTCATAGATCCCGAGCGGAGAGAGCAACTCCTGAAGAACCTGTGTGACCAGTTTCAGGTGCGGACGCCAGGCGGCGCTATAGAGCTGGATCATCAGGTACTCGCCGTAACGATCCACCGTCAATCCTGGCAGCCCGTCCCCCTCGGCGTTCACCAGCCGATAGGCATCGCTTTCCGTAAGATCGGCATGCTCGCGGCGCAGATCAATGGCGGCCTGCAGGCGCCTGGCGAGCCATGGACGCTCAAGCCGGACACGCTCCCGGGACAAGACCCGTGCTACAATGCGATCCTGCGGGTCGAGCAGGGCCGTTGCCAAAAAACGTCCCTGTCCGTCACATAAATCAATAATCTGGCCGGGCTTGCCGTCCGGCCATTTTTTGGTATATGCGTCAGCCACGACCCAGGGATGCCCCAATTCCAGCATCCTGACCGTTTCCGCCCCAACAATCCACTTCTCCTGCTGTATCGCCACATTTACCTCCGGAATATCACCCGATCAGCGGGACAATTCTCGACTTGTTAAAAAAACGCCGTGCGGCGGATGCCTGCACGGCGGAAAAAGTTACCGGACATTAAGTCGCTTCAGTGGTGAAAGCGTCCCTTACGCTCCTTGTGAGCCGGAGTCGGGGATTTGTGACAATCGAAACAGGCCTTTTCCTCGACCATTTTGGTCTCCAGCGGCGAATTCTGCCCTCCCAGGTGTGTCTGGTTATATTCGGGAGTCTGAAAGTTAAGTCGGCCGCGCTCGTCGGCAATATTGGCAACCTGATAGCTGACTTTCCAATTAGCATTGATCGGAACCGAGTGGCACTGGTCACAGCCGCCCGGCGGCGGAATACTTTTCCAGGCGGTAAACATGGCACAGCCACTGATCGAAAAGACCAGGCCCGTCAGGGCCAAGAGCGTATATTTCATCGGGTTTCTCCTGAGTAGAAAATCATAACGGACGGATTCTAGCATAGCGAAGCGTGAAAATACAGCTTCATGCTCTGTCGCCTGGCAGGTTCAACACTCGCACGGTGTTGCGGGCCGTCGCCGCCATAACGGTTTCAACCGGAATTCCCCTTACCCGCGCCACCCTGGCCGCCGTCTCAGCCATCCAGGCCGGTCGGTTGAACCGTCCGCGATAACGCTGCGGAGTCATGTCGGGAGCATCGGTCTCCAGCACCAGATGTTCCAGCGGCAGTTCGCGGGCGATCCGCAACGGCTTGACGGCGTTTGTCCAGGTGACGGTGCCGGAAATCGAAATGGCAAATCCGATCCGGATGAACTCTAGCGCCATCTCCGGCGAACCGGAAAATGCGTGCATGATTCCTCCAATCTGATCGGCGCGTTCTTCCCGCAGAATTCCCAATGTTTTCTGGAACAGCCTGCGGCAATGCACCAAGAGCGGCAATCCCAGCTCGACCGCTATTCTGATCTGTTTCCGGAAGGCGGCTTCCTGCAATTCCATCGAGACCTGATAGGCGGGATCAAGCCCGATCTCCCCGATTGCGACACCCGACTTTGACAAGGTCATCAATCGATCCAGAACCAATTCTTCCATCGTCGCCGCATGCATGGGGTGAATCCCGAAGGCCGGAAGAATCGAGGGGTATTCTGCGGCAAGTTCTGCCATACGCCGCCACCCATCCGGATGCACGCCCGGCACAACGAACCGCGTGACCCCCGCCTCTGCCGCTTCATGCAGATACTGCGGCAGATTGGAAACCAGCGGTTCCAGATCCAAGTGACAATGGCTGTCAATCATGCCGCTGTCATCTTGGGTATGCAAATGTGGCTGTTTTGGATACACTGTCATCCGCCCATGAATTCAATTACACCCGACATCTCGATTATTGTGCCGCTTCTCAACGAAGCCGCCGAACTTCCCGAACTGCTGGCGTCTCTTGCCGCTCAGCGAGGAATCGCTCTTGAATTGATCCTCTGTGACGGAGGTTCGAGTGACGGCTCTCAAAAGATCGCTTCCACATTTGCTAATGAGTACAGCTTTCCGGTCAAACTAATCCAAACCGGGCCGGGTCGCGGCCGACAGATGAATGCGGGCGTCGCCGCAGCCTCTGCCGACCTGCTGCTCTTTCTGCACGCTGACTCCCGTTTTGACGACAGTAGCGCCCTGCTGGAAGCGGTTAATTTCAGCTGTAGTAATTCAACAACCGGCGGTGAAGAGTTTGCGGCCCGTTTTGGGCTGCGTTTTCGGCGCAGTGACTCTGCTCGGGCCCTATCCTACTTCTTCTATGAAGCCAAAGCCAGGTTACCGCGCCGTGATTGCCTGCGTGGAGACCAGGGTTTTTTATTAAGCCGCAAAACTTTTGAGCGGGCGGGCCGATTCGATCAATCACTCCCATTTCTGGAGGATCTCCGGTTGGTCGCCGCCACTCCGCCACAGCTGCATTGGCAGCTGCTCCCGGCATCCGTCAGCACCTCGGCCAGAAGGTTTGAGCGGGAGGGTCTGCTGGAACGACAGATACTGAATGCCATCATCGTCAATAACATCGAAGCCGGCTGGAGCATGTTTTTTGAGTCATTGCCCGGCTTGTACCGCAGTCAGTGCCACGACTCCACCGGGAAATTGCTGTTATTTCCGATTCTGGACGGCATCAATACGCTTTTGAAAAAGGAATCAGCCGATTGGCAGCGATCTTTCTGGCGCAGCACCGGACAACATGTTGCCGCCAACGCCTGGCAGCTGTTCTACTGGCTGGACGCCCGCCGCGCCTTCCGCTCCGGTAGAGGGGCGGAGCAAGTGCAACCGTTCTGGCTGCAGCTTTACCAGACAAGGTTGGAATGGATCTTTCACTCCCTCCCCGCCGCCGCAGTTGCCCGGCTTGCGGTCAAACTCTGGCTGCGCTGGATGTTGTTCAGAGGAACCAGGCGAACAGCCTGACTACCCGCTCCATCGCCCGCGTCAGCAGCCCGCGACGCTCGTGTTCGGCAAGCCGGACCTTTTGGGAACAACTGATCTCGTGCAGCAGAAGCTCACGGATCTGACCTCCGAAATCAATATTGTCCACCACGCAGTTGATCTCATAGTTGCGATGAAAACTGCGTTGATCCAGGTTGGCTGAACCGATCACAGATCGCTCACCATCAATCAGCATCACCTTGGCATGCAGAATCTCCCGGTTCAGCTCGTATATTTCGACTCCCCCTTTCAGAAGAGTGCTGTAGGAACTGCGCCCCAGCAGCAGTACCAATTTCACATCACTGCGGGCCGGCAGCAACAGCCGTACCCGGACGCCACGCCTTGCGGCGCGCAGCAGTGAGCGGATTATGCGGGGGCCGGGAACAAAGTAGGGGGTTGCAATCAAAATCTCTTCGGCGGCCGATGCAATATTGACCTGGAACGCCTCGCGGATATAGGAGCGCCGCTGCCTGGGACCTCCGCTGATAATCACGACACTGGCACGGCCGGAATATTTCAGAAGGCTGCGCGGCTTGCGGATTCGCCGCGGTCTGACCGGCCCATTATGCTCCAAGCGCCTGGTAGCATTAAAGATGGCTGCCAGCTCGCTGACCGCATCCCCCCTGATACTCAGCCCCAGATCACGGAAACGGCGGTGTCCTTCCACCCGGCCGGAATACTCATCACCGATGTTAAAGCCGCCCAGAAACGCCAGCTGATCGTCAATAATCGTCATTTTGCGGTGGTCGCGTTTGTCGAACCAGTAAATTCCGCGTCTGAAGGAAGGCTTGTTGAATGGGAGCAGATCGACCCCATGAAAGGCAAGATTTTTAAAATAAGAGTAGGTCGTATCAACACAACCGATGTAATCGTAAATCAGCTGGACCTTGACCCCCCGCCGCACGGCGGCGGCCAGGGCTGCGGCAACCTCCCGGCCGGTCTGGTCATCCTTTATCGTGTAATATTCCAGAAAAATCGAGTGGCGCGCCGAACTTATGGCTGACAGAAGGGCATCAAAGAACAGCGATCCCTCGGGGAAAAGCTGGACGTTATTATGGCGATAGGTGACCGGTAATTCGGCCGGGCGGAGCCTGCGCAACAGACGCAGAATTCTGGTAAGTCTTTTTTTCTGTTTGAAAGGATTCTTTTTCACAAAGCGCCTCTTCACAGATATTTACAAAAAAAGGGCGGACCTTACGGCCCGCCCCGTCAAAAACTCACCCGTTAACAGCTGCAGCCACCGCTGCCGTTTTCGCCGTTGTAGGATAATCTGACTCCGCACTTCTGGCACCGCCAGAAGAGGCCGCCTCAACCGGGCATCAAGATCATTTTGCCCTGGCAATCAGGGCAGATTTTTTCTGTTTCCATGTTGGAATCCTCCATTGGTATTTTCGATGAATATACCGCTGTAGGATTCTATCTGTCAATATATGATTTTCTGCATTATTGAATATATACTGTCATCCCGCCAACAGTCTCTATACTGGCATCCATGACATCCCCGCTCCGCACCTGACCGACCCCGGCCGGGGTGCCGGTCAGGATTATGTCGCCCGGCTCCAGGGTAAAGATGCCGGAAATATGGGCGATGATCTGTGGAATGCGATTGATCATATCCGCCGAACAGCCGTTCTGCCGCACTTCCCCGTTAACCGACAGTTTCAGGTTCAGATTGTGCGGGTCAGGCACCTGCTCCGCCGCAACAAAGCCGGACAGCGGACAGGAAGTGTCGAATCCCTTGGCGATATCCCAGGGCAACCCTTTTGCCTTCAACTGGTTCTGCACATCCCGCAGGGTCATATCAATCGCCACGCCATAACCGGCGACATGCTCCATGGCACTATCCACCGGAACTGCACATGCTGTCTTGCCGATCAGCACCGCCAGCTCGACCTCGTAATGGCACTCCTGGGAGTAGGCCGGAATCCGCACCGTATCACCATCACCAATCACCGAAGTAGCCGGTTTCATGAACAGCACCGGACCGGCCGGAGTCTCGTTCCCCAATTCTTTGGCATGCTCGGCATAGTTGCGCGCCAGGCAGACGATCTTGCCGATCGGGAATTGCTGGTTGGTTGCGGGAATTTTGGCGATTTTCATGGTGTGTTCCTTGAGATAAATTTTAAACAGGGTACCAACTAAAAGTGGTGGTGTCTATCGGCGTTGTTTTATTTTCTGCAAACGGAGTTGCTTTTATGTTTTCAGCGACACTCGGAATCCCAGTAATCACGCTCTTTCGTATTTGCGGGAGGAGGTGGTTGTTCACAGGGATTTACAGATGGGCGCTTGACATTCGAAGTCTTATGATTAATTTTCTGAGGTTTTGTCACTGGGCCAAAGACGGGATAACTCGTTTGAACGATTCCGACAAGTTGCCAAATGACCAGGACATTAACAACTGATGCTACGCACACAGCGCTGGCATCCCTAATACCAAGACGTAGCAGAAGTTTTTCAGTCAGACCGCCGACTAGCACACCGATTGCACCACCTGCCAGGACGCCGAAAACGACTACCGAAATGAAAAAAACTTGCATGATCATCGTACCGAAACTATCGGCATTTTGGGGCAGTCGAAGAAAACCCCCCATTCCGAGTACTGCGACCCACGTCCCACCGAGCAGTGGCCAGGAAATACGTATTGCCGACAGGATTTTGGCTTCGTGGTTCATTGTGCGCCTTTGGATGATTGTAGTTTATTCATCACGTTCCGTGCACGGGTCAAATGATTCACCGAAGTTTCAATTTTTCGGAGATAGCACCCATTGGAATTACTACTCCAAATCAACTGTAACGACTGATTGAATCCGGTGTTCAGCGTAAAGCGTCCCAATGGCATGATGCGCAGTTGGCTTGAAGTCTTTAAGGGAATGATTTTATCAACCTCAACTGTCTGTTGTTGATTTCGCCAATGAATTCGAGCGCCGAGCCAATCACCTGTCCCTCCATCAATCAGAACCAGTCCATGGCCATCACTGTTCATTTTAAGGTAACAATAGGCACCATGTGCGCCTGCCCCATCCCATTCACCTGAGAAAAAATTGAGAGAGTTATCAAGGGGTGGAGTCAATGCGATTGCAGTCCCCGCGTACACAAAAACAGATATTAATACTCACTACTGTCCGGTAAATTTTAAGAGTACAGCTATAACAGACTGAATTTTATTGTTCTTTTACACCATTGTTCTTTTTTCGA
>WKKS01000020.1 GCA_009684515.1 Geobacter sp.
AATCTTTCACACATTGTGCGTCGTGCTGCTTCGTGCTGTTCATACTGTTGTGATCCATCGCCATAGCCGGAACTGCGGCTGCGAAAAGTGAAGTTGCCATCAGGATTACCATTGTCTTTTTCATCGTTGTTTCCTCCAGAAGAGTTATTTTAACTACTATCACTTATTTAGCACACGCCATGCCAACAAGATAACATACTGATACTACAGACTTATTTGGATTTATATCATATTTAATACTTTTGACAGCAGACTATTCACCGACAAAGTGTAGTATATTCTGCAGCACATTTTACAGTGATACTGTGTGGTTTATCCCGGTGTTCAGTGTAATGCGAGTTCAAGTAGAGGCATAAGGTCAAGCGGACGGAATATAACAGGAAGAAGATTGGCTTGATGGCTGACATTAAATGCAAAACAAACAAATCCCCTTCAACACTGTGGTCAAAGGGGATTTTGCGATTACAATCCTGCACTGAAAACAGTAGCGCCAGCGTGCTGCGTTATAGCAATTACATCTTTGGTGTCATGATCGAAGCTGGATATCTGCTTCGACTGCAACTATTTTCGCAGTAAGTCAACTGAGCTCACGTTACCGTTCCATCTTTGAGCGTAATTGTACGGTCTGAATAACGGCCATTATCCGGGTTATGGGTGACCATGACCACAGTCTGTCCGGCATCATTCAGCTCCCTGAACAGTGCCATAACCTCTTCACTTGTCTTGGAATCCAGGTTTCCGGTCGGTTCGTCGGCCAGGAGTATATGTGGATTATTGACTATAGCACGGGCGATCGCCACCCGTTCCTGCTCTCCGCCGGAGAGCTGATTAGGCAGCCGATCCAGCTTGCCGCCAAGGCCAACCCGTTCCAGCGCGCTTCGTGCTGCACCCTTCTTTGCGGCGGTGCTCATCTTGACTATCGCCAACGGCAGCATAACGTTCTCAATGGCTGTCAGGTAAGAGATCAGATGGAAAGACTGGAACACAAACCCCAGGTTCTGTGCCCGGAAGTCGGCCAGTTTTTCACCGGGAAGCTGATACAACGGTACACCGGCCATCTCGACCTCGCCCGAGGTAGGGTGGTTCATACCACCCAGCACGGACAACAGGGTACTCTTCCCGGAACCGGATTGACCCATGATCGTGATAAATTCTCCGGCTTCAATGCTAATCTCTACGCCGCGCAACGCTTCAACCACATCATCACCGCTGGCATACTGTTTTTTCACATTTTTCATTTCAATTAGTGCCATGATTTCCTCGTCTTAAAGTGCCCTTAAAGCCTCGGTCGGGTCCATTTTACTGGCATGCAGAGCCGGGTAAAGGCTCGCCAGAAGTCCCAGCGTCAGGGCGAGTCCGACCGAACCAAACGCTATGGCAGAATCCCAGATCAGGTGTGCGTTCCTGCTTTCCGCCATGAACGGCAGTGCCAACTTGGCCCCACCCATGCCGACCGCATACCCCAGAAAGCCGGCCAACAGGCTGACGATAGCCGCCTCCAGCAGGATGATCCGCATGATATGGCTTTTCCTGAAACCGATCGCTCGAAAGACTCCGATTTCAACCGTGCGTTCATTGACGCTCCCCATCATCGTCACAAAAACGATCAGGGAACCGATAAAGACGACCACGCTGGCCATGGCATAGGAAAAACGCTTAAACTGGTCCAGGGCTTTCAGGCGCCCTTCAACCACCTGTTGAATGGCCGAGACCTTCGCGTCCGGTATTTTTTCGGCGATCTGTGTCACCATATCCCCGATCGGACAGCCGGAACAGAGCGCAGCAACTTCTGCCAGAGTAATCCTGCCTTCCTTGCCAAGCAGCTTTTGCGCTTTGGGCAGAGAGGCAAAAACCAGCGCATCATCCTGCGAACCGGTCTGATCCAACACACCGGCCACTTTAAATTGTTCACCCTTGATTTTGATGCTGTCGCCGGGAGATACATTCAGAACCTTGGAGGCGTCACTACCAAGCAGCACCTCTTGATCACCTTTGGGCGTTTCCCCAAAAATCTGCCACCACTGTTTCATTTTCAACTCACTGTCGAAGTTGACACCAACCAGCAGTACGTCATGTTCTCCAATCCGGACACCACCCAATACCTTCGGAGCGATCGCCGAAATATTTTTGTGGTTGGTAATTGTTTTAATCTTGGCCAGATCCTCTTCGCGGATCTCGCGCTGGTCGAAAGTAACTCCCCCCAGGCTGATGCCGCCATAGTTCATGGACAAACCGTTGCTGCGGGGCGTGACCAGAATGTTCGCGCCGAACTCGTCCATCTTTCGCTCAATGTCACTGGACATGGAGCGGGTCAGAGTCACCAGAGTCACAATGGTGGCGATTCCAACCATCAGGCCGATTGTCAGGAAAGCCATCTTGGCTTTGCGGCGCTTTAGGTTATTGATGGAGATGCTATGCAGTCTCATCAAAAATACCTCGCCCCGCCCTTCAGGTCATCAGCTTTGATCGAAATTATGTTACCGCTCTGCTGGTGCGGCAGATAGCCCGGATTACAGCCGCCGCTGGCGTTGGGTCCAAGGCGGTTGACGGCAAACTTCTGGTTGCAGTTCTTGCAGTTCATCTTGTCGCCCTGCTGCTCATATCCTTTTTTGGACTTATAACAGGCATCGCAGGCATCGAAGGCGGTCTTGATACTGCCGTCAGCCGCTTTGACTGCGAAGAAGGCGATCTCATTGCCGCCGTCCTCATATTTGTAGAAATGGGCCTTGCCGTCGGACAGCTTGGAAACTGCTATGGTAACCGCACCTCCAGAAGCCTTGACCTTTTCATATTTACCGAATGAAAATGCGAACACTGTGGCTGTGCCTACCAGCATCGCCACTACCAGCACACCAGCCCATAAAACCTTTTTCTTGCAAACTTTTGCCATTGTCATCTCCTGTACTTAACTTTTATTGTTGGTACCACATCCGCCACCTTTGCCGCCACAGCATCCTGACGCCGGCGGCGCAGTTGAGCCGATATCCTTGCCGGTAATCTGCTTGAACTGCTCGGGAGACAGAATCAGGTGTACACTGCTTCCAAAACCGACACTTTTGACCTTATCGGCCAAAACTTCAGGTTTGATTGATTTTTTATCGTAGCCGACAACCACCCAGCCCCCTTCCACATCCACCTCGGTGCTGACGACCCCCTTCAGAGCTTCAAGCGCCTTGCTTATTTTACTTGAGCAACTGCCGCAGGTCATTCCGGTTGTCTTCAGGACAGCAACGGAATCAGCGGCGACCCCGACCTTAACGTAGTAAGCAAGCAGTGCCAGCAGTGTAACCGCTGTTGCAATAATCAGAATATTGACTGTTTTGTTTTTCATTTGATGCTCCCTTGCACATTTTTCAACCAATCCTGTTTATCCAAATAGCGTGCCACATCGCACTGGCAAACATATACGGCTGGAATTACAGCGGATGCACCTCACTGAGCCTGATTTGCGTATAGTTAGCGCTGTGGAATATTCTTCACTTCAGTTGAATATCCTTCTAATGAGTAATCGGGTCGGAAGGCAAGTATTTATACAAGCGATTGAAAACCGCCTGCCTATCGATATAAGCAGTTTGACCAATTGGCACCTTTAGGCTAAGGTTCCGCCCTTATTCGAACTTCACTACCGAGGAGAGTTTCATGTTTTTTCGAAAGTTTTTTGGCATCACGTTCTGTATCATGCTGCTGTCGATCAGTACGACAGGAATGGCACTGGCAAAAGAGCGTTCCGGCACGATCAGCATGACATTTGACCTTTCCGGTCACGAAACAAAAGATGCCGCTGAATTATGGATTCCATACCCTGTATCGGACAAAGACCAGGACATCACCGGCATCAGTATTTCAGGCGATTATGCTGCCTCGGCCGTTTATGCCGACAGCACCTACAGCACCCCCATGCTGTACGCCCGCTGGGAAAAGGGTTCGGCGAGCCGCAAGCTGACCTTTTCTTTCAAGGCAAAGCGCAACGAAGTGCTAAGACGGGATTTCCCGGCCAAGGAAGCGGCCTGGGATCCGGCCGATTACGCCCTTTACCTGCAGGCTACAAGGCTCGGACCGGTTAATGGAGAGGTTGGGCAACTGGCGGCAAAAATAACCGCCGGCAAGAAAACGGTTCTGGAAAAAGCCAGGGCAATTTATGACTGGACCTGCGACAACACCTACCGCGACCCGAAAACCCGCGGTTGTGGTGCTGGTGACGTATGCTTGCTGCTGAAGAATCCCGGCGGGAAATGTGCCGATATCCACTCGGTTTTTGTCGCCCTGGCCAGAGCGGCGGGAGTCCCGGCCCGTGAAGTTTTCGGAATCAGAATGGGCAAAAAGGAACGTGAAGACGTATCGACCTGGCAGCATTGCTGGGCGGAGTTCTACCTCCCCGGCTACGGCTGGGTGCCGGTGGATGCGGCTGACGTCCGCAAAGCCATGTTGACGGAGAATCTCAAGCTGGATGATGTCAAGACGGCCGGCTACCGGGCCTATTACTGGGGCGGAATTGACCCGTATCGAGTCAAACTTTCAACGGGTCGCGATCTGACCCTGAACCCGCCACAATCCGGCGATCCGGTCAACTACCTGATGTATCCGTTCGCCCAGATCGGCGGCAAGACCATCGACTGGCTCGACCCGGCGACTTTTAAATACAGCATCATTTATACTGCGGAATAAAGTTCAAGTTAAGCACAAATTGCTGCATGGGTCCTACACAGCGGCCAGGACACGTTCCATCCTGGCCCGGACCTGTGCAGCAATTTCAGTTAATCCATCGTTGCCGATTACGCCCAAGGCGGCAACCGGGTCCATGGCCATTACAACCGTCTTATCGTTGTCATCCCGGTAAACAACCACATTGCAGGGGAGCAGAGTCCCTATATTCAATTCCTTCCCGAACGCTTCCCATGCCAACGCCGGGTTGCATGCGCCAAGGATGACATATTGACGAAAATCCCTGCCAAGTTTTTCCTTGAATTTATCCTGAACGTTGATTTCACTGAGAACTCCGAAACCTTCCATGGCCAGCTCTGCGCGGACCTTCTGTTCTACTTCCACGAATGGCGCATCAACTTCTTTGCCGAATGCGTAAGCTGTATTCAGTTCCATTTTGCTTCTCCTTTGTGGGGTGTGCACAGACGGGCAGCACGAATCACCGGAAGTGAGAAAGCCCGTCAATCCCTGAACTTTGCATGGCAGGCCGCACAGATCTCCTCGGTTTTTTTGAAGGAGGCTTTGGCCCCGGTAAAATCACCATTTCTCGCCTGAATGGCGGAGGTGGCAACCGTTTCTTCCAGTTTTGCTGCGAATTCAACAAATTTTTTCCGCTGTTTGACATTCTTGTGCGGTTGTGACTTTTTTAAATCAGGAATCGCAGAGACAATCTTTTCCGCCTCTGCCTCGACAGTAGCTACCTCTCCTTTTTCCAAGGCAGTTTCCAGATTGGCTGACGCCAGTGAAAACATTGGCATCATGTTATGCAGTTTCTTCATCTGCTCTCCAGCATCGGTACTTTTGCCATGCTTTTCCGCACCGTGGGCGAACGCAATGCCATTCAAGGTTAGCAATCCAATCGCCAGACATAATGCGCCAAGTGCATACTTGTTTTTCATGATCACTCCGTAAGATTTTTGTTCAATGTTCCTTCACTTCCAGCAGCATTATGGAGTCACCTTCGGCAGACCGGCCATGCTTATCAATCAGCGTCAACTGCACTCTGATCGGCATATATCAGGAGCACTACCAATGCAATTGTTACGACTATGGAGATATTATTTACATGGCTTTATGGTAAAAAAAGAAGGGCGGACCCTTGGGCCCGCCCTGGTTGGTTAATTGAGCTTATCGTTTACCAAGATTTTCCAGAAGTTCATTGGCTTCTTTCAGTTTCTCTTCCAGTTTTTTAAGATCATCAGCACTGTATTTCTTCGAGCCTTCTTTTATTTCAGACTCAATTCGGTGAATTTTTTGTTGGATAGTCTCGGCCTGGAGAGCGCACTGTCTCACGCCTTCATGTTCTACCATCATGTCTTCGTGCCCGGCAAAAGCAGGCACTGCGCTGAACAATCCAACTGCCAATAATGCCGCAAGTAGCTTTTTCATAACTTTTTCCTCCATCCGTTGTACGGAGAGGCGACTCTCCGTTTGTTAGGGCCATTTTACTATAAAAATCATTAATATCAAACTATCACTTCACGCTGTACCAGAACTTGGAGTTGCGAACTTTCCCGTCCTTGAGCTGGAACTTGCACATCACACCATATTTTCCACTTTTTGACAGGTCGAAATCCGCGCCAAAGTGCCCCTGCATTCCCATCAGGTCTTTGGTCTGGGCGCTTTTATCCGGATTTTGAACCTTGATTTTGACAGCCCCCTCAGTGAGAGCTTTGCCGGATTTGACATCTTTGAACTCCACATGGATGTGGTGCGTTTCCTTCATATCCTTGGGCATCTCCATCTTCATCCCCTTCATGGCTTCTGCCATCGGCTGGATTATGAAAGTGGCCTTGACACCATCAACAACTTCTTCATGGGCAACATTTCCCTGTTGAGCGCCATGCCCGCTATGATCCATCTTCATCGCGGAATGATCCATGGCGAATGCTCCCATCGGAGCCGAGAAGGCTAAAGCTGCTGCAATCAGAACGGTCAGTTTTTTCATGGTACATGTCTCCTTTAAACGACTGAATGAATTTGATGATTTCTATGAAGCATATGCCATGCCAAGACTCAAGTAGCTTATATATCATGGCATTTGCTTTGACAATAAGGCGGGAGTGAAGATTATTCTACACCTGTTAAAGTATATTCTCCACGGGACGGAGGTGTCAGGCAGGCTATTTGTCTGATGCAGCTATTTCATACTTTTCCATACGATAGATTAAGGTATGCCGGGGGATTCTCAGGAAACGGGCTGCGGCCGCCTGGTTCCAGCCGTTTCGCTCGAGCGATTGCACCACTACCTCCCGCTCCAGCTGTTCAAGTGAATAACCGTCGTCAGGCAGGTTCACAACACTACCGTTTCCTGATGCACTGCCCCTGACACCGGAATCGTTGCAGATCTTTTCGGGCAGGTCGTCAAACACGATAGTATCGCCACTGCGCATTATTAACAGGCGCTCTACCATATTTTCCAGCTCACGTACGTTGCCGGGCCATGAGTATGCCGTCAAAGCAGCCAAAGCCGGCTTGTCAAAGGCTACCTGGTCAGCGCCATGTTTTCCGCAGAAGTAGCGCAGCAGCAAGGGAATATCCCCTCGTCGCTGCCGTAGCGGAGGGAGATGGATAGGTATAACCGAAAGCCGGTAGTAGAGATCCTCCCGAAAAGCGCCGTCGCTGATGGCTTTTTCGATATCCAGGTTGGTAGCGGTTACAATCCTTACGTCCAGCTTGTATTCCCTGGTGCCACCGACCGGTTCGACTGTCCGCTCCTGAAGGGCGCGGAGCAGCTTGGGCTGCAGTTCCAGCGGCAATTCGCCGACCTCATCCAGAAAGAGTGTCCCCCCTTCAGCCATCAGGAATTTACCGGTTTTATCCTTGATAGCTCCGGTAAAGGCACCCTTGACATGCCCGAACAGTTCGCTTTCCAACAGATCGTGTGGAATGGCGGCGCAGTTTATGGCCACGAAAGGACCATTTTTGCGCCCGCTGCCGGCATGAATGGATCGGGCCACCAATTCCTTGCCGGTGCCTGATTCGCCGGTAATCAGTACAGAAGCTTCACTGTCGGCGACTTTGCGCACAACCTGAAAAACTTTTTCCATGAGTGGTGACGAACCGACCATCATGCGGAACTCGCTCCGGTCGGACAGCACGTTTTTCAAACGTTTGTTTTCATCCGCCAGGCCGGTAAACTGCAGGGCTTTGGCGACGATAAGCAGCAACTCGTCACGATTGAAAGGCTTGGTGATGTAATCGTAGGCCCCCAGCTTCATGGCCTCCACAGCCACATCAACGGTTCCAAAGGCGGTAATAACGATCACCAGCGTATCTGGCGAACGTTCCTTGATAGCCTTTAAAACCTGCATGCCGTCCAAGCCTGGCATCTTCATGTCCGTGATCACCAGAGCCGGACGGATATCGTCGAAATGCCTTAGTCCATCCTCACCGGATTCGGCGGCCGTAACCTGATACCCGGCTGCCTGAAGGTTATATTCAAGCACTCTCCGCAAGGACGTATCGTCATCAATTATGAGTATTTTCGGTTTCATACAGTTTCTTTCTCCACTATAGGCAACAGGATGACAACCGTAGTTCCCTTGCCCTGTTCGCTATTTATCTGCATGCTTCCGCCATGCCCCTCAACTATTTTTTTGGTAATGGCCAGCCCAAGACCGGTCCCGTCTGATTTGGTTGTAAAGAAAGGCTCAAAGAGCCGTCCCATTGTTTCAGTGTCAATACCCGGGCCACTGTCACTGATGCAGATTTCGCAGAAAGCCTGCCTTTTGTTAATCGAGAGTATGACGTTACCGCCTGATGGGGTGGCTTGAAGTGCGTTAATAACGATATTGAGAAAAGCCTGGCGCAACTTTTCGCCGTCACCCATGACCACCAGCTCTTCTGTAGATGGCTCCAGCAGTAACTTCACTTTACGCGCCCTGGCATCATTAGACGTCAGGACAATAATAGTCTCCAACTCATCCCTGACCGAACAACGGTTCTTCATTGCCGCCTGCGGCTTCGACATGCGCAGAAAATCCTCTACCACCCGGTTGAGTCGTTCGGTCTCTTTGATCTGAATCTCGATGAATTCATGCTTAGGATCGCCTGGACGATAATCGTCCCGTAGTATTTCGGCCGTGCCACGGATGGAGCCGAGCGGGTTCCTTATTTCATGGGCCAGGACAGCTGCCATCTCACCCAGGGTGGAAAGTTTTTCAGCCCGGCGCAACTGTTCCTCCACCGCTATGATCTGCTCTGACTGGGTCTGCAACTTTTTATAGGACTCTTCAAGTCCTTCGGCCGTGCGTTCCAACTCCAGACTGCGTTCACGTTCCCGTTGTGACAACAGTCCGGTGACACTTCCCACTATGTTGTAGAGCACGATTTCCAGGTATTTTTCCATTTCAAGCGTTATACCGCCACCCCACTGAAAGAGAACGTGCGGAGCATAGATGATGCTGACAGCCAGAGAACAGGCCAGGCCACCTCGAAAGCCAAACCAGATGGCAGCCAGTATGATTGGAAGATAGTAGAGACGTTGGAAAATATCGTGAAGGTAGTGAAGATGCAACGGTGTCAGGTAGTGAAGCAGGCTTATGCCGAGAATGAAAAGGGTCAGTAGACCGATACGTATGATTGAAGGTCTCATCAGTTGTTTATAACGCAATCACTCTGAGATTCAAACAGAAATGAGCTGGCTGGCACTCCTTTGTAACTGATCAATTTCCGAGCTTGCTTACACGATCTTGTTTAGACCTGGCTTACTTTGCCTGACTGGTCGGTATACAGCGAACATAGCCAAACTGCTTGATTTTTTAAAATGCAATTGCTATATTTTAGCAGTCAAGCACCTAGAGTGCTAATTATTATCATTAATAATTGGAGACAACCAATGGTTGCACAACTACCTGTAGTAGCAGACAGCCTTCGACTGTACCTGAGTGAGATTAGACGCTTCCCTCTCCTTACTGAAGATGAGGAGCATCTCCACGCTGTTGCTTTTTTCGAAAATAAAGACTTGGCAGCTGCGCATACATTAATCACCTCAAACCTGAGATTTGTAGTCAAAGTCGCGTCTGAGTTCCGTCATTACGGCCTTAAAATGCTCGATCTGATTCAAGAGGGCAATATTGGCCTGATGATGGCGGTAAAAAAATACAATCCGTACAAAGGTATTCGCCTGATATCCTACGCCGTCTGGTGGATTAAGGCTTACATACAAAACCATATCATCTCTTCTTGGAGTCTCCTTAAAATCGGTACCACCCAAGCACAAAGAAAACTATTTTTCAAAATGCGTCAGGCAAAGAACTCCATAGCAATAATGAACGGCAACGAGGACGATTCAACTGGCGCAGCACAGTCTCTTAACGTGACTGAACTGCAATTTACCGAGATGGAACAACGGATGCAAGGAGACTACTCCCTGAGCTCCGAAATACCTGGCAGCGATGGCATTACCGCTTTGGAAACCCTTGCTGACGAAAGAATGAATCAAGAAGAACTCCTGTCAGTAAACCAGGAAAACCAGAATCTGCAACAGACCATCGCAAGCGTGGTCAGCAAACTTAACGAAAAAGAACGTTATATTATTGAAAAGCGTGTAACAGCCGATGAACCGCTGACACTACAGGAAATTGCAAGTCACTTTTCCATTTCCAGAGAGCGCGTTCGCCAGATTGAAGAAGGGGCACTGAGGAAAACCAAACAGGCCCTGTTACCACTTATGGCCGCTTGATAGTTTTTTCGGGTCAGCTTTTTTAATCAATACTACAATTCGACACCCTGCTTAAAATAAATCTTGACTTTCATCCGCTTTTTCTCTAAATAAACAAATTCTGTTTTCTCGCAGTTCTTAACAAAGATGAATCAGCCCCGTTAGCTCATACTGGTAGAGCAGCTGACTTGTAATCAGCAGGTGATCCGTTCGATTCGGATACGGGGCTCCATATTCGATTGAGATTCTGCACAGAGCAAACCGATCATCCCTGGAGGGATTCCCGAGCGGCCAAAGGGAACAGACTGTAAATCTGTCGTCAGCGACTTCGGAGGTTCGAATCCTCCTCCCTCCACCATAAAATCATCGAAAAGCGATGCTGCAGCATGAACCCAGGAGACAATTGTCGCTATACTGGTAAATGGCTGGCCATACGTTTTTCAAACATCTTCGTCTGGTAGCGCGGGAGTAGCTCAGTTGGCTAGAGCGTCAGCCTTCCAAGCTGAGGGTCGCGGGTTCGAGTCCCGTTTCCCGCTCCAGTCCGCCCACATAGCTCAGGAGGTAGAGCACTTCCTTGGTAAGGAAGAGGTCTCCGGTTCGAGTCCGGATGTGGGCTCCATTTTTTGGCAATTATCCGTAACTAACAAAGTGGCAGTACAAAAAAAGCGTCCATCAGGAGGGCCTTTAATCATGGCAAAGGCAAAGTTCGAGCGTAACAAGACACACGTAAACATAGGGACAATCGGTCACGTTGACCA
>WKKS01000021.1 GCA_009684515.1 Geobacter sp.
TCATGCCTGACCCTCAGAGGTCAGGCCAAAAGCTCCACTGTATTCCTTCTCCGACCTTCCAATCATTTTTTGAAGAGTCTATTCGCAATGCCGAAATATCCGATGCACACCAAGATTACTGAAATATGAATATCGACAGTTTATTCTGGATTCCAAAGGCAAACCCAATTGTGGCTATCCCCATGAATTCAAAGAATAAAACTATTCCAGCCTTATTAGCTTCTCTTTTGGATATTGCCGCCCCGCTGAAGCAGACCTTGTAATCGTCATTATCTGAATTCTTCATTTTTCTGCCTTTGGCGACAACGGGGCCGGCCATGACCCGCCCGCCCAGTCTTTTCGGGCGGTCGGCGTCTATGGACGTGGTTAGGTATCTTTTTTAGTCTCTTTAATTGCTATTTTCGTGTTTGTCTGCTGCTGAACAATCAGCATTCCTACAAGCAAGGGTATTGGTGCAAATATCCACCACATTACGATCTCAAAGGGGAAAAGATTACGGTCATAATGTCTAAGAAAGAAATCCAGGCTCACATCTGTGATGACTCCTACAACAATGCCTGTATATGCGCAGACAATCAGGCTGATTTTCTTTTGTGGACCAGCGACAAAATGGGCCAAGGCCATACCAAAGATAATAAAAGCAATAAAGGCAACAAGGTACATGCCATGGCCATCCCACACTCCGAGTAATCTTGAGACATTATTGATTCCGGTAATGGTTGCAATGCCACCAACAAGAGCTATATAAGTCGGATTTTTTTCTATTTGGTTTATTCCCATTTTTTCTTACCGTGTATGAGGCGCACCAGCGGCGCGGGTTTTCGCGCCGTCTGCGTGCCGCCGAGAGTTAGGCGTTTATTTGTGACTATCTTGGGTTTTCTTTAAAGTACAAAAATATTTCTGATTGGATTAAGTCACACATCAACTCAACAACAACCTTAGTCATGCCGTCTCTAAGATTGAAGAAATTGGTTTTTATTATTTCAGCTTGTTCAGGTGTGCTTTCAAAAGAAAAGGTGTGGTCGATCGGTTGGAGTTTTGAAAGGTATTTTTCAGTTATTCTCTCTTGTATTTCTATAATTGCAGCATTTTCTTCGGGGGTTAAACCATGCATTTCACACTGAGTTTTTTCAAGCATTTTCCTCTTTTGTTCAGAAAAGTCGATCACGTCTCCCATGACATCACCTCTCACGTTGTAGTAGTTAATGGTATTTCAGATGAAAATTTAGAAAAAATGGCAGTCCAAATTAAACAAGCAACTCAAGAGGCGGTTTCTAAGATTCGGTTATCTCGGTTGTCTGCCTAACGGTTTGGCCGTTGACCCGTCCGGGCGGCTTTTTAGCCCGGTCGGTGTCCAACGGTCTCGTTGGAACTCCTCTATTATCTTCGTGCAGCCTTACTCTGGGTTATTAAAACGATTTTCCTCGATGCCAACACCCTCCAAAATCAGCGTTTTCCTGACTTGATTGGGTTTAAATGAGGTAAATCGCCTATTCGTGATTTTCTCTTTTAGACTTTCTCCACTCTTCCCATCGAGAGCTGACTTCAGCAACAGCACTCCATTGCAATAGACCAATTACTCCTGCCACCAGAGTACCTAAAACCGTACCATGTGGCGTAACAAGCCATGACAGCAACGAAAGAGGCAATCCAGTAATGGTGAGCCAAAGATGAGAACTAACTCCAAATTCACCATGAGTGGTGAAAACGGCTCCATACAATGCAATGCAGAGCAAGAGTAATGACCATGCGCCATATATCAATATAACTTTTCTTGTTTTTGTCATTATTTTCCAACGGGGTCGGAAAACAGCGGCTTGACCGCTGCTTTTACGTGGTTATGTCCTTCGGGTGTAGTCTCCGACTCCTCAACTTCCCTTCGGGGACAAAAGGAGAACTTACATGATTAAAGAGAAAATCAAGCAGTTCATAATAAATGTTGTAGCCGAAAATGTTTCTAAACGCGGGATTCTAGCGCAGCTTTTAAGAAGTCAATTGCAGTCTGAATCGACTCTTCCTTTAAATCGGAAAGAATAGCGTCCCGCTTGTCGATAAAAACATGGATGGATGCACTGTTATGATATTCGGCGGTTTCGTCGTAAAACATGACTTCAGCCTCCATCTTCGGAAATGGGGTATCGTAATCGCAAGGCTTAATTGTTTTAACGGTGATTTGCATTTTATGTCCTTTCGAGGCCAGAGTTTATTTGGCATGTTTGCGGCATTATTGAAATATTATTTTGAACATCGGTGAGATTTATGAACTCAAGGAACCAAGGTAAAAAGGTTAGAGATCTTTTGAATTATCAATGCTGCTTTGTAATGGTTTATAGGAAATAACGACTTGTGTCATCATCTGACGAATGTATTGATGTGTTAAATTTATTAACGTCCTTGAAAGTTTCCAAGAGGCATTTGAATTTGCTTTTATAAAGGTAGGAGGGCCGTACTTTTCGGTAAGAAGTTTTAAAATTGTTGTGAATGTACGTGCATTTATAAGCTCATTATTTTCCTCTAAACCTGCAAGATTTACTTGTTCAAGCTTTCGGCTTTTATCATCAAATAAATAATAGACTTTAAATTTATCAGTACCGACATTTATTTCATCAATACCAATTGGGGCCGTACTATTTAAATACTTAGCAGGTTTATCAAATTTTATAACACGACCTTGTTCAGCTTTTAGCACCTCGTCTTCAGACATGCCCCATATTGCTTTACCGTAACCATTTATATTTATAGCGTCGTCGGCTTGAGCGGATACAACAAACAGCAAAACAGTTAAAGCAATAAATAGTATGGTTTTCATAGTCAAATTCTCCCTTGGGGGTAGTTATGTGTCAAAGCAATATTCAAACGAGATTACTCTCTATTGAGCGTAAATCCATACCTCTTATCAGTCCCAACTTCCTTTCTGATCTTGGTTATTCTGAGATGGATTTGGTTGTAATGCAGGAGGTCGCAGGCCTCGTTCCCATGATCGTCTTTTCCGCTGAGCATAAAAGTATGAGGATGGAAGTACGTGATAGCGAAGACTCGCAGCCCATTTTGAGTTTCAACGATAATACCGTAATCTTCAGTGGTGCTTTGGGTCATGTCATCTACGATCTTTGTCAGAGCCTTAAAACTAGCCTCTCCTGATTGCCAGTGCGATGCTGGCGTTATGTCAACACCGGGAGTCATTAACTCAGGTCTAATCATTTTAGCCTCCTCTTTCTTGGGGGTGTATAACGTGGCGTGGGTTCACCTGCGGTTCTTGGCAGGTGCAACCCATAGTTGGCCAACATCACTTACTATTGGAATATTTGAAATTTCGCATTAGGCTAGTGACCCGAATATCCTCTGTTTGGAATCTTGGAGCCTCTTGGCCTATTTTCTCCGCAAAAAAATCACCCCAGCCCGCACCAAGATGATTTACGAAGTCAGCGAGTCCATCTCCGGTTTCTCGATACGAAGGCACCCAATACATCAGTTCTCCGTTGTTATCGGACACCTTTACTACCGTGTTGACCGTGAAGTAGACAAAACCATCAATATGAGACTCCATGAAATGGTTTTGCATTACTTGCGCTATGAGACTTGCTGCCTCAGCTGGATGTGAAAAATAGTTTCCGTCATTTGCTAAGAGCACAAGGCCTCGTGCATTGGGTAGATCAAGTAGCTTTTTCGTGCTTTCGATTTGCTTATCTGCTTTTCTAATAGCATTCTCGTAATACCGTCGGGCAAGAGATAGCATGTCACGACGGTATTCAGATGGTAGCGGCTCCTGTCCGAGAAGCCAACGAAAGCCTTTATATCCGTCAACAAGTCCACTCTCGTGGTTCTTCTGTATGATATGGCCAATTCGTTCAACATCCTCGCGATTGTTGAAAAGATCTTTTTCAAAACATTTCAGTTCAGCAATGGCGCCGTGTGAGGGGAAATAGTAATCTGCATTTTGAGGACGTTGAGGATCGGTCTGTAATAGCTCTGAGATTAATTGCCCACCAAACTGTTTCACATACTCATTGAAAGTTTCTTCTACCGGTAAAGGTTCAGGGCGTATAAGCCCCTCGACACCTTGTGGCATATCAAACGGGATTGTCGGCGACTTTTTTCTTTTCATTCTTTCTCTGGTCAACGGGGCTGGCCATGACCCGCGACCGTAGGGAGACGGAGTCTATGGCCGTGTTAGATGTCCCAGTAATTCTGCTATGCGCCGCCAAACTCTTGCGGTTCGTTTTCAAGTGATGGGATAACTTCCGGATTCAATGTTCCCCAATACTCCTCGCCTTTAGATTCAAGCCAGCCTAATCGTGTCTCTCCAAGAATTGTCTCCCATAGCAGTCCAGATCCACCGTCTTTTGTCAGTTTTAATGCCACTCTTACTGATAAAAAATTTCTGCCGGTTAGAATCAGATTTTCGTTGTTGCATCTAATCGGAATTGATGATGGTTTTGATCCATAATTGATTCCAGTTTGTGACAGCCTCAATATTTCAACTTGAGTACCTTCTTTAAGAGCTCTTGCTTCCTTGATGGCTCTAAAATTTTTCTTGTCTTGGTATACCAGCCAAACTGCGAAAATCAGTGGAGACCCAAACAATGCGAAAATAAAAATTAGCAAATAATTTAAGGGATCCATAATTCCTCTTACTCATCTAACTCGTTATTGATCAGACCCGGCCATCATTCCACCAAATCTGTTTATATACATTTGTATCAAAACATAATTGACATAACATACTAAAATAACTAAAAACAGATTATTGACCAATATTCCATATCGGTATGTTGGTCAAAGTTGGCCAACATACCGGATCATTTCACTCCTGAACTTATAACTACTGAATGATTGTCTTCATACTTAAACTGTGTAGGCAAATGTTAATTAGTCGGCAATATAATTTAGCATATGGCAAATGTCAAAGGAGATAGCATGCTTCTAATTCCGTATGAGGTGTTTGTTCGTTATGTAGCGTATCTCCATTTACACAAGGTCGCTAAAGATCGTCATGGTGATTATAAAAAATGGCTCCGATATTTTCTTGATTTCTGCGACAAGTATCCGGTTCCCGAATCCAGATCCGAAAGGGTCCGGCTGTTCTGTGAAAAACTACAACAAAAGAAGCAGTCGGAACAACAGCGACAGCATGCTGCCCATGCGGTTTCACTGTATTTTGAGATGATGCGGCAGGGGGAGGCTGCTCAACCTCAAAAAGACTCATCAATAAATGCGATAAAACCTGATAATTGGGCTGAATTGCCTGTAAACGTAATAGCAGCTCAGGAGGCTCCGCTTAATATTTCTGAAGAGCCGTATCAAATCAGGATGAGCCGGAGTCCATCACAATATACCGAAGCAGGATATCAGGAAAAATCAAAATCACCGGAATGGGATGCACTGCTGGCAACTATGGCTGCGGAAATCAAGGTTCGCCATTACTCGCGTAAAACGTTGAAAACTTATACTAACTGGTCTCGCCAGTTTCAACGTTTTTTAAAAGACAAACCACCACAAGAGTTGTCAACTGCCGATGTCAAAGATTACATGACCTATCTGGCTGTTACGTGCAAAGTCGCCGCTTCTACCCAGAATCAGGCGTTTAACTCGCTTCTCTTTCTCTTTCGCCATGGGCTGAAAAGAGAATTCGGCGAATTGCGTGACGTGCCTCGTGCAAAGAAGTCTCTCTATATCCCGGCTGTGCTATCCCGCGAGGAGATTGACGCTATCCTGAAAGAACTTTCCTACCCTTACAATCTGGTGGTCAAAATACTGTTCGGGTGCGGTCTGCGACTGTTTGAAGGGCTGCAATTGCGGGTAAAGGATTTTAACTTTGATGCAGGTGTCTTGACGGTGCATGGCAAAGGGAAAAAGGATCGTACAGTGCCTTTGCCCGAAACGATCATGCCAGAGCTGAAAGCGCAGATCAAAGTGATCAGTGAACTGCATGATCGGGATTTGGCGGATGGATACGACGGAGTAATTCTGGATGACGCCGTGGAAAAGAAATATCCCAAGGCACCCAAGGAGTTTGCACACCAGTGGTTCTTTCCGCAAAAACCTCTGACGTTCATTGCGGAAACCGGTGAGCGGCGGCGCTATCATCTTCACGAATCCGACTTGCAGGATGCGCTCTATTATGCTGTCAGGAGGGCGAAAATCCCCAAAAAAGTCACTTCACATATTTTTCGTCATTCATTCGCCACCCACTTGCTGCAGGCAGGTTACGATATCCGGGTGATCCAGACACTGTTGGGACATTCCAGTCTGAAAACTACCATGATCTACACCCATTGTGTTCCGGTCAGGACGGTTAAGGAACCGAAGAGTCCGCTGGATTTATGAACTGTTTAGAGCGCAGGCAAATGTGTATCATGTCAACTAAGCAAATAAAAACAGTATGTTGTAATAAAAAAGTATTGACAGTGACATCAGGTTCTGTAGTATATCAACTATCCTTTCATTCGAGATGCTCTGTCGCTAATAGCGACATCCATCGTGAATCATCTCCTTCGGGAGAGTCGTTTCCAGGGCTTTTCAGACTTAGGGAACTAATCAAGAAACACCAGAATCACAAAGGGAGTGGTGCGTCTTCAATTCCCGATGTGCATATCCAACATGTCGGCTTGTTTATCTCAGTCAGGCTGGACCAATTCAATTTCATCCCTGCAATTTCTTAACTAACCCGATAAATCAGTAACGAATTGTGTACTCCTTCATCGTCCGATGACCCGCAGGGCTCAGCCGAACTTGGAGCACATTTTTCGTTTTACAATATCCTCTGAGGATGATTCAGGCAAATCATTGGCTTCACATCCAGCCGCATGACTTGCTTGTGATGTTTCAACTACCCCACAAAGAGCAGAAGCAGACACCGGGATGTATCGGTGAGGAGAACCCGTCAACGGCCCGACCCGGCGGTCGTACTGTCTAAGCTCTATGGGGTAGTTTTCGAATCGTTCTGCGATTAACCAGCCGATTCCGACTCTTTACAAATCGCATGAACATAAGAACGCGATATTTTCTTTCTGGTCTGTTTAGACAGCAGTCGGGCAATTTCGGCATAGCTCATGCCGGTTTTACGCAGCTGCACGATCTGCGGCATCAGAATTTGCAGCCGGTCCCTTTTGGGACTCGGTTTGCAGTTGCTGTTCTTGGCAACAGCCGCCCGCGAGGCGGCAATCTCTTCCAGTGCGTCGGACGATTTCAGGCGCGTCTTTCTCATCTCCTGAATTGCAGACAGCAACGACTGCTCCTCTATTTCAGGAGTATTCCTGTGATCGGCGTCCGGCAAAGCCCGGAGCCGATTCAGGGATTCCCTTCTGATCCTCATGGCAGTCCTGAAAACCTCAATCCGCATGGCTTCCGGCTGCTTGGCCAGCCATGCCAGCGACTTCCTCTTTACATCATCCGACATCTTCATTTTTTTGTCCTATCTGCGTCCAGTAATAGTGTCCTCACTAATACAGATCGCAATGGTGTCCGGGTGAGTTGAAATAATAACTGGCGCAGCATCGGGCCATATCACTGCAGCCGTTTTGTCGGCAGACAAAACGGCGCACAAGCAGATTCAATTGCAAAAAAACGCATCCTCTCAGATGTCCAATCCGCAACCCCGCTGGCGGGGTTGCCGGGCCGGTTGACAACCGGGCCGTAGCTTTTTGCCAGGTGCAAAAGAGGTGAAGCCTTCCTCGTCCCGAAAGGGATAAAAAGGCTGGTTCTTAACCCGTCTTCCGCCACCTGTCGGGCCCATAAATAACAGGTAGAAAGGAGGTGCAGCATGCGTGGAAATTTTAAATCACAGGTAGGTCGATTGTTTCAGGAAATAGATGGAGTTGGTTGTTCCAAGTGGGCAGATAAACAACAAGCTAGGGCAGAGCTTCAAAGTCGGGGAGAATCCGCGACATCCTCTGCTATCGGTGCCAGGACGTCATTGCATAGCAATAGTACGAACGAAAAATACTTCGACAAATGCGTGGAATTGGCAAACTGGGCCCGTGAAGTGGATGGCATCAAAGATGTGGAAAAGATAAACAGCGCCCACGTGGCTGAGTTTCTGGCGGAAAAAATAGATGTCGGAGTTTCTTTGTCACATTGGGCCGGCTACTCGGCCGCGTTCAGCAAGCTTGAACAGGCGCAGCAAAAGTTCGCCCTGTCAGTAAGGGGGGAAGATAAACAGTTTGGTTATCGCGCCGCAACAGCGGCGCTCAGGCCGGAAGCCCACGCCGAACTGCAACGTTTTCAGGGTACGCGAAACTATCAGAATCCAACCGCAATGATATCGGTAATGCAGACAGACGCAGGACGTCTGACTGCCGCTATTCAACACGAAAGTGGTCTGCGGATAACTGCTGCCGCAAAGGTGACGGCAGAACAGCTGAAAGGACTGATAAAGGACAGATACACCGGAGAAATGCGCGGTCAGATCCAGTACGTTTGCAAAGGCGGGGCATTGCTGACCGCTACGGTCTCGCATAAAACATATTCCGAGCTGCAGGGGCATATTTTGAACAAAGGAGAATTCAAGATAGACCACAAAGCGTACCGGAGCGAACTGAAAGACGCTGCCGCCAAAACCGGCCAGATTTTCAACTCAAGCCACGGGCTGCGTTGGAATTATGCCCAGGAGCGATTTGGCGACCTAATCAGTCGCGGAATCTCTTACGAAAAAGCACTGGGAGTCGTCTCGGCTGAAATGGGACATCACAGGATCTCTATTACGGAACATTACGTTTTCGGAAAGTGAATAGGGGCAATACCTCCAATCATCGGTTCCGACTGGCATTGGGGGCAGGACAGCATGTAAAAAATAAACGATAGACCGTCCTCCTGGAGCGGACTTTGACATTGACCTTAATCGATCGGTGTTTCTGACAGAGGATTGTAAAAATCCGCACTAGCAAAAAAGCCCTGCTGGTCGCCTAAATAGGCGGCTATGCAGGGCTTTTTTGTTTTAGAACTCGGAGCCCGGACAGGGGGGGGATCTTTTTAATAGGTGGGAGAGGTTTCCCAAAAATGTGTTTTCCGATTAGTGGAAGGATCCGATGCCCGCGTCTACCAACAAAACTGCTGCTGAAACGCCGTACCTGTCGCCATCCGAATTGGCGGTGCGCTGGTGCTGTGGGCGGTCTTCAGTGGATAGAATCGCCAGGAAGGCCCGTTTCACGAGGTTGTGCCTCGGCGATGGGAAAAACGGGATGATCCGCTACCTGCGGGAGGAGGTGATTGCTTATGAAGCATCACGTAGTGTCGTGATGCAATAGTGCATAGGTTGAAACACTACTGTCCGGTTAATAACTGAATAAATTCAGCTGTTTTTCGTCATCAGTATCGGTTTTTCGCCTTAAAG
>WKKS01000024.1 GCA_009684515.1 Geobacter sp.
TTTTCCATCCGCTCCGGTGATTTGGCAAGACCTTTGGCGACTTTTTCATTCCAGTTCTTTTTGCTTTCATTGATTGTCATATTTTCCCCTCTCACTGGTATTTCTGTTTTTGCTATTGAACCCTTCTGCCAGGTATCCATCAACCACAACATCCAATCTTCCGTCATTCGGACAGAAAATCAGGCCGTGAAGCGGCACATCGGCAGGAATCAGCGGGTTGGCGCGTATTTTCCTGACAACCTCGGTCACATTTTCGGCCGGGCAGGAAAAGGCGCCCATCCACTGTGCCAGATCCGGAACATGGGCCTCAATCGCCTGCGATGAAATGCCCCTGTCGATCATATCGCTTTTCAGCTGGTCCGGGTCGATATGCGCCATACCACAATCTTCATGGCCGATGACAAAAACCTCCTCCACCCCCAGCATGAATATTGCCGCCACCAGACTGCGGATAACACCGCCGTGGAGCGGATCTACCAGGGTGTTGCCGGCGTTTTTGATGACCTTGGCATCCCCCCGGCTGATTCCCATAGCCGGTTCCAGAAAATCAACCAGACGCGTATCCATGCAGGTGAAGATCGCAAACTGTTTCTTGGGATTTTTCGGGAGCGGCGGAAATGCTCCCGGATGAACAAATTTTCGATTTGATGTAAGGATGGTGTTAAGCAGGTTCATACTTGGTACCTCACATGGAAAATCATGGTTGACCTGTTTCAGATTGCCGAGCGCTTTGCCATTGAAGTCACAAAACTGACTACTAACAAGAGCAGCAAAAAAATCCCAATGGCCGATGCGGCGCAGAATAGCATAAACATGCTGCCGGACACACGCAACATCTCTATAAAATCTTTAATCAAAGCCATTTATGGACTCCCGCATATCAAATATTACCGGCATTGCTTCTACGCCCTTGGCAGCACGTTGTCTCTGACCCAGGCAGAGATGTCTTCCGTGGAAGTCCCAGGAGTAAAAACCTCGCTGATCCCGGCGGCTTTCAATCCCGCAATATCGTCCTCCGGAATCACGCCACCGCCAAAAACCTTGATATCTTCCGCAGACTTTTCTTTAAGTAACTGGCAGACCCGCGGCAGCAGCGTATTGTGGGCGCCGGACAGAATTGACAGACCGATGCAGTCCACATCTTCCTGAATAGCGGCGGACACGATCTGTTCCGGCGTCTGGTGCAAGCCGGTGTAGATAACTTCAAAGCCTGCATCGCGAAAAGCACGGGCGATAATCTTGGCTCCCCGGTCATGTCCGTCCAGCCCCGGTTTGCCGACTAGTATGCGTAGTTTTCTTTCTGACATTGTGGATCCCCCTCTTAGTATTAAGGAAAAACCTTAGCCCCCCTAACCCCTCCTGCCAAAAGTAGGCGCTTTTAAGCAAAATAGGAGGGGGTTGGGGTGGTAAGTTTTTATGTTTACTTCCCGTAAGTCAGCGCCGCCAGCTTCTGGTAATACTCGAAGCGGCTGGCGGTCCAGGCGTTGGCTTTCTTCATCAGTATCGCCGCCGCTTCCGGGTTGATTTTCTTCAGTACCTTGTAGCGGTTCTCGCCGTAGGCGTACTCTTCAAAGCTGCTGGTTGGCGCTTTGCTGTCAAGCTGCAGCGGGTTTTGCCCTTCGGCGGCCAGGGCCGGGTTGTAGCGGTAGAGCGGCCAGTAGCCGGAGGAGACCGCCTTTTTCTGCTCGTCAACGGCGGTGGTCATGTCAATGCCGTGGGCGATGCAGTGGGCATAGGCGATGATTATCGAGGGGCCGTCATACGCTTCGGCTTCGATGAAGGCTTTGACAACCTGGGCCGGGTTGGAGAGTGACACGTTGGCGACGTAGACGTAACCATAGGCCATCGCCATCATCCCTAGATCCTTCTTGGCCATGACTTTGCCGCCGGCCGCGAACTGTGCCACGGCGCCGATCGGGGTCGATTTGGAGGCCTGTCCGCCGGTGTTGGAGTAAACTTCCGTATCCAGCACCAGGATGTTGACGTTTTTGCCGCTGGCGAGGACATGGTCCAGTCCGCCGTAACCGATGTCGTAGGCCCAGCCGTCGCCGCCGACGCACCAGACCGATTTCCTGACCAGATAATCGGCCAGCGGCAGCAGTTGGACGGCCGCCTTTTCGCTGCACCCCTTGAGGGCTTCTTTCAGTGTGGCAACTCTTGCGCGCTGCTGTTCGATTTCAGCTTGGCCGTTCTGCTGCGAAGCCAGAATTTCTTTCATGACCGGCAGGATTTCAGCACAGGATGCGCACTTGCAACTGTTGACCAGTTCGGTCAGCAGTTCGCGGGCCGATTCGCTGAATTTGTCGACCGCCAGCCGCATTCCGAAGCCGAATTCGGCATTGTCTTCGAAGAGCGAGTTGGACCAGGCCGGTCCGCGGCCGTCGGCGCGCTGGGCCCAGGGGGTGGTCGGCAGGTTGCCGCCGTAGATCGAGGTACAGCCGGTGGCATTGGCAATCATGGCCCGGTCGCCAAACAGCTGGGACATCAGTTTCAGATAGGGGGTTTCTCCGCAACCGGCACAGGCGCCGGAGTATTCGAAGATCGGACGGACCAGCTGGCTGCCGCGCAGGGTGTCCAGTTTGACTTTTGTCGGGTCCATGTCGGGCAGGTTGAGGAAGAAGTCATAGTTGAGCGCTTCTTCTGCTCTGAGTGGAGCCTGAAACTGCATGTTGATCGCTTTGTGATTTGCATCTTCCTTGCTTTTGGCCGGGCAGTTATGGACGCAGGCACCGCAGCCGGTGCAATCTTCGGGGGCGACCTGGAGAGTGTATTTCAGCCCTTTGAATTCGGGCAGTTTGCAGTCGGTCGACTTGAAGGTTTTGGGTGCATTGGCCAGCAGTTTTTCATCATAGGCCTTCATGCGGATGGTGGCGTGCGGACAGACGAAGGAACAGATGCCGCACTGGATGCAGAGCGTTTCGTCCCAGACCGGGATGTCTACTGCGATGTTGCGCTTCTCGTACTGGGAAGTGGCGGTCGGGAAGGTGCCGTCGATCGGCATGGCGGAGACCGGCAGGTCGTCGCCGAAGCCGGCGATGATTTTGCCGGTGACTTCCTGGACAAACTTCGGTGAGTATCTGGAGACCGGGGGTGGCATGCTGATGCTGCTGGTGGCGCTGGCCGGGACCTGGACTTCATGGATATTCTTGAGCGCTTCGTCGACGGCGGCGTTGTTCATGGCGACGACTTTGTCGCCGGCTTTGCCGTAGCTTTTCTTGATGGCGCCCTTTATTTCGGCGATGGCCTGCTCGAGAGGGATGATGTTGGAGATTTTGAAGAAGGCGGTCTGCATGATTACGTTGATGCGGGCGCCCAGACCAAGTTCTTCGCCGAGTTTGATGGCGTTGATGACATAGAATTTGAGTTGTTTGTCGATGATCTGCTGCTGGACCTCTTTGGGCATCCTGTCCCAGACCTCGTTATGTCCGAAGGGGGAACAAAGCAGGAAAGTGCCGCCCTGTTTGGCTTTGCCGACCATGTCGTACTTCTCCAGGAAGGTGAAGTTGTGACAGGCGATGAAGTCGGCGTTGTCGATCAGATAGGGGGCATTGATGGCCTGTTTGCCGAAACGCAGATGCGAGGTGGTGATGGTGCCGGCTTTTTTGGAGTCGTAGACGAAGTAGGCCTGGGCATAGTTGTCAGTGGTTTCACCGATGATTTTGATGGTGTTTTTGTTGGCGCCGACGGTGCCGTCCGAGCCTAAGCCGTAAAACATGGCTTCGTAGGTTCCGGCCATGGCGTTGCGGAAGGTTGGGTCGTAGTTCAGGCTTGAGCCGGTGACGTCTTCGTTTATGCCGACGACGAAGTTCCTCTTCGGCTTGGCTTCTTTGAGGCTGTCGAAGACCGCTTTGGCCATAGCCGGGGTGAATTCCTTGGAGCCGAGGCCGTAACGGCCACCGACGACCGTCGGGTAGCCGACGAAGGAGGTTTTTCCGTCTGCCATGGCTTCGCCGATGGCGGTGCGCACATCCAGGTAGAGCGGTTCACCGATTGAGCCCGGCTCTTTGGTGCGGTCCAGGACGGCGATGCTTTTGACAGAGGCCGGAAGGGCGGCGGCAAAGGCGTCAACCGGGAAGGGGCGATAAAGGTGGACTTTGATGACGCCGACTTTTTCTCCCTGGGCAGCCAGAGTCTGAACGGTGTCTTGGACGGTGTCGGCTCCGGAGCCCATGATGACGATTACCCGCTCGGCATCGGGAGCGCCTGCGTATTCCACCAGGTTGTAGTTGCGACCGGTGATTTTGGCGAATTTGTCCATTTCTTCCTGAACGATCTGAATGCAGGCCGGGTAGAAGGAGTTGACGGTTTCGCGCCCCTGGAAGTAGACGTCCGGGTTCTGGGCGGTGCCGCGCATGACCGGGCGGTCGGGTGAGAGGCCGCGGGCGCGGTGGGCATTGACCAGCCCGTCGTCGATCATGGCGCGCATGTCATCAAAAGTCAGTTCTTCGACTTTCTGGACTTCGTGGGAGGTGCGGAAACCGTCGAAGAAATGCAGGAACGGTATCCGCGAGCGGAGCGTGGCGGCTTGTGCAATCAAGGCGAAATCCATGACTTCCTGGACGTTATTGGAGCAGAGCATGGCCCAGCCGGTGGAACGGCAGGACATGACGTCCGAGTGGTCGCCGAAGATCGAGAGCGCCTGGGTGGCGATGGCACGGGCCGAGACGTGGAAGACGGTCGAGGTCAGCTCGCCGGCGATTTTGTACATGTTGGGGATCATCAGCAAAAGACCCTGGCTGGCAGTAAAGGTGGTGGTCAGGGCGCCGGATTGCAGAGCGCCATGGACGGTGCCGGCCGCGCCCCCTTCCGATTGCAGTTCAGATACCAGCGGGATCGTGCCCCAGATATTTTTCTCTCCGGCGGCGCTTTTTATATCGGATATTTCACCCATGACGGAGGAAGGGGTGATCGGATAGATCGCGATGACTTCGTTGGTGGCGTGGGCCACGTGGGCGGCGGCGGTGTTGCCGTCGATGGTTACAAGTTTTCTGGACATCTATGGGGCTCCTGTAAATATTCGGTAGGGGCGATCCTTGTGATCGCCCTGATCTTGGTTTGTGGTTTCCAGCGGGGCGAATACAAGATTCGCCCCCACGGTTCAGATATTCTGC
>WKKS01000026.1 GCA_009684515.1 Geobacter sp.
TGTGATGGGGCTTTTACGTTTGATTGAAATAAATCAAAAAAACTCAAGGTGTAAAAAAACGAACTGTTTACAGGTCGCCAAATTTAAAATCTAGGCTGATTTAATGTCGATCAAGCACTCTAGTGAATTTATTGTGAATGAGGCGTCAGTAAGAAAAATAGCTGAATAGCTGTTTGATACAGCGCATACATTCAGACCTGCCTGTTTAGCCGCCTTGATTCCGGTTGGAGTGTCTTCTATTGCAATTGTTAACTCTTTTGAAAAACTACATTTACTGAATGAAAGCAGATTGTCAAATGCCAGTTGGTAACATTCTGGATCTGGTTTGCTTGTAGCAACATCATCAGCAGATACTACTGTGTAGAAGTAATCTGTCAGGCAGAGTAACTCCAGGATAGGGTCTATATCTGATCTAAGGGCTCCACTACAAATGGCTAATGGTATATTTGCAGCGCGTAGTCGTTGAATCAACTCTATAACGCCCGGATACGCTGTGACTCCATCACGTATTACTTCCTGAAAAACAGCCGCTTTTTTAATTATTAGTGAATGTAACTCTTCTTGATCAAGCGGTTTGTTATTAGATCTGAATGCCTCTCGGAACGCGTCCCTGTCATCAAATCCTATATAGGTGTCTACATATTCTTGCCATGTAAAATCTAATCCGAGCGGTGCAAGCACCCTTTGAAAAGATTTGTAATGTAGCGGCTCGGTGTCTACAATAACGCCATCGAAATCAAATATAACTGCTTCCGCTTTTACTCCATTTGAAAACATGATCATGGTAATTATCCGTTAAGTTGGCGGTATGGAACATTGGTTGATTATTAGCATTTGTCTCTAGGCGTTAACAATATAAAAAGCCCTCAAGGCAAGGGCTTTAACTAATTCTTTCAAGTCTAAAGTTATCTGCGGGGCAATGGTGAAACTATTGATGCTGCTACGTCGATAGCCCTGTTTGCATCTCCTGCATTATCTGAAGTTGTAGCCATCTTAGCTCTGATTCGCGAATTAACTCTGGCGATGTTGAGTCCGTTGTTAGCAACTATTTCGGCTAGCACTTCCTCTGTTGCGATAATATGAAATGCCATGCTTTCTGTCTTCTGAACAAGCATATCGAGTGTTTCACTTAACGACGCGACAAGTTGCGATAATGCTGCAAAATTTTCTATCACCAGCTCCTCACTACTTTTTACTTGATTCTTACTTGTTGGTACAGTCGATTTCTCTTTTGAGGTTTTAAGACTTTTTTTAGCTGCCCAGGACGTTGTATTTTTTGTTACCATGTGCGCCTACCCCCTTTTAGTCACCGAAGTACGGTGTTGGTACGTGTAATACTGATAATTACAACATAATGTTTTCAAAGATTCTGTCTGTTTCAAGCGGAAGCAAAATATAGAAAATGGAACCAGGTAAAGTATTTTGGTCATGTCCGGCTGATTCAACCCATATTTGGCCACCGTGTACCTCTGCGATACCTTTTGCTATTGAGAGCCCGAGTCCGGTGCCACGAGACTTAAACGCAACTTTACCGGTACTGTGTTCCTCAATATTACCGGCCTCGTAGAACTTTTCAAATATTCTAACCTGATCATCCTTGTTGATTCCGATGCCGGTATCGGTAATCGTAATTTGAATGGCATCCTGATACCTCTTTGTTACCTGCGTCGAGCCGATTTCACTAACATTATCTGAAGAACAGCCTTGTATAACTTTTTGTAGTGTTGTTGTTACAGTTACTTTTCCGCCGTCAGGAGTGAATTTTATTGCATTACCCATTATATTGGTTAACATCTGCGTAAGTCTTAATTTGTCTCCGTCGTACATGGGTAGATTTGAGGACAGATTCAAATAAACATCCTGCTTTCTGAGAGCAAAAAAGAACTTAAGTTCACGTACCGTTGACTCGATTAATTCGTTTAGATCAAGTTTGGCACGTTTAAGCCCGATTTGATTTTGATCTAACATTGATACGTCAATCATGTCTTTTATTATTCCGTCAAGTCTCATGGCAGCATTAGATATGTTAGTTACCATTTCTAACGCATTTTCTGACATCTGATCTTTCATGTCATTTTGTAACAATTCCGCATAGCCTAGAATAACTGTCAAAGGTGTTTTTAGCTCATGAGATGCCAATCCCAAAAATGAATCTTTCATTTTATTCAGACGAGTCAAGCCCGCAGCGCTTTCTTCCAGGTTCGTTATTATTTTTCTTTCTCGAGTAATATCACGGATAACGAGCTGAAGCAGGTTTTTATCTCCCTGCGAAATACTGCTCATGTCCAGTCTTCCGGTTCGTAATTGCTGGTGGCTGGTAAAAACGATCTCCTCACTGATGGTTGGTTTGTCAAATGCTCTATTTATAGAATTAAGCAAATGGGAAATATTCTCTGATTGTATTGCCAGCATTATACTGGATATATGTTGACCTGGTATGGATTCGGGCGAAAGATCAAACAGCTCGCCCACCATTTTGTTTGCAATCAGCACATGCTCCGACTTGTCAATTATTAGAATTGCATCGCCGGACTCCTCTATGATTTTTTTGAAAAGTTCTTTTGACTTTTCTAATTCAAGACTTAGTGCTTCAAGTTGCAAGTAGGAATTGTGCAGGTGCGAATGGGTGCTTGTGAGTTCGTCGTAGTTTTTTTTAAGTTCTTTGCCCCTTGATTCCAGAGAATCTGACATCTGATTTATGTTTTGGGCCAGTTCATCGAACTCAAGAATGGTTAATTGCTCAATTTTGCTATCATAGTTTCCTTGTGAAATTTTTATCACACTATCCAAAAGAGTGGATATTGGAGCTATAATGCATTTTTTTACAAAGATGACAACCGTAGCAAATGATATTGAGAAAAATACCAGGAAGACCAGTACTGACCGCATTACAATTGCCTGAACTTTTTTATCTATTGTGCTTTCAGGGAATCCGATGTGAATATTGGCAGCTGTGGATGAGTCGAATGATAGGATTGGCGTCAGAGTATCGAAATAGTTGCCTCGGTTGGTGGAAAGCTGTGCTGATGAGTTCTTGTTCTGCGACGTTTTGGACAGTAATAAAAGGTCTTTGGTTGTAACTGGATCTCCAGGTTGTTTCTCGCTGAAAAAGAGGATAGCTCCGTTAACGTCTGTGATTATGCAATAAGCCATATCCGGGTCTGGCTGGATACTTTCCCTGCATTTTTCTCCAAGTCCGTTTATGTCAGATATTTTTATACCAAGAGCCAACACCTTTTCTATGGATGTCTTTAAGGATGTGCCGATAGTTTCGGATCTTAATTGGATATCTTTTATGTAATCCTTGCGTATAGCTATGATTTCCATAGCGGTGCTCGCCATGATTGTCATGGAAAGAATGACAAAGGCGAACACGGTTATTCGTTTTTCCAAGGATTGTTTCATAAGACCCAGGCTTTGAAGTTCAATTATGAATTGACTCGGTAAATCTACCATAGTTTTATTAAAGTAATAGTCAAAATAATTGACATAGTGCCAGTGGTGGATGGAGGGTTAGCGTATCGTTCTTTCTGTAAATTTATTAAAGCCTGACAAAAAGGCAGGTCAGGGTCATTCTCTTCTTTTGGTGAATCGCCAAA
>WKKS01000003.1 GCA_009684515.1 Geobacter sp.
TGGCTGGGGCGCCAGGGATCGAACCTGGGAATGTCGGAATCAAAATCCGATGCCTTACCGCTTGGCGACGCCCCAATATAAAACTCGATTCAAAGGGTTTCTACGACTTTTACAAACCAGTCTGCTTTTATGGACATTTCTTTTGCCGCAAAGAAAGCTTTATCGCTGTTATCAAAAACACCAAAGACTGTAGATCCACTACCTGACATCATAGAGCAAGCAGCTCCTAAGTCTATCATCTGTTGTTTGATCTCTGCTATAACTGGGTAAGCAGGTATCGTTACTGATTCCAAGTCATTTGAGAATATCGAACAAATATCTTTGATAGTCCCGTAAAACTCTGGCAATGTACTCAAAACTCTTTCGCTTGTCAACACTAAACTTCTGTAGACCCATGCAGTTGAGACGTGAACACCGGGATTGACAAGTAATATCCATGCTTTTGGCATTTGTGGCATTTCGGATAGTTTGTCACCAATACCTTCAGCGAGAGCAGTTTTTTTGAATATGAAAAAAGGGACATCAGCTCCGAGAGTAACACCGACATCCATTAAACGCTGATCCGGTAAATCTAATTTCAGAAGTTGATTCAATCCCATCAACACGGTAGCAGCATCACTGCTGCCGCCGCCAAGTCCTGCCGCAACAGGAATGTTCTTGGTGATCTCTACCATTGCGCCCATGTTGGTTCCGGATAGGTCAAGCATTATTCTGGCGGCTTTCCAGGCGATATTATCTGGACCATCCGGCACTCCATTATTACTGCAAGTTACCTTTATGCCAGGAGCATCAGTCACTGTTATTGAGATGTCATCACACAGGTTAATGCGCTGCATGATCATGCGAAGTTCGTGATATCCATCCGGCCTGCGGCGGATGACATCCAACAGGTAGTTTACTTTGGCAGGTGCTTTCAAAATAAGGGTTTGCATTTCTGCTCCAATGTTGATTTGTATGCAACGTTTATATGAAAAATATCTGTTTTTGTCGAGCATCAAGTTTAATTTGATCATTGAAATGAATTTGACAGATTTACTAGTAGTATGTTAGGACTAAAGTACGGTCATTTAGTGACATTATGAGGAGTTGAGCCATGTTTAAGGACATTCGTGAAGACATAAACTCAGTTTTTGAACGTGATCCCGCTGCACGTAATGTTATGGAAATTATCTTCTGCTATCCAGGGTTGCATGCTCTCTGGATTTATCGTGTGGCTCACTGGTTCTGGATTAAAGAGTTCTATTTTCTAGGTCGGTTCATCTCTCATATTGGTCGGTTTTTAACTGGTGTTGAAATCCATCCAGGAGCAAAGATTGGCCGGAAGTTTTTTATCGACCACGGTATGGGTGTTGTCATTGGAGAAACGGCAGAAATTGGAAATAATGTTACTCTCTATCACGGAGTTACTTTGGGAGGCGTCACTTGGGACAAGGTGAAACGACATCCTACTCTTGAGGATAATGTCGTGATCGGCTCCGGGTCAAAGGTCTTGGGTCCATTCACAGTTGGCAAGGGTGCCAAAATTGGTTCTAATTCTGTGGTTGTAAAAGAGGTTCCTGAGAATGCCACCGTGGTTGGAATTCCTGGAAGGGTTGTAATGTCTCAGGAAAAGCCTGCCGAGCTGCGACCGGACCTGGAACACGGGAAACTTCCGGATCCTGAAGCGAAGGCAATATCCTGTCTATTTGACCAAATCAGGGATCTGGAAAAGAAATATTCTGAGCTGGCTGATGCTCATGAATCTCTTAAAAAGCGACTTGATTCTGCTCGCCAATAGTAGATTGACGCTCAACCTCAAATCTGGCATATTCCTGCAATGATCAAACGTCAAACAACCATTAACCGCATTTTCAAGGTATCAGGCATTGGCTTGCACAGTGGTCGCGAAGTTACCTTGGAGTTTCTGCCCAGACGAGAGTTTGGCATAGCTTTCGTTCATAACGGCATTACAATCCCCGCACGATATGACATGGTCGCTGATACGCGCCTTTCGACCCTTATTTCAAAAGATGGCGCTTCCGTGTCAACTATTGAACATCTCATGGCAGCTTTCTATTTTTCTGGAATTACTAATTGCCTGGTCTATATTGATGGTCCAGAGGTACCTATTCTTGACGGCTCTGCCTGGGAGTTTTACCAGGGAATGTGGAAGGCCGGCGTCTATGAATTTCCAGAGGCTGGGGTGTATCTTAAGGTACAACGTCCGGTGGAGGTAAGCCATAAGGAAGCTTTTGTCAGAATCAAACCGCTCAACATGCTGGACATAACCATGTCAATTGAGTTCCGCGCTCCAGTGGGAAGGCAAAAAAAACGTGTTACTGACGTGGAAAATGCGTTCTCGATTATTAACTCGCGTACTTTTACGATGGTTGAGGAAATTGAAGCTATAAAGAAGGCTGGCTTGGCAAAAGGCGGGTCACTGGACAATGCCGTTGTCATTGGTGAGGATGACGTGATTAATCCGCAAGGACTACGTTACAAGAAAGAATTGGTCAATCATAAGATTCTGGACTTAATTGGTGACCTCTACACCAGTGGCTACCGAATTCTTGGCAAGGTTGAAGCCAGCAGAACCGGACATTATCTTAACAATCAATTTTTGAAGGAACTGTTTTCCAATCCTGAAAACTACAGTATCTATTGACCCAAAATAACCTCGCCTGTGTCAGTGAACAGTCTGACCGGTAACTCAAATACCCTCCTGAAAATATTAAATACTCCCTTTCCCATTGATTTTACTGGAATTGCGCTGACCTTAGGATCGGACCACTTTCCCTTCGCCTCAAAATAGGCGGTTAAGAAATCCTTTTCCTTGCCGGTCAATAGCCAACCCACAATTGGAATCCTGTTGACGACTTTATCAACCGTCTGAAGGGGTTGAACTCCTATGGTCAGGTTTAAATCCTCTTTGACTATATCGGCGCTCCCGATAATGGAGATGTTTATGGCATCGCTGCTGATAAAGATATTCTGACTTGAGACGGTACCGTCCTTAACTTCAATGCTGCCGGTTATGTTATTGTAGGGCATGCCGCCTGAAACCATGTCAGGCAATTGGAATTTTAACAGTTGGGAAAGGTTGAGGATTGAAAATACTTTCGAAAGAGTACTGAATTTACGAAGCTTACCATTGACCATCTTTAACCTGATATTGCCCAAAGCACTCTTTTTAATGTCATCAATATTTGCCCCACGGGCGGTCAGATCACTGTGTAGTGTTAACCTGCCTGTAACCTCTCTGGATATATCCAGTGCAGTGAATAATTCCTCTGCGTCAATGTTGTTAAGATCAATGGAGATGTCATAACGGTTGTCCCTACTGCCACTTGGAGCGATTCTGCCATTAGCTGTCAGTTTTCCTTCGAGCAACAAGGCTGTAATGCTCTTAATATATAAGGAACTGTTTTCGTAGCTAGCACTCGCATTCAATTTGTCGAAATTAAGTTTTCCGTAATTGCCGGATTCTACAAACAGGCTGACACTGTAATTGCCACTATTCTTGGAGGTAACTTCCTTTGATTGATTCGTTGGTATAAGCATATAAAGGTCATCAATATTCAATTTACTTGATGTAACCGACAAAGAAGAAACTGGATTAATACCCGAATGATATTCACCGCTAACATTGAAATTTGATGAATTTAGTAGTCCTGATACACTTTTAAACCTATACAAACCGCTGCTAACAGAGAAGGCAGCATTAAAGCGTTTGATAGCCGTATCTGGCCGGTCTTGTGATAAATTTAAATCTCTCAGAAAAAGCTCCGGAGAATAAAGTGTTATCTCGGCTTCCGGATTGTTCAGATCTTTAAGCCGGCCTTTTACGTTTAACAATGAACTGCCGTAGAGGGCAGTTATGCTCGATGTTTCCAAACTGTGACCTCGGAATAAGATGGATCCATTTATTCCGCTGACTGTTTTTAGCGTCTCACCTGGCTTTAAAGAAAAAGCATTCAATGAAATTGTACCGTTGTAATCCATTGTACTGAAATCTTCCGGATTTCCGCTCCCCTTGATATGGGTCTGCACCTTTCCGCGCGGCTGATATTTTTGCCACATGGATAATATGGGAAGAGTTTCATTCATCTGGAAATGATTGCTCTGAAGATCAAATCCCAAATACGGTTGTTTGCCATATTTGAAAAGAGCACTGCCTGAAAGGATCATCGTTTGAAGATTATATGAGAGACTTGTGAGTCTTGTCTCTTCTTTTCCGATGACTGAACTGAAGTTAATATGGTTGGCGACCCCCACCGGTTTACGAATGGATCCGGGAAAAGAATAAAGTGCCTGTTTTAGATCCCATTCCCCACTCAGGTTATAAGCCGAATGATGTCCACTGCCTGTTAGTTTGAGATTTGAGCTGCTGCTGTATTCCAGTTTGGATGCACCTGCGATTTTAGCCAGCCAGGCAATTTCTGGCCCACGGGGAGATATGTCCATTCTAACTGGATAATCGGAACGTTTATCCGTGTTGTATTCCGTAATGGAACCATCCAAGGTGAACGGTGATGTGCCGAAAAAACCTGACATGCCAATGAGGTTGAAGTTCTTCCCCTTAAGCTCAATGGTTCCTTTTATATTGTTGAAGCTCGGAGCATTCGGGCCATAGCTCAGCACCGCATTTTCAACTGGACCGCGAATCACAAGTGTATTGTAGTTCTGACCAACTTCCATATGGGCAATCTGGCTGACACGACCATCAAGGATTCCGCTATCCAGCTTGAAAATGCCAGATTTAATTTTGTTTTCAACGTAATCGGCAGCATCATCCTCGATTATGCCGTACGGTACGTAATCTCTTATCTCTTCATACTTAAATGTCTTCGGAGTGAATGCGTTAACCACGATGCGCGGGTCTTTTGTCCTGTAGTCATGAATCTGTACGCTGCCTTTAATCCTGAACTTTTCCTCGAGATTGGCATCAATTGAAGTTATGTCAATAAGCTGCTTGTTTAACTTTATGGCATAATCCAGTTGCAATGAGCGAGGTGAAAGTGTTGCGTGGAATATGTTCGGCCAGCTTACACTGGCATTCTGTATTTGAAGTTTGCCTTTAGCTGCAAATTGCTGAAACGTGCCCTTAAAGTCGGTGCTAAAGTCGAGCCTCCCTCCACTGTTGGTAAATGGAATGAACTGTCCGAAGTAAGGCCAGAACCTGCCTATTTCAGCCTGTTTCACGTTGACGTCACAGTTTAGATCCGTATCCAGTAACGATGTATTTATCTCAGGAATACGTACAGTGCCTGACAACGATATGTGTGTAGGAGTTCCAGTGATAGCGGGAAGGTCGGCAGTTAGTTTAATATGACCTTTGCGGCCGCGAGCAATGTGATCAATTGTTAGCTGAATGTTATCAAGCCTTGCCGAAAGTCCCTCGCTTTGTACGGATCTGTCTCGCCACATTATGCTGCTGTTCTTCATTCTGATCCGCTTAAACTGCACTTGGACAGAATCTTTGCCTGGTTTCAGCAGGTCGTCAATGTTGAGGACTCCGTCGGTTCCACGGGTCAGTGATAATGTTGCACCGTTCAAGTCGATGTTTTTGAGTTCAACTTTCTTATCCAGGAGCGGCATCAGGGCTAGTTGTACAGTAACCTGGTCCGCTGTTAGAAGTTCTCCCGAACCATCGGTTTCTTTAACCTGAAAGTTGGTGAAAACAAATGAAGGTCCAAAATGCCAGGCAAATGTCCCGTTCTTAAAGCTCACCTGTCGATTTAGACTCTTATGCAGCAAATCAAGTATCTCTGTCCGGTAGGCATTTACATCCATTAGATAAGGAAGGAAAAAGGCCAGGGCGGCCACAAGCGTGACGACCGACATCAAAAGAATCCCAGTTAGCTTGACCAAGCGTATTTTGGGTTTCATGGGCTTGTTTTTTCTGGAGAAAGTCTGATGCGTCTGATTCTGCGGCGATCAACACTTTCAACTGTAAATAAATAGTCCAGAAACGAAATGCTTTCACCCTGATTCATCAGGTGGCCTGCTTGAGCCAGCAGAAAACCGCCGATAGTAGTGTAGGAAGGATCTTCCGGTATCTGGAGATCAAGTCTCTGATTTGCCTCCCGGACGGTCAGCATGCCGTCCAGCAGGTAACTTCCATTGTCCTCTACGAATTGAGCCGGCGACACATCGTCAAACTCATCGTCAATTTCACCAACTATTTCCTCCAGAAGGTCCTCAAGCGTGACAATTCCCTCGAAACCGCCGTATTCATCCACTACAAAAACCATATGCGCACGCGAAGTCTGCATTTGCTTTAAAGTGACGCTTAGTTGTGCATTAGAAGGTATGAAGCGGGGAGGGTGGAGAAGTGCCTCAAGGTTGAATTCGCCGGACTCCGGTTGTGATAAAAAGGGCTCAAGATCTCTTCTGACCACAATACCAGCTATGTTGTCCAACTGATCACGATAAACCGGAATGCGGGAATAACCGAGCGAATTGAATGCATGCCTAGTATCTTTCAACGTGGCTGTGATTGGCAGAGCTGCAACTGCATGGCGCGGAATCATGACGTCTTGTACTTCAGAATCAGAAAATTCGAAAACCCGATGAAGCAGGCGTTGCTCATCAGCTTCAAGAGCGCCGCTGGTGTGCGATACATCAATGATTTGACGCAACTCCGCAATTGTATACGCGCTGGCATGTTCACTTGTTGAATGAAGACCAAGCAGCCTGACTGTTAGCCTGCCGGCATAGTCGAGCAACCGGATTGGCCAGAGGAATATTCTGTGAAATAGTCTCAAGGGCCAGGCGATAACCAGTGCAACATGTTCGGCGCGTTCCAGAGCAAGAGTTTTAGGGGCTAGTTCACCCAAAACGATATGGAGAAAAGTTATTGCGGTGAAAGCAATTGCGAAAGAAATTGTGTGTCGCAGAGTGGATGACAGAATCCCAGAAAGCGGTATCTCAAGCAAACGTGCGATCGCCGGTTCACCAACCCAGCCAAGTGCGAGAGAAGCGATCGTAATGCCAAGTTGGGTAGCTGAAATATACGAATTCAAGTTGTCGAGCAGTTCCAAAAGAACGTTTGCCCGACTATTTCCTTCTGCTTTGAGAGCCTCGATTCTAGAGCGTCGGACGGCAACCAAAGCAAATTCTGATGCAACGAAAAAACCGTTGGCTGCAACTAACAGGCATACGAGTAACAGATAAGGTAGTGATGAAGTCATCCTGCTATTCTCTATGCAAGTGCTGTTCTTGTCAACCGTGACTTTAGGCACTGCATCATTTGATAGTCAAAACCGTTGCTATTGTGATATCAAATCAAACCAACATTAATTGCAAGGATGTCTTAATGCTGAACGGTAAAAAAATTATTGTTATACTGCCTGCCTACAATGCTGCAAAAACTCTTGAGCAGACCTGGAGAGAAATCCCATTTGAATATGTCGATGATGTGATTCTGGTGGACGATGCATCGCGGGATAATACGGTAGATGAAGCGCGCCGACTGGGAATCAGGACCGTTGTGCATACTGCTAATCGAGGCTATGGGGGGAACCAGAAAACCTGTTACAGGGAAGCACTTGTCATGGGAGCTGATATTGTCGTAATGCTGCATCCGGATTACCAGTATACTCCTCGCCTGATACCGGCAATCGCTTCAATGATTGCCTGGGGAGAATTCGATGCTGTTTTGGCATCGCGCATTCTTGGTGTTGGGGCACTTAAAGGCGGCATGCCTGCTTATAAGTATGTTTCAAACAGGGTGCTCACGTTGGTGGAAAATCTGTTGATAGGGCAAAAACTATCCGAGTACCATACCGGCTACCGAGCCTTTTCCAGGCAGGTTCTAGAAAAAATATCCCTGGAAAAAAACTCCGACGATTTTGTCTTTGATAACCAGATGCTGGCGCAAGTTGTTTGGAACGGTTTTAGAATTGGTGAAGTAAGCTGCCCCACCAGATATTTTGAGAATGCCTCTTCGATCAATTTTAAACGAAGTGTTGTGTACGGTATTGGTGTATTGATTACCGCTGCACAGTACCGGCTCAATAAGCTTGGTCTCATTCGGTCTGAGATATTCATGTAGCATCCGCGCTATTAATTAAAACAGCCCGTCAACTGTTATGTTGACGGGCTGTTTTAATTTTTAATATCTCGGTGAACTAAGCTGCAGAGACGGTGATCTTGACTGTTGCGGTTACTTCCGGATGAATTTTGATGGTTGCAGTGAAGTCGCCCGTATGCTTAATAGCATCTTCAAGCACAATCTTTTTGCGGTCGATTTCGAAACCATTGGCATTCAAGAAAGCTGCGATTTCCATGTTTGTTACAGAACCGAAAAGCTTGCCTTCTTCACCACATTTGTGGGTAAGTGTCACGGCCAGAGCATTCAGTTTGTCAGCAAGAATTTTAGCCGACTCAAGCGCTTTGTTCTTTTTATATGCCAATTGACGTTTCGCGTGCTCGAGAGCCTTGGCGTTACCGTCAGTTGCAGGTACAGCAAACTTTTTTGGAAGCAGATAGTTTCTGGCATAGCCTGGTGCCACCTTTACGATATCACCAATGTGTCCCAGTGTTTCAATGTTTTCGGTCAGAATTACTTTCATCTTTCTTTCTCCTTTCGAGCCTGTTAAGTGGTTACAGGTTTTCCTGTTTGTTATTGGGGGTTCTGAAATCACCCCATAAGTCAAATAATCCGATTCCGGCAATCAGTGCTGCCAGATAAGGTTGCAGCACCAGCATTATGTATAATCCAACTTTCAATATTCCGGCAATTGATTGTCTTGAAATAACTACACTGATAACTGCCATGCCTTGCACAAAGTAAAGAAGTGAGGCCAGCAACAAAATGTTCAGGGCAGGCGTTGTAACCAGAGGCGAAGGCAGCAGAGTTGAAAAACCGGCTGCAATAAGTGCCCATACTAAAAGATCTGGATTTTTAAACGAAGCAAAATCACCGATATTTATGCTGATCCCTGATTTGTCGGCTATTTTTTTCAGTAATGCGAGGTTGCAACCGGCAATAACTGCAATCAATGTTGTAATGAGTGCCGGGTACAATCTGTTCAACAGAGCCGAAATGGTACTCATGGTCTGTTTTAGAATTTCCAGTTCTTCGCCCTTGATGCCGCTTTTTTCATAGATTGCGGCAGCTTGAGTCATGCTGGATGCAATTTCGGTTGATATCAGCATCTGCAGGTTCTGGCCTGTTGAATAGCCATACAAGAAGATACCTGCGACCATAACAGTTAAATTTGCAGCAGTTGACCAGAAAACTGTACGACTTCCATTGTGACCGCGAGCAAGAAGTTCCGGCATGAACAAACCGGTCACTCCACACATACCAAGATAAAGTAAACCGGCAAAGAGACCAAACAGGGCAGTTGTCAGAGCAGTTGTGCCAAGAGTAACAATGAAGCCTGTTAAGCGTCCGTACCGTAATCTGGCATACGCTGCCGGAAAGGGGGCCACGATACCGGAAAATATACCAATCGGCGGAATTGCAAGGTAAGCGGCAAAAAGAACAAACGAGCCGATCATGCCAAGCATGGCCGCTTTGAGGCGGGATGACAGGGCATGATCGGCTTGTAGTGCAAGGCTCATTTAGGCGGTTGCGTGATTCGCTGCAATCGGAAGAAGTGCAATGTTGCGTGCGCGCTTGATTGCTTCCGTAATTTCTCTTTGATGTGCTGCGCAGTTACCGGAGATGCGTCGTGGAACTATCTTGCCACGTTCAGTAACGAAAAAACGGAGTGTGCGTGGTTCTTTGTAATCGATTGTCAGGTTCTTTTCAGCGCAAAAGCGGCAAACTTTACGGCGTTGAAAAGGACGTCTTTTGCGGGGGCCGCCTGGGCCGCCTGCCGGACGCTGGCCTGGGCCGCCTGCCGGACGTTGATATGAAGATGTAGTTGGTCTCTCGTCGCTCATGAGTATATATCCTCCAATTAATTATTCAGCTGCTGCTTCAGTGGCTGCTTCAGTGGCTGCTTCTTCCACGTTTTCAACCGTCTCAACTTCCGGTGTGGCGACTTTTTTCTCAGGAACGGAACGCTCTGGCAAGTCGGTTATGTTAATGCTCTGGTAGCGCAGAACCTTCTCGTCAAGTCTCAGGCGCCGCTCGAGTTCGGCAATCAAAGCGCTGTCGCCATCGAAACGGAGATAGTAGTAGCGACCTCTGGCGGACTTTTTGATTGGGTAAGCCAGTTTCCTGATGCCCCAGTCGTCCATTCTGAAGCACTCGCCATTGTACGACGAGATTACGTCCTGAGCCTTTGCGGTGACAACTTTGATGTCGTCCTCACTTAGTTCAGGCTGTAGGATGAAAATTGTTTCGTACTTCCTCATGTTAAATCCTCCTCACGGATTCGAGTCCCGGTCCTACCCGGAACAAGGAGATTTCGGCACTGATGCCGTCTTTAAAAGAACGCCTCTTATACAACTATACTCAGTAAAGTGCAACAAAATCTTTACGATAAAGTGCGTGATACCCGATATTTTTTTATCAATTCAACCGGGTGGTATGAAAGTTTGGCGTTGCGTAAACCCGCTTCGCCCAAGTCCTGCTCACGGTTGATATAACTGCAGTCTGTAAACAATAGAGTGGCAAATTCACGATTTATAAGTTGCGAAAGCCCCTCTTTGAAAGGATCCGCCTTTTCGAAATGACAGACTGCGGTTTCACGATTCAATCTTTCACCAAGAGCAAATGCTGTCACTGTCCCGTCTTCGGTTATGACAATTCCCTCTAGTCCCAGTAAAGCAAAATTATGCAGGGCTTCGGATGTCGCCGATACTTCCATGTTCAATGAGAGATTTGATTTGTTTCGTGCAATATTCAGCCAGCTGTTTAAAAGTTCAAGGCAGCCGCTGCAATGTTCTGCAGAGTACTTTGCCACTTGATATTGGTGGCGTCTGGTAAAATAACTGATCCGGTTTTTTTTCTTATGGAAGCGGTTTCCTGGTAAAAGCGCCAGTTCTTCACGCGAGTACAGGTAGTCGAACGAATCCCGCTCTTCCACCAGAATAAGATTGCCGTCAGTTAGATATGTACTCAGAAATAGTTCATCTGCGCCGTAGATGGACCAGCCGCCGTCAAACAATATTGACAGGGCATGGTTTATGTTTCCGCACAGTGGAGTCAGGCAATAACTGTATCCATCGTAACTCTTTCCCAACACTAAAACTGAATCACCAATCATGCTCAGGCGATAAGCGTGTGCCAAGCGAAACAGATAAAGCCCCGCAAAAGTCAATTCGGAAATCCGTGGTTGAAGATCCGTAAAAATTCTGTCCAGAAGAGGTTTGTCACCCATTTCAAGATCTCTTGATTCTGGATAGGAAGGAATTTTCATTGAGTTCTCCAGGAATTGTTGTAAAATTTCCGACCTGATAATCCTATCAGAAAAATGACACAGAGGGGAGAAGTTATGGCTATTGCCATGAAGATCGCAAGTCACATTTCCAAATCATCCTGGATTCGCAAAATGTTTGAGGAGGGAGAACGATTGCGCCAGGAGTTTGGGGCAGACAGAATATATGACTTTACCCTGGGCAACCCGGACGTCGAACCTCCCGAGCTCTTTGGAAGAGAATTGCTGGAGTTGGTCCAGAATCCGCTGCCGGGCATGCATCGCTATATGAACAACGCCGGATATGCCGAGACACGCTCCGCTGTTGCCAGCAAACTTTCTGCCGACTCCGGGTTAACTGTCGGAGCCGAACATATTATAATGACTTGCGGCGCCGGGGGAGCACTTAATGTTGTTCTTAAAACCATTCTAAATCCGGCTGAAGAAGTCATAATTCTGGCTCCTTTTTTTGTTGAGTACAAATTCTATATTGATAATCACGGCGGAGTGCCGGTTGAGGTCTGGACTGATCACAACACATTTCAGCTTGATATTGCCGCAATAGAAAAAGCAATCACGACCAAAACGCGGGCAATAATCATCTGTTCACCAAATAACCCGACTGGTGTGATCTATCCGGCCGAAAGCCTGAAAATGCTGGGTGATGTGCTGAAAAAGATTTATGACCGTACCGGTCATCTTATCTATGTCATTTCAGATGAACCTTATTCCCGGATTGTTTTTGACGGCCAGCATGTACCCAATATCTTTCCATTGGTGGAAAGCTCCATTATTGTGACATCGCACAGCAAGGACCTGGCGCTGCCTGGAGAGCGAATAGGTTATCTGGCGGCCAACCCGCGCATGGCGACCACTTTGCAGTTCATGGAAGGAGCCGTTTTCAGCAATCGCGTACTTGGTTTTGTCAATGCTCCGGCTCTGATGCAACGTTTGGTGGCTAAATTGCAAAATGAATCAGTAGATATAACCGAGTATCAGGCAAAGCGGGATCTGCTTGTAAGCAAACTGACCGGAATGGGTTTCAGTATGGTTAAGCCGGACGGAGCTTTCTACCTGTTTCCCAAATCCCCACTGGCTGACGATGTGGAGTTTGTCAAAATTGCTCAGAAACACCACATACTGTTAGTGCCTGGTTCTGGCTTTGGAGCACCCGGATTCTTCCGGATTGCGTACTGCGTACAGAGAGATGTGATCGAAAGAAGTATTCCAGCCTGGAGCGCATTGGCCAAAGAGGTCGGGTTGAACGGGTAAGATATCTGATGCGGATTATAACGCAAACAACAAAGAAGCTGGCGCTTCCTCGATTCGTTGTGCTATAAACCAGCTTATCACATTATATTTCGGAGGCACCATGACCAAAGCAGAATTGGTAGCAAAGATTGCAGAAAGCGCAGAACTAACCAAAGCTCAATCCGAGAAGGCTCTGAATGCCTTTATTGAGGAAGTTACTTCAGCCATCAAATCCGGTGACAAAGTTACTCTGGTTGGATTTGGAGTATTCAGCGCGGCAACTCGCGCTGCAAGGACCGGCAGAAATCCGAAAACCGGCGAAGAAATGCAGATCGCTGCCAAAACCAGCGGAAAGTTTACACCGGGTAAATCTCTCAAGGATCTTTCCGCTTAATTAATATCAAAGTTGGCGTTAGCAAAAGAGGCCTGTTCCAGCAATGGAAACAGGCCTCTTTTGTGTCAAACTGAAATATTTGCACCATACTTATTTACGTGCGAGATGGTTGGCAACAAATATGTACTCATCAATATAATCCCTAACTCCATCTTTGTTAAAATCATACAAAATATCTTGTTGCGAGCCTTTCCCGCTCTGAAGATTATTCCATCCGGCCTGATCCGTGTTTATGGCATTATCCAGTCTTGGTGCCACTGTGAGCGGGTATTCATAACTGTCTCCGCCTGCGATTATGCTCAAAGTTGCCGTCCAGACATTGAATTCAGGCTTTGCCACAACGCTCCATCGGCCGCTCTTTCCTTCCTTTTTTACAGACTGAATTGTTGCATTTTCCAATGCAAAATTCGGCGAATTCTGATTGCTGTTTGAAATATCCACTGAAATTGTAACCGTGGTGTTACCATCACTCAGTGCAATCGCCGGATCCTGGTGGATGAAATTTGAAATATCTTTGCTGAACAGTGCCGACATTATTGGAAGGCTCTTGTCACCTCTGTAAGTTTTAAAGCGATCAACTACACCCTTAAAAACAATGTGTTGTCTGACTTCAATAATCTCCTTTTGGGGTGTCGTCTTTGTTTCAGAAACAGCCTCAGGAGTAACGGCGCTCTCCTGTGGTAATTGCTGCTGAAGGATATCACTCTGAATGGTTGTTTTTGATTCTTCCGTAACATGAGGTTCCGAAACAACCGGTGATGTATTGGTTTGCACTGTAATAGAGCCGGCACGCCCTGTCGAAACAGTTGGAACAGTTGGAACAGTCGAAACAGTTGGAACAGTCGAAACAGTTGGAACAGTTGGAACAGTTGGAACCGTTCCTGAAAACGGGATGCCTGGCGTAGTGATTGGTATGGTAGTGATTACATCTGCAGCAACCGGTGATGAGGGATCCGTGTTTGATGTTACTGATGCAATTACAGGTAAATGCGTTCCGTGTATGTCGATTAAAGTCGCAGATATTGATTTGATTCCTCCGTTAACTGGATTGGGAGCAAAGTTTATAGCTGCTATCTGACCGCTTCCAGTAAACGGGGATGTACTGATAATTACCATCCTGATAATTCCGGGCATTGATGTGTTGGCTGAAAGCATGCCTTTGGAGACGAGGTCACCCTTTACAACTGTCGGAGAAGACATAATGGAACTGTCATATCTAATGGTCAGATCAAGTCCGGCGACATTGTCCATGTTGGCGCCATTGAGTGCTCCGGATTGATCCAGTGTTATCACGCTTGCGGCGGCATGTGACAGTTGAGTAGTGATAACAACCCAGAAAAACGCCAGGATTATATGTCTGCAATTACGAAACGTAAACATTGAGCGCTCCTTGTTACAGGTGAATGCTAATTGCCATTCGCAATAAATATCATGATATGTCGGGATGTTCGATCTTTAAATTACCACAAATGCAAACTGCCGCTTAGCAATCAGCTAACCGGCAGTTTGCACTCACAAAGTTGTAGATATCGGCTTACATTGAAACCCTGTCGAACAAAACTGTTCCAATTCCCAAAGTGATATTTCCAACTTTGGTTATTCCGCAATTGGAAGTAAATGCCGCATTATAGCCGCCTTTCAAGTAAACTGTCTTGGCGATGTTTGCCGTAAAGCTCCCAGTCAGGTTTCCAGCCAATAGCATGATCGTTTCATTGTTTGCGGCTGCAATATAGGCTGCCTGCAATGTCGTGAAATCAAGCGCGGTTGCTCCCCTTACTATTCTTGCGGCTACAGTCCCGGCCGGGTTGGGTGTGTAGGTGGCTGTAATGGCCTGGTTAGCTGTCACTCCGGTCGGGTAGGTATAGGTAGAACCTGTCAGAGTAATCGGTACGCCATTGGCCTGGGCTGCAACATTGAATCCGGTAGTGTTGAATGTGTAGGTCGGCATGGCGCCGGATGCAACCAGCGTCGGTCCCGTTACACACTGATCAAGAGTAACGGAGTACGCGGCGCTGAAAATGGCCGTGTAGGCGTGGTTGGCAGTCACGTTGCTTATCGTCAAAGCTGGCAGTGTGCCGGCAACAGTAGCACCTTCGATCCAGTTAACAAAGATGAAGCCAGGGTTGGCGACGGCAGTAACGGTTGTTGCGTTGGCAGCGTAATTTACCGTTTGGGCGGCAGGTCCGCTCAGGGTGCCGTTGACACCCGCCGTGAAGGTGACAGTGAATGTATCTATGGCAAAGTTAGCCGTGTAGGTGTGGTTTGCCACAACATTGGTTGCTGTAAGTGCAGGGGCCGTGCTGACCACCGTTGCCCCTTCCGTCCAGTTAACAAAGTGGTAACCGGTTATAGGCACTGCCGTAACTGTAGTGGCAGAGAGACCGTAAATTACCGTCTGCGAAGTATTGCCGGTAAGAGTACCGTTGCCACCTGACAGGAAGTTAAGCGTATAGGATGGTATATAGGCGGTGCAGGAGGCATTTTGCGGGTTGTTGGCCGGAGTTGGATCGATTCCGCTACAGGTCCAGGTTAATACTCCGGCAATATATGATACTGCTGATTCTGTACCGGAAGCGCATAATCCGGTGGTTGGAATTGACGAGAAATTCAGGCCGTTACTGCTACCGCAAACGCCGTTGATTATATCCGAACTTTGAGTGTTGACGGTGTTTGATGCTGTTGATTCACCTGCAGCATTGTAGGCTTTAATCAGATAACTGTAACGGTCACTGGACAAGACTGTTTCAGTGTATGAAGTCGCGTTGGCAAGTGCAGTGCCTACCTGGGCAAAGGTAGTGCAGTTAAGGCCTGAGCAACGATAAATCCGGAATCCGATTTCATTTTTGGGATTGCCGGGGGTGGTTGTAGCCAAGACAGGCGTTGGGTCGGTCCATGTTAACGTTACACTGCCGCCGGTAAATGATGCGGGCGTGGCCAGGGCGGTCGGGGCATCAGGTATCGTGTTGGAAACATTCAGTACAATCGGACGCATCATGTCCATCTCTTCATGGTTCAGGATGTGGCAGTGCCAGACGTACTCCCATTTGAAATCGTAAAGTATGTTGGTTACTCCGCCAGCGTATGGTGAAGGAGAAACATAGGCCTGTCCGGTGGCCGGATCAATGCTGTTGAAACCCATTGTGGAGCCGATTGGAATGGCTGGATTAAGTGGACGCAGACTATTGGGCACGCCGAACGGCAGCGCCGGTGCGACTGGTCGCACAGCAACAATAGTGTCTTCCAGGGGGCTGATCTTGACGGTGTCTTTCCAGCCCAGTTCATTGGGTTCCGGCATCAAAATTTGACCATCCCAGCCTACGCGATTGATCAACTGCACATCAAAAATATGGAAGTGTATCGGATGAGTATCAACGCCGTTATGAGAGATTTTCCAGATTTGAGTTCCATCGGCCAGGGTGTTCAGTTGAGTCGTGCTGACCTTGACATTGCTGGTGGTGGAGTTGTTAATCAGTTCAGTCGGTACATCTGAGAATCCATACAGAATCAGGTTTGCGGTCAAAGTAGTCGGGTTTGGTATCTGCATGGCCAGGTTGCCGCTCATTCTGCCGTAGATCGGGTCAAATGAGGCACCCATTTCGTCATGAATTCCTTTGGGTTCTGTCGTGGCAATTACCGGTTCACCGGCAAGGGTCACGAATTTAAGGAAATGATCATTGATTTGATTAATGCCCTCCCAAGGGTAATTGGTCGGGAAATAAGAATTGGGATAGACACTTGAATAGGACGCCTGTCCTACTATAATCGGCTCCTGAGATCTTTCGAACAGGGTTTTCACCGGTGCCGGGTTTAAAGAGGTCTGGGTTGCAGCCGTTGTGAACTCATTCTCGAGTGCGGATTGATTGAATGTGTAAGGGGGATCGACAGCAGGCAGACCAGAGGCTCCGCCTGTAACGATAATTTGCATGATTGTGCGGGTGTTTGGACCGTACCCGGGCAGAATGCCGTGGGCAGGATTACCGGTGACGCTATCCCATACACCGGTTGCCGGGTTGTATACGCCACCGGCGCCAAAACCGCCTGAATCGCGCATATCCGGTGCGCCGGTGAAATAGTCATAACCGGGGACCCTGGCTGGCCAGGCGGCCGGTGCATCGTTGTACAGAATCAGGGTTTTGCCGGCATAGGCGCTAAAGTCCACGATAACGTCAGCCCGCTCAGCAGGGCCAAGTGCCAGCCCCATTTTATCGACATTGCCTACCCAAAAAGCAGTCGGATCTGTGATGTAAGTAATTGGCTGTGGTTCGACCACTACCGGCCTGGGCAAAAAACCGCCTTCATTAGCGATCTGAAGGAAATTGGGACCTCTGGTTGCCGGGTCGGGCACGCCGCCGTCGCGACCGTCAACCGGCCAGAGTGCCGGCCAATTGTTCTGGGCCGCAAGATATGCAGATGCGTCAACCGATTTTACTTCCGTTTTGTTTGAGCGTCCGGCTACGAGCAGTCTGGCATCCGGACTGACATTGCCTGCAGTTGAGTCTGCTTCGTACAGAGACAGGTTCCAAAACCGGTCGCTGGCTGCATTCAGAATGCGGAAGCGATAGGCTCGAGGGTCAACGGTCAGCGATGGGAATGCGGTGCCGTTTACTACCGCTGTATCCTGAAATGCCTCCATACCCATGGAAGGGTGGGGTGTTCCCGGGATCTGTTCCGGTTGTCCCGGTGTCGTGCAGTTTGCAAAAACCGATTGGATTGGACTACTGCAATCAGGATCGTAGTATTGGTTGGCTACCGGGCCCTTTTCTATGGCTGTTGCCGGGTAAAACCAGGGGCCATACATCCAGCGGCCAAACGGATTGACGCCGCCGAATCCAGCCAATGTAGTCTGAGCCGGCATGTAAACATGCGACATCCAGAGGTCACCTTCAACCGGCGGACGAACGCCGTTTATATCCGGTGTTCCAGTGCCCCAGTTCCAGAGCGGATCGTACTTGCGGATCTCAGAAGCATCCACGTAGGTTTTGTCCTGAATAACAAGAGGAATCTGGTCTGGTGGAATAAGACCGCGAGAGATTAGATCCTGCTCGTGCTTGTCAGTGATCAGGTATCCGGCCGCTTCGCCGACATAAACGTTGAGACGGGTTATTCCAAAGGCGTGATCATGGTAGAACATCAACCTGGCACTCTGCTGGTTGGTGTAATAGAAAGTCATCGATCCGTCACCCGGATCGGGCATGTCAGGTACATTCTGTACACTGACGCCTTTGGGGTAGGGGGTGATCTCGTCGGCAGGTGTAATCCACTGGTGCGGTGTGCCGTCACTGATCCATGGGGTTCGCCCGCCATGCAGATGGACGGAGGCGCGGTTCTGGGTGTAGCTGGCGCAAGTATTGCCATCCACAGTATTATCGCAGTTATCCCCCTGTCCACGGGGACCGCCCGGGTAGGCGGGACCAGGGCCGGCCCCCATCACTGTCGTATCCACAGGGATGAAGAGGTCGCCGGCGGCGCCGACCGGAAGCTTGTTAGTGAACTTAATGCGAACCGGGCGGTTTCGTTCGGCTATGATGGTAGTAGACAGGTAATGGATCGGATCAGGATCAACATTGTTGCTGCAGGCAACCGGAGTTGCGATAGTACCGCAAATTCCGGCACTGGGCAGCGTGTTGGGGGCTATGTTGGTTCCTTTGTTGACTTGCACGTACCCGCGAAGTCTGGTCCCAGGCGCTGGAAGGTCGGAGTGCATGCGCTCACTGTATTCTCTAAGCTCAATTTCGTAATAATCCGAACCAGGATAAGTGATGGTGTCCGGTTTTCCAACAGTCAGGAATTGTCCCAGATTATTGGCCTTGCCGCTTCCAAGGCCGGGGAGAGTATCGACGAACTTGGCCAGTTGCGGGCTGTTGGCCCAGTTGGCGGTTGTGTAGTAGTCCGGTACAGAAGGTTTCCCGGCTGCGTCAAAAGGCCCGGTAGGGATCGGCTTGGCTGTCCCGCCAAAGGCCGGCATGCTGACAAGGCATAACAGGGACATCATTAACCCTAATCGCCCAAAGTAGTTTGATCCGTATTTTTTCATGGTTCCTCCCTTGTGTTTGGACGATGTTAGTTACTGCTATTGATGTCTTGAACCCGATTGGGTGAATTCTGTCTGGCTTTATGAACTTTCATTCTCAGGTCTCTGAGGGCTTTGACTGCCGCCTTGCGTTTCTCCGGAGTAATCTGCTGTTCCTGCTGTTTACGAACCATCTCCCGTTTGGCTGCTAATGCCGGATCCATCGGCTTCTTGGGTGCCGCGTAGGACAACCCGCTCATGGCCGACAAGAGCAACGCTACAACCATTATTCTTCCGAAACGGTTCCTTCTCTGATTTTTCATATCTGCTCCTTTCTTGTTTAAGCTGCAAATCAAGCTTGTTTACGAGTGCCGTATAATATGTTTTAGTGGATAACCCACTCGCTTTTTGCCAGCAAAGCGGGATCAGCTCCCTTTCCGAGCTGGATGACATAACATCCTTTTGAGACATATCTTTGTCCTGGGCCAAAACTTAACCGTTCATAGTCCCTTGCAACCTGATCCATCTGCATACTCATGACGTCAAGGAGGTGGTCGCGATATAAATTATCGTAGAGCAGTTTCAATCCTTGCAGAGTGACCTGTTTCAACATTGTGTTGGTACGCGATGTTATGCGGTTGTCACCAAAATCAGTTGCAGTGGCAAGGATCGGCACTTTTGCATCAAAGCCTTCCTTTGAGCCCACATAAGGAGTCAGTCGGTACGGATAGGTGATGTATACATTGCTGCGGACGGACTCAGGGATTGTCGCTGCCTGTTTGCCAAGATAGCTGGACGATAAATAAATTTGTGCTGGTGTGTCCAGTTTGGTGATCAACCGAGGAATGGACGATATCACTCCGGCGTCAGTCCAGAGCAGTAAAACACCAGGCTTGTTGTCCAGTAATAATTTGCTGTAAAACTTTGGGTCACGAAGCTGTTTGCTGGTAACGTTCACAGAATTAACAGTCGGATGCTCCAGGTCACTCCAGGCTTTTTGAAAGCCGGCCGCCAGTGCCTTGCCAGCGGGTGACTCCTGAATGACCTGTAGAATGGGCGTCCTGGCTGCTATTCCATCCATGCGGTTGATAAAACGCGCGGCTGCTTCTCCTTCCTGAAAGTATCCTCTGTTGAAATAATAGTTGTACCAGTCTGACTCTGATACGACTGGCAACTCAGTAATGGGGAACAGGCATGGCAGTCTCTGCTCTTCACAAAAATTGTGGATGGGCTGCCAATCTTGATTGGATATTCCGCCCAGCACTGCAAAAACAGGTTCTTTAGCGTAATACTCAGCCAATTGTTTACGCCATGTCTTCGGTGCGCCTTTGAGATTCCAGATTGTCAGAGAAGCATTGCGAAATGCATACTTCATGTCGATCGTGGGAGAATAGCCAAACTTTATGAACTCCTCGTACATCTCCACCTGCTGGTTGGTTCCTGCAATAAACTTTTGCAGTGGCGCCAATAAAGCTTCGCGATCCTCCTGACTTACATCATCAGTGATAATTGTGGCAAATGCGTATCCGGCGTTTGTTGCCCCTGGCGAATAAGAGGAAGATAGCGATTCCAGATAGTTTATTAATATTGCCATGTCGTGGTCATCAATCGGATAGCGCGGCATTATGTCATTAAAACTCTGACCGGCGGGATCGGTCCCAAAACGTAGGGCGGTTGCCAGACTCTCACGGCTGTATGGGGGGCGTTCCGAAACTGTTTTGGCATATACAAAGCGCCCGGCCCGGTCTGGAATGTCATTCAGAGAAGGGGGGCGTCGATATGCTTTGTAGAGTCTCATTCCATTGGTTGGCGGAGTAACGACTCCACCCTCAACCGAGCCGAGTCCGGCTCTCAAATGACAGCTGGAGCAGGAAAATGCGGTGCTGTCAACTTCCACGTCACCGCGTATGAATGCGTTCATCGGCTTCCCCGACGGAAGAATACCCTCCCGGTACATTCGCTCACCCAGTCGCAGCATTTCTGTTTTGGAGAGGGCAGTAGCCTGAATTGTCTCGGTTTGTCCGGGCGCCGCAAGCAGCAAGACCATCAACGCCGCTGATAATGCCGGCCTTAAGAGTGACTTGACGCATTGCGCAATATTCTGACTCATTCGATCTCTCACTTATCGGCAGCCAACTGGTACTCATGCATGAATTCTTTCGTGCTCATCAATCCGAATAGCCGAACCCAGGACCCGTTCTTGGGCATACGGATCATGTTAAGAGGATAGTGTGACATTTTATCAGGAATGTAGGCATTAAAAGCTTTCATTACGGTATCGATGTCTGCCCGGCTACCGGTTAGAAAATCCCAGCCTGGCTTGGCACGGTATCGTTTCAGGTAATCTTTCATTACCTTCGGAGAGTCGTTTTCTGGATCAATTGTTATTGATATCAATCTAACTTTATTGCTGTCTGTGCCGAGTCTCTTCTGGATATTGACAAAACCGGCGGAAAGAACCGGACAAATTGTGGTGCAGGTGCCATAGATGAAATCAACGATGACAGGTACATCGCTGTTTGTTAATGACGAAAGACGCACTTTTTTTCCGTCCTGATTAAAGAGCGTGACGTCAGGGATCGTATAATTCTCAACGGATTTCTTGTACTTGGCGTTATCCGCATGAGCCACAGCAATAGATAAATTTGAAGTTATAAAGAGTACTGCCACTAACAGTGCGATTCGCACGAAAGTTATACCCATAAAAATTCAACTCCTCGCTTTTTCAAGACTATTATTTGCCACCCTTTTCAGCAGGTTTGGGCGTTGTTGCAGAAACAGACGGCTTGACATCCAATAATTCAATTTCAAACTGCAAGGTAGCTCCGGGAAGTATCAATTCACCGGCGCCATTGTCACCATAGGCAAGCTCAGCCGGACAGACAAGTCTCGCTTTGCCTCCAGGCTTCATCTTTTGCACTCCTTCGGTCCAACACTTGATTACGTTATCAAGTTTGAGTTCCATCGCTTTGCCTCTTCTGTAGGAGCTGTCGAATTCCTTCCCGTCAATCAGGGTACCCAAGTAGTTGACCTTGACGGTGTCGGTTGGTTTGGGCGATTCCCCCTTGCCTTCGGTAATCGGTATGTAGACCAGGCCTGAGTCAGTTTTGATGGCGCCTTTTTCTTTTGCTGACTTGGCCAGGTAAACTTTGCCGGCGCCAGCCTGCTTTTCTCCCAAAGCCTTCCGGCGGTTTCTTGCCATTTCCTGGATTTTGACGTTGTAGGAGTTGATGTCGAAATCCTTATTTGGGGACGAGTATGTTTCCTGCAAACCCTGGATGACCAGTTCCAGCTCTTTTGGGGTAAGGCTGAAGACATAAAGTGAACGTGCGATGTTAGCCCCCACTGCATAAAGGGTTTTTTGCTCTTCAGTTTTTGGCGGTTCAGCGGCTTGAGCAAGCGAGAAAAACATTAGTACAGCTACCGATGCGAGGATTAATTTCATGTTACGGCCCTTCCTTATTAGCAGATTAAATATTTATTAGAACCTACAGCAAACCATTACGCATTGCAAAACTAATTAAAAACATGCCTGACAAATAGCAGTTAGTATGCCAGATGGCTTGATTTCGGAATCATTAATTAATTCAACTTGTTTGTTGGATTGAGGTTTCTTGTTGTTGGCTCCGGCAGGGTGTATTTTTTACAGTTGTAAATAAACATTACAGGTGAATATTATCGCTTTGATACGGTTTCAGCACCCAAAAACCGATTCCTGAAACACAATGTCAACCTGTTTATGACTTGTTGGTTGACAATGAATTTTGTTATGTGGTAGTTCAGGCGCAGGAGGAATCATGAAAAAGCATATAACTGAAATGGCGGATAAAATCATGGGCGGTGATCAGCTGTCATATGATGAGGCCGTGAAACTTGCCGGATGCAATGGAGTCGACCGGTTGCAGTTTTTTTTGGAAGCCACCCGAATTCGGGACCATTTTGTCGGCAGCACGGTCCATCTCTGCTCTATCATTAACGCGAAATCCGGGCGCTGTCCTGAAAACTGCTCTTTTTGTGCGCAGTCGGTCCATCACAGCAGTCAGGTGCCGGTCTATTCGCTGGTCGATGAGGAAGAACTGGTCCGTTGCGCCAAATCTGCCGAATCGAACGGCGCCGCCTGTTACGGTATTGTCACAAGCGGCACCCGGATTAACAAGGGTGAAGAGCTTGATATCATTTGCCGGGCGGTGACCCGTATCCAAAACGAGACCGGCATATCTCCCTCCTGCTCATTGGGAATGCTGGATGACGAAACCGCTCGTCGGCTGAAGGAAGCCGGGATGGAAACCTATCATCATAATCTGGAGACTGCGCGCAGCTTTTTTCCGCAGATCTGCAGTACCCACGACTATGATGATGACGTTGAAACGATAAGGGCCGCCAAACGGTCCGGTGTAAAAGTCTGCTCAGGCGGTATTTTCGGATTGGGGGAAAGTTTTGCCCAGCGTGTAGAAATGGCGATGACATTGCGAGAACTTCAGGTCGATTCCATACCTCTCAACTTTCTGGATCCGGTGCCGGGCACACGTCTTGAAGCGGCTAATAACCTGACTCCGATGGAGTGTCTGACTACAATAGCATTGTATCGTTTCATTCTTCCTGATCGCCGCCTTTCTGTTTGCGGAGGGCGTGAGAAAAATTTGCGCGAACTGCAGTCATGGATTTTTATGGCTGGCGCCAATGGTATGATGACAGGAAATTATCTGACAAAGGCTGGAAGGTCAACCGAACTGGACCAGCAGATGCTGACCGATCTGGGGTTGCGAGTAGAGGGTTGTTGCGGAGGAACCGACTGATGGCTGGCCGCGGACTTTTTGTAACCGGCACCGATACCGGGGTTGGAAAAACACTCGTTGCTGCCACACTTGCCCGTCTCTTGCGTGTGAACGGCATCAATGTGGGAGTAATGAAGCCTGTAACCAGCGGTTGCAGTGATGAAAACGGCGCGCTGGTTTCGGATGATGCCCGATTGCTCTGTGAGGCCTCCGGAATTTCTTGCAGCGAAGATGTCGCACCATACTGTCTCCGCGAACCGCTGGCTCCGGCAGAGGCTGCTAAAATTGACGGAGTGCGGGTTGACTTTGCTCGTATCAAGGAATCTTATCTGCGACTGACCGAGTTGTACGATTTTGTAATTGTAGAAGGTGCCGGAGGATTGATGGTGCCATTATCTGGCGGTTTGCTGGTGGCAGACCTGATAAGGGAGCTCGATCTGCCAATGCTGGTCGTGGCACGTTCTGCTCTCGGAACCATCAACCATACGGTGCTGACCTGTTTTGCCGCCCAGCAGATGGGGTTGACCGTCGCCGGAGTGATCGTCAACAATATGCCCGACAAACCGGGAGCGGCAGAAAAGTGCGCTCCGCATCATATTGGGTCGCTCTGTGGTGCTCCGGTTCTTGGAGTGTGGCCTCACCGGGACGAAGTTGACCAAATGGAAATTATCGACGAACTGGCCGCCTGGCTGGATGGACAGCCGGAGACAGCCATCGTGCTGCGTGAGTTGGGAATATGAGCGCTTATACTACCGAACAACTGCGAGAGTGGGATCGACGTCATGTCTGGCATCCCTTTACGCAGATGCAGGACTGGGGTCGTAACGAACAGATCGTCATTGAAAAAGGGGAGGGGTGCTGGCTGATCGATACGGACGGCAACCGCTATCTGGACGGAGTCGCCGCCATGTGGACCAATGTGCACGGTCATTGCAGACGGGAGTTGAATGAGGCGCTAAAAGCTCAGGTTGACCTGTTGGAGCATTCCACGCTGCTGGGCCTGGCCAGTGAACAGAGCATTGTTCTGGCTGCCCGCTTGGCCCAAATAACTCCGCCCGGGTTGGATCGGTTCTTCTATTCCGATAACGGTTCAACCGCCATGGAGGTGGCGGTCAAGATGGCCTATCAGTATCAGACACACCTCGGCCATCCGGAGCGGAGCCGTTTTATCACCTTCAAAAATGCTTATCATGGCGATACTCTTGGTGCTGTTAGTGTCGGTGGAATTGATATTTACCATGCCACCTTCAAGCCACTCATGTTTGAAACGGTACAAGCGCCGGCTCCCTACTGTTATCGTTGTGAGTTCGGTTGCACGGATAAAAACAGCTGTGGGTTGAAATGTCTTGAAGCTCTCGAACTACTCATGCAGGAACATGCCGGTTTCATTGCAGGTCTGGTAATCGAGCCGCTGATTCAGGGCGCAGGCGGTATGATCGTGCAGCCCGCCGGTTTTTTAAGTGGTGTTCGTCAATTGTGCGACCGGTATGATCTATTAATGATTACCGATGAAGTTGCAACCGGTTTCGGCAGGACCGGCAAGATGTTTGCCTGTCAGCACGAAGACGTCGTGCCTGATATCATGGCCGTATCAAAGGGGATTGCCGCCGGATATCTGCCGATTGCAGCAACTATTACTAACTCTAAGGTATATCGAGCTTTCTTGGGTGAATACTCCGAACTGAAAACCTTTTTCCATGGCCACACTTTTACCGGGAATCCGTTGGCGTGTGCCGTGGCACTGAAAAGTCTGGAGTTGTTTGAAAGCGACCATTTACTGGATGCAATGCAACCCAGAATATCACAATTAACAGAACTTCTGGATGGCTTCAGGGAGTTACCACATGTGGGTGACATACGCCAATGCGGCTTGGCAGCCGGTATCGAACTGGTTAAAGATAAAGATTCCCGCCAGGCATATCCCTGGGAACAGAAGATTGGTGTTCGTGTCTGCCAGGAAGCGCGCAAGCATGGTGTCTTTTCCAGGCCACTCGGAAATACGGTTGTCATATTCCCACCACTGGTGATTTCCGGTGAAGAGCTTGACTTTTTGATGAATGGACTTAAACAATCAGTCCTGGCAGTTACAGGCAGTTAGTAAAAACCCCGCCCGCAGGAGCGGGGTTTTTATTTGCCATTTTCTCATTGCTTTTCACACTAAATGCCGCTTAAATACCCGAAATTGCACTTTCCGGGGTTAACCAGATGGCTGATGAGATAAAAATTCTTGTGATCGACGATGACAAGTCCGGCCGCGAAGCACTCTCGCTTTTGTTGCAATCAGCCGGTTACTCGGTTGTATCTACCTCCAATGGTGAAGATGCCCTCGACCTAATTGCCGGTGAACAATTCCAGATTATAGTTTCTGACTTGTTTCTCCCCGACAAAAGCGGATTTGATGTCATGAACAGTGTGCGTAATGTGTCGCCTGCCACGGAAGTGATTGTAGTAACCGGACATGCCTCCGCCCAGACGGCTGTCAGGGCTATGAAAGAGGGGGCATTCGACTATATCACCAAGCCGATCGACTTTGATGAGTTGAAGATTGTTATTTCAAAGGCGCTTGAAAAGCAGCAGTTGCTCTCTGAAAATGTTTATCTTCGCAAGCAGTTGCAGGGGCGTTTTGATTTCAGCAACATCATCGGCAATTCGCCCGCGATGCAATTTGTCTTTGAACGGATGCGGCGAATTGTCAAGACAGATTCAACCGTGCTAATTACCGGGGAATCCGGTACCGGTAAGGAGTTGGTTGCCAGGGCTATACATTATAACGGTAGCCGCAAGGAGAGGCCTTTTATAGCGGTAAATTGTGGAGCCATTCCTGAATCGTTGTTGGAAAGTGAGCTCTTTGGTCATGTAAAAGGGGCATTTACGGGGGCAATTACGGATAAAACCGGAAAGTTCGAAGCAGCAAACCTCGGAACGATTTTTCTTGATGAGATTGGCACTATGCCGCTTCATCTGCAAAATAAACTGTTGAGGGTCTTGCAGGAGCAGGAAGTCGAACGGGTCGGTTCGAATAAGCCGATAAAACTGAATGTCAGAGTCGTTTCAGCGACTAACAACGACCTTGAAGCTATGGTCAGCAAAGGGCTGTTTCGTGAAGACCTGTTTTATCGTTTGAATGTTATTCCGTTACATCTGCCGCCGCTGCGGGACCGTCAACAGGACATAATGCGCCTGGCTGGCTATTTCCTTGAAAAATACTGCAAACTCATGGGGCGCCCTCTGATGACGGTCAACAGGCAGGTGTTGGAGGTCCTGGAAAAGTATTCCTGGCCAGGCAATGTTCGGGAGTTGGAAAATCTGGTTGAACGTATAATCGCATTGTCTGACGGAACAGTCATATCGTGTGATGACTTGCCGGCTGGAATTGTCAGGGGAAAACAAAATAGCTCTGGAGTCAGAATTGATTTGGATGAAACGGGTGTTGATATGACGGCGGCACTAGCCGAAATTGAACGAACTCTGATTATTCAGGCCTTGAAGCTTTCGGGTGGTAATCGAACACGGGCTTCAATGTTGCTTGGGATAAACCGGACAACCATGGTGGAGAAGATAAGGCGGCAGAAAATCGAGTTTGAAAGCAGCTGAACAGCTGATCTGAAGAATAAGCAGTCATTTGGTCGTGCATATAAGTAAAGGCGCCTGAAAATATCAGGCGCCTTCATTATTTTGGCGGGGTTGACGGGGCTCGAACCCGCGACTTCCAGCGTGACAGGCTGGCACTCTAACCAACTGAGCTACAACCCCCTGATTAACTCACTACACGACTCGGACGGCAAAAAACAGCTGGCGACCAAGAACCAAAACTTATACAGATGTTCCAAATAGAACGCAAGTGTTTTTTTAAAGATAAATGTGCTGCGCAAGTATTCTCCCGCTTCAGCCACTTTGGAAATGCCAGAAATGCTTTGACAAAAAGGAATCCATTCCATTAGTATGACGCGAATTTACATTAAGGATACCATAACGATGCAGTCAGCACTTAACATCATAGGCGAAGAATTGATTCTTGTTGAGCAACAGTTCCGCAAAGATCTGGAGTCTGACGTTCCACTGATCCGCAAGGTTGGAGAATACGTGTTGTCCAGTGGTGGAAAGCGCGTCCGACCTGCTCTTCTCCTGCTGGCTGCACGACTGTGCAACCACAGTGGTGACAAAGCCGTGCCATTGGCCAGTGTGGTGGAGTTCATTCACACGGCAACACTGTTGCATGACGATGTTGTGGATAGTGCAACTTTGAGGCGCGGCATTGCTTCTGCCAATACTTTGTGGGGTAATGAAGCTTCGGTTCTGGTTGGAGATTTCCTGTTCTCCAAGTCATTCTCATTGATGGTGGGAGTTGGCAGTCTTGATATTCTTCGCATATTTTCGGGGGCGACCACGATAATCGCAGAGGGCGAGGTCATGCAGCTGCTCTGCACTGGCGAGATTGATCTTACCGAAGAGCGTTATATCGGAGTTGTTCGTTCCAAGACAGCTATACTTATGTCAGCAGCTTGCGAAGCAGGCGCCGTTCTAGGTGCAGTCTCCAGGGAAAAACAGCAGGCGCTTGCGGATTTCGGTATGGACCTGGGGATAGCATTCCAGTTGATGGATGATATTCTGGATTACATCGCGACTGAAGAAGAATTCGGCAAAAGCATAGGACACGATCTTGAAGAGGGAAAAATAACGCTGCCGCTGATTCATACCCTCAGGCATTGCAATGCAAAAGAGAGGGCTGATATAGAAGCGGTTGTTGACAAAGACGAAATGTCGCTGGATGAGTTCCGGCATGTTTCAGCTCTGGTCAAGCAGTATGGTGGTATCGAGTATACAATTGATACGGCACGTCGCTATATTTCAAGCTGCGTAACCCATCTGAGCACGTTTGACGCCGGACCAGTGCGCGAGGCCATGCTCCAGTTGGCCGAATATGTAGTCACTCGCAACAAATAGCCCGCGATCCCTGCTTAACTATACCGGAGGCACCATGCGTAGAGTTTTTTTTCTCATAGCTGCTTGTATGCTTTTGACAGCAACAGCGTGTTCCAAAACTGATACGGCGAAGAAAATCTCAGTCGCTCAGGAAAAAAGCGCTGCTCCGGAAATCTCGGTAGTATCCGTTGCAGATGGCACTCCGCTTAAGCTTTCCACCTTAAAGGGCAAAGTTGTTCTGCTCAACTTTTGGGCTACATGGTGCCCTCCATGCCGCGAAGAAATTCCTTCCATGATGAAGCTTAACAGCGCTATGAATGGCAAGCCATTTCAGATGGTTGCAGTGTCGATTGACGAAGGCGGCAAGAAAGACGTTGAATCCTTTTTCAAAGAAAGCGGGTTTAGCCTGCCAGCCTACCTTGATGCCGACGGCACCGCTTCCAAGCTGTACGGCATAACCGGTGTGCCGGAATCCTTTGTCATCGACAAACAGGGCGTGGTTGTTAAGAAAGTCATTGGTGGCCTTGCTTGGGATTCACCGGAAGTATTCTCTTTTCTTGAAGGTCTGACCAAGTAGGCGATCTGAGTGCATAGCCATGATGTAACTTACATAGGCGCTTTTATTGCCGGATTACTTTCCTTCCTCTCACCGTGCGTTCTTCCGCTGATCCCCTCTTATATTACCTATATAACCGGACTATCTTTCGCTGATCTGCAGGCTGAGCACCCTTCGCACGTCATAAGACAGAAGACCATTCTGCATTCAATCTTTTTCATCTGTGGATTTACGGTAGTATTTGTGCTTCTTGGCGCTTCTGCCACTTATATCGGATCATTTCTGAATCATAATGCAACTATTATTAGAAAAATCGGCGGAGTGTTGCTGGTGGTGCTTGGCATCCATGTCACCGGGCTCATGCCTTTGAGATTTCTGCTCGGTGAAAAACGTGTATCAATCAAGCATAAACCGTCAGGTTATGCGGGAAGTTTTCTGGTTGGAATTGCTTTTGCCGCAGGTTGGACGCCATGCATCGGGCCAATTTTGGCTGCTATTCTGGCTGTGGCTGCCACAGAAGATAGCGTTTATCAGGGAATAATTTTATTGCTGCTTTATTCAATGGGTCTCGGACTGCCTTTTTTTCTATCTTCGCTGGCATTGCATCAATTCCTGTCGGTATTTAACAGGTTTAAGAAATTTATCAGGATGTTTGAAATTATCACCGGTATTTTTCTGATGCTGATCGGTTTACTTATCTACTCAAACTGGTTGTCCCGCCTGTCTGGTTATGCAGGAATCCTGTTCAAGGGATTTGAATGAAGCCCCATCTCTCCCGCCATTCAATACAGTTGGTAGTTTCGCAGTTGGTAGTCACAGAAGCCTTTTATGCGGGGATTCTTGATTTGCCGGTGCGGCGCTCCCTGACAGCACAGGGGGCCCCGGATCACCTGGTTATTGACATGGACGGAATTGCAATAATCTTTGTTGAAGAGTCAGATGTGATCAGGTCTCATCCGATGCTAGGCACTCGATTCAGCATGTTTCCGCGAGGTATTGGTGTGACATTGCATTTTGAGGTTGAAGATATCGAGGAGATCAACGATGCCATCATGGAAGAGGGGTTGGAAATACTGTACCCTCTGGAGATAAAGCCATACGGAATAAAGGAAATGTGGTGCTTTGATCCCGATGGTTATTTGGTCGTCCTTGACGAGATGGTAACATCAAGAAAAAAAGCCGGGCAATAACCCGGCCATAATATTATTCTTTTTCGGTTTCTTTTTTTTCCTCCCGCGACGCGGGAGAGCAGGTGTTGGACATTCAAGTCTGAATCCCCATTTTTGGCAGAATATATCTGTTGACTACAAACCAGATAACCAGGATTCCAATCAGCAGTAACATATCGCGCATAAATCCTCTCCTTGTAAACAGCAGCTAATCGTCTTTTCTGATTCTAACCACCTGACTTACTCCCGGCATAGCTTCAATTTCGTGGTCATTAAGAGTATCCGTGTCCCCTATGACTCCGATAATGGTGCGGTTGGCTCCCGTAGATTGATGAATATCAAAATCATGATTTATCAGATATTCCTTGATTGAATCAAGAGCCTCTTCTTCAGCATGTTTCTTCATAATTATCAGCATGTCCAGCGTTCTCCTTAAATATCTTCTTTATGTGACATGATTCTCTCCAGTCGCCGCGATTCATCGACCACGCGCTCAAACATTCTGACAATGGCTTCATCGTCCAGCGGTCCGGGATTGTCCTCCTTCATGCGGTTGAAGATCCGCTTCTCACGAGCCGGGTCAAATACCGGCAGGTTCAGCTCTTTTTTTGCGTGCCCAATCTCCAGTGCCAGTCGGGCGCGTTCGTTGAAGATGCGAAGCAGTACATCATCCAACAGATCGATCCGTTTTCGGATTTCGTTTATTTCCATTCAAAGCCTCGTGATCTAAAAAATGAATGCACCGACCGAGATAAGTAAGTGGTCGGTCGGTGCACTATGCGAATGTCCACATTGAACTATTTAATTGTCAAATTGTCAATCGTAAGGCTGCCAAGACTTATTATAAGGCCTGTGATCGAAGTTACGCCGGTGTGGGTAGTGCCGAATCCGGCCGGATATCCTCCTGAAAGTGTTACTGTCGTACCATTGTCGGCATTGAGCGTTTCAGCGAAATGTTTGTCGCGTAGCTTGATGACTGTTCCGGTAAGCGAGGCGGCGTTGTAGGCATCCAGGACGGTTTCATAAGGGGTGGTGCCGTTGTCAAGCCGGACATTGTCCTGGACTTGGACCAGAAATGTCGCAGTGATAGTTTTGCTGGAATTCATAATGAAAGTACAAGCAGTTGCTGAACCGGTGCAGGTGCCATCTCCTCCCCATCCAATAAAGATGTAGCCCGTGCTTGGCGTGGCGGTGAGCGTAACGGATTCATTCCATTGGTATGGGCTTGAATAAGAACCAGGTGATGAAGCATGAATGCCAGGAGTGCCAGTGCTGCTGTTGATATTACCGTTTCCGGTGACGGTTGCAGCGATGGAGGGCAGACTGCCGGCAGCAGTAAAGCTCCAGGAATAAGGCGCGGCCAGAGGGTGGCCGGCTTGATCCAGCAGGCCGGTTGAGATCGTCACTGTGTAGGTGGTTCCAGGCAGCAGCTGAGCCGAAGCTGACGGTGTAAAGGTCGCTGTGCGCGTTGCCGGATTATAAGTCACGACGCCGGTTATGCCTTTGTCTGCGTTGAAGCTGGTGGGCAGTGTGCGCTGGTCGATAACTTTGTTGAAGGTCACGCTGAAGGTGCTGCCGGTGGCAGGTATTTCTGTTGCCCCGGATATGGGGTTTGTGCTGGTTACGGTTGTTGTGAGAGCATCATTACCGGATGAAAACGGATACACAGACGGATTACCGTCATTGACATCTATATCGCTGGCAAAACCATCACTGTCAGAATCGTTCAGTGCGGCATAATTGAACCCCGGCATTTCGGCCCCTACCATAACAGATTGGCTCATGTTACTGGTTACAGTGGCATTGCTTCCATCAGTTGCTGAAACCTGCGCCATCGTGTACTGGGGCCATTGGCCAATTGTTGCGGCTGGAATGACGATGCTTGATTGCTGTACGTTGGCTGAAGTCACGTAAACCAGATCAGGCAGACCGTCTCCATTCTGGTCGGTTTGCGCATATGCGCTGAAGGAATACCAGACAGGCACATTGCTTACGATTGGTGCCCACGAAATTCTCATGTCTCCGTTGGGTTCCCAGTCGTTGTGGAATGTTGCATAGTCTGGTCGTACCAGAGCATTGGCTGGCGGAACGTACAGATAAGAAACGGCGTTCTTGCCGGCTGTATTGGTTGCCGTGATGGTATACAAGCCGGCTGTCAGTGTTCCGGGCACCTCCAGAGCATAAGAACCGTTGGCCGGCGTGTAGCGTCCATCGGCGAGCAAATTATGACTGTAACCTCCGGGTCCTGTTACTAGAATCTGTGTAAGAGTGCTTAGTGAGCCGGTTGCGTTGACTGAAACCTGAGTAAAGGTTGAACCAGATGACTTTATAAGGTTGCGGACTCGCAAGGCGTTTATCACTGGTTTGGCAGGGTCATAGGACTGTATTGACAAAGTTTGCCAATTAGTGTTGAAACGGTTGCGCTGGGTGGTGACATCGTTACTGTCAATTACTTCCGCACGCCAGCGTGTTGGAGTAAGTTCGTTGATAAGGCTTGAAGGGATGTCAACATAGGTCTGGTTCAGACGAGATGTATTAAAAGACAATGCTTTAGTCGGACTGTTTAAAACAACCCGGTAATAGAGTGTACCTGTGTGATTCACATTGGCCCAGCTGAATCGGACGTTTCCGTTTCCAAGATCTTGTGCTTGCATGGTGGCTGAATCTATAACCGGGTAGGTAACCGGTGTGGTCAATGTGGCATAGGCTGTCTGGATCCCTCCCAGTGTGGTCTGGTAAGTGAACGTGTAAAGTCCGGCCGGCATAGTGGTTCCGGTTGGAAAGTTTTTGTAGAAATCAGTAATAATATTTGTACCGTCACTGGTTCTGAGGTTTAGGTCTGTTGATGTTGATGTATTGAAAGTATAAAGCGTTGAACCGTCCGGTTTGGACAGCGTCAAAGAAGTTATTTTGGTCGGATCATTGACATTCAGGGTCGCATCAAAAGATGGTGTTGTCCCATCAGTGCGATTATAGACGGCGGCAAAGCTGACCAACATTTTATCGGCATTGTAGTCATTCCATTTTGGACTGATCAGCTTCCATGCCGACAACGAGCGGTTGGTGGCCATGTCACCGTTTGGTGCGTCACACGCTTCAACCCGTATCTTGTATGTAGTATCGTCAAAAAGTATCCCCGCCGGCACGTCTGCGAAGGAAGTCATGGCTCGCGTACTGTCATAAACTGGTGTTCCGGAACTGTTGTTGAGATTGATGCGCAGGCGATAGTAATAAGTTTGCGTAGCATCGTTAACCGGGGGCCAACTGAACCGGTATGAACCGTCCGATTTGCGCTGGAACTGGATTTTAGTGCTGTCCACCTGAGGTAGTGTGGCTGCCACGCTGATATGGGTGTCGACCCGGTGGCTGATGTGTCCCTGGTTGTCGTCCAGGGTGAAGGTATAGACACCGGCTGCAAGAGGTGTAGCCGGTGTTGGAAACCTTTTATATATTGCCAGTTGGCCGTTAATGTATGGTGTGATTTCAGCGTTGTCGAAGGTGTAGGTAAAGTTGTTTGGCCCACTTACTGTCAAACTCATGCCGGCCAGGGTGGTGGCATAACTATCGATACCGACATCAAGGGCATCATAGGTGCTCCCGTCGGAATCGAACCGGTGGTGGACACCGCCCCAGCTCAGGCTGGCTGCCGGGGTGCCGGGCAATACGTTAAAAGTTTGGCTGCTGGTAGCCGTTCCGCCCGGGTTGGAGACGCTGATTGTTCCGCTGGTTGCTCCCGGGGGAACGATGAAGTACAGTTTGCTGGGTTCAACACCTGTCACTACGGCATGTAGACCGTTGATAAGTACCGTGTTTTCGGTCATTAGCCGACTGAAATTATTACCACTGATGGCAACAAGGCTCCCAACCGTCCCACTTGTGGGGCTAAATGAATCAATACTCAAGGTTCCGTTTGTGCCGCAGCTTAAAATATCGGCAGTAACCGTAACCGAACCAGAAGAGGGAGATCCAGAAAAAGTCACTATGTAAGAGTTACCCGAACCGGGATCTGTTGAGGTCCAGGTTCCGGTAATGTTTCCAGCGGTGCCACTGGGTCTGGTCCAGGTCATGCTGCCGCCCGAATCAGTCCAGGTCAGTGTGGTGGCGTCCAGAAGTGTGATGGTCTGCGTTTCTTGCCCGATATTAGGGCCGTTACAGATGAAGTTGCTGTTTGTCCAGGTCCACGCGAGAGTTGCATTCGGCGTGGTACCACTGTAAATGTAAGTGCCGCTCGCAGAGAACTGATTAGCTGAAGGCGTTATAAACATCCCGTTTGCTGAAGCCACCTGGCTAAAGCCACCCGACCCCATGGTGACGCCGCTGTTGATCAGAACTAAATATTTACCGTTGACAAAACCCACTCCCCCCATCTGATTAGTTGCGTCTGTGCTGATTGTTATTTTGCTGCCGATCAGAGAACCGTTCCTACTGATATATCGGCCGTACATATCCCAACAGGTTCCTTCGCCCGCATCACAGACACCATTGCCATTGGCGTCATTGGACATATCCATCCAGACAGCCAGGTAATTGGTTCCGTCAAATGCAACGCTGGTAACCATCTGCGGGCCGGGTTCATTTGTTATCGTAAAGGCCGGTCCGACCATTGTGCCACTCGGGCTGACCAGTTGCCCGAATACATCCCACGTCCCAGTTCCTATTCCGCCAGTCTCATCGTTCCAGGCAACAAGGTAATTCGTACCGTCATAGGCGACCGAAGTGGGGTTGTCGCTGGGGGCTGTACTGGCATTGACCGAGATCTCTGTTCCCGGGATCCCTGTCGGACTTACAAAGCGGCCGCGGATTTCCTGGTCATATTGGTCTTCCCGCCAGATTACAAAGAAATTGACACCGTCAAAGGCCACATCGCTGGCAGCGCCATAGCCTGTACTGATACGGAATTCGATTCCCAACGTGCCGTCAGGGTTCACAATGCGCCCGGCAATGTAGCGGTTTGTAGAAGCATCACCATTTGCGGGTACAATGAGTTTGGTGTAGGTTACCAGGTATTTACCGCCGCCGAAGGCCATGGTCTTGACCCCGTCAAACCAGATACCGGTGGATGAAATTGCGAATGGAACACCTACGGTTGTACCCGCCTTGCTTATGCGCTGCCCCCATACTTGCCAGCCGGTGGCCCCATTGGAAGTACCACCATTGTTGTCTTCCCAGATCAAAAGATAGTTGGTGCCGTCAAAGGCGACATTGGTGGCAATTCCTGTGCGGCCGGTCGAGATGAATGGGCCGAGTTGGACTCCGGAGGCGGAGATTAGCTGGGCTCCGATAGTGGGTGGAGAGGTGTTATGACTTTCAATTCCCACCAAATAGTTTGTACCGTCAAACGAGGCACTTTGTGACGCACCATTGCTTGCTATTGGAAATATGGTGGCAAATGATGGCGTTGCAGTCAATCCACATAGAACCAATCCGATGATTACTATTACAGTAGTTTGTACCAGCCAGCCGAAGAGCCCTGATTGCGATCTTTTCATGTGCCGCCTCCTGGAAATTATATTGTTTATTAAACTGATATGAATAGAACGATGTTTTCTATAATATATGTTTGTTGAAATAATTAATAGCCCTCTTTTAATGCAGAGGGCTATTAATTCCAACAGTAAATCAGTGTGTTGTGGCTCAGAATTTCTTCTTGATAAAGCTATCCTTCTTGCCGTTCAGATCATCCCGTTCCGGGTAGTCTATTGTGTAATGCAAGCCACGCGATTCTTTTCTCATCTGGGCACAGGAAACAATCAGTTCCGCCACCGTGGATATGTTGCGTAGTTCAATCAGGTCGGAGGTGATGTTGAAATTCCAATAGTATTCTTCGATCTCGCCCTGAATCATTTTGATACGGTTCATAGCTCTTGCCAGGCGTTTGTCCGAGCGAACTATGCCGACGTAATTCCACATGGTGCGGCGAATTTCGTCCCAGTTTTGGGACACAACCACCATCTCATCGCTGTTGGTGGCAATTCCGCTGTCCCAGGCCGGAATATCGCGCTGGTCCAGTTGCAACGACTTTAGGGCTTCACTGGAGTGCCTGAAAGCTCTCCCTGCGAAAACAGCCGCTTCCAGCAGAGAGTTGCTGGCAAGTCGGTTGGCACCGTGCAGACCGGTAAAAGCGGCTTCGCCGATTGCATACAGGCCTGGAATGTCTGTTTCTGCCTCATTATTGACCGCAACGCCACCGCACAGATAATGTGCGGCAGGAACAACCGGCAGCCACTCCTTGGTCATATCCAGGCCAAATTCCATACAGGTCTGGTAAATGTTTGGAAACCGCTCGCGCACAACGTCGGCGGGTTCATGGGTTATATCCAGAAAAACGCAGTCATCACCGCTGGTTTTCATTTCGTTATCGATGGCTCTGGCAACGATGTCGCGCGGAGCGAGATCCCTCAGTTTGTGATATTTCTCCATAAAGGCGGTGCCGTCACGGCGGCGCAGAATGGCGCCCTCACCACGTACCGCTTCCGAGATCAGAAACGATTTTGCCAATGGATGGAAGAGGGTGGTAGGGTGGAACTGCATGAATTCCATATTGGCGACCGTCGCCCCTGCCCGGTAGGCCATTGCGACACCGTCTCCGGATGCGACATCAGGATTGCAGGTGTACAGGTAAACCTTACCCGCGCCACCGCTGGCGAGAAGTGTGATTTTGGAAGAGAATGTCACTACTTTGTCATTGTTGATGTCGAGCGCGTAGGCTCCCAGACACCGGTTTTGTTCTGTTGTGCTTGATTCAGTCTGGAGTCGCTCGATCTTGGCGGACGTAATCAGGTCAATAGCAATATGATGCTCGTAGACCTGAATGTTTGGATGTTGGAGCGCCGCCTCTACCAGGGCTCGCTCGATCTCGCGACCGGTGATGTCTTCGGAATGCAGAATCCTTCTTGCGCTGTGTCCGCCTTCCCTGGTCAGGTCATATTTCTCCCCACTTGTTGTGAATTTGACCCCCCATTCAATCAGGTTGCGGATAGTTTGCGGTCCTTCTTCTACCACCATTCTGACGACATCTTCATGGCAAATACCGGCTCCTGCCACCAGGGTGTCTTCCACGTGTGCGTCAAAGGAATCTTCCGCTGAAAATACAGAGGCAATTCCACCCTGAGCGTACTTTGTGGCGGATTCGGAAATATCACGTTTGGTGACAATGGCGACGCTGCCGTGGTCTGCTGCCTGGAGTGCAAATGAAAGGCCGGCAATGCCGCTGCCGATTACCAGGAAATCACTTTCTATACGCATGGATGAGGTTCCCTTCTTGGTTGTGTATACAGGAAGCGCGGATTATTCTCCTGTGCGATCATTTTGTCAAGCGAAGAGGATAAATGTTTCCAATCTCTATCTCGATTTCATGTCGATTAATAACAATAGAAAAAATCAGCTGTGAGCTTGTTTTGATTTGAGTAAAATTGTTGTTGGCATATGCCCGCATTTTTAAAGAAATTGCTTTCTGCGGGCAGTTTTAGTATAGTGCGCAACCTGAATTTTCATTACAACACAGTGCTACAAGGATCCAATTGATGAAAGAAATTCTATCCGGCAACGAAGCCATTGCCCGCGGAGCTTATGAAGCGGGTTGCCTTGTGGCCTGCGCTTACCCAGGAACCCCTTCCACCGAGATTCTCGAAAATGCCATCAAGTACAAGGAAATTGATTCATCCTGGTCGCCCAACGAAAAAGTGTCACTTGAGGTAGCTATTGGCGCATCTTTCGGCGGTGGTCGAGCGCTCTGTACAATGAAACACGTCGGAGTCAACGTGGCGGCAGATCCGCTCTTCACCCTTGCTTATACTGGAGTAAGGGGAGGATTGGTGCTGGTGGTGGCGGATGACCCTGAAATGCACTCATCCCAAAATGAGCAGGATAGCCGCAACTATGCCCGTTTTGCCAAAGTTCCCATGCTGGAGCCGTCCGATTCGCAGGAATGCAAGGAATTCACCAAGCTAGCATTCGAACTCTCTGAACAATATGACATGCCGGTCATGCTCAGAAGTTGCACCCGGATTTCCCATGGCAAGTCTATAGTAGAACTTGGTGAGCGGATCACTGACCTGCCAACTCCGAAACTTCAAAAAAACCCCGCCAAACTGGTAATGCTGCCAGGTAATGCCCGCGTTCGTCACCCGATGGTTGAAGCCTCCCTGTTGAAGCTTTCTCAGGACGGGACAAAAATGGCCATCAATCGTTCCGAACTGCGGGACAAGTCGGTTGGAATAATTACTTCCGGCGTTTGTTACCAGTATGTACGCGAGGTCATGCCGGATGCTTCAACTCTCAAGCTGGGTATGGTTCATCCGTTGCCGCAAGAACTGATTCGCGAGTTTGCCGCCCAGGTTGACAAAATTTATGTTGTTGAGGAGCTGGACCCATTTATCGAGATGCAGGTCAAAGCTATGGGTATCAACGCAATCGGCAAAGATATTATCTCGCAGTGCGGCGAACTGACACCCGGGCGTCTCCGCACGGCTTTTGGTCTCCCGCAGAATCTGGCGAGTCAGCCGGAGAAACTTCCAGGGCGTCCGCCAAACATGTGCCCAGGCTGTCCACACCGCGGAGTGTTTTATGCGCTTAACCAGCTCAAAGCCTATGTAACCGGCGACATCGGTTGTTACACACTCGGTTTTATGCCGCCGCTCTCTGCCATGGACACCTGTGTCTGCATGGGGGCCTCAATCGGTATGGCAACCGGCGTAACCAAGGTAGTGTCGGACGATGAGAAGAAAAAAGTGGTGGCCGTTATTGGTGATTCCACTTTCCTGCATACCGGTATCAATGGTCTGATGGATATGGTCTACAACAACTCGACTGCTACGGTGGTCATTCTCGACAACAGCATAACTGCCATGACCGGCAGGCAGGATAATCCGGCGACAGGTTTTACACTGATGGACGACCCGGCCCACGCCGTTGACATCCCGCTGCTCTGCAAGGCTGTCGGGGTAAAGAATATCCGTATCGTTAATCCGCTTGACCTGGAGGAAACCAAACGGGTTCTGGCGGAAGAGATGGAAAGACCGGAAACATCGGTTGTAATCACAAACAAGCCCTGTGTATTGATCAAACGTGAGAATGTCTATCAAAGAGGGCAAGTCTACAGCGTGGACGAGGATGAATGCTTGGGTTGCCGTGCCTGTCTCAAAATTGGTTGTCCTGCTATCGAATGGCGACCGGCAGACGATGGTTCCAAAAAAGGTAAGGCTCATATTGACTCGCTGCTTTGCAATGGCTGCGACGTTTGCCGCCAGCTGTGCAAGTTTGATGCTATCGGGAGTAAAAAATGAACGAACAGATAAAGAATATTCTTCTGGTAGGAGTCGGCGGGCAGGGTATTTTGCTGGCATCCGAAATACTTTCCGAAGCGGCAATGCTGGCCGGTTTTGACGTCAAAAAAAGCGAAATTCACGGCATGTCCCAGCGTGGCGGCAGCGTTGTATCCCACGTTCGTTACGGCAAAGAGGTCTTTTCGCCGATAGTACCGGAAGGTGAGGGGGATATTCTGTTCGGATTCGAGTTGATGGAAACCTGTCGCTCGCTTCCGCTTCTGAAGGCTGGTGGCGCAGTGGTTGCCAACGATCTGCAGATATCGCCACCGTCCGTGCTGATGGGTCATGAGGTATATCCTGAAGGTCTGGTGGAAAATATCAAAACTAGATTCCCTGATCTCTTACTGCTTGACGGGCAGCAGATGGCCGAGCAGGCCGGCAACGTCAAGGCCGCCAACACGGTTTTGCTCGGAGCTGTTTCCAAAAGGCTTGATATCCCTGAGCAGTTCTGGATAAAGGCATTGGAAAAAATGGTGCCGTCCAAGGCTGTTGAAATAAACAAGAAGGCTTTTCTGATGGGAAGGGCTTGTAAATGACACGTCTCGATGTGATCATTGCCGCCAACAAAAACTTTGTGAAGCCGGATGCATTTACGCCGCTTCCCAAGGCTCCCCAAAAACAGCTGGCGATATTTACCTGCATGGATACCAGGCTGGTGGATTTCCTGGAACCTGCCATGGGGCTTAAACGTGGTGAGGCCAAGGTTATCAAGAATGCCGGCAATACGATCGTCGATCCCATGTCTGGAACTATTATACGCAGCCTGGTGGCTGGCATCTTCATGCTTGGAGTTGACGAAGTCATCGTGATCGGCCACAGGGACTGTGGTATGGCACAAATTGATGCCGATTCGATCAAGCGGGACATGATGAGTCGTGGCATCTCACCCGATATCATTGATATTCATATTCCAGACCTGAAACAGTGGCTGGGAATCTTTGCCCATCCAGTGGAAAACGTTGAACGTGTGGTTAAGATTATCAGGCATAACCCATTGATACCGAAGGATGTTCCGATACATGGACTTCTGTTCTGTCCGAACGATGGTCACCTTGATGTTGTCGTAAACGGCTACACCCAGGAAAGCTTTGCGTCAGATCTTGTATAATATCCCAACGAGGTAATGTTGTATGTTCTTCAACGAGGAATTTGAAACGCTGCCAAGACTGGCTCTGGAAGCACTACAGCTAAAGCGGCTTCAGAATGTACTTGAACGTGTATATGCCAACGTACCGTTTTACAAATCATCCTTTGCAAAAAAAGGCGTGAAACCGTCAGATGTAAAATGCCTTGACGACCTGCAGCGCCTGCCATTCACAACCAAGCAGGATATGCGTGATTCATATCCATATGACCTGTTCGCCGCTCCTATGGAAGAGATCGTCCGTATTCATGCTTCCAGCGGCACCACTGGCAAACCGACCGTGGTCGGCTATACCCATAAAGATATCTCGACCTGGACTGATCTGATGGCGCGTTCATTCGTAGCTGCCGGGGCACACAAGGGAGATATTATCCATAATGCCTACGGATACGGTCTATTCACCGGAGGACTGGGCGCCCACTATGGTGCCGAACGTTTGGGTGCGTCGGTTATACCGATCTCAGGTGGCAATACCAAGCGTCAGATAATGATCATGCAGGATTTTGGTTCAACAGTTTTGACCTGTACCCCCTCGTATTCACTGTTTATGGCGGAAGAAGCGAAGGCCGAAGGGGTTGATTTCAAAAATCTCAAGCTGAGAGTCGGAATCTTTGGTGCTGAACCATGGTCGGAAACGATGCGTGACGAGATAGAAAACAAGCTTAACCTTTCTGCGATTGACATCTATGGCCTGTCCGAGATCATGGGACCGGGAGTTGCGATAGAGTGCATGGAAGCCAAGAAGGGCCTGCATATCTGGGAGGATCATTTTATTCCCGAAATTATCAACCCTGAGACCGGTGAGCGACTGCCGGAAGGGGAACGCGGCGAACTGGTCATTACCACAATCACCAAGCAGGGTATTCCTCTGATCCGTTACCGGACACGCGACATTACCAGTCTGACCTACGAACCATGCATTTGCGGCCGTACCCACGCCAGAATAGCCCGAATGAGCGGTCGCTCCGACGATATGCTGATCATTCGTGGCGTGAATGTCTTTCCGTCTCAGATCGAAGCGGTTCTGGTCGGTATTGAGGGGATTGAACCGCACTACATGCTGATTGTTGATCGCCAGGGTACTCTGGATACTTTAACTGTCCAGGTTGAGGTAAGTGAACAGCTGTTTTCAGATGAGATTAAGGTTTTGCAGGCATTGTCACGACGGGTTGAAAAGGAAATCAAGGATATGCTGGGTGTAACCTGTACTGCGAAACTTGTGGAACCCAAGACAATTCAGCGTAGTGAGGGAAAGGCCAAGCGGGTAACTGATAATCGCCATTTGTAAGATAGGTCCTGTGTCGGTTCGAATCAGGCAAACACAATGCATGTCCCCATGGGAGGAATCATGAAAGTTGAACAAATATCTATCTTTATTGAAAACAAATCTGGCCGTCTGGCCGAAATTACACGAGTGCTGGGTGAGGCCGGCATAAATATCAGGACATTATCTCTGGCCGACACATCTGACTTTGGCATCCTGCGTCTGATAGTCGATGACGGAGTGAAGGCTAAGACTGTTTTGAAGGAAAATGGTTTTACCGTCAATATGACCGAGGTTGTGGCGGTGGAAGTGCCGGACACTCCCGGCGGTCTTTCTTCAATTCTGCAGGTATTGGATAAACAACAGATTAATGTGGAATATATGTACGCATTTGTTGAACGCTGCGCCGGCAATGCCGTAATCATCTTCCGTTTTGATGAAACCGATAAGGCCATATCCGTGTTAAAAGCTGAAAACTTTAATGTTCTTGAAGGTGAACGCCTTTACGGCATGTAGGCACCATTTTGACTGGAGGTTACAATGAAAAAGATTTTTGCGGTTTGCGGTATGGTCTGTACTCTTCTGATGTACGCAACAATGTCGTTTGCATCCGGTACTGTCAAGATCGGCGCCCTGTTTGCCGTGACTGGTCCAGCATCGTTTCTGGGTGAACCCGAAAAAAAGACTCTTGAACTGCTGGTTAAAGAAGCTAACGACAAAGGCGGTATCAACGGTATGAAGCTGGAAGCGGTTATCTACGATACCACTGGTGACGCTACCAAAGCTGTACAGCTGGCCACCAAGCTGATCAAGGACGATAAAGTTTCCATTATCATCGGCCCAAGTACAACCGGCGAGTCAATGGCGGTCATTCCGGTCGCTGAAAAAGAAAGAATTCCGCTGATCTCCTGTGCCGCCGGTATCAAAATCACCGAACCGGCCAAACATTGGGTTTTTAAAACTCCTGCCAACGACCATGTCGCCGCGGAAAAAATCCTGAACTACATGGCAAAACATAAGCAAAAGAGTATTGCTTTGCTGACTGTGACTGACGGCTTTGGCGCATCCGGTCGTGAGCAGATCAAGTCACTTGCCAAACAAAAAGGGTTTGCGATTGTAGCCGATGAAGTGTACGGGCCTAAAGATACCGACATGACCTCCCAGTTGACTAAGATTCGCGGCATAAAGCCGGATGCAATCATCTGCTGGGGCACCAATCCCGGTCCGGCAGTTATTACAAAAAATGTAAAACAGCTTGGTATCAAGACTCCGCTTTACATGAGCCATGGTGTTGCTTCCAAGAAATTTATCGAACTGGCCGGTGCCGATTCGGCTGAGGGTGTCATGCTGCCTGCCGGCAAACTGGCCGTTTACGATATGCTGCCAAAAAACGATCCACAGTACAAGCTGCTGAAAGAATATGATCTGGCATATAAAAAGGCTTACGGTACCGAGGCTTCTACCTTTGGCGGTTATGCCTATGATGCCTGGATGTTGACAAGTGCTGCTATTAAAAAGAGTGGAGCAACTCCTGAAAAAATTCGCAACGGTATTGAACAGACTCAGAAACTGGTCAGTATCTCTGGCATATTCAATATGTCAGCCAGGGATCACAATGGACTTGATCTCTCAGCCTTTGAGATGGTCAAAGTCAGCAATGGCGACTGGGCATTGATCAAGTAATCCAAAATCACTTTTCAGGGGGCTAATGTATGAATTGTCGTGTGATTTCTTACCTGTTTGTCGCTGTTACGATAATGTTTTCTACAACCGCACTTGCTGCGGCTCCGATTAAAATTGGGGGTCTGTTTGCCGTAACCGGACCGGCGGCCTTTCTTGGTGAACCGGAGCGAAATACTGCCAATATGGTTGTAGATGAGATAAATAAGGCTGGTGGAGTTAAAGGCCACAAGCTGGAGTTGGTTGTGTACGATACTGCTGGTGATGCAACCAAAGCAGTACAGCTAACCACCAAGTTGATTAAGGATGATAAGGTCGTGGCCATTATTGGTCCCAGCACGACCGGAGAAACAATGGCCGTGATTCCAGTCGCAGAAAAACTGCAGGTGCCGCTGATTTCCTGTTCTGCTGGCAGCAAGATTACCGATCCGGTTAAAAAATGGATATTCAAAACCGCCCAGAATGATTCGCTGGCAGTTGGCAGAATTTACGAATATCTTCAGAAGAGCAAACAGACCAATGTGGCGATCCTGTCAGTCTCAGACGGATTTGGCGCTTCAGGTCGAGAGCAGTTGAAAGCACAGGCGGCCAAATACGGAATTAAAATAGTTTCTGATGATACCTATGGCCCCAAAGATACCGACATGACCGTTCAGCTGACAAAAATACGAGGTTCGCATGTACAAGCAATCATCTGCTGGGGCACTAACCCCGGACCGGCTGTAATTGCAAAAAATGCTCGCCAATTGGATATAAAAACCCCTATCTTCATGAGCCATGGTGTTTCGTCCAAAAAGTTTATTGAACTGGCCGGAGAAGCTGCCGAAGGGATCAAGATCCCTTCCGGTAAAGTTGTTGTTGCAGATCAACTTTCCAATTCTGACCATCAGAAAAAATCCTTGATGTCCTTTGTAAAGGATTACCAGAAACACTATAAAACAGAAGGCGACCATTTTGGGGGGCATGCCTGGGATGCGGTTATGTTGATTAAAAACGCAGTTGAAAAGGGTGCTGATTCGCCACAATCCATCCGGGACAATCTTGAGAAAACCAGGGGTTTTGCAGGTATTGGCGGCACTTTCAACTATTCGCCCCAAGACCACGCAGGTCTCGGCAAGGATGCTTTTGTGCTGGTTGAAGTGAAAAACAAAGATTGGGTTGTTGTGAAGTAATATTCAACTCTATTTGCTCGTGATTATTCCCTTAACCAGATTAAGGAAATGATTGTGTCTGAACAAATAAACTTTTACTGAGAGGCACGGTTCGCCGTGTCTCTCAGTTTGTTAAGCAGAGGTGAAATGCAGTTCGATCAGTTGCTTCAATACACACTTTCCGGTCTGTCGACCGGCGCAATCTATGCTCTCATCGGCATCGGTTTTTCGATCATCTACAATGCTACCGGCATAATCAACTTTGCCCAGGGCGAATTTGTGATGCTGGGGGGACTGTTTACGCTGACCTGCCTTGATCTTCTCAAACTGCCAATCTGGGCGGCGGTACCTTGTGCGGTTGTAGCATCGACTGTGGCCGGTCTTCTGTTCGAACGGCTTGCCATCCGTCCTCTCAAAGCGCCAACTCCGATAAATCTGGTCATCATCACGATCGGTGGCAGCATACTGATTCGAGGGCTTGCCATGCTGGCCTGGGGCAAGGATACTCATTCCATACCATCATTCAGCGGAGATGACCCAATCGCGATCGGCGGTGCGACCATCCTGCCACAGCACCTTTGGATACTGGCCATAACAGTAATCATTATTATCATCAACAAGTACTATTTCTACTACACGATCAGTGGCAAAGCCATGCGAGCCTGCGCTTACAACCGTCGCGCCGCCGGTCTGGTTGGTATTGACGTTCGTAGGATGGTCCTCTTTTCGTTTCTGATCAGTTCAGCAATGGGTGCAATGGCGGGGATAATTGTCGCCCCTTTGACCATGACCGCCTATGATGTTGGTGTCATGCTTGGCTTGAAAGGTTTTTGTGCAGCCATTATCGGAGGTATGAGTAGCGGCATGGCCACAGTGGTGGGTGGTTTGCTGCTTGGGATTCTGGAATCGTTGGGTGCCGGACTGATTTCATCCGGTTACAAGGATGCCATCGCATTTATTATCCTGCTGCTGATTCTGTTTATCCGTCCCCAGGGTCTGTTCGGCAAAGCCGATTCGGAGCGGGTCTGAAAACATGAAACGTGAACTGATTAAATTTATTTGCTTCTCCCTGTTTGTGATGTTGATGCCGTCATTCTTCAAGGGTGGCTACCTGATGAATGTACTTGTGTTTGTCGGCATCAACACGATGCTGGCAATTGCGCTTAACCTGCTGCTCGGTTATGCCGGCCAGATTTCACTTGGGCATGCCGGATTCTTCGGGCTGGGCGCTTATCTGTCCGGTATTATGACTGTTACCTATGGCTGGAACCCCTGGCAGGCCATGCCTGTTGCGGCAATAGCGGTTGGCTGTCTGGCATATTTGATAGGATTTCCGATCCTGAAGCTCAAAGGCCATTATCTGGCAATGGCAACTCTAGGCATTGGAATAATCATCTACATTGTCTTTAACGAAACGTACGATTTGACAGGTGGTCCGTCGGGTCTTTCCGGAATTCCAAATCTGGAACTGGGCGGGATTGTCTTTGATACGGATGTAAAAAACTATTACCTGATTTGGACATTCACACTGGCAGTAGTTCTCTTCTCGATTAATCTTGCCAACTCTCGTGTGGGTCGCGCATTGCGTGCCGTTCATGATTCCGAGGTGGCTGCACGTGTCGTCGGTGTCAACGCCAGGCTGCTCAAGGTGCAGGTATTTGCACTTTCGGCCGTATTGTCATCTCTGGCCGGAAGCCTGTATGCCCATACGATGACGTTTATTTCCCCAGCTTCATTCGGTTTTAACTTCTCGGTTGAGTTGTTAACCATGGTAGTAATCGGAGGCCTGGGAAGCGTCTACGGCTCCTTTCTTGGAGCTGCCCTGCTGACATTGTTGCCCGAATTCCTGCGCTCTGCCAATGACTATGACATAATTATTTATGGTGGTTTGCTGGTCATAATGGTTATGTTTATGCCTGGTGGACTTGTACGTGGAATTCCGGATTTATTCAAAAAAGTATTCAAAACAAAGGGAGGTGCCGATCATGCTTGAAGTCGTCGGCATCACTCAGATATTTGGTGGTGTTACCGCCCTGGAAGACGTGTCATTTAGTATTCGCAAAGGTGATATTACCGGTGTAATCGGACCCAATGGAGCTGGTAAAACCACACTTTTTAATATTATCACCGGCATTTACACTCAGACTTCCGGCAAGGTCCTTTTTGAAGAAAAGGATGTGTCAGGTCTGCCGCCTGAACGCCTGGCGCGTCTTTCCATGGTCCGTACCTTTCAGAATATAGAGCTGTTCGGTGGTATGACCGTGCATGAAAATGTCATGGTGGGTATGCATACAAAAAGCTCAAGCAGCCTGTTTTCCTGCGCACTCAAGATGCCCTGGAGTATTTTTGAAGAGCGCCGAATTCGCGAAGCTTCCATGAAATGGCTCGAGTTCACCGGTATTACCGAGTTGGCTGACGTTACGGCAGCAAATCTTCCATTCGGCAAAGGGCGGCTTCTTGAAATCGCTCGCGCACTGGCGGTCGAACCGCGTATAATTCTGATGGATGAACCTGCGGCTGGACTTAACAGCCAGGAAACCCTTGCTTTAGGCCAATTGATCAAACGCATTCGCGATCTGGGTATCACGGTGCTGTTGGTTGAACATGACATGGAGCTGGTCATGGATATCTGCGATCGGATTGTTGTGCTTAACCTTGGAAGAAAACTGGCCGAGGGAACCCCGCGTGAAATCCAGGATAATCCAGATGTAATATCGGCTTATCTGGGAGATGATGACTGATGCTGCGACTGAAGAATATCAACACATACTACGGTAAAGTCCACGCGCTCAAAAATATTTCGCTTCACCTTGGACAGGGAGAGATTGTAACTCTGATCGGTGCCAATGGTGCCGGCAAAACAACTATTCTTAACACTATTTCCGGAGTAACTCCTGCTTCCGCTGGGGAAATACTGTTCAATAAAGAACCTGTGTCAGCATTGCAGCCTGACAGAATTGTCAAACTTGGCATTTCCCAGGTTCCGGAAGGCCGACAGGTTTTTAAGCCGCTTTCTGTTGAGGATAACCTGGAACTGGGGGCTTATCTCCGATATCGCAGCCGGGAATGGAAAGCAACAATACACAAGGATATGAAACAGGTATTTGAGTTGTTTCCCCGTCTTGAGGAACGCCGTAAACAGCTTGCTGGAACCATGTCGGGTGGAGAACAGCAGATGCTGGCCATCGGCCGGGCCCTGATGGCCAATCCGAAGCTGTTGCTGCTGGACGAACCATCCATGGGACTGGCTCCGCTGGTGGTGCAGGAAATCTTCCGTGTTCTGGAACGTCTGCGCCAGGAAAGCGGCACCACCATACTGCTGGTGGAGCAGAACGCCAAGGCCGCTCTCAAATTGGCCGACCGGGGGTACGTGCTTGAAACCGGCAAAGTGATTCTGGAGGGAGCGGCTGATGAATTGATGGAAAATGCCGAGGTCAAGCGCGCCTATCTCGGCAAGGATAAAAAGGAAATGTGGGAACGGTAATTTTAAACATACTTGCGGCAAAGAGAAGTGTAAAATAAACAAGCAAAGTAGCGATAATCGAAAGGAAGTAAACTAAATGCGTTTTCCGATGCGACTTAACTATGACCTGACTAAATACATTGTCAGCAACAAGATCAACAAGGTAGAGAAATATCCGCTGGTGCTGATGCTGGAACCAACCCACCTTTGCAATCTGGCCTGCTCTGGTTGCGGCCGTATCCGCGAGTATGCCGATACTATCCAGGAGATGATGAGCCTTGAGGATTGTCTTAAATCAGTGGATGAATGCCCGGCGCCGGTCGTCACTATTACCGGTGGAGAGCCGTTTCTGTACCCGCACATTTACAAACTTATCAAAGAGGTAATCAAGAGGGGCAAGCATATCTACCTCTGTACCAATGGCATTCTGCTTGAGAAAGCTCTCGACTCGATGACGCCCCACCCAAATTTCACTATCAATGTCCATATGGATGGTTTGGAAGAAACGCATGACCGCATTCTGGAGCGCAAGGGTGCTTTCAAAATCGGGATGGAGGCGATTAAAAAAGCAAAAAAACTCGGGTTCAGAGTTTGTACCAACACCACCATCTTCAACGAAACCGATCTGGTAGAGATTGAAATGTTATTCACACGTCTGGAAGAGGTCGGAGTTGACGGTCTGTTGGTTGCACCTGGATTTGGGTATGAGGCTGTTGGTGAAAAACTGTTCCTGGAACGTCGCGATATCGAACGTAAATTTGCGGATGTTTATGAAATGAGCAAGAAACACCGTTTCTTCTCGACACCGATGTACCTGCGTTTCCTGAAGGGTGAAAAGAAACTGGAATGTACGCCATGGGGAAATCCGACCCGCAATCCACGCGGATGGAAAGCGCCATGTTATCTGATAACCGACGGCCATTACTCAACCTTCAAAGAAATGATGGAGAAAACTGATTGGGAAAAATACGGAGTTGGCAAAGATCCGCGTTGCGCGCAATGCATGATGCATTGCGGCTTTGAGCCGACCGTTGTCAATGAGATCGGCAAGAGCTGGAAAGATATTTTTGAAATGATGATCTGGAACATGACCTGATATTCAGGTTTCAAGCTGATATGTAAAGAAGCCCCACTATCGAGCGAACGAGAGTGGGGCTTCCCTTTTGTTGGTTAAATATTTAAAAATGGGGTCGTTACTTCCAAACCAGTCATTTTCACTAAGAGACTGATTGGAAGGGAACGACCCCATTTTTGTTGAGAATGGTGCTAAGTGAATACATTAGGATGTCAAAGCATTCCCGTTGACAAAGCTTGGTGGGACGTTAGAATCTTTATAACAGAGTTCATTCTTGATAGAATCTGTAAAGAGAGAAATGGCCATGCCTAATGATATTCTTGCCACTTTTACGGTCCGGCGTCTCACCATTCTTAATGAGAATGGGAATGTAGACGACGCGCTGATGCCGGTTCTCTCCGAAACCGAGATCCGGCGTATGTACGAATTGATGATCCTGACGCGGACATTTGACGAACGTGCCCAGGCCCTGCAACGGGAGGGGCGGCTTGGCACTTATCCGTCCACATTGGGTCAAGAAGCGGCTCAGATCGGCAGCGCCCTCGCTCTGCATCACTCCGACTGGGTCTTTCCTTCCTTTCGGGAGATGGGTGTTCAGTTGACCCTCGGTTATCCAATCCACCGGCTCTTGCAGTATTGGTCGGGCGATGAGCGCGGCCAGGTATCGCCGGAGAATTTCAACATTTTCCCCATGTGCCTCTCCGTTGGAACCCACATTCCACATGCGGTCGGGGCGGCTATGGCTGCCCGCTATCGTCGCGACCCGGTCGTGGTGGTTGCTTATTTCGGTGACGGTGCCACTTCCAAGGGGGATTTCCACGAGGGATTCAATCTTGCGGGAGTGTTCCGGTTGCCGGTGGTTTTCATTTGTCAGAACAACCAATGGGCTATTTCAGTTCCGTTAAAGGGACAGACGGCTTCAGCGTCTCTTGCGCAGAAGGCCATCGGGTTTGGATTCGAAGGGGTACAGGTGGACGGCAACGACGTGTTCGCTGTTCACAGGGCTGCGACGGAAGCGATCGAAAAGGCGCGTAGCGGGGGAGGGGCGACATTTATTGAATGTCTTACCTATCGAATGGCTGATCATACCACCGCTGATGATGCCTCCCGTTACCGTTCCCCGGATGATGTGGCAATCTGGCGCGCCAAAGATCCGATTATGCGACTGGAGCGATTCATGGATCTGCGAGGGATGCTGAAAGATGGGTACGTGGAACAGACAAAAACTTTTGCAACCTCGACCATCGATGAGGCCGTGCGTACCATGGAAGCGATCCCGCCTCCGCTGACTGCTGAAATGTTTGATCATACCTGCGCTGTCTTGAATCCGCGCCAGGTCAGGCAACGGGAGGGGGGCTGACATGGCTCGAATAAACATGGTGCAGGCGCTTAACATGGCTCTGGGCAGCGAAATGAAGCGTGACGACCGGGTCGTCATTCTCGGTGAGGACGTGGGGAGGGACGGTGGTGTTTTTCGTGTTACCGAGGGGTTTCAGGAACAATTTGGTTCAGAACGCGTGATCGATACTCCCATCTCGGAATCGGCCATCGTCGGCATGGCGATCGGGATGGCCGCCTACGGCCTGCTGCCGGTGGCCGAAATTCAGTTCCTGGGTTTTTCCTATGCGGCTTTCGATCAGCTGTTTGTCCATGCCGCCCGGCTGCGCTCCCGCTCCCGCTCGCGCTATAACTGCCCGATGGTGGTACGGACTCCCTACGGCGGGGGGATCAAGGCTCCGGAACTGCATGAGGAAAGCAGCGAGGCGTTCTTTTGCCACATGCCAGGAATCAAAGTTGTTGTGCCGTCCGGTCCTTACACGGCCAAGGGGTTATTGCTGGCCGCCATCCGTGACCCGGATCCGGTCCTGTTTCTGGAGCCGACCCGACTCTACCGGCTCATCAAGGAAGAAGTTCCAGACGGAGAGTACACCATACCTCTCGGCAAGGCCCGCGTGGTCCGCGAAGGTGGCGATCTGACCGTAATCGCCTGGGGAAGTATGCTGGAGCGGGTGATGAAGGCCGTGGAACGGTACAATGCCGAGGTGATCGATCTTCTTACACTCAACCCTTTCGATGCGGTGGCTGTGCTCGCCTCTGTTAAGAAGACCGGTCGAGTGGTAATTGTACACGAAGCGCCCAGAACCTGTGGTTTCGGTGCCGAGATTGCCGCCACTGTTGCAGAGCAAGGGATCATGGATCTCCGAGCGCCGATCCTGCGAGTTACGGCTCCCGATGTACCGGTACCATTGTCTAAACTTTTCGATTACTACATTCCTTCGATTGAACAGATAACCGCGGCTATTGATGAGGTATTGCGATATTAAGGGTTCGGCCGCTACGATTTGCAAACCAACAGTGTAAAGGGGTTATAAATGCCTTTTGAATTCAGACTGCCGGATTTGGGCGAAGGAATTGCCGAAGTAGAGTTGCGCAAATGGCTGGTGAAGGAAGGCGTCCGGGTCGCGGAGCATCAGACGGTTCTCGAGGTGGAAACCGACAAGGCGGTGGTTGAAGTGCCGACTCCACGAGCGGGAATCATAACCCGTATTCATAGGAGTGAAGGTGAGACAGTTCTGGTAGGGGAGGCGCTCTTGACCATTGCAGATGAGCGGGACGAAATGTCCGAACGACCTCGCTCAGTCGGGATTGTCGGGACCCTTCCCGAAGCGGAAGATGACCCAGTTAAGGCCGATGTAGTGATGAAAAATCTCGATATTCTGGCCACACCATCTGTGCGGAAATTGGCCCGGGAGCGGGGCATTGACCTGTATGGGGTCAAGGGGAGCGGACCACGCGGTTGCATCACTCCCGAAGATCTGCCTCGGTCGGCTTCAGTTGTGCCGCTGCCTGGGAATGGCGAGGCGGGACCGGTGGAACGTGTTCCGCTGCGAGGGATCAGGCGGACTATTGCGCGGAATTTGCTGGTTTCCCAACGTTTGACTGCCTTTGTCACCACAATGGAAGAGGTTGATGTTACTGACCTTTGTGAACTGCGCGCCCGCGAACAGCATGCTGTTGAAGCCCATGGCACTCACCTGACCTTCCTGCCGTTTTTCATCAAGGCCGCCCAGAACGCTCTTCGTGAACACCCACGTCTGAATGCCTCCCTCGATGAGGAGTCTGAAACTGTCATCATCAAGAAATATTATAACTTCGGCATTGCCGTGGAGACTTCTGAGGGGCTGATGGTTCCGGTTGTCCGCAATGTGGAGAGAAAGAGCATCCTGGAACTTGCGGCGGACATTCAGGAACTGGGTGAGAAGGCGCGCTCGCGTACTATTTCGATAGAGGAAATGCGGGGAAGCAGTTTCACCATTACCAACTATGGTTATTTTGGAGCGAGCTACGCCACGCCGGTCATCAACTGGCCGGATGTTGCAATCCTTGGTTGCGGCCGTATTGTTGAGCGGCCCTGGGTGCATCAGGGAACAATTGCAATTCGCAAAATTCTCCCACTATCGCTCACTTTTGACCACCGGGTAACCGATGGCGCCGAAGCAGCCCTGTTTCTGCGTAAAGTGTCAGATTATCTGGAAGACCCGGCGTTGCTCTTTATTGAAAGCAGGTGTTAGTTTAATGATGATGACCGGAATTTTCCGGAAAAGATCGCCAGAATCATTGCCGAGCATGTAATGGCGAATTGAAAAAACGGGTGGCAAGATCCCTTGCCACACAAATGTTTCCATCTATCTGCTTCGGCGTTCACCGCGATCTCTATTTCCTCTTTCCCGCGGTTCCTGATCTCTGCCCTCGTCTGGCACATCTACTCTCCAAACTTTTTTCTCTTTAAACTCTCGGGGTCTAGATTCCCGCTTGGGATGTTCAGCCCGTGGTGAGGGTGCGCTTTTAGTTTCTGTCGTTGCCTCTGGTACGGAACCTCTCTGTCGCTGCTCGCCACGAGCAGGTGCCGGTGCAGTTGATTGATCTGAGCGTGGTGTCGGCTGGTTTGTTGTTCGTTGTTGCGGTTCGTTCTGTTGTGGCACAGACCCTGAAACGGTTGGTGCTGGTTGAGCAGGAACCTGCTGTGTTGCAGAGGGTGCTGTCCGGCGATCACTGTTTTGCCGCGGCGTATTTTGCTGTTGTGGTGCCTGATTGACACGATTTTCTGACGGTGCAGTTTGAATTGTCCTTGTCGCCGGTTGCTGTTGGGAGGGGGCAACAGGTGAAGTTTGCCGTTGTCTAGGCTGTGGTGTTGTTTCGGGTGTTATGCGTGGAAAACGCTGACGTAACTCTCGGTTGTCACGATGCTCTATTCTCGGAGGGGCAAATCTCGGAGGAGTATGTTTAATGATCGGCATGCGCGTTTCCCGTGAAGGTTGCAGACGCGGGCTGCCTATCGATACGGAGACTGATATTGGCCCCGATCCCTTTCTTGGTGCCGGTTCAGCCACTACTCTGCCTCTCAAAAAGTCATTTTGAGGAATAACGGTCATCCCGCCGCGTACGTTACGGTTTCTGTAGGTTACATTTCTGTTCGATACGGTCGTAGTTGTTATGTTGATACTATTGCGACCATAGTGTCTCCGGCCGTAAAAAGGCTCTCCTGGCGCCAACGGTGTCCAGCCGACATAACCGCCGGTTCGATACCACCCGACGTAACCGGGACCCCAGTAGACATCTCCCCGGAGTGGCGGCACCCAGCACCAACCGATGCCGCTTACAACTGCCCAGCGGCCAAAATGATAGGGAATCCAGCCCCAGCTTTCGTAAGAAACCCAGACATAGTCATCACCCTTCCAGATCCACCGGCCACTGCGATAAGGGGCCCAGTCATCGGAGTTAATGTCTGCCGGTCGCCAGACCATGCCGTACTCCGGTACGCGAACCCATCTGCCGTTTGAGTCCAGTTCGGTTGAATAACTTTGCAGCTCTTCCGGCAGATACGATTTGGATCTGGCAGATCGTGATAGATCCCTGTCCCGATTCATATTCCAGTTTTCCCAACTGTCCGGCGGATTGAGCGCCAGAACGGCGCTGCGATCTTCTTCAAGCACAATATGCTCACCTGCACGGACCCTGGTGCTGTTTCCGTTGCCTTCCACGTAGGCGGAACCCTTGAAAATAGATATATCCTCCTGGCTGTTCGGGAACATATCCAGGCGCAGTCTGGTTCGTGCGGCAGGAAGAACGGTGGTGTCATCGGCGTCAATCTGCAGAGCATTGACGGCCAGTCTTTGGGAGGTTCTGACATAGGCTCTGCCGCTTGCCAGATGCAGGTGCGTAAAACCGTCTTCGAAGGCCAGCATATCAAGCTGCGAGTTTTCATCTATCCGGATCAGGCTGCCGTCAGCCAGCTGAATCTCGGCCCTTGAATCTTCTGAACACCAGATTGCATCCCCTTCATCAAGCGGAGTGTTGATGGCGGCCGGGATCCATTCATCGGAATCCGGCGTGCGAAACATGACCTCACCATCAATCAGGCTGACTCTGGCCGGGCCGATGACTGCAGCCAGTGAAAATGCAGGAATGATCAGCAAAAATAGCAGACATAACATTGATATACGTTTCACGTTGGTCTCCTTTGGCGGTCATTGAGATGTTTTTATCTATTGCAAAGTGTACTGCTAAGAGTGTGCCAGTGTATATCTACAAGAAATCAGGAGGATGCTGGTTAGTGCCACATCTCAAAATGTCTCATTTAAGGTGCTGGTTGGGCTATTTGAAGTTGTCTATAATCCAGCGGGCGATACTCCTGTACGGTGGCAGGGCAGGGAGGGCGTCAATCGGGAACCAGCGGGCATCTTCAAGCTCTTTCGTTTCAACAGTAATATCCCCGGCGGCATAGTCAGCCACGAAGCCGGCCATAAGCTGAGATGGAAACGGCCAGTTTTGACTCCCAACATAGCGAACATTACATATTTCAATGCCGGTCTCTTCGCGTACTTCCCTGATGGCACACTCCTCCAGCGATTCTCCGAAATCCAGGAATCCGGCTACCAGACTGTATCTTCCCGGCGGCCACTCCGCCTTGCGGGTCAGTAATAGTTGATTATCACGTTTTACCAGTATTATTGCACAAGGGTGGATATGAGGAAAATGATCGTTTTTACACGAGTTGCAGCGTTTTCCCCAGCTACCGCTAATTCTTGTTGTTTCGGCACCGCAGCAGGAACAATGGCTGCTTTGCCGCTCCCAGTGCAGAATTTGCCTGGCTAGTCCCGCCAGTGTCAGTGTCTGGATATCAAGCTGTTCACCGGATGTGTTGAATGGTTCTGCCACGAAAGGTGGCTGCAACTGCAGACTACTGCTGACAGAGATTGCGTGGAGTGATTTGCCTCGCCAAGTACCGATATAAATAGGCGTCTGATGGTAGGTCAACCACTCGGGGAGTTGACCGCAAGCAAGTTTTGGCCCAGTTGCACCTTCAACAACTACGGCGCTGTTGCCCTGAATTATAGCCCAGACAGAATCTTTGTCTGGATGGACATCTTCAGTCGTTCTGAATGTAAAATCGTCGGATATGGATGAATAGTTGAATGGCAGGTTTATAGGATCAGGATACAGTGATTTGCCGCCATGTAGCTTGCTTTCCTGGGCAATATGTTGTCTGACTGCGGCTTGATGGGCAAGCCCCTTGCACTTTGGCCAGAGATCTTTTGTCATTTAAGTCCCTTTTCTATCAATAATAGTCTTTATTGTTGTAATAGTATCGACAGGGGTTGTCAAGGCGGCACCCCGGACTTGACTCACGGCAGAATAAACAACATAATGCGCCCATGTTTACCTCTAACATTCCCCCTAAAATCCTCGTCCTTACAGTTGTTCGTCTCTGTTTGATATTTGTCCTGCTATGGTACCTGATTTGTCTTTATTATTCTCCCGGCAACGGTGGAGTCGTTCGTGATATTTCGTTTCCTCCCGGTGGCGGTATCCGCAAGCTGGCGACCGAATTAAAATCAGCTGGTGTTATTCACAGTTCATGGCATTTTGTCCTGATGACACGCCTGAGAGATAAGGCGCATAAGCTCAAGGCAGGTGAGTACCGCTTCAACGATGGTATGACGCCGCAACAGATTTTGAATAAACTTGTCAATGGTGATGTGGATTACCTCAAATTTTCTTTGCCGGAAGGTTATTCTATCTTTCAGGCGGCGGAATTGCTGGAGCAGAAGGGTTTGTTCAAAAAGGATTCATTTCTTAAATTATGTCGGGATACTAGCCTTACTTCACAGCTTGGAACCGGTGTGCGGAGTGTGGAAGGGTATCTTTATCCAGCCACTTACAATCTGCCACGTAGTGGAAGTGAAGAACAGCTGGTTGTACAAATGATAGAAAAGTTTGAAAAAAAGTATGCGGAACTGACCAAAGACGGGTTGTCTGCTCCGGGGATGTCGAGGCATGAGATAATTACACTGGCGTCAATTATCGAAAAAGAAGCGGTTTCACCCGAAGAAAAACCACTGATCTCATCTGTTTTTCACAATCGCTTGCGAATAGGAATGCCATTGCAGAGCGATCCTACTGCGGTTTATGGCGTTCGTGCATTTTCCGGCAAAGTAACAAAGGCTGATATTCAGCATCAATCGCCCTACAATACCTATCTTAATAAGGGACTTCCTCCGGGGCCGATCGGAAACCCCGGCAGTGAAGCGATTCGGGCGGCGCTGTACCCGCCAAAGACCGACTACCTTTATTTTGTCGCCCGTCAGGATGGCACCCACCAGTTTTCTCGTTCTCTGGATGAACATAACCGGGCTGTTGACCGATATCTCAAACGCTAATCGCAATTAAGTCTAAAGCTCCAGCTCTCCTGCATATTCCACAATGACTTCCAACTCAGCCAGAGCGATCTCCTTAATACCTAACGCGTGAACTTCAGGCAGCATTGCCCGTGAAAGTCTGGGGATTATTTCCTTACTTACTTTGACAGGTATGTAAGCAAATACACGCTCTAACTCAAAAACCTATACATTGCACATGCTCTTTTACTCCGCCAAAAGTCAGGCGGTGGATGGGAGAGGGGCCTTGTCGCTTGATCGCTTCCAGGTGCAGTGCACTTCCATATCCCTTGTGTCCTGCAAAGCCGTAGCCCGGATAGATCTGATCCAGCTTGACCATTAATCTGTCCCTGGTTACTTTGGCTATGATTGAAGCGGCTGCAATTGAGATGCTCAATGAGTCACCTTTTTTGATAGTCTTCTGCGTAATGATGGAATTTATCTGTGTTATGCCGTCTATCAACAGGTAATCCGGCTGCGGGTCAAGCTGCTGAACAGCATTCAGCATTGCCAGACGGGTCGCCTGCAGGATGTTGATACTGTCAATGGTTTCTGGCTCTACAGATCCAATGCCGATAGATACGGCTTTAGAAGTAATAATATCAAACATCATCTCTCGTTTTAGAGGAGACAGCTTTTTTGAATCATCAACGCCAGGAATAAGTAATCCTTCCGGTAAAATCACTGCAGCTGCCATGACTGGGCCTGCCAACGGTCCCCGGCCTACTTCATCAACACCGGCGATATTATTGAACCCCAGTGATCTTGCCATTGTTTCAAAGGTCTGCTTGTCTGTTGTAGAGAGGTCGAAAAGGCTTTCCTGTTGAGTCATGAAATATCCCGGTCATCAATCGTGTTGGTAAGTTAAGGGCAAAATTACTGCTTAATTACAAAAAAAGCCCCGCTTTTGCGGGGCTTTTGATTTACTTGGCAACAGGTACGTACTTCTTTTCGCGAATCCTGGCAGCCTTGCCACGCAGTTTGCGCAGATAGTAGAGCTTGGCGCGGCGAACATGACCGCGAACCATGATTTCGATATTTTCTATGCTTGGAGAATGTAACGGGAACATTCTCTCTACGCCAATTCCGTTGGATATTTTGCGCACAGTAAATGTTTCACGGACACCGCCATTCTGACGGGCAATAACAACACCCTGGTATGCCTGAATACGTTGTTTGTCGCCTTCAACAATCTTAACATGAACTTTTACAGTATCGCCTACCTTGAAAGGGACGATGTTCTTTTTCATTTGCTCAAATTCCAAAAAATCGATGGTGTTCATTGCTTACCTTCCTCCTGTATGATGCTACTTGTTTTTAGTTAGTCTGCCTTCTATTAAAGCGTGCCCCTCAGCCTGTCTAGCATGATTGCGGCGGCTGAGCGTACTGAAAGATGATTATAAGTTCCGTTTCCGGCAATTGGCTGAAGAATATAGTCAGCTTCTGCAAAACATTCGTCAGTAAGTCCCCAGCCAGTCCCTAAAAGCAAAAGAAATGGTTGGTCAATGTCTTCCAGCAACTGTCTGAAATCAGACAATGAAGTTGATCCAGGGCGCTGTGCTGCTCCGGTTATGGCAACCTTGACCGTCTTTGCAAATCCATTCTGAAAATCAGCGATAGCTGACTTCAAAGTCGGGCATACACGCACTATTTCCAAGGCTGTACGGCGGTCAGGATTATAATCCGCACCCCAACCATCCTGCCAGTGACCGCTGATGCGCTCCGCAAGACGACGCTGCTCTTCGGAGGGAGTCACAATGTAAAACCTGTCAAGTCCGAAAGTCCGGGATGATCGGGCTATATCGTGCTGATCAAGGTTCGTAAGAGCCGTTGTAACTACTTCATGGTGCTTGTTGTATACCGGGTAGTGCACAAGAGCGATGGCCAGATTGTTATGTGTCACTGCCATCCTCTCGCATGATTTCTTTAATAAACTTTGCGTCTTCCTTGGTCAGTAAGAGATCAGAAAGCAAGTCGGGACGTAATTGACTGGTTTTACGCAATGATTCTTTGCGGCGCCACTTCCTGATAAGTTCATGATTTCCACTTAGAAGCGTTTCTGGAACTTCCAAATTCATAAAAAGTGGCGGACGTGTGTATTGGGGATACTCAAGCAACCCATCACCAAAAGAATCCGATGCAGCCGAGTCATCGCTTCCAAGTGCGCCAGGTATCAGTCTGGTCGTCGCGTCCACTATTGCCATCGCTGCAATTTCACCACCCGACAGAACAAAGTCGCCGAGAGAGATGTCATCTTCAGCATAAAGAGTCCGGATTCTTTCGTCGATTCCCTCATATCGTCCGCAAACGATAATCAAGCCGTCTCTTTTTGCCAGTTCTGAAGCAACGCTATGAGTCAGCTTACGGCCTTGAGGTGAGGTCAGTACAACAGTCGAGTTCGGCTGTTTTGCTTTGACTGACTCTATGCAGGCCGCCAGAGGTTCGGCTTTCATAACCATTCCGGCTCCACCTCCATATGGTGCATCGTCAGCAGTCTGATGGCGATCAAAGGCGTAGTCACGAATGTTGTGCAACGTGATTTCAATGAGCTGTTTATCTCTGGCCCGCTTGATAATGCTTTCATCAAAAGGGCCGGAGAACATACCTGTAAAGAGTGTTAATATGTCAAATTTCATAGATCCAACAAGCCGTCCAGTGGTGTGATAACCATTTTGTTTCCGGGAATATCAACTTTGGATATCACTTCAGCAATTGCCGGGATCAAATATTCTTTTTTGTCATCGCGTACAACATAAATATCGCTGCTGCCGGTTTCAAAAATATCTACGATCTTCCCAATATGGATGCCTTGATCTGTAAAAACAGTAAGACCCATCAGGTCACGCCAGTAATATTCATCTTCACCAGGTTCGGGTAGTTGGCATCGTTTAAGACAAAGTTCACTTCCTACTAAGGACAATACTTGATTTATATCGGTAAAGTCATCGAGGGTAAGAATGAAACCTCCAGCATGGGCGGATACACCCCGTATTGAAAATTCTTTAAGCAGACCGTCTTTCATTTTAAGAAAAACGGTCTCCGAGCTCTGCAAACTTTCAATGTTTCCTGAATAGGAAAATACTTTTAAATGTCCCCTGATGCCGTGAGTAGAACTTATTTTGCCTACCGGAATCAGTTCGTCGTGATCATTCATTTATTCTACAATCTTGAGGATAGCCTTCTTGTTGTCCTTGGTGGAAACTGCATTAAGGATGGTTCGTATCGCCTTGGCGGTTCGTCCCTCCTTGCCGATAATTCGTCCCATATCTTCCTTGGCGACGGTCAGTTTGATGACCAGAGTTTCCTCTTCTGTCTCCTCGGTAGCATTAACCTGGGCCGGATCATCTACCAGTGCCTTCGCGATGGTTTCAACAAGTGTCTTCATGGCGGTATCCTCTGCTCATATTGAATGACCGGCGGACCGGGGGATCTGGATACTTATGCGGCCGGTGCAGCCACCTTATCAAGCAAGCCTGCATTTTTCAGAATCTGGCGAACCGTATCAGTAGGCTGTGCACCCTTGTCAAGCCATGCGAGCGCCTTATCGTTATTCAGTTTTACAACAGCCGGGTTTTTGGTCGGATCGTATGTACCGACATTCTCGATAAAACGGCCGTCTCTGCGGCAGCGCTCGTCAGCAACTACTATCTGGTAGAAAGGTCTTTTTTTTGCGCCGGCGCGAGCAAGCCTGATTTTTGTTGCCATTTGTAATTCCTCCTAATTTTTCCTTCTGCGATGTTAGTATAAACCGAATTGCGGTTTTGGTTTTTATCCGAACGGCATCATTCCTTTGCCGAGTCCGCCCAGGCCCTTCATGAGACCCTTGGGGCCGAGTTTCTGCAACTGCTTTATCATCTTCTGTGCTTCAGTAAACCTTTTCAATAATTGATTGACTTCCTGCACGCTTGTGCCGCTTCCCTTGGATATGCGAAGTCGACGACTGCCGTTGATGATACTGTGATTGGCTCGTTCGCCAGGAGTCATTGAACGAATTATCGCTTCAATTCTTTTGATTTCATTTTCACTGGGCTGGGCACCCTTCATCTGTTTCATCATCTTACCCATGCCGGGGATCATGCCCATGATCGATTCCATCGATCCCATCTTTTTTATTTGCTGCATTTGAGCCAGAAAATCTTCAAGGTCAAACTGGTTCTTCTTCATTTTACTCTGAAGAAGCGCAGTCTCTTTTTCATCAAATACGGCCTGGGCTTTTTCGACAAGTGTAAGAACATCGCCCATTCCGAGTATTCGTGAAACAAGTCGGTCTGCGTGAAATACTTCAAGTGCGTCGAGTTTTTCGCCCAATCCGACAAATTTTACCGGTTTGCCAATGACTGCTTTTATTGAAAGGGCAGCTCCGCCTTTTGCATCACCATCCAGCTTGGTGAGAACAACACCGCTTATGTCGAGACGGTCATTAAACCCACCTGCAACATTGACCGCTTCCTGTCCGGTCATGGCATCGGCAACGAACAATATTTCACGTGGTTGAACGGTGTTCTTGATTTCAGCCAGTTCATCCATCAGGAAGTCGTCAATCTGGTGACGTCCGGCGGTGTCCATTATGACAACGTCATAGCCATTCAATTCAGCGAATCGAAGGGCGCTGTTGCAAATGTCGACCGGCTTTTGATCTGCAGTAGAGTTGAATACTTCAAGGCCAAGCTGGCGGCCGACTGTTTTGAGCTGTTCTATGGCTGCCGGACGATAAACGTCCGCTGGTACAAGTAGCGGTCTGCGCTTCTGCTTTTTAAGCAAGTTGCCAAGTTTTCCACAGGTTGTGGTTTTACCGGCACCTTGAAGGCCAACCATCATAATGGCGACAGGTGGTTTTGCTGCAAGGTCGAGTGAATTGTCTTCTCCCCCCCCCATGATTGCAACGAGTTCGTCATGTACTATCCTGACGATCTGTTGACCCGGAGAAAGGCTTGTTAGCACCTCAGTGCCGACCGCTTTAAGGCGGACATTCTCTATGAAATCTTTGACAACTTTGAAGTTTACATCAGCTTCAAGTAGCGCCAGACGGACTTCTCGCAACGCATCCTTCACGTTGTCCTCGGTCATTACACCAAGTCCGCGAAGTTTTTTGAAGGCTGATTCAAGTTTGTCGGATAAGCTGTCAAACATCGTAGATATTACTGTCCCTGCTAAAGATATGACCCAAAAGGGGATCAATATAAATGCTAGCTGTTACAACTGTCAAGAACTATTTGTTTTTAAAGCCGTATTACCCTTGTTGTAGAAAGAATGGTCTCGACGGTCATCAGCATATTGGTTGTGGAACCGGAGCGCAATTTGTCCTTGATCCCCAAAAAGTCGAGGCAGAGTCCGCAAGACATAATTATAACTCCCATCCCAGCCAGTTTGTCCAGCGCTTCCAAAACGTCGGATCCTTCTGTCGTCAGGCGGACTCCGCTGTTCAAAAACAGCATGTGGGTTGGGAGGTTACGATTTTCAAGCAGGGTAAAAATAAGATTCTTCATCAGAAGGCGTCCCAGATCATCAGGCCCGTCACCCAGTCGGTCGGACGTTATCAAAAATACGGTATCGTCCGGATTCGCTTCAATCACGGTTTCATTAGTCCGAATCCCGGAAGTGATTGTTAATGTACAATCATTATCTCGCAGTTGTTCCTGAACTTGATACCCTCTGTTAACCGCCAGGCGTGTTACGTTTTCACGAGGAGCGCCATTGTCGAGATGGACCTGGACTTCTCCGTACTGCTCCAATGCTTTTTTTACAGTTATAACCGGAGCAGGACAGGGCATGTTTCGGCAGTCGATTGTATTCATATGATATGACCTCACAGATTTGATGGAACTGAGCCGTCTTCATTCCAAATGGTTTCATATTTGCCACCCGCCAACCGTCGGCAGATAAAAGCCGGCAACAGGTTCTCATCAGTGAGTGTCTGCATGACGTCAGCGGACGCTTCCTCATCATAACGAAGCGCCAAACCGCAGTCGGCCGAAAGAGCCCTTGGGGCAGGAATAAGCAAGACAGGAAGCCGCTTCGCCTTGAGAACACTCTCGGCCTTCATAACGCGGTGTGCCGAGTTGAACACAGCCAGTAACTGACCATCTTGAACCATTGTTCGTTTCTCCATATGTAATCCTGATTACTAAAAGAAATATTGGAAAGCTGATTGACAAAAAGTATGTGGCTTTCTACTATGCCTGAAAAGGAGTTGTTCATGCAAGGTACAATCCTGGTTATCGGGCTCATCATCTTCTCGTTTATACTCAGCGTGCCGTGTGGTTATTTACGTCAAAACTATCCCAAGTATTCATCCATGTGGTTTCTCTTGATCCATCTGCCAATTCCGTTCATCGTACTGTTACGGTTGAAGGCCGGTGTCAGCTGGCACTTTATCCCGCTTACTCTGGGAGGTTCTGTCGCAGGACAGATCATAGGCGGGGTAATAAACCGCAGGAAACATCAAGATGGCAAAACGTCCTAGAATGCCTTTCCCCCGGCCGTTGTCAGGACTCATCCAGGAAAGTCTGCACGGACTTGGCCTGGCCGAACGGTTGCGCGAGGCTGAAATCTGGAGGGTGTGGCCTGATGTGGTTGGGGAAACTGTTGCGGCACGTGCCCAACCGCTACGAATAATCAACGGCACCCTTACAGTCGCAGTTTCAAGTGCGCCGTGGATACAGGAACTCCGTTTCATGACCGGCATGATAAAGGACAAACTCAATAATAACTTGGGTGGTGAGGTTGTTAGTGAAATACTGCTCAAAGCCGGTAAGGTTCAAAAAACGGATAATTATACCGACACGGATCCCCCCCAAAAAAAACCGCTAACAGCTGAGCAACTCGCCTGGATTGATGAACAGGCTTCAGCCATCACAGACCCGGAGGCGCGCGAGGCATTTGCAGATCTCATGAAAGCCAGTCTGGAACATTCCCGTTTATAAGTTCATTACAGATCAAAAAACAACCTCCGGCGATTGCTGAAAAGCCGGAGGTCAATATCTTGTCCGTTGTTTCTTCTTTTATGCCCTGGTAAGTTGGCGGTATTTGATGCGGTGCGGGATATCCGCTGCAGCTCCCAGGCGTTTTCTGCGATCTTCTTCGTACTCCGAATAGTTTCCTTCGTACCAGACGACTTTTGAATCGCCTTCAAATGCCATGATATGTGTGGCGATACGATCCAGAAACCAGCGGTCATGGGAAATGACTACGGCACATCCGCCGAAGTTTTCCAGCGCTTCCTCAAGTGCTCGCATGGTGTTGACGTCCAGATCATTGGTCGGTTCGTCAAGCAGTATCACGTTGGCGCCGCTTTTCAGCATTTTGGCCAGATGCACACGGTTTCGCTCGCCTCCGGAGAGCATTCCGACTTTTTTCTGCTGGTCGCTGCCTGAAAAGTTGAAGCGTGAAACATACGCCCTGGAGTTAACCGCCACTTTGCCTAGCTGGATTACTTCCTGCCCTTCGGAAATCTCTTCCCAGATTGACTTGTCAGGGTTCAGCGCATCGCGACTCTGGTCCACATAAGAAAGTTGCACCGTGTCCCCGATGCGGAATGATCCGGAGTCTGGCTGTTCCTGTCCGGTGATCATACGGAAGAGGGTCGTCTTGCCGGCGCCGTTGGGGCCGATGATGCCGACGATTCCACCACGCGGCAGCCTGAAGTTCATATCTTCGAACAAAAGCCGGTCACCGTAACCCTTGGCTACGTCACTGGCTTCAATGACGATATCGCCAAGGCGAGGACCGGCCGGAATATAAATTTCCAACTCTTTTGATCGTTTTTCACCGGTGTCTGACGCCAGTTCTTCATAGGCGCTGATACGAGCCTGTGACTTTGAATGGCGACCTTTGGGAGACATTCGAATCCATTCCAGTTCGCGTTGCAGCGTCTTCTGACGGTCGCTTTCCTGCTTTTCCTCGTTTGCAAGACGGTTCTGTTTCTGTTCCAGCCAGGAAGTGTAATTTCCCTTCCAGGGTATGCCTTCACCGCGGTCCAGTTCCAGTATCCAGCCAGCCACGTTATCAAGAAAATAGCGGTCATGGGTTACAGCAATGACAGTGCCGGGATAGCTGTGCAGGTGATGCTCCAGCCAGGCAATGGTTTCAGCGTCCAGGTGGTTGGTTGGTTCGTCAAGCAGCAGAATGTCGGGCTTTTTCAACAGCAAACGACAGAGCGCAACACGGCGTTTCTCGCCGCCGGACAGCACTTTGATTTCCGTCTCTCCGTCAGGACAACGCAAAGCATCCATGGCCATTTCCAGTCGGCTGTCCAGATCCCAGGCGTCCAGATGGTCAAGTTTCTCCTGCAGCTCAGCCTGCCGGTCACACAACTTTTCAAAATCGGCATCCGGTTCAGAAAATTTGTCGGTAATTCCGTTGAACTCGGACAGTAGATCAACGGTTTCCTGAACACCCTCTTCAACAATCTGCCTGACAGTTTTGTTCTCGTCCAGCTTTGGTTCCTGCTCCAGATAACCGACCGTGTAGCCCTGTGATAATACGGCCTGACCATTGAATTCTTTGTCCACTCCCGCCATTATGCGCAGCAATGACGATTTTCCGGAGCCATTCAGTCCCAGTACCCCGATTTTGGCACCATAGAAGTATGACAGTGAGATATCTTTTATGACCGGTTTTTTGTCATAAAATTTGCTAACCCGCATCATTGAGTAAATAATTTTGTTCGGTTCTATTGCCATTTATTTAATCCTCCCGTTGATTTGTAAAAATGTCTGGTTCTTTTACACGCCGCCACGGGACACTGTCAACCGCTTTGGAGCGTGTCCAAATAATCAATGGCTTGACAAATAGGACTAAAGAAGTATTATTTAGAGAAATTCATTTCTAAAAGGGGGCATACATGAGTATTGATATTCAAGAAGCTGTAAAACGTTCGATCCAGACCGAAAAAAACGCAATGAACTTCTATCAGCTTGGTGCGCAAAAAATGAAGGATCCTGATGCACGAAGGATATTTGACCTTTTGGCCAAAGAGGAACGTGAACATGCCGGCCATTTTTACAAAATATATACCGGTTCTGATATTCCCTCACTTGATGCATTCATGAATATGCCTCCGGATAATGAGTCAAGCTGGGTATCTACAATATCTCGTTTGATCTCTGAAGATTTCAATGAAAAAAAAGCGATGGAAGCAGCCATGGAAAGGGAGCAAAAGCTGGAGGAAGCCTTGCTGGAAATGGTTTCCACTGTTGATGATCCTCAGATAAAGGCCGTTTATGAGCTGAATGCAAAAGAAACCCATAACCATTATGTGATGATCGAGTCCGAGTATGCACGTTTGATGGGGATGGTGCACGAAACCGACATAGATACTTTTGTGCGTGAGTAACAAAAGCAAAACAGCATGTGTGCATGTTCGCATTGTCTTCAGAAGCCCCCGTAATCCGGGGGCTTCTGCTGTTTAGTTCGACATCCGGTTGGCATATTGATCTTGAGTCGGTGCTGTGTTAGTTTAAAAAACCGCGGTTTATTCGGTTTTGTATCTGTTTCGCCAATCTGTTTAAGAAAGTTTTATCATTTGGGTGGGAAGGTGAGAACGTGGCTGTTTTGTTGCAAGCAAATCTGAGCTTTATGCCTATTCATGATATCCTGCAGTGGATTGATATGAACCGGATCTCGTGTGCGGTCAACGTATCTCAGGAAAATGAAGATGACATCACTTTTTACATGGAGTCGGGCAAGATCATTTTCGCCGCTTCTCCGAAACCTGGAAAACGGCTGGGTGAGTTTCTAGTAAAAGCTGGTTCAATGAGTGGGCCTCAAGCTTATTTCGCATTGAAAGAGAGTCGAAACAGCAACGTTTCTTTCACTCGCTATCTGATTGACAATAATCTAATTACTGTCAGGGAGCTGAGTGAGAGCTTTGGAAAACTGGTTGAGATGCTTCTGGTTGATGTCATTTCTTGTGGCAATGCCTCGGTTTCAGTCACGACTCCGCTTCCTGATGCTGTGATCAACGGACCAATTCAGCTGGAAACCGGACGGGCTATTTTTGATGCCGTGCGCGTCCTTGATGAAATGAATCGGGATTTACGCCAGCGGGACGAAGCTTTCGAGGCGATCAATAAACGATTGTATGACGAGGATTTTGAACTGCCGGTCCTGCCGGGCGTCGTCATGCAGCTAACATCTCTCATGCAGAGTGACAACGCTACTTTTCAGGATATGGCAAAACTGGTTATGACGGATCAGGTTCTTACCTCAAGTATCCTGAAGATTGCAAACTCCGCCTTCTACGGCGGAACCGGGCAGGTAGACTCCCTGCAGCTTGCGATTGTCAAGTTGGGAATGCGCGAGATTATGAATGTGGTGACAGCTGTTCAGGTCAGATCCATGAAATTTAAAGATGTTCCACAGGAGCAGATGCAAGCCATTCTTGATGCTTCGCTGAAAACCGCGTTTATGGCCAGCGGGTTGGCCAACCTCTGTCGGCTTGATTCCGAAGAAGCTTTTATGGTCGGACTTTTGCTCGACCTTGGCAAAACTGTGATCCTCAGTGTATCCAAGGATTTTAATATCGAGCAGGAGCTTTTGGACGAGATGCTTACGAGTCGGCATGCCGAGATCGGGGCCATGATAGCCAAAAAATGGAATTATCCGGAATCGATTCAGCAACTGATCCGTTATCATCACAATCAGAATCTGGGCGGCATTACCAACCACATGATAGATATTATTCAGATATCTGATCAGGTGGTTAAGACCGATTGCGAAGGCGAGCTGGATCCAGAACAGATGAAATCTCTTGATCTCTCATACGAAGCCGTTATGGATGTCTACTCCAAGACGATTGATACCTACCACAGAATCAGGTCGCTTTAGCGTGTGCAAACTACCCGCCAGCCAGTTTGACTTTGTAGCCGCGTGCCTGCAATTCATTCAGCAGAAGATCGCGGTGATCTCCCTGGATTTCAATAACCCCGTCTTTTACCGTCCCGCCGCAGCCACACTTTTTTTTCAGTATTCCTGACAACTCCTTGATCTGTGGCGGTGCTAGCGGCAAACCGCTAATAACAATGACCGTTCCGCCGCCACGTCCTTTGACCTCGCGCCTCAGGCGAACTATGCCATCTGCTGTTTGAGAAACGGGCTTGATTACTGGATTATCCTTTTTAATACGACCGGAATCGCTGCTGTAAACCATGGTGCTGTTGCTGTTTGATTTCATTTGCCCCAATCCCTTGAATAACGGAAGTCCCGGTCAATTGTACGGTTGGAGACCTTTGCAATTACCGGGAGCCGCCTTTTGAAGTGAGAATTCTGGATTTTAGAGTAAATACTGTCGATAAATTCCAATTCAAAGCCAACTTCAGCAAGTTCGTCCCTGGTCATACGCAGATCGACCATCCGGTAAAGCAGTTCGTCTACCTGACGGTAGGAAAAGCCCAGTTCTTCTTCATCAGTCTGGCCGGCCCAAAGATCCGCTGACGGTTTTTTGTCAATGACTTCGCGTGGAATCCCCATTTCTTCGGATAGTTGCCAAACCTGGGATTTGTACAGGTCGCCGATCGGATTAAGTGCGCTGGCCATGTCGCCGAAAAGAGTTCCATAACCAAGCAAAAGTTCGGTCTTGTTGCTGGTGCCAAGCACCAGTGCAAGCAACAGGGCGGAGTGGTCAAAGAGGATCGTCATTCGCTCGCGGGCCATTTTATTGCCGCGCCGCATGTTGTCTGCATCCGGGTACATATCGAAGTAGGAATCGACCATCGGGGTTATCGGCACAACCGAAAAGTTGACTCCGCAGGCATCTGCAACCAGCCGGGCATGAGCCTCGCTTTCAGGATTGCTGGTTTTGTAGGGCATACAGATGGCATGGACGTTTTTGGCACCAAGAGCCTCGGCGGCGATAAAAACCACCAGTGCCGAATCAATACCGCCAGACAGACCGAGTACAACTTTTTTAACGCCAACTTTCCGTACTTCATCTCGTACGAAACCGACCAGTATCTGCCGCAATAACTGCGTGTTAGCTGATAATATGCTCATTATCGCCCCCTTTCCTGTTCGATGCGTCTGAGTTCCTGCAATGTAATAAACAGGTTTTCATCCCGCAGCATAGGAGAAAAGATTCGTTCACGGCGCAGAGATCCTTCATCCAGTATGGCGGTGACACAATCCTCTTCCAGTATTTTTCCGCGAACCGCTGATTCGCCGGAAGGTGCGATATATTCGGAACCTCCCCAGAAATTGACGCCATCCTCATAGCCGACCCGATTGCAGTACAAAACCCGACAGTTCAGGAACATGGCTGTTGTGGAGGTAAGTTGCTGCCAAGCCACGGCCGAGCCGAGCGAATCTCCGCTGATACCGCGGCCGGGGCTGCTGGAAAGGCAGAGCAGCGTGGTTGCGCCATCCATTGCCAGGATGTAGGAAGCAGAAAGATGCCACATATCTTCGCAGATCAGCATCCCCATTCGGCCGAACTTTGTATCGAAAGCACGGAAGCGTTCACCGCGAGCCATGTAACGCTGCTCGTCGAACAGTCCGTAGGTCGGCAGGTAGACCTTGCGGTGCAGATGTTTTACAGTGCCATTCTCCAGATAAATGGATGAGTTGAAGAAGCGATAGTCATCCGTTACTTCAACAAAGCCGATCGCAATCGATATATCCAGAGACAATTCTGTCAGGCGGCCGATTTCCGGGGAATCAAGTCGCAGCGCAACTTCTGGCACCAGATCTTTCAGGAAATAACCGGTCAGTGCCAATTCCGGGAATACCACCAGATCAGCCCCGCTCTGTTTTGCACTTTGAATGCGCTCTTCGATGAGCGCCAGGTTTTCATTGATACAGCCCAGTTTAGGTTTGATCTGAGCCAGGACGGCAGTAAAGTTCATGGATTCTCCTCAATAAGCCAGGTCGAAAGCATTTTGAATATGTTCTATCTGGGGTGGGTTGTCACTATGCAACAGAATCGCAATCACGTCAAACCGGGCGTTATGGTCGTGAAGGGCTTTTTTCGAAAGCCAGGTCAGAGCGGCCTTGGAAATCTGTCGCTGCTTGAAGGGGGTTACCGCAAGTTGCGGTACTCCGTAGCTTAGAGTGCGTCTGGTTTTGACCTCGACAAACACCAGTGCCTTGTCGCCGGGAGAGCGCGCAATCAGATCCACTTCGCCGCCTTTGCAGCGGAAGTTGCGCTCCAGAATGCGGTAGCCGTGTGCGATCAGAAAGTTAGCCGCAACCTCTTCGCCTAGCGCGCCTGTGCCCTGGTTGCCGGTTGGTTTATCTGCGGCGGGTTTGCGTCTGAAGGCGTTCAAGATGCTCACGGCAGCTTTTCCAAAAACTCCGGATCATCAAAACAGCCGTTCGCATTCAAACCGCGTATGCGATAGTATTTGTCCAGTTCCTCATCAAAACGCAACCGGTCGATTGGATTGATTCTTATGTCATCACCGCTTGACCCGGCTTCACTGAAAAAACGTTCCGGCAAGACATCATCAGCTCGTGAAAAACCATTGGAGCAGTTGTAAAAGCGTTCCGTCAGGCAGATTCTCCTGCCGATTTCCTTAAGACGCTGCGGAGAATATTCGATGCCGGTTGTTGCGGTCAGAAGTTCGGCGTATTCTTCCAGGCTGGCTCCGAAAAAGGCGAATTTACATGCTACCAGCGAATCAACGGTGGCGTTGGTGTCTTCCGCAATCGTGATAATGCGTGCTTTTCCGGAGAATGAAAAACGGTCGGTCGGCACCGGTTTTCGCAGGATTTCGTGAGAAATAGGGTAGGCGCGCAGGTGACAGCCGCCACGGGCGCTGGTACAGTAAGCCAGCGCCATGCCGTAGGCGCCGCGCGGGTCGTAAGCCGGCAGCTCCATCGATTTAACGCTCATGGAAAGTTCCGCTCTTCCCATCCGTTCTGCAAGTCGTCTCGAGCCAAGAGACAATATATTCCCGTCACCACTCTTAGTGGCGATCGACATTAGCAAATCAGGGATTTCGGATTCTGTCGGGAAATTTCCCCTGATTTCACCCCAGGCGGAAAGGGTGGCGGCGGCACTGATCGTATCCAGTCCCAGTTCATTGCAGAGGTGATTCGAGGCAACGATGCTCTGCAGGCTGTCAATGTTGTTGAGTGCTCCGAAGTGGGAGGCGGTTTCGTACTCCGGCAGATGTACGCCGTCTGCCGATGATTTTTTGCACTGGATCGGACAGCCGTAGCAGCCGTCTTTCTTGGCTCCGCAACCGGCCTTCAAGGCCGGGCCGGAATAGTTGCCCGAGGTTTCAAAGTAAGTTTTACTGAAGTTGGAGGTTGGCGCCATGCGGCGTTGGGCCATCAGGTCTACCAGTACCGGAGTGCCGAATTCAGCGATTCCCAGCGGGCCGAAGATGACCGGCGAGGCTTTGAATAGTCTGATTATGTCGCGACGGGCCTTGTCGAACAGAACAGTGTCGGCGATCTCCGCTTTTCGATCTCCGTTAACAGTCACCGCTTTGAGGTTCTTGCACCCCATGACGGCTCCCAAACCTCCGCGGCCGATTGAGTTGCCTTCTCCGGTCATGATGCAGGCAAAGAGGACGCAGTTCTCACCAGCCGGACCTATGGCGGCCACGCTGCCCCGTCCTTTCAGCGCCGCCACAGTGGCAGACACATTTAGGCCCCATAGACCAGCTGCCGGTATGATCTCCAAGTTGTTTCCATCGATTGCCAATGTCACCGGTTGCGGGCTTCTGCCGGTTATAAAAACCGCATCCAGGCCACTGGCCTTAAGGTTCCAGGCAAAACGTCCCCCGGCGGAACAGTCGCAGATTGTGCCGGTCAGCGGCGAACGCGAGACAACAGACATTCTGGCCGCAGTTGGAGCAGAAGTGCCGCACAGGGGGCCGACCGCAAAAATCAGCGGCATGGCGGGATCAAACGGGTCCAGGTGGAAATGATCACGCATCAGGCGGACACCCAGCCCACGACCGCCCAGATATTCTTCCAGGAGTTGTCGCGGGATTTCGTCTATGGTGTGCGAACTGTCAGTCAGATCAACTCTGAGTATTTTTCCGGTCCAGCCATTCAAACTGCTTGCTCCAGGTTCGTTATGGCGCTGATGATGTCATCACATGAATCTGCAATAAACCTAGAGTGACTAAGTTCCTCACGGCCGCCGTAGCCCCAGCTGCATCCGATCGTTGCAATATCAGCCATATTTCCGGCTTGAATGTCGTTGATGCTGTCGCCGACCATAACACACTCATGCGCTGTAACTCCCTGCTGTTCGATAACGCGCAGCAAAGGGAGCGGTGATGGTTTGCACTCCGGAAAAGTGTCGCCGCCGGAGATGCTTTCAAAGTAATCCTGTATTCCCAAGGCGTTGAGGATCAACACACTTAGTGCTTCGCTCTTGTTGGAAACCACCGCCAGGCGAATATCTTTGGCCTGCAAGGTCTCGAGCATTTCAATTACACCAGGGTAAAGCCGGCTTTTGTCAGCGATGTGAGCTGCATTGTACACAAGGAATAGCTGCAGGGCATGCTCAATGTCAGAGCTGTCGTGCTCGGGCAAGGCTTGCTGTAGCAGGTTGATAGCGCCTTTACCGACCATTGTGCATACGGCATCAGTGGTCAGCGGCGGTTCGGCAAAGGCCTGTCTGACATGGTTGACAGCATCCGTCAGGTCACCTAGCGAATCTACCAGAGTGCCGTCGAGATCAAGCAGAACTGACCTTATTTTCATGCCTTATCGATCTTGGCTGGTTTATCGGCTGTCGGGAGGATGATAGTCGGCGTTTTGGACGGTCTGTAAAGCAGGAAAGTTTTGCCAAGTATCTGGGCAACATCGGCATTGCATGCTTCGGACAGGGCTTCTGATGCTTCGTGCTTGTCAAGCAGGCTGCTTTCAAGAATCTTGATCTTGATCAGCTCATGGTGGTCGAGCGCCGCGTTGGTTTCTTCGATTATGGCCTTCTCGATATCTTTTTTACCAATTTGGATGAGGGGCTTCAATTTGTGTCCGAGGGCCCGTAGGTGACGTTTCTGTTTTCCGTTCAGCATAATGTGACGACTCCTGATGACTGCTAGGTTATAATATCCGTTTGTATATCATACCAGGTATGTAAGTGGCAAATCTCAATTCCATTTCTTTCCGGTTTTGTTGCAATCGTGTGTCAGATAATATGAAAAAAAATATACTCTTTGGCAGTTATATGGTATTAAGTCCCATTTCATGCTGATTGAACCTTTTCACACGCGGCTGCCCCAGAATCGCGTGAGGAGTTTTTTAAATGAATTCCAGTAAGTACCCGATATCAACCGCCCTTACATCGTTTAATTCCGAGGCCGCCGCTCCGGCCATTGAAAAAACCAGGAAAGCCGCCGGTAAGGTACATCATCTTCCCCCGTCAATCTGGAAAAAGATGGTCGGAGATTCCAAAAGCCCTCTCGACAAGGCCATTGAAAGTACCCGCGATTTCTTCTTCAGGGAACAGTTGCCGGATGGCTACTGGTGGGCGGAGCTTGAGTCCAATGTAACGATCACATCCGAATACATCATGCTTTTCCACTTTCTAGGCATGGTTGACAAGGTCCGTGAACGGAAAATGGCCAAGAACATTCTCTCCAAGCAGACTGAAAATGGTTCCTGGTCAATCTGGCATGGCGGAGCCGGTGAATTATCCGCAACTATTGAAGCTTACTTTGCGCTCAAGCTGGCCGGATATTCTGCCGACTGCCCCGAAATGAGCAAAGCGCGTGAATTCATTCTCGCCAATGGTGGCATTCTTAAAGCCCGTGTCTTCACAAAGATTTTTTTGGCACTTTTCGGCGAATTTTCCTGGTTGGGCGTTCCATCCATGCCGGTCGAGTTGATGCTGCTTCCCAACTGGGCCTACTTTAATCTGTATGAATTTTCCAGTTGGGCCAGAGCCACCATTATCCCGCTATCGGTTGTGATGTCGGAAAAGCCGGTTCGCAAACTGCCGCCCAGTGCGCGCGTTCAAGAGCTTTTTGTTCGTCCTCCGCGACCGACCGATTATACCTTCTCGCGGGAAGACGGCATCCTGACCTGGAAGAACTTCTTCATCGGGGCGGATCATCTGCTGAAGATTTATGAATCGTCGCCGATCAGACCCTACAAAAAGAAATCAATTGCGATTGCGGAACAGTGGATTCTTGAACATCAGGAAACAACCGGTGACTGGGGCGGCATTCAGCCGGCCATGCTCAATGCCATCCTGGCGTTGCACTGTCTGGGTTATGCCAATGACCATCCTGCCGTGGCAAAAGGTTTGGAAGCACTGGCCAATTTCTGCATCGAAGATGAGGAAAGTCTGCTGCTACAGTCCTGCGTTTCTCCGGTTTGGGACACTGCGCTGGCGCTGGTGGCCATGCAGGAGGCTGGCGTACCGACCGACCACCCTGCATTGACCAAAGCTGCCCAATGGTTGCTGGACCTGGAAGTCCGTCGCAAAGGTGACTGGCAGATCAAGGCTCCTGAGCTTGAGCCGGGCGGCTGGGCTTTTGAGTTCCTGAACGACTGGTATCCTGATGTGGATGATTCAGGCTTTGTCATGCTGGCCATCAAGGATATCAAGGTTCGCGACAAGAAGCATAAGGAACAGGCCATCAACCGCGGTATTGCCTGGTGTCTCGGCATGCAGAGCAAAAATGGGGGGTGGGCCGCTTTTGACAAGGATAATACCAAGCATCTGCTGAACAAGATTCCTTTTGCTGACCTGGAGGCGCTGATTGATCCCCCTACAGCCGACCTGACCGGTCGCATGCTTGAGCTGATGGGGAATTTCAAGTACCCGCAAAGTCATCCGGCAGCAGCCAAAGGTCTTGAATTTATCAAAAGGGAACAGGAACCGGAAGGCCCCTGGTGGGGACGCTGGGGCGTCAATTATATCTACGGAACCTGGTCTGTGTTGTGTGGTCTGGAAGCCATTGGCGAGGATATGAGCCAGCCGTACATCAAGAAAGCGGTCAACTGGCTGAAATCCAAGCAGAACCTGGATGGCGGCTGGGGTGAGGTCTGCGAGTCATACATAGACCGGTCTCTGATGGGTTGCGGGGCGAGCACCGCCTCTCAGACCGCCTGGGTGCTGCTGTCTCTGTTTGCAGCAGGCGAGGCAAAATCCGGCGCAGCCGCTCGCGGTGTCGAGTATTTGCTGGCCACTCAGAAACAGGATGGTACCTGGGATGAGGACGCTTTTACAGGAACCGGTTTTCCAAAGTTCTTCATGATCAAGTATCATATTTACCGGAACTGCTTTCCATTGACAGCGCTTGGGAAATACCGCAGGCTGACTGCCGATAGCGTCGATAAACAGTAGTTTTTAACCGGGCAAATGCCCCTTTACCAAACATCAAAGCTCCGGACTTTAAATGTTCGGGGCTTTCCACTTTTTTATATATGAAGACATTTGTAACCGGCGCAACCGGTTTTATAGGCGCAAGCATTGTACGGGAGTTGCTTCGTGAAGGACGTGAGGTCCGGGTGCTGGTGCGTTCCAACGCCGATACCTCCAACCTGGATGGGCTTGAGGTTGAATTGTGGAAGGGCGACTTGCTGGACCATGACACCCTTCGGAGCGGTTTGAAGGGGTGTGATGTTCTTTATCATGCCGCGGCTGACTATCGGCTCTGGACGCGCAACCCTGAGGATATGTACCGCATTAATGTGGATGGCACTGTCTCCATTTTGGAAGCTGCATTACAGAACGGACTTTCGCGAGTGGTTTACACGAGCAGTGTCGGCACACTGGGTAATCCCGGTGATGGTACGCCGGGTAGCGAGATGTCGCCGGTGTCATTTGACGATATGGTCGGGCCGTATAAAAAAAGCAAATTTCTGGCTGAACGGGAAGCTGAAAAGTTTCTCGTCCGCGGGTTGCCGCTGGTGATTGTTAATCCGTCAACACCTATTGGCCCGCGTGATATCAAGCCGACGCCGACCGGCAAGATCATTGTTGATTTTCTGAAACGCAAAATGCCGGCTTATCTGGATACCGGACTTAATATCATTGCCGTTGAAGATTGTGCTAGAGGTCATCTTCTTGCAGAGCAAAAGGGCGTTGTAGGGCAAAAATATATACTCGGTAACGCCAATCTTACTTTGCGTGATATATTCGACCTGCTCCAGGAAATATCCGGATTGTCGGCACCCAAGATTCGCCTGCCTTATACTCCGATTCTGCTGGCTGCTTATCTAAACGAGGGGTTGTCACGCATAACCGGCAAAGAACCGCTGATTCCGTTGGCCGGCGTGCAGATGGCTGCCAAATTTATGTATTTTGATTCATCCAAGGCCGTTCGGGAACTGGGACTGCCGCAGACGCCTATCAAGGAAGCCCTTTCAAGGGCGGTTGACTGGTTTCGGCAGAACGGCTTCGTGTAGTTATTATTGGATTGTTTTTGTTTTCCTGCCGTGCTCCGGCCGCGCAGCTTAGGAGTGGAGAAAAGAGGTACTAATCATGTTGCTTGAAAATATCAATTCACCGTCGGACCTGAAAAAACTCAAACCGGAGCAGCTTCCGGAGCTGGCGGCAGAAATCCGTCAGTTCCTGCTGGAAAAGGTATCCGCCACCGGCGGACATTTGGGTTCAAACCTGGGGGCGGTTGAACTTACCATTGCCCTGCATTACTGTTTTGATTCCCCCTTTGATAAAATTATCTGGGATGTGGGTCATCAAGCCTACACCCATAAAATTCTGACCGGTCGCCGGGATTTATTCCACACCCAGCGCCAATACAAGGGGATTTCCGGTTTTCCAAAGCGCTCCGAGTCGGAGCACGATGCTTTTGGAGTGGGGCATTCATCTACCTCGATTTCAGCCGGTTTGGGAATGGCTGCGGCTGCCGATATGGCCGGGGCTAAAAATCATGCCATAGCCGTTATCGGTGACGGCTCGCTGACCGGTGGCATGGCTTTTGAGGCACTCAACCAGGCCGGTCATCTGAAAAAGAACCTGATCGTCATTCTCAACGACAACGAGATGTCAATTTCCAAAAACGTGGGCGCTTTTTCTTCCTTCATCTCCCGCAAAATGACCGGTCGATATTTCCGCGACCTGAAAAAAGAGATGCAAGGGCTGCTTAAAAATATTCCGGCCATCGGCACCGATATTTTGCATTTTGCGCGGCGTGCCGAGAATTCGCTGAAAGGTTTTCTGACGCCCGGCTCTCTATTTGAAGCCCTCGGATTTGACTACCTGGGACCACTGGATGGACACGACCTCCAGCAGTTGGTTGAAGTATTCAACAACATCAACGAACTGGACGGTCCGTTGCTGGTGCATATCATGACCACCAAGGGGAAGGGGTACAAGCCTGCCGAGGAAACTCCAGACAAGTATCATGGTGTGGCCCCCTTTAATATCGCAACCGGTGTGGTTCCGGCCAAGGCGTCCACCAAATCGTACACTGATGTGTTTGGCGAGACGATAGTGAAATTGGCTGAGGAAGATCCCAAAATCGTTGCAATTACTGCCGCGATGCCGGACGGCACAGGCCTGAACGAGTTTGCCCGGCGTTTTCCGGAGCGTTTCTTTGACGTTGGAATTGCTGAGCAGCACGCACTGGTCTTCGCTGCCGGTATGGCAGCCGACGGATTCAGGCCGGTAGCGGCCATTTATTCGACCTTCCTCCAGCGCGCCTATGATCAGGTCTTTCACGATATATGCCTGCAAAAACTGCCGGTTACACTTGCGATGGACCGCGCCGGAGTGGTTGGCGACGACGGGCCGACCCATCATGGCGTTTTTGATATCTCTTATCTGCGGCACTTGCCGCAACTGACCATGATGGCGCCCAAAGATGAAAATGAACTGCGGCAGATGCTTAAAACCGCCATTTACTCAAATATTCCTATGTCGCTGCGTTATCCGCGTGGCGCTGGATATGGTGTGCCGATGGACAGCGAAATCAAAACGCTGGAAATTGGCAAAGGCGAAGAGCTACTTGACGGCAAAGACCTGACCATTATTGCCATCGGTTCTACGGTGTTCCCGGCCTTGCAGGCCGCAGAGTTTCTCAGGAAAAACGGCATTGACACCGGCGTTGTCAACGCCCGCTTTGTCAAACCGTTGGATGGCGCCCTGATACTTTCGGTCGCCCGCAAAACCGGCCGTATCATAACTGTTGAGGAAAATGCCTTGCAGGGTGGCTTCGGAAGCGCGATTCTGGAACTTCTGTATGACAACAACATGCAGAATGTGAAAGTTAAACGTCTGGGTATTCCGGACCACTATATCGAACATGGCAGCCAGGCTCAGTTACGTAAAGACATTGGTATTGACTCCGAAGGTATCGCTGCCGCTGCGGCAGAATTCATGAAATGAGAACGCTATGAAAACAGAAGAAGCAATCAAAAAAATAATTTTCGCCCTTGATGTAAAGGGGGTGAACGAAATTGATCGTTGGGCCGAGCTGCTGTCCGGAAAAGTCGGCATGTTCAAAGTTGGCAAAGAGCTGTTCACCTCCTGCGGCCCTGAAGCTGTCAAAGCTGTCCAGCGCCATGGCGGCCAGGTTTTTCTCGACCTGAAATACCACGACATACCCAATACTGTCGCACAGGCGATGGTCGCGGCGGCCGGACTTGGTGTTCAACTCACCAACCTGCATGCCCTTGGTGGCGCAGAAATGATGGAAACCGCCGCCAATGCAGTGCGCAAGGAGTTCAGCGAAGCTGTGCGCCCCAAGCTACTGGCTGTTACCATACTGACTTCATCTACAGTGGAAACATTGCGGCAGGTGGGGATTGAGCACTCGGTGCCGGATATGGTTGTGCGTCTGGCAAAACTTGCAAAAGAGTCCGGTATGGACGGGGTGGTCGCATCTCCGCTTGAAATCTCGCTGATTCGCGAAGCCTGCGGCCCGGATTTTCTGATTGTGACACCTGGTGTTCGTCCCTCGTTTGCGGCTGTGGATGACCAGAAGCGGATCATGTCCCCCTCGGATGCAGTCCAGGCCGGAGCCGACTGTCTGGTAATCGGCAGGCCGATCGCCAAGGCCGGCGACCCCGCCGATGCCGCCCGTTTGATAGCAGAAGAGATCATCGCAGGTGCAGTATGAAAGGTGAACTGTTATTCGGAGTTAACCCGGTCAAGGAAGCACTGCGCGGCACGCGCGGTGCCTTCAACCTGTATGTTCAGACCAATGCAACCGATCATCGTGTGGAAAGCATCATCAAGCTGGCCGAGGAGCGGGGCGTTGCGGTTCATCGCCGTGATAAAATCGACCTGACCAAAATGTGTGCCTCTTCGCATCATCAGGGTATCGCCCTGGAAGTCGAACCGTTCATCTACGCCGATCTGGACGATCTGCTGGCGACCATCAGCCAATCCGGTACGGCCGGTTTTTTACTGGTGCTGGATGGAATCCAGGACCCTCACAACCTGGGTGCTCTGATCCGCTCGGCGGCTTGTGCCGGTGTCAATGGCGTCATCATCCCCAAGGATCGTGCCTGCGGCGTGACTGCCGGAGCTGAGAAGGCCTCCGCCGGTGCGATTGAGACCATTCCAGTTGCTATGGTTACCAACGTCGCCCAGACACTGGAAATGATGAAAAAATCAGGCTATTGGGTTTACGGTCTGGAAGGTGAGTCTTCCACTTCTCTGTACGATATCAAATTTTCCGGCAACACTGTTCTGGTTGTGGGCGGAGAAGGAGAGGGGATTCGCCCTCTTGTGCGCAAGCAGTGCGATGTACTGATGTCGATACCTCAGTACGGTGGGGTTAACTCGCTGAATGCCTCGGTGGCTGGCGGAATTGCAATGTTTGAGGCGGCGCGGAAGATCAACGCCTAGATGAGCAATATATAAATTGAAAAAGGCCGTCCGGGCAGCATAAAGCTGGCCAGACGGCCTTTTTGTTGGCTCTCTAGGGGATTTAGGGATGATTAGTTTCTATCAGGCTCTGTAGCCAAGTTTCGACAGTTTCGCGGTGAAAGCGTACGGAACCGCCCATTTTGATCCTTCCGGGAAGCTTTCCTGACTTATCCATCCTGACCAATGTTGCCCTGGAAATTTTGAGCAGTGTACACATTTCACTTACCGAAAGCAGTATCGCATTCGGGTCCAGCGGTTGCGACTTTTGCTTCTTCGGAGCGCTGTTAGACGCAGTTTTGACGATTGTTTTAGGTTTTCCCTTATTTGTCCCTGTTTTTTTTACTTCCTTTGCCTTATCAGCTCTTGGTGTCTCCGCTTTTTTTCTCAGAGCCTGGCTCAGGTTGTAATCATCAAGCCCGGCGAATAGCGGGGTGTCTTCCATAATGTTGCTCGCAACGGATTTGCCTGTTTTCTTAGCGGTTGAATTAACTGCGCCTTCGGGGGTGCTGTTTGGTGGCATACGGTAACTCCATTTGTGGTGTGCTTATGAGATACCGTATGTATCAAATTGAGTCAAGTTGTATTGATTGATTGCTTTCAGTGTCTTTTTGTACGATTTGAGGCAGAATACATCAGGTGTTCAAAGCCAAATCTTAAATAAGTCGGTTTCAGGAGTTCTCAAGTTGTCTGTTTCCCCAATTCAATCGGCGTGTGGGCTTGTGACCTATAGCCTGACAGGCTCTCTCATGCGACATATTTGCAATGTACGCCATGCACTAATATGTGTTAATTTGTGTCTGATTGATTCATGTGGTGTTAGCGTGTTCTTCTGCTAAGTTTGTATGGGTGCATGATTGATTTGGCGGGCAGATTTTCAAATGAAGTAAAATTATGCTGTGATCCAAAGCCAGTTAATTCATAGATTTTAACTATATCATTATATAAATAAAACACTTGATTGTTTTAAAAAAATGATGTTTTATTGTGCTGGATTTAAAGTCAAGTAAGCACATGTGGTAGACGATAATACTCAACCATCCGCGAGGGTGGGGCGGAAAGCCTATAGGGTCTCACAGAGACAGCCGGGTTGCCGAAATATCAAAATTGATATTCAGGCAACCCGGCTTTTTTTATGTCCTGCACCCTTGGTATGGTTTCGGTGCCGGACTCAACTTCATCGTGGATGATAAGTTCCCCGAATCCTGCCAACGGGGAACTTAGACAACCGGCAGGTATTAAGAAAGGAGAATCTATGAATCGAAAAAACATGTTACTTGTAGTCACGCTCTGTTTTTGTTTGATGGGCACCGGATTTTTAAGTCTCGCCCAAGGCGCCAGTTCCGCCATTTTGGGTTGGAACAACCTTGGCATGCACTGTATGGACAGTGATTATTCGGTGTTCTCCATTTTGCCACCCTACAACACGATTGAAGCGCAATTGATCGTGGGTGGCAAACTGGTAAAGAGCGGCGCCGGTTACACCCTGTCCTACGAGGCGATTGCCGATCCGGACGGCTCCATCAACTCAACTTCTGTAGGCAAAAGCAACTGGATCCAGTTTGCCGCAGCTCTTTACGGACTTCCAAGTACGTACAGTGCCGATTCCGGCCTGCTTGGCTGGAATATGCCTGGGGCAAGCAACACCCCCCAGCAGATGAAGTTCGAGAATTTCAATGCGCCGGCGCCGGGCGTTTCAAGTGAGACAAACTGGTTTAGGGCTGAAGGGATACCTGTAACGCAGTACGATGACAAAGGAATCAAAAACTCCTATCCAATGATGCGCATTGTGGCCCGTGATTCTTCCAGTAATGTAATTGCCACAAGCGACATAGTCCTGCCAGTGTCCGATGAAATGGATTGCAGCGCCTGTCATGCTTCAGGAACACAAACCAGCGCCAAGCCGTCCGCCGGTTGGGTGTTTGCAACCTCCAAGGAGCGCGATTACCGCCTCAATATTCTCCGTCTGCACGATGAACATCAATTCAGCCAGAATGCTCCCCTTTACAAAGATGCTCTGGCCGCCAAAGGCTTCGGCGCCAGCGGTCTTTACACTGCCGTACTGTACGGCAAGCCGGTGCTATGTGCAACGTGTCACGCCTCGGAAGCCCTGGGCGCCCCCAGTTTTTCCAGCAGCAACGGCACTGTCCCTCCGCTAACCTCTTCGGTACACACCAAACATGCCGGTGTGCAGGATCCCCAGCTTAACCTGACCTTGAACGACTCCGGAAACCGGAACGCCTGCTACCGCTGTCACCCCGGTTCCACAACCCGCTGCCTGCGCGGCGCCATGGGGAGTGCTATTGCCGCCGACGGATCGATGGCGATGCAGTGCCAAAGCTGTCACGGCAACATGACCAAAGTCGGCTCCAGTTCTCGTGTCGGCTGGTTTATGGAACCGAACTGCCAGAGCTGCCACACCGGTACAGCCACTAAAAACAACGGCCAGATCCGCTATACCAGCGTGTTTGACGCAAATGGCCAGGAACGCGTGCCGGTGGACCAGACTTTTGCGACAACACCAAACACACCGGCATCCGGTCTTTCACTTTATCGCTTCTCCACAGGTCACGGCGGACTACAGTGCTCTGCCTGCCACGGATCGACCCATGCCGAATTCCCTTCTTCCCAGCGCAACGACAATATCCGCAACGTTCAGCTTCAGGGTCATGCCGGCGTAACAGTGGAATGCACAGCCTGCCACACCTCCATGCCCACCAGCCCCAACGGCGGCCCGCACGGCATGCACCCCATCGGTCAGGCCTGGGTGACCGGTCACCATGATGCGATTAGCTCAGTGGGGCTCGCCTCGTGCCAGGCCTGCCACGGTAAAGATTCCAGAGGTACAGAATTATCCAGAGTTCAAGGCGATCGTTCCTTTTCGGTTGGAAACCTGGGCACCCAAACTTTTTACCGCGGTGCTTCAATTGGATGCTACAGCTGTCATCAGGGGCCATCCAGCAGCAGTATGAATAACAGTGCCGCTCCCGGAATGGGTGATGTTTCTGCACAAACCAACGCCGGAACCCCTGTAACTATCGTACTGCCCCTGACCGGCACAAACGCCACGGTGCGCATCATCAGCCAACCGGCTAACGGCACAGTCGGACTGAATAACAACACAGCCACCTATTTCCCTTTTGATGGATTCAGCGGCAAGGATTCTTTTACGTACGCTGCTTATGATGGAGCCAAAAACTCCAGACTGGCCACCGGCTCGATAACTGTCATACCAATAGCCCCACCCGTCATCACGCTCAATCCTGTCAGTCAACAGGTTGTCACAGGTACTGCCGTTAATTTTGTGGTTTCAGCCACCAGTGCCGTGCCGCTGAGCTACCAGTGGTACAAAAACGGAACGATAATTTCTGGTGCTACAACAACAACATTTTCACTATCCGCTGCCACTGTCACCGATAGCGGCTCTTTCTATGCGGTTGTGAAAAACTCGGCCGGAATGGTTACCAGTACCACTGCAAATCTTACCGTTACCTATCCCGCACCGGTTGTTTCAAGTCTAAGCTCCGCTTCCGGGAATGTGGGAACGGCGGTTACAATTTCCGGAAATAATTTTTCCGGTGCAACAGCTGTTAGTTTCAACGGCATCAATGCGCCGTCCTTCACGGTCGTTTCCGACAGCCAAATTACCGTTACCGTCCCAACCGGCGCCACGACCGGCAAAATTTCCGTCACGACTCCCGGTGGAACAGCAACAAGCAGCGGCAACTTTACCGTGTCGGTGGTGACGCCTTCCACTATCTCCAGCTTCACCCCATCCTCTGGTGGAGTTGGCACTGCGGTAACCATCACCGGCACAAACTTTACCGGTGCAACTCAGGTCAATTTTAACGGCGTTAGCGCTCCCTTCACACTGCTCTCTAACACGACCATCGTAACCGGCGTTCCGAGAGGAGCAGTCACTGGAAAAATCAGCGTTAGCAGCATAGCTGGAACAGCCGTGAGCAGCTCGAACTTCTCTGTAGGAAGCAGGTCGGTTGCGCCGCGAATTCAAAGCTTTTCTCCAGTTTCCGGTACCGTCGGGACAATAGTGGCCGTCACCGGGACGAACCTGGCTGGGGTGTCCTCGGCCAGAGTTGGCGGTGTAAATGCTCCCTTTGCGGTTACATCAATCGGCAGTCTCGTTATAACTGTGCCGGCCGGGGCTAAAACGGGTCGTATCTCCGTAACTACCGATGGTGGAACTGCCAACTCGAGCAGCTTATTCAACGTTTTGCCATGAGTTCAGTCTGTGAGCGAAGAGTGCTGAAATAGAAGTAGTTTTACCAACTGTAGCGGGGTGTGTCGGGAATAACCGGCACACCCCTTGTTTTTTAAACAGCTCTTCATCTGGCTGAGGAAATGATATGGTACAACAAGGTAATCTTCACCTAATGTAAGCCGGTCCATGTGAGGTGCAATTGAAGTTAATAAAATGGCTGGTTGTCATTGTCCTTGGCAGTATCGCCCTCTACATCATCTACATCGGCATAGCGCTCTATCGCCTCCCGGCGGTGACAACGCTGGCTGATCGCAGAATGAACATGACTATCCAGGTCAAGGATTGGCAGGGGAAATTACACCCATTTGTCGTAGGGCCGCAGAACCGTTGGTGGACTCCTTCGAACAGCATTCCGTCCGAGATGGAGTGGGCTGTCATCGTGGCGGAAGATGCCAATTTCTACAGGCATGAGGGTGTCGACGTGCGGGCGATCAAGGATGCAATCAAATATGACCTTGAGAAGAAGAGCCTGGCTCGCGGAGCTTCTACGATAACCCAGCAAACAGCCAAGAACATTTTTCTTTCCAGAGAAAAGACGCTTAACCGCAAATTCCAGGAGATATATCTCGCCAAGCGCATGGAGCAACTCCTGAGCAAGGGGCGAATTCTTGAACTCTACCTCAACATCATTGAACTTGGTCCAATGGTTTATGGAATCGGCCATGGCGCCCACTACTATTTCGATAAACCGGCCAGTTCCCTCACCCCACGGGAATCTGCTTTTCTCGCCGCCATGCTGCCGGGGCCACAAAAGGTCTACAACCCGTACCGGCATCTGGATCACGTGCTGAAACGCTCCGACATGGTGCTGCGACTCTTGCGGCAGAAGGGTGTGCTAACCGAGGGCGAGTACCGTCAGGCTCTTGCGGAGACGCCCAATATCAGCGGCATGCAGAAAAAAGTCGATCAGAGTTTTGCCGGGAAGGTGCAGAAGATGTTCAGGAATATGTTTAATTATTTACGGTGAAATGACCTGCTCAGCCAATTTGGTTGTTGCGGTGTCCACATCTTCTTCGTACTGTTTGCCCCCTCCCTGTACTACAAGGAAGGGCGGCCGTTACAGGATATCAGCTGGTTACCGGACTACTTGCCCCATGAAATCGCATAATAACTCTGCCGGACGCCTGCTCCTCACCGCCTGCGCCATCAGCTTCGTTTGCTTCTTCGGATCCTACATGCGTGTTCCGATCGTCCCTCTGTTTGTCTTGTCACTCGGTGCAGATACGGTGCAGGTGGGGTTGATCAACGGTGCCTTCATGCTGATTGCTTGGGCGCTCTCGATTCCGTCCGGCCTGGCCTCGGACCGCCTTGGGCGGAGGTTGGCACTGCTGGGGGGTATGATCCTGCTAGCCGGATCATCGTTTCTGCTGTACTGGAGCAGCAGCCCACTACAGATAGGGGTGGTTGTACTGTTGCTGTTCACGAACGTGTATCGTCGCCAGTCTGCCGCATTCTATAGATGAATTTCTCTTTGGGATGTCAACGCTCCGCTTTTCCCCTCAATCAAATCTCTTCTACTTAATCTATATCCGATTGAGTTTACACACTAAATGGTTTCATTGCTCAACAAAGAATATTGAAGGCCTTGTTGCGCGGACTTGTTGCCGATGTATAATGAGTACAGTAAATGTCATCTCGTGAAAATCTGATGTTGTCCGGGTAATACTTACCTGCCTGTCTGTTACCATGGAGGTCAGCCATGCCTACTCTACCAATTGATCCGTTAGACGGTCCCAAAATCGTGCTTGTCGGCCGTATCGTCTGCATGGATAAAGGCTTTACAGTTATCAAGCGTGGCGTCATCTATGTAGAAAACGGTAACATAGTTGCTGTCCAGGATGCCAAGGCACCGCTCCCAACCGGTTTCGAGAATATTAAACCGGTTAACACGCTCGGGACAATTTATCCCGGATTGATCGAACTCCATAACCACCTGGCGTACAACATTCTACGCTTATGGAACGTGCCAAAAAAATATGGCAACCGCGATCAATGGTCTGGAACACCTGAATATCGCAGGCTTGTTAGCGGACCGATGACTGTTATGGGCAAAACACCTGGTCTTCTTCCGGCACTTGTCAGGTATGTCGAGTGCAAGTGCTTATTGGGCGGGGTGACGACGAGTCAGGGTATCCAGCTTTTCAGTAATGCCGGCGTACGGCGCTTCTACCGCGGCATCGTGCGTAACGTTGAGCAGACTGATGAAGCTGACCTGCCCGAGGCTGTAACAAGAGTGGATGATATTGAGGCCAGTTATGCCGGGCTCTTTCTGGAACGTCTGAAAAAACAGAGTTGTTTCCTGCTCCATCTCAGTGAAGGTGTGGACATCAAGGCGCGGGAGCATTTCCTGGCGCTGCAGCTTGCTTCTGGCGGTTGGGCTGTTACGGATGCTCTGACCGGTATTCACTGCACCGGTCTGAAGCCTGCCGACTTTGCTGTATTGGGATCCCATGGCGGCTCAATGGTCTGGTCGCCCCTCAGCAATTTGCTCCTTTACGGAGGTACTGCCGATGTGGCGGCTGCCAGGTCCGCCGGTGTACGGATCGGAATCGGCTCAGACTGGTCTCCTTCGGGCAGTAAGAATCTGTTGGGTGAGTTGAAGGTTGCGAAAATTTGCGCGGGTCAGGGTGCTGCATTCCCGGATCGTGATCTTGTTGCCATGGCAACGTCTTCCGCAGCCTCGATCCTCAAGTGGGACAAGGTGCTCGGTTCTATTGAGCCGGGCAAGCGTGCTGATTTTGTGATTATCTCAGGAACTGTTGGAGATCCCTATTCTAAACTGATCGGGGCGAAGGAGAAAGACATTCGCCTGGTAATGATCAACGGAGTTGCCAGATACGGATCCACTACGTTGATGTCTCGACTGGGAGTAACCGGTGAGAATATCCGAGTTGGAGGAACCACCCGGGCAGTTTTTTTATCCCAAAACACTCAAGACCCTGCAGTGAGTCTGGTTTCTCTGACGTACGCCAAGGAAATATTGTCTGATGCCCTTGCCCGTCTGCCGGAACTTGCGAAAGAACTTGAAAAGCCCAGATTAACACCACGGTCAATGCTCGGGGAGCCGGTTCCTGTGTCCTGGGAGCTTGCCCTCGATGAAATTTACGATACTGGTCTTGATCTCCGTCCGCGATTGCCGCTTCGGGGTGGAATCACCATTACCGGTCCAACAAGAGCTTTGGCAAGAGCATCACAACCGCTCTCAACGTTCCTTTCGCCACTTACACTTGACCCTTTGACTTCGGTGGATGATCATGACCTCCTCTCGCGACTGGTGGGGCAGATCAATCTTCCCAGCGAGATTAAAGAACAGCTGCGATCACTGTGGTAGATCATGTGTATTTAAGTTGATGGTGGTGGCGTGTGTAAAAGGCGGTGTTTCTACCGTCTTTTTGCATATCAGGTCTCCCACCTGCAATTGACTTTGTCGCTTTACTCATGATAGAGGTAACTATAGTATTTTTTGAATAAAAGGACATTTCATGGAAGATTTCTTCCTTAAACTCTCTGTAATGCTTGTTCCCGGTTTGCTAGCGATTGTCTGTCACGAAGTTTCTCATGGTTACATAGCTTGGCGTTTTGGCGATCCGACTGCGCGAATGCTTGGTCGTCTGACGCTCAATCCTCTTAAACATATTGATATTGTAGGAACTCTGATGATTTTCTTTATCGGTATTGGGTGGGCCAAACCAGTACCTGTTACTTTCGAAAATCTTAGAAATCCAAAACGTGATATGATCTGGGTCGCCGCCGCCGGTCCGGTCACTAATCTTCTGCTGGCTACATTTTCTGCGTTCCTTCTCAGGAGTCTTGTTGCCATTGCCAATCCTGCCGCTTCTGCTTCGCCACTATCGATGTTGATAGAGCCACTTGTTATGATGCTCTCCTTTTCCGTCTACATTAACCTGCTGTTGGCAATATTTAACATGATTCCTGTTCCGCCGCTTGACGGCGGGCGTGTCTTGATGGGACTATTGCCTAATCGTCAGGCCGCTTCTCTAAGTCGCTTGGAGCCATATGGGATGATCGTCATCATCATGCTTGTGTTTTTCACGAATATATTTTCGTATGTAATATCGCCGTTCCTTCATCTGGGAGTACAACTGCTGGCCGGTCCCCAAAGTGGCCTGGTCATGGGCGTTACGCGTCTGATGATGCGTTAAATATTGAGAGACTATTTACGGGACAAACTATGAACGATCCAAGAATACGGCAGTTTGCAGAGATACTGGTTGATTATTCTACAAGAGTGAAAAAGGGTGATGTGGTACTGATCAATGCAGCCGGGCTTGAGGCTCTGCCGCTTGTCAAAGAGTTATATTCACTTTGTCTTGCAAGAGGCGCCAAGTATGTCGAATACTCATTCTCTGTACCTGAAATCGACCGCAGCTTCTACAATAGTGCCAATAAACAGCAACTTGACCACTTCCCACAACACAAACTGGATTTTTACAAGACGCTGACAGTCTATATTGGTATCTCGGCCGGCAATAACTCGATGGTTATGGCCAATGCCCGTCAGGATGCGATGGTTACCTATCAAAAACTTACCAGACCCCTGATAGACCAGCGCGTAAAACATACTCGTTGGGTCGTAACACGTTATCCGACCCATTCCGCCGCACAAGAAGCGCGCATGAGTCTTGACGAGTACGAGGATTACCTGTTCTCGGCCTGTTGTATCGACTGGAAAGCGGAATCAAAGAAGCAGGACAAATTAAAAAAACTGATGGACAGAACCAAAACTGTTCGGATTGCTGCACCAGACACCGACCTTCGTTTCAGCATAGATGGACTTCCGGGGATCAAGTGTGATGGTCGCCTGAATATGCCTGATGGTGAAGTCTTTAGCGCGCCGGTTAGAAACTCGGTACAGGGACATATTACATACAACTGTCCAAGTATCTATCAAGGCAAGGAATACAATGGCGTCCATTTTGAATTCAAGGACGGCAGGATTGTGGAGGCAAGCGCCGACGCCGATATGAGCCGATCGCTGAATAAAATCTTGGATACAGACGAAGGTGCACGATATATCGGAGAATTTGCCATTGGCGTTAATCCCGGCATACGCCAGCCGATGAGGAATATTCTGTTTGATGAGAAAATATTCGGATCGATCCATTTTACGCCCGGTCAGGCTTATGATGAGTGTGACAACGGTAATCGTTCGGCAGTACATTGGGATTTGGTAAAAATTCTTTCTGACGGTGAAATCTGGTTTGATGATGCATTGATTCAGAAAAACGGTAAATTTACTCACAAAGATCTTCTCGATTTGAATCCAACCTGAAAGAGGCATCCATGCCAGAATCAATAAATTCTGAAATTGAACACGATGATTTTGAATTTGATACTATCGACGAAGAGTTGCTTGTCGATCAGCGCTGCCAGCAACTTCTCAATCGATTTTACCTGTTTCTTCAACAGAAGGGGATGGCTGCTGAACTTGCTTCTGAAATGGCATTCAGCGCCGACCTGTATTTGCGAGATTATTTGATTGATTTTGGGCGGCAGAATGTCGTGCGACCGCAACCCGGCATAGTCAGAAAATTTGCCGCATCATGGTTTATTACGCACACACTTGACCCGGAATTGACCATGCTGAAACAGCATCTGCTTGGAATTTTGGAGTTTTATCGTTACTTACGGCATCAGCATGTGATCTCTGGCGACGAACTTGCTTTTATCGAAAAGGAAGCTGCGGAAACAGATTTTTACAAGTCGCGGATTGATGGTTTTATGGGCATTACCGGCGATGGATTTGTTGCTTGGGATCAGAAATGTCCTGTTAAATTCTGATTCTTAGGGAGAATTCAGACATGGAATGCAAAAAAATAAAGCAGATCAGGTTGACCATTCTCGAACAGAATTATGTCCGGCGAGACTGGTTCTATGATTTCGAAGGCCCCAGATTTTATGAATTTTTTGAAACCATTTCGGGTGATATGCTTAAAATGGGCATCGGTCTTGAGCTTGTAAGAAACCGTGAAGCAACCATCTCAATCAACAGCTATGCAGACCTTTTAAATGTTGTAAAGCTGTCTTCTCCGGACGATGGTCATACCAACCAATGTATTGGGCACATAATCGGCAAAAGTCCTAATCTTGATCTCCAGGAGGATATCAGGATAGCGGTGCGTCGAATTGCTTTTGCTCCGGAGACGGTAGCGCCATCCAGTGAATTCCGCAAAGTTTGTCATAACTGCGGTTGTGGTTGTTGACATGGTCTCCAGCGATAATGGATGGAAATCCAATTCAATGCTGAAGAAATCTCAAATTTTAACAAACTACGGTTGCTGTTAACTGCTGTATTTATAACTTTTCCACTTGAAGGAGTTAACACATGTCAGCAGCTACAATTCCAGAAACGGTCAGAAGGTTGTTGGCATCACAGCCGATTGAACTTCCAATTTTCCATCCTGTCGCGCTCAAACTCCAAAAAATGCTGTCCGACTACGATTTCACGGTTGACGAAGTCGCCCAAGTTGCCAACGAGGATATGTCGCTGGCCAGCCAGATGCTTAAAATTGCAAACTCTCCGATGTATATGGGACGTTCCAAGGTTGCCACTATTAAAGAGGCGGTCATCAGGCTCGGAGCCCAGCAAGTCATCAATTTGGTAATTGCAGCATCCCAAGCTTCGGCGCACTCATCAACCAATCCTGCTCTTAACCATTATATGAAAGAACTTTGGCTTCACAGCCATGGCTGCGCTCTCGGCGCAAAATGGCTCGCAAATTCTTGCGGAATGAGAGGCGTTGCTGAAGAAACATATCTGGCTGCTCTGCTGCACGATGTGGGGAAGCTGTATCTACTCAAGTCTATCGAGAGATTGGTTACTGCGGGAGTCATTAACTCCATGTTCGATGATGAGTTGATAACGGAAATATTTGAGGTTATGCATGTTGAACAGGGTTTTCGGTTGATGCAACACTGGAATTTTCCGACCATGTACTGTGACATAATTCATGATCATCATGCTGAAGAATGGGACACCGCCAACAAAATGCTGGCAATAGTCAGGCTTGTAAATATTGCATGCAGCCGGATCGGACTGGGACTGAAACACAAACCCGATTTGGTTCTGATCGCAACAAAAGAAGCAGAAACACTAGATATTACAGATACTCAAATAATTGAACTTGAGTCAATGCTTGAAGAGTCTCGGGAAGCGGTGCTGGAAGGGTGACCACGTCATTCGTTAAATGAGGAGTCAGCCGCAAAGACATATTTTTACTTTATACTGGCAGGTTCACAGAGATTCTCGGCACAATTAGCCTCGCCACCGCAGGTAAAGCAGTAAAACTTGGGATCTTTTGTAATCTTCTCAATTTCCTCATTCAGTCCTTTACTTCTCAGCATGCAGAGGTGTCCGTGATGATCTGCGCCACATCGGCATTTTGCACTGTTATCCATTGTCATTTCTCCCTTTGAATCATAATCGGATGCAGTAAAGTGTTCCAATCCTAGCAGAATTTATGCTAAAAAGGAACGCTTGTATCCTCTAAATTAACGTGGAAAGGAAGGCCCGTCGTGTCATTTGTTCCATCCTCAATTCTTGTTACCGGTGGGGCCGGTTTTATAGGTTCAAACTTTATCCACTCTTTTGTGGCTGCAAATCCTGCATGCCGCATAACCAATCTTGACTGCCTGACATATGCCGGTAATCTGAAAAATCTGACCTCTATCGAGAACAGGCCGAATTACAGCTTTTTAAAGGGCGATATAGCCGATGCCCAATTGGTTGCAAAGATCCTTGCTGAGCAGCAAGTGGACGCGGTTGTGCACTTTGCCGCCGAATCTCATGTAGACCGCTCCATTACCGGTCCGGAGATTTTTGTTCGCACCAACGTGCTTGGAACTCAGATTCTGCTGGAAGAGAGCCGCAAACATTGGCAGTCCGGTGTTGTGGCGGATTTCCGTTTTTTGCAGATATCAACCGATGAAGTTTATGGTTCCCTTGGTGACACCGGCTTTTTCACAGAGGAAACCCCTCTGGCCGCCAATTCTCCCTATTCGGCCAGCAAGGCCGGCGCTGATTTGCTGGTTCGTGCTTATCACGAAACTTTTGGGATGCCTACACTTAATACTCGCTGTTCCAATAACTACGGACCCTACCATTTCCCGGAAAAACTGATTCCGCTGTTGATCCACAACATTATTAATAAAAAAACATTGCCGGTATACGGCGATGGTCTGAATATCCGTGATTGGTTGCATGTGAATGATCACGCTGCTGCAATTGAAGTTGTACTCAAAACTGCAGCACCAGGCTCTGTCTATAATATTGGTGGAAATAACGAGTGGAAAAACATTGATATTGTTAATCTGGTTTGCGATCTGCTGGATGGCCGACTGGGGCGCGAAGCAGGAGAAAACCGTCGTTTGATCAGTTTTGTCAAGGATCGTCCCGGCCATGATCGCCGTTATGCGATTGATGCAACCCGACTCAAAAACGACCTGGGTTGGGAACCGGCTTATACCTTTGAACAGGGCATTTCCGAGACAATTGACTGGTATCTGGCAAATCAGGAGTGGGTTGCTGAAGTGACTTCGGGATCTTATCGCGAATATTACCAAACGCAGTATGGCGGGGGTGCCGCGTGATCCTGGTTATTGGTGCAAATGGGATGCTGGGTCGCGATCTGCTTGGGTTGTTGGGAGAGCGTGCCCATGGCGTTGATATTGATGAAATCGATATTACTTCGATGGAGTCAGTATTTAAGGTCGTTTCAGAGTTTAAACCCACTGTGGTGATTAATTGTGCCGCCTTTACGGATGTTGACGGCTGTGAAGAAAATGTTGACAAAGCAATGGAGGTCAACGGTGAAGGGGTAGGGTACCTTGCCATGGCGTGCCGTGAAGTCGGAGCACTATTGGTTCAGGTCAGCACGGATTATGTTTTCGATGGCACCAAGGGAACTCCTTATCAGGAGTATGATGCTCCTCATCCGATCAGTGTTTATGGCGAATCCAAACTGGCCGGTGAGATGAACGCCGCCTTTGCTCCCGAGCATTTGATTGTACGAACACAGTGGTTGTACGGTCTCAATGGTAATAATTTTGTTGAAACCATGCTGCGATTGGGGACAGAAAAAAAACAGCTGTCCGTGGTGGATGATCAGATCGGTTCGCCAACCTGGACGGTGGATTTGTCCAAGGCTATAATTGCTTTGGTGGATAAAGGATGTCGCGGTATCTATCACGCGGCCAACAGTGGTTTCTGCTCCTGGAATGAATTTGCAAAGGCAATATTCGAGGAGACCTCCTTAGCCGTTTCAGTGGTTCCGATGACAACCGAAGAGCTGAATCGCCCGGCGCGGCGTCCTTTGTACTCAACTTTGGACTGTAGCAATCTGACTGCGGACAGCGGTTTTGAACCACAACCGTGGCGTAATGCCCTTCGTGAGTATATTCGGTTGCGTGCGGATAAAAAAATATCGGAAGGGAAGTAATAATGGAGAGAGGCGAGCGTCCCTGGGGCACATATACTGTTCTCGATGAGAACACCAGTTACAAAATAAAGCGGATAGAGGTACTGCCTGGCCAGCGCTTATCGCTTCAGAAACATCATCATCGCAGCGAACACTGGATTGTCGTATCCGGCACTGCTTTGGTGACATGCGGTGTTGAACAGCAGGTAATAAACGTCAATGAATCGACTTTTATTCCGATTGGTCAGAATCATCGACTTGAAAACCCCGGAAAAATTCCACTCGTAATTATTGAAGTTCAAAGTGGCGAATATCTTGGAGAAGATGACATAGTTCGTTTCGATGACGACTACCAACGCTGTGGTCAGCATGATGCCGAGTAAATACAGTCTGCTCCGCCGAAGTATCAAAGCTTTTTGCAGTATCATCATGGTGTTCATATTAACAGCCTGCGCTGCCACATCCACCACAATCATCGATGAAGAAGTGGTTACAAACCCGAAGCCGATGTACACGTACAAAACTCTGGTAATCAGGGATTTTGATCTAAAACGTGATCTGTTCACTGAATCTTCCGATTCTGAAATGAGCCGCCGCGAACACCTTTACTCGCAAGTGCCTCGTGAATTGTCACAACATATCGAGCGGTATGTCAAGGCACGAAGGACATATCAGGATGTGTCACGCAACGGTCATGTGGATGCAACAACCCTGGTTGTGAAGGGGCGGTTTACGCGTCTGGGCCGCTTCAGAATATCGGTATCAGTCAGTTTGCACGACGGGGCTACCGATCAGGAAGTGGCGTATTTCCGTCAGACTTTGTGGGATGTGATAGATACAACCGCTACAATCAATAACCTTGGCCGGGAAGTGGCTGATTTTATAGATCGAATTCAGTATAAATAACGGAGGGGTCTCTGTGTATATTGTCATTCTTGCCGGCGGTTCCGGCACACGCTTCTGGCCGCTTTCCAGAATTGCCAGGCCTAAACAACTGATTTCATTAACCGGTGACAGGAGCATGCTGCAACGAACCGTCGAACGTGTTCTGCCTCTCAAGCCAAAGCGTATCCTGGTCATCACTAATCACCTTCAGGCCGAGGAAACAGAACATCAACTATTGCATTACCGGTCGGTCCCGATTGATGTTATTGCCGAGTCCGCTGCTCGTAACACTGCACCTGCCATTGGCCTGGCTGCTGCGATCATCGCCGCGCACGACCCGTCAGGAGTTATGGTGGTCTTGCCTGCGGATCACTATATCAGGGATGAAGTTGCACTGCGCGATACACTGTTGGATAGTAGGCATGCTGCTCAGAATGGTTATCTTGTGACGCTCGGTATTATGCCTTCACGTCCCGAGACCGGCTATGGCTATATCGAAGCTGATATGGAGTTGCGTGGTGAAGGGCCGTTTCCGGTTAAACGTTTTGTGGAAAAGCCTCCGTTGGCTGAAGCACTTCGTTATCTGGACGAGGGTAACTACTTCTGGAACAGCGGCATGTTTATCTGGCGTGCCGATGTTATCCTTCGGGAAATTAATACCCATATGCCATCTCTGCACAGCTCTCTGATGCGGATATCGTTCAATGACGATGTTTGGGCTCTTTCTGATCTTGAGGAACAGATTAAGGCCGTTTATCAGGATGTGGAAAGTGTTTCGATTGATTATGGGGTCATGGAAAAATCTTCAAATGTTCAGGTGATACCGGTTGAGATGGGTTGGAGCGATGTTGGCAGCTGGAGTGCATTACCGGAAGTGGTCGAGCCGGATGGTGCCGGGACTGTCTGCATAAATGCCGCAGAACATATTGCGATTGATTCTTCAGGCTGTTTGATCTATGCGGACGGCAGAACTGTTGCAACGGTTGGAGTGCACAACTTAGTTATCGTTTCTACTCCCGATGCTCTTCTGGTTTGTGATCGAGAGCGTTGTCAGGATGTCAAAAAGGTGGTTGAACTGTTAGGCGCCAAAGGGCAGATATCCTGTCTGTAAAAAGTGCGTAGATATTTCACCATAACAGTTAATTGATAACAGGAATTACCGGATAAATTGCGACGTCTAATCAACAGCGCTTTCTTGTAATTCCTGATTTTTTGCAGAACTTGTCAACCCTGTTGGCGGTATCAGGTTGACTAAGACGAGGGGCTTGTGAGTAGATCAATAGAAGAAGAACTGCAAGAGATCAGTGGCAACGGTTTGCTGAGAACTACCAGATTGATCTCAGGACGCCAGTCGGCCAGAGTAACCCACTCCGGAAGGGATATGCTGCTGCTTTGTTCGAATAACTACCTGGGGTTGGCCGATCGTCCGGAACTTATCAATGCAGCGGTGCAGGCTGCCGAATCGTATGGCACATCCAGCGGTGCTTCCCGTCTTGTTTCCGGTACCATGGAACTTCATGAACAGCTGGAAAATGCAGTGGCAAGCTTTAAGCAAAGCGAAGACGCATTGGTTTTTAACAGTGGTCATGCAGCAAATACCGGCATTATTCCGGCAATTGTCAAGCGGGGCGATATTGTCTTTTCGGATCGTCTCAATCACGCCAGTATTGTGGATGGAATTCTGCTTTCCGGTGCTAAAATGATAAGATATCCACATAATGATCATGTGATGCTTGAACAATTGCTGGAAAAGTATCGTGGAAAAAACCGCACTTTGATTGTCACAGACGGAGTTTTCAGCATGGATGGTGACGTGGCGCCATTGGTTGAACTGGTGGCTCTCAAGCAGGCATACAACGCCTTACTGATGGTTGATGACGCCCATGGCAGTGGCGTCTTGGGAGAGTGTGGCAGGGGGAGCGCCGATCAGTTGGGTGTTGCGGATTTTGTAGACATAAAAATGGGTACTTTTGGCAAGGCACTCGGTAGCTTTGGTGCTTATGCGGCTGTCACATCCGAGATGAGAACCTTGCTTGTGAATCGTTGCCGCAGTTTTATATTTTCCACGTCACTTCCACCGGCAGTATTGGGCGCATCACTCGCTGCTGTCAGAATTGTTCAATCTTCTGAAGGAGATCTGCTCCGTGATCGCATTCGTGCCAATACCGAATTTTTCCGCCGCAGCTTGAATGATGCAGGATTTATTATTCCGCCCGGAACAACCCAGATCATACCGATTATAACCGGTTCTCCTGAAACAACCATGCGCTTCTCGGAAGCCCTTCTCAATGATGGCATTTTTGCCCAGGGAATCCGCCCTCCAACAGTTCCCGCAGGGTCCGGCAGGGTTCGGTTCACGGTTATGGCTACCCACACACCTGAGGAGTTGTCGTGGGCTGTCGAGCGCATCAAAAACATCGGCTCCAACCTGGGAGTTATTTGATGCCGTGGTTTGAGAACCGTTTTGGTGAAAAACTGTGGTATGAAGAAGCCGGAAGCGGTATTCCGTTAGTCTTTGTCCATGGCTGGTGCATGTCCTCTGCGGTCTGGCAGAATCAATTCCTGCAACTCGCCGAAAATTATAGAATCATAGCTCCGGATTTGCGAGGACATGGAAAATCAGGCGGAGTTCATGGGCAACACGATTTTGGCAGATACGCCTCTGACTTGTCAGATCTCGTGAAACTCCTGAACCTGGATGCGGCGATTCTTATCGGTTGGTCTATGGGCGCACAGGTTGCGCTGCAGGTTCTCAGTATGATGTCCGATAAACTGGCCGGAGTGGTACTAATTTCCGCCACGCCATGTTTCACGAACCGAGATGATTTTCCATTTGGTCTGTCTCAAAATGAATCGCAGGGTATGCGGCTGAAAGTCAAACGCAATTTACAACGTGCATTGGCAGGTTTTCACAACCGAATGTTTATCGAAGGCGAGATTGAAACAGTTGGTGCTGAAAGACGAATTATGACTCTACTCGATAATATTGTTCAGCCGGATGAACTTGATGCTGTTGGTTCTCTGGATGCGCTTGTTGATGCTGATATGAGGACGCTTCTGGATGATATTTCAACTCCGGTCCTGGTTCTGAATGGGGACCGGGATCTTATCTGTCTGCCACAGGCGTCCGATTACCTGACAACCCGTATCAAAAACGCAACTCAGAGGATTTTTAACGGATGCGGACATGCAATCTTTCTTACCCGGTCAGAACAGTTCAATGCAGAAATAACCAAGTTTGCAGGGAGAGTCCGTGATTGTAATGCCTGAAACCAAAAAAATTGCAGCTGCTTTTCACCAGAGAGCGGCTGATTACGACCAACACATTGCTGTACAGAAAAGGGTTGTTGATAATCTTGTTGAACATGTTAGGTCGTACCCTGGATTGTTGCCGAATAGTATTCTTGACGTAGGCTCAGGCACAGGTTCTTTGCTGCGCAGATTACATTCACTCTGGCCGGACGCTTCCCTTAGCGGCCTTGACCTTGCCTACAACATGTGTCTGCGATCGGCGGATAAGCTGGGAGAGAGCTGTCTGGTAGTGAATGGCGATGCTGAATCTTTACCGTTTTCAGACAAATCATACGATCTTGTCGTTTCCACCTCGGCTTTGCAGTGGGCCGGGAATCTGTCAAGTGTCCTGTCTGAACTGCAGAGGGTTATGAAACCGGGAGCGTCACTCTGTGTTGCTTTTTTTTGTGAGGGGACACTTTGTGAACTGCAGCGTTGCCTGCTTGAGGCGGCTGCTAATAGAAACTGCGGTATTCAGCATGCTGGCCGTCTGCATAAGTTTTGGAGCATTGATGATGTTAAAGCGATTCTAGCAGAAATGGAATTTGAACAAGTTGTAGTAAATTGTGAAACCGAAATCGATTGGTATGATGATCTGTACTTTCTGCTGCGCTCCATAAAAAACATAGGCGCCGGAACAGTCTCAGGAGGAGTGGGGGGGGGGCTTGGATGGCGAGGAGTAATAAATGAAACAGCCCGGCTATATCGGGAATATTATGGCGAAAACAACAAAATTCCAGTGACCTACAAGGTTCTTTATCTGCATGCAAGCAGTGCTCACCTATAGTGAATTAATAATTTTTTTTGCAAGTGGATTGATAACGCTGTAGTGAACTTCGACCCCCTCACGTTTTCCTTCAATAATGCCTTTGTGCTTCAAAAGTGCGAGGTGCTGAGAAACAGTCGCCTGAGGAAGACCCAAACACTCCCAGATATGTTTAACGTTGCATTCATGGGTGCAAAGGCCGGCAACTATTTTGAGTCGAACCGGGTGACCCAGTACTTTGAGTACTTCTGATTCTGCTTTAAATTGCTTGTTCTTGTCGAATTCCATTCTGCGGACTCCATCTCGTATTTTCGAATATCATATATATGGAAATATCTTAAGTCAATGATTAAATTTGTGCGGCTAACGCTGTTATAAAGTTGTCAATGCCAGCGTGGATCAGCCGTATATCTGTTTACTGAAGTGACAGGCGGCAGTGTGCCTGCTTGCATATTCAAACAACTTGGGCACTTCCTTTTGGCAAATATCGGCTGCGTAACGGCAGCGGGGATGGAATCTGCATCCACCGGGAATCGACATTGACGAGGGCAGGTCATCATTCAGAATCTTTTCACGGCTATTCTGGCCGTTACCAAGGCCTGGAATGGCTGCCAGCAGTGCCTCTGTGTAGGGGTGCCGACAACGGTTGAACAGATCGGGAGCAGAAGCTGATTCAACCACTACACCCAGATACATGATGATAATTCGATCACAAAGATGTCTTAGCACCATCAGGTTGTGGGAAACCATTATCATTGAAAGGTTCAAATCAGACTTCATCTGCAACAGGAGATTGATGATCTGGGCTTGTATGGATATATCCAGTGAAGAAACCGGCTCATCGGCGATTAATATTTCCGGATTTGCTGCCAATGCTCTGGCTATGCCGATTCTTTGTCGCTGCCCGCCAGAAAACTCGTCCGGGAAACGATTTCTAACATTTTCATCCAGACCGACCGAGTTCATAATGCGAGTCAACTCTGCACGTTGCCGTTCTGCAGACATTCCAACTATTCCAAGCGGTTCTGAAATGCTGTCACCGATTCTCATGCGGGGGTTCAATGAAGAGTAAGGATCCTGAAAAATCATCTGGGTGGAACGCCGAAATTGCGAAAAGCCATCTCCACTGAGGCCTGTAAGTGACGATCCCTTGTAACTTACGGCTCCATGGTCTGGTTTTAGCAGGCCGGCCATAATCTTTGACAAAGTTGATTTGCCACAGCCGGATTCACCGGCTATTCCAAGGGATTCCCCCCGATTCAAGGTCAGATCCACTCCATCCACCGCTGTCAGCATGTTTGAAGAAGCGCGTCGTGACGATATTCTGAACTTCTTAACCAGTCCGTCTCCAGCCAGTATCACAGATTCATTCATATTGACTTCCAACAGCGGACTTTGTGTGATGGTGATATTTCGCGGAGCTCCTGTGGATTAGAGAAGCATTCCGTGGAGGCTATCGGACAGCGTAAAGCGAACAAGCAGCCTGAGTAGTTTGAAGGATTTGCGGTTATCTGTGATGTTAGGGTTGCCAGTGGCTTGCCAGGTTCGGAGTACTGCGGTAGTGAGGCCAGCAGGGCTTTTGTGTAGGGATGTTTTGGACCGCACAGGAGAATGCCGGTCGGTGCGGATTCGACAATCTGTCCGGCATACATAACTGCGGTAAAGTTGGAGCGGTCAGCTACAATTCCCAGGTCGTGGGTGATTAATAACAGTCCCATCCCTGTGGTAGTTCGAAGTTCGTCCAGAAGTTCAAGAATCTGCGCCTGGATGGTTACATCCAGAGCTGTGGTGGGTTCATCGGCAATCAGTAGTGCCGGGTGGCATGCCAGTGCCATTGCGATCATGACCCTCTGTCGCATCCCGCCACTTAACTGATGCGGATAGTCCCGCATACGATCACCGGCAGACGTTATGCCGACCTTTGTCAGTAGCTCCTCACTCTGCCCGGCAGCTTCCTTACGCGAAAGTTTGTTGTGGAGAAGCAATGGTTCTGAAATCTGGTCGCCAATTTTCAAAACCGGATTCAGCGATGTCATCGGTTCCTGAAAAATCATTGAAATACGACGCCCGCGGATTGACCGCATGGTGTCTTCGGAACAGTCGATCAGGTTCTGGTCTTCAAACAGGATTTCGTCAGCAGTTACCAATCCCGGCGTCGGCACTAGGCGCATAATCGAGAACGCTGTCATGGACTTGCCAGAACCGGACTCTCCCACAAGAGCAAGGACAGACCCTTTGTCCAAAGACAGGCTGACATCCCTGACCGCTTCTACTGAGCCTGTTGGAGAGGGGAATGATACGCGCAGATTTTTAATGGATAGCAGGTTGGGCACGAATGACTCGCAGTCGGGAAATTCGGAGTGCGTTATGCGGTCGGCATGAAATTAATTCGCAGCGGTTCGGCTGAAAAGTGCGGACTGTAAAAGGTTCCTTCTTCCAGCACGGATGTAAACACATCAACAATGGCAGGATCAAACTGAGTTCCCGAATTATTGGTCAATTCAGCAATTGCAACATCCAGCGGCAGTGCCTTTCGATAGGGGCGGTCTGAAGTCATGGCATCGAAGGCATCGGCAACCGAAAGGATGCGCGATTCTAGCAGCTGTTCATTGTTTTTAATGCGAAGAGGATAACCCAAGCCGTCATAACGTTCGTGATGCTGACCTATACAGGTGCGGACGTCAAGAAGAAATTCAATTGGTTCCAGTATTTTCATACCAATTACCGGGTGCTGCTGAAGTTCATGTATGTCTTGTAAGGAAAGTTTGCCTTGCTTGTGCAGAAGGCTGAGATCGATGCCGATTTTGCCGATATCGTGCAGAATTGCGGCCCGTTCCAGTATCTGCAGACGATCGCTTGGAAGATTCAATCTTTTGCCAATTTCCACGCTGTAACGTGTAACCCGTTCCGAGTGCCCCTTTGTGTAGCTGTCACTGGCTTCAATGGCGGACACCAGCGCCTGAATCGTGTTTAAGTATGTTTGTTGCTGCTCTTCGTAAAGAGTCGCATTTTTTATGGCGATAGCTGCCTGAGCAGCAATGGTGGTCAGCATCTCCATTTCATCAGAGTAAAACTGGGAATTGTCAACCTTGTTTACGACACTGATGGTTCCTATGATCTCGTCCTTGACTATTAACGGGACACATATCAACGATTTTCGTTCGTAACCCAGGTCACTGAATCGATCAAACTGCGGCGTTTGATTTATGTCAGAAATCAGCAACGGTTGGCGGTTCTTGATTACCCAGGTCGAAACGCTGGTGTCTTTCATCTTGATCGGTTTTAAAGGCGCAATCAGTTTGCCGCCACCAATAAGATTTGTGACGTTCAGGAGGTGCTGGTGCTTGTCATAAAGTATAATGTAGCCGATATGGGCATTCAGGGTTTTGATCGTAGTCCGTACAACCAGATTAAAAAGTCGATCGATGTCCATGGTGGAGTTGATCGCCAATCCGATCTTGTAGATCGAAGAAAGATGCTCGACAGCGTGTTCCAGATTGGTGTTTTTCTGCTCGAGCTCTCCAGCCAGGTCTGCGATGGTGTAACTGGCCTTCTCAACTTCTTCGATACGCTCTTCCAGTGATATGTTAAGGTTCTCGATTTCACGCAGTTGTTCTTCCAGCCTGATATTCATCAGATGAGTGTCGTGATGGTGCGAAAGTTTTTCCTCAGCTCTGGCAAGTTCTCGTTCGTTAATGATGGTTGTATTCATCAATTCCTTGAGCTTGGTGGCCATCATATTGAAGTTAGTGGATAACAAACTCATTTCATTTGAACTGTCGATCGAAATATTGATATCAAAGTTTCCGCGCTCAATCTGCTGCATTGACTGAATCAGAGCGCTAACAGGCTTGTCTACATAGATCATCAGGAAAATGAACAGTGTTCCAATAATCAGGAATATCATGACTGTGGCGGAGATTATGGCGTTGATTTTTTCTTTACTAATGAAGTTGCTAAGTTCGTCGAGTGATATTTCGGTTTCAATAACTGCGATAAAGGGTTTGGAGGAATCGTGGCAACCGTGACAATCGGGTGCGTTGACTATTTTTGTGTAAGAGTCAAATTCGTTTTTGGCATTTGAAAAATAATAATGGTCAGTTGTGGAGTTATTGAGCCGCCCGAGCTCTTCTGGAGAAAGTGACTGGCCGATGTCGTTTTTGTCTGCTGAATGGAGAATGTGCCCATTGATATCAACAATGCGAATTGATTTTACATGATCCTGTCGTTTTGCTTTAGACAGTATGGAGTTTACAGATGTCGTGTGTCCGGTTTTCATGGCCGCCTGAATATTGGCCACGATGCTTTCCGTGAGCACAACCGAACTTTTCTCCGTAAGATTTACAATTATCGTTTTCTGTTCGACAAACTGCATCCAGGACGCGATTGAAACAACCGCAATCACAATGATGGCTACCAAGCTGACAATCTTTATTTTGAGAGAGTTTAGAATCATAAGCCTGTCAAAGTTTTTAAGTATAAACGATCAATACGCCATTTACCGCAAAGGCAAAGCTAAATAACTGTATTAACAGCGTCCTAATACATCAGAGTGCTTGTTGATGCAGATCTGATAAAAGAATAGCAAATATCTGATGTTACACTTGAATATGAGTTCAGAACATGAACTGCTCAAGGGCTTGATCCGATTCTTGAACGATCAAATATGTTGTTTAATTAACAGTGAAAAGAAGCAATACAGTATGCGTGCCAAGATTGATGACAATTCAACTGATTTCGATATCATAGGAAACAATCCATGATCAAAAAAATTGACACAATGGAGGTTTGTGTGGTTCTATCTTCAGGTTTTGCGTTTACTTAATATACTAATCATACCCATTTGTTTTCTGCCAGTAGCCATTTACCTGTTGTGGGCTGGCGTGAGGACGACTGATGCCGCGCTTCTGGATGAAACCATCCGGATTGCTATTGTCAAATCTGCACCTGAAGTCACGGTAGGTGGGGACGGCCTGCTTGTGACCGGTGACGGTGGTGAGGCGGTTCTTCTCTCGTTTCCTGTAACGGTCAAATTATCCAAAGATTCATTGGTCGCAGATGGGAAGTCATTTCGGCGACTGGTTATTTCCGCAACCTCAGCTGTGTATATAAATAACAAGCCTTATCGTGGACTTGCCGAGTTATCTGTTTCCGATAATGGAATTCTGGTGGTGAACCAATTAGCCCTTGAAGAATATCTGGTTGGGTTGATTAACTGTGAAATATCTTCAGCATGGCCGATTGAGGCTGTCAAAGCCCAGGCTGTAATTGCAAGAACGTACGCGCTGAGCAGAAAAGCATCCAGATTGAATTCGCCCTATCACCTTGAGTCTTCTGTTATCGACCAGGTTTATGAAGGCTGTCTGATAGAAGACAGCCGCGCTCAGCGCGCCGTAATGGAAACAGAGGGGGAAATTCTCACCTATGGCGGAGAAGTAATCCAGGCATTCTACCATTCTTCGTGCGGCGGTAAAACGGAAGCTTCCGAGAATGTCTGGGGATCCGCGCTTCCATATCTTAAAGGTGTAGACTGCCAGTATTGCCAGACTTCTCAGGGTGCCACACTCTGGGATGTAAAGTTGTCTCTGGCAGACATAGAAGGGCGACTGAAAGCAGCAGGCCACAAAATATCCGGTTTGACCGGTATCAAAGCGGGTCCTCTGAATTCCCGCGGTCGGCTAAGTCAGGTTATCCTTGTTGCGTCAAAAGGCGGATTTTCTCTAACTGGCGATCAGTTTCGAAAAGTAGTTGGGTACGGCATTATCAAAAGCACCCGTTTTACAGTTAAGGTGGTTGGTGGAGAAGCCACTTTTACAGGTAGCGGCAATGGCCATGGCGTTGGTTTGTGTCAATGGGGTGCAAAGCAGCGAGCATTGGACGGTTTTAGCTACAAAGAAATTCTATCGTACTACTATCCGGGCACCGAATTGAAAAAACAGTCCGGTCTCAAATAGAAAACTGAAATATATGCTTGTTAAAGATTTTACTTTTGAACTTCCCCAGGAATTGATTGCGCGTTATCCGGTTCCGGAACGGGATGCATCCCGTCTGATGCTCCTCAACAGGAACTCCGGCTCGATCGACGAATCAATCTTCCGGAATATAACCGACCAGCTTAATGCGGGTGACCTGCTGGTGATGAACGACACCCGCGTATTCCCGGCCCGTTTGTTCGGATTGAAGCCTACTGGCGGCAAAGTTGAAATTTTTTTGCTGAAACGATCTGGTGATCTTGAACAATGGGAATGCATGCTGCGCTCCTCTAAAAAAATCAAGATAGGTCAGCAGATATTGTTGGAATCAGGAATGAACGCGGTTGTGACAAATCGCTCCGGCGCGGAAAACTGGTTGGTTGAGTTCGCCGGTTGCGAGCCGTTTGACCTATGGTTGGACCGGGAAGGGCATATCCCGTTGCCGCCTTATCTGCAGAGAATTGATTGCGACACTGATCGGGAGCGTTATCAAACTGTTGTGGCCAAAAACACGGGTGCCGTAGCTGCTCCTACTGCAGGCCTTCATTTCACCCCAAAACTTCTGGAGGAATTGGCCTTGCGGGGTGTAGAAACTGCTTTTCTGACTCTGCACACTGGATTGGGAACCTTCCTTCCAGTGCGTGTCGAACAAGTGGAAGATCATCAGATTCATAGTGAGCGATATTTGCTTCCACCTGAAACGGTAGAAGCAATCGGCCGCACAAAGAAATCCGGTGGTCGGGTTGTAGCGGTTGGTACCACTACCGCACGAACTTTGGAATACTCTGCCAGCATCAATGGAAAGCTGGCTGACGGAGAAGGTGAGGCGGACATATTTATCTATCCGGGCTACAACTTCAAAGTTGTTGATGCTTTGATTACCAATTTTCATCTTCCTGAATCTACGCTTCTGATGTTAGTGTCTGCTTTTGCCGGAAAAGAGTTTGTCCTTAGGGCATATCGGGAAGCCGTAGCACGCCGCTTCAGATTTTACAGTTACGGCGATGCGATGTTAATTTATTGAGAGGTTCAGTGTCAGATACGTTTTCAGTAATTCACCAGGATACTTCCTGCAGCGCAAGGCTCGGATTGTTGAATACCCCCCACGGGGTCATTGAAACACCGATCTTTATGCCTGTGGGCACAAATGCAACTGTCAAGGCGATGACTCCGCAGGATTTGAAAGGAGTCAATGCCCAGATCATATTGGCCAATACTTACCACCTTTATCTTCGCCCTGGACATCAATTGATAGAACAGTTAGGCGGTTTGCACGGTTTTATGAACTGGGATCGTCCAATTCTGACCGACAGTGGCGGTTTTCAGGTTTTCAGTCTCGGTGAGCTGCGCAAGATTAACGAAGATGGGGTCAAGTTTCAGTCACACATTGACGGTTCCCGACATATGTTGACCCCGGAACTTGTTATGCGTATTCAGGAAGCATTGGGCGCTGATATCATCATGTGTTTTGATGAATGTCCCCCGGCTACAGCTGAATACAAATACGTTCAAAGCTCCCTGGAATTGACTACCCGTTGGGCCAGGCGCTGCAAGGATGCCCATTCCCGGGAAGGGCAGCAGCTATTTGGCATTATTCAGGGCGGCATGCATTATGACCTGCGGGCCCGCAGCATTGATGATATCTGTGCAATCGGATTTGATGGGTATGCCCTGGGTGGACTGTCGGTCGGCGAAGAAAAAGAACAGATGTACGGAGTGATGGAGTGCTGCTCCCCACTCTTGCCACAGGACTCGCCTCGATATATTATGGGGATCGGTGCTCCGGAGGACTTGATTGAAGCGATCTGGCATGGTTATGATATGTTCGATTGTGTTATGCCTACCCGAAATGCCAGAAACGGAATGTTGTTTACCAGTCAGGGCCGAATCAACATCAAGTCCAAGATTTTTGAAGAAGATGCCGGTCCGCTGGATCCGGCTTGCAGTTGCCAGGTTTGCATAAATTATTCACGGGCTTATCTGAGGCATCTGTATCGTGCCGGAGAGATACTGGCGTCACAGTTGAACACGTACCATAACCTTCATTATTATCTGGATCTTATGCGGCAAGCCAGAGACGCAATAAGGTGCAACAACTTTGAACAGTTTCGTAAGGATTTTCATTCGTTATATGCGAAGAAACAATAAACTGGAGGAGGTAAGTTAAATGTTTGGATTAGCTTTTGCTATGTCGGGTCCCGCAGGCGGGGCAGCAGGTCAGGCTGGAGGTGGTATGGCCGCCTTTCAGCAGATTATCCCGTTGGTATTCATGTTTGCAATTTTTTATTTTCTGCTGATTCGTCCACAACAGAAGAAAGCCAAGGAGCATAAGGCGCTGTTGGAGGCGATGAAAAAAGGCGACAATGTTATCACTGCCGGTGGTGTGCACGGCAAGGTAACATCGGTTGATGATACTATTGTGACACTTGAGATCGCCAATAACGTTAACATCAAAATCACCAAGAGTTACATTGCAGCAATCAAGAAAGACTAGTTAATCAATTCCAGAAGGGAGAACCGATCCGTATGCCAAAAGGAACCGGCTGGCGTTTTAGCCTGATAGGCATTTTTTTACTGCTGTCTTTTCTGTACCTGACTCCAACATTGGTTGCAAAGCTTCCGACATGGTGGGGAGGGCTGCTTCCCAAAGACAAAATTCATCTTGGGCTTGACCTTCAGGGTGGAACACACTTGGTCATGGAGGTCGACACCCAGAAGGCAGTTGAAGGATCACTTGATCTTGTAGCCACTGACCTGGAAGACACACTCAACTCCAAAAACCTCCATTTTAAACGCATTTCCAGGAGTGCAGCTGACAAGGTATCCCTGCTGTTTTACGAGAAGGGAACCGCAGAAACGGTCCAGAAAATTCTCAAGGACAAGTACCCTTCCTATGAACAGAGCCCGACCTTTGATGAAGGTGGATTCGTGGCTCTGACATTGCGTATGAATGAAAAAGATACGCAGGATCGCAAGGATAAGGCCGTGCAGCAGGCACTTGAAACTATCCGTAACAGGATTGACCAGTTTGGAGTTTCAGAGCCGACCATCCAGCGCGAAGGCATCAACAACATAGTAGTTCAGTTGCCCGGCATCAAAGACCCTCAGAGGGCTATCGACCTTATCGGGCGCACCGCCCGATTGGATTTTAAAATGGTGCGCGAGGATATTTCTCCAACGTCCGGTGTGATTCCAGATGACGCCGAACTGCTCAAAGAGAAGAGTGTTGACGCGACCACCGGTGCAGTTACTGAAATTCCGATTGTGGTTCAGAAAAAGTCAATGATTACGGGTGATCTGCTGACCGATGCTCAGGTCAGGATTGATTCTCAGTTCAACCAGCCTTATGTAGGGATCGAATTCAATTCGCTGGGCGCCAAGCTGTTTGATCAGGTTACTGCCGCCAATGTCGGCAAACGTTTTGCCATTGTTCTTGATAACAACATCCACTCTGCTCCGGTCATTCGAGAGCGTATCTCGGGCGGCAGCGCCCAGATCTCCGGTAATTTTACGGAAAAAACCGCAGCTGATCTGGCAATTGTGCTTCGGGCCGGTGCATTGCCGGCGCCAGTAAAGATTATCCAGAATGTGACCGTAGGACCGTCTTTGGGACAGGATTCGATTACCAAAGGGTTATATGCCGGTTTGATCGGCGTTCTATTGGTTGTGGTTTTCATGGCAACTTACTACAAACTCTCCGGATTGGTTGCCGACCTGGGAATGGTGCTGAACATTCTCTACCTGATGGGAGCATTGGCGGCTCTTGGTGCAACCCTGACTCTGCCCGGTATTGCTGCCATCGTTCTGTTGGTTGGTATGTCAGTCGATTCCAATGTCATTATCTTTGAGCGTATCCGTGAAGAACTTAAACTGGGCAAAATGCCCAAAGCGGCTCTGGACGCCGGTTACGATAAAGCCTTTCTGACCATTATGGACTCACATGTCACAACCCTGATAACAGCGGCGGTTCTGTTTCAATTCGGAACCGGTCCGGTCAAGGGTTTTGCAGTATCACTCAGTCTGGGTGTCCTCATCAATCTGTTCACCTCGCTGGTGGGCACCAAGGTGATATTGGACCTGTTCCTGCACAAAGGCACGGCCAAAAAAATGAGCATATAGGGGGAGCATCGTTCATGGAACTTCTTGGCAAGACCAACATAGACTTTATCGGCAAACGCAATATCTCGTTTATTCTCTCGTCGATTGTCGCGATTATAGGAATTATCGGCATCATTCAGATTGGACTCGGAACTGCCAACATGGGGATCGACTTTTCCGGTGGCACCGCCATGCAGTTGAAATTCAGCAAGCCGTTCGCTATTGCCGATGCCAGAGCGGCTCTGCATAAGCACGGCATTGCCAAGGCCGACCTTCAGGAGATCAAAGTCGGCAACATGCTTTTGGTCAAGATGGCCGGTGCTGCCGTCGGCAAACAGTCTGAAATCGTACAGGAATCTTTCAGGAAGGAGTTCACTGACAACTCTTTTACCGTGGAAAGTTCAACTGAAATCGGCCCTTCCATCGGTGACAAGCTACGCAAAGATACATTGATCGCGGTTGCCCTGTCCCTGCTCGGAATCATTATTTATATTGCCTGGCGCTTCGACTTCAAATTCGGTATCGGGGCGATTGTTGCCACCATGCATGATGTCCTGGCCATGATTGCAGTTTTCTATCTGTTGAACAAAGAAATTAACCTGCTCTTCATTACAGCTGTTTTGACCATAGCCGGTTATTCTCTGACCGATACTGTTGTTATTTTCGACCGTATTCGCGAAAACATGCATAAAAACCTCAAGGGTGCTCTGCATAACATCTTTAATAACAGCATTAACGAAGTTCTTTCCCGTACCATTGTAACTTCTCTGACAACATTTATCGCCGCCGCGTCATTATTTGCATTCGGTGGTGAAGTTATTCACGATTTTTCTCTGGCGTTGTTGATCGGAATCGGAGTAGCTACCTATTCGTCGGTATTTGTTGCCAGCCCGATTGTTGTCTTGCTTGAAAACCGCGCCATGGCGAAACAGGCTGAAAAAGCGTAATTTGATTTAAACTAATATCTGGAGGTGGTAATTGAAAAAAGAATCCTTGCTTGTTGCTGTAGTCGCCCTGGTTGTTGGTCTTCTGGGCGGGTATCTGGTGTTCAGCATCAGTAATGCCGGAAAAAGTCAGCAGTCGACGACTCTAATCCCGGCCGGATCCGGTTCTCCCACCGACTACACGCAGCGCATTGCCCAGGCAGAAAAAATTGTTGCCCAGGATCCAAAGAATCTGAATGCCTGGATTTCTCTCGGCAACGATTACTTTGATACTGACCAATCCCAGAAATCGATCAACGCTTATAGCAAGGCTCTCGAAATTGAGCCTAACAATCCAAATGTACTGACAGACCAGGGTGTCATGTACAGAAAAGTCGGCTGGTACGATAAAGCGATTGTCAACTTTGAAAAAGCCAATCAGTATGATCCAAACCATCTGCAAAGCCTATTTAACTTGGGGATTGTATATGCTGTCGATCTTAAACAACCTGAAAAGGCGACTCCATACTGGAACAAATACCTTAAAATGGATTCCAGCAGTCCGACCGCACTTCAGATAAAAAGTCTGATGCAGCAAACCGGTAGTGGAATGCAGCCAGCTAATAAATAAAATAAAAAATCCCCCGCCTGCCGGGGGATTTTTTTTAACAGAGTTCGAGTTGATATGCGTAAAAAATGGAACATAAAGAGTGCCGAAGCTTCAGCAACTGCATTATTGTCAGAATCTCTTGGCCTGAATGCAGTAGTTGCCTCTCTGCTTGCGGGACGCGGGATTATAACCGCTGAAGATGGTAAAGCATTCTTGTCGCCTTCATTATCCAGCATGCCTGATCCATTTTTACTGAAGGGGATGGAGGCTGCCGTCAACCGTCTGTGTGCCGCGCTCAATTCTGGAGAAAAGGTCTGTATTTACGGCGATTACGATGTGGACGGCATTACCGGGACGGCCCTGCTTGTCTCTTTTCTTCGCCGGGTAGGTGTTAACTGCAGCTATTTTATTCCCAATCGTTTTGATGACGGCTATGGACTTAATCAGGATGCCCTGAAGCGAATAATGGACACAGGTGTCGATTTGATCGTGTCCGTAGACTGTGGAATAACTTCGGTTGTCGAAGCAGAATTCTGTCAGAACTCCGGCACGGATCTGATAATTACCGACCATCATACCCCCAAGGAATCCATTCCAGAGGCTTGTGCCGTTATCAATCCACTGCAACCGGGCTGTTGTTACCCCTTTAAAATGCTGGCAGGAGTTGGAGTCGCATTTAACCTGATTATAGCCATGCGCAGCCGCTTGCGGCGGGACGGCGTGTTTGAAGGGAAAAGTGAACCGGACTTGCGCGATTGGCTGGACTTTGTGGCATTGGGCACAATAGCTGATGTCGTTCCGCTGATCGGTCAGAACCGGGTTTACGCTTATCTTGGGTTGAAACAACTGAGTGCGTCCGTCAGGCCGGGTGTTGAGGCTCTCAAAAATGTTGCTGGAATCAAGGATGCTGTTACCTGCGGACAGGTCGGATTCCGCCTGGCGCCACGGCTGAATGCGGCTGGAAGAATGGAGTGCGCCGTGCCGGGAGTTGAGCTGCTGCTTGGAACAGATCCAGAAAGGTCGGTTGCAATCGCCGAAGAGTTGGATGCAGCCAATGCCGAACGACAGGCAGTTGAACGTTCCATGCTTCAGGAAGCGATTGCCATGGTGGAGGCTGACGGCAAGTATCCTGCGCGACGCAGCATTGTGCTTGCCTCAAACAGTTGGCATCAAGGGGTGGTCGGCATCGTTGCTTCCAGGATCGTGGAGCGTTACCATCGTCCGGCTATTCTGATAGCTCTTGATCAAGAAGGGTTCGGTAAGGGTTCCGGGCGCAGTATTCCCGGTTTTCACCTGCTGAATGCCCTGAAAGAAAGTTCCGAAAAACTATTGCGATTTGGCGGACATCAGTATGCCGCCGGTATTGGACTGACTGCGGATCAGATAGAAGAGTTCTCCGCTGCTTTTGAAGCATCAGCTGCGCGGATCATGGGAGATGATGAGCTTGTCCCGACGCTCAATGTTGATGCGGTGGTGTCCCCGGATGAAATTAATTCTGCACTAGTCAGCGGTTTGAAGTGTCTGGAGCCGTTTGGCGCCGGAAATCCCGAACCGACCTTTGCTCTGCTTGGTGTCAAGGTGCTCGACAGGCGGGTCGTTGGAGATGGTCACCTCAAGCTGCGTTTGGAGTCCGGTGGCCGTCAATTCGCTGCGATAGCATTTCGTATGGTTGACTACAGCACCGAAGGTCTGATTGACGTGGCTTTTTTCCCGGAGTTGAATGTCTGGAATAATACAACATCTTTGCAATTGCGAATTAAAGACATTCGTCCGGCGGAGGTCTGATGCGACGCGACGAACGGTTCGATAAAGCAGACAGGGTAATCAAGATCGGGTTCTGGGTCAACGCCATCCTGATGATACTCAAGTTGTCGGCCGGTTATTGGGGACACTCGGATGCCGTCTTTGCTGACGGCATCGAGAGCGCCTGCGATTTTGTAGCTATCTTTGCAACGATGATGGCGCTCAAGCTTGGTCGTCAGCCGTACGATGCCGATCACCCCTATGGTCACGGGCGGGCCGAAAACCTGGCCGCTTTGTTTGTCTCTTTTCTGATCTTTGCAACCGGAGTCTGGATACTGTTTGAATCTGCTCAGTCGATTGTCAACCATGAATTCAAATCTCCGGGAGTCATTGCTGTTGCGGCGGCTTTTGCCACAATCATAATCAAGGAGTGGCTGCACAGGTTCTCCGTTAAAACCGGTAAAATCCTGGAAAGTCCATCATTGCTGGCGATTGCCAAAGATCATCGCAAGGACGCCGTCACATCCATTGCGACATTGGCCGGTGTCATCGGAGCATTCTTCGGATTGGGGATCATGGACCCGCTGGCTGCCATTCTGACGTCGTTCTTTATTCTGCATATCGGTTACCAATCTTTTCGGGAAGCGGCCCATGATCTGATGGACGGCAGCGCGCCCACTGATTTTCTGGAAGAGCTGCAGCAGTTGGCCGAGGGAGTGGAGCATGTTGAACATGTTCATGAACTTCGTGCCCGTCGCTCAGGCCAGTACATGATTGTGGATTTGAAACTGGATATGGATCCTGAAATGACCGTCAAGCAGTCCCATGATATCGCCACCCATGTCAAAAAAATAATATTTGAGCGTTACCCGGCAGTTGGTGATGTGATGATTCATATCAACCCGCATGAAGAAGAACATGAGGATCTGATCCGATTATGAAGTTGTGGAGATTTCTGATATCGATTGAAGTCTGTCTGGCTCTGCTGGCAATGGTCTGCATTGCCATGGCGGCCGGATCATTCGGGCTTTCCGGTGAATATGCGGCAGCGATTAACGCCATGCCGCTTTTTACTTGGTTGAGAGAGGTCCCGCCCGAAATCTCTTGGTGGCTCTGGTTGACGCTGGTGTTGCTGGCGTTGCTGGCCATCAACACCGTGTTATGTTCTTCCGATACGGTCTGGTCGCGTTGGGGGAAGGGAGGTGTATTGTCACTGCTGGCGCCGCAGTTGATCCATGCCGGTTTTCTTCTGATAGTTCTGGCGCATCTGTTAAGCGCCAACGGTTCATCCGTTCAGCAACTTGTGGTTCAGGAGGGGAGTCTGGCAAGCTTTCCGAGCGGCCGACAGTTTGGTGTCGCAGGGATCAGCGTCACTACATCACCAACCGGTATGCCGTCCCGCTTCAGCAGCGAGCTGGTAACCGATCTGCAAAATCCGGCCTCTCGGGTTGTGATTTCACCCAATCAGCCCTGGTTTTTTAATGGATACGGGGTTTACATCAAACAGGCCGAAGAGTATCCCTTTCGGCGGGCTCTGCTGGAACTGCACCGTGAACCTGGTGCCGGTATGGCTCTGGCCGGTGCGCTGCTCTTTTCGGTCGGCAATATTGTGTTACTCGTGATTCGATCTAAAAACCGTGAAGTTGAACAAGTTGCAGCCAAATTATGATCCGCCTACAGCAAGCGGTTTAGAAAGCCTCTGATCCTTTCATTCTCCTGTCCTTTGCTGAAAAACTCCTTTGGTTCACCTTCCGCCAGAAAACTGCCCGCTTCCATGAATATGACCCGGTCTGCCAGTTCGCGGGCAAAACCCATGTGATGGGTCACGATCAGCATCGTCATCCCCTCATCGGCCAGGGTGTGGATTGTGTCGAAAACTTCGCCGACCAACTCCGGGTCCAGGGCGGAAGTCGGTTCGTCAAACAGCATCAGTTTGGGTTTCATCGCCAGGGCGCGCGCAATGGCCACCCTTTGCTTCTGTCCGCCGGAAAGGGTCGCCGGGTAAACATCCTTTTTATCTGACAGCCCGACCTTATCCAGCATGTCAACGGCGATCTGTCTTGATTCATCTGCACCTTTTTTCTGAACTGTCAGCGGGCCTTCCATAACGTTGCCCAGTACGGTCATGTGCGGGAAAAGATGGAAATGCTGGAAAACCATTCCTATTTCAGCCCGCAAGGTACAGATGTTATGCGGTTTGTCCAGGTGACGCTTGCCAAGGCGGGTGACATAGCCGACCTCGCGCCCCTCGAAACGGATGTTACCTTCGTCAACTTCCTCCAGCAGGTTGATCGCCCGCAAAAGGGTGGATTTGCCGGATCCGGATGGACCGATAATGACGAGTTTTTCACCCGGATACACGTCCAGTGAAACTCCTTTGACGGCGGTCAGTTCCTTGAAGCGCTTGGTGATATTTACAAGTCTGATCAAGGGTTCTTTAACGTCGTTCATAAATACCCGCCCGATATTCAATTTTTTCAAACATAAAAGTAAAGATACTGGTCAGCAGCAGGTAGATGCAGGCTGCCAAGGCCAATGCCGTGATGTTGAAGTAGGTGTTGAACAGCTGATCAGCCGAACGCATCAGTTCGACCATGGCAATTGTCGATACCAGGGCCGTATCCTTGATCAGGGCGATAAATTCGTTGCCGACCGGCGGCATGAGGCGCTTGTAAGTCTGCGGTATGATTACACGCCGCATGGCTTGCCCGTAGGTCATTCCGATAGCCTTGGCCGCTTCCATCTGTCCGTGGTCGATACTCTGGATTGCCCCTCGGATAATTTCACCCAGATAAGCCGAGTAGTTCAGACCGAGGCCGATCACTGCGGCGGTTAAGGGGGGCAGCGTGACGCCGAAGGCCGGCAGACCGTAATAGATGAAAAACAGCTGGAGCAGAAGCGGAGTGCCGCGAAAAAACCAGATGATAAACCAGCATAGCGCCGACACCGGCTTCAATGTGCTGATACGCCCCAGGGCGATCAGCAATCCACCCAGCGGTGACACCAGCATGGTACAGAACACCAGCAGCAGGGTCATGGTGGCACCCTTCAGGAGCGACGGCAGGAAACGCCTGCAATCCGCCAGTACGGAGCGCCAGCGCGGCATCTGCTGTTGTTTGAGCGCCGCTGCGAAATTCCTGGCCTCACTGTTGTCCGGATAAAGGGCGAGTATTTCCTGATTGGCGGCAAGAGCATTATCCGCTTCCTCGAGTGAAGCATAAATTCTGGCCATCTGCATCCGGCTGGCTACAAAAGCGCTTCCGTCGGCGTTCCGTTCCGGCGCAGGAATCTGCTTGAGAATTTCCACTGCGCCAGGAAGATCACCCATTGCCATCAGGTCGCTGGCCTTGCGCGATAGCGCATCATAATTGACTTCTGCCTGACAGATTCCGGTCAGCATCGATAAAAAAAGCAGGGCCGCTAAGGCCCTGCTGACAAAGTATTTCATTGAGACCTTCTGTTTTAAAATTTCTTGGGGTTGGTGATGTCTTCGGCAAACCATTTGCGGGAAATCTTGGCCATGCTGCCGTCCTTAACCATTTTGTCGAGAGTGTGCTGCACTTTTTCACGAAGCTCACTGTCATCCTTGCGGAAGGCAATGCCGAACGGCTCCTTGCTGATCATGCCGGGCAGGATCTTGTACTTGCCGGGGCGTTTGGCGATGAAATCGCGTCCGGTGACGTTGTCGATCACAACCACGTCAATACGGTTTGCTTCCAGATCCAGCAACGCTTTGGGGTAATCTTCGTACTCTTTCAATTCGGTCGGGGCATTCTTTAACTTCTTGACAGCTTCCAGACCGGAAGAGCCTTTCTGTGTGCCGGCCTTGATGCCTTTCAGATCATCAAGCCCTTTGAAACGCTTGTCCTTGAAGTTGACAATGGCAATCTGACCATCCATGACATAAGGTTTAGTGAAGGCAACTTCCTTGGCCCGCGCTTCGGTAATTGTCATGCCGTTCCAGATGCAATCAAACTTCTTGGCGTTCAGGGAATGCATGACTCCGTCCCAAGCGGTCGGCTGCCATTCGGTTTTGATGCCGAGACGTTTGGCAACTTCCTCAGCTGCATCGATATCGAAGCCGACCAGTTTGCCGTCAGCCTGGCGGTATCCCATGGGGGGGAAGGAGTCATCCAGGCCGATTACCAGCTTGCCTTCCTTTTTGACCCGTTGCCAGGAACCGTCACCGGCAAAGGAGGTGACTGCGAATAGCGACATTGTTATGCAGAGGACCGACAGCAACATCTTTTTCATTTTGATCTCCTCAAAAAAATATTTATAAAACTCCGGAAGTATCCCAGAAAAATGATGAAGCGTCAAGTGCAAGGCTCCTCTTTGATGACAAGCTTTCCTGAACATTTGCTCGCGTCACAACCCGTGATTTGAATAGTTTTTTCCTGATTAACCAATTCCGCCGAACCGCTAAAGTTAACTTCAATATAGTTCCTGGATAATCCCTTGCATTTTCCAGCGTTATGATTGTATCCCTGAACCAGTACTTCCAGTTCGCTCCCGACGAAACGTTCCAGGAAATCAGCCTTTTTAATTACGGCAATGTCCCTGATGATGGCTGCCCGCTCCTTGATGATCTGTGGTGACAGTTGCCCTGTCATGTCGGCCGCTTTTGTGCCGGGTCGGCTGGAATAGGGGAATACGTGCAGGTCGCTGATCGGAAGATCCTTTAATAACTGAATGGTTTCATTGAACTCGGAATCGCTTTCACCGGGAAACCCTGCAATCACGTCAGCGCCGATAAAGACACCCGGGAGTGCGGCAGTGACTTTTTCCACCAGCTCGCGGAAAAAAGCGGCACTGTAATGCCTCCCCATTCGCTTCAAGACAGAATCAGAGCCACTTTGCAGCGGCAGGTGCAAATGTGGACAAATTATTTCTGACCTGGCCATCAGTTCAAGAAGCTGATCGGTTACTTCGTTAGGTTCGACCGACCCGATCCTCAGGCGCGGCACAATCCGCTGTTCGTCAATCTGCCTGACAAGAGTGGTCAGTGATGATGCCGGTGACAGGTCAAGACCATAGGCGCCCAGATGGATACCGGTCAGAACAACTTCCTGATAGCCGTTTTTGGCCAGTTCGCGCACCCCATCCAGAACTTCTTCCATTCTAACACTTCGGCTGCGACCACGGGCATAGGGGACGATACAGTATGAGCAGAATGAGTTACAGCCGTTCTGGGCCTGCAGGAAGGCGCGGGTGTGCTCCGCAAAGCTGGTCAGTTTAAGCGGCTCGGCTTCCCTTTCGACTGAAATATCCGAAACCTGGTGACCTGTTGATTCCAGCAGGGTTGCGATGTCCTGTTTTTCCCGGTTGCCCAGTACTCCGTCCAGCTCCGGCATTTTTTCCAGATCTCCCGGCGCCACCTGGGCATAACAGCCGGTGGCCACAATCCGGGCCTGCGGATTGGTGCGGCGCGCACGGCGGATAAGACGGCGGGTTTCGGCATCGGTGCGGGCGGTGACAGTGCAGGAATTGACAATGTAAATATCAGCCGATTCGCCGAAAGGGACGACCTTATAATCAGCTTTCTCCAGCTGTTCGATCATGGCGGCCGATTCAAATTGGTTAGTCTTGCAACCCAGGGTGGTTATTGCTACTTTTTTCATGTGCTTATGAAATCCTTTTCAAGTTTTGCCAGAGTGTGGCTTACATACAGAACAACTATCAGTGCGGCCGACCAGGTTACGCCTAGAATTCCCCACCAGATTCCCGACAGTCCCAAACCGAGTACCACCGCCAGCAGATGAAATACCAGAGCAGGTCCGGCTATCTGCCGGTACAAACCGATCAGCAGGCCGAAACCTGGCAGTTTGATGCCCTGCATCGCAGAAATGCAGACATAGAGCAGCACATAGGCCGGGAAAACAAACGCTTCGATACTCAGGAAATGGGAGCCGATTTCAGAAACTGCGGCATCGGAGGTGAATACACCGATCAGTTCCCGGCTGAATAGCAGCGAAGCAATTGTGCCGGTCATGGCAATCAGCACTCCGTACCGCAGAGAAACTTTTACTGTTTCACGGATGCGGCCAATGCGTCCGGCCCCGTAATTTTGTGCAGTCAAAGCAAGAGTGGAAATGTTGAGCCCCATCACCGGCAGCAGTGCAATCTGTTCGATACGTGTGCCGATGCCGTAAGCCGCCACAGCCTGTTCTCCGAATCGGCCGACGTACCAGGTAATAATGAATATGCCGATTGAAACGGTCATCATATTCATGGCCGATGGAAACCCCTGGCCGAACAGTTCGCGAAACTCCTCAAGGCGTGGAATAAGCTCAAACGGCTTCAGTGACGTTACAATACCGGTTTTTGACAGCTGGCTGAACATGTAGAAATTTCCCAGACACTGGATGGAAATTGTCGCCATGGCGATACCTGCCAGTCCGAAGGGAGGGAGACCAAAACCTCCATACATAAACCATGGATCAAGGGCCAGGTTCAGAAAAAAGCCGCCGATCAGGAAGTTGCGGTAGGGGAGGGTATTGCCGTGAGAATTGAGAATGGCGTTCATGACAAAGTTGAGCAGGAAAAAAGGACAGCCGATGAAAATGATGTTGATATAGCTCAATGCCTGGCCAAGGTATTCACCGCTGGCGCCCATCATCATGAAAATTCTGGGAGAGAAAGCCAGGCCGGCAGCTGACAGGATTAAAGCATGTATCACTGCGAATGTCAGGGATTGCAGAACGTAAGTCCGGACTTCCTGCGGCTGCTTGCGGCCGAGGGCATTGCCGATCATTGCCGTAGCACCGCTGGAGATACCGCTTCCGATCGCCAGGATAATGAAGAAAACCGGAAAGCAGAGCGACATGGCCGCCAGGGATGTGGTTGAAAGGCGGCCGCCGTACCAGGTATCGACAACATTGAACATCGTGTTGAAGAAAAAACCGGTTCCGGCCGGGATTGCCAGGCGGCGCACAAGCTCCGGTATCGGAGCGGATGTCAGGTCGGAAGTCATGACAGCAGGGTAAGTGGACAAAGAGTCAGGGTCAAGCGAAAACAGACCTTGGAGTATTGATTGCCGTTACTGCTTTACTGGGCAATTGCATTGAATTCCACCCGGCTGCGGGGGGTACCTTCCTTTTCCGGTGCCTTATGTATATCGTCGTTTTTCTGGAAGAGCCTCTCCGGCGGTAGCCCACCTTTTTTAACCAAAAAGTTCATGACCGCCGTGGCCCGATCGCGCGCCAGTTTCTGTAATTCGGTCTCGCCGACCACGGTGTTGGAAATAATCAGCTTGCGCATTTCATCATCGGGAAGACTCTTCACCAGGCCGATTACATTGCGCGGTTTGGGAAATTTTTCCTTTTTGTAAACCGCTTTCAGAAGCTTTGATGTCTCTTCCGGGGTGACCTGGACAGAATCTGCACTATCACCCTCCTTGACCTCTCGATCCTTTGCCAACTGGAGGAACTTTTCGTTGCGCAGTTTCTGGTTCAACGATTCCCTGCGATAACCTTCGGCGTCCCGATCTTTTTCCACATAACCCTTGATTTCGACCTTGAGGCCAGGCCGGTCGGCCAGCACTTTGGCAAGGGCCATTAATTTAGACTCTTCCGGCGCGGTCAGTTTACTTGATCCGACGGCAAACTGAACCGAACTGAAATCCTGACCACTCCCGCCAAGGGATGAAAGCAGCGCAAATGGCGACGTAACCGCTTTTGTAATCAGATTCTTGACGACCTGCCAGACTACCCCCCAGATGCTGAACTTGGGGTCGTCGGTCCGTCCCGTAACCGGCAGATCCAGATGGATCTCACCCTTGCGATCCTTCAGCAGGGCGACCGCCAGACGAACCGGCAGAGAGGTGGCCTTGTCACTTTCCACCTTCTTGCCGAAGGTGAACTGGTCGATAAAGACATTGTTTTCCGAAGTGAGTTTCTTTTTGTCGATCAGATATTTCAGATCCAGGAAAAGTTTACCCTTTTCAACCGTATAGCCCAGATACGTTCCGGAGTAAGGGGTCACCGGCGATAGATCGATATCCTTGAACGAGACCTTGAGATCGATAAAGAGGTCGTCGCGGAGCGGATTGATCCGTCCGGTTATCTGGAGCGGTGAATGATTCTCCAGGTTTCCGCGCAGGTCCACCTCCGCCAGGTCTGAATCTTTCGACGACAGACCGCTTACCCGTCCACCCAGGTTGTAGAAGGTGCTGTTGAAGGTCTGCGGAAGATGTCTGTCAGTGAACGACATGGTGCCGTCCTGAACCGTAACTGCACCGATTGTAATTTGAGGTTTGGATACGGGAGGCGTTTCCGGAACCTTTGGCATCTGCATTTCTGCGCTGTTTGCCGGGCCTTGGGCCTGCTTGACAACCTCCGGCTTGTCCACCAGATTCTGCAGGTTCAAGGTGCCGTCTTTTCTGACCACTACCCGTGAATAAACATTGTTGAGAGCAACTTCCTTCACGCCGAGGCTGAAAGGCTCCAGCGTTCCCTTAATCTGGTCAAGCTGGAGGCTTTCCCACTTCAGAAGGTCTTCTTCTGCAACAGAGTCTATACAGTGGAACGAGCGCACACCCAAGCTGCCACGGTAGCTGCCGGCCGGCTTGCCGTTCTTCAGGCTGATATCGACGTTCATGGCTGTGTCGAGAGTCCCACCGATGACAAAAACATTGACCGTATCGGGGAAATAATCTTCAAAATCACGAATTTTAAGGTTTCCTACTTTAAAATCACCTTTATAGCGGAAGGGCATTGGGGTCAGCATTCCGTTGATTTTGAGTGGAGTCGCTTTGTTGAAAGTTGATGAAAATTTCAGTCCGGCCGGGTTGAACCTGGGACCGTTCAGGTTGGTCAGGTTCATTTGGCTGTTGCTCAGCCTGAAGACCGGCTTTCCGGCGCGGCTTTTATCGGTAACGGTTGTGTTGAAGCGTTCCAGCTGGAAGCGTTTCAGTGACCAGGAAAACGGCTTTGCAGCTGAAGTTGCTTTTTTGGAGGTGACCGTTGTGGCTGGAGCGGCGGCACTCTTGCCGGTTCCTTTTTGTTTCAGTAATGAAAGCAACGAAATGCTGCCGTCACCTTCTTTAGATAGTGAAATCGAACCTTTGGACATCAAAACATTGTCTACTACTCCAAGGTTTTCCTTTTGGTTGAAACTGGCCCCCCTGATCTCCAGCAGAGCCAGATCAAAGCCTTCCTTGCTGCCGTAGCTGGTGGAAAGAGATTTGAGCGACACTGAACCATTAGAGGCTGCCAGGCCGTTTTGGCGATCGTAGGTAACATCGACAGCGGCATCGAGGCTTCCTTTAACCGGAGCGGTTAAAAACTGCGCCAAATAAGGCCATGCTTTTTGAAGTTGCAGGTCGCTCAACTCAACGGCTGCGGATGCCTTGAGCGGTTCTACGGAAAAAGTGCCGTCGGTTCTGAAGGTGGCCTGATTATCCAGCAGCATGGAGAAATCATAATCGGCCGTTTTATCCTGAGCATTGGTCAGGTTGTTGATTTTGATGTCAATGTCGGAGGCGGTCGTTTTGAAGCCGCCAGTCGGCAGGGCATCATTGAAGTGCAGCGAAGCGTTGCTTACCGCGAAGGAGGCAACCGAGAAGATGGACGGTTTTTGCTTCTTTTCGTTGGGAGTGGCCGGTTTGGCCGTGCTCTTGGCAACTTCCGCAGCCGGAGCAGGTTTATCGGTGAGCGGAAGCAGGCTCTTATATATCCACTCACCCTTTTGGTTCCTGCTTGCAAAGATCTCCAGTCCATCCAGGAGGATCGAGTCAAAGGCGAATTTACGGGCAAATACTTCCAGTTGGGAGGCTTTTACTTTCAATAGTGGAAGCTTGAGAAGATCCCTGCCATCTTTGTGGTTGATGGCAACACCGTCAAGCTGCAAAAGTCCGTTGATGTGCAGTTCCGGAGCGTTGTCAGAAGAAATCCTGTAGTTTATTTCACTATCCACAGTCAGTGAGCCGGAAGCCAGTACAACCGGAAGTTTAACAGGCGAATATGCAGCATATCGCGGCAGGTCGAGCTGTTTGATCTGAACTTTTACGGAAGTTTCGCGGGATTTGCTGAGTGGTTTGGTTTTACCGCCAAAACTGAACTGAGCGTCATTAACAACTGCAGAAAGCTTGGGGTCGATATATTTCTCGATCAGATAGGGGATGTTGCTGACAAATGGAATCCCGATCTCCAGATTCCTGACGGTATTCTTTTTGCCGCTGCTTACGGCTCGATCATCAAAGTCAATGGACCCGTTGTGAAGCGTGATGTTGTTGATTGAGTAACGAAGCTCGCTTTTGGATTCTTTCTTTGGCTGCTTTTTCTGGTGTTCAAGGATGTCGCTGAAGCTGTAGCTGTTTGCATCCAGACGGGCAAATGAAAGGGCAGGGGAGGTGATGATGACTTCATCGATTACCAAGGCCCGCTTGTAGATCGAGGCGATGCCAAGCGAGACGCGCAGATTGTCGATGTTGATGAATGGAGTAGAGTTGTTGCCCTCAATGCCGAATTTACTGACTGTAACCGTCAGTGTAAAAGGGTTGAATGAGACTTTTTCGATGTGGGCAACTCTGCCGGTGGATTCCTGGATCGCCTTTATGGCCTGACTGCGGATCAACCAGGGCAGCGCAGTTATCGAAAGCAACAGAAGCAGAACGATGGAAGCTGCTGCAATTATTGACAGTTTCTTCTTGCTGGGCATGGGGAACCTCCGTAAAGGCAGAAGTCAATCACATAACATTTAAAGTAGAAATAGGGGTGGAAATGGAACCGATTGCGGGATATTAGCACAACAATTGCGTTTCGGGGTAGTTATGAAACGATGTTGCAGGTCCGTGGAGTGGATCTGAATTAACAGGAAAATGGGGGGATTGTCCATTCAATACAAATACGACAAGTCCATCAGGAAAAGCTGGTTGGTCCTGTCGGGAGCTTGCTGAAGATTGGGATTAATGATCTTCTCGATCCCATAACGCAGCTCCGCATCAAGAACGCGATTCAACGGTGTTTTCCAGCTGATCCGGCCGGCATGTTTATGCTCCAGGGATTGCCCCGGCATGCGACCGATCTGGCCGCGCTCGGTGTATGAATACTCGGCTGAAATGTTGCTGCGGGGATTGAACCAATGACCGTAGCGGACAAAGTAATCCTGGGCAGCTGTACCCTGCGAATGTCCCGGTGTCAGGCCATGATAAACATATCCATTCGGGAACTGCCAATCACCGTAGAGCATTTCGCTCCCCCAGAAAAACTCGAAGCGAAGATCATCACGGCATGAGGAGGTTATGCATGGAAGATATATTCCAGCGACATAGCTCTCCACAATCGGCCAGATCCCACCGGCATTGTCTTCGCCGGAAAATTCGCCATAGAACTCCATGTTGCGTAAAGCAGGAATGCGGAAACGCATGTCAATCCCGGCAATAGTATTGGCGTGATCATTGTCGCCCCCCCCGAATATGGACTCCGCCAGGGAAGGGTTGCCGCTGAATCCGGGGCCGCCAAACTGACGGACGAAGTTCAGGCCGATTTCGTACCACGCTTTCGGCTTGACGGCCAGCTTGGCTCCCAGCAAATAGGGATGGCGCAGGGTCTTACCGCTGCCGGTTTCATCAAAGCGCGACAACAGCAGGCTGTACTTCACGTCACCAATATATTTTTTGATCCAGGCCACATCCAGCGGCTCCGGGCTGGACAACTTGATCTGATCGAAATTGCGGGCGTTATTGGTCAGAATGGTAGTACCACGGTAACCAGGACCGAACCAGTTGGCATCTCTCCCGATTTCGAGCTCGGTGCCGCCTCCGCCAATCTTGAGATAGGCCTTCTGCAGAGTGACATCAGCTTTGTCGCCGGTTGCCAGTATGATCGGCTCTATCGCCACTGTCGCATACTGAGCAATATAACCTTCACCGCTCAAACGAAGTTCACCCGAGTTCCCGCGCCGGTAAACAACCCCTTCATTGTTCTCCAGCAGAGGTGTCCCCTCGCTGCCACTTGTCTTTGAAGTCCCACTGAAAGGGCGAAGGTCACCACCGATAAACCCGAAAGCGGACTGATGCCCCGGATCATGTACCGTCCGGTTGTAATCACGTGGCGTGCCGTCCAGCCAGGCATAACGCAGCCGTCCGGAGGTGACTGGAGTTATATCAAACAGTCGCGCCTTATTTGGCGCGGAATAAAGCTGCAACTCGCGGGGATACAGTTCTTTCAGGCGTTTAAGGAGTTCATTGGCAAATGCATTGTCTTTGACATTTGATCCAGCCAGATTGCGTTCAGCTTCCTGCGTCAGTCTGGCAACTTCCGCCTTGGAAAAAGGCTTCAGGCCTTTGATATCGGACTCCAAAAGGCCCATGCCGGCCAGTTTGTCGAGATAGTTATACGCTGGACTATCCAGGGGAACATTGGCTGAGGAGAGCAGGGCGTGGGCGGATGGTGGAAGAGAAACAAGAAGCGAGAGAAAAGAGGCAATGATCAGGATAAAGCGCATGTAATGCTCCAAGGAATATTTAGAAGTTGCGACAGAACGCTTGTCCTCAGCAGGACCCCTCACGCACAAAAACCACTTTTACTGTCTTTATAAGAATTCTGATGTCCAGCCAAATGTTCCATTTATCTATATATTCCAGATCCAGACGGACAATGGAGTCGAAATCCTGTATTTGATTGCGACCACTGATCTGCCATAAGCCGGTTATGCCTGGCTTGATGCTTATACGCCGCCGATGCCAGTTCTCATATTTTGAGACTTCGTCCGGAGTCGGTGGACGAGTGCCTACCAGGGACATGTCACCACATAATACATTCCAAAACTGAGGCAATTCGTCCAGACTGGTTTTGCGGATGAAATGTCCGACCCTTGTAATCCTGGGGTCATTTTTGATTTTAAAAATGGCACCTTGCATTTCGTTCAAATGACTAAGATCTTTTTTTCTGTCTTCCGCATCAACGTACATTGAACGGTATTTCCAGCAGGTAAAAAGTCTGCCATGTTCGCCAACACGTTCCTGGCCAAACATTAACGGTCCGGGAGAGTCAAGTTTGATTGCCAGAGCGATAAACGGGAACATAATGCAGTTGATAATCAAACCTATGATTGAACCAAAAACATCAAGGCACCTTTTAAAGAACAATTGGGTGGCATCAAACATCATGCAGTGAAGGGTAAGTATCGGCATTTCTCCATGAAACATTGCCACTTCTCGTCGGGTACGATGTACCTCGTACACATCAAGAACCATTCTTACCGTTATGCCCATCTGCTCCATTTCAAAAACATAATCGTCAATGTTTTGAATTTCGTTTCGATTCAGGCAAAAGATCACTTCATCAACTGGTTTGCTCTTACAGATAGCCACAAGATTATCTACGTTACCAAGTGGCGGCGATTCGTCGTTCGAGTCGATGTTAAATGGGTGTTGAGGTTGATATATTCCGGAAATACATAGACCCCACTGGGTGTGCTCGCGAATCAGTTGTATAAAAGCAGATCTTCTCTCTTTGCTGCCGATAATCAAGAGATTTCGTGTGTTATATCCACGGCGGCGCATGTAAGAGAGTATTCCCTTAAGCAAAAGTTTACCGATTGCCAACGTAACAAAGGAAAGAAGAATAAAAAGCATGAACAGAATTCTTCGAAATCCGTGCGGTTGTATCAGGTATATCGCTGACGCGGTAATAATACCGCCAATCAAATGAACTTTAATCAGTGAGATTATAATCTGGGGGATAGATAGTGTCCGTATAGAAGCATACAGATAGAATTGGGACATAAGAAAATGCCAGGTTGGGAGTACTACCAGCATAATCCAGAGATGGTCAAGTAGAGGTCCAAGAGTTGGTACAGAAATATTACGTATTGCATGTGCCGCAGCAAAAGCGCCCATAATCAGGACGATATCAATGATCTGGGTTATGCGGTTGAATAGTGCGGCCTGTTGTTTAAGCATGGTGGGAAATTAACATACATAGGCAGACTTGTCTAGAATACCTGTTGCTACCTCGCACATCTGACATACGGGCAAATTTGTCACATTATTTTGTCAACTGATTTAAGGAATTTCAACACGTTCTGTGCCGATTATGATTTTAATTACATCGCGCATTTTTAGGCTAGCCCGCCACTGCAAATTCTTAAATGCCTTGGCTGGGTTTGCCCTGCTGACCATAATTTCGGAAGGTCGCAATAATGATGGGTCAGAGATTACGTGATCTCGCCAATTTAATCCAACTTCTCGAAAAACTTCTGAAACGAACTCTTCAAGCGTATTAGTCTCACCTGTGGCAATTACAAAATCTTCTGGGTGACGTCGTTGTAGTATCAGCCACATCGCTTCAACATATTCTTCGGCATTCCCCCAATCGCGGGAAATAGAAATGTTGCCAAGATACAGCTTTTCAGTGCTACCTCTTGCAATCCGGCAGGCGGCCTTTATAATCTTCATCGTAACAAAACGCTCAGGTCTTAGTGGTGATTCATGATTGAAAAGAATACCAGTACAAGCAAACAAGTTATATGATTCTCTGTAGTTAGCAACCTCCCAGAAAGCGGTTGCTTTTGCAACAGCATAAGGGCTGCGAGGTCGAAAGGGAGTTTCTTCATTCGCTGCTTGTCCATCGGTGTTACCAAAACATTCACTTGAACCTGCGTTATATAACTTGATAGGGCTATCAGTAAAACGAATTGCTTCAAGTAAGTTAAGGGAGCCAACGCTTATACTCTCAAGAGTCTCAACTGGTTGTTCAAAGGAAAGCGCAACTGAACTTTGCCCCGCTAGATTGTATATTTCGTCAGGCTGGACTTTGTTGAGTACTTGTAGAACGCTCCTAAAATCATTAAGTGCCATTGAATGGAAAACAATCCGGTCCTTAAGCCCCAAAAGCTGAAGATTGTAAAAAGATGAAATCTGCGCATCTCGTGCAGTGCCATGAACTTCGTAACCTTTGTCTAGTAAAAACTTAGCAAGATAGGCTCCATCTTGACCGGATATGCCTGAGATGAGGGCGCGTTTAGCCATTTGCTCTTCTCTCTTTTTCAGAACGCTCCAGATCATAATCGGTCATCATATTAACCAACTGCTCGAAACTTGTTTTAAGCTCCCACCCCAGCTGTTTTTTTGCCTTAGTTGAGTCACCAAGTAACAGGTCAACTTCCGCTGGGCGGAAATACTTCGGGTCTATTTGGACGACAGCTTTTCCGTTTATTGTATTGATACCCTTTTCAGCTAGACCATCACCCTGCCATTCTAGCGGCATACCGAGTCGCTTAAAAACTTTTTCGGCAAAAGTGCGAACCATAAATGTTTCTCCGGTTGCTATGACATAATCATCTGCTAGATCCTGTTGCAACATTAGCCACATAGCCTCAACATAGTCACCGGCAAACCCCCAATCACGTTTGGCGTCGATATTGCCAAGATAGAGGCATTCTTGCATACCCAGTTTGATGCGGCTCGCTGCACGAGTGATCTTACGGGTTACGAATGTTTCTCCACGGCGAGGTGACTCATGGTTAAAAAGAATGCCGTTGGATGCGTGAATCCCATAGCTTTCACGGTAATTCTTGGTAATGTAAAAAGCATATGCTTTGGCACAAGCGTAGGGTGAACGTGGATAAAAAGGAGTGTCTTCATTTTGTGGTATATTTGCTACCTTACCGTACAATTCGGATGATGAGGCCTGATAAAACCTCGTATTTATCCCAGTTTCACGAATTCCTTCTAAAATTCGTACTGTACCGAGTCCATCTACCTCGCCGGTATACTCTGGTATGTCAAAAGAAACTCGTACATGGCTTTGAGCGCCCAAATTGTAAATCTCATTCGGTCTAATATTACGTAGAAGCATGTTAATTGAGCTTGCATCATTCAGATCGCCATGGTGCAGGAACATGTGAACATCTTTTTCATGAGGATCACGGTAGATGTGGTCTATGCGGCCAGTATTAAAGGACGAGGAACGACGTATCATGCCATGGACTTCGTAACCTTTTGATATAAGAAGTTCAGCAAGGTAAGAACCGTCTTGTCCTGTGATGCCTGTAATGAGTGCTTTTTTCATAATAGTCCTTTAATGTTGGTAATGCATAATGGCTGCCGGAATCGAAATCAAGATTAACTTTGTTTATGTAAATTGTTTAACTCGCCAAGGTTTTTTAGAAAAGAAGATAAAACGGCTTCCTTTTCCCATGCAGAAGAACAAAGCTTTCTTCCGATCTCACCGAGTAGATTTCTTTCTTCGGGATTTTTTGCAAGTCTAGTTACAGCTTCTGCAAACAAAGTTGCATTGCCAGGTGGAACTAAAATGCCACATTGTTTAATTATCTTAGATAGTTCTTTGCCTTCCAGTGCACAACAAACTACTGGCCGACCAGTTGCCAACATACCTAAAAGTTTTGACGGCATAACTGAGTCATCCATGTTGGCCTGTTGCGGCAGAATGTGGATGTCAGCTACGTTCAACAATTCATTTAAGCGTCTACCAGGTTGTAGTGGCAGCATCTTGATGTTATCCATCCCGACTGAAGACTCTTCGAGTTCGCGTCGAATTGAACCGTCCCCGCACAACACAAATAAAATACTGGGATCACAAGAGAGTACTCGTGCCGCATCAATAACAAGTTCCAAACCCTGCTTTTTACCCATGTTTCCGGAGTAAAGTGCAACCACACAATTTTCATTAATACCGAGCTCTAGTCGCATCATGCTTGGTTTATCAAGTGGTTTCAAGATTGAAGTGTCTACCCAGTTTGGAAATAAGATCGATTGTGAATCAGACACTCCTTTAATTTTCAACGATTCTATCATACGATTTGATATTGATGAGACTCTGTCAAATTTGCTTAACAGCCAACTTTCAAATGAAAGTAACATGTTGAGCGTACGCGATGGTTTAATTAATTCAACATTTACTGCAGCGTCTATTTCGAGATCTTGTACATGTAGCCACGCCGCACTACCACTCATACGTGCTGCTATAAGAGCTGGAAATGCACAGAAAAATGGAGGTTCTACCGTGATGATGCAGTCTGGTCGCCATAACAATGCTAGAAGTAGTGTAAGTGGTGCACTACTAAACGTGAATGAGAGTAGGTGTAATATTCGGTTCTTACCACTTTGCAATTTAGGAATCCAGAGCGGACAGCGAAATACGTCCACTCCATTAACCGATTCCCGAAAGTAAAAGACTGTAGAGTATTCTGAGGAAATCTTCCATGCTGGATAGTACGGTGGAGCAGTTACTACACTAATGTCGTGTCCTTGAGCAGCAAGCCACTCACATAGTTCACCGGAATATTTTCCAATACCGGTTAATTCCGGGTAATAATTGATTCCGTAAAGCAGTATTTTCATTTTATCCGAACTGCCTTAACTATAAGGCAGTCCCCTTTTTTAAAAATATTAGCTAACCAATATAATGGGAAAAGTAACAAGCGCAAAGCAAACATCAGACCGCCAACCAAAAAAGGGTTTCGAAGCTGATGTGTTGGATGTGCCTGACGTGAAAATAATGCAGCTATTAATGAATGTGCAGTCCAGAGAGCTGGAGATTCATAATGCAATTGTATTGTTCTAAACTTTGCAATATCTAAAAGATGTAGCATCGTTTTCTCGGAAAAATGAATAATGTGGAATGGAACATGCCAATTTATCCAGAATCTTCTAAATAGGTAGCGTTGCCAACTTTCAACATTTGGGCAGCTAATCCAAATTGTACCTTTTGGGGTTAGCAGTTTGCTAACAGCTTTAAGCATGTTGGTGGGATTTGTAGCATGTTCTAAAACATTTGACAAAACAACAACATCATATTGAACAACTGGAACGAAATCCTCAATTTTACCAACATGGACTTTAAAATTGAGTTTCCTTGCGGCCTCCGCAGCCAGCGGATTTAACTCAAGTCCTTCCGCATCAAAGCCGTTATTACGGTAGTAAACTAAATTTCTCCCCTCATTGCATCCAAGATCAAGCAGTCTACCTGAACCTTTTTGACTATGAAAGGAGATGTCGCTGTCAATACGAGTCCAGGCTTTACCAAAAATGGAAAAAAACGTAAACCGTAATATAGAATACCAATTGTTAATTATTTCGGTGAAATTGTAATACCTTGTATAAAACTCAGTTAATGTAGTCTCATCCATATCAGACTGTAATTGATACAGACCACAATTATTGCATTGAACAATTTCATAGGAATCTGGTATTCCAAAACGCAAATCAGTTGCAGTTATTGCCACTTCTGGAAGTGGATATCTGCATAATCTACAGTTTTTTATGACATCCATCTGTTCTCCATAAATCAATTTATTGTTATCAAGTTTTAGGCCATAGTTTATTAAGGTAAAACTTAGAGTATTACAAAATTAATTATAGATATAATTGTTATCGAAGTTGGTATGGAAGGTAAGTAAGCTTACTGTAGATGTATTATTATTATTTGGAACTAAAGTGTAATACAAATTTGTCAAACATTGATTCAGCAAGCCGACTCCAGCTATATTGCTTAGCAATTTCAATTAATTCTGCCCTATTTACAGCACCTATTCCTTGATTTAATGCAGATTCAATATGTCTAATCCACTCTTCAGGCTCATCTGATATCAAACATGGGAATGGAATGCTGTTTAGTTGGCAGGATAATGGAGTTGAAGCAAGAAATGGAATTCCAAGTGAAAGAGATTTGAGTAATTTTAGTTTTCCACCGTTTACATAACTAAATGGAAGAATAGAAAACAAAGATTGCTGATATAGGTCATGTAATTTATCATCACTAACATTTTCATGTAGCACCCAACTATTCTTCTTACATAGTATACGTATATCGTTGGAAGGATTACTTCCAGCCACAATAACTCTTATACGATTACAAAACTTGTCTTTAATATATGGATAAAATCTTTTTTCAAAATGTTTCAATGCGTCATAATTAATCTTTGTAGTTAGAGATCCTGCAAAAATCAGTGCAAACGAATCACAATTGATATCAGTTGTACTTTTAAAACTTAGCAAAGGTTCTTCATCTGTTCCTACAGGAATAACAATGCTATTATGATTTGGCAATACTTTTCGATAACCAGAGTCATCTTCTTCAGAAACATGAATAAATAGGTGGTTCTCGAGTTTATGTAAATTGTTTCTTAACCATTGTTCTGAAATCAATGCAGAGATCTTTTCTGGAATGTTGTTAGATTGGATACGGATGTTACGATACCACTTGATTTCATCATTTTGAGTTTCTATTACCAACTTATCAGGTAATTTAAGCCCCATTTGCGTAAACGGCCACGCTGTAGTAATCAAACTGAATACCAGTAAATCATATTGTCCATTAAACAAAATGTTACTAGCTTCTGAAATGTATTCAGGCGTCATATATTTTTCAAGAAGATAGTGTGAATTTTTTATAATGCTCCTAAATGCGGCAACTTTCTTATTTCTATTCTGATTAGAAAAGCTAACTTCACTAATAAGTTTGCCACTATTGTACCTGCGAAGTACATTCATCCCCAAAATATCTACGCTGCCTACATGTTTACTAAACATTGACCATTTACGATCAATAAGCAAGTCTCCACCATTTCTCAGTGGATATGTGAGGTGTGGTGCAAGAATCAATGATCCACTCTGCATAGTTAAGAATCTCCGTTAATAGATTGTAGAAGCATCACATATACAAATGGCGCGTCAATAAAGGGTTGAGAAAATAGAGCGGTAAGAAAAAAAGGCATCATTAAAATTACATATTGTTTACGTTGTTTTTTATTATGTAACAAAAAAATAGACAAAATGACTAGAAATAAGAAAAGAATTAGGCCAGGAATCCCAATAAGTCCGGTTGCCGATATGAAATTTACGCCTATTCTTGGATCATTAGAGTTAAAATACCCAATTCCTAGTGGGTTGTTAACTAATAACAAAAGTCCATTGTACGTTGCTTCAACCCGATCACTCACTGATGCCTGCGCTTTACCCAGTTTGTCAATTAATCCAAATATTGGCATATACAGGAATATAAATAAGAGTGAACTAATAACCATCAAGATAGCTAATATTTCTTTAAATATAACTTTGAGTTTTACCGCTGAACTAATATTGAATAGTATACTAACGGTTGAAGTTAATCCAAAAATTACAATTCCAGCAGTAGAATATGATGCAAAGAGACCAAGTATAAGTACAGTCCTCAGGCAGAACTCCCTTTTGCCTGACCCTCGAATCGAGAAATACGCCCAAACTATAAAAGCTTGAAATATTCCCGCCTCGCGAAAAGGGCCTGGTGAACGGAAAAAAGGCATTCCCAGAATTTTGGTTATTCCGTATGCTGGTGTTAATGGAAAATATACTCCACCCCATTTATCACTGTAATCTACTGTACTGCTTGTCTTAATATCAAACAAATGCATATGATCTAATGGAATAATGAATGACACTATAAGTGTCGTAAAGTACGAAAGAATAAAAAAAATAATCACAGTTCGTATAAAAACAAAAAACTTTAGATTGATATCTCTATCAGATAGGATAAGAGAATACACTAACATTACAGAGGTAAATGTAACTAAAGCACTAAATAAGTAGTGTGGCTTATTTGCTCCAAAACAAATGGATTGTATAACTAGGTAAATCCAGATAAATATTGTGTATATTCCAATAGCCAAGTTTCTTATTGAAACCGTATTCAATAAAATAGTCTGATTATTAATAAAAAAACAAACAAGTGCAACTAACATGAAAGCTATAGATAAGATAGTGAATGATTCACCTAGAGCCATCGGCCGCAATAAAAAAGCAGACATTATGAGAAAAAATACAGAAAGCCAATAGATTATGCCCTTTGAGGCATTAGCATATAATATATTAGCCAATAGTATATGCCTCTATTACATGCTGGCAAAATCTTGCTTGAGAATGGCAGTCTTTAAATAAAACTGGATTTCTAAGTTCTAAATCACAAGTGGTAATGGCAGATGCTAGTTCATAAGCATCGCCTGCGTTGAATACTTTCCCTAGTCGATATTCATCGATTGTTTCTTTTATTATTGGTGCTGTGCTTCCAATAACTGGAATACCAATAGATGCTGCATAGACTAGTGGCCCACTTTGCCCAGTAAAACTTAATTTGTAAGGCACTAAAACACAGTCAGATGCGCAAAAGTAATCGATAACCTTTCTTTCCTCTATGAAAACCATTCTAAATAAAATTCTGTCGCTGACCCCAAGTTTCTCGGCTTGCATCATAAGAGTCGTTTGAGTAAAATCCTCTTCTTTTCCTGCAATAAGAAGTCGATAGGATATGTCGAGAAATCTTAAAGCATCTATGGCAGTATCTAATCCTTTGTCATAGCGAGCGCCTCCGAAGCATAGTAGTAACTTGTCGGATTCAGCAACTCCTAAATCTGCTCGCATAAGAGCCTTCTTTTTTAATATAGAATCTAAATCTAAACAGTCCTCATGCATTGGGTACGGAGCATAATGTAAATTGTTTTTTAAAGTGCCAACAATAATATTGTTTGTTTCACGAGAATGGCTAATAACTTTACTATTGCGCAAAAGATGTCTGAACAGTATTGAGTTAATATGTGACTTTAGTGTTAAGTTATTGGCTAATATCACCCCACACCAGTGTAAAGTAGATACAAGCCTAATATTATTAAAAAGAAGTCTGGATAAACAAATCCCGAACATGAAACGATCTAACTGAAGAAAATGAATGATATCCGGTTTGAGCTTTGATATTTCTATTAGGGCGTCTTTGAAAGAAAATAATTTATTTATCTCGTTTAAAACTCCGCTAAAACTTCTTTGCTTAATTGAAATGCACTCTATTCCACTATTCAACAATACAATAGATGATAGTTGATCGATTAAAGCTGATGTGCCTATAAATATTACTTCATATCCAGCTGAATGAAGACCATTCAACAATGTTGAAGCGTATACTGCGTGGTGCCCATCATTTAAAAAATCTATTAAAACAACTCTCTCTTTCATTTAAAACCCGATATTGTTGACGCGTTTTGAGAAGACAACATAAACAGGGCTCCTATCTACCTGTATGTCTAAAGAAGGTTTAGCAAGGATATTGCCCATAAAGTCATACAACGTATGTGATAATTCAATTTGCGGAAGTGTAATCTTATTAGGGCCATCAGGAGCCCAGAGAGCTAAAATAGTTGTGTTGTTTTGTTGAATGATCACATAGTATGTACCATCCTTTTTGCCAGATTTAATGCTATTTGCATTATTTAAGTAGTGGGTTAGATTTTTAAAAGCTAAATATGCAGGTTTCGGAGTCATATCACTATTGAGAATTGAAAAGGCCTTCTCACCTGGGTTCTTTGCGTCGTAAAAAAGGCAAAAATAAATGGCAGCCTCAATATTCTCACTTGCCATGAGTAGTAGTGCCCTAGTTAAATACTGTGCTTGAGTCAATTCTGTAACTGGTCGTTGCCACGAGCCTTCTGTGGTTGTCCATCCAAACTCGGTAATGTAAAGAGGTTTTTCAGGAAGTCCAACTTGATTAAGGTATTTTCTTACATTTCTAATTCTTTCTATGAACTCGTCCTCAGGACGAGTTCCATTTACATATGCGTGCAACACGATCCCATCAAATTGTTTGATGAATTCAGGGGACATGTACTTTTTTAGCCTAATTGGATCGGCATCGTAAGAACTCGGACCAAGAACTATCGTTTTTGGATAAATATCCTTGATTGCATTGGTTATGATACTTTCAAATTTCTGATACTCAATAATAGAACCAGTCCAATGCGCATCCAGTTCATTAAAAACTTCAAAATAACTCGGAAAATCTGGTATGTCCTGCAACCAACGTCTTATCAACTTATCAAATAGCAGCCAATCCGTAGGTGGATAAATTTTATGTGGAACACTAAATGCTGGCTGAATCCAAGTTGGCAACGGTCCGGCCATTGTTCCAATAACTTCAGCTTTATTCAGATATGTATTAGCAGACAACTTATGAGACAATACCTGACCATTCATTAGCTTATAATCAGCTAAACGCCACATTCTACGGCTCAATCTGGAACCCGCCTTGTTTGCAAATTCAACATTAGCATTAACATTCCATATACCCATAATTGGAATATGGGAGGAGGTTGTGGCAACCGCAGAACAAGCGACACTGCATAAATCTAATAGAATAAATAACATAAAGAACACTATAGTCTGTCTCTGTGAGTTCTTCATAATATGTTCTCCGCTAATTATATATACGTTGTGTTATACCCGTATTTTGTACGAACAACTATCTGTATTATCGTACAAATATATATGAACTTCAGCTTGGTTTCAATTTACATAACTCTAAATAATAATTAAATGGAGTTAATAACAATGAGTAGATAATACTAACGTAAATAAGAGATGCTGCACAGAAGAAAAATAATTTATCAATCGTTAAAACCTCATAGCACAAAAAGATAAATAGTAAGTTAATTGCTAAAAAAACGATCATTCTCAGAGAGTTAAATACGCAAATAAAAGCATTGAGTCTCGTATGTACATGAAAATATATTAGAAGCTGAGTCAAGACTGATGATGATATCCAGTAAATTAAAAGAATGTTTAAATCTAAGCGTATAATCTGACTAGCTGGAATCAATGCGATAATAAGTATGGTGTGAACCCATATTGAGGTAGAAGCGACTTTCTCCAAGTGCGCAGCTTGTAATAGGTACCAAAATGGCACATTAATTATAGTTATAATCTGCCAAAGACCAAGCCAGCGTATCGAATCCAAAGCGCCAAGTGGGACCAATCCAAGCCACAGTTTAAGAAGTTGCTCACCGCCTACTACCAAAACTCCAATTATAAAAGTTCCGCCACCTAGTAAAATAAATAATGAAAATCTTATAAGATCTATTATTCTGGTATGATCATTTGTACGATAGTAGTAATTAAACGTGGGATATAATACGGAAAAGCCTGAGGCTATAACCTCTCTTGCCATCTGTGTTAATCTCATTGCAATGTCAAAGGCTGCCACGGCCTGGAGACCGAGTAATGATGCTATTATGAAACGGTAGAGAGGGCCCCTGATAAGCAATGCAATAGAACTGCTGTAAAGATACCACCCTCTACTAAATAGACTTGGAAGTCTTTCTAATGAATTGATCCATAATATTTTCGTTTGTAATTTGTGCCAATCAGGGTTGACTTTGTTAATTCTTAATCTAAGAATTGTAACTGTAGTTATTCCAGACATAAGGGTACCTAATGCCATCCCTTCAATAGGCATTCTAAACCATGCACCAATTAGAGATATGATATACATGAATACGGGGGCTATTGCCGTAGAAACTTGTACTGTTACATTCTCGTGCCATGCAGAAAGGATAGCAGCATCCAGTTTAGCGATCAATTGGGCTATTGAACCTGTTAATAGTACTAGTACTGCTACGGTAAGGGATCCGGAATAGCTATTGCCTATTAAAAGTAATAAGTATTGTTTAAAAGTTAGGAAAAACAGTGAAAATGCAATTAATATTATATAATAAGCTCTTTTGGCTGCTATATAGTCTTTATAAACTTCTTTGGATTCTACTTTCTGAGCTAACCCGGCTTCTCGCGTCAAAAGCTGACTGAATCCAATGTCTGCAACGCTAACAAATGTGACAATAGAAGCAAAAATGGACCAGACGCCCACAGCTGCAATGCTGGAGCGAGACATAATTATTGGATACAGAAGTAAAAAAGAGATCGTAGGTACAATAAACTTAATAGGTCCAATTGCTATCGTTAGAAGAGTATCTTTATGGAGTTTATTTAAATAATCTGACACTTGATTATTTACGGCAATGAAGAACAGGTCGGTTGCGTTCTGTCATTGTCACTAGAACAATATTAGTGAATCCTACATTCTTGAATCTCTCGGTTTCAACTTCAACACTGTCGTGGCCTTCAAAAACTATCTCCTTAAATCGTCCTAAAAATTCCATAAGACGGTCTTTATTTTCGACCCAATTGAGAACGTTTAGAGCAAATACAATATCTGGACTAAAGGCTGAAATCTCTTCTTCCCAATTTTCTGGATCATCTAGATTCTGTTGACGGAAAACCGGTTTTACTCCAATGGCTGTTGATACGTGCGCAGCCGCTTTAAGAATGTGTTCATCAATATCCACACACAATGCCGCTTCGGCTCCGCAATCTCTTAATAAATGTGTAGATAATAATGCCATGTTACAGCCAAGCTCAAGTACGCGTTTATTTCTGTAATCAGAAATTACTTTTAAAACATTCCACCTATTATTCCATGAACGTTCTCCTGGGAATCTAACTCCATCATAGATAAATGAGTAATAAGCAACTACTGCACCAGGAGATGAAGCATCCGAGTTTTGGGCAATTTGCCAAGCTTTCAATAGATCAAGTAGAGGTTGTTTAGCATTTGTGGGCAATACAGGTAGTTTATTATCAAGTACCTGTTTACCAGATAGTGTTTTAAGTGTACGAACTAATTTAGGTGGCAATTTCCTTTTAAATGTATCTTTAATTAAATGTAGATAACTGTGCATGACATCTCCTTTGCCTGATCTTGTAAAAAATGTTTTTATTAATGCTTTTATAAAAGTTGTGTGAATTGCCTGATCAAAATCAACCAGAAAAACCTTACTATCTTTGTCTATTAAAATGTTATCTTGTTTAATGTCGTTATGAATGACACCTCTACAAACAAGTTTTAATAGTAAAATACCAACCTTGACAGTAACTAGCATAAAGCTAATTGTGCTTATAGAAGACCTAGTAAGAGGCGTGCCATAAATACGATGCATCTTCAAAATTGCTAATGTATTATTCTCTTCATATGAAACTACTTTAGGCAGTCCAGAAAGGCCAGCACATTTACATAAAATAATATATTCACCTTCTAAGTTTTGATGTCGTAAATGGCCTGTCAGATCTAGTTTGGTAAGTACAATCTTGTAAATATAACTATCATCTGCATAAATTCTACGTGAACTATCAAAACTTAAAGAAATAGGAGTGATTCCGCCATCTAGTAGAATACTATCTATTAAAGCCCACAGGTTACAGGCACTAACGCCGTCATTATTTTTATGAAATGTTTGTGCTATTAGAATCAATCCTTTTTCATAGTGGGTATAAATTCAGATTGTGAGTGATTATAATCATGGACTCTGTCAGGCCAGAATTATATGTGATTAGTCTAAACTAAATATATTAAATACAATGTTGTATAATCTGCCGAATTGTGGGAGTAGCCATTCCATTTGATGTTAGTAATAAGTTGAGATTATCACGGATATTAATTATGTATGTAGATTCCTACGCATTTATACATACACACAAGTAAGCTAATTGACAGAATATGGTGTAAGTTTGGCTCGTTTAATATTAATTGTGGCTGAATTTATGATTCTTCATCAGCTGACGCCATTTATTTTGGACATCCTTTGGAATTGTATCAAATACTAATATGAACAATGTGACAATAATAGAAATAATGAACGCAACGGTTGTTATTGTGGCAACGATGAATGTACGTTTAGGCCAGTTCTTTTTGTCTGGTGCACGCGCTGCTTGAACGACCTGCAACGAGTTAACGTTCTTTTCTGAATTAAGACTTTCAATTTCATAACTCTTAGTTAGTAATTCTACTAGTGTTTCTTGGACTTTAAACTCGCGCATTAATCGCAAGTACTGTTGTCCGAGTACTGGTACTCTCCCAACACTAGGGATTGCACTTATGCTTCCATTACCTTCTAGTTGAGCAACTTGCTTGTAGAGGTTGTTAATAGATGACTTAGCTGATTTGACTTCGTGGCTGCTATTTGTAAACTGTTGCTGGAGAGTTGCTAGCTGAACTTCTTGTAGAGCAATTTGTGCTTTTAGTTGTGCAAGTCCGACTATTGTGGTTTGAGCTTGTTCCGTTATAGAGAGTATTTTATTTTTGAGTTGGAATGTCTTAAGCTCGTTCTCCGCGGTTGATAGGTCTGCTTTTGCTTTAGTTAATCGCTGCTTATAAAAAACCTTATTGTTTAAGGAATCAGTTGTATTAAGTCTTACTATTAAATTACCTAGTTCCTCCACATATGCATTGGCCATATCTGCAGCCAGTTTCGGATTTTTATCATCCACGGTTATAGTAATAAGCCCATCCTTTTTGCCAACAGCCATTTCAGTATTCTTCTTTAAAACTTTGTGAGTTGATATTCGATATTTTTCATCATATCTTTCCATTAACTTAAACCGATTAATAATCTTATCATTGATTTCTTCACTGTTTAGAATACCAACATACATATCTGCTGGTGTACCTTTTCCAATGATATCTCCTGCCAGACTAGCAAGATTGCCACCAGAAGACCCCAAAAGCATTCCCATTAGACCTGAATCTTGTTGAGGAGGTAATATAATGGCAGTAGACCGATAAGAGTTATCTAGAAATAAGGTAAAAACTATGGAAATGAATGCAGCAAAACACGTGAACTTAAAAATAAAAATCCTGTTATTTAAAATGCCTTCGACAAGGACAAATAAATCGAGACTATCAACCTTTCTTTCATTGTTACACAAATCATTTTCATACGTATTTGTAAATGATGAAGATGACCTATCGATGGGAGGTGGTAACATATAAACTCCAGAAAATAATAGAACCCTCTTTAGTAACTAATAAAGAGGGTTCTATTGCAATACGTAGTATTATTAATAAATTGTACGCCAAGCAAAATTGCCGCCAGCATCTTTGGCGCACACCTCCAAAGAGTCTTTTACACCAGTAGCACCAGTAGTAAACCAAAATGTACCACTGCTTTGCCATGAGTTTGCCAGATCACATAAGGGCTTTGTCGCTGTAGTCAGCAAGCGAACCCCACCATTTATCTCAAGTTTTTGTCTTGGGGCGATAGTCCCGATACCTACACTGCCAACTTCATTAATCCTCATGCGTTCAGAGGCGTTCAATGCACCTGTGTTGGTTGTATCAAAAGTCATATATGTTGGAGCTGAAGAAGCTGTTGCTGCCGACTTGGCAAAGACTTGAACGTTTCCTAGTGTTCTATCAACACCGTTAATAACTGAGCCGAATGAAAAAGAACCAAGTCTGTCACCTGCAGTTGGCAAAGTGCCATTTGGACCAGTGGTAGCATTGTTATTCCTCATAAATATCAGCGCAGGCGAATCCCAAATAGTATAGCCAGCTGGATTACCAGTATTGTTGAAGTATAATTTGGTTACATTCGCATTACCCGCTTGTTGAATATGAATCGGATAAAATGGCGCTGAAACTCCCATGCCAAGCCATCCGGTGTCTGTAACAACTAATGCATCAGTCACCCCATCAGCCTTCTTTACAATCAACTTATTAGCCGCCATAGCACCCATCGGCGCACACACCAAAGCAACAGAAAGAACAACCGCCAATTTTTTAATCATCTGCTTCATGATTTGTTCTCCTTTATCCTTTATTTATTAAATACCTAGTATCAATACACACTCTAATCTACTCTTACCCGCTCACTTTATGACGTTTTACGACTAACTGCAACATCTAATGTTGTTCATGCATCCGGTAATAGCACAGATACCGGTGTGTGGTAGTTACCTTCTCCTTTCTGTGCCAAGTTCTTGATGACTTGATTGTACTATCTACAATTTATACAGCCTGAAAGTGTGGTCATTGTTTGTTTGCCTGCCACACTGATTATCATGTTCGGTTCAAAGAACTGCTATGCTATCAACTACCAGTGTTCCTTGCTGGATAGTTAAAGGTCCTGACAAAGAGGTGAACCCACTGCTGGTTGACGCAAAATCTGTGTAACCGCCTTTTAGTGTGAGTGTTGTATTACTGCGATTCATTACTAATGTGTTTGATAAAACTCCACTACGCACCATTACGCTTGAGCCTGTAGATGCCGCGTTAACGGCTTCTTGCAGAGTACAGTATTCGGTTGGAGAAGGGCTGGTAATGGCAGCATTCGATGGTAAAAACTGGGCGGTTACGGATGAAGTTGAAGTCGGATCATACGAACTTATATTGTAGGGATTCGAGTTAGTTGACCCTACTGATACTGTACTGCTGGTTGTCACTCCAGTATAGGTGAATGCAGAAAAGCATGAGCCGTTAGTGGGTGTGGCAGTCAGTGTTACCGGATTGCTGATGGAAAATGGATAGCGACAAGTTCCGCCGCTGCATGAAATGCCAGCTGGCGAACTTGTTACGGTTCCAGTGCCAGACCCAGTAATTGCAAGGTCAAGTGGAAAGCCGTTGTCGATTATTGTTGCTCCGTTGTTAAGAACATATTGTGTTTTGAGTGTGACGTCATTCGCGCTGGTTGGTATAGTATTCATCGGATCGTTGTATACATCCACAGCAAACAGACTTAAATCGTTTGTAAACACTGGATACAATCCTGAAGTAAAGTAATATGAAATTCTGAATGATGGATTCGCTGTTGGTGTGAAATGCGGACCATTAATTGTGCCATACCAAAGAAATACTGAGTTGGTTAAAGCAGGTGGGACTAATGAAAATGGTTCCAATTGCCTAGCTAGTACAGATGCTTCATTTATTGAGGAATCAGATGCGTATACTGCACCCTGAGTATTGTTGACCTTAAAAGCAACGAGGTCAAGACCCACCAGTTTAGGTGACGGCGTCAGATACATATCTACACATGCCCAGTTAGTGGCGGCGGGATTCGGAGATGGGCAGGTAGTGGCCGCCAAGGCGAGAGAAGAAGTCCCAAATACAGCTACCATCGCAAATAACCCAATCAAATTTATTCTATTTTGTTTTAACATTTTGTCACCAAGCACCTTCTTTACCAATCAATGTAACCGTGCTGTAAATATATCTTACACTCAATTGCTTTTGGATATACCCTGCTGTCGGCTATTAATGTTGGTAAAAGTAATTAAATTCTGAAATATCAGTTGGTTCTTTCCACAAGGGAACATTCCAGGAATTCAATGCTTATTTAATTATAAGCAAAGAACGTTAGGTTTATTAAAATTACTCTCCAGTCACTTCATCCCCCTTTGACCGCACAAAAAAACCGGGTCGCGGCTATCGTTATATTGATAGTTCGGCGACCCGGCTGTCTCGTTAAGACCCTTGGGCTTTCCGTCCCACCCTTACGGATGGTTTAGTATTATCGCTACCTATTCAGTTGTTCAGTATCATTTATCCGCCATTTGGAGATAAACGGTAGTGATATCAATCACAGAACGAAAAGATACAATGCTCGATGTATTAATATTTCATCTCGGATACTTATCTTAACCCGAGGAATACAGTTCCGGCTGTAATTGCCAGTTGCGAAATGATGGTGGTGATGTCCTTGACATTTCTCATCCAGGCCGTTTTCTCGAAATTCTGTGGTACTACAACGGTGTCGCCAGAATTAATCTTTTCGCTCATGAAGCCGCTGCCAATCAGAGATGCAAGTGAAGAATATTGCTGCCGGCTGAAAACAGAACCGTCGGCTTTGATAACATAGATTTCATCTGTTCTGCTATCCTGGGTAGTGCCGCCGGCCATGTCCAGGTAATATCCAACATTTTTACCTTCCGTATAAACAAAGCTGGTCGGATTCATGACTCTGCCCAGTACGGCTACCGAATTAGAACGCTGAGGAACTTCCAGCGTGTCTCCACCCATTATTTCAATATCATAGCTGGAACCGGCAAATTTATCCGGCTGTGACATCTGAATAACCATTCGTCCCTCGGCTTTGGAGGCTTTAAGGATTTGCAGACTGTTTCGGATACCTTCCATGGCGGATTTATTGGCCGCCAACTCTTCCGCAGAGGAAGCTGTGGAGGCCAGTTCACTCATTTTGCTGTTCATCTGTTGTTCGGCAGTGGCTACAAATTCGTCCATGCGCTTTTGCTGCATTTCTCGCACTGACGTCCTGGTGAATTTTGCCCCGTTCAGGTCCGCCTTTTGATTGAATCCGCCAGCTCTGCGGATGGCGGAACTTAACTTCTCACCCTTGAATATCGGGTATGTGCCCGGAAAAACGAATTCTCCCTTCAGTGTGATATATCGTTCATTTTCGTCAGCCCAATTTGGGATTTTGCGCACGGTCAATTCATCGTGTGGTTCAAGCAGAATATTGTGCTGTGGATTCCCCTTGAGTGCTTCTTCCAGGTTGATTGCAATCGGGTAACTGCTGACGGATGAAGATGTCAGTTTTAGACGGGTCAATTCAGCATCTTTCAAGTAGGCGGTTAATTTTGGGTTACCAGCAAAGGTTAACAGGTCGCGAACCCGCATGTTCTCAAAATAACGGTATTCAGCCGGTTTCTGCACCTCACCGTTGATTCGGACGTGCGGCATTTCCTCCATTTCCCAGCGTGAAAAAATATGGACAATGTCAAATTCCTTTAGTTCAAGATTGCTGTCCGGTTCTTTTGCTATGGCGCGTTTGACATTGAAGAATAAAAGTTCCGGGTGAAGATCAGGGGGCATTAATCGAATGATCTGGCCTGACTCTGTGTAATATTCCGGCAGCAAATTGTCTTGTCCAAGCAGTTGATCAACATGCATGCCTGGTTGGAGTGCATAGTCGCCGGGACGGAGAACATAACCTTCCAGACGGGCATAGCCGCGCAGCAGATTGTCGATCGGGAATATCTTGATCAGGTCCATATCTTTAATAGCGATGGAGGCGGTCAGTTCATCCAGTACCTTGCCACTATTCTTGGGATCCAAATTTGCGTCGGTTACAATTTTTTTGTCGTTGGCCTGAACTCTTGATATCTGTATGCGCTGCAGGTAGCCGGTCGGCACGATACCGTTAGCCAGTTCAAGCAACTCTTTCAGATTGTTTTCGCCTTTAAGCTCATAAATGGCCGGTCGCCGCACGTTGCCGGCAATACCGGCTACCGGTCCGATTGTCGGGACAAAAATAGTGTCACCAGGCTGCAGGCGTATATCCCGGCTTTTGTCACCTTTCAGAAAAAATGAATACAGATCGACTGAATCAACCAGTTTGCCATCCCTTACTATTGAGATGGAGCGAAGGCTGCCGTTGGTCGTCGGGCCTCCGGCCGCCGAGAGTGCATTTATGAGCGTGGATAGGGAGGTGATCGAATAATCACCAGGCGATTTGACTTCGCCGACTACGTAAACCTTGATCATGCGCAGTTTTCCCATTGTGACGTTCAGGTTGAAGTCACGGAATACTTTGGCCAGTTGACCAGTCAGTAACTTCGGCAGTTGTCCGAAGGTCGTTCCGGCCACTTTAACCGGCCCGACTTTGGGTAACACTATTTCACCGCTGCGATTGACTTCAAGTTCGTATGAACCTTCCAGGCTTCCCCAGACCGTTAACATAATGCGGTCTCCGGCACCCATTTGGTAATCAGGTCCGACAGGGATATCTGTTAGTGGTGAAAAACCCTGCATTTCGGGCCGAAAAAAATTATAACCAAATTGTTTCAGGTGTTTGATTTTGAATTCCTGCGGAGAAGGTTTAATGCTGCCGGTGCTGTTCTGAAGCATCGCGCGCTCAGTGCTTGATAATTCTTCATCAGTATCTGTTGGCGGCACTTGTTGCAATGCGGCATTTTGGGGGGGCTGAATTGATTGATTGGCTGGTTGCGAAGTTTCAACCGTTGCAGGCGCAGAATTGGTTGCCGACATCCTTGCATTCAGCATCGATTGCTGTGCGGGTGTTAATTGCACAGTCGTTCCAGGCTGTAGATTAGTGGCGCCTGTTGCAGTAGTGATACCTGCGCCAACTGAAGAAACGCCCAAGGTGGAAGGTGCTATGGCGGTAATGGGTGCGATCGGGGTGGATGCTGATCTGGCAGAAATTTCTCCTTCGGCATTTACCAACGGCGTTAATATTACCTGAGCGACTAAAAGCGCTGCTATAAACAAGGTGATTCTCTTTAGTTTCATTACAATCCCCCATACTCAGCATATTTAAAATGTAATTATTATTCCGTGTTATTTACAATTGCGACCTGTCCATATAACAGAATAGGTGTTGTAAATAAAGACAAAATGCTCCGAATCCGTTTATGAAACAAATGCTGATGCAGTGCAAATCTGTTGATTTTTTTGGTCTAAACCGGTACAAGGAAACCCGTCTGACAATATGTAGTTTTAATGTGTGCCTTGAACTTGTCAATCAAACGCGGAGGTTTTAAGTATGAGTCTTATCAAACTGTACGATACAACTCTCAGAGATGGGACACAGGCAGAGGATATCTCTTTTCTGTTGGAGGATAAAATCCGCATTGCCCATAAACTTGATGAAATCGGAATTCACTATATTGAGGGTGGGTGGCCCGGAAGTAATCCCAAAGATGTCGCCTTTTTTAAAGAAATAAAAAAAGAACATCTCCAGCAAGCCAAGATAGCCGCATTTGGTTCTACTCGACGGGCCAAGGTAACACCGGATAAAGACAGCAATATCATCACATTGGTGAAAGCTGAACCGGATGCGATAACCATATTCGGGAAAACCTGGGATTTTCATGTTCGTGAGGCTCTGCGGATTTCATTGGAAGAAAATCTGGAACTGATCTTCGACTCTTTGGAATATCTCAAGAAAAATGCACCGGAAGTTTTCTATGATGCCGAGCATTTCTTCGATGGATATAAGGCAAATCCGGATTATGCCATTAAAACCCTGCAAGCCGCCGAGCAGGCTGGTGTTGACTGTATTATTCTTTGCGACACCAACGGCGGCAGCATGCCTTTTGAAGTTGCGGAAATTATCAAAACAGTTAAATCCCACATTAAGACTCCGCTCGGAATACATACCCATAATGATTCCGAGTGTGCAGTTGCAAACTCATTGCATGCTGTTGAACAGGGGATAGTTCAGGTTCAGGGCACAATCAACGGTTTCGGTGAGCGTTGCGGAAACGCTAATCTTTGTTCAATTATTCCGGCACTGAAAGCCAAGATGAAGAAAGATTGCATGACGGATGAGCAGATGCGGCATCTGAGAGACGTTTCACGTTTTGTCTACGAACTGGCCAACATATCTCCAAACAAGCATCAGGCTTACGTCGGAAATTCCGCTTTTGCACACAAAGGGGGCGTACACGTCAGCGCAATTCAGCGCCACCCTGAGACTTATGAGCATATGCGTCCCGAGTTGGTGGGCAATTGCACCAGAGTTCTGATTTCTGACCTGTCAGGTCGTTCCAATATCCTGGCCAAGGCTGAGGAATTCAATATCAATCTGGATAGCAAGGACCCGGTTACTCTGGAGATTCTTGACAATATCAAAGAGATGGAAAACCGCGGTTATCAGTTCGAAGGGGCCGAAGCATCTTTTGAGTTGTTGATGAAAAAGGCGATCGGTTCGCACAAGAAATATTTTACTGTCATGGGTTTCCGAGTCATTGATGAAAAGCGCGGCGAGGATCAAAAGCCGATCGCTGAAGCTACCATAATGGTCAAGGTAGGAGGCAAGGTTGAGCACACCGCTGCCGAGGGTAATGGGCCGGTAAATGCTCTGGACAACGCTATCCGCAAGGCTCTTGAAAAGTTCTATCCAAAGCTTAAGGAAGTCAAATTGCTCGATTACAAGGTTCGTGTTCTGCCGGCTGGTCAGGGGACGGCTTCCGCAACGCGTGTGCTGATTGAGTCTGGCGACAAACACTCCCGTTGGGGGACTGTCGGGGTTTCGGACAATATTATCGACGCTTCTTATCAAGCTTTGATTGATAGCATTGATTACAAACTTCATAAGTCTGAGGAGTAATCCAGGGAACGGTATAATGCAGAGGAGCATCGTAATTGCTCTGGCTGTCCTGGTGTCTTTGCCGCTTGTTATGAAAAGCCGTGGGAGTAGAGTTGTCTCTGCTCCCGCGGCTTTTTCTGTTATTTCATCTCCAACTGTCCAGATAAGCATTAGCGGGGACGTGCGACATCCGGGGGTTTATTCAGTTGGTGTCAATAGTGTGACGTCTGCTGTCATTAAAATGGCGGTGCCCGTTCGCCCTGTAAAGCACATAATTCCAGATAGGTGCAGTTCAAAAGTTGCAGAAGAGGGTGACCTTTTGAAATTCACCCTACAGAACGACGGTACAGGAATTATTTTGTGTGATTTAATGCCCGCTAATGATCGCATTCTGCTCGGCATCGCCCTTGATATTAATTCTGTCAGTGAATCTGATTTTGAACTTTTACCTGGTGTTGGCCCCGTTATGGCGAAGAGAATTGTGGAATATCGTCAAAAAAATGGCAGTAATATAAAGGTAGAAGATCTGCTGCAAGTTGAAGGTATCGGTGAGAAGAAGTTTAAAATGATTGCTAAATATTTCTAACATACAGAAAGTATTGATTATATTTGATGTGTTAAAATACCATTCTATTATTTTTTCCGCATTGGCATACATGATGTAACCTCTCCGGGCACACTGTCTGAAACTATCGCACCCGGGGAGGGCTTTATGCATTGTCCACGCTGCAAAGGTCGTATGTTTACAGAGAAATTCTACGATTTTGTCCGCTCCTATGATGCCTGGAAATGTACTTGTTGCGGTGAAATGATTGATTCAACTATTCTTTCAAATCGAACAAGGAACAATAACTCCCAGCTTGGGTAACGTAAATATAATCGTTGTTGTGTATAGAGGGATCCCTGTGTCGGGGTCCCTTTTTGTTTGACAGCACATCAGCGACAGGTTAATGAACAGCACTGCGGATTACATTCAAACGGTTCAGGAGACTTTTCATGACAAGAAATGACGGGCGACGAGTTGAAGAATTACGCCCTATTACAATTACCAGAAACTTTACCAGGCATGCTGAAGGTTCAGTTTTGATTGAATTCGGAGATACCAAAGTTATCTGTACCGCTTCTGTTGAAGAATCAGTGCCTCCGTTCTTACGCGGTAAGGGAACAGGCTGGGTGACGGCCGAGTATGCAATGTTGCCGCGTGCCACTCATACTCGTTCGCCCCGTGAGGCCGCCAAGGGAAAACAGAGTGGTCGCACACTTGAAATACAGCGGTTGATCGGGCGCTCGTTGCGCGCTGTGGTCGATCTTGCCATGTTGGGTGAACGTTCTATACACATCGACTGTGATGTTATCCAGGCTGATGGAGGTACTCGCACGGCATCAATAACCGGTGCTTACGTAGCCTTGGTGGATGCTGTGGGGACTCTGTTGGGCAAAGGTTTGCTGACTGAAACACCAGTCAGGGAGGCGGTCGCTGCTGTCAGTGTCGGAATTGTCAGCGGGGAGCCGCTGCTGGACTTGAACTATCCCGAGGATTCAGCTGCAGAGGTGGACATGAATTTCGTTATTACATCCAGTGAGCGTTTTGTGGAAGTTCAAGGTACCGCAGAGGCGGAGCCATTTACCGTTGCCCAGATGGATGCCATGCGTGACCTTGCTATGGCAGGTATGCGCAAGTTGTTTGATATTCAGCAGGAGGCGTTGTCAAAGTGAATTGTTTGGTGGTCGCAACCCGCAACCGCGGCAAAATAAAAGAGTTGGAAGTTCTGCTCGGCGGTCTGGTAACCAAGATTATGAGTTCTGCGGATCTTGAAGGATTTCCGGATACAATCGAAGATGGTGACACTTTTAAGGATAACGCTCTAAAAAAAGCGCGTGAAGCTTCAGCGTTTTCGGGCTTGTCGGCTCTGGCAGACGATTCGGGACTCATTGTAGATGCACTTGATGGCCTTCCGGGAGTGTTATCAGCCCGTTTTGCAGGTGTGGGGGGCGGAGATGCGGCAAATAATGATCTGCTTTTGATGAAAATGAAGGGTGTACCTTTAGAAAGCAGGCGAGCCGCCTTTCTTTGTGTCCTGGCTTTTGTATCCCCGCAAGGTGTTGAGCGTACTTTTGTAGGCAGGGTAGGGGGGCAGATACTGGAATCTCCCAGGGGAACAGAAGGTTTTGGATACGATCCGCTATTTTTGGTGGACGGTTCAGGCTGCAGCATGGCAGAGTTGGACTTGGAACAGAAAAATGTTATCAGCCACCGTGGCCAGGCTTTTAGGCAATTTCTTGAGTTTTATAAAGAATATGGCCAGATCAAGTCGTAATGGTATTTTAGACTCAGATAAAGTGTTTGTTTGAAAATGAGAGCGAAGGAATTAATTTGAAAGACTTTAAAAACGCAGGTAAGAAAAATCTTAAATCTGGATCGGCTCCGGTTAAAGCAGCTAATTTCTCTCCAATAGCCAAACCTTATTCACGTTTGGTAAGGAATACAGTTCTTGAGTTGAGAATTTCATCTCTGGACGATGATGGTTACGGAGTCGTTCGTGGTGAAGATGGGATGACGTATAAAATTAGCGGTGCCATCCCTGGTGATTTGGCGATGGTTGTCGTTGATCATGTAGCGGGTGGAACAGCTTTTGGCCGTATAAAAAAAATGCTGCAGCCATCAGAATTGCGCAGCAAGCGTCCACCATGCAGCGAAAGTGCAGAGTGTTGCGGCTGTCCGCTGATCGCAATGAAGTACGCTGAACAGAAAACCTGGAAGCGCGGTATGGTTTTGTCAGAGTTGTCAAAATACACCGAACTAACAGGCATTACAGTGCATCCGCTGCTTTCACCACTCAATTTGATTCATTACCGCAGCACAGCTAAGCTGTCCGTTGCCGGTAAATTCTCTGACCCGTTTATTGGCATCTATCGCCGTGCCAGTCACGATGTTTATGATCTGGACCAATGTCCGCTTCATCACCCTTTGATTAACAAAGTGGTAGAGGCTGTCAGGAAGGGGATATCAAAGTGTAAAGTTCCCATTTATAACCAACAGAGCAAAATGGGGCTTTTGCGCTATCTTGTCGTGCGAGTGTCTGTATCTGAAAAAAAAGCAATGGTGGTGTTTGTCACTGCCAAGCGCTCCTACAATGAGATTCACCACTTAAGCCGTTATGTGCAAGAGCAGGTTCCGGAAGTTCAGGTTATGGCCCAGAATGTAAATAGTTCTGAAGGAAATGTAATTATGGGGAAGAAAGATTTTTTCCTGACGCCTCAGCACCATTTGACAGACAAGGTCGGAGATGTTTCTTTCAGGATTTCTCCGCGTTCATTTTTTCAGGTCAACAACAGCGGTGCGGATCTGATCTATTCCCAGGTGCGTGACTGGGCGGCTCTCACCGGTGCAGAATCAGTACTTGACATGTATTGCGGCATCGGCGGCATAGCGATGTTTCTTGCAAAACATGCTCGAGAGGTGATCGGCGTGGAGTATGTCGAAGAAGCCGTTGCGGATGCCAGGCTTAACGCCAAGATCAACAATATCCGCAACTGCAGATTCGAGGCTGGAGACTCCGCCGAAATATTGGAAGAGCTGCATGAAGAAAAACAGCATGTCGACATGGCCGTGCTAAATCCACCTCGCAAGGGTTGCGAACCCAAGGTTTTGGAGCAGATTGCACTGCTTGCTCCCAAATCTATAATCTATGTTTCTTGCTCCCCAGCCACCCTCGCGCGAGATCTGGTTGTACTCAAAAAACTTGGCTATATCTGTAGTGAAATTCAACCGGTTGACATGTTTCCACAGACGGTACATGTGGAGAACGTTGCCAGACTTGAAAAAATAACAAAATCAGCTTGACATATAACTGGCAACTTGCTATTACTTTTCAGCTTTTGATGCAGGCGCGTAGCTCAGGGGGAGAGCGCTACCTTGACACGGTAGAGGTCGGCGGTTCGAGACCGCCCGCGCCTACCATTAAAAGCTGTAACGAGACGGTCAGGATGCGGGCATCGATGTTTCGATGCCTTTTCTGTTTCTCCTTGAAAAGGATGGTTGAATGTCTACTTTAAAGATAATGCTACCGGATAACTCATGTCGAGAACTTCAGGCCGGCGCCACAGTTTATGATCTGGCTGCATCGATAGGTGCAGGACTGGCTAAGGCTGCAATGGCAGGCAAGGTGAACGGCCAGCTAGTTGATCTTTCATCACAATTGATGGATGGTGACTGCGTTGAGATAATTACCGAAAAGAGTGCAGAAGCTCTTGAAATAATTAGGCACTCAACTTCGCATCTCATGGCTCAGGCTGTCAAAGAACTTTTTCCGCAAGCTAAGGTAACGATCGGACCTGCTATCGAGACCGGTTTTTATTATGATTTTGATGTAGAAAAGCCGTTTACTCCTGAAGATCTGGAGCGCATTGAAATCAAGATGACTGAGTTGGCCGCCGCTGATCAGAAAATAGTACGTAAAGAAATGTCAAGTGCTGATGCAGTCAGCATGTTTGAAAAAATGGCCGAGCCTTATAAGACCGAATTGATCAATGATCTGGGTGTAGAGCAGGTGTCAGTCTACAGTCAGGGCAACTTTGCTGATCTGTGCCGCGGACCTCATCTACCTTCGACATCGCGAATTAAGGCATTTAAGTTGCTGTCAATAGCTGGTGCATACTGGCGCGGAGATGAAAAGAACCGCATGCTCCAGCGTATTTACGGCACCGCCTTTGTTGATAAGAAAGAACTTGAAGCTTACCTGCATCGTCTGGATGAGGCCAAACGTCGTGACCATCGCAAGCTTGGGCGTGAGTTGGATTTGTTCTCGTTTTCGGATGAAGTTGGTGCCGGATTCCCTATTTGGCATCCTAAAGGCGCCATGCTGCGTACTGTACTTGAAGATTTTGAACGCAAAGAACATCTTAAGCGTGATTACGATATTGTTGTGGGTCCGCAAATTCTGAAGAGTGAACTTTGGCAGCGTTCCGGGCACTACGACAATTATAGCGAAAACATGTATTTTACTGAAGTGGACGAGCAGAGTTACGGCATCAAGCCGATGAATTGTCTGTCCCACATGATGATATACAAGTCACAGCTTAGAAGTTATCGTGACCTGCCTTTGCGGTATTTTGAACTGGGAACTGTACATCGCCATGAAAGAGCCGGCGTGTTGCATGGTCTCATGAGGGTTCGTTGTTTTACCCAGGATGATGCTCACATTCTATGTACGCCGGAACAGCTTGATGCTGAGATTAAGAATGTCATCTCATTTGTTAATGATGTTATGGGTATTTTTGGATTCGAATATGAGATGGAACTCTCAACTCGTCCTGAAAAGTCCATTGGATCAGATGAAGACTGGGACCAAGCAACAAATGCTTTGTTGGCAGCTTTGAAGGACACCGGTCGGCCGTTTGAGGTAAACGAAGGTGATGGGGCGTTTTACGGTCCTAAGATAGACATCAAATTGCGCGATTGTCTTGACAGACGCTGGCAGTGTGCTACTATCCAGTGCGATTTTACTCTGCCAGAGCGGTTTGACCTGACTTATGTCGCTTCTGATGGTGAACGCAGGCGACCTGTTATGGTTCATCGTGTCATCCTCGGTTCTATTGAGCGTTTTATAGGGGTGCTTATTGAGCATTACGCCGGCAGTTTTCCACTTTGGATTTCACCGGTGCAGGCAGTCATACTAACTGTGACTGATAATCAAATCCCATTTGCAAAGGAAGTTTACAGGAATCTCAAGTCTGCTGGCGTGAGGGTGCAGAGCGATTTCCGCAATGAGAAGCTGAGTTTCAAGATTCGTGAAGCTCAATTGCAGAAAACACCTTACATGCTTGTCATAGGCGATAAAGAAGTTGAGCAGGGTACGGTTACTCCGCGTTATCGGGACGGCAAAAATCTACAGCCGATGAAGCCTGGTGAGTTTGTTGATTTTGTAAGTATTGAATGCAGGGAATTTAAATAGATTGTACGATCAGGTGACAGCGTTTAAAGCTGCCATCAGGAGGTGTCGCCATAGCAAAACCGACCGTAAACATTAACCAAGCTATCCGGGTCTCTGAAGTACGCGTAATAGGCGCGGATGGAGAGGCGTTGGGCATTATACCTGTTTCCAAAGCACTCGAACTGGCTGAACAACAGCAACTCGACCTTGTCGAGGTTTCGCCCACGGCAGTTCCTCCTGTTTGCAGAATTATGGATTACGGCAAGTTCAAGTACCAGCAGAGTAAAAAGCTTCAAGAAGCTAAAAAGAAACAAGTTCATGTGCTTTTAAAAGAAGTTAAGCTTCGTCCGAAAACGGACGACCATGACTTGGAATTTAAGATTAAAAACGTCAAGCGCTTTCTAGAAGAAGGTAATAAGGCCAAAATAACTCTCGTTTTTCGCGGGCGAGAAATTACTCACATGGATGTCGGCAGAGCTGTAATTGAGCGTGTTGCAAAAGAGTTACAAGATGTTGCGATAATTGAAAACCAACCTCGTGTAGAAGGCCGCAACATGTACATGATCGTCGCCCCTAAAGCTAAAAAATAGCAATTAATAATCTATTTTCAGTAATAATTTACAAGGAGTTAGTTATGCCAAAGATTAAAACCAATCGTGGAGCAGCAAAACGCTTTAAAAAATCTGCAACAGGCCGTATTAAAAGAGGAAGTGCTTTTACAAGCCACATTCTTACTCCGAAGTCTACGAAAAGAAAACGTAATCTTAGAGGCGGTTCCATGGTTGCAGCTGTTGACCAGAAGAATATTGCGCGCCTGATACCCTACAAATAGTTCCCTATATCCCTCGCTTTAGAGAGAGGGTGTACACCAAGAACCATGAGGAAATTGTCTCCCCTTATGGATCTGGTAAATTTACCGATGAAGGAGTAGTTAAGTATGCCACGCGTAAAAAGAGGATTTAAAGCGAGACGCAGACGTAATAAGGTATTAAAGCTTGCCAAAGGTTACCGGGGCGCTAGGAGCAAATTGTTCCGCAGTGCTACTGAGGCGGTTGATCGTGCCTTAAACTATGCTTTTCGTGACCGTCGCGTCAAAAAACGTGATTTCCGCAGTCTCTGGATAGTTCGTATTAATGCTGCGTCACGTCTGAGCGGTCTTTCGTACAGCAAATTTATTTTTGGACTCAAAAAGGCTGATGTTCAAATAGACCGCAAGGTTCTTGCTGACATTGCGGTGTCTGATCCAAATGGTTTTGCCCAGATAGCAGATATAGCTAAGGCGAACATCTAGTCAGTTGTTTGTTACTTTGATAAAAGGGAATGGGATTAAATCCCATTCCCTTTTTTGTAGGTATTTTACGTCACTATCAAATTTTGTAGCAAAGGTAATATAAGTTATGCGGGAACAGCTAGAAAAACTGAAAACTGATGCTCTTGAAGCGATAACATCAGCTTGTGGAATTGAGGCACTTCAGGATGTCCGTGTCAAGCTCCTTGGTCGTAAAGGAGAATTGACCTCACTCATGAAAGGCCTTGGAGCTCTCTCTGCTGCAGATAGACCAGTAGTCGGTCAGCTGGTTAACAGTGTACGCGATGAGATTGAAGCTGCTTTGAGGTCTGCATTGGTAACTGTTCGAGAACAGGCAAAGCTCGAACGTCTTCAATCTGAACGGATTGATGTGACATTGCCAGGTCGTTTTGCCTCCTGCGGTTCCAGACATCCCGTATCATTGATTATAGAGGAAGTCTGTGAAATTTTTGCCGGACTCGGCTTCTCGGTTGCCGAAGGACCTGAAATCGAGCATGACTGGTATAATTTCGAGGCTCTTAACTTTCCGCCGGAGCATCCAGCTCGTGACATGCAGGATACTTTCTTTGTTGATAACGATTTGTTGTTGCGAACCCATACATCTCCTGTACAGATACGTACTATGCTTAAACAAAAACCTCCGTTGCGTATTATTGCACCGGGAACTGTATATCGATGTGACTCTGACGCAACCCATTCTCCAATGTTCCACCAGATTGAAGGTTTGATGGTTGATACGGCAGTTACTTTTGGAGATCTCAAAGGTATTTTGACGGTTTTCACTAATCAGCTGTTTGGTCAGAAAACAGGAGTCCGGCTTCGCCCGAGTTTCTTCCCCTTTACCGAGCCATCAGCTGAAGTTGATATTGCATGTGTGATTTGCGGAGGCAAGGGATGCCGAGTCTGTAAAAATAGCGGTTGGCTTGAAATACTGGGCGCTGGGATGGTTGACCCTGAAGTCTACCGGCACGTTAATTATGAAACTGAAAATATCTCCGGGTTTGCATTTGGAATGGGTATTGAGCGCATCGCAATGTTAAAGTACGGCATTAACGATATGCGCTTACTCTTTGAGAATGACGTACGTTTTCTTCGACAGTTCTAATATTACTAGGTTCATGGTGTTATAAATATGAAAGTTACATACAATTGGCTTCAGGAATACGTAGATTTTAACTTGTCCCCCGATCAACTCGCTGATCTGTTGACCATGCTTGGCTTGGAAGTAGAGTCTATGGATCGTTTGGGTGAAGGGTTTGACGATGTTGTTGTTGCGCTTGTCGAAGAAAAACGGCAGCACCCCAATGCTGACAAACTGTCTCTGTGCCGTGTTAATAACGGTAAAGAAATACTGGATGTTGTCTGTGGTGCCCAGAATTTCAGACAGGGGGATAGGGTCGCACTGGCACAGGTTGGAGCAACCTTACCGGGGGACTTTAAAATTAAAAAGTCGAAGATTCGTGGTGAAGAATCATGCGGTATGCTCTGCTCCGAAAAGGAGCTGGGGCTGGCCGAAGAAAGCGCTGGCATAATGGTGCTTCCAGACCACGGTCACGTGCTGGGCACACCGCTGTTCACAGCACTTGGATTGAAAGACACCCTTTTTGAAATTGGCCTCACTCCTAATCGTGCCGACTGCCTGAGTGTCATTGGGATTGCCCGTGAAATTGCGGCAAAACTTTCCTTGCAATTTAAATGTCCAGTTATAAATGTTAACGAACTTGCTGAGACTACGGACTCATATATTGACGTGACGATTGACGATTCGGAACTTTGTCCCCGTTACTCAGCCCGCTACATATCAGGATGCAAAATTGATCGGTCACCCGAATGGCTGGTGCAACGCCTGAATTCAATCGGCATTCGTTCTATAAACAACGTTGTAGATATTACAAATCTGGTCATGATGGAAATGGGCCAACCTTTGCACGCTTTTGATTGTGATCAACTTGCGGAAAACAGGATTGTAGTTCGCAGGGCAGGTGATGGCGAGGAATTTATAACTCTGGATGGACAGCAACGTACCCTGGTGTCGGACGATCTGGTGATATGTGATGCCGAGCGTCCGGTTGCTTTGGCTGGTGTGATGGGCGGGCAAAATTCAGAGATTGGAGATTCAACTACACGCATTCTGTTGGAAAGTGCATTCTTTAAACCGGCAGCAATTCGTAAAACAAGTAAGCGTCTGGGGCTTCACACAGAGTCATCTCACAGATTTGAACGCGGTATTGATATAGAGGGTGTCACCAAGGCACTTGACCGTGCAGCTTCTCTTATTGCCGAACTGGCTGGCGGTAGTGTTGCTAAAGGGGCGCTGGATGTATACCCCGGGAAATCTGAGCCGCTTTCAATTGTATTCCGTCCGGAGTTGGCAAACCAATTGATCGGTATTGACCTGGCTAGAGCAGAAATTATTGACATTCTGAATCGTCTTGAATTCCGAGTTGTTGAAGATATCGATGGGGCTTTAAATGTTGAACCACCAAGTTATAGAATTGACATTGAACGAGAAATTGATCTGATTGAAGAGGTTGCCAGATTACACGGTTTTGATAAAATTCCAACCACGATGCCGATGGCTCGCATAACTTCGGATCGGCCCTCAATTCACCAGCAATTTGAAAAAAGAGTTAGAAGCATACTGGTTGATAACGGTATGAATGAAATTATAAACTTTAGTTTTACTTACCCGGCCGCCGCCTGCAAATTACTGCTTGACGAGAGTGATCCTCGTAGAAATGCCATCAAACTGACTAACCCATTGATTGATGAACAATCTGTTATGCGAACCACCCTATTGCCTGGTGTGCTGGAAACAGTTGCAAGAAATATCAGCTTCAGATCCTTGGATCTAAAGTTGTTTGAAATGCGCAGGGTATATCTGCCAACGGTTGGAGACAGTATGCCTTACGAACCAATTTTTATCGTAGGTGCCTTGACTGGTTCCCGCGATGGAGATGGTTGGTGCCGTCCCAAAGAAATGGTTGATTTCTATGATGCAAAAGGTGTTATTGAGTCTCTTCTTCAGCAACTTGGCGTGCGAGGCGTATCATGGGTTTCTGATTTGGTCGAACCGTATTATCATCCCGGCAAATCATGCAGTATTATGGCTGGTCGCGATTGTATCGGTTCTGTAGGTGAGATACATCCTACGGTTCAGGAAAACTTTGGCATCGACAAACCGGTCTACTGCTTTGAACTTGATTTTGAAAAAATTGTGAGAAGTTCCAAGACTAAGCAATCAATTACCGCACCCTCACGATTTCCTGACAGTACTCGTGATATTGCCATGCTAGTCCCAACGAGCCTCCAGTCAGATAAAATTGTTGCCTGCATCAGGAGTGTCAAGGCCAAAGAAATTGAACACATTCAGATATTTGATTTATATTGTGGCAAAGGAATCCCTGATGGATTCACCAGTATAGCAGTAAGAATCCGCTATAGGTCCTATGAAAGAACTTTGACTGAAGATGAAATCGGCTCCATACATAAAAAAATTATTGATAGCCTAATAAATAAGTTACAGGTTACGTTGCGATAAAAACCTGTTGCGAAAAGCTAAACCCTGTGATATATAACCATTCCTTGTGAATTAGAGCATTAACTAAGTACAGTTTGAGGTAGTCATGACCAAAGCCGACATCGTAGAAAGAATTCATCAGAAGATTGGTTTTTCAAAGAAAGAATCGGCTGAAATGGTTGAAACTGTTTTCGGTCTCCTGAAAAATACCTTGGAGTCTGGCGAAAAAATTAAAATTGCCGGTTTTGGCAATTTTGTTGTCAAACAGAAAGCTGACCGCAGAGGGAGAAATCCCCAGACCGGTGAGACTATTACGATTAACGCCCGCCGTATTCTTACATTTAAACCGAGTCAAGTTCTTAAAAACGCCATAAATTCTGAAGAAAAATAACAGTAACGCAGGCTGGTCTCATGTCTACGATCTTACCTGATAAGCTTTATTATAAGATCGGCGAGGTTGCAGAAGCTGCTAAGGTGAAAACCTCTGTTCTGCGTTTCTGGGAGTCAGAATTTGTCTTTCTTAAGCCAGATAAAAGCACCTCAGGGCAACGTCTCTATACAAAGCGGGAAGTTGATTTAATATTAAAAGTACGGCATCTTCTGTACGAGGAAAAGTTTACCATAGAAGGTGTCAAAAAAAGAATATCATCCAAAGGGATGCTCATCAAGTCTGAAGAGCGTGATAATGTAGTGTCAGCAGGCGATGTATCCGGTTTGTTGGATCAGCTTCGTCATGAACTCAAAGAAATACGCAACATGTTGTAATTTCATATCGGTGCGTAGCGCAGCCTGGTAGCGCACTAGACTGGGGGTCTAGTGGTCGCAAGTTCGAATCTTGTCGCACCGACCAAATAAAACAGCCACTTAGGAGATTCCTGGGTGGCTTTTTTGTGGTTTGATGGGGAATGTGAGAAATGGCAGAACCGTGTGAAAAACAATTTAGAAACACCATGCGATATTCGTAATGATGTAGAGTTAATAATAACCGAGTTGTAACTAAATGCGCATTTGCAGCTAGGGTAAGCTATTCCCGCTAGCCAACTTAAAGAGGGGTTTAACCGATACGGTCAAACCCCTCTTTCGTTCACAACTTCGTGATGAATCAGGCTTTAATTGAAAACAATTCCTTATCCATCTCGTTTGACGCTTTCATCACTTTGAGGTTTGCTTTGAACGCGTTACCGGATGTTGCCAGATCGATGGCTTCCTTGGAAATGTCAACTCTGTCTCCAGTCTGAGCCACAGAGGCGCTTACACCTCCATTTTTAATGGATTGCATGACGACAGAAGAGGCTGCAGAGTCAGAAGTATTTAGTTTGGCAATATTCAAAGCAGTAACAGATTGCTTCAGCGAGTAGGCATTCATGGCACTTGATGCAACTTCTGCTATATCGGTCATAATTCCCCCCAACTCTTACGATACAATCTAACTGACTTTCAGTTTATCATTTTCGACGTCCACCTGCAATACGCTTCCTTCAAGTGCTTTGCCTCCGATGATTGATCTGGCAACTCTTGTTTCCAATTCCCGCTGTAAATATCGTTTCAATGGCCGCGCACCATAGACCGGATCATAACCCGCTTTTGCAATGAACTCCATAGCTTCATCGCTTATTTCAAGTGTTATGCGCTGTTCTTTGAGGCGATACTTTAACTGTTCGGCTAGCAGACCGGCTATTTTCTTAACTTCATCAAGATGGAGCGGCTTGAAAAGAACTATGTCGTCGACACGGTTTAAGAATTCGGGACGGAAACTATGCTTCAGCTCGTTCATAACAGCTATTCGTGATTCTTCGCGAATCTCACCGTGTGCTGTGATACCTTCCAGAAGATAGGGTGCACCGATGTTGGATGTCATGATTATAACCGTATTTTTGAAGCTGACTGTGCGACCGTGGCTGTCTGTCACCCGGCCATCATCCAGAATCTGCAATAGGATATTGAACACATCCGCGTGTGCTTTTTCAATTTCATCGAACAGGAGTACGCAGTAAGGCTTGCGACGAACCGCCTCGGTCAGTTGGCCGCCTTCTTCGTAACCTACGTAACCCGGGGGTGCCCCTATCAGTCGTGATACGGCGAATTTCTCCATATATTCGGACATGTCGATCCGTACCATGTTTTCTTCTGAGTCAAACAAAGAAACAGCCAGGGTGCGGGCCAATTCCGTCTTTCCGACACCGGTCGGCCCCAGAAATATGAAAGAGCCAATCGGTCGTCGTGGATCCTTTATGCCTGATCTCGCTCTTAGAACTGCGTCGGCAACCAATTGAACCGCTTCATCCTGCCCAATTACTCTTTCGTGCAAGATGTCTTCCAGGCGCAGCAGTTTTTCCCTTTCGCCTTCCACTAGCCTTGTAACCGGAATACCGGTCCAGTGAGCGACTATTTCAGCAATTTCGTCTTCAGTGACTTCTTCACGCAGTAACTTTTGGCCGTCCTGCTTCTCATTAAGAGTGTTCTCTTCATTTATTAGTGCGGTTTCCAGTCCTGGCAATTCAGAATATTTGAGCTTTGAAGCCTGTTCCAGGTTATAAGATCGCTCGGCCTGCTCTATATCGCGACGGGTCTTTTCGATCTGTTCTCGAAGCCCCTGAATTCGCTGGATTGCAATCTTTTCAGAATCGTACTTGGCGCGCATTGTGTCCGCACGTTCGCGGTCGCTCGCCAGTTCTCTGCGTAAGTTATCCAGTCGTTCACGGCTGACTACATCTTTTTCTTTTTTAAGAGCCTGCTCCTCAATCTCCAACTGCATGACCCTCCGACTGATTGTGTCCAGTTCCGATGGAAGCGAGTCAATTTCGGTGCGCAACATGGCACAGGCTTCATCTACCAGGTCAATAGCTTTGTCGGGTAGGAAACGCTCAGTAATGTAACGATTGGAGAGTGTGGCGGCGGCAACTAACGCGTTATCCTGTATTTTGACGCCGTGATGTACCTCAAAACGTTCCCTGAGGCCGCGCAGAATTGAGACAGTGTCTTCTACCGTCGGCTGTTCAACCAGCACCGGTTGAAACCTCCGCTCAAGTGCGGCGTCTTTCTCAATGTGCTGTCGGTATTCATCAAGAGTAGTTGCACCTATGCAGTGCAGTTCCCCCCTGGCCAGCATAGGTTTCAACATATTGCCGGCATCCATTGAACCTTCTGCCTTTCCCGCTCCAACGATGGTATGAAGTTCATCTATGAACAGGATAATGCGCCCTTCAGCTTCCTTGACTTCATTCAGTACTGCTTTAAGGCGCTCCTCGAATTCGCCGCGGTACTTGGCGCCAGCCACAAGCGCTCCCATATCCAGTGCAAAGACCGTCTTATCTTTAAGACCCTCTGGAACGTCTCCTCTGACAATCCGTTGTGCCAGTCCTTCAACGATAGCGGTTTTGCCGACACCAGGTTCGCCGATCAGAACCGGGTTGTTTTTGGTCTTTCTGGATAGTACTCGAATCACACGGCGGACTTCTTCATCACGACCAATGACAGGATCAAGTTTGTCATTCTTGGCCATTTTCACGAGATCACGGCCATATTTATCCAGGGCTTCGTAGGTTGCTTCGGGATTTGCACTCTGCACACGCTGACTGCCTCGCACATCGGTCAGCGTTTTTAGAAAGCGTTCGTGCTCTATGCCTGCCTGTTTCAGGATGCGCCCGGATGGAACCTTGTCTCCTTCGGACAAAAGAGCCATCAGCAGGTGTTCGACAGATACATACTCATCTTTCAACCTTTTTGCTTCATTTTCAGCCGTGACCAAAATACGCGACAGGCGTTGGGAAACCAGGATTTTACCTGGCTCCACGCCTGGTCCGGATACCCGTGCTTTTCGATCCAACTCAGCTTCTACTACCCGTTTGACTATGTCCGGGCGTATATCCATGCGCTGAAGCAGTCGTGGGACTAAGCCGTCAGCCTGATCCAGTAACGCCCAAAGCAAATGTTCTCCGTCAACTTCGATATGCCCGAAGGAAACCGCTTTATTCTGAGCTTCGGCAAAAGCTTCCTGAGATTTTTGAGTCAATCTGTTGAAGTCCATGTGCAAACTCCTATAATTTCGTAATATCCTCTACAGATTAGTTAATCATTGGAATCCATAAAGTCAAGCCGTGCAGATGTGCAATTACAGATACAAATGCTGAAAAGCACTGTATTTTAATATGAATTATCCTATTTGGTTATCAGATGCTGTTCTATTGAGATGAAATTCATTTGCAATGCCGTGTCGTGTGTGTTTAACCTGTTCAGATGACTGAACAGGGGAGGTAGGAATGTTAAACAAGCGTGGTTGTGGAGTGCTGCTCCACCCGACATCATTGCCTGGTTCTGGAGGTATTGGCACTATTGGGGCAGATGCACGTCGTTTTATTGACCTTATTGCCGAGATGGGGATGTCCTATTGGCAGGTGCTTCCTCTTACGCCGCCAGCATGCGGCAACTCTCCGTACTCCGCTTTTTCAGCATTTGCAGGCAATCCGTTACTGATTGATCTAGAGCAGATTGTTAATGATGGCGATTTGCCCAGTGGTTGTCTAAAACACACCTTTCCAGAGAACGTTGTTGATTTTGACGGGGTTTCAGAATTTAAACACCAGTTATTACGCCAGGCTGGTTCCGCATTTCTGTCGCAGGAAGTTACTGATCGGAAGAAGGATTTCTGGCACTTTTGTGACTCGACTCCGTGGCTGCACAATTATGCCTTGTTTATGTCGTTAAAACAGAGCTTCGATGGTAAGCCTTGGAACAAGTGGAGCAAAGAAACCGCACTGCTGACAACGGAGGCTTACGAAAAAGTTTCGATTGAACTTGGGCCGGAAATAGGAATACAGAAGTACATCCAATGGCAGTTTTATCTTCAGTGGAAGGCATTGCGGAGTTATGCCAGGTCCTGTGGAATTTCAATTGTCGGAGACCTCCCCATTTTTGTTGCCTACGATTCTGCCGACGTATGGAGCCACCGCGAACTTTTTCTGCTTGACGCAAAAGGTAAGCCAACGGTTGTGGCCGGTGTTCCGCCTGACTATTTCAGCAAAACCGGACAGTTGTGGGGCAACCCTCTTTACGACTGGGCAATGATGAAAAATAATGGGTTTGAATGGTGGATCAGTCGTTTCAAGTCGATGTATGAGCTCTTTGATGTCGTTCGTATTGACCACTTTCGAGGATTTGAAGCTTCCTGGCAAGTGCCGGTTTCCCACCGCACAGCACAGCACGGCAAATGGGTTGACGGGCCTGGATACGATGTTTTTAAGGCAGTATTTTCAACTATGGGATCACTTCCGATCATTGCTGAAGATCTTGGTGTGATTACTCCCGAGGTTGAAGCCCTTCGGGACCGCTGTGGTTTCCCTGGAATGAAGATTTTGCAGTTTGCGTTTGACTCGGATTCATTGAACCCGTATTTGCCGCACAATCACTCAAAAATGAGTGTCGTTTATACCGGCACACATGATAATGACACCACAATGGGTTGGTGTAGTTCGCTTTCAAGTTCACAACTGCTTCGAGTCGTTGAATATTTGGGTGGTAATGAAGAAGGTTGTTTGAATTCTATGATTCGTTCAGCGTTCATGTCAGTAGCAGATACTACTATAATTCCGTTTCAGGATCTGTTGATGCTTGGAAGTGATGCACGCATGAATATCCCCGGCAAAGCCTTTGGTAATTGGAGTTGGCGATTCAGTTGGGATATGCTGCCGTCCGATCTGACGGACAAACTGCGTAACATGACCAAGCTGTATGGAAGGGAGAATTACTCCGTTCAGTAAACTTCTTGACAAATCAGGAACATTCACTATACTGACTTGCTTTAATTTTATACTTACAAAATACGGGTGGTAGATGTTTTGAAAGTTGCTGTAGACCGCATACAAAGTAAGCCATTGGCAATGCACATTGAAGAACCGGTGGAAAAATTCACAGTTCTTGAAGGTATGCAAAAAGATCAGGTTTGCAGGTTTACCGGTCCAATTACATGTGATCTGACGGCAACGCGTGATTACGACAACATTCAAGTCAATGGCCGGGTTTCTGTTCCGCTATCACTGTCGTGCTCGCGATGCCTTGTTGATTATGATTCGCATGTTGACACCAATTTTATGGTAATTTTCAGAAAAGATTCGGAAAAACTTGTGGCTGATGGTGACGAAGTTGAACTGGGGGAGTTGGATCTGCTATCTTCCACCTACCAGGGTGATGAAATCGACCTTATGCCTGAAATAGAAGAACAAGTGGCGATGGAAATACCGCTCAAGCCCCTCTGTAGCGAAAGCTGCAAGGGGCTATGTCATCAATGTGGAATTGACCTGAATTTGTCACAATGCTCTTGCAGTAATGAAACAACAAGTTTTGCCTTCAGTGCGCTCAAAGATTTTAAGGTGTCCAAGATAAAGTAGTTTAAACCTGCAGTGAACCACCAGAAAAAGGAGAAATATCATGGCAGTACCTAAAAAGAAAACATCCAAATCGCGCAAGAACATGAGAAGGGCGCATGACTTCCTGACAACTCAGTCCGTGTCCACTTGTCCACAGTGTAAAGCACCTAAACTACCGCATCGTGCCTGCCCAACCTGTGGAACTTACAAGGGTAAAGAAGTCATCGACGTTTCAAACGCTTAGTAGTTGCCGATCTCTGTGCCGGAACTGGGAAAGATGAGAGTAGCGCTTGATGCAATGGGGGGCGACAACGCCCCTGTCGTTGAGGTCGAGGGTGCTGTGGCGGCATGCCGGGAATTCGGTATTCCGGTAACGCTCGTTGGTGACCGCGAACGCCTGGAATCCGAACTTGCGAAGCATTCCACAAATGGCCTTGACATAGACATATTTCATGCCAGTGAAGTGGTAGGCATGCATGATTCCGCTTCGGATGCTGTGCGGAAGAAACGAGATTCTTCTGTTCGTCTTGCTTTTGAGCTTGTCAAAAATGACAGGGCCTGCGCCGCAGTGAGTGCAGGCAATTCGGGTGCAACGATGGCGGCGGGTATGTTCGTACTAAAGCGTATCAAAGGTATCGAGCGTCCGGCCATTGCCCAGATATTTCCGACCTTGAAAGGCCAGACTCTGGTGCTTGATGTAGGCGGGAATGTTGACTGCAAACCTCAGCACCTTGTTCAATTTGCAATAATGGGTGAAGTATATGCCCGCTATGCGATGGGTATAAAAAATCCATCAGTCGGCTTGTTGTCAAATGGAGAGGAAGATTCAAAAGGGAACGAACTGACTCGTGAGACAAACTCTGTGCTACGAAAAACTTCTCTAAACTATGCAGGTTACATAGAAGGACGGGATATTTTCTCGGGAGCAGTTGAGGTCGTTGTTTGTGACGGCTTTGTGGGCAATGTGGTACTGAAGCTCTCTGAAGGCCTCTCTGATGCGGCTGGCAAGATGCTGAAAGCAGAAATTGTCAAGAGTTGGATTTCAAAGATAGGTTACCTTTTTGTTCGTGGTGCTTTCAGTCGTTTTAAAAAAATAGTCGACTACGCTGAATATGGCGGAGCTCCATTGCTTGGAATAAATGGCGTCGGAATGATTTGCCACGGCGGTTCCAACGTCAAGGCGATAAAAAATGCTATTCGCTTTGCGCATGAATACGCAAGAAGCGGCGTTGCTGAGCATGTATCAGAAAAATTATTAGAAAATTATGATGTCTCCATGCAGCGAGATATTCCAAAATCCGTTTTTACCGAATAATGGAGATATCGTGGTGACTGCAAAGATCACTGGAACCGGTTCAGCACTGCCGGCAAAAATTCTTACCAACGCCGAACTGGCTAAGATGGTTGACACAAGTGATGACTGGATTACCACCAGGACTGGCATCAAAGAACGGCGAATTGCTGCCGATGGAGAATTCACATCCACCTTTGCTGTTGATGCTGCCAGGCGCGCGCTGTCTATGGCAAATGTTGCGCCTGAAGATCTTGACCTCATCATTATCGGAACAGTAACCCCGGATTTTCCATTTCCCTCCACAGCTTGCATTATTCAAAATGAGTTAGGTGCAAATAAAGCGGTTGCCTTTGATGTCTCCGCTGCCTGTTCCGGTTTTATCTACGGGATTTCAGTCGCTGACAGCTTTATCCGTTCTGGAAAATATCAGAAGGCACTTGTAATTGGTGCCGAAGTTTTGTCACGTATCGTGGACTGGAATGATCGTAACACTTGCATATTGTTTGGCGATGGTGCCGGGGCCGCTGTGATTGAGGCATCCGAAGAACAAAGCGGAATTGTATCGACCCATATTTTCAGTAACGGATCGTGTTGGGATATGTTGTACCAACCCGGTAGTGGCAGCCGAAACCCGGCTACAAATCCCGCTACAGATCCGGCCTCATTCTTCATTCGCATGGAAGGTAACGAGGTTTACAAACACGCTGTTCGTGCTATGGAAGAGGCTGCAATGGCAGCTTTGTATTCAAATGGATTGACACCGTCGGATATATCATTGTTGATACCACATCAGGCAAATCGCCGCATCATTGACGCCATTGCAAAAAGACTTGATCTCGACTTTGATAAAGTATTTGTCAATCTCCACCGTTACGGTAATACATCATCAGCTTCGATTCCGATCGCATTGGATGAAGCGAATCGGCAAGGTCTAATTAAAACTGGTGATATGATTTTACTTGATGCTTTTGGTGGGGGGTTTACATACGGTTCAGCTTTGATCCGATGGTGAATTTGTCAACACTGAAATCTATTGGGAAAGGTCTTTTTATATGTCTAACGTAGCATTTGTTTTTCCAGGACAGGGATCGCAATATTCGGGAATGGGTAAAGAGTTTGCTGGCAATTTCCCGATTGCCAAACAAATATTCGAAGAAGCCGACGATGCATTGGGTTTTAAGTTGTCAACTATCTGTTTTTCAGGAAGTGACGAAGAACTCAGATTAACCGCCAATACTCAGCCTGCCATACTGACAACCAGTATTGCAGTCTTGCGGGTAATTGAACAGGAAGCCGGAGTGAAGGCCGACTACTTGGCTGGACATTCGCTTGGCGAATATTCTGCGCTGGTTTGTTCTGGTGCACTTGATTTTGCTGATGCTGTCAGAACCGTTCGTTCCAGAGGTACTTTCATGCAGGAAGCCGTTCCGGTAGGTACCGGAAGCATGGCAGCCATGTTGAGTATCGAACAAGATGCGCTCGCGGAAATCTGTTGTGAGGCAGCCGAGGGAGATATTGTTTCACCGGCTAATTTTAATTCTCCCGGACAGATTGTGATTGCCGGGTCGAAAACTGCGGTTGAACGCGTAATTGAACTTGCCAAAGCTCGTGGTTTTAGAAAGGCGATGCTGCTTCCGGTGAGCGCTCCCTTCCATTGTGCTCTGATGAAACCTGCGGCTGATAGATTGGCCGAGGTGTTAGCCGTTGTTTCTGTCAACGATATGCTGCTTCCAGTGATTGCCAATGCCGATGCGGCACCTAACCAGGATAAGCTACGGGTAAAACCGCTTTTAGTGACTCAGGTATGTGCTCCGGTTCTGTGGGAGCAATCTGTTAATGCAATGGCAGCTCTCGGTGTTACTAAGTTTATTGAAATAGGTCCCGGTAAGGTTTTGTCTGGCCTCGTTAAACGGATATCAAAAGAAGTTGTAACAATGAATGTCGAAGATCTGAGTACGTTGAAAGCTCTGACGGCCTAGGATGTTGTGAGTTACCAGGGAGGCTCCATGCTTGATGTTAATGGAATTATGAAAATACTACCGCATCGCTATCCGTTTTTGCTGGTGGATAGAATTATAGAAATGGAATTGGGAAAACGGATTGTCGGCATGAAGAATGTCAGTATTAACGAGCCGTTCTTTCCCGGACATTTCCCGGGGCATCCGGTTATGCCTGGTGTCCTGATTATTGAAGCCATGGCTCAGGTCGCAGCGATACTGGCGTATAGCTCTTCCGATGACAGTGTCCTCTCTAAAGTTGTCTATTTTACCGGTATCGATAATGCCCGATTTCGCAAGCCGGTGGTTCCTGGCGACCAGCTTCGTTTTGAACTTGATGTCACTGCCTGTAAGCGTGGCATCTGGATGTTCTCAGCCAAAGCGTTTGTTGACGGAAAACTTGTCACCGAAGCAGATTTGAAAGCCACTTTTGCAGATAAAAATAATTAATTCTATTACTGAAAGGGATCATTATGCCTAAAGACAAAGTCGCTGTAATCACCGGCGCATCTCGCGGGATTGGTCGGAGTATAGCTTTGGCTCTTGCAGCCAAAGGAGCCACAATTGTAGCCGTTGATATGGACCCGGTCTCGACTGATGCTGTCGTAGCCGAATTGCAGGCCGCTGGCGGCAAAGCGCTTGCAGTTGTCGGTAATGTAACCGTTACTGCTGATGTCGAGCGGATGATTGAAGCAGCCACGGAAGCTTTCGGGAGGGTTGATATTCTTGTTAACAACGCCGGCATCACTAAAGATGGTCTGCTGATGCGTATGAAGGATGAGGAGTGGGACGCTGTTCTGAATGTTAACCTTAAAGGCGCTTTCCTTTGTACCAGGGCCGCCTTTAAAGTCATGAGTAAACAGAGATTTGGGCGCATTATTAACATTGCGTCAATTGTCGGTCAGATGGGCAACGCCGGGCAGGCAAACTATTGTGCCAGCAAGGCCGGTCTCATAGGGCTTACCAAATCAAATGCCCGTGAAATGGCTAAGCGTAACATAACTGTCAACGCTGTTGCTCCAGGATTTATATCCACTGCCATGACAGACGCACTTTCTGATAAAGTTCGTGCTGAACTTACTTCCCAAATACCAATGGATAGATTAGGAAGCGCCGACGACATTGCCAACGCCGTTGTTTTTCTTGCATCAGAGGCATCCGGATATATTACCGGGCATGTGCTTGCCGTTAACGGTGGAATGTATATGTAATGCCGGTTAAGACGGTCCAGCTTCAAAATATCATTTGACTTTTAAAGATTTCATGCTTAATTACCATCAATAGCTTTACACACGAAACCTGAAAAGGTTTAAAATCAAACGGAGGTGAAAGATGTCTGATATTGCAAAACGGGTAAAAGAGATTGTTGCTGAGCAGCTGGGTGTAGAAGAGTCACTGGTAGTAACAGAAGCTTCTTTCATGGATGATCTGGGTGCTGATTCCTTGGATACAGTCGAGTTGGTGATGGCTCTTGAAGAGGAGTTCGATCTTGAGATTCCTGACGAAGATGCTGAGAAGATCCAGACTGTAAACGACGCCATTGAGTACATCACAGAGCATAGCTGATACTGATACGGGTGAGAGGGGACGCCCCTCTCACTTCCTTCCTTTTTAGTCATACCAAGTTTACCCAATATGGAGCAACCAATCATGAGAAGAGTCGTAATTACGGGTGTCGGAGCTGTTTCGCCTCTCGGATGCGGTAATATCAGTAACTGGGATGCACTTGTCTCCGGAAAATCAGGCATCGGCCCGATAACCAGATTTGACGCAAGTGACATGCCGGTCAAGATTGCCGGCGAAGTTTCTGGCTTTAATGCCGAGACGTATATTGATAAAAAAGAGATCAAGAAGATGGATCTTTTTATTCAGTATTCTCTGGCAGCGGCACACTACGCCATGGAAGATTCCGGCCTGGTGATCAACGACGAGAATGCTGAACGGGTAGGGGTGTTAGTAGGTGCCGGTCTTGGTGGATTGCCGTCAATTGAACGGTACTACGACCTTTATAAAGAAGGTGGCCCAAAGAAAATATCACCGTTTTTTATTCCAATGTTGATAATAAATCTTGCCCCTGGTCATATATCGATCAGATACGGAGCCAAAGGTCCTAATCTTTCTTCTGTTTCTGCCTGCGCTACCGGAACACACTCAATTGGCGATGCTTATCATATGATTGCTCGCGGCGATGCTGATGCCATGATTGCTGGTGGGACTGAATCAACGGTTACGCCGCTGGGAATCGGCGGTTTTGCCGCAATGAAAGCTCTTTCGGACAGTAATAACGACACTCCTGAAAAGGCTTCACGCCCTTTTGACAAGAATCGTGATGGTTTTGTTCTGGCTGAAGGTGCCGGTATCGTAATTCTGGAAGAATACGAGTCTGCTAAAAAACGTGGCGCCAAAATTTACGCAGAAGTTGTCGGATACGGCCTGACCGGAGATGCATACCACATGACGGCACCAGCTTCCGGTGGAGAGGGTGCTGCACGCTGCATGAAGATGGCATTGAAAAATGCCGGTGTGACACCTGATCAAGTTACCTACATCAATGCACATGGTACTTCGACACCTTTCAATGACCTAAATGAGTCACTGGCAATCAAATCAGTTTTCGGTGACCACGCCGGAAAACTGATGGTCTCTTCCACCAAGTCTATGACAGGCCATCTTCTAGGAGCTGCCGGTGGGGTTGAGGCTGTGTTTACCTGCATGGCGATGGATAAGGGTGTTGTACCACCCACGATTAACTACGAAAATCCTGATTCTGAATGTGATCTTGATTACGTACCTAATACTGCTCGTGATACTAGGATTGAATACGCGATGAGTAACTCGCTCGGTTTTGGCGGCACGAACGCCACTCTTCTGTTCAAGAAAATCTAGGCAGGTGGATTAAAATGATTGTAATTGGAAGCGATCACGGTGGATTGAGTCTCAAGTCGGCACTAATCAGTTACCTTACGCGTAGAGGACTACAGGTCTTGGATGCCGGCACCAGCGGCGATGCCTCAGTGGATTATCCTGATTATGGACAAAAAGTTTCTGAAACTGTTATTGCCGGGCAGGCCGATTTAGGAATCCTGATCTGTGGAACCGGAATTGGTATGTCGATTGCCGCAAACAAAGTTCCAGGAATTCGGGCAGCTCTTGTTACTGATGTATTTATGGCCCGTATGGCAAAAGAACATAATAATGCTAATGTTCTGGTTCTGGGTGGTCGTGTTTTGGATGAACAGAAAGCCTGTGATCTTGTTGGCGCTTGGCTTGATGCAGCCTTCGAGGGTGGTCGCCATCAAAATCGTCTTGATAAGATCACTGAACTTGAGCATAAGTACAACAAATAGTACCACGTAATACGACTCAATGGTAGAGCGGGACCTGCTGCGGCATGTGTCCCGTTTCTTATTTCACAACAGTATAAATCTTCAGCATGTAAAGGAGCGTAATGATGTCGATACTCACTAGCTTTGATCCGCAGGTAGCCGAAGCAATCCGCCATGAAACAGAGCGCCAGGAGTTCAACCTGGAACTAATTGCCTCTGAAAACTTCGTCTCAGAAGCCGTCATGGAAGCGCAAGGTTCAATCCTGACAAATAAATATGCCGAAGGTTACCCTGGCAAGCGTTATTACGGTGGCTGCGAACATGTTGATGTTGTTGAACAGCTTGCTATTGATAGAGCCAAGGAACTGTTTGGTGCCGAACACGCCAACGTACAACCGCATTCCGGATCCCAAGCCAATATGGCAGTTTATTTCGCGGCGTGCAAACCCGGTGACACAATATTGGGCATGAATCTGTCACACGGCGGTCACCTTACTCACGGCAGTCCAGTAAACTTTTCCGGTAAACTCTTCAACATTATTCCTTATGGCGTTTCTCCTGATACAGAGATGATTGACTACGCTGAAGTCGAACGCCTGGCGGTTGAAAACAAGCCTAAAATGATTGTGGTTGGTGCAAGCGCATACCCACGCATTATCGACTTCCCTGCATTTCGGGCCATTGCCGATAAAGTAGGTGCAGTTGTCATGGTTGACATGGCTCACTTTGCAGGACTTGTGGCCGCTGGTGTCCATCCTAGTCCTGTCCCATACGCTGAATTTGTCACAACCACCACCCACAAGACACTGCGTGGCCCACGTGGTGGCATGATTCTTTGTCGCGAGGAATTCGCCAAAACCGTCAATTCCCAGATTTTCCCCGGTATTCAGGGTGGTCCGTTGATGCACGTTATTGCCGCCAAGGCAGTCGCTTTTAAAGAAGCATTACAGCCTGAGTTCAAGGTTTATCAGCAACAGATTGTCAACAACGCCAAGGCACTGGCCGCAGGGCTCACAAAGCGTGGCTTTAAGCTGACCAGCGGCGGCACTGACAACCATCTGATGCTGATAAACTTCTCCGGTAGCGAAATTACAGGCAAGGCTGCTGAAGCAGCGCTCGATAAAGCCGGCATTACCGTGAACAAAAACACGGTTCCGTTTGAAACCCGCTCTCCATTTGTGACTTCGGGTATCCGTGTCGGAACCCCGGCCTGTACTTCGCACGGTCTCAAGGAAGCCGATATGGAGCTGGTAGCAGGCTTCATTGCTGACGCTATTGCTAATATCGACAACGATGAAAAACTGTCCGTTATCAAATCTCAGGTTAATCAATTAATGAAACGCTTCCCGCTTTACACCAACAGACTTGCCTAATCATTTATTTTCTGGTAGTGACGAGGCCCGTCGGATTTACTCCGGCGGGTTTTTTTATAGGTTGGACTGGGGATCGATATGAGTGAGAAGAGCTTTCTGACACCGGTAGAAACAGCCCATGCCATCATTCAGAATGGTCGCCGTGTACTGCATCAAAGCTTTGGGCGGACGTTTGTTCTAAGTCTTCTAGCAGGTTTTTATATAGCTTTTGGAGCCCAGCTTTCAACGGTCGTAACACAGGATGCTGCCCAGTTCGCCGGCCTGGGTATCTCCCGTCTGTTGGGAGGCTCTGCTTTTTCAATCGGACTGATGCTGGTTGTGATCTGTGGAGCCGAGTTATTCACTGGAAACAGTTTGCTGGCCGGTGCCGTACTGCACGGCGAAATATCCTGGGGAAAGCTGGCCGAAAACTGGGTTGTAGTGTTGACTGGCAATTTTATTGGCTCATTGTTTTTTGCGTGGCTAATGTTCGAAACACGATTGTGGGAACATGGTACTGTGGCTGATCATGCCATTAAAATAGCATCTGCGAAATGCAAACTATCCTTTTTAGCCGCCTTTACCCGCGGACTACTTTGTAACTGGCTGGTATGTTTGGCAGTTTTTATGGTTACAGCGGCCCGGGATGTTACCGGGAAACTACTGGCCTGTTTCGTTCCAATCATGACATTTGTTGCCAGTGGCTTTGAACATTCGGTTGCAAATATGTATTTCATACCCACCGGTCTCTTTCTCACGGGAGAATTGTCACGACCAGACTCATCTTTGACATGGTATGCATTTGTAGTTGATAACCTAATACCGGTTACAACAGGCAATATCGTAGGTGGAGTCGTTTTTGTTGCCTGCGCATACTACTATGCACACATTGGATCCGAAAAGCCGTCCAAGTGAATAGATTGCCGGACAAGCTTGTCGTTCTTGACTTTCAGACCTCTATTTGGCACTATGCCCTCTTATGAAAAAAACTACCAGACAGATACATGTGGGTTCGGTTGCAATTGGTGGAGATGCGCCCTGTTCAGTGCAGTCCATGTGTTCTACAGATACGCGGGATGTAACCGCAACTGTTGGGCAGATACAGGTTCTTGCTGGCGTAGGTTGTGAGATCGTAAGGTGTGCTGTGCCGGATATGGATGCAGCCATTGCTTTGGGCCAAATTAAAGAACTCAGCCCGATCCCGGTCATTGCAGACATACACTTTGACTATAAACTGGCTCTAAGGGTTCTAGAGGGTGGAATTGACGGTCTCAGACTCAATCCAGGCAATATCGGTGACAAATGGAAAGTTGCTGAAGTAGTCAAGTCTGCTGCAGACCGTAGAGTACCAATTCGCATAGGCGTTAACGCCGGTTCACTGGAAAAGGAATTGTTGGAGCGTTATGGTCATCCAACAGCTGAAGCTATGGCCGAATCAGCTTTGGGACACATCCGCATTCTTGAAGATCTTAATTACCGTGAGATCAAAGTTTCCCTCAAAGCATCCGATGTTATGAAAACTGTGGCTGCCTATCGATTACTTTCGCAACAGGTCGACTATCCGATGCACATTGGCATTACTGAGGCCGGGACCATTTTCTCCGGCACGATCAAATCTTCGGTTGGGTTGGGCATTCTTTTGGCCGACGGCATTGGCGATACGATGCGTGTTTCACTGACCGGTGATGTTCAGGATGAAGTCAGGGTAGGGTACGAGATTCTTAAGAGCCTGGGACTGCGACATCGTGGCGTCAACTTCGTATCATGTCCGACCTGCGGTCGCTGCCAGATTAACCTGGTCAAGGTAGCCGAGGAAGTAGAACGCCGACTCCAGGGCGTTGACAAGCGAATTACGGTCGCTGTCATGGGGTGTGCCGTCAACGGACCCGGAGAAGCCCGTGAAGCCGATGTTGGCATTGCCGGCGGAAAAGGGGAGGGGCTACTATTCCGCAACGGAGAGATCGTACGCAAAGTGCCTGAAGATCAACTGGCTGATGCTCTGATTGAAGAAATAAACAAACTGTAAAACCAATAATCGTACATTCGATGTTCTGAGGTCCCAATGCTTTATTCCCGTTATTTCATACCGACAGTTAAGGAAACACCTTCCGATGCCGAGGTCATTTCACATCAGTTGATGCTGCGGGCCGGCATGATTCGCAAGCTCTCTGCCGGCATATACAATTATCTGCCGATGGGATTGCGATCAATCCGTAAGTTCGAAAATATAGTCCGTGAAGAGATGAACAAGGCGGATGCCATCGAAATGCTCATGCCCAGTGTGCAACCGGCAGAACTTTGGCAGGAGTCCGGGCGTTGGGCGTTTTATGGCAAGGAGTTGTTGCGTTTCAAAGATCGCAAAGATGCCGACTTCTGTATGGGGCCGACTCACGAAGAGGTCATTACTGACATGGTGCGGCGCGAGATAAAAAGTTACAGACAGATGCCGATCAATTTTTATCAGGTTCAGACAAAATTTCGTGATGAAATCCGCCCCCGATTCGGGCTTATGCGTGGTCGCGAATTCATCATGAAGGATGCCTATTCTTTTGATGTGGACAGCCTGGCTGCAGATAAATCCTATGATAAGATGTACAACGCCTACATGCGAATATTCGAGCGCTGCGGACTAAACTTCCGTGCCGTAGAGGCCGATACCGGCAGTATTGGTGGTTCTTCTTCTCATGAGTTTATGGTGCTGGCTGACTCTGGTGAAGATGCCATTGTTTCGTGTGATGCCTGTAGATACGCCGCTAATGTTGAAAAAGCAGAGTCCGGGGCACCACTTCAACCGGTTTCTGCGGAACCTTTGCCGATTCAAAAAACAGCGACACCAAACATGAAGACAATTGCAGATGTTGCCGCCTTTTTGGGTCTCACTTCCGATCTGACAGTAAAAACCTTGGTTTACTGTTCTGAAGAAGGCGACACGGTTATGGCACTTCTTCGTGGTGATCACGAGTTGAACGAAATTAAATTGAAAAACTCGTTGGGGTGGAACGAAATCAGAATGGCCACCGAAGAAGAAATATTGCGCCTGACAGGTTCTCCAATTGGATTTCTTGGTCCATTGGAGTTGAAAGAGAAAACCACTGTAATTGCTGATCTGTTGGTACGGAATATGGTGAATACAGTTGTTGGCGCAAACGAGATCGATATGCATTTCTGTAATGTCAATCCGTCCCGTGACTTTACTCCTGATCGTTATGTTGATATCCGCAACGTAGTGGCTAACGATAGCTGTCCTCGTTGCCATGAAGGCAAGCTAGAGATGTGGCGAGGGATTGAAGTTGGCCATGTGTTCAAGCTTGGCACAAAATATTCCCAATCTCTCAACGCGACCTATCTTGATGCAAACGGCAAAGAACAGTTTATTTTCATGGGATGCTACGGCATCGGTATCGGCAGAACGGTGGCAGCATCTATTGAACAGAATCATGACGATAACGGCATTATCTTTCCGATTCCGATTGCTCCATTTCACTGTTCTGTAGTAGCCATTAACGCCAAAGACAAAGGTGTTATGGCCGAGTCAGAGGAAATCTATCTGAAGCTTGAAGAGCTTGGAATTGAAGTTCTTTTTGATGACCGAGACGAACGTCCAGGAGTCAAATTCAAAGACAACGATCTGATTGGTATTCCATTGCGGCTTGTTGTTGGCAGCAAGGGACTGGCTGAGGGTAAAGTTGAACTGAAAATCAGGGCAACGGGAGAGGTTATGTCGCTGCCGATAGAAGAAGCCATTGCCATGGTTCATCAGATGGTAACATCCGCTCTGAAATACAAAGAATAATATCTAAGAGTTATGAGGGTGTGATGCAGATAAACCCGATTTGGGATACACAGCACGAATGCATGCAGCGTGAGGAATTGGAACAGCTTCAGCTGGAGCGACTCCAAGCCACGCTCAATCGCGCCTATAAGAACGTTACCTGCTACCGTACCAAGTTCAATGAACAGGGAATCGTACCGGAGGACGTCACATCACTGGAGGAACTTTCAAAGCTTCCTTTTACGACAAAAGAAGATTTGCGTCTTAATTATCCTTACGGCATGTTTGCAGTGCCGCTACGTGAAGTTGTCCGGATTCACTCTTCGTCCGGAACTACCGGTAAGCCTACGGTTGTCGGATATACTAAAAACGATCTTAAAATCTGGTCGAATCTTGTTGCACGTATGATGGTCTCCGCCGGTGTAACACATGACGATGTTATCCAAATTGCATTCGGGTATGGAATGTTCACTGGCGCGTTCGGGCTGCATTACGGCTCGGAAATGATCGGAGCTGCCGTTATACCAATGAGTGGCGGTAATACTGATAAACAGATTATGATCATGCAGGACTACAAATCCAGCGCTTTGGTCTGCACTCCAAGTTATGCTATTACACTGGCTGATCGCATTGAAAAACAAGGCATAGATCCTAAAACACTCGCCCTTAAGCATGGTTTGTTCGGTGGAGAACCATGGTCTGAATCAATGCGCAGGGAAATCGAGACCAGACTTCAGATTAGTGCAACTGACAATTATGGTTTGTCCGAAATTATTGGTCCGGGAGTTGCCGGAGAGTGTCTCTGTAAAAACGGCATGCACATCGCTGAGGATGCTTTTATCGCAGAAATCATTGATCCGGAAACTTGCCAGGTGCTTCCGCCCGGCAGTGTCGGTGAGTTAGTTTTGACAACAATCTGCAAGGAAGCATTTCCTATGATCCGCTATCGGACCAGGGATATTACCAGTCTTGATTATAGGGCTTGTTCATGTGGTCGGACCATGGCCAGAATGAAAAAAACCATGGGACGTTCTGATGATATGATTATCATCAAAGGGGTAAATGTCTTTCCGTCCCAGATTGAAGAGGTGCTCGTGGCCATTGAGGGATGCGAGCCTCACTACCAGCTCGTGATTGACCGCAAAGGTGCTTTGGATGTTTTGGAAGTCTGCATAGAAGTTCGCGAGAACATTTTCTTCGACGAAATGAAAAAACAGCGCGCCTTTCTTGATATGGTAGGAAAGAGAATTGACTCGGTGCTAGGTGTGGGGGTTACTGTCAAGCTGGTTGAGCCAAACAGTATCCCTCGCCACGAAGGTAAAGCAGTGCGGGTTATTGACAGGAGAGAACAAAGGTAGCATCATGTTTCCGCATGCTGCGGATCTAAAAAAAACCGCTCTCCGGCAAGAAGCTGGTGGGCTTTTTTTTTGCCGAAGCTTACTTTGCTATACTAAGATACAAATATTTCCACAATCGTTAGCCTGAATTTGAGGTAAACGAAACACTCCAAAGAACAGGGACTTACATGATCAGCAGAAAACTGTCGGCAGGTGACATTATTGACGCGCGTTGCACGCGTTGTCGTGAAATTCTAAACCACAGAATTGTAGCTATGGTAGAAGACAAAGTGGTTCGAGTTGAGTGCAATACTTGTAATGGCGTTCACAACTATTATCCGCCACCAACGGTTAAAGAAGCCAGAGTTGCCGAGGTAGGAAAAGAACCTTCTGCGCCTAGGAAAACATCAACTCCGCGTTCATTAAAAAAAGACCCGACAGAATCCGACCGCGAAGAGTGGGCATCTCTCAAGCCAACCATGCAGATTGATCGTGCCAAGGTTTATGATATGAACGGTTCATTTCGTGTCAACGGCCTGATATTACATTCTGTATTCGGACTGGGAGTTGTAAAGCAGTTGATCGTGCCCAACAAGATGCAGGTTCTTTTTCAGGACGGGGTTAAACTATTAAGATGTCAGTAAGTGACGATGTGTACAGTCGGCATTGTTAGGTTGACTTTGTTGGACTTTGACATATAAAAAACTGGCGGCAAACTGCCGGTTTTTTATGTCACCATTCAATGGCTTCCATTGGTCTAATATAAATTCATCTCAGGCTAATTGTCAGTAGGATCAGATGTAAAACATGCAAAAGCATTTTATGTAATGTTGAGTGACAGCCAACTTGACATAATATATCTTATGGGCGAAGTCTGATGCTAAAATATAAAATACTTGCATTATCAGAACATTATCAGTAATGTATCGCTGTTCACACCTACTGAGTCTTTGAGGAGTTGTACTGCGTATGAGTAAAGAAGAAGCAATTGAAGTAGAAGGAACCGTAATTGAGCCGCTGCCTAATGCAATGTTCCGTGTCAGGCTTGAAAACGATCACGTAGTATTGGCTCATATCTCCGGTAAGATGCGTAAATATTTCATAAAGATTCTTCCTGGTGACAAGGTTACTGTAGAACTGTCACCCTACGACCTGACTCGTGGTCGCATTACTTACCGCGCCAAATAATCTGGTTACATTCTATATTCTGAACAGGCCCGTCCATATTGGTGGGCTTGTGTCGTTTAATTAAAACATTTGTGAGGAATTAATGTACACCGTTGCTGACTTGAAAAAAGGTCTCAAAATTACTTTGGATGGGGACCCGTATCTTGTAGTTGCTTTTGACTTCGTTAAACCAGGTAAAGGCCAGGCGCTTTATCGTACCAAAATGCGAAACATGATTAACGGCACCCTTCTTGACAGGACTTACCGTTCCGGCGAGACTTTTGACTCAGCCAATCTTGAAGAGCGAGAGATGGAGTATCTTTACAAGGAAGGCACACATTATACTTTCATGGACCAAGCTAATTATGAGCAGGTTGTTATGGAAGAAGAAACATTGGGCGATGCCAAAAACTTCCTTTTGGAAAATCTGAAAGTTGATGTGATGATGTTCGGTGAAAAGCCAATCGGCGTTTCGCTACCTAACTTTGTAAATCTCCGTGTGACAGAGGCTGAACAGTGGGCTAAGGGTGACACCAGCGGTAACGACACTAAGCCGGCTACAGTTGAAACCGGTTACGTTCTGCGTGTACCCCCTTTCATTGAAGAAGGTGAGTTGATTGTTATTGATACCAGAAATGGCGAGTACTCAACCCGCGTTAAAGGTTAGTTATGCATAGTGACGCCTTGTGGCTCAGGGCGCATATTATAAAATCCATTCGTGATTTTTTTTGGATGAGGGGGTTTCTTGAAGTGGAAACCCCCCTTCTTATTCCAGCCAATGCCCCTGAAGAGTACATAGATCCGATTCTCGCCCTCCCCTGGCAACTCCAGACATCCCCTGAGCTTTGTATGAAGCGATTATTATGTCGTGGACACAAACATATTTTTCAGATCTCACACTGTTGGCGTGCAGACGAGCGTGGTCTTCGACATCTTTCAGAGTTTACGATGCTGGAATGGTATCGTGCAGACGGCGATTACAACAATCTTATGGCCGATTGCGAAGATTTGCTTAAACACGTTGCAACTGCGTGCCTTGCCAATTCACCCGTGTATAGTCACAAGGGTTTTATTATTGATCCATTTAGTTCATGGATTAAAATTAGCGTTCAGGAAGCGTTTTTAAAATACAGCAATACAAGCGTATGGGAATGCCTGGAAAAAGGTCTCTACGAGGATGTTTTAACCACAATTATCGAGCCTGAATTGGGACGTTACCCTTCACCGGTGTTTCTAACCGATTATCCGGCGGAATTGGCCGCTCTTTCACGTCTAAAACCAGATCATCCTGAACTGGCAGAACGTTTTGAACTGTATCTGGGGGGATTGGAGCTTGCCAACGGATTCAGTGAATTAAACGACAGTCTGGAGCAGCGCAGACGTTTTGATGAAGCAAATGTCGTGCGAATTAATTTTGGGCGTTCAGCGTTGCCGTTGCCAGAAAGATTTCTAGATGAGCTCGACCGCATGCCGCCAGCAGCTGGAATTGCGCTAGGAGTAGATCGATTGGTAATGTTGGCTGCCGGAGCCGTAAGTATTGATGAAGTGGTAGCTTTTACTACTGAACAGCTGTGATGTCCTGGTATTTAACTGTTTCACCGGTATAAGTCTTTAATAACAACATATCGCCATCCCTCTCCATTACGTCCGGTAAGATAGCCACCTTGCCTTTACCACCCGGCAGATCAATGACATAATGAGGTACTGCCAGTCCGGATACGTGTCCGCGCAATGCTTTGATTATCTCAAGCCCTGTTTCTACAGATGTTCTGAAATGCGAAGTACCTCTTACCAAGTCCATTTGGTGCAAATAGTATGGTTTTACACGTATATCAAGCAGATTTGACATGAGTTGACGCATAATGTCCACATCATCATTTACGTTCTTGAGGAGGACAGACTGGTTGCCTAATTGTATGCCGGCATCCGCCAGCATGCTGCAAGCAGCTCCGGAGGCTGAAGTTATCTCGGCAGGATGGTTGAAGTGGGTGTTGATATAGAGCGGGTGGAATTGTTTGAGCAGATTGCATAGTTCCGGAGTTATCCTCTCCGGTAAAGTAACTGGAACGCGGCTTCCAATACGAATGATGGATACATGCTCGATTGAGCGTATGCCGCTTAAAATGCGATCCAATGCTTCATCGCTTAGCATCAGCGGATCTCCCCCCGACAGTATGACGTCTCGAATAGTCGGATTGGCTGCTATGTAAGAAATAGCTTTCCTGAAGTCTTCCTCAGTCATCTGACTTTCAGTGGTGCCAACAAGGCGTTTACGCATGCAGAAACGGCAATATACCGGGCATTGATTTGAAACGAGTAGTACAACTCGATTTGGGTAACGATGTATCAGTCCATTTACTGGACTCAGGAATGATTCGTTTAAAGGATCAGCGAGCTGATCGAAGTCATCCAGTTCTTGTGAGTCCGGCATGCACTGTTTCCAGATGGGGTCTTTGTTAGATTTGATAAGATTGGCATAGTAGTTTGAGACTCGAACCGGATAGCGTGAGGAAACCAGGCGTTGACTGTTGTCTAAAAGCAAATTAGTCTTTGTGCTATATGTAGATAGGACATCATATTTAAAGTGTTGCATCTAATAAGTTCCTGTTTGCGACTCACATCTCTTCTATAGGCGATGACATTGTGGATATCTTTGAATTAACTTGAAAATAGTCAGTTTTTATGAAATATACAATAGTTTATTGCACTTACTATACAATGATAAATTCACTTCTCTAATCAACTTTATATTGGTCTGCTGATATGTATACTAAATACTTTGGATTCAACGAAAAACCTTTCACGCTGACGCCAAATCCGCGCTTTATCTATCTTAGCAAGAATCACAAAGAGTCTTTTGCCCACCTTCTGTACGGTATAAACAATCATTATGGTTTTATTGAATTGATTGGGGAAGTTGGTACCGGAAAAACAACCGTACTACGCACACTTCTGAGCCAACTTGATGACGAGCAATACCGCTCGGCATTGATCTTTAATCCATGTCTCAGCGGAGTAGAACTTTTACGTAGCATTAATCAAGAATTCGGCCTCAGTTCAAAAAGCGAATATGCAAACGAGTTGTTGGCCGATCTCAACAAGTTTTTGTTGGATGAAAACTCCAGGGGAATAACGGTTGTTCTTGTTATTGACGAAGCTCAGAATCTGCGTCCGGATGTTCTTGAGCAGCTGCGACTGATATCCAACTTGGAAACAGAAAACGATAAGCTGATCCAGATTATCCTCGCTGGTCAACCCGAGCTTGAAGAGCTGTTGGCTCGTCCTGAACTCCGGCAACTTAATCAGCGGATTGCCGTCCGGTACAGACTAAGATCTATGAGCATGAATGAAACACGCGCATACATCCGTCGCAGGATGGAAGTTGCCGGCGAAACTGGCGGGGTCTCATTCAGCATGTATGCAATTCGCTGGATTTATCTGTACACCCGCGGGGTGCCGCGAATGATTAATATTTTGTGTGATCGGGCCTTGCTAGTTGCATACGGAGACGAAAAACGTCGTATCAGTTCTGGCATTGTCACTCGGGCTATCAAGGAAATTATTAATGTCCCACAGCGGCGCAATCTCAAGTTGGTGTTTTCTGTTACAGCCGCAGTTATATTTATTGCTGTTGTTTCAATGACATCTAGCCGTTGGATGCCCTTGAAAACGGCTACGGAACCCAGCCCTTCAAGCGCATCGACAAAATCATTACAGGTGGCACCATCCGGGCCTTCAACTGCTCGAAAACAGGTCATACCTCCGGATATGGTAGTTTTGGAAAAAGAACTGTTGTCCATGGATCTGGATTCAACGCATTTACGGGCACTTAATGCGATACTAACCCGCTGGAATGCGCCAACAGTTAAAATTCTTGATGGACGCTTGACTATTCCTGAAATGGCTTCAACTCTTGTCAGTAATCGCAATTTGCGGTTGACCGCAATTAAGGGGACACTGCGCGATGTTGTCAAAATCAATACACCCTTTTTGTTTGAGACCAATGTGGCTGGAATTCATGGTAAATACAGTTTGGCAATAACTTCAATTGCCGCTGAGGTTGCTACGGTTTCTCCTCCTTTGGTGGGCCATAGTCCCATTCCAATCAAGGATCTGGAACGGTTGGGCAGCGGCACCTGTTATGTGATTTGGAGTAATTATCTTCAGATACCTGACAATATTTCTTTTGGTGACAGGAGATATGAGATCAAGGCACTCCAACAGCTACTAAAATATGCTGGAGAGTACAAAGGACAGATTGATGGAGTTTACGGTTCTGCCAGTCTGGATGCTGTACGCAATTTTCAAAAAAAGAATCATATACCGGTTGACAACACCGTTGGTTCGCAAACGGTTGCATTTTTGTACAGTTATGACAAATCCGTCAGTTCCCCTAATTTGAAAGCTTATTGATGCGGGAAATATTATGAGTTCTATTTTGAAAGCATTGAAAAAACTGGAAGATGAGAAGGCAACCCGGGGGCCTGTAGCTTTGAAGATAGATTCAGACATCTTGAGAGTTGAAGGTTCGCAAAGATATTCAACGGTCAGCGTGTTTGCAACGGCACTTATTTTGTTTGCAGGAGGTTCTTTTGCTACCTACATGTATATGAAAAAGGATCCGACGCCGTCTGATATCAGTTCAAATACTAAAACGATTGAAACTAAAAATGTTATCCAGTCATTTCCCCAGAAGTCAGCTCCCGTCATTCCGGAAATCAAGACCGAAAAGTTGCCCGTAGAAGTAGAAATTACCCCTGCCAAACATTCAGGCCTTTCCAAAAATTATCCCATTAAACAGCAAAAGAAGATTCCAGGAACCCAAACAGCAACCGGTACTGTTCATCAGAATACAGTTTCAACAAAACATGAAGAACAGGATGTTAATTTGAATCAGCCTGTGCCCGCAGTTAAGGCCATTGTCAAAGCTGCTCCATTATTGAGAGTAAACGGAATTGCCTATCAGGACGGTACAAACGACCATGTAGCTATTGTTAATGGTATTCCGGTTTCAGGAGGGTCAATCATTGAAGGAGCTAAGGTTGAAGTCATTCAAAAAAACAGAGTGAGATTCAGTTATAACGGTGAGTTATTCGACGTGTCGCTTGGAAAATCGAACCGATAATTTCATTAACGGACGATTACTTTTATGAATCTGGCCAGGTAGTCGACGCCGGACCAGATTGTCAGGATTGTTGCGATCCAGAGATAAAACATCCCGATGTTGTGCATGTTGACCGTCAGAAGTGGATGAACAATTCCGAAAAACCAGTTATAGTCATAATGTAATATAAGTCCTAGTATAGCTACGATTTGGAAAATTGTTTTGAACTTTCCAAGATCGCTGGCTTGAATCACAATCCCCTCACTTGATGCTATACCCCGCAGACCGGTTATAATTATTTCGCGACCAAGTATTACCAATACCATCCAGGCTGGGACTCGTCCGAAAGGCAGAATCATGACCATTGCAGCCATGACAATCATCTTGTCTGCGATGGGGTCGAGAAACTTGCCGAACACAGTCACAATGCCCATGCGGCGTGCCAAATAGCCATCCAGCCAATCAGTGATGGATGCCAGAGCGAAAACGGCCGCTGCCCAAAACCCGGAATTCCTGGAGGGTGACAGGAGCAATACCGCCAGAAGTGGGATGGCGGCAATTCGCGTCATCGTGAGTATATTTGGCAAATTAAGAATTTGGTTGGGGCGGTTGGTTGTCATTAAATACCACTGGACTGATATGACTGCATGTAGGAGAGAACCCGGTTTACGTATGTTCGGGTTTCGTTATAGGGGGGGATCCCCCCATACTTGGCAACATTGCTGAGACCTGCATTGTATGCTGCAAGGGCAAGAGAAACATCTCCACTGAAAGTGTCCAGAAGAAAACGTAGGTATTTTACGCCTCCTTCTACATTATCTTTGGGATTGAATCGATCGGTTACCTTTAGTGATTTTGCCGTTGCAGGCATCAGTTGCATAAGACCGCTGGCTCCCTTGCTTGAAACGGCGTTGGGGTTGTAGCCGGATTCTGCATGAATAACCGCTTTGATCAGATAAGGACTGACCCCATATTTATCAGCACAGTTTTTGATGAGATGTTCATATTCGGCTGGATTTGCAGATCTTGCATATCTGAGCTTTGTGCGGAGTTCACGATCTTTTTTAAGATCCCTCATAAATACTTTAAAACGTTTATCCGTTGGGGCATCAGTAAAATGAACTATGCCTTCATCGTCTTCGTAACGGTATATATCCGCGCCGGAAGTGGACGACCAGGATACAAAAGTCGCTACAACCAGTAACAGGTTGATGATCTTTATTGGCCATAATGGTTTGGAGTTTGGTTTCATTGTGCATTAATAATCCCAAAACATGCGGATTTGTCAAGAGATATTCTTGTACAGCCACCCCTTGCAGCAGTTTCAAATTGACATTTCGGGGGGCATGTTTTACAAACATCCTTTGCCTGAGGAGGATAAAATAAGATGAGTGATAAGCGTGCAACATATAAGGATGCCGGGGTAGATATTTCCGCAGGCAACAGTTTTGTCAACATGATCAAGCCATTGGTCAAAGCCACTTCCCGTCCTGAAGTTTTGGCTGATATTGGAGGCTTTGGCGGATTATTCTCGCTTGATACTTCAAAATATAAAAATCCTGTGCTCGTATCGGGAACAGATGGTGTGGGCACCAAGCTCAAGCTAGCCTTTATGGCGGATCGTCATGATACGGTAGGAATTGATCTTGTTGCAATGTGTGTAAACGACATTATTGTTCAAGGGGCTGAGCCACTGTTTTTTCTAGATTATCTGGCGACCGGAAAGTTGTTGCCAGAAAAAGCAGCAGAGATTGTTAAAGGCATTGCAGAAGGATGCAAACAGGCTGGATGTGCACTTATTGGTGGTGAAACTGCAGAAATGCCCGGTTTCTATTCCGAAGGTGAATATGATGTGGCCGGTTTTACGGTGGGTGTTGTGGATCGTGATGCCATCATTGACGGCTCGCGCATCTCCGCAGGCGATCGTTTGATCGGTATTGCTTCCAGTGGTCTGCACAGCAACGGTTATTCCCTGGCCCGCAAACTCATTTTCGACCATATGGGTCTTGGAATAAATTCTGAATTGCCAGGTATCGGTGGCACGGTTGCTGATGCGCTGTTAACCCCGACACGCATCTACGTTCGTTCTATCCTGAGTTTGCTAAAAGATTACTCTATTAATGGTATCGCTCATATTACCGGAGGCGGACTTCTGGAAAATGTCCCCCGCGTTCTGCCTAAGGGATGCGTGGCCAATATCAAACTTAATAGCTGGGAGCGCCCGGCATTATTTGATGTAATGCGTGATGCCGGTAATGTGGAACGGGACGAAATGTACCGGACCTTTAACATGGGAATCGGTATGGTATTGGCCGTGCCGGAAAATCAGGGTGATGATATTATTGCCAGCTTGGTTAAATTAGGCGAGCAGGCCTGGAGCATCGGTACAATTGAATCTTGCCCGGTTGGAGAAGAGTGTGTAGTGCTTGTGGAGGATTAATAGATGACAGATAATCTTACTTGCAGATTAGCTGTTCTCGTTTCGGGAAGCGGCACAAACCTGCAGGCTATTATTGACAGCATCGAAGCTGGTGATATTGATGCAACTATTGCATGCGTTATCAGCAATAAGCGGGATGTTTTTGCTCTGGAGCGTGCCGCCAAGCATGGAATAACTGTTGTTGTTCACGAAAACAGTGGTTTCGCAAACCGGCAGGAGTATGATTTGGCAACTGTCGAAATTCTGAGACAGTATGGTGTTAACCTTGTGGTTCTTGCCGGATTTATGAGGATTCTAACGGAAAATATGATTAATGCCTTTCCCAATGCCATAATCAATATTCATCCTGCGCTGCTTCCCTCTTTCCCAGGTCTGCACGCCCAGCAGCAGGCCATTGACTATGGTGTTCGTTATTCCGGTTGCACCGTACATTTTGTAGATTGCGGCACAGATACCGGACCGATTATTCTGCAATCAGTTGTTCCGGTCGACGCGAACGACACGGAGGAGACACTATCGGCAAAAATCCAGAAAGAGGAACATCGTATTTATCCCGCCGCCATCAAGCTGTTTGTTGATGGTAAAATTAAAGTAAAAGGTAGAAAAGTCCTAATAACTGATTGAAATACAAAAAGGAGTTAACTCACCAATGGCAACCTGGAAATGTGCATGTGGATTTAGCAAAGAAGGACGCTGTAAACCGCAAAAATGTGAAAAATGTGGCGAAAAAGGGCAGTTTGTGAAGGTGGATTAGAAAAAAACTGGCCGGTCATGCACGTGTGTCAGAGCTATCTCTCCACCGTGAGGTCATGGTGTCCCAAAACGCTGCTGCTGCAGGAGAAAGCTCCCTACCCTGTCTTCGTACGGCGTAGAAGCATCTGGAAATATTCAGTCCAGGTATTCTCACAGTTTGTAGCTGCCCGCTGCTGAGATCTTCCGAGATGGACATGCTGGAAACAAAGGCGTAGCCGATCCCGTTCAGCAAGGCCCGTCTCAATGCCTCTGTACTTCCCAATACTGCAATTATGTTGAGTGATTCTTTGTTTATCCATGTTTTAGCCAGTGCATCATAAACGGCTTTTTGAGTGCCGGACCCGCTCTCTCGAACAACCAGCGGAACCTTGCATAGCTCTTCCTGGCTAAAGCTTGATTTGTATCCGTCAACTAACTCTGCCGAAACAGCACACACTATTGTATCCCGCCCCATGGACTCAAACTCAATCCGGTCATCGTCAAATCGTCCACCGATAAATCCAAGTTCAATTTCTTCATCAATAAGTTGTCTAAGTACGGAGCGACTATCACCTTGTACAACTTCAAGGCGTGCTTTGGGGTGCTCTTTGATGAATTGGCTCAGTACCGCTGGAATCAAGAGGGTACCTGGAATGTTGCTGGCGCCTACCCGCAAAACTACATCTTCCATTCCCAAAAAACGGTTAATAACTGAGCGGGTGTGCTTACATTCTGTCAAAATTTTGTCGGCGTGGTTGTAGAACAGTTTTCCCGCTTCTGTAAGCAGCGCCCCTCCCCTGCCACGGTCAAACAGGCGAATTCCAAGTTCTTCTTCCAATGCGTGGATATGCTGGCTTGCTGTTGATTGGGTTATGCAGTTTTTCTCAGCGCCTTTAGAAAAACTGTGCGTTTCAGCTATTGCTACAAAAACTTCCAGTTGTTTTAAGGTCATGTCAATCCTCATTCATTTATATTATCGATCAGTTCAATCGAAATAATACGTAATAAAAATTTGCCTTTCAATCTAAAAGGATGCGAGAATGAAAAGCATGGCAAGAATGTAGTTTTATCTGCCGGGTACATGGACATACAGGAGATGGAGTGGTGAAAAAGTTACTGCTGATTGCTGTGATTATGTTTATCAACCGTGGAACTGCAAACGCCGAAACATTTGCCATAAGCAACTTTGCAACCGATGGCCTTTCCGGTTGGACAACAAAGAGTTTCAAAGGGCAGACCAATTACTCACTGGTCAGGGAAAATGGCTCGGTTGTGGTCAAGGCATTCAGCAGTGGATCTGCTTCGGGGCTGTTTAAAAAAACGGCTCTCGACCCGAAACGATTCCGTTATTTACGTTGGTCGTGGAAAGTTACGGACAGTTTGCCGAAAGGAGATGAAAGCAGTAAGTCCGGCGATGACTACGCCGCTCGGGTGTATGTGGTTTTTCCAGGCCGTTTTTTCTGGCAGACGCGTGCAATCAATTATGTTTGGGCCAATCGACTTGCGCTTGGCAATTCTATTCCCAATCCCTATACAGGCAACGCAATTATGGTAGCGGTTGAATCCGGTATTTCGAAAGCAGGACGGTGGACGAGCGAGGAACGTGACATCCTTTCGGACTACCGCAGGCTGTTTGGTGATGAGCCGCGCGAAATCGGAGCCGTTGCCATAATGACAGATACTGACGACACTGGAGGCGAATCCACCGCATGGTACGGAGATATAACAATTTCCACCAGTAGGTAATACCCCTGACTTGACGCTCCCGCTCTTCCGTAGTAATCTCAGCTACCAATCTACTGTCTTATCCTACAACATTTTTCCATAGGACAATCCAATGAAATCAGCCGATCTGACCTGGAACACCACCCTGCTCTACCCTGCCCCGGATTCTCCTGAATTGGAAGCTGATCTGGGGTCTTTTGAACAATTGGCCACGGACTTTCGTATTCGATACTTTGAAAAGGTTGCCGGACTGGATCACAGATTACTTCTGACTTCAATCATTGAATATGAAGCGTTACAAACCCGCATGTCCAAACCTTTTTGCTATGCTCACCTGCTGTTTGCTTCCGATTCCGGGAATGATAAATATCGTTCACTTTCCCAGCGTTGTTCAGAACTTGGAAACCGCCTTTCACAGGAACTGCTCTTTTTTGACCTGGAGCTGATGGAGCTGGATGACGAGAGTTTTAAATCCTTCTGCGCTTTTAAAGATGCCGCCGGTTATATCCATTTTTTGGAAGGTATCCGGAAGTTTAAACCCCATACCCTTAAAGAAAATGAGGAACGCTTGCTGACCCGCAAGGATCTGACAGGCATTCGCGCCTTCACCAAGTTGTTTGATGAGCTTTCGGCTTCTTTCAGCTATAAAATGGAAATGGATGGCGAAGAGAAAGAGTTTACCGGTGAAGAGCTGCTTTCACTGTTGCATCACACTTCGGCCGATGTTCGATTCAGAGCCTTCAGCACCTTTCTGGAACGTCACGGTGAGCACGGGATAGTCTTCAACGCAGTTTTCAATAACATGGCCCTTGACCATGGCCAGGATATGGAACTGCGTAATTACCAGTCCCCTATTCAGCCTACCAATATTGGCAACGAAATACCGGATGAAGCGGTTGAACATTTAATGAGTGTCACCGAAGCTAATTACGGACTGGCGCAAGAGTATTTCCGCATCAAAGCCCGAATGTTGGGAATGGACAGGTTGCGCAACTGCGATCTTTACGCCCCGGTTGCCGAAGCGGAAAAAAAATATACCTTCGAGGAAGCAAAATCCCAGGTTGTGGATTCATACCATAGCTACGATCCGGATTTTGGCGATATTGTAGAAGCGTTTTTCAGAGAGCGCCGGGTTGATGTACTACCGCGCACCGGCAAATCGGGTGGCGCCTTTGCCATGGGAATTACGCCTGATATTCCACCATTTCTGCTGCTGAATTATACCGGTACTCTGCGTGACCTGGCAACCATTGCCCACGAAGCCGGACATGGTTTGCACTTTGTGCTTTCACAAAAGCAGACATTGCTGAATTATCATGCTCCATTGCCATTGGCCGAAACTGCTTCTGTCTTTGGCGAGATGTTGTTGACCCGACGCATGCTCGATAGTGAAAAAGATCCGGAAGTCAGAAAAACTCTGCTTTGCGCCAAGATCGAGGACATAATTGCAACGACCTTCCGTCAGACCGTGTTGACCCGCTTTGAACTGCGTCTGCATAGTGAGCGTAAAAATGGTTTGCTTTCTAATGACCAGATAGCAGAAATATGGCTGGAAGAAAACGGCAAGCTGTTCGGTGATTCTGTTGAAATGATACCGGCCTATCGCTGGGGGTGGAGCTACATCAGCCACTTCATTCACAGCCGTTTTTATTGTTACTCATACACATTTGCAGAATTACTGGTACTGGCCCTGTTTCAAAAATATCATGAAGACGGAGATGCATTTAAGCCGGGCTACCGCGCTTTGCTGGAATCTGGGGGGGCTTTGTCGCCAGCCGATACGGCACACCTGGCCGGAATAGACATTACTGAAGGAGATTTCTGGCAGAAGGGTTATGACTTCTTAAAAGGATTAATTGAAGAATTGAAAGATGTTACGAGGACATAATTCTAGTCAGGAGCTTCTCTGTCTCAAGCACGGTAAAAACGAGTATCCCTGGAACGCATGTCCATAAAAGTGATTCAAGCCCAAATGTATTGGTATTGAAAAACGTCTGCAATGAAGGGATAAATACAACAATCAGCTGCAACAGAATCACCACAAAACAGACGCCCATCAGCAATGGGTTGCTGAGTAAACCCATTCTGAAAAAGGAGTGTTTGAAGGATCGCAAGGACATTGCCTGCCCGATCTGGGCAAATGCCAGGCTGGTAAAAAGTACCGACTGCCAGTTGCCAGGATGATTCAATCGGTGGTGCCAGGTAATTGCAATGCTTGAGAAACCTATGACTCCGCCGGTCAGCAGGACATGACGCAGCATTCGGCGATCGAAAATCTGTGCTGATTTGGAGACTGGGGGACGCTGCATGATATCAGGCTCTGCCCGCTCAACCCCAAGACCCAACCCGAGCAGCCCATCGGTCATCAGATTGAGCCAGAGCAGCTGGAGAGGCGTCAGAGGGTTTGAAAGCCCCATGATCGGCAACACCATAACCGCAATTATCTTACCCAAATTACCGGCTACTGAAAACTCGATGAATTTGCAAATGTTATCATAGATTGTACGACCTTCCTCCACAGTTGAAACAATAGTGGCAAAATTATCGTCCAAAAGCACCATGTCAGCCGCTTCTTTGGCAACGTCCGTTCCGGTGATTCCCATTGATATGCCGATATCAGCTTTTTTAAGTGCCGGGGCATCATTGACTCCGTCACCTGTCATTGCAACCACTTCACCGCGTTGCTGCAGTGCTTCAATGATCAACAGTTTGTGCTCCGGAGACACCCTCGCATAGACCGAGACATGGCCAGCTGCCTCGGTCAGTCCAGTCGGGCCGATCCGGTCAATCTCACTGCCGGTCATTACGGCATCGTTGTCCGTAATATTCAGGCTGCGAGCTATATAGGAGGCCGTATTCTGGTGGTCTCCGGTTATCATGACTGGTCTGATACCGGCCTGCTGACATTTAACTACGGCCGCATGCGCTTCAATTCGGGGTGGATCCATTATTGCGATCAGGCCGACAAACTCCATTTGGGTCGCAAGCTCGGCCAATTCAGCCAACTCGCCGCTTTCCAGATGCCGGAAGGCACATGCCAGAACCCGTCTCCCTTCCGAGGCAAGCTCTTCTACTTTTGCCGCTATCAGACCACCTGAATCCATGCAAAACGGCAGCAGTACGTCAGCTGCTCCCTTGGCAACTATAAATTGATCGCCTTCATGCAGGTTAAAAATGGTACCCAACATGTGTTGCGAACCGGATGCTGAAACCCTGTGCATGGTAGTCATGCGCTTGGAGACCGAATCGAATGGGATTTCAGCAATCCTTGGAAATAAACTTTCCAGTTCTGCCTTGAAAATATCTGCTTTACCGGCCGCCGCCAAAAGCGCCGTTTCGGTAGGATCGCCGATTAATACGGGGTTGTTTCCCTTTATTCGAAGGCCAGCGTCATTGCAGAGTGCCGTTGCCAGAAGCAGCTGACTCTCGCTATGTTTCGGAGACGGCACCAGGTCTGTTACTGTCATGCGATTTTCAGTCAGGGTCCCGGTTTTATCAGTACAGATAACTGTTACGGAACCCAGCGTTTCTACTGCTGGTAATTTTCTGATAAGAGCCTGGCGCTGAAGCATCCGCTGTGATCCAATTGCCAAAGTAATCGTCACAACTGCCGGCAATCCCTCCGGAATTGCGGCAACAGCCAAACTGACCGCAGTCATTAACAGCAGGCGCAGATCTTCACCACGCATCCAGCCCAGCACGAAATACAGCGTAGATATCAGGATTGCCAATACCGCCAACGTTTTGCCAAGATGATCCAGTTTCTTTTGAAGTGGCGTCAACTCTTTGGTTACAGTTTGCAGCATTGCAGCAATCTTGCCGAGCTCTGTTTGCATGCCGGTCGCTACAGCGATTGCGACACCTCTGCCATAGGATACAGTAGTCCCCATAAAGGCCATGTTTCGGCGATCACCAAGAGGCAGAGAGGTTTCTTGCAGGGCATCTGTTATTTTCTCAACAGCATCTGCCTCACCCGTCAATACTGATTCCTGTATTTTTAAATTATGGGATTCAATAATCCTGCAATCTGCGGGGACCAGATTACCTGTCTCCAGAAAGATTATATCTCCAGGGACAAGGTCTACTGAAGGTATCTCGTTTGTTTCGCCGTTGCGTTTTACACGCACCGACGGAATTGCCAGGCGCTTAAGTGCTCTTATGGTTCGTTCAGCTTTAAACTCCTGGAAAAAGCCGAGCAGCGCAAAAAGGCAGACGATTGCCAGGATTGCGAAACTGTCTTTGGTGGTTCCAACAAACCCTGACACTATTGCTGCAGTCATCAGGATCAGTGCCATTGTAGATGTAAACTGCTCCCAGAGAATAACCCAGGGGGATTTTCCCCCGTTGTCAATTAATTCGTTAGATCCTGTTGCCGATAAACGGGCCGTAGCATTAGTAGATGATAGACCGAAGCCTGCATCGCATTTCTGCTCGGCAAGTACTTCCGCTATGTCCATCAAATGCCAGTTCATTCAGTGGACAACCGGGTCGGGTTCATCGATCATCGGATTAAGGCGCACCGCCAGGGAAAACAGATACGGATAATCTTGCTTGAGATGTTGCATGTACATGACCCATTGATGGGAGAGATGTCCAAAGACTCGTTTTATATCACCGTTAATATGCTCTATGTCGCTTTCAGGCATATCTGCAAAAGATTTCCTCGCTTCCAATTCTTCCACCAGATGAAATACTGACCAAAGCAGGTCTGTGAAATCTTCATGCTCAAGAAGATTCTGGTTTTCCAGCAGGCTGATCAGAAAACTTCGTTTATTTACCAGAAAAACCTTTAATTCATTTTTATCGCACAAGCTGGAATCAATTTTCATGTCGCTTTTCCGTAGATATTCGTGAGCAGATTTGTATTCCTGTTTTCCCCACGTGCTGGATACTAACAGGTGTTTTTTCAGTGTTTCGCAGGAAACAACGTATGTTGACAGCTCTCTGAAAAGCTGGTTTCCAACTTCACTGAAGAATACGCCGATAACCATATTCAGCTTGCGCATGACGGATTGGCGCTCTCTCTCTTTTAATACTTCTTCAATCAAAAGTGTAACAATTATAATATAAACTGGTAAAAATGCGAAGTTACCTAGAAATGCAATAGTCAGGTCCTTGGCGTTTCCCAGCAGATAGTAGTCAGCTTCATAAAGTGCCATTGAAACTGCCAACAGAGAAATCAACATGAGTTTCTTGTTTAAAATCATCGAACGGTACACGAATAATCTTCCCCCGATATTATGATTGATTAGTGAGATCGCAATGCATCGACAATTTTCATATTGCTGGCTTTGACAGCAGGAATGACTCCGCCAATAAAACCCATTAGTAAAGAAAATATCAAAGATTTAAATATGATGTCTAAGGTCAAAGTGAATGAAAAAGCCAGCTCGGAAAAGGTTTGCCAATTCATTGTTGATATTGTAATCAGCTGCATGAATGATGCGAGTATCAGCCCGCCAATCCCGCCAACAAGACCAAGTAGCAGTGCTTCAACTAGAAAAGAGATCATTATGCTGGTACGCCGGAATCCCAAAGCACGTAAAGTTCCTATTTCCCCAATTCTGTTGGAAACCGCTGCATACATGGTAATCATTGCTCCAATGACCGCACCTATGGAAAAAATTATTGTCAATGACATGCCAAGAATCCGTAAGAACTTAGCCATTGCTTCAGATTGATCCCGATAATAACGTGTTTCGCGTCGTACATCCACTGTCAGTCTTGGATCCATGTCAAGCATGGATTTTACTGAATCAAATTCGCCGGTATCTCGTAGCTGAAAAGTGATCGAGGAATAAGCCGGACGGCGAAAGGCCTGCATTAATTGAATAACATCTCCCCAAATTTCCGAACTGAATCCAGTGGCACCGGCATCAAATATTCCAACAACCGTCCAGTCACGCATCCCGAAACGAAGTGTTTCTCCTATACCACCGCCCTTAAAGCGCTTGGCAATGCTACTGCCTGCAATTATTTCAGATGATCCAGGCCGTGGCATACGACCTTCAATTAAGTTGATCTGGCGGCGGAGTTTTAATGAAACAGGGTGGATGCCCCTGATAACGACGTTGGCGGGCTTGTTACTACCTCTTTTGGGGAGGCTGATCAATACGACCAATTCTTTTGCCAGAAGAGGCACTCCTCCGTTGCTATCTGTGGCAATTTCAGGCAGGCTTTCGATAATGGCTGCCTGAGAACGTTCTATGCCGCTCTGGACTTCGGAGTTAGCGGCTTTGCGGGTAATTATGACATTGTTGTCGGAACCGGTTTCTACCAAGGTCTTTTCGAGACCTGCTGATAGCATATTTATTGATGCGAAGACAAAAACAACCAAGGCCATTCCTGAAGCGGTTAAAAAAGTAGTTAACCTGCGGGTTAGCAGATTTCTTAGACTGTAGGTAAGTGGGATGGTCATAAATCAGTCTGACGGTAGGGAAATCACAAAACGGCAGCCGCCTTCAGCTGGCGACTCGGCGGTCAGATTGCCGCCATGAGCCTCGATAATACGATAGCATATGGCCAGTCCGAGGCCTGTTCCATGACTCTTTGTCGTCCAGAAAGGTTCAAAAAGATGCTGGGACTCTTCTTCTGATATTCCACTGCCGCTGTCTGTGACGGAAATGTTTATAAAAGGTATCTTATTGTAACCGTCGGCGCCTCGAAGTTGCGGAGAGGATTCAATTGTTATTGAACCGCCGTCTGGCATTGCATCGGTGGCGTTATGTAGCAGGTTAATAAATACTTGACGCAGTTGATTGGGATCAGCAATGACCTCTGAATGTGAAGGAATCAGATTACGAATTGTGACTAATCTAAAATTGTGATCAGATGACATTAAATCGCAAGTTTCTTCAATTAGTGCATGTAACGTTACTGGCTCCCGTTTTGGATTATTAGGACGAGCGTAAGCCAAAAACTCAGTTATCAGTAAATTGAGCCTTTCAGCCTCACGAGTAACGATCGCTAAAAGACGGCGATCCTGATCAGCCACATTGCCATGTCCGGCAAGCATTTGCACCGAACCGCACAAGGCAGCCAGCGGATTGCGAATCTCGTGGGCCATCCGGGCAGATAACTCACCCAAAGCTGCCAGTCTGTCCGCTCTCTTCAAGGCTTTTTCCATTTGCCTGATAGCAGTTATATCCCGGAAGTTTACTATAAAGCCGGCAGGATCACCAATACTGTCGTTAAATGATGCGGCTTTGAAACCAAGTATCATTGGCGAACCATCTGTTCTTATATATTCAAATTCCCTGTTAATTGAATCCGATGGTTGCTTCAACAATCCTGACAGTTGTGGGAAGACTCTTTCAATACTCCGATCATAAACATCGGATTGACTCAAGCCGACAATTTCTTCGGCATAAGGATTGAAAACCCTTATCTTACCTGAAATGGTGGTTGTCAATATTCCTGTTTGACTGTGAGTTACTATTGTAGAATTAAGTTGTGCAAGCTCATCATAGTCAATAGAAGTCCTTTGCAGCGCTTCTTCGCTCTGGCGGGCTCGTTCTGACAGCATTCCTGTGATAAATGCAGTCAGGCCAAAACTGACCAAATTAAGAAAAATAGTATAAAAAAGTTGCGAGGCACCTAGCTGTTGTGCATCGTTCTGACTCAATCCGATGACGGACAAATAGCCAAAATATTGAAAATCAAGCAGAGAACCGTAGAGGATTCCACATAGCGATGCCGTGTAAAGGGCTTCTCTACGCCCAATTAGCATACCTGCGACCATTATTGAGACCAGATAAAGAAATGAATACGGGCTATGAATTCCACCGGTAAACAAAATGAGAACGGTCACAAATAATAAATCCCAGATAATCTGGAGATATGTGAGAAATAGGTTGTATTTACCGAACCTCAGCGCGAGGAGTGAACCGATTGAGAATAAAAAGGAAAACGCCATCAGCCTGATTATCTCAGGCTGAAAGCGTTCATACAAAACGGAAGGATTTTGATATTTTAATAGGACGGTTGATACCAGAAATAGTAGTGAAACCAATATTCTGGCATTTATGAATAACCTGAGCCTTCTTTCAGCACCCATGATTAACTGGCAACTGTCCCTGCCAGCTTGAATATTGGGAGATACATGGCAATTACCAACCCTCCGACCGTTGTTCCCAAAAATACCATCAGTAATGGTTCCATCATGGCGGTCATGGCAGATACAGCGTCATCCACCTCATCGTCATAGAAATCTGCAATTTTGTTTAGCATGGCATCCATGGCACCAGTCGCCTCACCTACTGCAATCATTTGAACAACCATGGGAGGGAATACGCCGCAGGCCGCCAATGGTTCTGCCATGGTTTTACCTTCCGATATCGCCTGCCTGACTGAATAAATCGCCTCTTCGACAATTTTATTACCCGCAGTCTTGGCGACTATTTCCAGACCATCCATAATTGGTACGCCGGAACTTACCATAGTACCTAATGTTCTGGTGAATTTTGCAACGGAAACTTTCCTGATTAATGGTCCTGCAATTGGGGCCTTGAGTGCCCATCTGTCTATATTCTTTTGGCCTATAGAGGTCGAGTAGTACTTTTTAATCAGCCAGACAATTCCATAAAAAGCGCCAATAAGTACGAGAATATATTTGGATAGAAAACTACTAATTGCTATGACAATTTTGGTTGGCAAAGGTAATTCTCCGCCAAAATCAGCAAACATTTTAGCGAATGTTGGAATAACAAATACCAAAATCACACCAACTACCACAACTGCAATCGACATGATTGTAATCGGATAAACCATGGCGCCTTTTATCTGCTTTTTCAGCTTCATCGCTTTTTCGATATAGGCGGCCAGACGATTTAAAATGGTATCGAGAATACCGCCAATTTCACCAGCTGCGACAAGGTTTACGAACAGTTGGTCAAAAGCTTTTGGGTGTTTAGCCAGAGCATCAGCGAAGGTGGAGCCACTTTCTACACTTTCCTTTACCTTATACAGGATATCCTGAAAGTTTTTGTTCTCCTGTTGGCTTGCCAGAATGTCAAGGCATTGGACGAGAGGCAATCCGGAGTCGATCATGGTTGCAAACTGTCTGGTAAATATAACCAGATCTTTAGTTTCAATCTTACCACCGCCGAAACTGGGTAATTTGAAACTAATACCTGTCGATTGCGCTTTGATTGTAATATTGCTGAAGCCGTATTTCTTAAGTTGTGCCTCAACCATTTCAACTGTGCTGGCTTCGATAACACCTTTTTGAGTACCGCCCGTTTTTGTGCGCGCTTCCCAGTTAAACTTTGGCATCATTATTCTCCTTGGTCAGTTTCAGCGCATTGGCGGGCGACGTTGCATGCCTGCCGCAGGATTATTGATCATCTGCTTCAATTCTTCCGGATCTTGGGAACGTCCTAAAGCTTCCTCCAACGAGATCTGGCGCTTTTGAAATAGTGCAAAAAGTGCCTGATTCATGGTTTGCATACCGTATTTTTCCTGACCGACCTGCATCTGGGAATATATCTGATGGACTTTGTCTTCGCGAATCAGGTTACGAATGGCTGCATTGGGAACCATTATCTCGAGGGCCAATGCACGACCTTTTGTTCCCATCTTAGGTATCAGAGTTTGTGACATTACGCCTTCGAGGACAAACGACAGTTGCGCACGGATCTGAGTCTGCTGGTAGGGAGGGAAAACATCGACGACGCGGTTAATTGTCTGAGCACAAGAGTTGGTATGAAGCGTTGCGAGGCAAAGGTGACCGGTTTCGGCAAGTGTCAGGGCCGCTTCAATCGTTTCCAGATCACGTAATTCGCCGACCAGTACCACATCGGGGTCCTGACGCAGAACATATTTAAGAGCGTTTTTGAAGCCTTTTGTGTCGGCTCCAACTTCGCGCTGATTTACGAGACAGCCCTTGTGCGGGTGCAGATATTCAATCGGATCTTCAATTGTAACAATATGCTCTCGGCGATTGATGTTGATATAATCAACGATGGATGCGAGAGTGGTGGATTTGCCGCTTCCTGTCGGTCCGGTCACCAAAATGAGTCCACGTGGTCTGGCAGCAAGTTCCGGCACAATCGGCGGTAAGCTTAATTCTTCAAAGGTTAATATTTTGTAAGGAATGACACGAAACACCCCGGCGACCGCGCCTCGCTGAATAAACATGTTTCCCCTGAAGCGAGACAGTCCTTTGACCCCAAAAGAAAGGTCAAGCTCGTTCTCTTCTTCAAATTTATGCTTCTGGGCATCGGTCAAAACACTGTAACAGAGTTGCTTTGTTTCCACCTGATTCATTGATGGGAAATCCATCGGTATCAAGTGGCCGTCAACGCGCATTTGCGGGGGAGAATTAGTAGTTATGTGCAGGTCGGAACCGTTTGATTCGACAAGTATCTTTAGTAGTTGATGAAGATTTAGCATTAGTGGCGCCTCCCGGCTAATCGTCTGAAATGGTTACACGCAGAACTTCCTCAAAAGATGTTACACCTTCCTTGAGTTTTGTCAGGCCGGATTGCCGCATGGTCTTAATACCTATTCTCATTGACTCACGCTTGATTTCAGCGGTATTAGCGCCATTCAGGATGAGTTCTTTGATTTCTTCGCGCATGGGCATAACCTGATAAAATCCTACACGCCCCTTGTAGCCGGTGTTGTTGCATACAGAACACCCAGTGCCTCTCATGCATACATAAGACGGTGCTTCATCTGGGGGTACTCCTGCATCTATCAATGCTTGTACCGGGATTTCCTCGGGTTGTTTGCATTCGGCACAGACTCTTCGTGCCAGACGCTGTGCAGTAATCAGATTAACCGCTGACGCAACCAGAAACGGCTCTATTCCCATGTTAAGAAGGCGGTTGATCGTTGCCGGGGCATCATTGGTATGTAGGGTGGAAAGTACCATATGACCGGTCAAGGCGGCTTTAATGGCGATCTCCGCAGTTTCAAAGTCGCGAATCTCTCCGATCATTATTATATCAGGGTCCTGTCGAAGAAATGACCGCAAAGCCGCAGAAAAATTAAGCCCGATATCTTCGTGCATCTGTACCTGGTTGATGCCGGCAAAGTTGAATTCGACCGGATCTTCGGCTGTCGATATGTTTTCAGATACTTTATTGAGTTCAGCTAAAGCCGAATAGAGCGAAACCGTTTTGCCACTACCGGTTGGACCGGTAACCAGTACCATGCCGAATGGTTTATGAATTTCGTGCATGAAATTATCTAACGCATCCTGCTCGTATCCAAGTTTGGTTAAATCAGTCTGAAGATTACCTTTATCAAGTAATCGAAGACAAATCTTTTCCCCAAAAAGGGTCGGCAGAACAGATACCCGGAAATCCATATCTTTTCCGCCGCCAAGCTTGATTTTTATACGGCCATCCTGTGGAAGACGACGTTCAGCAATGTCCAGTTCGGACATGATTTTAATGCGTGAAGTGATAGCATTCTTCAGCTTTAAAGGCGGCTTCATTACTTCATACAGGATTCCGTCAATGCGGTATCTGACTCTGAATACTTTTTCATATGGCTCTATATGAATATCACTGGCTTTTTTTCTAATGGCATCCTGAAGTATGGCGTTGACCATTTTGACAACCGGCGCATCTTCAGTTGCACGTTCCAAAGATCCAACATCAACTTCATCATCGTCACCGATAATTTCCATGTCCTCAACATCGAGATCGCTCATGACATCTGCCAAAGATGCAGACTGGTCATAATACTTGTCGATCGAGGCCTTGATGTCGAGTTCAGATGCCACAACCATTTCAATGTTGTAGCCGGTCATGAACTTGATGTCTTCTATGGCAAATAAATTGGTTGGATCGCTCACCGCAACTATCAGGGTGGCACCGGCACGGTTGACTGGGATAAGCTGGTATTTCTGGACAACTTCAGGCGGGATAGTCTTAATAACGGCTGGGTCTATTTCATAATCGGCAAGCTTTACGCTTGGCACACCATATTGCCTGGACAAAAATGATGTCAAATCTTCCTCAGTTAGAAGATTCTGTTTGATCAGGATAGTGCCAAGTCGGAGTTGGCCGCCAGACAGCTTTTGCTCTTCCAGGGCTTTTCCGAGTTGCTCTCGAGTGATTAAATTGTTTTTAACCAGGATCTCTCCCAGTCTGTTAGACTGCATGTATCCTCCGCAAAACCATTAGCCCAGCCATTCTATGAGTAATGGTTGGGCATGTCAAGATGTAGTTAGGAACCACACAATCCTTCTAAAACACGTTTCATATAGCCTTTTGGGGGTGTTATTCCTGTCCAGATATTAAAGGCAAGTTCCCCCTGTGCTGCAAGCATACCCAACCCATTTGAAACCAACATTCCAATTTCAGAGGCTTCGTACAACAAAGGGGTTATAGGCGGAGAGTAAACCATGTCATAAATCTTTGCAGACTTTGGCAGCATTGAAAGGTCAAGAAAGTGAAGCTTGTCACCATTCATTCCAATTGAGGTTGTATTTACCAGTAAAGTAACAGTGGAAAGGGCTGATTTATTCAGCTCATTAGCGTTGATGACATCAATACAAACCTCAGGATATATGCGATTCATATCCAGCTTCAGCGCGTTGGCTTTATCAACTGACCGGTTAGTGACAATAATCCGCTGCGACTTTGCGCGGCACAAAGCAGCTATTGCTCCCCTTGCAGCTCCACCTGCACCAATAAGCATAACTGTGCCATCACCGGGGATGAAATCTAGATCTTCGGCAAGTGAACATACCAAACCGTCTCCGTCAGTATTGTGGCCGATCATTTTGCCATCTTTAATAAGTACCGTATTTACGGCTCCTGCCTCTTCAGCAGTTTGGTCAAGATAGTCAAGATGCGGAATAATGTCAGTTTTGTAAGGTATAGTCACATTAAAACCACAAACGCCCAAGGCTTTCAAACCTGATATTGCGTTCCCCAGATTTTCCGGCGTAACAAAGAAAGGTACATAAACGTAATCCAAGTCGCATGCGGCAAAGGCGGCATTGTGCATGGCTGGCGATAATGAATGTTTGACTGGATTTCCAATAATACCTACAACTTGTGTTTTCCCGCTTACTGTTGACATGAATTTACCTGGCCAGTCCGAAGCGCATGCGAACCTGATCTGCTGCGAACTTCATTTCGGGTGATATTTGTTCGGCTCTTTGAAGCATTATCATACCTTCCTGAATACGGTTAATTCCCAACAAAAACTCGCCAGACTCAACATAACTATTGGCGTAAATCATGATCGCCTTTCCGGTATCAAGATCCAGGAATGAGATCTTATCGAAAATCCCACGATTACTGTAGTTGTCCCATATAGAAGTATCGGGTAGTCCAACAGGATCGTTAATTTTTCTGATACGGTAAACAATCCCTTTTTGAACCGGTACATACTCTTTAAATTCAACAGAATATCTGGTTGAAAAGTCGATATACACAGGTCTTATACCCAAGCTTTCCGTAATGGCGATTCTTAAGGCGGTTTCAGGGCCAGATGATGCGATATCAAATTTTCTCAAATTACTGTCTGAAAAAAGTCTGGGCATGGAATCAAGATACCAATCAAACACCAAATGTGGTGTATGCGGCAGATCCAGGTCTTCACGCATCCGTTCGACACCTTGCAGATACCAAAGCGGAAATGCACCGCTGTCACCCCAGGTAAACATGATTGCGTTTTGTGGCAAAGAACGGAGCGAGTTTGTTGCATAGTCAAAGGCGATGTAGTTGTTATGCTGATCGTTTTCGTAATAGTTCACTGCGCACATTGCCGTGGGAAGCGAAAAAAACAGTACGAAGCACAGGGCATACACGGGTGATCCGATTCGCTCCGGAATTCTGGCATTATGTACAGCATAACCCAGTAGACAGAACAGGCCCAAACCAATCAAGACTGCGGATAATAGATATAGCGGAGTGAAAAATTCTTCAGTCAAAAATATTAAATCAAGTAGCGTATTGAAATAACCTGCGATCACCAAAATAAAAACAAGAACAGCAGACAGGTAGGCAATAAAAAAAACTCGATTCTTTTTCCAAACGTAGACTAGTCCAAGGATTAGAAGGATTACGCCAAGCCAGGTAAATTCTCGAGGCAGATTAAATGCCTTTATCTGAGCCAATAGCAAAGATGCGTCACGAGAATGTGGGTCAGATGGATAACCTCTTCTCAGGAAGTGCCACAAGAACTGGTCGATTGTTTTTGAATCGCCCCAATTAAGCAGAGGGTTGCGGGTAGCACGAAGAGGCAGATAAAGATGGATCGAAAAACCAAGCATTGCAAAAGCAAACGTAAGAATGATTTCCCGGATTCTCTTGAGCAAGCGCCAATCGGTCAGGATAATCATTAAAAACCAAGCCGGCAGAAACAGCACGACGGTTTGATGAACTGCCATGGCAAGTCCTGCCAAAAAAGTGCTCACGTAAATATATGGAGGGCGATCACTGCCACTCCGGTAAAGGTCGCGCCACTTCAAAAGCAGGTAGAAAACAACAGCAGTAATGAAAGCAAGCAGCGGATATGGTTTGTCATGGTTGGACTGAAGCCACAATCGTGGGGTTACACTAAAAGTAAGCGCAGCCGCCAAGCCAGCCAATTTAATGGCAATACGGTTGAATCTTTCATCCTCCAGAAGTGATTCCCGTTTAAGCAAGTACGTTGTGAGAACATAAACAACCAGGCAGGCCAATGAGGACGATACGGCAGTCGCGACATTGATTCTGAAAGCGATATTTCCAAAGGGGAGCCAGGTAAATAACTTTGCGTACATCAAAAATAATGGATAACCCGGTGAGTGGGCTGAGCCGATTGAGGCGGTAGCGGTTAAAAACTCACCACTGTCGAAAAAAGTGACCGAAGGAGCCAGGGTAGCCATATAGAGGGCAAATGGAACGATGCACGAAAGGACTAGAAACGGGTCAAAAAGAGTGCTGCTGTTTCGGAACAATTTCATCTTGTTTTTTCCGCCCTCTGAATATCATTGAGAGAGATCTTGTTGCTCCACAAATGATAGAATCCGGCAATGATGACCGGGAAAAAAGCTGTGCCATGAATAATCAAAGAGATGCTGATTGACGTTGTTTCCGGGATTCCAAAAACAGAGAGACCTTTGAAACATGCATAATGATAAGTACCGATGAAACCTGGTGACGCCGGTACCATGACTGCGAATACCAGCAGCACCATTATGAACATGGACGCAGTTATCGGCAGATTTACACCAAATGAACGCAGTATCATGTCAACTGGCAGTACTGCAAAGCTCCAGATAAATACCGAAGACATAAGCATCGCCACAATATGGCCACTTCGCAAGGATAACCTGATTCCCCCAATAAATGAACCCAACATGGGAATCAAACTTTCAGAAAGGCGCCTTGGGAAAGGTTTTAGCAACAATCCGACCAAGGATAACATTCGTTGTGTTTGACGCTTCAACAGAAATAGAAAAACAAGAATTCCGCAATAAATCAGGAACATTACAGTTCCGCCAGCTTTTAGGGCGGTGGCGGCATCTTCCATTCCAGGAGGCAGTTTGATTGCAAAGAGTGTAATCAGCAACATTACAAGAACTGTAAAACCGTCAAAAAGTCTGTCAATTACTAATGACGCAAAGACCAGTGGCGTTTCAAGTTGTTCCCGCTGGGCTAAAACATATGCGCGCACAAACTCACCCAAGCGGGCTGGAAGCAGGTTATTAGCCATGTAGCCAATTATTGTAGCGGGATAAAGAGAGGAAATCGGAATTGTTTTTTCAGAAATCAGTATATATCGCCACCTTATTGCGCGAAGATAATAACTGATAAATGTTAAGATAACAGCCAGAACAATGTAACGATAATCAACTGAAAGCAGTGCCGAACCGAGTTGCCTAAAGTCAATTTTACGAAAAAGCAGAAGCATGAAGAAAAGACTGATTCCGATGCCCAGCCAGAACTTTATATCAATTTTTTTATTCACAATGTTCCTGTCAAAAGTTTTGGCTTTATCATGCATTCCTGAATATTACTTAGAATTGTTCGTGTGGTTTCAACGTCACTCTTAATTGCATTGATCAATCGCTGAATGTCCGGGAATTTTTTGACATCCCGGAGTTTACGCACAAAATAGACCGCAATTTCTTTGCCATAAATCTGGTCAGAAAAATCAAGCAGAAAAACCTCAATTGTGCGAGAGCCACCCTCAAAAGTCGGATTCAAGCCAATATTGCAAGCACCCTTGATGAGTTGCCCTTCTACCATCGTCATAACGGCATAGACACCATCCGGTGGCAGAAGTTCGTTGGGAGTTGATATGTTGGCCGTTGGAAAACCTAGTGAATGTCCAATTTCACGTCCATGCACCACAGTTCCTGTAATCATATAAAATCGACCGAGTATATTGGAAACTGCGTCCATATCACCGGAGACTAACTGGCTTCTAACCAGGCTACTGCTGAAAACGAGTTTACCATCGCCAATTGGTTCAAGGTCTTCGAGAGTAAAGCCCAATTCCGCGCCGAGTTGCTCCAAAGTTTCGTAGTTTCCTCTCCGGTCACGGCCAAAAGCATAGTCGTGTCCGATTACGATATGCTTCATCCCAAGTGAACCACAGAGAACTCTGCCGACAAAATCCTCTGCTGACATTTTTGAAATTTCAAAGGTAAATGGAATGACCACCAAACAATCAATACCGGTATCTGCTATCAAGGAAACTTTTTGATTATAGGTTGTAATTAGATTGGGGGCCGTTGCAGGCGATAAAACCTTCAGTGGGTGAGGCTCAAATGTTACTACAACTGATGGAAGGCAAAGGTCGCTGCTCATTTTTTTCAAGCGATTAAACAATTCCACATGACCTCTGTGGACGCCGTCGAAATTACCGACCGTTACGATTGATTTGTTGAAGTTATTGTCGAATATATCCGAACCGCTTATTATGCGCATCATGAATCCCGTTTCAATATTTTTCAGGCTATCCGATTGTTGCCAGTTCCAAACGTTTTTCCCATCGCCGCATCAATTCTGCATACAATGGTTTATTGCAAGCCGCGGAGAGTTCGGGATCTTTATCAATCAATGTGAAAGCTGCTTGTCGTGCCTGTTCCAGTACGGAGCCATCTCTAAGTATATTGGCTACCCGGAAGTCAGGCATACCGGCTTGACGAGTCCCAAGGAAATCACCAGGACCGCGAATTTCCAAGTCAGCTTCGGCGATTCGGAAACCATCTGTGGTGGATTCCATCACTCTTAAACGTTTTTCGCCATCTTCAGACAGCTTACCCGAAGTCAGCAGGATACATTGGGACTTGATGCTCCCCCGTCCTACCCTCCCCCGTAATTGATGTAATTGTGATAGCCCGAATCGCTCGGCATGCTCAATCACCATAAGAGTTGCGTTAGGTATGTCTATTCCAACTTCAATCACAGTGGTAGAAACAAGAATATCCAGCTCACGATTTTTAAAGGAGCTCATAACTCGCTCCTTTTCATCAGGGTCCATCCTGCCGTGAAGCAGTCCCACTCTCAAAGATGAAAAAATATCGGAACCCAGGTGTTCCGCCATCTGGCTGGCTGCTCTAAGGTCTGACTTTTCCGTTTCCTCCACTAGAGGATATATAATGAAACTCTGATGCCCTTGTTTCGCTTCTCCGCGGATCATATCATAGACTCGGCCGCGGCGTGACTCAAAATATAGTTTTGTTTCCACCGGTATTCTTCCCGGCGGCAATTCATCTATCACAGACAGCGACAGGTCGCCGAAGAGTGTCATTGCCAATGTGCGCGGGATCGGTGTGGCTGTCATAACAAGGATGTCCGGGTTAGCACCCTTCTTCTTGAGTATTCCTCTCTGTAGAACACCAAAACGGTGCTGTTCATCGATAATTCCCAATCCCAGATTTGAAAATTCAATCTTTTCCTGAATGACAGAATGCGTGCCTACGACAATTTGAGCTTTGCCATCCGCTATTCGTTCAAGAAGATCTTTTCTGGCTTTACCCTTCAATGAGGCCGTCACCAGGATGACTTCGATATCCATTTGCGAGCACCACCGGTGGATAGTGTGCCAATGCTGTTCGGCAAGAATCTCGGTCGGGGCCATGAAGGCCACCTGATATCCGTTTTCCACGGCCACCAGGGCAGCCATAAGTGCTACCAGCGTTTTGCCGCTTCCTACATCGCCCTGTACCAGTCGGTGCATCGGATGCGGAGACATCATGTCGATCTTGATCTCCGACAGAACTTTTCTTTGGGCGGCAGTAAGCTCAAACGGGAGTAGCCTGACCAGTTCCTTGGTATAGCGGTGTGTGACTTGGAAGGCGATTCCCTTCTCCAAAGCTACGCCGCGTTTTTTAAGCGCCAACCCCAACTCCCAGTAGAAAAACTCGTCAAAAGCCATTGCGCGGTGGGAAGGAGTTTTACCTCCATTAAAATCAATCAAATTCGCATCGGGAGGCGGCCAATGGACATGATTCAGGGCAATCTTCAATGTTGGGAACTCTGCTGGAAGTACATCAGCCGGAATTGCGCTCTCAATATTATTTAGAAAGTTGTCCAAAACCTCTTTCATAATACGCCGCATGGTTTTTTGATGTAGTCCTTCTGTCAACGGATAAACCGGTACAATTTTACCAAAATTGGCCGGATCTGAATCAAGTACAGATTTGAGGTCACAGCCATCTTTAAGCCATTCGACATCAGGATGATGAACTTCGCGCTGGAACCCAAACTGGCTGATTTCACCGCTGAAAATTCCTATTCTACCCAGCGTCCAGGTTCGTTTCATCCAGACGGCATTGGCATGGAACCATTTGAAAGTAATGCTGCCGGAATCATCCCCCACGACAACTTCAAATACTCGCCGACCACCTTTGGTTGTGGCTGAGTCTGCAGACAGGATCTTGCCCGAAAAAACCGATGTCTGGCCGGCTCGCAGATGTGAAATCGGGATTAACTCTCTGCGGTCTTCATAGCGGAGCGGTAACAGATAAAGTAAATCTTCTATTGTTTTAATATCGCGTTTTTCAAGCAGCACAGCCAGTTTCGGGCCAATACCTCTGATAAACTGAACTCCAGTCTGCAAGTTTTTCTTTTTTATAGCCTCGGAAAATGATCCGGAAATAATTTCGGAGGTGTCTGGTAACTGTGTGGAAGTGATGGTCGAAAGTAGAATCTTATCGCCAGATGTTTCAATAGAAACTTTATCTCCCGGAGATAACCCGACTGCGGAAACCAAATCTGGTGGGACGGTCAGAGCCCCATTTTTATCAATAGTTACAATCATATCTGTACCATGGCAAGCAAAAGCCCTCACGGGGTAACCAATGAGGGCTTTAATTGTTTGGGCTGCTATCTCACTATTGGGCGATGGCGTTCAAATCCTTGAGAAGCGCATCAACGTCAATGCCGTGGGCATTGGCGCCTTGTTCAAGGCTTTCATTCTGAGCTCCCATGCAACCTACACAACCCAAATGGTATTTCTGAAGAACCTGAACCGACTCTGGATACGTACGCATGACCTCAAAAAAGGTCATATCCTTATTGATTTTATCCGCCATTGTATTGTCTCCTTTTCTAGTAGCGTCGAAAAGCTACTAATCGTATTTGATATCTATGATTTCGTATTCTTTTTTGCCGGATGGTACTATAACCCTCACGGAATCATCAAGTTTATGGCCGATCAAGGCCTTGCCAACCGGCGAGGTACAGGATATCTTGCTCACCTTGATATCGGCTTCATCCTCGCCCACGATTTTGTAAGTAACCTCTTCTTCTGTGGCGGTATCGTAAAGAGTTACAGTACATCCGAAAACGACTTTATCTGGTTTGAGGCCTGACAAATCAACGACATGAGCACGAGCCATTTTTCCATTGATTTCTTGAATACGCCCTTCAATAAATCCTTGACGATTCTTGGCAGCATCATACTCTGCATTTTCTGAAAGGTCACCGTGTGCGCGAGCTTCAGCTATATCCTGAATAACCTTGGGGCGTTCCTCTCTGATAAGCCGCTTCAACTCTTCCTGCAGAGCTTCAAAGCTCTCTTTTGTCAACGGGATTGTGTGAGACATCTATTAATATACTCCTGTAAATATTATTTCAGGTAATCCTGAATCGGTTTGACATCCAGGTCATGTTCCTTCAGGGTGCTAATGCCTTCTGCCACGGCTTTTGCACCGGCCACTGTTGTATAATACGCCAGGCCATGCATAAGAGATTCGCGTCGAATCGAGAAAGAATCTGCAACCGCCTGGGCTCCCTGCGTAGTATTGACCACCAGTTGAACTTCGCCATTCTTGATGGCATCTACAATATGTGGACGTCCTTCCAGAACCTTGTTTACCCGACGTACCGGAATTCCTTTCTCTTCCAGAAAAGTCGCGGTGCCTCCAGTTGCCAGAATGCCGAAACCGGCTTTATACAACCTTTCGGCTGCGCTTACAACATGTTTCTTATCGGCGTCTCGTACGCTTATGAATGCGTTCCCGGTAAGCGGCAGTTTCACATTGGCACCCAGTTGGGATTTGGCAAAGGCTTCGGCAAAGGTCTCGCCAATGCCCATGACCTCACCGGTCGATTTCATCTCGGGTCCCAGAATGGTGTCAACACCAGGAAACTTTACAAATGGGAACACTGCCTCCTTGACTGAAATGTGCTTTGGAATGATGTCTTCAGTAACGCCCAATTCTCGCAAACTCTTTCCTGCCATGACTCGAGCTGCAATCTTGGCCAGCGGACGCCCGGTGGCTTTGGATACAAATGGCGCGGTACGTGAGGCGCGAGGGTTGACTTCGAGGATGTAGATATCACCATCCTTGATTGCAAACTGAACGTTCATCAATCCCTTGACATTAAGTTCCAGTGCCATCAACACGGTTTGGCGGCGAATCTCGGCAACCATTTCAGCTCCCACTGAGTAAGGTGGCAGGGAACAAGCCGAGTCGCCTGAGTGAATTCCCGCCTCTTCGATATGTTCCATAATGCCGCCGATAACGACCTCTGCGCCGTCACAAAGAGCATCAACGTCAATTTCTATCGCCTCATCCAGAAATTTGTCGATCAGGATTGGATGCTCGGGTGAAGCTTGCACAGCGGTATGCATATAACGCCGAAGATTGTCCACGTCATAGACAATCTCCATGGCGCGTCCACCCAAAACGTAAGAAGGGCGAACAACTACTGGATAGCTGATCCGGTCGGCAACTTTTTCGGCCTCTTCAAAAGAACGTGCAGTACCATTCTCCGGCTGACGCAGTCCAAGCTTATTAAGCATCTCCTTGAAACGCTCACGATCTTCGGCCCGGTCAATGGCATCGGGTGATGTGCCGATGATCGGAACTCCGGCTTTTTCCAGTGCAACAGCCAGCTTGAGCGGAGTTTGGCCACCAAACTGAACTATAACTCCGACCGGCTTTTCTACGTTGACTATTTCTAATACATCTTCGAGAGTCAAAGGTTCAAAGTAAAGTCTATCGGAAGTGTCGTAATCGGTAGAGACTGTTTCCGGGTTGCAGTTGACCATTATGGTTTCATAACCATCCTCTTCCAGTGCAAATACTCCGTGCACACAGCAGTAATCAAATTCGATGCCTTGTCCGATCCGGTTCGGGCCGCCACCCAGAATCATAATTTTCTTGCGGTCAGTTGGTTCAGCTTCACACTCATCCTCGTAGGTTGAATACATGTATGGAGTGTATGCAACAAATTCGGCAGCACAAGTATCAACTCTTTTGTAAACCGGAAGGACTCCGTTCGACCAACGCAGGTTCCGCACCTCGTCCTCAGTCTTTCCCCACAAAACGGACAGAAACTTGTCGGAGAAGCCATACTGTTTGGCTTCACGCAGAATATTTTTGAGTTTTTGCTTATCGTCGAATCCAATTTTTTTGAGTTGTTCTTCCATCTCGATGATCTGGCGGATATTATGCAAAAACCACGTATTAATGGCGGTATGCTTGTTAATTTCCTCAACGGTCATGCCGTTTCGCAGAGCATCACCGATATACCAAAGGCGTTCACAGTTGGGAACTCTCAGCTTTTCGAGCAACAACTGTTGCTCCTTGCCTGTCAAAGCGCGACGGGTCTCGTTGCCGAGATCAAACAGTTTGGAATCAAAACCGCTAACGCCAATTTCCAGCGAGCGGAGCGCTTTCTGGAAAGACTCCTTGAAGGTTCGTCCAATTGCCATGACTTCGCCAACGGACTTCATCTGGGTTGTTAATGTTGCGTCTGCAGCAGGAAACTTTTCGAAAGTAAAGCGTGGAATCTTGGTAACGACATAATCAATACTCGGTTCAAAACAGGCCGGGGTTTCACGGGTAATGTCATTGGTTATCTCATCCAGGGTAAAACCAACCGCCAGTTTGGCAGCGATCTTGGCAATCGGGAAACCGGTTGCCTTGGAAGCCAGAGCGGACGAACGGGAAACGCGAGGATTCATTTCAATTACAACCAGGCGTCCGTTTATGGGATTGATACCAAACTGAATGTTGGATCCACCGGTGTCCACGCCGATTTCTCGGATGATTTTCAGAGATGCATCCCTCAGTATCTGATATTCTTTGTCTGTCAATGTCTGGGCTGGTGCCACTGTGATTGAATCCCCGGTATGGACGCCCATCGGGTCGAAGTTCTCAATAGAGCAGATAATAACCACATTGTCGGCAGTGTCGCGCATAACCTCCAGTTCATATTCCTTCCATCCGATCACCGATTCCTCTATTAGAATCTCGTCTGTTGGAGATGCGTCAATGCCGCCAAGTGCCATCTTTTCGTACTCTTCCATATTGTAGGCGATACCTCCGCCCGTGCCGCCCAGTGTAAACGAAGGTCGAATAATGGCAGGAAAACCGATAGATTTGATAACATCCATAGCCTCAGTGTAGTTATGGGCTAAACCTGAATTGGGAATCGCCAAGCCAATCTTTTCCATAGCCTGCTTGAAAAGAGTGCGATCCTCGGCTTTTTTGATGGCTGGCAATTTAGCTCCAATCAGCTCGACGCCATACTTTTCCAGGATACCCATTTCTGCGACCGAAACTGCCGTGTTAAGAGCTGTTTGACCACCCAGTGTTGGTAAAACGGCGTCAGGACGTTCTTTCTCAATAATCTTGGCAAGAATCTCAGGTGTAACCGGTTCTATATAGGTGCGATCCGCAAAATCAGGGTCAGTCATGATTGTGGCTGGATTGCTATTCAGCAGTACAACCTCAAAGCCTTCTTCTTTCAGGGCTTTGCAGGCTTGTGTGCCTGAATAATCAAACTCGCATGCCTGACCTATAACTATGGGACCGGCTCCTATGATGAGAATCTTCTTTATATCTGTTCTTTTAGGCATTTAAGCTGTACTCCTTCATGTGTTTATAAAGATAATTGCAATGATGATCCGTCCACATTTACAAAGCATTAGTGGCAATACGAATTATCACGAGTAATGTTAAGAGGTGAATGACCAATCCTGGCGGCCCGTAAGGGTGTCGTAAGCACTTTGTAGTGAGGCAATGTGTTCTTGATCACTTGCCATCATGGCATTAAACATTTTCTTGTAAGATTCATCTTCAAATACGACCACGCACGAAAGATGGAATTCCGCCAGAAACCTTTCCAACTTAATTGATGAGCTGAGGGCATCAGCCAGTTTTGGGGGGGTAACTTTGACCTTTGCTATCACTGCCCGAATTTGATTATTGATTGATTCAATTTTGTCTGGTCCAACCGTGACCATACAAGGCATGCCCTTTCTTAGTTTCAATGCCAAAGTAAATTGGGCGGCATGATTCTCTTCCTCTTTGGCCGTTTTTGACCATAGGCAATATGCGTCACGGTTACTGGAGTAAAGTTCCGCAAAGTACTCGTACAGCTCCTTGCAAAGCAGTTCAGTTTCCCTGCATTTTTCGAGCAGAATCTGCTCAGACATTGTCATTATTATTTCAGGCATAAAAATACCCCACAAACTCAAATATCTTCATGATCCTGTGTCCAGCCATTTTCCAGGCCAATCTCTTCCATTACTTCAATAACATGATTGTACTCATCAATACTTATCTTGCGATTTATTCCGGGGATGCCTGGGGCCTTATGAGCCGGGAAATATTGGCTCATAAGCGCAATGTGAGTCATTTTACCAATATTTTCAGAAATCCACGAAAGGGTTTCTGTTGACCCAGCCATTCCCTTCGGCAATACAAGGTGGCGAACAATCAGACCTTTAGTGGCAATTCCATCGTCGTCCAGTTGCAGATGGCCTACCTGACGAAACATCTCAGTCACAGCAGTGCGATTAATAAGAGAGTAACCCGGGGCTGACGAAATGCTGACCGCTTGGGCATCTTCACTGTATTTCATGTCGGGCAGGTAAATATCAACTATACCTTCAAGCAACTGAAGGACATCTGCGTCTTCGTATCCGCTGGAATTCCAGACCAGAGGCAGGGAAAAACCCTGCGGAATTGCCAGCCAGAGCGCAGCCAGAATCTGGGGCAGATAATGTGTCGGTGTGACAAAGTTTATGTTATGAGCTCGCCGTTTTTGGAGCTTCAGCATTCGATTTGCAAGTTCGAGGGTGGTAATCTCGTCACCATTCCCCAACTGACTGATTGGAAAATTCTGGCAAAAAATACATTTTAAAGAACAGCCTGTAAGAAATACGGTGCCGGAACCCCTTGTACCGGAAATAGGGGGCTCTTCGCCCTGATGGACATTGGCCGATGCGATCCTGGGATAAAGCCCGGCGCCACAGATCCCACGTTCACCCTTGATGCGATTAATCCCGCAATTATGAGGACAGATGTCGCAAGCTGACAAACGCTTGTAGGCATTACTGATACGTTGCAGCAGTTCACCCGATTGATACAGAGCATGGTAATTCATAGCTATGCTTTATGTTTCTCCATCATATCTGTGAACCGTTCAAACAAATACTGTGAATCATGTGGGCCAGGAGAAGCCTCCGGATGATGCTGGACCGAGAAGATCGGCAGATCGCAATGGCGGATTCCTTCCACTGTTTGGTCGTTCAGGTTCTCGTGTCCCAGGCAAGCCGACTCACCTAAAGAATCCAGATCCACTGCGAAACCGTGATTCTGTGATGTGATTTCTACTTTGCGGGTAGACATATCCATGACCGGCAGATTTGAACCATGATTTCCGAAAGGAAGTTTCATGGTCTTTCCGCCCAAAGCCAATCCTAACAGTTGGTGTCCAAGACAAATTCCAAATATTGGCTTTTTACCGATTAATTTTCTGATTTCAGCTTGTACAGAGACCAATGGCTCTGGATCCCCGGGACCGTTTGAGAGAAAAATACCGTCTGGGTTCATGGCCAGTACATTGTCTGCCGGATAATCTGCCGGCACAACTGTTACATCACAGCCGGAATCCACCAAACAGCGAAGAATGTTATATTTTATGCCGAAATCGTAAGCGACTACCTTGTATTTGAGAGTAGTTGCGTCGATCTGTGGATAGCCGCTTTCAAGATCCCAGACACCTTCCGTCCAATGATAGGGCTTTTCACAGCTTACTCCTGAGGCTAGATCCAGTCCAGCCATGCTGGGAATGGCACGAGCCTTAGCCACCAAGTTTTCGTGATTCATATCAACCGTTGAAATAATGCCGTTCTGGGCGCCTTTGTCCCGAAGGTGGCGCGTTAAAGCACGGGTATCCAAACCGTGAATTCCAACAATACCATTTTCTTTAAGATAAGAATCCAAGCTCATCGTGGCGCGCCAATTGGAGTAGCAATCCTGATACTCCTTGACAATAAAGCCGGACAGGAATAGCCCGCGGCTCTCGATGTCCTCAGGGTTTATGCCGGTGTTACCGATCTGGGTGTAGGTCATTGTTACCATCTGGCCCTTGTAGGAAGGGTCCGTCAGTACTTCCTGGTAACCAGTCATGGCAGTATTGAAAACCACCTCGCCGGTAGACTCGCCACTGGCGCCAAAAGATTTGCCTTCAAATATGCGCCCGTCAGCGAGCGCAAGAATAGCTTTCATGCAGTAATGCTCCTTTTATTTCAATTGCCTGTAACCTGATACATGATATTTCCATCCACGATAGTGCAGGATGCCCATCCGGTAACCGTCCATCCCAGAAAAGGCGAATTTTTGGATTTACTGGCGACTGACCCTTCGTTGATCTCCCATTGTCGGTCAGGATCGATAATGGTAATGTCAGCAATGCTGCCTGGGCTCAGAGTGCCTCGATTAAGATTAAGTATTTTTGAAGGGTTGCATGACATTTTCTCGACTAGTTGATTAATGGTCAGTATTCCGTCGCGCACTAGTTGCAGCGACAGTGGCAAGGACGTCCCCAAGCCTATGATACCATTCATTGCTTCATTAAACTCAACATCTTTTTCATCAATGTGGTGCGGGGCATGATCAGTTGCTATGCAGTCAATGGTGCCGTCCCTGAGACCCTCTTTGATAGCAGCCATATCTTCAGCTTCCCTAAGCGGCGGGTTCATTTTGGCATTTGTGTTGTAACCTCGGACTGCATCATCAGTCAGGGTGAAGTAGTGCGGCGCTGTTTCACAGGTAACCTGTACACCGCGAGCTTTGGCCTCCCGGATAATCCTCACTGCGCCCCTGGTGGAAACGTGGGCTATGTGAATAGGTGAATTTGTATATTCTGCCAGCATGATTTCACGTGATGTGGCAATGTCTTCCGCTACCCTCGGGATACCTTTCAATCCCAGTTCAGTGGAGGTATAACCTTCGTTCATCACGCCTCCTCCAACCAGTTCCAGATCTTCGGCATGTGAAATAACCATGATGCCTATGCCTCTGGCATATTCCAGCGCGCGGCGCATCAGTTCAGGGTTGTTAACCGGTTTGCCGTCATCCGAAACCGCTACGCAACCTGATTCTTTGAGTTCACCCATTTCCGACATGCGTTCGCCACTCAAGCCATAGGTAATGGAACCGACCGGGAATACGTTGCAGAAACCCTCATTCTTTGCTTTGTTGATGATGTAACTGACAATAGCCTTATTATCAATAACCGGTTTGGTGTTTGGCATGCAGCATACTGACGTGAAACCACCGGATACAGCAGCCTTGGTACCGGAAACAATATCCTCCTTGTACTCAAGGCCAGGGTCTCGAAGATGAACATGAATATCAATCAGACCGGGTACTACAAGCATTCCAGAAGCGTCAATGGATCTTACATCTGCAGGTACCTGCAAGCTCTTTCCAATCTGCTTGATCAGCCCGTTTTCAACTAAAATGTCAAGTGTGTCATCTATCTTCTGGCTCGGATCTATTAATCGTCCATTTTTTATCAACAAACTCATGATGTCACCTCTTTTGATCAAATATATTATGTTATTCCAACTCGCCACCACAGACGTGGTACAGCATCGACATTCTGACTGCCACACCGTTTTCTACCTGTTTGAGAATCCATGACTGATCGCCGTCGACAACCTGGGAAGACATCTCGACACCACGGTTGATCGGACCGGGATGCATAACCATGGCATTTGGTTTGGCAAGCTTTATGTTATCCGGGTTTAAACCGAAATAACGAGAGTATTCGCGGGTATTAGGCATCAGGGTTTTCCCCTGGCGTTCCTGCTGGATGCGAAGCATCATGACCACATCGGCGTCCTGGATGGCCTCTTTCATATTTGCGCAAACAGTCACATTTCCAAGTTTTTCAACTCCAGGCGGCATCATTGTTGGTGGTCCGGCCAGGTAAATTGATGACCCGAGCTTTGTCAATCCTTGTATATTGGAGCGAGCCACGCGGCTATGGGTGATATCACCAACAATTGCAACTTTGAGTCCGTCAAGCCGGCCGAAACGGTCTTTCATGGTCAGCATGTCAAGGAGACCCTGCGAAGGGTGCTCATGGGCCCCATCGCCTGCATTTATGATAGAACAATTGACTTTTTCCGCCAGAAAATAGTGTGATCCGGAAACAGCATGGCGCATGACAATGATGTCTGGCTTCATAGCAAGCAGATTCAATGCGGTGTCTGCCAGAGTTTCTCCCTTTGTGGCAGAGCTGTTTGAAGGTGCAATGTTTACCGTGTCGGCCGAAAGCCTCTTGCCGGCAATCTCGAAAGAAGTTCTGGTGCGGGTTGAGGACTCATAAAACAGGTTGATAATAGTCTTGCCGCGCAGTGTCGGAACCTTTTTGATATCACGACTGTTAACCTCACGCATACTCTCGGCAGTTGAGATCAGCATCTCGATATCTTCTTTTGACAGGTCCCGCAGGGCAATGATGTGCTTATGTTTGAACTCGGCCATAACTGTTCACCCTCCCCTATTTTTCAAGTACAACTTCACTTGGCTGGTTATTGTCATCAAAAATCACCTGAACATTTTCCTTCAGGCTGGTTGGTACATTTCTTCCAACGTAGTCCGCCCGTATGGGCAGTTCACGATGACCTCGATCTATCAGGACTGCCAGTTGAATACATTGAGGTCTACCATAGTCCATAAGGGCATCCATGGCAGCGCGAATAGTGCGTCCCGTAAACAGTACATCGTCAACCAGAATGACTTTTTTCCCTTCAAGTGAGAATGGGATATCTGTTTTGCCAACCGGTTGATGTGGCAATTGTCCACTTATGTCATCACGGTAAAGGGTTATATCGACGGCGCCGAGTGGTACAGCCTCTCCTTCGATTATGCCAATATGGTGGGCAATTCCGTTCGCCAAAAAAACTCCGCCGGAACGGATACCAATTAACACAACGTCTGAAACACCCTTGTTTCGTTCCAGTATTTCATGGGCAATTCGTGTCAAAGCACGCCTAACCCCTGCAGCATCCAACAATGTAGTTTGTTCAGCAGACATGTTGCCCCCTTTTTACGGACACAAAAAAAGAGCCTCTCCGCAGTATGCGGCAAGGCTCTTCCGATATAGATTTGCGAACAGTTTTCATTTAGCACCTTTGCCAGCCTCTCGGGCTGGATTAAAAGGAGGATTTTTCTGGTGCGACAGTACATTAAAATATGAATCAGGTCAAGTTCGATTTTCTCCAAATTCCGTATGACAATTCTTTACATAACGGCAAAGCAACACATTATTTTAAGACAGTTACCGCGCCGTCATCCAGATCATACTTGGCTGCCACAACTTTAAGTTTCTTTGTCTCTACCAGATGCTTGAGGATTTTCGATTTCTTTGTTATTCCGGCCGCAACAGCTTTTGCGTTTGCATCAACAACGCATTCGATAAAGGCTTCCTTCTTTGTATCAGCACATTTTGCCTCACCTTTGCAGGCATCGCAACTCTTGGCGGCAGGTTTGATGTTTGGTGAAATTGCTTTGATTATTGCATCTATATTAGCGCTGCCGGTGCTCTTTCCTTTGGCTCCTACCGCAGCAGAAACAGCTCCACAGCGCTCATGCCCCAACACCATTAGCAGCGGAGAAGATAGATGTTCTGCGGCATACTCGATGCTTCCCAGAACAATCGGGTCTGGAACGTTACCAGCGACTCTGATGACAAATATTTCTCCGAGACCCTTGTCGAAAATAATTTCTGGAGGAACGCGCGAATCCGAACAGGTTAGCACTATGGCGTAAGGCTTCTGAGATTTGGCCAGGCTGGTGCGGGTGGCGGCACCACACATGTTTGAGCCGGTCATCTGGTTTTCCACATAGCGCTTATTGCCATCCATCATCTTCTGCAATGCTTCATCAGGTGTCATGCCAGCATCGACATGTGTCGAAGCAAACGCCAAACCAGCAACAGCAGTCAAAAGTCCGATAACCGTTGCAACCTTCCCCAGCAAACTGTTTCTAATCATTTGTACCTCCCGTATAAATTTTGACTATTTAATGTAATAATTCACATCTAGAAGTCAACCTTTTTTTACGACCAGTTTTTTAATCTTGACGTAGGAGTTTGTCTGAACTATATTCACCGACGCTGGCGGAGTGGTGAAATGGTAGACACAGCAGACTCAAAATCTGCCGATCGCAAGGTCATGCCGGTTCGAGTCCGGCCTCCGCTACCAGACAAACTATAGTATAGCTCCATATCTTGCTGAGATTGTGGAGCTTTTTTATTGTCCCCTACCCTCATTTCTACTGTCCTTATTAGCCCTCCTGTGACTTTGCCACAATTTGGCACACACAGGAGAAAATCAATGACCACTCAGAACCTCTATCAGATCAAAGAAACGTACTACTTTAGGACTCCTATCTCCCAGGAAATTTACTGAAAAGTGACACTTCCGGCAAATGCCTTTTCAAAGAGGTCTTTCTTGGCATTGCCGCCAAATATCTCCACCGATATATCCTCCGTGCCGAGCAGTTGGAGTTTGTAAGTGGATTCAGTGTGTTGAAGAGCGACAACCTCAACCAGGCCGTTTCGGCGGCGGTCAAGCCCATCGGCCAGGCGAAGTATGCCAGCCAGTTGACTGACAAGTAATTGGTCCTTAACTTCTAACCGCTCGTACTCAGTATGCTTTTTCTTTGGGAGCGATTTTCTGTGATAGCGGGCTATCAATGCCGTCATTTCCCGTTCGCGCGGTGTGAAGCCAAACAAATCAGCATGACGGATCAGATGGTGAGAATGCTTGTGATGGCTGTTGTAACTTATAAAATAGCCGATGTCGTGGAGTAGTGCCGCCGCTTCTAATAATTTACGATCAGCTTTTTTGAATTTAAATTCTTTCGCGAGTTCATCAAATATGCTCAGAGCTATTTTAGAAACGTGTCGGGAGTGCGGTTCGTCAAAATGACATGAACTGGCAAATTCCAACACCGATTCCTTCCAGGTGCGCAGTACGGCAGAATCTGGTAGTAACTGCAATCGCTTCATGCATCTGATAATTAATCCTTCTCGAATGCCGCGTTCGTTAATCAGCATCATGTTAGCGCCGAAAAACTTCATCAGTTCGTCAATTACCACCAGTCCGGCAACAATAATGTCAGCCCGGTCAGGGTTTAACCCTGGAACGTTCCTGAGTGCCTTGATATCTTTTCTCATGAGCATTGCAAGTATATGAACAACCTCTGAACGCAGAACCTCAAAGCCGTGCAACGATGAAAAAACCTGTCTGCGCATGCTCATTACCATGCTTGCCAGCGCAGTTATTGTCCCGCCAGAACCTATTAAAGTCTGAACTATCGGTTTATCATCCGGATATATGTTCTTCAGTTCCCCTCTGACATGACGCCTGAGTTTACCGATTTCAGAATCTTTCACCGGATCGGAAAGCAGAAACTTGTCTGTCATTAATACCGCACCCAACTGAAGCGAATGACAAATCTCAACATGGTTGGCAACCGCACTCATGATTTCAACACTGCCGCCACCAATATCAATGATCATGTAGCGTTTGCCGCTCATATCAAAATTATGACGGGCAGACAGTGCAACCAGTTCGGCTTCTTCTTCTCCAGAGATTATCCGTATTTCCCTGCCTAGTTCTCTTGTAAGAACACTTACAAGTTCAGTACCATTGGTAGCACTTCTTACAGCACTGGTTGCAACAGCTTCAACCTCGAAAACATTCAGTCCATCGATCAACTTGCGGATACGGGACATTGCATCGACCGCACGAGCGAATGCGGGTGGTGATATGGCACCACTTGCCGCCATATTTTCACCAAGACGAACCGTTGCTTTTTCATCGTCAAGAACCATGAAGCGTCCGCGGGAATCTACTTCAACCACTATGCAGCGGATCGAATTGGTACCAATATCGATGGCTGCCAAACGATTTTTCTTCATATGCGCCTCCCATGCCAGCTGAATGAAATCACTATGCCTGATCTGCCGATAAAAGAAAAGGCGAAGCCATTTTCGGCCCCGCCCTTTTACTGATCAACAAAATATGCAACTGTCAGATTTATTCAGAAGCAATCGTGGTGCCGTCAGGATTGAGGCCCAGTGCTTCCTTACGTGAAAGTTTGATCTTTCCGTTTTTGTCGATGCCAATGCACTTTACAAGTACTTTGTCACCTTCATTCAGGACGTCGGTGACTACTTTTACTCTGGCAGTGTCTAGTTCCGAAATATGAACCAGCCCATCAGTACCTGGCATGATTTCAACAAAGGCGCCAAAATCCATGATCTTGCGGACGGTACCCATGTAGAGTTTACCCTCTTCGGCTTCGTCGGTCAGGCCGCGAATCATCTGAATAGCGAGATCGCAGGCTTCTTTGTTAGTGCTGGCGATATTTATGCGGCCGGTATCTTCAATGTCAACGGTCACACCGGTTGTTTCGGTGATGTTGCGGATATTTTTACCACCTGTTCCAATGACGTCGCGAATCCGGTCCGTCTTAATCCAGATAGTCGTGATGCGAGGAGCATATGCGGACATTTCTGCGCGTGGTGCATTCAGGGTCTCAGCCATTTTCTCAAGAATATGCAGGCGGCCTTCGCGAGCCTGTTTGAGTGCCTGCTGCATGACTTCTTTGGTTACACCGCCAATTTTGATGTCCATCTGTAGTGCCGTGACGCCTTCGGAGGTTCCGGCAACCTTGAAGTCCATATCGCCCAAGTGATCTTCATCGCCAAGAATATCGGACAGGATCGCAAATTTGTCACCTTCCTTGATCAGACCCATGGCTATGCCTGCCACAGGAGCAGTTACCGGGACTCCGGCATCCATAAGTGACATGCAACCACCACAAACAGCTGCCATGGAGGAAGAACCGTTGCTCTCAAGTGTCTCGGCAACTATACGAATAGTGTAGGGGAAATCATCATGTTGAGGAATAACAGCCGACAATGCACGTTCAGCCAGCATTCCGTGACCAATTTCACGACGGCCTGGAGCAAGACGGAAACTGGTTTCGCCAACCGAGAACGGTGGAAAGTTGTAATGTAATAAAAAGCGCTTGCGAGACTCACTGTAGAGTGAATCAATGCGCTGCTCATCACTGGAAGTACCCAGGGTTGTGGTGACCAGCGATTGTGTTTCGCCTCTGGTAAAAAGAGCCGAGCCGTGAACGCGCGGCAGCAGACCTGCTTCGGTGCTGATCGGGCGAACCGTGTTAGTCGTGCGGCCATCGATGCGAATGCCTGTATCTAGTATGTCGGCGCGTACACGCTCATATTCGAAGTCGCCCAGAAAAGCTTTGATTTGCTTAGCCGAGCCTTCAAATTCTTCCTTTAGTGCTTCGATGGTTTCAGATTTAATCAGATCAATCTGGTTGTGGCGTTCTTGTTTGGTTTTAAGTTTGACAGCTTCACCGATGCGGTTGTATGCCAGTTCGCGTACGCGGGCAAGGAGCGGTTCGTTAACTGTCAATGGTGCTATTTCACGTTTTGCAACGCCGGCTTTGCGCTGAAGTTCTTCCTGTGCTTCGATCAGTGGCAGGACGGCTTCCTTGGCAAAGAAAATCGCATCAAGCAGGTCTGATTCTGAAACAAATTTGGCTTCACCTTCAACCATGATGACAGCGTCGCGGCTGGCAGCAACAACTATTTCAATATCACTTTTTTCAAGTTCGGCAGCGGTTGGGTTGCAAATCAGCTTGCCGTCAACGCGACCAACCTTGACGCCAGCAATCGGTCCATTGAAGGGTGCATCGGAAATGGTAAGTGCGGCAGATGCGCCAAGCATGGAAAGGATGGCTGGATCATTGTCGATTTCTGCTGATACGACTGTAGCCATGATTTGTGTGTCATTCAGGAAGTTTTCCGGAAAGAGCGGCCGAATTGGACGGTCAATCAGTCTGCAGGTAAGTGTCTCAGGGTCCGAGGGACGTGCCTCGCGCTTGAAAAAACCGCCTGGAATTTTGCCGCCTGCATAAGCTTTTTCGGTGTAGTTGACTGTTAAAGGAAAAAAGTCCTGTCCTTCTTTGGCGGCTTTTGCGGCAACAGCGGTTACCAGTACCACTGTGTCTCCGCAGCTGACAACTACGGCGCCGCTGGCCTGTTTGGCCATCTTGCCGGTAGACATTGTGATCGTCCTGCCCCCAAATTCAACCTGTACTGTCTGTTCCATATTTTAATTCTCCTCTACGGTTGTGTTGGGGCCGTCGCTACAACCCCACCGGTTGATAAGCCGGTGGAACTCTACCCACGTCCCCAACAAAAATAAAAAGGGCCGCAAAGCCCTCTTTCAAAATGAGCACAGCAAAAATGGTTGCGGCAATATACCTGTTTGAAACAGGTATACTGCCTTCCATTACCTGCGTATGCCGAGTCGTTCGATGACCTTCTTGTACCTGTCCAGCTCTTTGCCTTTCAGGTAGTCCAGAAGGCGCCTCCTCTGGCCGACGAGCTTTAAAAGCCCGCGACGGCTGTGGTGGTCCTTTTTGTGAATCTTAAAATGCTCGGTCAGATAAGTTATCCGTTCTGTCAGAATTGCAATCTGAACCTCCGGAGAACCTGTGTCGCTTTCATGTTTCTTGAACTCATTGATGATTTCCTGCTTCTTTTCAGTTGCCAGCACTGTGTACACCCCCCTTCATCTGCGTTATGTATCAGAATAATTCGATAATTATTCTTGTTAGAGCTGGATTTAATATCACATGTAAAATAATAAGTAAACATCTATCTGTTGTTCATGCACACACGGGAGGACTTTGCACGATCTGGTCACTCTCCAAGAAAACCGACAGGTTAAGCTAGTTAATTGCGGTTCATGTGATCCAAAATGCCGTTTAATTAAGTTCCTTGAGGCGCACCTGATATCAATGGGCTACGTTTATTTAATACAAATCCCTTGACACCAGATTCAAATAAATGCTATGAAATCAGCTCGATTTTTATAACTCAAAGCGGCAAGAATTAATTGGAGGTGTGGTTTGGCTCATCATAAGTCAGCAATCAAGAGAATTAAGCAGAATGCAAAGAGGAACGCTCGCAATCGCCATGTTTCCTCTACTCTGAAAACATATATCAAACGCGTTCGTGAAGCGGTCGATGCAAAAGACAAAGATGCCGCCGTTGCAGCCCTTAAAGCTGCCATCCCGGTTATTGATGCAACTGCGTCAAAGGGCGTTATTCATAGTTCAAATGCATCAAGAAATGTTTCGCGTCTGACTAAGCTGGTCAACACACTCGGCTAACAGTCAGTAGTTGCAAAAACGTAATCAGGGGGCTGCCTTCAAGGTATGCCCCCTTTTCTTGTTTAATTACTGCAGCATCCGTTTTAGATGGTGCAGATGGTCATTGTCAGTCCATGCATCAGGGTGTAAGGCAGCCCACCGGTTTTTGATTCCACATCACATCGATAAAACTCATCAAATATATTTTTCAATTCACGTCGGGAAAAATTACGCGCCTGCTGTATGATTTCTCCAAGAAAAAAAGAGTGAATGTTAAGCTCCTTGCCTATATCTGCTTGCGGCTTTCTTTGGTCCAGTAGCTCTCTGACTTTCCACAACTGTCGAAAATGGCGCGTCAGTGCGCCCAATAACATGGGGGCTTCTTCGCCGTTAAGGAAAAGAGTGTCCAGGCTCTTTATTGAGTTTGACAAATCTCGCAATCCAAGGTATTTCGCCAATTCAAAAGCTGTAAATGCTTTGCTGCTGCTAGACATGGTGCGTACGTCATCAATGGTTATTCGTGGTCGATTGCCAGCATAAACTACCAGTTTTTCAATTTGTGAAGACAGCTCCTGAAGGTTGTTACCTATTAACAGCGACAATAACTCGGCCGCTGCCGATTCAATCGGTTTGCCGTGAACGGTTGATTCGGTTTGGATAAAGCCGGCCAGTTTATTGTCGTAGAGTTTCTTGAACTCAACCATCTCACCATGTTTCTTTAACTCCAGAAAAAACTTTTTTCGCTGGTCTATCTTACTCCCGGTCAGTAGCAGACAGGTGCTGCTTGACGGATTCTTTATATAAGGCAACATAATTTCAAGCGCGTCGGCTTTGAGTAATTCTGCACGTTTTACCAGCACTGCCCTTCTATCCGCAAACATCGGTAAGGTCTGGGCCGCATCTACAATGTCGATTCCTTTTGATTCGTTCCCGAAAAAAACATTGAGATTGAAATCTTTGAGAGAATGATCTATGGCACGATCCAGCAGCAGACGTACAGAGCGTTCAACTAGAAACGGTTCTTCTCCATACAGATAGCAAACATTTGGAATCTGGCCTTTTTTGATTGATGTTTCGAATTCCTGTGGTGTCATAGTTAATAGTTTTGTTCCGTAGCTGCAATAAACTTACTCGCTATGATTCTTGAGGCTGCATCAAGGGCGCTCTCCTCGGCGTTTCTTTGCAGGGCGAGGTTAAAATTTGTCGGATAAACTTTGGATGCTTGCAAAGTTCCTTTCCAGATCGGAGTCAATCCGCCGGACTTGTATAATTCCAGTTCAACTTCAAGCGTCAAACTGACCTCACTAACCCTATCAGCAGCATTGTATGAAATTGCCTTTGTTGTATATGACAGAAGTTTGCCCTTCATATACAGATCCGCTGACGCTTCGCTGTCAGCTGCCACAATACCCCTCAAAACGTGGCACTCATCATATAAAGCACGTCGCAAAACTGTTTGTGCAGAAGGACTGATACTCTCGTTACCTATGAACGGCACCCAGAGTGTCTTGCCGACAACCAGCGATGACGCAGATGAACTCGTCAACCGATAACCACACCCTGCTAATGTACACATCAGAGCCAGTAACAACAGAAGGCGGCAAAGAGTCATTTTGGTCATACCCGGCTCCCTACCCGACCACGATATTGATCAGCTTGCCTGGAACGTAAATGATCTTGCGAACTGTTTTACCCTCAGTGAACAGCAAAACTTTTTCATCCGCCATTGCCAATGCTTTCAGCTCTTCTTCACCGGTATCTACTGCTACTGTTACCTTTGATCGTAGTTTTCCATTAACCTGAACAACTACAAGGACTTCTTCATCAATTACCGCATTTCGATCATACTCTGGCCAGGATGTATCTGACAATGGCACACAGTTGCCCATGCGCTGCCATAACTCTTCCGTAATGTGCGGAACAAAAGGGGCCATTAGCTGAACCACACTTTCAAGAGCCTCTTTCATAACGGCGGCCGAGTCGCAGGAAGATGCCTGAAGTGTGTTGAGCAGCTCCATTACAGAAGCGATGGCGGTGTTGAAATGAAAACGTTCCTCAACGTCCTCAGTTACCTTGCGGATGGTTTTGTGTACAGCCCGTCGTAAATTTCTTTCCTCCGTGGTTAAAGAGGCAATATTGACCGGAGAGGCTGCTTTGATTGCATCGAGATTCTCGTGAACAATTTTCCATATTCGATTGAGAAAACGGAAAGAACCGTCCACGCCTTGATCATTCCAGTCCAAATCCTTTTCCGGAGGAGCAGCAAAAAGTGAAAACAGTCGTGCTGTGTCGGCTCCGTATCTTGTAATCAGGGCGTCCGGATCAACAACGTTCCCTTTTGATTTACTCATCTTTGATCCGTCTTTGATGACCATTCCCTGGGTCAGAAGATTGATAAACGGCTCATCTGCATTTGTATGACCAAGATCCCGCAACACCTTCGTAAAAAATCGGGCATAAAGGAGATGCAAAACGGCATGCTCGATGCCGCCGATATACTGATCGACAGACATCCAGTGATCTACCTGCTCACGATCAAGTATCCCGTCCTGGAAATCCGGACAGCAGTATCTCAGGAAATACCATGATGACTGAACAAATGTGTCCATTGTATCCGTTTCGCGCCGGGCTGCTTTTCCGCAAACTGGGCAGGTACAGTTGACAAACGATTCCATCAGGGCTAGCGGACTGCCACCTTCACCCGTGAAAGCAACATCCTTTGGCAGTACGACCGGAAGATCCTTTTCCGGGACCGGCACAACTCCACAACTGTCACAGTAGATTACGGGAATTGGATTACCCCAATAGCGTTGGCGTGAAATGCCCCAATCCCTCAGACGGAAATTGACCGTTTTGGCACCGTGCCCTTCAGCTTGAAGAAAGTCTGCTATAGCCTCTTTAGCCGAGTCACTTTGCATGCCGTCAAATTGACCCGAGTTGACCATTATCCCTGAATCTGTAAAGGCCTGATCTATTGTTGCAGGGTCAAGATCAACATCAGCAGGCTTGATCACGACTTTGAGGGGCAAATCGTATTTTTTGGCAAATTCAAAATCTCTTTGATCGTGCGTAGGCACAGCCATTACTGCTCCGGTGCCATAGTCCATTAACACGAAGTTGGCCAGGAAAATTGGCATGCGTGCTTTTGTCAGCGGATTAATGCAGTACGAACCGGTAAACACACCCTCTTTTTCAAAATCTTCGGCGGTGCGTTTGATACGATCGGTTTTTTTAATCTTTTCAATAAAGGCCGATACATCCGCCATTCGATCCGTTGTAGTAATATTCATAGCCATCGGATGTTCCGGTGCAAGCGACATGAATGTAGCTCCGAACACAGTGTCCTGGCGTGTAGTAAATACCCGGATTGACTCAATTGTATTCTCAATCGGAAAATCAATCTCACAACCAAAGCTTTTACCGATCCAGTTACGTTGCATGACCAGGACCCGTTCAGGCCAACCCGGCAGATTGTATGTGTTTTCGAGTAAATCCTCAGCATAATCGGTAATCTTAAAAAACCACTGATCCAGTTCTTTGAGGTTTACTTCACTGTCACAGCGCCAACAACCGCCGTCTTCTACCTGCTCGTTGGCTAATACAGTCTCGCATTTGGGACACCAGTTTACAAAAGAGGTCTTCTTGTACGCCAAACCTTTGGCGTACATCTCCAGGAATATCTGTTGTTCCCAACGATAATAGTCCAAGTCGCAGGTTGCAAGTTCACGTTCCCAATCATAGGACAGCCCCATCTTTTTGAGCTGTTTACGCATATAATCTATATTTTCGTAAGTCCAGGTGGCAGGATGGCTCTTGTTCTGGATTGCCGCATTCTCAGCGGGCATGCCAAAAGCATCCCATCCCATGGGATGCAGGACATTGAATCCCCTCATTCTCTTGAATCGTCCAATAACATCACCAATTGAATAATTTCTCACATGCCCCATATGGATGCGTCCGGAAGGGTATGGAAACATTTCTAAAAGGTAATACTTCTTCTTATCGTTATTTACGATAGCTTTGAACGTTTTTTCTTTCTCCCAACTCATCTGCCATTTTTGTTCTATATCCTTCGGTGAGTACTTCTCTTCCACGGTCTGTTCCTTTCGATGTTAGTAAAATATTATGGTTATTGCATCTGCTGAGGTCGCCAGTCCGATTCTTTCTGGTGGCAACGTTCACAGGATATTGGGTCTTTAACGCTGAATGCCATACTGAAACCGTGACATGTACCGCAGAACTTACCCTGATCCATCTCTTTCATTACCCACCTTTTGCCCTGATTACCAGACGGTGCAACTGAATAATGACAATCGTTGCAATTGTATCCTTTTTCACTGTGCGGCTTATGGCTGAATTCCACATTGCCGGTGTTGGGTGAAAGTTCGTAGCGAATTGTTTTTGGAGTCGAAGGGTGACATTTCTGGCAGTTTGATTTAACTCCAAAAGCAGTTTTGTCGTCATGACAGGTTCCACATGATTTGCCCTGTTCCATCTGGAACATGCTAAATCTCTTGTTGTCAGGACCTGGAGTGTAGATGTCAGGATGACATTCCTTGCAACTGTAGGCGGCAATGTGAGGTGTATGACTGAAAACGGCACTGCCTGGCCGGAAGTGAATCTGTTTTACAGTATGGCACTTCTGACAATCAGATTTTACACCGAATGCGGTTTTCCCGTCATGACATGCTCCGCAGGAGTTACCCGCCTCCATGGAAGACATACTGTTTCTCTTACTTGATTTGCCGGCAACAAATATACCGTTGTGACAATCAGTACATTTAAACATGGAAGTGTGAACTGAGTGCTTGAAGGTTGTGTTGCCGGTTTCTTTGACCTCGAACGTGACGTCCACTGTGGATTTATGGCATTTGTCGCAATCACCCTTGACACTGAACATTGTGGAACCATCATGGCAGCTTCCGCATGAAGCTCCCTTTTCCATTTCAGACATTGTTACTCGCGTGTTGCCGGGTCCAGCGTTATAAAGCTGCTTATGGCAGTCGTTACAGGAATATACGGCCAAATGTTTGTCGTGATTGAAACGGGCATCGTTGGAAAACAATATTTCCTTAACCGGGTGGCATTTGCTGCATTGTTTGACATTGAATGCGGTCTTCCCGTCATGGCAGGCACCGCAAGACTTCCCTTTTTCCATATCAGCCATACTGAAACGTTTTGAAGACACGCCGGTACTCACAATCCCGTTGTGGCAATCACTGCAAGCAAACAGGGAACGGTGCTTTGAGTGACTGAACAAAACTGTTCCAGCGTCTTTTATCGTAAATGAAACATCTGCAGGTGAACCGGTGTGACACTTCTCACAACTGCCAGTCACTCCGAAGGCGGTGCTCCCGTCGTGACAACTGCCGCAGGACTTGCCCTTTTCCATTTCCGGCATCGTGTACCGAATGCTGCGTAATCCGCCGACGAAAATCCCGCTATGGCAATCCTCACACTTGAACATGCTGAGGTGGGCAGTATGACTGAAACGGGCATTAAATGCCTTGAAAGTAATCATCTTTACATTTTTGTGGCATTTCTGGCAGTCGTTCTTGACAGTGAATGCAGTCTTGCCGTCGTGACAGGCACCACAAGACTTTCCATTTTCCATATCAATCATGGTCCTGCTTTGCCGGTTTGGCCCGGGTGTAAATAGTTTGTTGTGACATTCGGAACAGGCAAAAGACATATCGAGATGAATCTTGTGACTGAATACAGATTCTCCGGCAAGTGTGATGTCGCCAACCTGGTGGCATTTGATACAGTCGCCTTTAACTGAAAAAGCGGTCTTTCCTTCATGGCAGCTGCCACACGATTTGCCCTGCTCCATCTGTGACATTGTGTAGTGTGGATTGGTTCGGTCGGTTTTGAACAAACCGTCATGACAGTCGGTGCAACTGAACATTCCCAGATGTTTTGAATGACTGAATATAAGGTTTCCAAAATCAGGTATTTTTATCGTTACAGCATCCACCGGATGGCAAGTGGAACAACTTTTGAGTTGAGGGGTACGAGGATTATCCTTGTTGTGGCAAGCTCCGCATGATTTGCCTTTCTCCATCTCAGCCATTGTCACTGCCGGATTGTTTTTACGCACAATATGAAAAATAGAGTTGTGGCAAGCAGAACAGTTATTTTCAGTATGACGAAGGTGGTTTTTATGTTCAAACGGCACTTTTCCTGCGTTTACTGAATTGAAGTAGATGGTATTCATGAAATCCGCATGCAGATAAGCCGGAATCATCAATAGAACTGTAAGCAATAATATTATTTTTGACAAATTCATACAACCTCACTCCAGAAAAGAAAGCATCGATACAATTAAGAAAATCCACCTTGCGATAGAATTTCTTCTGAAACTTGATGCATTGGAACTATGCGATCAACAATCCCTGTCGCAACTGCCTCTCGAGGCATACCATAGACGACTGCGGTTTCTTCCGATTCTGCTATTATTAAGCCGCCATTTTCTTTGATGGCACGAATCCCCTTGCTACCGTCATTTCCCATGCCTGTCAATATGACTGCCATAGCACGTTTTTTGTATATTCCTGCACACGATTCCAGCATGACATCTATAGAAGGCACATAACGATCTTCGTCTGAAGGCTTCACTATTCTGGCAATAACCTGGTTTCCATGAACTTCAAATATCATATTCTTTCCACCTGGCGCGATCAAGATCTTGCCAGGTAATACGACATCTCCATCAACAGCTTCTTTGACTTCGAAAAAGGAACTTCTGTTTAAGCGATCCGAAAAAGCTTTGGTAAAACCCGAGGGCATATGCTGAGAAACAACTATTGCAAACGGGTACTTTTGATCAAACGAGGAAAAAATGTGTTGAAGCGCCGGCGGTCCTCCCGTGGATGCTCCGATTGCTACTATATCCACTAAGTGACTTGTTTTGGAACTAACTTGATGTGATTGTGTTATGCCCGTTCTGGCTATTGCAGATTCACTTGTCGATGATTTGAAAACAGGTGACTCTTTTGGTCTCAAAGCAACAATCTGAAGTACTTTCTTTTGCAAATCTTCCTTGATCGACAACAGATCGGTCGAGGCTGTGTTGCACGGTTTGGCAACGAAATCAAGTGCACCAAGTTCAAGGGCTTTAAAAACCTTATCGGCGGCGCTTAATGCACTGACTACAATAACTTGAAGTGAAAAACGGGAGGTCAATATCCTTAATAACGTAAAGCCGTCCATTTTTGGCATTTCCAGGTCAAGTGTCACTAAATCAGGCTTTAGAGAAATTACCTTCTGAATCCCCTCCTCACCATTTGTGGCAAAACCGACAACCTCTATGGAAGGAATCCCCTCAAGCATTTTGGTGATGCTACGGCGACTAAAGGCCGAATCATCCACGACAACGACCCTGATTCTTTTCATTTTGGGCCTCCGGAGAAGATTCGATCAGGTTTCTGATAAATCATGTCGTTCTTAAAATGCCGGAGAGTGAAATTAGTTGTGAGGTTCATCAATGATTCAGAATGTCCAAGTAAAAGGAAACCGCCGTCATATAATGCGTTGTGAAAAGATTCTACCACTTGTTTTTTTGCTGCCTGGTCGAAGTAAATTATCACATTGCGGCAAAAGATTATATCCATCTTTCCAAGCATAGTCATGCGGCCATTATCAAATAAATTAAGATGACTGATAGTTACCAGTTTACGAATAGAATCGCTAACTCTGAAACCATCTTCCTGCGGAACGAAAAACTCCCTTAAATAATGTTCTTCTGTAGCACGAAATGATGACTTTCCGTAAACGCCGCGCCTTGCATGTTGCAGAACTCTTTGGCTGATGTCTGTGCCTATTATCTCAATATTCCAGCCCCTTAACTCTAGGATACCAGTTAGCAGCATGGCTATCGTATATGGTTCTTCACCAGTTGAACAGCCGGCGCTCCAAATCCGCAGTGAACGACTTCCATGAGAACCCTTGACCTTGATTAATTCAGGGATTATTTCATCAGTAAACGCCTTGAGCTGAAAAGATTCCCGAAAGAAATAGGTTTCATTGGTTGTAAGAACATCCATGATATCCATGAGTTCTTGATCTTTATTACGGTTGTATTTCAGATAGTGATAGTAATCATAGTATGAGAGAAGATTAAGATCTGTAAGCCGTTTGGAAAGGCGTTTTTCAAGTATGTATTTGGAGTCGGAATCAAAATAAATTCCGCAGTGACCGTAGATGCAATCCCGCAGAAGGCAGAACTCATCATCGGACATAAGGTGATCATTTGAGAAAGTAAAAGGCATGTAATACCTGATTAATTAATTGGCAAGACAGGTTTTGAGTGATTTGGAAGCCTGACGAACAACATCCGGATCTCTGCTTTTCAGCGCTTGCTGCAATAATTTAAGCGATTCTGAAGTGTTCACGGACTCCAGAATCTGTAGAGATGTAATCATCAGAAGACCTTCCGCATAAGTGTGAATGCATTCAATGATCGAAGTGATACGTGACGAATCTATCGAATTGATTGCTTTCAGTGCGGCGCACTGTACCCAGACATCTTTATCTTCCAACAACCCTTGGAGGTGTTCAAGCGAGCTCAACTCCTTCATCTCACCCAGTGCTTCCGCAGCAGCAATACGAACATCGGGATCAGCGTCAGACAATGCCATTATCAGTACCGAAGCGGTCGTTTCAGATTGAATGGAGCCAATTGAAGATACTGCGGCTCTTCGCACCTGAGAATCTTCATCGTTTACCATTAGCAATAATCTTTCAGTCTCTCCAAGAGAAGCAAGCAAAAGCGAGGCATAGCGCCTGTGGTTCGGAATTTCGGAGTCACTCAAACGTCTGGAGATATTCAGTATGTTGGCATGATCGAGTGGAGCAAACAGCCTGAGGGTTGCAACAGCAGCAGAGCACACATCCTGGTTTGAATCATCAAGCAGTTCAAGCAACTCCGGTATAGACTGTATCAATCCCAACTTTCCAACTGTAATTGCAGCAGCGGCACGCACACGCGGTGAGGCATCCTTTAGAGCGCTTTTGATCAGGTCTGAGTAAGTGCCATAATCACACTCACCGATGAGTATACAGAGCGCTGCGCGGGCATTTTCATCAGCTGTTGAGTATCTGGCAACAACTTCTGAAATACCTTCCTTCCCGAAAAGCTTCAAGGACATGAGAGCTGCTTCCGCATATCGATCAACAACAAAAGCTTCAATAAGCATGGGTACGAAACGGATATCCCTGGTGACACGACTGAACCAGACAAGTGCTTCAGTTAGTTCTGAGTCCCGGCCATCGAAAAGGTCTAAAAGATTAGATGCCAGGTCGCTTCCAGTCATTGAAGTGAGCTGTTCTTCTATTGAACTGCCAACTTCAACGGAGGAACGGTTGTTTATTCTGAAAATAGCTTTTAGTGATGAGGCTCTGGCACTTCTCTGTGAACTCGCTAACCCATCGATCAACAGCGATAACGTTGAGGCATCCGAAACATTTCCGAGGTAATCATAGAGCAATTTTTTAAAAATATCATGATCCGAAAGTCTCAATATTTCGTCAGGAACTGGCCCTTTTGGCACCAGTTTACCTAAAGCCTCCAGAGCGCTGAACCTGAACAGGACTACATCATTAGCAGCTATTGCACTGACAAGAAAAGGAGCAACGGAGGCATCCCCCAGAGATCCAAGATGTTCAGCAGCAGCTGAAGCCACGTTTACATCCGGATCGTTGAGCGCATTCAGCATGTGTGTGACAAAAGTAGGGTCACCTATGGCGCCCATTACATCAATAATAAACTTTCTGACTTCTCTGTCTTCATCCTGCACCATTTTTATTAACGGAACTGCAGCGACGGAACCAAGTCGAATAACTGCTTCTGCCGCTGAATTTCTTAATCCGGCATTATCTTCCTCGCGAAGAAGCTTTAGCAATTCAGTAATACATTTCTCGTCGGGTGCCGAAGACAGGAAAACTTCAACAGCTTCTTTGCGAACCCGCCAACTAGCGTCACTCATAGCAGTTATGACGATTTCAAGAGATTCGCATAAGGGAAATCCATCCAGAGATTTAAGTGCTGAACGCCTTATTTCTTCATCTTCCGATTGAAGTGCGTATTCAATATCTTTGAGAATCATTCTGAAGCAACTCCAAAAAAAGCGGGATTGGCATTCTGCAAGTAAATTGATCTGTAGGGAAGTTAGCTGAGAGGCAGATCACAAGGTTCAAGTAGAGCATCTACATTCAAAATCATAAACACACGCTCATTTGACAAGCAAACTCCGACAATAAATTCCATTCCTACATCAGATGACAAAAGTATCGGTGGTTTAATATCACGAACCGGCACCGATATTACCTCCATTACATCATCCACTCTCAATGCAAGCATTTGTTTGGCAAGAGACACAATCAGCAATTTACCAGCGCTGCCAGACGGGTCAACCGGCATGGAAAAACGCCTGCGCATATTCATTACCGGGATGACATTTCCACGGAGATTGATCACACCGTCCAGCAGCTCTGAAGAACGTGGGAGGTTGGACAACTTCTGAGGAAGAATGATTTCCCTGATCCGCATTATATCCACAGCAAAAAGCTTGTCACCAAGGTTGAAACAAGCCAGCTGAATATCGCTCAGTTCGCCATCCATACTAGTTGCCATTTCCGGAATCACTTAATAAATTGCTTATCTCCTCTATGATCACTGCTGACTTGAACGGTTTGTGCAGGTATGCGTTGGCGCCGCACGACAAACCCCGTTCGTGATCTTCCGGCGACTTCTTGGCCGTTAACATTACAATTGGCAAGTCAGCAGTACGCGGGTTATTCCGGATTTGGCGGCATATTTCGAAACCATCAATGTCGGGGAGCATTATGTCAAGAAGCACCAGGTTGAATTCTTCCGTAGCAAGTTTCTCAATAGCCATTTGACCTGTGTAGGCACCAACTACTGCAAAACCTTTTATGGTAAGAAGAATCGTTTCAAGCTTAAGAAGGCTTTCCTCATCCTCAACAATCAGTATTTTCTTTTTTTGCATGTGTTCCCCCATCAGCACAAGTGGATATCCGCAATACTTTCGAGGTTCAGGATAATTAATAATCTTCTTTCGGAACGTCCGATACCTAATACAAAATCACGATTAATACCTTCCAGAATTGCCGGAGCAGGCTCGACCGCTTCTTTACTGATACGGACAACCTGAATCACTTCATCAACCAACAGACCGCTGAAAGAGTCATTGTTTTTAATAACAATTATTCGTTCTTTACCGGTAACATTTTCACGAAGCAAACCAAGACGTACCCGCATGTCTAAAATTGGAATTATTGTGCCGCGCAACGACAAGACACCCGTAACAAAAAGAGGTGCCCGTGGGACTTCCGTGACTTCACGCGGCTTAATAATTTCTTTTATATCCATTATGTTGATGCCATACAGTTCATCTGACACCCTAAAACAAAGAAACTCAAGATCCGCAACAGAAACCTCGACCGAATAATCTTCATCTGCAAGAGCAATATCTTCATTGCAGCCAGCCGCGTGCCTGCCTGCCAGGATAACCTCAATTGGATCAATAGGAACTGATATCCGCTCAAGTTTATTATCTATGGAAGAAACATTTAACTCGCCACACTCTGAAACTAATACTGGAGTCGTTGTCTGAAACAATTCATCGTCTGGTGGAGATAAAATATTTGCATGTTTTTGTGTCACAGGCAGAATGGATTTGGACAAAGATTGCTGCTTCAGGACGTTCTGAGGCAATTGTTTCTCTGTCTGTTCCTGAAGCGATTTTTTTCTAATTTTAGCCAAATCCATGCAAAACCGCCTAAATCATCAGTTCGTCTTTAATTTCGTTAATAATGTCCGAATCAATCAGTGCCGCATCACTCCCAAATGCCACCAGGAGAGCATTGGTTGCCATGGTATTTATTTTGCGGGGAACACCGTTAGTCAATTCATGGATGCGTTGAACTGCGTCTGGAGTAAATAGTCCGGCAGAACCGCCAGCAGCCTCCAATCTGAAATCAAGATACTCCATGATTTCATCCAGTGATAATGGCGGCAGATGGTAGTGCAGTGAAATTCTTTGCCTGAGAGGTTCAAACCGATTAGTTGACATTATCTGCCTGAGTTCCGGTTGTCCCATTATTACAACACCCAAAAGGTTCCGGTCGTCCAGTTGAAAATTTGTCAGAAGCCTTATTTCATCAAATACTTCATCATCCTTGATCATTTGTGCTTCATCTACTATTAAAACCGGGCAGACACCACAATTATTGAAAGCATAAACTGCAGTGTGAATCTGATCAATCAGGTCATCCTTGCTATCTGCAGGCTGGTCAATATCCAGTATTCTTGCAAAGGTGCGCAGAAACTCAATTGCATTAAGACGCGGGTTCACAATGTAACAAAATTTATATTTATCTCCGAGTCTATCCATCATCGCTCGGGACAAAGTTGTTTTGCCGCAACCAATTTCACCCGTAAGAACAGCTATTTCACGTTCTCTGACTACAAACTCCAACCTTGCAAGGGCCTCATCATGAACCCGGCTCAAAAAAAGAAAGCGAGGGTCAGGAGTCTTGCTGAATGGTTTTTCCAGGAATCCGAAGTAATTCTTATACATTATAGTCAGTTACCTGAACGCATTGTTTCATTAACGATGCCGCCAACATCGAGAACTAGTATAGTTCGCTGGTCTCCCAGGTCCGCAGCCCCGGAAACTCCACGGAATGACTTAAAAGCTTCACCGAGTGATTTGATGACAATGTCCTGCTGGCCAAGAAGATCATCAACAACGATACCGAGTCGTTTTTCCGCAACTCCGACAACCACAACATAAAATTCTTGCGGAGGCTCAACGTCACGGCTTATGTCGAAATAACGTTCAAGTCGTAATAATGGCAAGGTTGACTCACGAAGCTGAATGACCTCCTTACGCTCGACCGTCATGATTTCTTTGTCTGTCATCAGCATTGATTCCAGTACCGAAGTAATCGGTAACGCGTATGTCCTGCCACTACAGCTGATTATCAAAGCTTTTATTATTGCAAGGGTGATCGGCAGAGTAATGATAAAGCGACTCCCCTCCCCTTTTCGGCTTTCAATATCAACCATACCTGAAACAGCAGCTATGTTGTTTTTAACTACATCCATACCTACACCGCGACCGGAAACCTCGCTTACCTTATCAGCAGTCGAAAAGCCAGGCAGAAACAGAAAATCAATCGCCTCACGGTCTGATACCGTACTGATGTCGTTTACCAAACCCTTTTGCAGGGCTTTGTTCTTAACTTTCTCAACGTCAATGCCGTTGCCATCATCCTCAACTTCAATGACGACATGATTTCCCTTTTGAAATGACGAGATTCTGATGGTTCCTTTCTCGTCCTTTCCCCGCGCTATACGAGTCTCACGGGTTTCTATGCCATGGTCAATTGCATTGCGGATAATATGCATCATCGGGTCTGAAATATCCTCGACAATCAGTTTGTCGAGCTCGGTATCAGCGCCAAAAAACTTTAATTCAACCTTTTTGCCCTGTTCTCTTGAAATTTTACGAACGATGCGCGACATTTTCTCGTACAGTTGGCCTACTGGGATCATTCGTATTTCCATGACCCCCTTTTGCAGGTCGGTCAGTTTTCTTTCCAGTCCTTTGGCCGCTTTTCCAAGTTCAATTGCCATCCTTGAGAAACCTTCGTTGCGCATTTTAGCAGTAACTCCCGCAATTGTGGAATGCGCCAGAACAAGTTCACCAACTATATTCATTAATTCATCAAGTTTACCGATATCTACACGAACGGTTCTGCTCATGCTTTTGGCACTTAAAACAGCATCATCGGCAACAGGTGTTGATGGCTGCAAAGGCTGAGGTTCAGGAGGACTTGAACTAACTGCAGCAACAGTGGACAGGCTTTTGATTTCTGCAGAATGCGGTTGATCCGGAGTGGGCAATGTTTTGGACGCAACTGCTGGGGTACCCAGCTTACTGATTGAGACAGCATCACCTTCAACCAGTTTTTTCAGGTCTTCAAACTGGCGCGTAGAACCAAATAGTATTTCAAAATCAATGTGGGTCTCCATGTTTCCACCCACACTGGGTAAAGTACTTATGACTTCGCCGCAACTTTTCAACAGGTCTGTTATTGCAGATAATTCCTGATCGAAAGTACACAGATCAAATGAAGTGTGGACATTGAATATGGCACGTCCTTTGGAAATATTATCCAAAAGGCGGTGTTCCTCATATTCTGTTAACGCGCCCAAAATCTGTGCGGACAAACCAAGGGACTCCAAAGGAGAAGCACCGGCAACTTTTTCCGGTGGAGCCAATTGGGCATTGATTTTTGCAACGCATGTCGCAATTTCATTAGACATACTGTGGCTTTCACCCAAAGAAAGCATTCTCACAAGCGTTGTCAGAAGTTCATGAGCGTCAAAAAGTACCGGTATGAGCTGTTGGCTGAGAGGAATTTTACCCAGTCTTAGCCAGTCAAGCAAATTTTCAAGATTGTGGGCTAATTCGGATATATCGGCAAAACCGAACATTCCTGCCAGGCCCTTTAAAGAGTGCGCACCCCTGAAGATTGAGTTCAATATATCAGGATTGAAATCACCACCTTCAGCCATATCGGAAAGATCTGCCAACTCGGTCGCGAGTTGCTCGACAATTTCCTCAGCTTCCGCTAAGAAATCTTTGATGGCTTTGTTATGTGCAGTTGCAGTCTGATCACTCATGAAAAGTCCTGACGGGTGGTTAGGGGATATTACTCAGGTATGTCTGAACCAACATTCGAAGGTGTGACGGATCAAATGGTTTTATCAGGTATTCGTTTGCTCCAAGAAGCTTGCCTTTTTCAATATCTTTGGCACTTCCCTCGGTGGAAATTATAAAAACCGGAATGTGTGAGTAGTTAGGGTTGTTACGAAGATAACTGATAAACTCCAGCCCATTGATGTCTGGCATGTTTATATCAGTCAAAATCAAATCGACCTGTTCACGCGGCAGCAACCTTAATGCTTCAAAGCCGCTTGATGCTTCTACGATTCTGAAATCATCAAGAAGTTCAATTGAAGCTACAAGCATGGCTCGCATAGCAGCAGAATCGTCTGCAATTAAGATAGTTTTTGTACTCAAGAGCTAACCCTTTCATGAAGTTGTTTTTCCAAAAAAGACTTCTCCATGGCGATGCCGGCCTGCGACAGAAATATTGCCAGTGATTCTGTTTCCGCAATTGGATTTTTGCTCGGTTGGTTGTCGCCGTACAAAAATCCAATTAATCTGGACTTGCTGATAATAGGCCCGACAAAGACTTCGCCGGGAAGGCCACCTTCCAATTGCTCAAATATTTTTTTATCTACAGTTGTGAACGTCGGCTTAAAAGTAGCTGACTGTCCTGAAAGCTGGACGTTTTTAAATATCGAATCCGCTTCCAAGGGAAAATGAATTGCACTGACGCGTTCGTCACCACTCATTTTGCCCCCGGAAATGCCGAACTGTCCGGAACCGTAGATCACGTTGTTCTCAGCTTTGAATACAATTGCCCGATCAAAAAACTCGGATGCAAATCTCAGCACAAGTAACAGGACACCGCCCTGCAAATCCGGATTGTTCAATTCCTCCAGCATACCACGCAATAGCGAAAGTCCACTGTTACTTGAGACAGGGTCAACATTGGAAGGAACATCATCATCCTCACCCATTTCAATGCGAAGTTCATCACCAAGATTGTAACGTTCTTTACGATTGGTAACTTCAATTCTGTCTACTGAGCTTTGAATGTTTTGTAACAACTGGGAATTAAAAGATTGCAGGAGCGTTTGGTTGTTTATTTCAACCCTGCGTGGTTTTAAGAGAAAATGAAAACCAGCATCCCTGATTCTTGCTTCGGCATCGGCATGTTGATAATCCGAAATAACAATAATTTTAAGGTCTGCGAAATTGTTATGCAGGAGTTCAAGAAGCTCGATTCCTCCCAATACTCCGGAACCGTCCATCTTGGGCATAATCAAATCTATCACCACAATTGGAAGTATACCGCCTCGATGAAGTGAGTCCACTTTTATAAGTGTATCCTCACTGCGAGTCATGGCGTGTACTACACAACCGGATTCGGTCAAACTATCTGTGATGGCTCTTAATGTGGGGCCATCATCATCTACAACAACGACTTGAGGAGGGGCTATGACCGAGTCATTAAGATTGGAATCCGGTGCTTCTATAAGGTCAAAAGCCAGATTTATATCGGATTCATCAGAGTCGTCAGCCGCATAGTCAGTTTCAGCGGCATAGCGGTTCTCGTCAAGCATCCTTGTACCTTCCATGGCCAGAAACTGGGGATTAAGCCCCTGGTCCAGCATGAATTGCAAAGGATCCATTTTAGTGCCGTCAACTGTTTCTATGTCGTCTTTCACATCGAAATTAAAAGAACCGTCCGCCCATGCAAATAGTGAGAATACTACATTCTCAATCTGTTCGCGTACAATTTCTTCAACTGTCTCTTGAGAAACTCCGAAGTTTTTTACTAATATAACACCCAGTAGTTCTTTAAAGCCGTGTTCCTGTTGAACTGAAAGTGCCTTGCGAATGACAGCAGGGTCAACAACATTCTTTTGTATTAAAACTTCGCCAAGACTTTGCTGGAAAGTGCTCGAAGAGGCCCTGACAACCTGACCTTTACGGAAAATGATTGAACCTTCCCTGCTCCTGCTGTGGAGGGAAAGAACCCCGGTCTTTCTGCTGAGACTGACAATCTGCAGAATTTCGCCAAGTCCAAGATCTTCGAGGTTACCTACTAGGCTCATGCTGCACTGATCCTAAGCTGTATGCGGAATAAAAACAGCTGAATAGTACCGTAACGGTAATAACAAGTAAAGCCTTTATAGCCCGTTTCAGGTTCTGCCCGAGGCAGATTATGAGCGAGATGAAGATGATGTTTTGTCTCTTCCGCGGAACATTATTCGCAAAGGAACCCCATCAAATCCGAAGGCTTCACGAAACTTGTTAATAAGATAACGTTCGTAAGAATAGTGGATGTTTTCAGGCTGGTTAGTGAAAATCACAAATGCGGGTGGACGGGTGGCTACCTGGGTGGCGAAATAGAATTTAACTCTGCGGCCGTGTGACAGCGGAGCGTGATGGGCGTCAGTCGCTGCATTGAAAACCTGCACTAACTCGGAAGTCGAGACTCGTTTGCAAAACTGTTCCATTACTGCATCAACTGTTGATATGATTTTGCCGGTACGCTGTCCGGTCTTAGCCGATACGCAGACAATTGGAGCATATGCTAAATATTTGAAACCGGTCCTGATTTTTTCTATGTAAATGCCAAGAGTCGCATTGTCTTTTTCCAGGAGATCCCACTTGTTTATAACAAAAACACACCCTTTGCCGGCTTCGTGAATATATCCTGCTATGCGCTCATCCTGCTCGGTAACGCCCTCCTCGGCATCTATCACCATTAACACCACATCGGCCTTCTCGATGCTGCGCAGAGCATCACAAACGCTGTACTTCTCGAGTTTTTCAGTGGTTTTGCCCTTGCGGCGAATTCCGGCCGTATCGACAAGAACATAGGGCTTCTTATTGCAGGTAAATGGTGTGTCAACCGAATCACGGGTAGTGCCGGCGGTTGGGTTAGCCACAACCCGTTCATAGCCCAGAAGCCTGTTGACCAATGATGATTTGCCGACATTCGGGCGTCCAACAACCGCAATGCGGGTAACATTCTCCCCGGCATCGGAAGCATCGGCGGGTGGGAAAACCTCGATAATGCTCTCTACCAGATCTATAACTCCACGGTTGTGTTCGGCTGAGATGGTATAAAGCTGATCGACACCCAGCGAATAGAATTCCATCGAATCATTTTCCAGTTTTTCGCCGTCAACCTTGTTGATTACATAAAATACAGGCTTTTTGACACGGCGCAGCATATCTGCTACCTCGATGTCGGCCGGAGTCAAACCGCTTCTGGCATCCATCATGAAGATGATTACATCCGCTTCTTCGATTGCCAGTCGTGACTGCTCGCGCATCTGCTGCAACAGGCGGTTTTCGGTCACAGGCTCAAAGCCACCTGTATCAATCAGGATAAATGGCTTATCAAAACGGTTAATGTCAGCGTAATTGCGATCTCGTGTCACACCGGGTGTGTCGTCTACGATTGCACGGCGATGTCCCAAGAGGCGATTGAAGAAAGTTGATTTGCCCACATTGGGGCGTCCTACAATTGCTACTAACGGTTTCATTCGTATCCCAACTCTCTCAATTTGGAGGGGCGTTCACTCCAGTTTTCAACAACTTTGACAAATAACTCTAAAAACACTTTGGTATCAAGAAGCCGTTCGATGTCCTGACGGGCCTGGCTGCCGATTTTCTTCAACATCTCGCCCCGCTTGCCGATGATGATACCCTTCTGGGTGTCGCGCTCCAGCATAATGGCCGCCGATATGGCAATCACGCCGTTTGCTCGTTCGATAAAGCTTTCGACAACTACCGCTGTGGAATAGGGAACTTCGTCACGGGTAAGGCGAAAAATCTTTTCGCGGATCATCTCGGCCACGATAAACTTCTCTGGCATATCTGTCAGAATATCATCCGGAAACATGGGCGGTCCTTCAGGGAGATAACTTGTGATAACAGAAACAAGATGTTCAACACCGTCCCCGCTGCCAGCCGATATCGGAATTATTTCCTTGAAAGGATGTAGGGCAGAAAACGCCGCAATTTTTTCAAGCAACAGGTTCTTGTCTGAGATCAAATCCACTTTGTTAAGGACCAGTACAATCGGCGTAGTGACTTTTTTCAGGACATCAGAGACAAAAGCAGCATCGGCCTGCCCGGTGGCATCCACCACCCATAGCAACAGATCAACCCCGCTGATTGCCGATCTGGCAACATCAACCATGCTTTTGTTCAAGCGTGAACGCCCGGCGTGAATACCGGGTGTGTCGATAAATACAATCTGTCCGTCAGGAATGTTATGAATTCCTTGAATGCGGTTACGGGTGGTTTGCGGCTTGTCGGAAGTTATGACTATTTTTTCACCGATAATGCGGTTCAAAAGTGTCGACTTCCCCACATTCGGCCGACCAATTATTGAGACATAACCTGAAGTACTTTTTTTGTTTATCATGTAGTTAGATACCAATCTTTCAAGTTTTACTTTTTAATCCATGCGTCTCGTAGCGTAACAACCCTGTTAAAGACAGGCTTGCCGGGAAGGGAATCTTTCGGGTCCTGCCGGAAATAACCAAGCCGCTCAAACTGATAGCGGGTTTCCGTGTCCGCTGATGCAAGGCTGGCCTCCAGCTTGCACCCGGTCAAAGTTTCAATTGAAAGCGGATTCAGATATTGCTTGTAATCGGCGCCGCCGCGGTCAGGATTCGGGTCACTGAAGAGACGATCAAACAATCGTACTTCAGCATTTACAGCATTTGACGCAGATACCCAATGGATGACCCCCTTCACTTTGCGGCCATCTGAGGTATGAATTCCTTCCCTTGAGCCGGGGTCATATTCGCCGTGCAGTTCCTGTATGTTTCCATCAGCATCTTTAACAACACCGGTACATTTTACTATGTATCCAAAGCGAAGCTTAACTTCTCCGCCAACCGTCAGACGATGGAAACCTTTGGGCGGTTCCTCCATGAAGTCGTCACTCTCAATCCAGATCTCACGCGAGAAATGCACTGTACGGGTGCCCATTTCTGGTTTCTGAGGATGATTAAGGGCAGAAATCTCCTCCACTTCACCAACCGTCCAGTTGTCGATGACAAGTTTCAAGGGCCGCAGAACTGCCAGGGCACGAGGCGCTGTTTCATTCAGGTCGGTACGAACACAATCTTCAAGAACAGACATGTCAATCCAGGAATCACTGCGTCCGACTCCGATCATTTCGCAAAAAGAACGTACTGCTGCAGCTGTGTAACCACGGCGCTTGATTCCCATCAGAGTCGGCATGCGCGGATCGTCCCAACCGTTGACAATGCCAAGTTGAACTAATTCTTGCAGTTTTCTCTTGCTCATGACGGTATAGGTCAGGTTGAGTCTGGCAAACTCGTACTGACGCGGTTTGGAGGGGACAGGAAGGTTTTCAAGAAACCACTCGTAGAGCGGTTTATGATCTTCAAATTCCAGCGTGCAGATCGAGTGGGTTATCCCTTCGATAGCATCCGATTGTCCATGGGCAAAATCATACATAGGATAGATTTTCCAGGCATCGCCCACATGTGGATGCGTTGCGTGGATGATGCGGTAAAGAACCGGGTCACGCAGGTTCATATTGGGTGAGGCCATATCTATTTTTGCGCGCAGCACCCTGGACCCGTCGGGAAACTCGCCCGATTTCATGCGTCGGAAAAGATCCAGATTCTCATCCACGGACCGGTTGCGATAGGGACTTTCTTTGCCTGGTTCAGTCAGAGTGCCACGATATGCACGAATTTCCTCTGCGTTCAAATCCTCTACGTAAGCTTTGCCTTCACAAATCAAATATTCGGCCCACAGGTAAATCTGTTCAAAATAATCAGACGCGTAATAAAGATTCTCGCCCCATTCAAAGCCGAGCCAAAGGACACTTTCCTTGATGGAATCAATGTACTCCTGTTCCTCCTTGGCAGGATTGGTGTCATCAAAGCGCAGGTGGCAGCGCCCCCCAAAATCACGGGCAAGACCAAAATTGATACAGATCGACTTGGCATGTCCAATGTGCAGATAGCCGTTCGGCTCGGGCGGAAAGCGTGTCACAACTGATTTTCGCCTGCCGCTTTTAAGGTCGTCGTCAATGATGGTTCGCAGGAAGTTGTTGGATGTTGGAGCGGACTGTTCAATAGTGGACATGATAAACCTCTTGGTTGCTATTTCGGCAATTCGCCCAATAGCGAATTGGGGTAGGCTTTGGCAATGCGAACATCAACGAAACTACCGATCAGATTCTTTTTTCCGGAAAAGTTTACTATTCGCCCATTATCGGCTTTGCCGGAAATCTGCCCTGGAAGTTTGCCCTCACCTTCAACCATGACGCTCTGAAGGCCGCCGATATATTCGTTGCATATTTCAAGGTTGATTTGTTTCTGGAGAGCCATCAGGCGGTCCAATCTGGCCATTTTCTGGCTGCGAGTCATTTCTTCCGGGAACTCAGCCGCCTTTGTGCCGGGTCGGGGAGAATAAACAAAAGTGAAGAGGTCGATATAGCGCACCTCCTCAATCAGCGATAAAGTCTTTTCGAAGTCTTCATCAGTCTCACCCGGAAAACCGACAATGATATCACCGGTGAAAACAATCCCAGGTCGGACCGCCTTAAGCTTGCGAACCTTTTCCAGATAAGATTCACGATTGTAGACCCGCTTCATTCGTTGTAAAACCGCATCACTCCCTGATTGGGCCGGCAGGTGTATCTGTCCGCACAGCTTGGTTACGTCACTGAAACAGGCAATCAGATCATCTGACATATCCTTGGGATGCGAGGTGGTAAAGCGAATCCGCTCTATACCTTGAACTTCGGCGACTTGTCGGATCAATTCAGCAAAGGTAGGCTCGCTGTCTACTTTGAGGCCGTAGGAATTCACGTTCTGACCAAGCAGTACTATCTCCCTGACCCCCTCATCAGCTAACTGGCTGACTTCTGTCAGGATATCCGAGGAACGGCGACTGATCTCACGACCTCGAACATACGGGACAATACAGTAGGAACAGAAGTTGTCACACCCCTGCATTACTGTCACGAAGCGAGAAAGACGGGATTTCCCCTTGATTGAGGGGAACAGGTCGAGCCGTTGCTCATTATCAATGAATGCCGTTTCCGAGCGTCGCTCACCCTGCTCTGCTCCCCTTACCATGTCAGGCAGCAAATGCAGGTTATGTGTGCCGAATACCAGATCAAGAAAAGGGAATTTTTTTAAAAGTTCCTCCCCCTCTTGCTGGGCAACACAACCGCCGACGCCGATTATCTGCGATTTTCCGTCACGCTTGTATATTTTTAGGTTCTGAAGGCGCTTATAAACCTTCTCCTCGGCACCGCCACGAACGCTGCATGTGTTGAGCAGGATCATGTCGGCAGCTGACGGCTCGTTGGTGGCAGCGTATCCCAGGTCTCCCAGCATGGTGATGATCCGTTCCGAATCATTCACATTCATCTGGCAGCCAAAGGTTTCCATGTATATAAGTTTATCAATCATAAGAACTAATCTTTATACGCAATAACAGACTGTAAAGTCAATAGAATTAGCTTTTTATCCGTAGTTGGCCGTGTTTGCGGTCTTGACAAAATCAAAGCGGCAGAAGTATTGTTTGAAATAATTTAAAGAACAACAAAAGAGACCAATACATGATTGTTGACTGGAACAGCATAGAGACCGTACTGCTGGATATGGATGGGACAATCCTGGACCGCCATTTTGACGACCACTTCTGGCTGGAACATGTACCTCACCGCTGGGCAGCCCAAAATCGCACATCGCTTGAGCATGCAAAAAAATATCTTTACGACTTGTTCCGTTCCCAGGAAAATACGCTTAACTGGACCGATCTGGATTATTGGTCCGACCGCCTCAGACTGGATATTCCAATGCTCAAAATGGAGATCGAGCATTTGATTGCCGTGCATCCGCACGTAATTGATTTTTTATTATTTCTGAAACACCACCATAAATCGGTTTGGCTGGTTACCAACGCGCATTCAAAAACGCTGGATCTGAAGATGAGGACAACCCGTATTGGATCGTATTTCGATGGTATTATTTCAGCCCATCAGGTCGGCCTCCCAAAGGAGGATGACCGCTTCTGGGGTAAACTGCAGAACTTCATCGACTATCTTCCCGAAACTACGCTGCTTGGTGAAGACAGTGAAACAAATCTTGCAACCGCTGAGCGCTTCGGTATTCGCTATCTTTTCTATATCAGTCGTTATAGCTCCAAAATCAATCCGCAACCATCGGAGCGTTTCCAAACTATCGAATATTTCAACAGACTCATACCGGCATATGGTCTGAACTGTATATCACTCGATTCGAACAACCCGGTAAATCCTGCGTGAAAATTTATCTAACTATCGGCATCTTTGCATTGTTGTTCTCCCTGACCGGCGCAACTGCCGCACAACAAGAACTTCATGTCGGAAATTTCGAAAATGGCGACCTTACCGGTTGGAAAGAACAAACTATCTGGAATTCCAATAAAACCAGTTATTCATTTTTGCAAAAGAACGGGAAAAAAATCCTGATGGCAAAAAGTAATAACTCGGCATCCGGACTTATCCACAAAATGGAAGTTGATTCTAAGACGTATCCGTTCATTAAGTGGTCCTGGAAAATCGATCATACAGTCAAGAAAGGAAATGAACGGGTTAAGGAGGGGCATGATTTCGCCGCGCGCGTTTATGTTGTGTTCTCTCGTGGGCTCTTTTCCCGTACCAGGGCGATTGAGTATGTCTGGGGCAACGTCATGCACAAAGGAGAAATACTGCGCAGCCCCTATTCCAGCAACGCCGTCATGATTGCAGTCGATTCTGGAGAAGAGCTGGCAGGGCAGTGGACTTCCCACAAACGGAACTATTACGAAGACTACCGTGCTGCCTTTGGTGAAGAGGCGCCCAAACTGGGTGCCGTTGCAATTATGACCGACAGCGATAACAGCCATGAAAGTGCAGTCGGTTACTATGGTGACATCAGTTTGCTGTCTTCCGATAAAGAAGAATTCAAAACAAAAGATCCGAAAAACAATGAGGCCGCCCCGAAGGAACAGCCTCACAAGGATTCAACGCCCAAGGAAACGGCGCCGAAGGATCAGTTGAACAGCGTTCAACCGGCCACCACTGCGACACCTCACTCACCGAAAACGGCACCCTGAATTTACCCCATTCTGCTCAGAATAGTCCTGAATTTTTCAAGCTTTGCAGCTCCTTCCTCAATCAGACGAATCAGGTCTTTTCGAGCGCTGCCCGCAACATCCTTTCCCTTCTCGACCAGTTCATCAGTCTTGTCACCAATTGCTTCAACCAGATTGCTGACATTTGAGGCAAGGTCGTCTACCGTTTCATCAGCCCGATTGCGAACCTTCTTAGAATAACGGGCAAAATCCTTTCTGGTTTTTTTACCAGACTGCGGAGCGAAAATAAGAGCAACCCCAGCCCCTATGACCCCACCAGCAACGATTAACAACGCTGCCGCTGCCAATTTGTTATCTCTGTCTTCCATAACAACCCCCTTTTTATCTTTTCTGTTATTGTACTCCAACAAAACAATATCTCAAGAAAATCTTAATATTCCTCAACATATCCTGCGAATCTTATAGAATCGCCCTTTAATCTTGTTGCCATTCAGGCAGGCCAGTGCCAATTCTGAGCTGGCTGATACAATGGCCACGTACGTGTAAAACTCGTGGACATCAATCTTGCCGACCTCGCTCCCAGCAATCCCCCCCTCACCGGTCAATGCACCCAGGATGTCGCCAGGACGCAGTTTGTTTTTCCGTCCGCCATCGATGCAAAGCGTTATCATGGGTGGTGCCAAAGGCTTGCCCGTAGCAGACGAAAGAGCTGACAGGTTTATTCTTGGAATGCTGTTGTCGAGAGTATCTTCAATCGCCGATATTCGACGTGATTCGTGCGCGGCAAACAGGCTTATTGCCAACCCCTGATCCCCGGCACGTCCGGTACGCCCGATGCGATGGATATGAACTTCAGGATCGCGGGATAGCTCATAATTAATCACAGCCGAAAGTTCCTTGATGTCCAGGCCACGGGCGGCCACATCGGTGCCTACCAGAATTGAGGCACTTTTGTTTGCAAAACGCACAAGTACCTGATCTCGTTCACGCTGCTCCAGATCGCCATGAATCGGCAGTGCCGAAAAGCCGCGTTTGACCAGAGCATTGGCTACGTTCTGGCAATCAATCTTGGTGTTGCAAAATATGAGAGTCGATTCGGGCCGATAATGCCCAAGGATCAAAGCCACTGCTTCGATACGTTCATCGTTGTCCACTTCAAAGAGCATCTGCTTGATTGCAGATTCATCGTGGGTTTCATCAACACTGATCTCGACCGGTTCACGCTGAATATCCTCACTCATAGTGTTAATCGCCGCCGGATAAGTGGCAGAAAAAAGCAGGGTCTGTCTCTTTTTCGGCGTGGCCTCAATCACGGCAGTGATCTCTTCCTGGAATCCCATGTCAAGCATCCGGTCGGCTTCGTCCAGAACCAGAGTCCGCAGGCTGCTCAGATTCAGGCTTCCCCTCCGCAAATGATCAAGAAGCCGGCCGGGAGTTCCGACTACAACATGAACGCCATGCTCCAACGAACTCAACTGGGGTCCGAAAGGAACTCCACCACAGAGCATCAGTATTTTGATGTTGTCAGTAAAACGTGCCAGCCGCCGCAACTCCTTGCCGACCTGGTCGGCCAGTTCACGAGTTGGGCAGAGCACGAGTGCCTGAACACGCAGGCTGTTTATTTCCATGTTAGTCAATAAGCCAATTCCAAAGGCGGCGGTTTTTCCACTGCCGGTCTTGGCCTTTGCTATTACATCCTTACCCGACAGAATCAGAGGCAAAGTGTGGGATTGAATCGGGGTCATCTCAGAATATCCAAGTGAAGCCAGATTTTTGAGCATGGCCGGTTTTATGTGAAGTGCAGAAAATACTGTAGCTGACATTAAACTCTCTCTTTCTTGGTTGCTACCCTACCCTAGTCGTGGATATTCGTCCAGTTTTCCATATCAGATTATTACTTCACAGAGAATCACCAAGCCCTCTTAAAATCTACAAATATTGCTTTGACGATGACTTGAGCAGGATGTTATTGTTGCAGCTTAAGAGAAACCATGCCCTGACAGATATACGTCTCTCGAAATACTGCTGCTTTTGAATCAGGAAGAGGAGTTTGTTATGAAGTCCTGTCTCACTTTGGTAACAATTTTACTCGTTTCGATTTTCGTCACTTCAACTTGTCAGGCTACCGATCCTGTTGGTGAAAATGTTAACGTTGGCGGGAATAACAAAGACAAATCTTCGGATTGGGATACCCATCTATCAATGGTCCATCTGTTTTCAGCTAATCTCCGTAATAGTACAGCTGACGTTGATATTACTGACCTACGCCTAAAAGTTACCCGTGATATCAAGCTGAATGATCGATTGACAATGACTCTGGGAGGTGGGTACGGGCTTAAAGAAATAGACTCATCCCTATCTGCTGGCCTACCACACGATCTGCACTCTCTTTTTGTTGAGGCTGGAGCAACTTACCGGTTCAACAACAAAGCTTTTGCCAGTTTGAAGCTGAGTCCCGGATTTTATAGTGATTTCGAAGATCTTGGAGAGGATGACCTGCGGATGCCGACTTTGGCATTGGGCGGTTACAGCTTTAATAATGGATTATCCTTGGTAGGCGGATTCATTTACCGCTTCGGGTATCGTTCGACTCAGTTCATACCGGCCTTGGGTTTCAGGTATCAACCGAACCAGTATTGGAAGTTTGATGCCATAGCACCTCGGCCAGGAATTACCTATATTGCTTCACGTGAAATCCAGCTTTTTGTGGCAGGTGATTTTGCAAGTGATGAATATGAATTAAAGGATAAATCGCTGGGTGCAAAAGCCATAAAATATGTGGATTACAAAGCCATGGCCGGAGTTAACTATCTTCCAATCCCCACAATCAAACTCTCAAGCTCTGTCGGTTACGCCTTTGAACGAAAGTTTGAGTTCTATGACACAATCCGTTCCGATCAGCGCATGGATGATGTCCCTTTCTTCAAAATAACGCTTAATTTCAATTGGTAGCGAAAAGCGTCACATGAAAAATATAATCAAAGCATAATTCCACTAACAAAGAGAGCACTAAGGGAGCTGTTATGAAAATCATGAACTTGTTAAGTCGGATATTTTTTGTTGCGCTACTGGTGTTATGCGGTTGTGGTGGAGGAAGTGGAGGTGGCGGTGTACAACAATCCGCAATAACCCAACTGACAATTAATGCATCCGCGGGTGCAGGAGGCAACATCAGTCCGTCCGGTGTAGTTGCGGTGGCAACCGGTTCCAACCAAATCTTTACCATTACACCAAACACAGGCTTTAGTGTATCAGATGTTCTGGTTGACGGTGTCTCCCAGGGCAGCATTACTACCTTCTCCTTCACCAATGTGACGGTCAATCATACTATAAGCGTGTCGTTTATCCCTAACCCCGCAACAGCTGTTGTGACGATCGCGACCCAGGGCCCTCTGCCCGCGAGTGTTTTGGTTGGTGGGATCCAGGCGGTATTGGTTTATTCCACAGGCAAGGGATTGTCAATTGGGACTAGTAACGTGGTCGCTTCTGGGATCGGGGCGAGCTCGCTATTTGCCGCTAATACCGGTACCAGTGGTCAGGTGTCCCTGGCTTTGATTAATGCAAGTGGGATTAGTACCGGTGAGTTTGCCACTGCAACATTCAGTATCGCTGCCGGTAATTTCCCGACACCAGCGGATTTCAGTATAGCCTCAGGTGCCACTGTTATAGGTTTAAATGGCTCTCCGATCTCTGGCGTAAACGTGGTCATTAGCTCGGTAGCAATCCAGTAGTGCGTAACAAACCTCGTACATACGTTTGTTAAATATGGCTCAAAACCGTGATCAGATCCGAGGAGGGGAAAATGAAACAAATGTTTGCATGGAGTCGGGTTATTTGCATGTCGTTTATTCTTCTGTTAGTCGGCATGACGGTGGCTCAGGCTGCCGCGCAGAAGTCGTTGGTGGTGGGTATGGAATTGGCGTACCCGCCATTTGAAATGACTGATACGTCGGGCAAGCCGAGCGGAGTTAGCGTTGAACTTGCCAACGAGTTGGGCAAGGCTCTTGGCAGGCCGGTAGTAATCCAGAATATGAGTTTTGATGGCCTGATTCCTGCGCTGAAAACCGGCAAGATTGATTTGATCATATCTTCCATGACCGCCACTGCTGAACGCACCAAATCAATCGACTTCTCTGACCCGTATCTGCAAACCGGTCTTTGCCTGCTTTTGCAGAAGGATTCCACTGTCAAGTCGATTGCCGACTTGGATCGTGATGATAAAACCATTGCAGTGAAAAAAGGAACTACCGGCCATCTCTATGCCACTAACAAATTGAAAAAAGCCCGGCTACTGGTGCTGGACAAGGAAGCCGCAGCAGTGCTTGAAGTAGTACAGGGGAAGGCCGATGCCTTTATCTACGACCAGATGTCCACCTACCAGAACTGGCAGCGCAACAAAGAAACCACCAAGGCAATTCTGACGCCATTTCAGCAGGAATCGTGGGCTATCGGCATCCGCAAGGGCAACAATGACCTGAAAGCAAAAGTCAATGCATTCATCCGTGATTATCGTTCCAAAGGTGGTTTCGAGCGACTGGGTGATGCATACCTGAAGGATATGAAAGGGGAGTTTAAGCGTCTTGGCTACACTTTTTTCCTGTAACCCAAGCGCTACCAATGAATTACTTAATAATACCATCTGACGGGCGGCCGCTCTCCATTGCCGCCCGTATTATTTCCTGGGTAGTAGTAACGCTGCTGGTGGCGGGACTGTTCAGTTTCGCCTTTGCACGTTTACAATACGGCTGGAACTGGGAGGCCATCTGGGATTACCGGATGAAGTTTATTCAGGGGTGGTTGGTGACTGTGCTGGTGTCAGCGGCGGCTTTGATCCTCTCCTTGTTAATCGGACTTTTTTTTGCCATTGCCCAGCGTTCCAGGGTTCTGCCGGTCCGCTACCTTGGAAAGCTTTATGTCGAGCTGATCCGTGGCACCCCTCTGCTGGTTCAGATTCTAGTCTTCTTCTATGTAGTGGCGGATGCTTTCGGAGTTTCCAACCGTTACCTGGTGGGCGTGTTGACCATGGCCTGTTTTGCCGGCGCCTACATCTGCGAAATTGTGCGGGCCGGGATTGAGAGCATCAGCGAATCACAGATCGAGTCAGCCCGGGCCATCGGTCTGACTCGATCGCAGGTTTACCGGCATGTGATTTTTCCGCAGGTTGTACGACGGGTTCTGCCGCCTTTGGCCGGCCAGTTCGCCTCTTTGATCAAAGACTCGTCACTGCTATCCATTATCGCTGTCAGCGAGTTCACTCTTAATGCCCAGGAAGTAAATTCATTTACCTATAGTACTCTTGAGAGTTACCTGCCACTGGCGCTCGGCTACCTGTTGTTGACCTTGCCGATTTCGCTGATATCGCGCCAATTGGAGAAGCGTTTCTATTATGCAACTTGAGTTGATTGATATCCATAAATCGTATGGTGGCCAGTCCGCCCTTAATGGAGTTAATGCGACGCTCCGGGAATTCCATGCGTTGGCGCTGGTTGGCCCATCGGGCGGCGGCAAATCAACCTTGTTAAGGATTATTGCCGGATTGGAGGTTCCTGATTGTGGAACGGTTTATATAAACGGTGATCCGCTCCCTTCTGGCGAAGATGGTTTGCGCCGCCACCGTTGCAGTATTGGAACCGTATTTCAGTCGTTCAACCTGTTTCCACATTTGACAGCACTTGAGAACATCGTGCTTCCACTGGAGCGGGTTCATGGTTATGGCCGTACGGAAGCGGAATCATACGCTGATCAGCTCCTTCAGCGTTTTCAATTGCAGTCCCATGGCCACAAGCGACCGGCACAACTGTCGGGCGGCCAGCAGCAGAGGGTTGCCATAGCCAGGGCGGTCGCGATCAAGCCACGCTTTCTGCTGTTCGATGAACCAACCTCGGCCCTCGATCCGGAAATGACATCCGAAGTACTGGATTTCATAGCTGAACTGCGCAGTGAAGGGCGCGACTTGATCATTGTTACTCACAATATGGGCTTTGCCCGTCAAATGGCCGACCAGTGCCTGTTTCTGGCTAACGGACAGGTTGTGGAAAGTGGGCCCGCGACCGATATTTTTGAAAAGCCCCGCGAACTACTCGTGCAAAAGTTCTTCGCCAAAGTTTTGAGGTACTAAGATGAGCAATATGACTAAAATGTCTTTTCCAGATCTGCTGGCCTCATCACCGGTCATTCTTGGTGAGGGGGCGGTCATCGAGCGGCTGCGCCGCAACCCGGACATTGTCCTGGATCCCCATGTTGTGAATTCGGCGCTGATTTACCAGCCGACCGGTCTGAACGCCTTGGCTAAGATCTGCCGGGAATATTTGGAGATCGGCCGACAATTCAACATGCCGATGATGCTTTCCACTCCAACCTGGCGAGCAAGCAGGGAACGGATCGATTCCGCAGGACTGACCGGTCGTGACTTGAACGGAGACAATGCCCGTTTCCTGGACGGACTGCGGCGCGAGTACGGTGATTATGGCCAGAAGGTTGTGATCTGCGGATTGATGAGTTGCCGGGGTGACGCCTACAACCCCGCCGAAGCAATGACTACTGATGCAGCTCGTGAATTTCATCGTTGGCAGGCCGACGCCCTGGCATCTTCCGGAGTAGATTTTTTATTGGCCGCCACGCTTCCGGCCCTCAGTGAAGCGACCGGTCTGGCCCAGGCTTTGGCCGCGACCGGGCAACCGTATATGATCAGTGTACTTGTTCGTCCCGGTGGAACGTTGCTGGACGGTACGCCGCTGGCTACCGCCATTGCAGCCATTGACGCAGCCACCTCCCCTCGCCCGCTGGCTTATCTGGTGAACTGCACTCATGCTTCGGTGTTTCGTAAGGCTATGCTTCATGAATCTAACGCTTTGTCGCTGGTGCGTGAACGCATTATCGGCCTGCTTGCCAATACATCAGCACTCAGCCCGGAAGAGCTGGATAACAGCACCGAGCTGGCAGAGGAAGAACCGGCGCTTTTCGGACAGACGGTCGCCGCACTTTATCAGGATTTCGGAATGAAATTGCTGGGCGGCTGCTGCGGCACAGATGACAGGCATATTCGCTGTCTGGCCGAACGTCTGTCCGGGCTTGGCTGCATCAACTGAATTCACAGATTCACTAATACTTTATCTTTAAGATGTTAAATGATATTGTTCGATTGGTTACAGGTTGCCAAAACTTAAATTAGTTTTTAAAGGATTCAATTATGAGCAACACCACTTACGACGTTCTTATTATCGGTGGCGGCCCGGCAGGACTTTCCACCGCCTATCTTTGCCATAAAAACGGTCTTTCCTATCTCGTACTGGAATCAGGTAAGGCCATATTTCAGGGCATTGCCAATACCTATCCGGAAGGAAAGCTGGTATATGCGTCCAAGCCCAAGGATGCTCCTGAGCCTTTCATGGTTGAAGAGCTGAGACCGCCTGACAAACCTGTCACTGTCGAGAGCTATCTGCAGTACGTACAGCACTTTGTGCAGCATGAAAATCTGAACGTCCAGACCGAGGTGGCCTTTGAGGACATTAAAGACGAACGGGATGGTTTGACGGTTGTCACATCCAAGGGGCGTTTTAAAGGCAAAAAAGTAGTTCTGTCATTCGGCAGCAACATACCACGCGAGCTGTCTGTTTATGGCGATGCCAAGATGGTGGCAAAGAATGTTGACGATGCCAGCAAGTATATCGGCATAAAAACTCTGGTGATAGGTGGCGGCAACACAGCTGCCGACGTGATCATTAACATCCTCAAGGCCAAACGCGAGGTGCATGACACTCAGCCGGTTTATTGGGCGCACAAGGCGGAGACTTTCGACGTTAATAAAGAGACCGCACAGCGTCTGGGTGAAGAGATCCTGCTGGGCGGGAATATCAGGCTATTGCCTGGAGCGCAGCCGCGCATCGGCGAAGTCGATGACGAAGGTGTTGACCGGTTGGTTATTCGAATTAACGAGTTCAAGCAGACCGATGGAATCGACTTGTATCATGCCCTGAGTTTCCCGATGCAGAACGTAATCGCCTGTATCGGTTCACAAGGGCCGGTTCCGATTTTTGACAAACTCGGCATCCAGTCGATTGCCTGTGCGGCCGGAGTTTGCAAAATCGCAAAGGAAGGCGAACGGCTGGTTCTTCTGTCCTCCGAGTTTGAATCCACTCGAAAAGGTGTCTATGTTATCGGGGGAGCAATTTCACCGTCCTACATGAAGATTACCGAGGGTTCCATAGTCGAGGAGAAGCACCCTAATCTGATCTACACCGCCATCAACGATGCCTATTATGTTGTCGAAGCGATACGTGCCAAAATCTCAAAGTAGCAGATAAAGAGGATTATATTCGAATAACAAAAAAGGCTCCCGATTCTGGGAGCCTTTTATGTCGTGTCAGCAGCATTATTTCAGTAGACAACTACTGAAGCATAACCAACCACCTGTCGTTTATCTCCGGTTACATCCCCGCTGTTACCGTAAGCAACCACTTCCGCAGCAGTAGCCCCAAGTTCACCGGCTGCCACAATCATGACGGCTGAAGGTGCTACTCCGCACATCGTGATCTGCTGGCTGCGACAGATATCCAACAAGCCTTTTGCGTCAAATGACAAGACCTTCTCCAGCGCCAGACTATCCTTGTGTCTGGCTGTATCAGCTGATTCATAATGGGTCATGTCAGAACTGGCGACGATCAGTACAGGTTCGCCGTATTCACGAATCGCCTCGGCAACTCCCTTCCCGATTTCACTCAAGGCAGAGTAATCGCCATGTCCTACGCAGATTGCCGATATTGAAACATCAGGACGCAGGTACTGGATAAATGGAACCTGGACTTCAAGTGAATGTTCGTTCCGGTGAGCCACACTGTCGAACTGCAGGTAATCAATTTGCTGCAGCAACAGTGCGTTGAGGCGGGAATTGACCGGCATTGTTCCAAGGGGTGTCAGCCATTCACCATCAGGATAAAGGGCCGCCGGAACTCCGGATCCAGTATGGTTGGGGCCGATAATCAAAACTGTTCGAGGGATTTCTATTTGAGAGTAAACCTGGCCAGCAATTGCACCGGAATAGACATAGCCGGCATGGGGTGAAATAATGCCGTATACATGCTGTTTTGAACTATTGTCGGGAATTAGGTCGGCCAGGGTTGATTTAAGTTGCTGAATGTTTCCGGGGTAAAACTGACCTGCCACAACCGGTTGACGTTGCATGAGAACCTCCAGTTTGAAGTACTAATTTTAACTACTCAAACGGTAAATCACTCTCCACCGGAACAGGATTATCCTGACCCAACGGCAACTCATCCTGGCGCTCGTATTGCGGTATCTCCTCAAGCGCTTGTATTTCTTTAAGTGTTGGAAGACTTTTTAGGTCCTTAAGCCCGAATATCTCTAAGAATTCTTTTGATGTACCGTAAATTAAAGGTCGCCCTGGAATGTCTTTTTTTCCAAGTATCTTGACCAGCCGTTTATCAAGCAGTGACTTGAGAACACCTCCACAGTCGACTCCGCGCAGGTGCTCAATTTCAGCTCGGGTGATCGGTTGTCGGTAGGCAATGATTGCCAGTGTTTCCAGTGAAGATTGGGAAAACTTGGACGATTTGGCCCTGATCTGGCGTGTCACATAAGTCTGAAAGGCGGGTCGTGTTCTGAGCTGCCAGCCGCCAGCCACTGCAGCCAGTTCAAATCCCCCTCCCCGGTTTTCATAGAATTCGACCAGCTCCGCCAGGGCCGATCGCACATCATCTCGATCAAACTCGTTCAACAGATCGCAGATTCGATCTGTTGAGATGGGAGATTCAGCCGTAAAGATAATGCTTTCTATAATGGCGGATAATTCATGTGACATAAATGTGTTACTCTTCCAATTGAGTCGAAGCTACCGCAGGAATAAACCAGATCGATCCATGTTCGCTGCCTTGAAAAATACGTATCAGTTTAAGGCGGGAGAGTTCCAGCAACGCCAGAAAAGTAACTATTACCCGTTCCCGCGTAAATTCTTCACGAACGAGATCATCAAACTGGATAGTCTCTTTTTCCTGTAAAATGGACAATATCTCGTTGATGCAGTCGGCAATGCTGAGCGAGTCGCCCGGTGCAACTTCATGGAAACTCTCGGCCGGAATACGCACTAACAGTGCACGGAAAGCATCAACAAGATCAAAAAGGCTTACTTCAAGCGGACCCTCTTCGTTCTGGGCAGCTTCAAGCATCGGTTCGGATGCTACACGCCCAAAAACATCCCGTCCGAGAAGTGCCCGGGCGCCGATTACCATACCGGCTTCCTTGTACTGCTGGTACTCAAGCAGGCGGCGAACCAGTTCTGCTCTTGGGTCGTTTTCAACATCATCCGTTTCTTCCAGTTCGTCCTGGGGGAGTAGTTGACGGGATTTTATTTGTAGTAGCGTCGCAGCCATAACCAGAAAATCACCTGCAATTTCCAGGTTAAGTTCTTTCATCAATTTGATGTAATCCAGGTACTGACGGGTTATCACCGCAATTGAAATATCGTAAATATCCAGTTCATTTTTCTTAATAAGGTGCAGCAGCAGGTCAAGCGGTCCATCAAACTTGTCCAGATGGACGCTGTACTGCTCGTGAAAACCGTCCAGCAATGGGGTACTTTCCACAGACGACAGATGTGTTTCAGAGCGGGTCATATCAGAATTTCAAAGCGGCCCGGACTTCATTCATGACAGCATCGGAAATCAGGGATGCCCTCTGGCTACCTTCGCGCAGCAGGTCATCAACAAAAGCGGGGTTAACGGCCAGTTCTTGCCGTTTGGCACGACACGGAGCCAATTTCTCGTTCATACAGCTGACCAGAATTCGTTTGCAATCTACACAACCGATGGAAGCGTTGCGGCAGGCGGGTATGATCTCATCCAGTTTTTCCTGCGGCACGTAGATACGATGCAGATTAAAGGCAACGCAGACATCCGGGTCGCCAGGGTCAGTTCGTCGAACCCGGGCCGGATCGGTCATCATCGACAAGACCTTTTTACTGGTCTCTTCGGCGCTATCGGAAAGGTAGATCGAGTTACCGTAGGACTTGCTCATTTTACGGCCATCCAGGCCTAGCAATTTGGGTGTTTCAGTCAGCAATGCCTCTGGCTCAGGGAATACGCTTTCGTAAAGATGATTGAAGCGCCTGGCAATCTCTCTCGTTATTTCCAAGTGTGGAAGCTGATCATGTCCGACTGGAACTCTGGTCGCCTTATAGAGAATGATATCGGCAGCCATCAAAACCGGATAGCCCAGAAAACCGAAGGTAGAGAGATCGCGCTGTTCAATGTTGTCCAGCATTTCTTTGTAAGTAGGATTACGTTCGAGCCATGAAACCGGAGTGATCATTGACAGAATCAGATTCAGCTCGGAATGGTGCGGTACAAGGCTTTGTCGAAAGACAACGCAATTGGACGGATCAAGTCCAAAAGCGACCCAATCAAGCACCATTTCACGGGTACTTTCTGCAATTCCGGAGGTATCGGCGTACTCAGTAGTCAATGAATGCCAGTCGGCAACAAAGAAGAAACAATCATAGGAATCCTGCATTTTTACCCAGTTTTCCAGCACCCCGTGGTAATGACCGATATGTAATCTGCCGCTCGGCCTCATGCCGCTGACAACGCGTTGCCTCATAAAATGTTGCTCCTTGTTCATTTTTTATATCTGCAAAATTGATACTTCATTAAATCGTATGGTTGTCTTTCACGCTAATTCTGATATTGTAGCAATTCAAATTAATTGCTGTAACAGGACAGGGAAATTTACATGAACCAACGTAAAATTGAAACCAAAATAATAAATCCGCTGATCGGGACGAGCATACCATTACCACGTTATGCCACTGACGGCGCAGCCGCAGTAGACCTTCGTGCATGCCTGACTGAATCCAGAACTGTGCACCCTGGTGAAACGGTTCTTATCCCAAGCGGCATCGCCATAAACATTCATGACCCGGGTTTAGTGGCGCTTCTGGTCCCGCGTTCAGGTCTTGGAATCAAACATGGCATTGTATTGGCAAATACGGTTGGCGTAATTGATTCAGACTATCAAGGTGAGATTGGAATAGGCATTTTCAATCGCGGTGCGGTTCCCTACACCATCGAACCGGGAGAGCGTATCTGCCAGATGATGTTTGTCCCGGTGACACAGGTTGCATTGGAAGTGGTTTCCGAATTCAGTATGGAAACAGAGCGTGGAACCGGAGGCTTTGGATCTACCGGAAGTATTTAGCAATTACAACTAATCATGAATTACTTTTGAATCTTATCCTTATACTTTTGGACCGCATCTTCAAAGATCGTTTCAATCTCGCCTTTTGGACGGTTGTGGGCGTAACGCCAGAAATACTCAATCAAAGTTACGGATATTAAACTTACAATAAGCGCTGCCATAGCCCATTTTATTAATGATTTAAACTTAAATATTCCTGAAACAGTTGATTCGCTACCCAAATCCCCACTGCGGAACAGGTATCTTTCCCTCATTTGGCGGATTCTCTTCAGTTGAATAGTTGAAATATGGTTAACTATGGCGTCGCGTTCTCGTTCTCCGATATACACAAACTGCATTCCTGTATTGAAATAATCCTGATCGTTACCCGCTGCATGGTTTCGGTTGGCAAATATAACACGTGCTATTACATCAACAACTCTCCGGGGAGAAGGAACCAGGATTTCAAGCAGGACATATTCCCCGTTTTCAAAGCCCTGATGGGTTATCAAGCGAAGGCCACCACCACTAACATTTGCTGCCAGCGGGATAATGGTCTCCCATGAGTCCGTTCCGCCTTCAACCGTTTCAAGTTCCCTATCACCCTGGATTTTCTCATTGGGGAGATCAGCATTTTGTGAAAGCAGTGCACTGTTCCAACTCCGCTCCTTTTGTTCCAGTTCCATCTGCAGGCGATGAGCCCTGCGCAATTCCCACTGATGACGAAGAGTTTCAATGTTTTGCTCTCTGCTGACGTAGTACTTGATCGGCAGAAAAGCATCAATCCGGTAATACTCACGAAGTTCGTCCGAAACAATTTCGCCAATCAGGCGCAGCAGTAGTTCGTGTGAATCACCTTCTGATACTATGATTGCACGGCAACTGTATCCGGACCCTTCTTTCCCGCCACGTAATTCAAGAATCTGCCCGTATCGCAGTTTTACTCCGACAGGCAATACATCTCTTGAAAGCTGTAAAGTAACAAGATCTTCATCAATTTTAAAAATTATTGCCCAATCCCTGAATACTTCAGCGTTGGGCAATGGTATGCCGACACCAACCTTGAACCCTGCTGAAAAATAACGGGTATATTGTTCAAGGTCATTCATTTCTGTAACTCCGGATAGGTTGTCTATTTAAGTACACTGTTCAGGGAAGCGAGTAGGTCGTCAATATCAACTTTATGAACACCTGCGCCGTGTTCAAGTGTTTCAAGGTCGGATATTTGGCATTCATAACAATCCAGATTGAATTTTTTGAATACCGGAAGGGTTTCAGGGGACCTGGTTATAATGTCCGCAATTATCATGTCTCGAGTAATCATTTGCACCCCACTCTCTTAAAAAGAATGAGGCGCTTTTCAGCGCCTCATTCATGACATGTTATTTAAGGTTATTTATTGCTTCTTCAATTCTATCCATTCCCTTTTTAATATTTTCCATGCTGATTGCGTATGAAAGCCTGGCATACTTGTCAGCCCCGAAGGCGACGCCTGGTACCAAGGCAACTTTTGCGTCTTCGAGCAAATAGGCTGCGAAGTCAGTTGAGTTATTGATTTTGCTGCCTTGAGGAGTTGTTTTTCCGTAAGCGCACGAAAAGTTGGGGAATACGTAGAAGGCACCGGTAGATTTAAAGCAGGTGACACCGGACATTGCATTCAAACGTTCAACAATATAACTACGCCGTTTTTCAAACTCGACGCACATGGCTGCCACTGCGTCCTGTGAACCGTTCAATGCTTCCACAGAAGCTTTCTGAGCGATTGAGGTTGCATTGGAGGTAGACTGGGACTGCATTTTAGTCATGGCTGACATCAACTCTTTAGGGCCGCAAGCGTAGCCAATTCTCCATCCGGTCATCGCATAAGTCTTCGATACACCGTTGACTACAACTGTGCGGGATTTTAGCTCCGGTACGACTTGAACGATGTTCGCAAATTTAATGCCGTCATAGATCAGACGCTCATAAATATCGTCGGAGATGATCAGGAAATTGTATTTCAAGCAAACCTGTCCCAAGGCTTTCAACTCTTCCTCTGTGTAACTTGTTCCGGTCGGATTGCAAGGTGAATTGAGGATGAGTGCCTTGGTATTTGGTGTGATGGATTTTTCAAGCTGCTCAGGAGTGATTTTGAAAGCGGTTTCTTCGCCGGTTTCAATAAATACAGGAGTTCCGCCGGCAAGGACAACCTGATCAGGATACGAAACCCAGTAGGGGGCGGGTATTATAACTTCGTCACCTTCCTGGATCAATGCCTGGGAGATATTGTATAGAGTATGTTTAGCACCGCAGGCGACAGAAATTTCATCTCGAGTGTACTCAAGATTATGATCTTTTTTCATCTTGGCGATAATAGCGTCTTTAAGATCGTCTGCTCCACCTACCGGCATGTAGCGGGTAAAACCGGCATCAATGGCCTTTTTTCCAGCCTCGCAAATATTGGCAGGTGTATCAAAATCCGGTTCTCCAGCGCCAAAACCGATTACGTCAACCCCTTGGGCTTTAAGAGCTTTGGCTTTGGCATCGATTGCCAGTGTAGGAGAGGGCTGAATCTTATTCACGCGGTCTGCAAGTTTCATCTGTCTTTCCTCCTGTTAGTTGTGGTGCAATTATTTTACAGCAAATGTAATTCCTGGATTATGCAAGTCCATACTTTAGTTTTAAGGCTGTCTTGACCTCGGGTGGCACAAACATATCAATGTCACCATTAAGAGAGCAGACTTCTTTTACTATTGAGGATGAAAGATATCCATACTGTAGGGAGGTCATCATGAACAGAGTTTCAACTTCCCGCCCGATTGTGCTGTTCATTTGGGCAATCTGAAATTCGTATTCAAAATCAGAAATGGCTCTCAACCCGCGTATGATGACATGTGCACCGCGAGAAGAAACGTAATCTATCAGAAGTCCGCTGAAAGTGTCAACAGTGACCCTCTCCTCGGTTTTAAGTACATCCTGAATGAGTTCCACTCGCTCATCAGTTGAAAATAATGCATTTTTTTGGGAGTTATTGGCAACCGCCACTATTATTTCGTCAAATATAGTCAGTCCGCGTCTGATGATATCCAAATGGCCATATGTAATCGGGTCAAAAGATCCGGGGTACACTGCGATTTTCTTCATACTGCCTCCAGAGTAAAAAATTCAAGAGCAGTATCGCCGTATACACGACGGTCGGTCTTGACAAGCTGTCCAAAAGCGCTTGGTAATACGTTCTGAGAGGAACATTCAGCGATGAATAAAGAATGCTCAGTAAGCAATCCGAGTTGGTCCAGCAGACCGGCAATATGTTCGTAAAGACCGGATTCGTATGGCGGGTCAAAAAAAACCAGATCAAAGTGCTGGCCCTGTTTGGACAGTAACTTCAGCGCAGTTTGTGACTCCATAGTCATAATTTTTGATTTCTGGTCTAATTTGCAGCAGATAAGGTTTGTTTTCAGAATCTGCGATACGGTTATATCCTTTTCAATAAATGTGCATGAGGACGCGCCGCGACTCAATGATTCGATTCCCAAGCTGCCAGTGCCTGCACAAATATCCAGTACAATACAACCATCAAAGTTAATTTGATTTGAAATTATGTTAAACAAAGACTCTTTGACTCTGTCGGCTGTCGGGCGGGTTGTCATGCCCGGTGGGGATTTCAGCTTCTTTCCTCGACAGAGACCGGCTATCACTCGCATATTAAATTCCTCTTGCTCGAATTCAAAGAGGAAGCTAACGCAAATACAGACACAGGTCAAGCATGAAGAAAGCTTTATCAGTTGGCAAGATTATTTCGCATTAACGAGAAGCTCGCCTGATCCTGGAGCATTATCACAAAGATTGACTGAATTTGCAGATTCTGCTGCGGAAAGTGCCAAACCCTCAAGCAAACCGTAATCGCTTACTTTTAGGCGTTTGAATCCAAAGCGATCCATAACATGGATTGTAATAAGAATGCCCGCAATTATGAGGTCTTCCCTTCCCTTTTCGAGTCCGGGAACAGTTAATCGCTCCGAGGGTGTCATTGGCAGCAACATGTCGTAAATTAATCCAACATCCTTCCTGCTGATAATGAAGTTATTGACACGGCCGCAGTCATACTTATCCATTTTCATCTGAATTGCGGCAAGCGTTGTTGCCGTGCCTGCAGTGGAGACCAACTCGGTCTCCGATTTTATACTAATTCCATTTGATACTATTTCAGACTCAAGCTGATTAATGATTGTAACAATTCTCTCATACATGGATTGGCTGGAACCAAAACCTTCTGTAAGCCTTACAACACCCAATGGCAGACTGCGGACAAATTTTGGAACACCATATTCAGAGATTGTAATTTCGGTGCTCCCTCCCCCAACGTCCAACACCATCATGTCGTCGTGAATCACATCTATTCCTGAAAATACCCCGTTAAGTGTCAAACGCCCCTCGAGGTCGCCATCTATGACTTTCAGCTGAATACCTGTTTCACGCTTTACCTGGGCAACAAAGCTTGCACCATTCACCGCATCTCTAACCGCACTGGTAGCAGATGCTTTAATGTAACAGGCACCATATTCCCGGATGATGGCCGAAAATCTTTTCAGACAGTCCAAGCCACGCTTCTGTGCCTCATTAGACAGACCGTAGTCATCGGAAAAGCCACCACCCAACCTTACGACTTCGCGTTCAACCAGGAGAGTGATAAGTTTCCGCTCTTCACAATCTCCAATTAACAAACGGGCAGTATTTGTACCAAAGTCAATGGCAGCACATCTCATTTTTATTCGGTTCTCCTGGGCTGGATACCCATGATGTTCCAGCATAACTCCGCAATTCTCATGCAGGATGATGACATTTCCTGAAACAGCATGGCTGATCTTGGTGGGCAAACACCAGAACAGATCCTGCTGAAATGCGACTCCTTGATCTGATCATGCAACAGGCGAGTGCGAGCTTTTATGTGATGCAAATCGTCCCGGTTAAAGTTTTCACTGGAGGATACAAACTTCTCGGTTTTAGCGACGATGTACCCAACCTGTTCGGCAATGGCGATCAAGTCATTCATAGCGTCCTGAGAAAAGATAATTCCGGATGCTTTGCGATCCAGTGTACAGTCCAGAATATCCTCGCAGACATCACCAATATGTTCCATGGCAGAAACAATCTGAATGAGTCCCGGTACTTCATACATCACATCAGGACCGCTTGCACTTTTCGACAGTGCCGCAAGAAAAGAGGTGATTTCAGAGTTGAGTGAATCGAGAAGTTGCTCGTGCTGCCGAATGGTTTCAACACGTCTCGCATCATAGTTTTTAAGTATTGCAAGTACATCCGCGTACATCCGCGATGCAACGGCAGCCATACGCTGGACTTCTTTCCTTGCCTGCTCAAGGGCAATTGGAGGTGTTGTTAGAATCCGTCTGTCCAGATACCCTGCGGTTGGTTGCATACCACCAGATTTACCATTTGAACTGACTTCATATTTGCGTATGAGCCGGGAGAAGGGGCCGGCCGTTAGAAAAATGGCCAAAGCCGCAAATGTGCTCGATACAGTATAGCCCCAAGATAGAACAGTTGTACGGTCAAGAGTATTAAACATGGCAGCTATATCAACTGACATCTCCGCACCTGTTTGCGAAAAAAATATTAAAGGAATGCAGGTGATCAAAGTTACTAATGCTAAAATCATGGCAACACGCCTGGCAACGTATTTGCCGCCAACTGAAGCAAGTAGACCAATCGCGGATATTCCAAGCATGCTGCCACAGGACATGGCAAAAGCTAATGCAGGAGTCATTGAATTGCTTTTTTCAAGAGATTCAATAATAGCTATTGTAGAATGTGACGATTGGACTAAAAAGGAGACGATGGCACCGAACAGCGTCGCCATAAAAGCCGATCTATAAAGCATCCCCTGCAATAGCCCATGAAGCGGATGGGTCTGGTCGATTGGTCGATAACTACCTTCCAAGAGTGAAAGACCGAAAAAAAGCAGCCCTATTCCAAGCAAAAAAGTTCCATAATGGACAAGACGCCTGTTACTGAAGAAATATTTGATTATGAAGCCACCAAGGATAAAAAAGCCGGAAAACAGACTGTAAGGGATAAGATGTAAATGCAGGTAAAGTGAAGATCCAATCAATATTCCTGATAGTACGCATAGTGCCTGAAATATGTTTAATACGCCGCCATTGAGAAGACCCACGGCAAAGATCACCGCGGCACTTCCAGAACTGACCGCAAGTGTCATAAAAATGCCAAACAAAAACGATACATAACGATTGGAAGTAATCTTGGACACAACAGTTCTGACACGGTCATCCGCCACAGAACGTATTCCGTCAGACATCAGTTTCATCCCTAACAGAAATAGACCAATGCCGCCTAAAGCACCTTCCAAGAGACCTAGATGCATTTAAATATCGAAGGAGTTCATGATGTTATTTGGATATCCTGAATGGAAACAAAAAATCGGGAGGTGATGACTTTGGAGAGCCTTTGGCAAAAATAAGCAGTTTGAATTTCCTGTGATTTGCCGGATCAAACTTGAAGTATGTCAATCCCTGGATCTTCATGCCAGGAATGACAGTAACCATGGGAAGTGCCTTCGTGTAAATGTCCTGAGGGTAAAGCTCGTAGTAATAAGGCAGAGATGAATTGGAGCGGTTGTAAAAACTGGTTTTCTGGTAATCTTCCAGATAATAAAAACCAACGTAAGGGTAAGGCATTAAGTAATACGAATCTTTCTTCAACATTTCTCTCACATTATCCGGGGTCAATAACGAGTACTGCAGATCATCCTCGTCCACCAGAACAAAAGAGTCATTAGAAAAAGCGATCTCAGAACCGGAAATATTTTTTATCGATATGTTAATTGCTGTAACAAAGCTGTCGAGGTTATAGGCGTTAATGCCAGATTCATCGATACGGACAGAGATTTCTGCCAGCTTGCCAGTGATTGTGAGTGAATTGTCAACTTGGTTTACACGGCCATTTATGACCTGTTCCGGTATTATAGTCAGGGAAGAGCAGCCGGACATAAATAAAGTTAGACCAAAGAGTAACAACAGTGCAATTTTCATAGTTTCTCCCCGGTTGCTGAATTTACACCAGGTCCTTTAGGTTCAATCGGCACGGAGTCAAGCCGCTTAACATCATCAGCAAAAAGTGCAATTGTAAGAATTGACGACGACTTTGACTTTATGTTTCCTAACTGTATAGTAATCCAGAGGTCAAGTTCAAGCTTATGTTGTAGACGTAAATATTGTTCTATCTTTCCCGCAATTTGATATGCGTTTAATACATCCTGCTCGCGATCTGTACGACCGGAATAACTGCATTCAAGTTTGACGATATTATCTTTTGATATTTTCCTGAGTTCCGGGACCAAACGATCAAACTGCGCGTACACGCTTTTGTCAATTCTGCTTTTGACCGGAATCACTGCCAGCACCCTTGATGTTTCCAACGCTGTGTTCTGAGCTGAAGAGACACTGCTGAAAGAGGCGGCCAGCAGGATAATAACGGTATATATCCAGAGTTTGGAGGAATTCATATCACTGGCCGTCCTTGGAAACCAGAAACAGGATTTCTGTGCGGCGGTTTTTGCGGCGACCTTCTGCAGTTTCATTATCTGAAATCGGGTTGGACTTGCCTAATCCCTTAATGAAGATTTTTGAGGGGTCCACTCCTTCGTGACTGATCAGATAAGTGGCTGCAGATATGGCCCGTTTCAGAGACAGATCCATATTGTATGCAAGTGATCCAATTCCGTCGGTATGCCCGTCGATTTTAATGTAGAGCCACTTCTTGTCTTTTCTGATCTGTTCAGCTACCTCGGAAAGCATCTTCTTTCCTTCATCAGAAAGATTCCATTGATCGAAATCAAAAGTAACATCAGGAAATCTGAATCTGCGGTATACCGCCATGCGCTCGGGTAACACTGTCGCCGCAGGGATGGAAACCTGAGATCCTTTAACATCAACGCCGTACAGTGGAGTGACCCCGCGAATGCGGTTCATGGTATAGTCTATCGCACTTGCTTCTCTGTCTTGTGTTTTCTGTGGCTGAAGGGAGATTTCCTCGTCACGTGACTTTAATGGTATCTCTACCGGAATGACCGGTGAAGTAAGGTTGGATGATGCCTGTTGCGGGGAGATGGTGATTTGACCATATGGCTTGATAATAACTTCTTCACTGTCCGGATCAACTTCAACCTCCATCTTGCTGACAGGGGAAGACTGGGCGGCGGAGGCTTTAAGAAGAAGGCTTGATATAGGAATGATTTTAAGCGGCTGAAGTGCTTCTTTTGTTTTGTCTTTCACAGTCAGTTTACGTCCTACTGAAGGAATTGGTTTTACATAAGAACCTACTCCCTGACAGGAACTCAAGCCAAAAACTAACTTCATATCGGGATCATGATCGCCGAAGCCTGTGCCTGCTGATGCGTTAATTGTAAGGTGAGGAGATAGATAATACTGAATTCCTGCGGAAACTTCCATACTGTAGCCGGAATGGATACTTAATCTGCTGAGTGCCGGATTATCCTCAACGAGGTATCGTTTAGTATTTCCGATAAATTCACCCAGCAACTTCATGCGAGGCATAAGCATGTAATCAAGACCGGCCCCGAACGTGATTGCATCGTCCATCTTGGCGCCTGGTATCGCCCCCGGTATTAAGTAGCCTGCGGAAACATGTAATCCTAAGTCGCCCTGATTATACGAAGCTATCAGTTTTCCGGAAAGGTCAGTGGCACCATCAGTTATACGATTATCAGAAACATGTCTCTGACCTGATAAGTCAACTGCCATTTTGAAAATGGATGACCTGTCACCCAGAAAACGAAGTTTTGTCCCGATATTAAGGGTTCCGATCCCTGATGCATCTTCATCACCGTTAAAAATGATGTTAGGGTACGCACCGTAAACTTCCCAGAAAGTACCGATACCCATTGTTATTGATACTGGTACTATCATAGAGCTTTTCTTGTTTAAGCTGTTGTTTATCCCATAGCAAGACCACAAACCTACACAGATATTTCCTGAATCCAGGGTTTCAGCTGTAGGCATTTCAATAAGTCCGCTCGCACCAGACCGACCAGGGTTGGCAAATGCTGATACCGGCAACAAACAGGACAATAAGATGGCAATAAGGATATTTATCATAAAGAAATTATGAATCAGGTTCCATTTGTAGTCGTGATTTAATAAGGTGTTGAGACAGATTCAGCCGAGAACCATTTCTTTCAGTTCCTTGCCGACTTTAAAAAAAGGAAGCTTCTTTGGACTCACTTTGATCGGTTCACCGGTTTTGGGGTTTCTACCCGTATAAGTGCCATAGTCCTTAATAACAAAACTACCCAGGCCGCGTATTTCTATGCGGTCCCCATTAATCATTGCTTCGGTCATGGAGGAAAATATCAGGTTTACAATCTCTTCGGCGCGTTTGTTGGGGATGTCTTTTTTAATGGCCAATTGTTCTACAAGTTCCGATTTATTCATCACGACCTCCAATGTATAGCCATATTCGGCGTTAAAAGCAAACTGAAGTTCAAACTAATGGCAACATTTGCCAAGATATTTCTTAAAAATAACAGCGGCATCATTTTGTCGATCGGTTAAAAGAAGTATGCCGTACATCTTTTCCGCAGCAGTGCGGGCATACGGAGTTGTCAGAAGCTGTGTGTACTGGTTGATAGCGCGTTCATGATCCCCGGTTGATTCCATGATTTCGGCACGCATCAACATTGCTTCTCCAGGCATATACTCTTCGGCAACCATAGTATCAAGAACCTGCAAACATTCATCAAGTCTGCCACTTTCAATTAACAAAAGTGCTAGATTGTACCAGGACAGAGTGTTTTTGCGATTGACCTGAATCGCTTTACGCAGAAGTTGTTCTGCGTCCTGATCGTTACCTAACCGATGAAGTATTTTACCGGTTTCACAGTAATAAATATCCTGATCGGTGATTCCGGCACATTTCTCCAAGTATGATAAAGCCTCTTCGTGCCTGTCCTGGCTAGTTGCGATATATGCGCATGCAAAATCTTCGCCCAACTCGGAATAGCGCAGATACTGTTCAATCGGGAGCTGCCTGATCAGGAGGTCGTAATACTCCATAGGTGGCAAAGATTCGTCATAATGCGGTGAATCAGAGCCATCTGAACCAGATACATGGGAGCATGAACTGCAATCAGATGCTTTGGCCTGTTCCTCGGGATTGTCGTCGGTCGCACAACACTGTTGGATAAGAACTTCCGCCTTTTCCCGTATGATGGCATCATAAGTCAGTGTTTTTACAAGTTCGAGGTTATCAATTGCCTTTCTAATCTCACCGCGTGTAAACGCGAACTCAGCTTCACTCAGATTCAACTCAGCCAATTTATAGTTGGCGGTTTCTATCCGCTTTTTCAATTTATCTGCTAAATCCTGACCTTCAGCCGAATTTGAACAACGTTGCAGGCCATCTTCATAACATGTCCTTGCGTCGAAAAATGATTCGGATTCAAGATGGCGGTCACCCTTTGCAAGTAAATCCAAAGGAGACTTGGAAAACAATTTAGATAGTATTTTCACTGTATAACCTTTCTTATTTTTTGATTAGCAATGTGACGCTTTCGAGGTGGAAAGTCTGAGGAAACATATCCAATGGTATCGATTCGACAACTCGGTAACCATGGGTTTCAAGCTGGCCGCAATCCCTGGCTAGAGTACCGGGATCACAAGAAACGTAGATTATTTTAGCTGGATTCAGGCGGGCAATATCGGAAACAACATCTCCGGCACCGTTTCGAGGAGGGTCAAGCAGAACAACATCAAACGAGTGGTTGTCGAAAAGCAGGCGCTCAATAGCCTTTTTGACGTCGGAACATTCAAACTCGATATTGGATACCAGATTGTGTTCCTTATTGCGGCGGGCAGACTGAATAGAGTTGGCTGAACCTTCAATGCCGAATACAGATGCGACATCAAAAGACAGGGGAATTGAAAAATTACCATTACCACAATACAGATCAAGTAGACGATCAGTCGTTTTGAAGTCAGCAAATCGCCTGATGATGGAGAGGATGGCAACATTTTGTGACTGGTTTATCTGTGCAAATCCTCCGGGGGTGTATGAAAGGAAAATCGGATTTAGATTACTGTCCGAGTTCGGCATACTATAGTCGATTCTGGCGTTGCCCCATATCATTTCAGGTTTTGAATCTTTGCCACGCTGAAGAAACAGACCGGTGCAAGAACCGAAGTTTCCTGAACTATTATCGAGAAAAGATTTGATCAATTTTATGCTGTTGCCGGTATAGTGAATCACCGCCACCGCCAAATGTTCGCCAACATCCACACTGATCTGCTCAATATGTTCGAGGTCCGAAAAGTTTTTGAGAGCCGAACGGAAACGACTTAGAATCTCATTTACCCTGGGCATCGCAATCGGACAGCCAGTAACTGCGTCTTCAACGACATGAGAACCTGTGCGGTAAAAACCGATGCACAGTTTTCCACCTTTGTAAGACACTTTGAATTGAACTCGACTGCGATAACCATACTGCAACGGAGAAGCGGCCGTTTCTCCGACTCGATCACCTTCCACCCTGGCACCGCGCCAAAGAGTTTCGATAAAAATCTGGAGTTTCTGCTCGAGTTGAACCTGATATTTTACGTGCTGCCAGTTGCAACCGCCGCATGAACCGAAAATCGGGCATAGCGGTTCGACACGATCCAATGATGGTTGCAGGTTCTCAATGATTTCAGCAGTGCTATATGACTTTTTCTGAACTGTCATACGAAGACTGACCTGATCACCAGGGCAACTGAACGGTACAAAACAGACCTTGCCTTCAATCCGGCAGACTCCACTGCCACCGTATGAAAGCTTGTCAATCGTGGCAATCGTTGATGTCATGCTTGAAACACCCTGTCGGCAAACATATTAGCAGGCTTGCCATTAAAGATTCTGTATTCGGTTCTTACAAACTTGCGTTCAAAATCGGGCGATGACAAGTAGCCGACCGTGGTGGTGTTGAATGCTTCAAGCAGCTGATCCCGAACGGCAACCACATCCGACTCAGGCACAGCCATCTTCTCAAGAAGCCGCTCAAAGCGCACTGAATCACCGAGCTTATTACAGGCATCCAGAAATTCTGATTCATTGTCGAAATGATCCTTAACGATCGGTACGTTGCACCGCGCCAGGATCCTGACATGATAATACCCGCCAAAATAATGCCGGGTTTCATCGCTTAAAGTGATACAAAGCCCCGATTTCAGACTGATTGTTTGAATAATGTTTGATGCCATTAGTAAGTATGCTCCTCAATATTCCGGATTAAATCCAGTAAACCACCGACTACAGCTTCTTCAATGAGGGCGCCTTTTTCTGCAGAGGCCTTGCCAGGGTCACCCCAGACACCGCCTGGCCAGTATCGTCGTTTGTCCCGCACCAGAATTCCTGCAGGGAACGAAGGATATTCGGCGGGAGCCGTGCCTTTTACCAGATGTGGATGGGAATGCATGATCCTTGATGTTTCTATCTCTCCGGCATGACAATCGCCGGGGGTCTCAATCAGATTTTCCCCCCGCTCCCGAGCCAGAACAAATTCGGTTACAACTGCAACCGAAATATCTTCGTAAAGCGTGATAAGCTCTTCCCCGGCCTCCTGTAGAGCCATTCCGTGGGCACCACCGGCATGGCCGCTGATTGCAATAAAATTCCGAAGCCCCTGTTCGCGCAAGGACTTTACGATATCTGTAAAAAGCAGCTTGAGAGTGGTTGTGGATATCGAGATCGTGCCAGGATGACGGCACGAGGAACGGCAATTACCGTAGTGTATTGGCGGGGCTATAAAGATTGGGACATGTTCTGCGGCTTTAACGCAAACCTGATATGCTTCTAAAGTGTCGGTAGAAAGCGGGAGGTGCGGGCCATGTTCCTCCACAGAGCCGAAAGGAATCAAGACTGTTTTGGTTGCAGCAAGCCCGGCCTCGAATTCCGGCATTGTCATGTCTGATATGATCACAAAGCTCCCAGCAATTTATGCATCTGAGGAATAACCCTGACGTCCGGCAAGCGTGAGGAGGCCAACTCCTGAAGTTTTAAGAGATGATGAACCTTTATGCCGATACTGCCGTCACACAACGTTAGTGGCTGCAGGAAAAGGGGTGTATTTCTGTCCACCATTGAGATGATTTCACAAACCCTATTGATTTCATCCGGATCGGTTAAATCTCCTATAACAATCTTCACAGAAACATTAGATCCTTGGGCTTCACGCAGAAAAAGGGAGTGTATATCCCAAAGCTGTTCGGTGCAACCAGCAGTGGATGGAAGCTTCATATCCATGCTGACATAGTCGAGATGCTGTTTTATCTGGCTGAGCGCCAATTGCATGGTCCCGTTTGTTTCAAGATGGATCGGCAATATTTTACGAACTTCCGGCATCAACATGGCCAGAGAATCGGCATACAGCAGAGGTTCACCACCGGTAAAACTGATAGAATGATGCGCCCCCGGCAGTTGTTTATGCCAATCGGCTATTATATCGACCACCCTTTGCAAAGGCATTGGTTGAGGGATATTGATTAACTCAGACGAACCGGGCCTGGATTCAATTTTTCCATTGTCAGATCTCTTGAACTCGGTGTCGCAATAAAGGCAGTCAAGGTTGCACTCGGTCAACCTTACAAAAATCTGGCGCCGACCGGCAAGAATTCCTTCCCCCTGAATGGATGAAAACAGCTCGCTGATGTAGATCGATTCACTCATAGTAACGGGCGGAGGCGTTATCAGATTCCCAAACGGTTATTGATTCGACCTTGATATTATCATTGTTCATCTTTTCTGAAATTCGATCATACAAATACTTGGCAATGTACTCCGACGATGGAGATGCATCTTTAAAAGCCGGATTCTCGTTCAGATATTTATGATCAAGTTCATTTATTATGGCACCCGCGTCGCGTTTCAAAATTTTGAAATCAATTCCAAGACCCGATTTGTCAAGTTCGCGGGCTGTTACCGATACATCAACTTTCCAGTTGTGCCCGTGCAGATTTTCACAATCCCCATGGTAATTAATCAGGTTGTGTGCAGCCGCAAAGCTTGTTTTAATTGTCAGTAAGTACATATCTGAAACTCCTCATGTAGAGATTAATTTAAGTTTGATCCTATCTCCGCGAATATTACACAAAAATATGGGCAACCACAAGGGTTGCCCATAGATACCTTTATAAATGCGTGAGTTTCTATTTTTGTGAGACTTCCAGAGCCTGATTTATGTCTGCAATAATATCATCCACACCTTCAATACCGATTGAGAGCCTGATAAAATCGGCTGTAACACCGGAAGCAATCTGTTCTTCTGGTGAAAGCTGCTGGTGAGTTGTTGATGCCGGATGAATAACCAACGATTTGGCATCACCGATGTTAGCCAGATGTGAAAGCAGTTTTACACTGTCGATAAACTTTTTGCCAGCTTCCAGTCCCCCCTTGATGCCGAAACCGATGATGGCACCCTCCCCTTTGGGAAGGTATTTCAGTGCATTTGCATGATCCTTGTGACTGGCAAGACCCGGAAAATTAACCCAGGAAACTGAAGGGTGGGATTCAAGCCATTTGGCAACAGTCCGGGCGTTTTCAACATGGCGCGGCATGCGTAAATGCAGAGTTTCCAATCCCTGGATTATCTGAAATGCGTTAAAAGGAGAAATGCAGGCTCCGGTATCCCGTAATAGTGAAACCCTCATTCTGATGATGTATGAGATATTGCCCAGGGCTTCCCAGAATTTAAGGCCGTGATAGGATGGGTCCGGTTCCGTGAATTCTGGAAACTTGCCATTGTCCCACGGGAACTTTCCGCCATCGACAACCGCACCGCCAATGCTGGTGCCATGACCTCCAATGAACTTTGTGAGCGAATAGACGACAATATCGGCGCCATGATCAAGAGGTCTGAATAAAAACGGCGTTGTCACAGTGTTATCAACCACGAAAGGCAAACCGGCTTCATGGGCGATTGCGGCAATCGCTTCAAAATCATCGACGTTATTTTTAGGGTTGCCGACTGACTCGGTGTAAACAAGGCGGGTCTTTGCGGTTATGGCCTTGCGAACATTCTCAGGATTGGAAGTATCTACGAAAGTAACCTCTATTCCCATCCTCGGCAAAGTATAGTGAAACAGGTTGTAAGTGCCGCCGTAAAGCGAGTTGGAGGAAATGATCGAATCGCCGGCCTTGGCAATGTTCAGAACTGCGTAGGTGATTGCTGCCTGACCGGAAGCTACGGCCAGAGCGGCAACTCCGCCATCCAGTGCAGCCAGGCGCTTTTCAAGAACATCGGTGGTCGGGTTCATCAGGCGGGTGTAAATATTGCCAAACTCTTTGAGGCCGAAGAGATTCGCGGCATGGTCAGAGTTTTTAAAAACGTAAGAAGATGTCTGGTAGATCGGAACAGCACGGGAAAGAGTGGTAGAGTCAGGCGTTTGGCCCGCATGAAGTGCAAGTGTATCAAGTGATAAAGTTTGATCTGACATTGTGTTATCCTCCTGAAGGTGACTGATTCATCTTCTGAAACTATAATCCTCACCCAAACAAGTCAAGTTTATTTTGATAAAACACCCAAATTGAAGAGATAATTGCAAATAAGAGCTGTAACATGCTGAATACACGGCAGAACTGCCTGTTTCAACTTTTAATAATCGGAGTGTTTTTGCGATAAACCATTCCCTGAAAAAGAGCAACAATCTCTCCGGTTTCATCGGTAACATTCACTTGATATGATGCCAGTTTTTTGTTTGAAGCCTGCTCTCTGGCTTCGGCGTACAGGACGCCGCCGGTGGCGGCTTTCACAAACGAAATACTGGTGTTAATCCCCATTGCCAAACTGCCGTGGGAATTTGAAGCTACAGCAAAGACAAAATCCGCCAGAGTAAAGATCGCTCCGCCATGCACCGTTCTGGCACCATTAAAATGGTATGATTGGATCATCATGCTGGCTTTAGCCGTACCAGAAGCGACTTCGAGCAACTCTATACCGGCATGCTTGGCAAACAGGTCATTTTCTGAGAAAAATTCTTTAATGGTCTTCATGGTCAACCTTATTTGAAATTATATTGTGATGGTTTCACCAGGACGAAGTCGTTGTTGTTTAAAATCGGCTGGAGTATTAAATGACGATGCGAGCAGATAGAAGAAAAGCAGGATCAATCCCGTTATCAACAGAAATATCGGTAAAATACGAACCGACTCATCCCGTTTTTCATGGGGCAGGACTAAACCGAAGGCCGCCAGTACGACTCCATAGCCACCTATCGCGGCTGCCCAGAAAATCCCCAAACTGTAAATACGATTTTCGGATGCAATCGACAGGGAAAATAGTTCAGACAGATTGCCATGATAAAAACTGGCCAGAATGATGAGAATCAAAGCCGCCATTACCAGACGCATACCGTTTCGGACTGTACGTTTACGCATTGGTCAGCTCCGCAGCCGCAACAATTAAACGCACCATGAAACGTCACCCAGTCCCAGCCGCAAAACCTCCGGTTTATCGTTGATCAAGCTCACGACGGAACTGACATCAGTTGCCAGAATACCGCCATCTAGTATGAAGTCCAGCTGATCCCCGAATGTCTCGGAGATAATATGCGGATCTCCGACCGGTTCCTCTCCCGACAGGTTGGCACTGGTGGTTATAATCGGGTTGCCAAGAGCCGTAACAAGGTCAAGACAGATCCGGTTGTCCGGGATTCTAATGCCGACTGTTTTCTGACGGGTCAAGAGCAGGTCTGGAACCTCGCGGGTCGCTTCCAGGACGAAAGTGTATGGTCCCGGAAGAAACTTTTTCAGATTTTTGAAGGCCGAATTGCTGACTTTAGCGTAATGGGAAATCTCGGACAATGATGAACAGATAATTGAAAACGGTTTGCGGCGATCACGCATCTTCATCTGATAAATGCGTTCAATGCTTTTCTTGCAGTAAATCGAACAACCGATGCCATAAGTGGTATCAGTTGGATAGGCTATCACCTTGCCGTCTTTCAGGCTTTCTGAAATTCGGGAGATATGGCGCTTTTGCGGATGTTCGGGATGGATTTCAATAATCATGAGGGACCCTCTGCATTTCTTTATGAATAGCGACATCTGTATCAGACTGATCTTCAATATCTAATTCTTCCGGCTCAATCAGTTCATCTGCCAAAGCACCAGGTGCGTCCTGAACATCACGCAGTTTGCGCTCTATTACGCGAGTTCTTGTTGCCGCCTGATCTATGTGATTTCCCGCTTCCTGCAGCTTTTTACGGGTTTTCTCCAGAATCTGGCCGAATTTCAAAAACTCACTTCGAACCGATCCGAGCAGGTTCCAAACTTCTGCGGAACGCTTCTCAATTGCGAGGGTCCGAAAACCCATTTGCAGACTGTTAAGCAGTGCAGCCAACGTTGTCGGACCGGCCACAATTACTTTGAATTCTCGCTGCAGTACATCAAAAAGACCCGGCAGACGCAAAACTTCTGCATACAACCCTTCAGTCGGCAGAAACATAACGCCAAAGTCGGTCGTGTGCGGCGGCTCCAGATATTTATCACGGATATTTTTAGCCATCTCTCTTACGGCCCGGTCAAGCATTTTGGAAGCATCGCCAGCCGCTGCCGCATCACCGATTTCCTGGGCTTCAACCAGCCTGAGATAATCCTCTTGCGGAAACTTGGCGTCCAGCGGAAGCCAAACCGTGTTTTCCTGTCCGACTTCGCGGCCGGGCAGTTTAAGGGCAAATTCGACCCTTTGGCCGCTGCCGGGGATGGTTTCAACATTCGAATCATACTGTCCGGGGGCCAAAATCTGTTCCAGCAGGCTTGCCAGCTGGATTTCCCCGAAAGTACCGCGGCTTTTGACGTTTGTCAGCACTTTTTTAAGATCACCGACTCCAACAGCTAGCGACTGCATTTCACCGAGACCTCGCTGTACAAGTTCCAGGCGCTCACTTACCAGTTTGAATGATTCGCCCAGGCGTTTTTCAAGCGTGTCATGCAGCTTCTCATCTACGGTGGCCCGCATCTGTTCAAGCTTACTGGCGTTGTCTTCCTGGATCAGGCGCAAGCGTGCGTCTACACTGTCACGCAGTTTGTCCAATCTGGATTCATTGCTGATAGTTAACTCCTTGAGTTGTGCCGCAAACAATTCAAGCTGATTCTTCTGCAAACCAGCAATGTCGCTCATCCGTTTGAGAAGTGAATCGCCCAGAACAGTGATGCTGCCGGTCATTTCCTCGCGCGAGTGGCGTACTCCGGCTATTGTCTCATCACGTCCCCTGGCGAGTTCATCACGCAGGAAGCGCTCTTGTCGTTCGAGTATTTTTTCAAGAGTATCGATTCTGGCAAGCAGATTGGAAGCCTCAGACGTGCCACGGCGGCCGCTGAAAATGAGGATGCAGAGCAGACCACAGCAGGCCAGCAGGAGAAAGATGATTATGTATGCGGTTAAAGGTGACATGGTACCGCTTCCGGGTCTAAACGCTTACAGGTATATTTTCTGTCAGCCAAAGTGATAATCTGGCAAACTCTTCCAGTGACAAGGTTTCGCCTCTTCGTTGTCCGTCAATCCCGCAACTGTTTAGCAGTTGCTCCAGATTCACATCCCTGACGTATTCAGCCGATTTCAGACAGTTGGAAAGAGTTTTCCTGCGCATTGAAAAGGCCGCTTTGACTACACATTTAAAAATGTGCTCATTGCCGACTTCAGCTCTTGGCTCCGAAAGCGGGATGAAACTAAGTATGGCTGAATCAACCTTGGGCATGGGGTGAAAACAGCCGGGTGGAACAATGAAGTTCCTGCGGATATCAAACCACAACCCGAGCAGCACGGTAGTCACGCCGTATTCTGAGCAGTTCGGCGGCGCCGCCAGACGGTCGCCTACTTCCTTTTGCAGCATCAGCGTCATGCGAGATAACTTGTGGTGGACTTCAAGAAGTCGAAACAACACTTCAGTGGAGATATTGTAGGGGAGATTGGCGACCACATTCCATTTGAGTGGAGTTTCTGAAAGGACGGCAGCCAGATCAACCTTAAGTACATCGGCATCAATCACCGTAACACTCTCTTTGTTCTTAAAGCGGTCACTGTGATATGCAGCCAGGGCGTGGTCAAACTCAATCAGCAGCAACCGGTCAGCGCGTTCCGCCAGTCGTGCCGTCAATGCGCCACGCCCCGGGCCGATTTCGAGAACGGCTTCGTCAGGATGGATATTTGCCGTTGCTATTATCTTGTCGATGATATTCTGGTCCACCAAAAAGTTTTGGCCCAGAGATTTTAAAGGTCGTCTGTTTGAGCTCACGTCAATAATTCCTTTATGCTGTCCATATCCCAGGTGGCGGTCACGTCCAGAGTTTGTTTTGAAGCCATCCCGTTTGAAAGGTAATAGTCACCCGCCACTGCCAGCATGGCCGCATTATCTCCACACAATGATGGCGCGGGAATGGAAAGATCCACCTTCAGTTTTTTGCACAATTCTGCCATACGGCTTCTAAGGCCGCTATTGCAGGCCACGCCGCCGGCAACCACAAGTCGTCTGACACCGGTCTGTTGCAATGCCGCTTCTGTCTTAAAAGCAAGCACATCGCAGACAGCTTGTTGGAACGAAGCGCACAGGTCATTCAACTCCTGGCTCGGGTTCGTCACCGGATGTTTGGCGACATGTTGAAGCACAGCGGTTTTAAGCCCGCTGAAGCTGAATCGGAGAGTGCCATCATGCAGCAACGGACGGGGCAGAGCTACTGCGGCGCAGCTTCCGGAACCGGCAAGTTTATCTATCACTGCACCGCCTGGGTATGGCATTCCCATAATTTTTGCAGATTTATCATAGGCTTCTCCGGCTGCGTCATCGATGGTTCTGCCGAGAGTCGTATAACATCCGATTCCCTCCACATGATACAGATGGGTATGTCCTCCTGAGACGATCAGTCCGAGAAACGGAAATTCGACCGGTTGTTCAAGAAAAGATGCCAGCAGATGCCCCTCGATATGATGGACACCGACAAACGGAATCCTGCGGGCTGCGGCGATGGCTTTGGCCGCTGAGAATCCGACCAGCAAGGCGCCAGACAAGCCAGGACCGCGGGTTACAGCGACACCCTCAATATCAGCCATGCTGACTTCGGCACTCTGCAATGCCTGACTGATAACGGGCGATATCATTTCCAGATGCTTGCGGGAGGCAATTTCCGGCACAACCCCGCCATAAAGGGCGTGAACAGCGATCTGTGAGGAGACGATCGATGAAAGTATTTCGCGACCATCGCGCACAACCGCCGCAGCGGTTTCATCACAAGAGGTTTCAATGGCAAGAACCAACATTATTTAATAGCCTTTTTCTGGAAATAGCATATTTGTGAACCACCAAGGCCAAATAGCACAAAAGACACAAAGTGTGCAAAGTTGACATTCAAGATACGTGACCAGTATCTGAAGCACCCAGCGCCCTCTGTGCCCTTTGAGTTTGAACGTATTTGCTAGAGAAGATTTGCTGCCAGTTCCGCCAGTTCAGACCGCTCGCCTTTGGTAAGCGTAACATGCGCCGCAATTCGCTCTCCTTTAAACTTTTCAACCAGGTAGGTCAATCCGTTGCTGGAAGCATCCACATACGGATTGTCAATCTGGTACGGGTCTCCGGTTAAAACAATCTTGGTACCCTCTCCCACCCTGGTGACAATTGTTTTGATTTCGTGTGGAGACAGGTTCTGCGCTTCATCAACAATCAGGTACTGATTAGGTATCGAACGGCCGCGAATGTAAGTCAGCGGCTCGATATCCAGCAATCCCATGGCCATCAGCTCCTTATAACCCTTGCTGTGGCGCTTTTCGGACTCATGCCCGGAAATCAGCAGTTCGACATTGTCAAAGATCGGCTGCATCCAGGGGGTCAGTTTTTCCTCAATATCGCCCGGGAGAAATCCAAGGTCTTTACCCATCGGAAAGACCGGACGTGACACAAGCAACCTATTGTAAACGTTCTCTTCAGCCGTTTTGTGCAGGCCGGCTGCGATCGCCAGCAAAGTTTTACCGGTGCCGGCCTTGCCGACCAGGGTTACCAGCTTGATGCTGTCATCCATCAGCACATCCAGGGCAAATGATTGTTCGCGGTTGCGTGCAAAAAGGCTCCAGATACCCTCTTTAGGGACCTTGCGAACCGGAACTATGCGACCGTTGGCAGGATCATTGCGACAAATGGCTGTGTGCGCAGGATTGGAACTGTCCACAATCGTAATGAATTCATTCGGGTCAAGCTTCAGCGGCGCTTCCAGCCAGCCCTGGCCATAGAAACGGTCGATAGACTCCGCTGGCAACTCAATGCTGCGGGTACCGGAATACAAATCCTGAATATCCACCTTGTCAGATTCATAATCTTCGGCAACCACACCGATTGCATCCGCCTTTATGCGCAGGTTGGTATCCTTAGTGACAAAAATTGCAGATACGTCAGGGTAGCGATCGCGAATATCCCTGGCAACTGCCAGTATCCGATTGTCACCGCTGTCAACCCGCAGATCGACCGGCAGGTTTTTAAACTGTTTTTCTGTGAACAGCTCAACCCGCAACGTACCGCCACCCGGCATGGTTACGCCAACCGCCAGCGATCCTTTCTCACGCATGGAGTCCAATACCCTTGATACCATGCGGGCATTGCGACCGGTTTCATTCATGTCCTTCTTGAATCGATCGATTTCTTCGATAACCGTAATCGGGACAAAAATATTGTTTTCCTCAAACTTGAAAAGCGATTGTGGGTCGTGCAAAAGTACGTTGGTATCAAGGATGAAGTTTTTCACGGGCAGCCTTTCTGTAGGGGTTGGGAGATGATTTGGCTGCAACAGCAGCGTTATCTTTCAATGATCTGGATAGACAGTCCATCGACCTTGCCAAGCAGTTTGATCCAAACCGGCCGGTTTCGATATTTTGCATCAAGAATAGCTTCACCTTCCTTGTTGATAGCCGAAAGAACGCTTTCCGGTGAATCGTTGACGGTGAAATAAGTATAGATTCCGGTCTTGTAGAGGTCTTCTTTGGTAAATGGTTTGTCTGGCGGCAGAGAGCATGCGGCACAGACCATCAGGCTGAAAAAAATGGCAATCAACAATTTCACAGGGCAACTCCTTCTCAATCTGTCAAAGTTACATGGAACCCTTTATTTTACTGACGCATTGTACAACGGCATCAGAAAAAATTGCAATCTCTTCGAGTGTGCTGGACCACCCGGGACTCATACGGAGTGTGCCCCCCGGCATGCTTCCAATCGTGCGGTGAGCCAACGGGGCACAGTGTAATCCGGCCCGCACAGCAATATCAAAGTCGTGGTCCAGCTCTGCTGCCAACATGGATGCGTCAATCCCGTCAACATTGAAAGAGAGTACCGCTCCACGTTTAGCAGGGTCAACCGGACCATAAAACTTTATCCCATTTATGGTACTCAGCATTTTTGTTGCTTCCGTGATCAGCGAACGCTCATGTTGCATGATTGTATCTATTCCGCGTTCAAGTATGAATTCAATTCCCGCCTTTAACCCAGCGATTCCAGGAAGGTTATGTGTGCCGGCTTCATAACCGTCAGGCATCATGAGCGGTTGTTCAAGAGACGTTGAACTTGTGCCGGTCCCACCCTCTACGATCGGTTTTAGCTCGACATGCGGGGCGACATATAACAGGCCGGTGCCGGGAGGGCCCAACAGCCCTTTATGACCGGGGGCGGCCAGAAGATCGATTTCGGATGACATCACATCAATCTCCACATAGCCGGCGGATTGGGCCGCATCCAGCAGGAAAAGCGCTCCGGCATCATGACAGGCAGCCGAAAGCTGCCTTATTGGCTGAATTGCCCCGCAGACATTTGAAACATGTCCTACGGCAATCATTCGCGTATTTGAGCGTATGGCACTTTTAACATCATCGGGGCTGACCAGACCGTCCGAACCGGCTTCCACAATTGTCACCTCCACTCCTGTGTTTTGCAGAGCGTGGAGGGGGCGCAGGAGGGAATTGTGCTCCATGGAGGTCGTGACGACGTGGTCGCCTGCCGTCAGTATGCCATGCAGTGCCAGATTGAGGGCACCGGTCGCATTGTGGGTAAAGATGATTCGTGAAGAGTCAGGAATTGAGAAGAGTCCGGCCACCGTTTCGCGAGCCATGAACATGATCCGGCCGGCTTCCAGAGAGCGGCGGTGGCCGCCGCGTCCGGGAGACGCGCCGACTTCACGCATGGCATCGATGACAGCCTGATAAACATTTTCTGGTTTTGGAAATGACGTTGCCGCATTATCAAGGTAGATAGACATTTTACATCTCTCCAAAGTCGGCTGCGGACGATATCCGGTTATAACTCATTGCAGAAAAACAGGTTTTTCACTCAACCACGGAAAATGCTGCACACTGCCTGAGCGAGGGTCACGAACAGCATCATAAATTTTTTGGGATATGGCTGCCGGATCAGAACTACCCCACCAGTTTTGCAGTGCGTTAACATCTTCACGACCTGAATTATGAAGGTTGAAACCTTTGTTGCCACTGAAAGAGTTTCCCCATACAAGTGCGCGACCATCTTCCAAACGCAGCGCATCCTGATTGTTATCAAAAAACCGGCATCGGTTTACCTTGACTCGAGTTCCAGCCAGATGAAGTGCGGCTTCCCGATTATTCAGGAAACTTGTAGCGATAATCTGCCCCTCGCCACCGTTCAGATCTGCTCCATATCCGTTTCCTGAAAGTTCAACCGCAGTGATTCTGATACGGCATTCGTCCGAAAGCAAGCCAAACTGCTCGTTATTCGTGATTTTGCAGGAGGAGATGCTTGCAGCGGATTTAAACATGACAATGCCTCGCTTACAGGCAGAGACCGTGAGTTCTTTCATATCAAGCTCACTGTCGTGCATCTCGAATCCGATGTCAGAGTTAGAGAAAACCCCGCCGTTAATATGCGTTACCGAGTCTCGCATCAAAAAACCGGTGTGTGCCCAACTGACTGAAACCATCTTCAGACTGACCGTCGAGAACTGGGTCTCCAGACCGGTATTTGCGTACTCAATACGGCAATGTTCAAGCTGATTGCGCTTTTCACTGGCTACTAGCGATATGCCGCCCCAATCACCGCGAGCAGGCGTGGATCGATCAGAGGTGAAAACAATCGGTTTGTCCGCGGTACCGACAGCATGAATACGCCCTTGAATAACGAGACGCGCAGAGGTGTTTTTTGTTCCGGTTGCGGCAAATCTGATCACGGCGCCCGGTTCGACCCGCAAAGTAGCCTGGGGGGCAACTACCAGATACCCCTTGATCAACACATTGCCACGCAAGTTGACATCTTCAGTCAGGGTTGCCTTGTCGTACACTGCAGATGCATCATCGGCTGACAAGTCAGCGTTTCCATTCATATCCACGGATGGTGCCGCCACTCCCTGAATCCGCGATGGCTGCAGAGGTATTTCCAATGACAAATGGAGACCGGCCGGGTGGACGATTTGATTAGCCTCGGATATGCCGGACATAAATGAACTGTTCGCTGAGTACACCGGTTCGGAAGGAACAGAGCTGAAAATCTGCCTGTTATTGAGAACTGAAGAGGCCCCACCGTCTGAAAACATTGCACAACCAGCAGTAAAAAAAGCTGCCGTGCATAAAATTACAAATCCAACCGACATATATTTCACGTATTAACTCCACTTTTAATCCCGAAATTTCTAACACAAATCACTTGAAGATGTAAATTCAATGTTGCCGCCAGACTGAAATCGCGCACATAACGGCAGCTGTAATTTGTTTATATGTCCTTTCAAGATGTTAGGTACGGACAAAATAAATTGTATTGACAGGGCATATATGTTGTGTTTTATTTTTGCGCCTACACAAAATATAGTGTTTTATCTTACAGCAATCAACTCAACGCCAATCTTTTAATATCTGTATGTTTTTTCAAAATCAAGGAGATCAGCATGAAAAAAAATCCCGCGCAGAACAACATTCCCTCCCTTTCCAAAAATGCCACCACCGTACTCGAAAAACGTTACCTGCGCCGGGATGCTACCGGAAAAGTGCTCGAGACACCCGCCGACATGTTTCGCCGCGTTGCCGATACAATTGCGGCTCCTGATAAGAAATTTGATAAAAAAGCCGATTTGTCCAAACTTTCAGATACTTTTTACGACATGATGACATCCTTCGAATTCCTTCCCAACTCACCGACACTGATGAATGCCGGCCGCCCTCTCGGCCAGCTCTCGGCCTGTTTCGTTCTGCCGGTTGGCGACTCGATGGAGGAAATTTTTGATGCGGTCAAGTTTACCGCGCTGATTCACAAATCCGGCGGTGGCACAGGTTTTTCCTTTTCCCGCCTCCGTCCCGTCAATGACGTTGTCAGCTCCACCACCGGTATTTCCAGCGGTCCGCTTTCATTCATGCGTGTCTTTGACATCGCCACCGAAACCATCAAGCAGGGCGGAACCCGCCGTGGCGCTAACATGGCCATCCTCAGGGTAGACCACCCCAACGTGATGGATTTCATTATGTGCAAGGCCGATCAGAAACAACTTAACAACTTCAATATTTCAGTCGGTCTGACCGAAAAGTTCATGCAGGCGGTCGAGCGTGACGAAGAGTACAACCTGATTAATCCACGTGACAAAAAGGTTTGTGGCTCGCTGAATGCCCGTAAAGTGTTTCAGCGCATCGTCAAACAGGCCTGGGAAAATGGCGAGCCGGGCATTATCTTCCTGGACCGGCTCAACCGTGACAACCCTACCCCGCATATCGGCGAGATCGAATCGACCAACCCCTGCGGCGAGCAGCCGCTGCTGCCGTACGAATCATGCAACCTCGGTTCGATCAACCTGGGCGTGTTTGTCAAGGACGGCGCCATTGACTGGAAAAAACTGCGTGAGACGATTCATAACGCGGTGCACTTCCTGGACAATGTCATCGAGGCCAACAACTACCCGCTGCAGCAGATTCATGACATGACCCATGCCAACCGTAAAATAGGCCTGGGTGTCATGGGATGGGCAGACATGCTGATTCTTCTGGGTATTCCCTACAGCTCCGACGAAGCGGTCAAGCTGGGTAAAAAGGTGATGAAGTTTATCAATGACGAGGGGCATCTTGCCTCCCAGGAACTTGGCAGAAAGCGCGGCTCTTTCCCCAATTTCAAGGGATCTACCTTTGATAAGAAAGGTGCGTTGCCGCAACGCAACTCGACTGTCACAACCATCGCCCCGACCGGCACCATTTCGATCATCGCCAATGCATCATCCGGTGTCGAGCCGCTTTTTGCCGTCTCCTACATCAGGACCGTCATGGACAAGAACGTCATGGTGGAAGTCAATCCAGTATTCGAGAAGATTGCCAAAGAGCGCGGTTTCTATTCTGAAGAACTGATGAAAAAAATCGCCGAACATGGCACCGTTCACGATATTCCGGAAGTTCCGGCTGACATTCGTAACATATTCGTGACTGCACACGACATCACGCCAGAGAACCACATCCAGATGCAGGCTGCTTACCAGCAGTATACTGACAATGCCGTATCCAAAACAGTAAACTTCCCGAACACAGCCACTATTGACGATGTTGAAAAAGTTTACATGATGGCTTACGAAACCGGCTGCAAAGGCGTCACTATCTACCGCGACGGTTCCCGCGACGAGCAGGTGCTCTCAACCGGCAAGAAGGAAGAACCGGTGGCGATTGCTCCGGCTCCGGTTGAGGATGAGAAAAAGGCTATAAAACGAGATCGCCCCAAGGCTCTCAAGGGTTGCACACACCAGATGCAGACCGGCTGCGGTCCCCTGTACATCACGATCAATGAGGACTCCAACGGCCTGTTCGAACTCTTCACCACAATGGGCAAGGCCGGCGGTTGCGCTGCATCGCAGAGCGAGGCGATCGGACGGATGGTCTCCCTAGCGTGGCGCAGCGGAATTCAGGCCCGTCAGGTTGTCAAGCAACTGCTGGGCATATCCTGCCATTGCCCGTCCGGATTCGGAGACAACCGAGTACTTTCCTGTGCCGATGCTGTCGCAAAAGCTATCCAGAACCATATGGTTGATCACGGTTATGACATCAATACCGAAGTTGCCAAACAGGACCGCGGCGCCTGTCCCGAGTGTGGCGGAATAGTCGAGCATGAAGGTGGCTGTTCGGTTTGCCACGTTTGCGGATATTCAGAATGCGCCTAAATCAGGCAGCTTGAATCAGTAACAAGAGAGGCCCCCTTCCGACAGCAGTTGGAAGGGGGCCTCTCTTATTGTGGGACTGCAAAAGTTAAACAGGTTACAGCTTGAGCATATCCTCGTTGAACCCCAGATCAGCAACCGGTCCCATTACTTCCAGATGCAGATACTCTTTTTTGAATAATTGCTGCGACAATCTCAGTATATCCTGGCTTGTGACCGCATCATAGTTGGCAAGAACATCCTCTATCGTTTGTTGCTCTTCAAAATAGATTTCGTTTTTGGCCAGCCTGGTCATCAGACTGTCACTGCTTTCAAGGGACATCAGTGTTTTCCCCTTGAGCTGCTCCCGCGCCGAATCAAGTTCGTCCTGCGGCACCTCTTCGGATACGAGTCTGGACAGTTCACCGCAGGCGATGTCGAGCACCTCGAGGCAATTGGCTTTTTCAGTGCCGGCATAAATAACGGTAGCTCCGCTGTCTGCGTGCGAAATCAGGTAAGCATAGACCGAATAGGCCAATCCCTTTTTCTCGCGCACTTCCTGGAACAGTCGCGAACTCATCCCCCCGCCAAGTATCGTGGCCAACAGGAACTGTGCATAACGGTCGGGGTGGTCATGACACTGGCCGCGTGCGCCAAGGCAGATCAAAGTCTGTTCCATCTCTCGTTCAGTGATATTTATGACACTGCTGTTGTTTTCTTTAAAATCAGATGGTTCTTGTTGCCAAGTTGAAGTAATGGATGAGAACAGCGGTTCCATGATAGCGACCAGTTCTTCGTGGTTTACGTTGCCAGCTGCTGAAATGATGATATCCTGCGGGCGATAACGACTATCCTTATGGGACAAAATGTCAGCACGCGATAAAGCGGTGATTGTCTCGGCTGTTCCAAGAATCGGCAAACCCAGGGATTGACCCTTCCAATAGTTAAGATGAAAGCGGTCGTGTATGAACTCCTCTGGGGAATCTTCACGCATCTTGATTTCCTGAAGAATCACCTTGCGTTCGCGTTCAATCTCATCGGGGGGGAACGTGGACTGCAAAAAAATATCGGACAGCAGGTCGGCGGCGCGCGGCAGAAACTTGGCCAGCACCTTGGCGTAATAGCAGACGTACTCATGACCGGTGAAGGCGTTCAGAACACCGCCAATCGAGTCAATTTCGCGGGAAATCTGGCGGGCGTTGCGGCGCCCGGTGCCTTTGAACAGCATATGTTCTATAAAATGAGCCACGCCGGTTTTGCCGGGGGACTCGTGACGGGCGCCGTTGGCCACCCAGATTCCGGTCGTCACAGTATGCATGTGCTCAACGCGCTGCGTAACAATCCGCACACCATTGTTTAAAGTCGTAGTATTTATCATGGAGTCAAGCATACCTTTCTTTTTTAATTTATCAACGTCAAGCCTGTTTTTTATTCACATCACAAAGTGAATCCGTGGTAGTGGAAAAAGTGTAATTGCCGAGGGAGTATTCTCATGAAAGCCGCAACAAGTCAACAGATCACAGGAATCAGCAAAATCGTAGCACTGCTACTGTCGGCTCTGTTTTTATTATCTGCCGCCCCTGTCCCCGCCAGTGCTGTAGATATGGAGATAAGTTTGCCTGTCCCCATCGTTATCGGCGGTGACCGGGATTACCCTCCTTATGAATTTCTGGATAAAAACGGAAAACCGGCCGGTTACAACGTCGATCTTACAAAAGCCATTGCTGATGTAATGGGAATGCAGGTCGAGTTTCGCTTTGGCGGCTGGTCAGAGATCCGCTCGGCCCTGATCGACGGCTCAGTGGATGTTCTCCAGGGTATTTCATATTCAGAGAACCGTACAAAATCATTATCATTTTCTCCGCCCCACACTATCATTAATCACGCCATCTTTGCCCGTAAGGATACTGCTCCGGTTTCTTCAGTGGAGGAATTGCGCGGTAAGGAGATCATCGTTTTCCAGGACGGGATCATGCATGATTATCTGAAAACACTCGGCTTCGGAAAAAATCTGGTGATGACCGCCACACCGGCTGACGCGCTCAGACTTCTGGCATCCGGAAAGCATGATTATGCTGTTTTGGCCATGCTGCCCGGAATGTACATCATCCGCGAAAACAAGCTGACCAACCTGGTTCCGGTCGCAAAAAGCATTTCTACGCAACGTTACTGTTATGCGGTAAGAAAAGGAAACGAAGAGTTGCTGGCACGCTTCAACGAAGGGCTGGCGATTCTGAAGAAAAACGGACAATACCAGGAAATCTATGACCGCTGGCTGGGAGTGCTCGGCCCCCCCAAGGTCGCCTGGGAAAAAGTGCTCTGGTATGGCGGCATGGTGCTGATTCCGCTGCTCGGCATACTGGCTGGAACAGTGCTCTGGTCGCGCACCTTGCAGAAACGGGTTGCCCAGCGCACTGCCGAATTGGCGCTGGAAGTAACCGAACGCAAACGGGCCCTGGAAGAGTTGCGACTTCACCAGGATAAACTGATTCAGGCCGACAAGATGGCCTCCCTGGGGATTCTGGTCGCGGGCGTAGCCCATGAGATCAATAATCCCAACGGTTTGATCCTGCTTAATATGCCGATCCTGCGTGAAGTCTATCAGGATGCTGAAGAGGTCCTGGAAACCCGTTACCACGATCAGGGGGATTTTACGCTAGGGGGCCTACCCTATTCCCGCATGCGCAACGAGGTTCCCTGCATGCTGGAAGAGATGCAGGAAGGAGCCAACCGTATCAAACGGATTGTGGAGGAGCTGAAGGATTTTGCCCGGCAGGATACTTCGGCGGCAACTGAAACAGTCGATTTCAATGAAACCGTCAAGACCGCTGTGCGCCTGGTGGATTCATCAATCCGCGCGGCGACCAACCGCTTCGAGGCCGACTATGCTCCGAACTTGCCGACCATTACCGGCAATGCCCAACGGATCGAACAGGTCGTTGTCAATCTGATTTTGAATGCCTGCCAGGCATTGCCTGATATGGACCGCAGGATTTCACTGAGAACTGATTACGATCAGATAACTGACTGTGTGGTCATGACATTATCTGATGAGGGGGTCGGGATCGCACCAGAACATATTCCGCACCTGACCGATCCTTTCTTTACCACCAAGCGCGAAAGCGGGGGAACCGGTCTCGGTCTTTCAGTATCAGCCACCATCGTCAAAGAACATAACGGATCACTTGAGTTCGATTCCAATCCCGGTACAGGAACTACCGTGACCCTGAAACTGCCCTGCAACAAAAGGACGTGAACATGAATTCTTCAATTTACCCGCATTTTGGAGTTCTGCTGGTTGATGACGAACCGGCCTGGCTGCGTTCCCTCAGTCTGACTCTGGAGCGTTCGGCCGGGATAGCCAATATTCTGACCTGTCAGGACAGCCGACTGGTGCTTGATCTGCTTGAAAAAAATGAAATCGGCCTGGTTTTGCTAGATCTGACCATGCCTCACCTGACCGGAGATGAATTGCTCAAGATGATCTCCGAGCGCCATCCGGAAATTGCGGTAATCATCATCAGCGGCATGAACCAGATTGAAAGTGCCGTCAACTGCATGAAGCTCGGTGCTTTTGATTACTTCGTAAAGACGGTCGAAGAAGACCGGTTGATCAGCGGAGTACTGCGTGCCATCCGCATGCTGGAGTTGGAACGGCAGAATCGTGAGATGTCAATCCGGATGCAGTCTGGTGAGCTGAAACAGCCGCAGGCTTTTACCGGCATCGTGACCGCCGACCGGGCCATGCACGCCATATTTTCCTACATAGAAGCGGTGGCCCTGAGTTCGGAGCCGCTGCTGATCATCGGTGAAAGCGGGGTTGGCAAAGAGCTGATTGCCAAGGCGGCCCACACCCTGAGCGGCTGCAACGGCCAGCTGGTGGCTGTCAATGTGGCCGGATTGGATGACAATGTCTTTTCCGACACACTCTTCGGGCATATGCGAGGGGCATTTACCGGCGCTGATCAACCCCGGCGCGGCATGATCGAGGAAGCCGCCGACGGGACACTGTTTCTGGATGAAATCGGCGATCTGAGCATTCAATCCCAGGTCAAGCTGCTGCGTCTTCTTCAGGAGGGAGAATACTTCCCGCTGGGGAGTGACCGGCCCAAGCGTCTGAAAGCCCGTGTAATCGTGGCAACCCATCAGGATCTGGCACAGAAACAGGCAGCAGGATCTTTCAGGCGCGATCTGTATTACCGACTCTGCATTCATCTGGTGCAAGTTCCGCCGCTTCGTGAACGCAAAGGAGATCTACCTTTGTTGCTGGATCACTTTCTGGAAGAAGCCGCCAAATCACTCGGAAAGAAAAAACCGACCCCACCTAGAGAACTTGTGGACCTGCTTTCGACCTACTCCTTCCCGGGGAACGTCCGCGAACTGAAAGCGATGATTTATAACGCTGTCAGCATCCATAAAGACCGGGTCCTTTCAATGGAGGCATTTCGCAAAACGATCGGAATGACCGAAGAAAAAACAACATCAAATACGGCGAACAAAAACGCTGAACGCAACTTGTATTCAGGGCTTGAGAGGTTGCCGACCTTTGGTGAGGCGGCCGAACTGCTGGTTGAAGAGGCCATCAGCCGTGCTAATGGCAATCAGACAATTGCCGCCCGCCTACTGGGGATATCCCAGCCGGCACTCAGTAAGCGTCTCAAGTTGTCACGAAGCGAGCTCGACAATACTCTGCCATGAAGCTTTGGAATTCCCCCGATTTGAACGGCGACGGTATTGCAGGCAACAAATATTTTTTGAAAAAGATCATTCCAGAACCGATTCACATTTTGTGATCTGCTCCCTCAACTCGACCAGGCTCTTAACTATAGTGGTCGGCTCTATCCCCCAAGGGTCGAATATGGCTTCTGGATAACGCTTGACCCAGGCAGCTTTCATCCCGGCCGAAATCGCCCCGATGACATCAAAAGGATTGCTTGAAATCAGCCAGGCACTGCCGCCAGTTGCCCTCGCCTGTCGTAAAAAGTGGCCGTAGGTTGCAGGTGATGGTTTAAAAACCTTGATGTCATCGACACTCACGACCCCCAGAAACAGATCTCTGACACCAGCACTATTCAACAGCAGCTCAAGGGCGTCGGCTTTGCCATTGGAAAACGCATAGAGGCGAAAACCGGCCTCCTTTAGCTGACTCAACCCCTCTTGAACATCGCTGAATGCGGGAAGCACCCGATAAATACTCAGGAGTTCCGCTTTCTGCTCATCAGTGAGTGATACTCTGTGGAAGTCACAGATATAATCCAGGGCCTGGCTGGTACAAACAGCAAAGGTCTGATAATTCTGCATCAGCCCACGGCGAAACGAGTATTCCAATTGTTTATCGCGCCAGGTCTGGGAAAAAGCCAGTGCTTTGTCCCCAACCAATCTCTTCAAGGCGGTGAGGACACCATTGGTATCGATCAGGGTGCCATACACATCAAATCCCAGTGTTGTCGCCATTGTGACCTCCTTCTGTTTGCCAGGAATAAACCCTTCTACATCCCGTTTGGCATCCGGTAAGAAAATATAGCTTCATTTAACGACGACTTGAGCTTCTCCACGATTTCTTCCGGTTTGACCCGCAACAAATGCTTTACCGAACGTTCTGTTCGGTAAAGACAGCATTCCGGTAAAAGTCAGGTGAAATGCCCGGCAGCCGCCAGCCGATCGAGGAGAAGATGGAAATAGATGAGTCCTCCATATGGCTTCCAGATTCTGAATGGCCTGATAATCTGGTGATACCGCTAACTGCAGCCAGCGTTGCAGATTCTTCTGTGCACCCACGTCATCTCCGGGAAACACGTTTATCCGGCCAAGCGTGCGCAACAGAATGTATTCGGCTGACCAGCGACCAATGCCGCGCAAAGAGCAGAGGGTACGGAGCGCAGCCTCGTCGTCAAGCGCTTCCAGAGTCTTTGGGTCAAGGCGTCCATCCAGCATGCTGTGAGCAAGTTCGATCAGGGTCTCTCCCTTCCTGCGGCTGAAGCCTAGCGTTCGAAATGCAGCTGGATCTAGCCCTGCCACATCTTCCGGGCGGGCAAAGGCGTGCAGCGCGTCCGCATTCGAAAAATGTGAGGGGCCAAAGGTGTGGACCAGACGGTTTAAAAGCTGAATGCCGAAAGTGAGAGTCAATTGCTGGCAGGCAATGGCATTGGCAAACCCTTCGAAAAGTGTTGGAAACCTGGGAGGCCTCACTCCTCTAAATCGTTCTGCCAACACGGAGAGTTTTTTGTCGCGGGCTGCAAGGTCGTAAAAACCGCTCAGATCAATGCGCAACCCGAGCATCCGTTCCAGCAGTTCCGCAGCCTCTATTGTCATATCAGTATCGAGACGTGGAGCAAGGAGAGTGACCAGGAGCTCAGGTGAAACAGTCGTGCCGGCCTGGCGGACAGCAACATCAGTGATTGTGCCCTGTAGTGCCAAAGCTCGCCGGTAGGTAGTGCCGTTCCAACGGTCGAGGAGGTTATCGGACCGGCGCCGTGGGACCCAGACCGTCAGGTCGAGCCGGAACGGGGAGAGCGGTTTGAGAGTGAAGGTAACAGATTCCATGGGCTATCACTTTCTCTGATACGTCATCCAATCACAAAATGATTATGTAATTATTTTACGAGTCCCAAGAAGCGCCGCCCAGTCTTTTTTCGAGAAACAATCGGAGTGCCACGGCATTGTTATGCTCAATGTCATGTGCACTGAAGAGCAGGGTGATGTTCTGCTTTCGGGCCATTTCCAGGAGGGGGCGCCAGGCAACGCTGTTGGCTTTCAACTCCGCATCATAGCGACGGCAGAATTCCACCCATTTGGCCGGATCATGCCCGAACCAGTGCCGCAATTCATCGCTGGGGGCAACGTCCTTCAGCCAGCCATCCATCGGGAGGTTTTCTTTCTTCATGCCACGCGGCCAGAGTCGATCCACAAGGAAGCGGGAGCCGTCATCTGACTCGTGCGGATCATACACACGCTTGACTCGTATCATGATATTTACCTCGATAGTCTCTGGTGCAATGTCATTCCTGACCTTTGGGAGCAGGCATTAAAACTATGCAATTACACTTCCTTGATCGCCTTGTTCGCTGCAATGAGGAGCGGATCCCAGACCGGCGCATAGAGCGGCGAATAGCTCAAATCTAGTTCGGCAAGCTCAAAGACAGTCATCCGTTTGTAAATCGCCGTAGCAAGGACATCGAGCCGTTTTGCCACCACGTCCTGCCCGATCATCTGGCCGCCCAGCAGCAGCCCGGTTTTCTTCTCGAACATGAGCACGATTCGCATGGTGCCGCCTCCCGGGAAGGCGCCCCTGGTCGGAGTGTCCACGTAGGATTTTACGTAGTGTGTGCCGATCTCCTGGAGTTGACGCTCACTGAGACCGGTCGTGGCCACTGTCAGGTCGAAGAACTTGAACACCGCTGTCTGATCGATGCCGTAAAACTCCTTCATGGCATTGCTGTTGACGATATTGCTGCCGACCAGCCGCCCCTGCTTGTTGGCGGCCGGGCCGAGCGGCATGTAGCCGTTTCGGCCGAGTTGGCGGACGTAGTGCTCGGCGCAGTCGCCGGCAGCAAAGACATCCGCAAGGTTCGTACGCAAAAAACGGTCGACCTTTACCGCACCGCCAACCCCCAACTCACCACCGGCGGCCGAGAAGAGTGCCGTATTCGGCCTTACACCGATCGAGACAACCACCATGTCCCCTTCGAAATCTCCGGTTGCGGTCCGGACTACACTCCCTTTCTTCTCGATGATGTCAACGTTGGTATGGAGTTGAATTCCCTTTTCCCCAATCTTCTCCAGCATCCTGGAGCGGATCTCTTCGGCAAAGGAGGGCAGGATTGTAGCTGCTTTCTCAAGGATGATCGGAGTGACCTTCATGTTGTAGAGGACATCAACCAGCTCAAGATTGGTATAACCGGAGCCTATCAGGATGGCATTGGCGGGGGATTTTTCGTAGATGATGTTTTTGACCAGCCGCGTGTCGTCTAATGTCTTGAAATAGAAGACATCAGCTTCATCGAATCCGGGAAGATTCAATCTGTTCGGTTGATTGCCGGTGGCATACACGAGGTAGTCGTAGTTTTCCTTATATTCCCGCGAATGTTCACGGTCAATGACCGTCACTTCTTTCCGCGCAGGATCAATCTTTACGGCTTCATGGTGTTGCCGGTAATCGATGCCGCGTTCATTTCTAATTGCAGCAAGACTGAGCGCATAAAGATCCTCAACCGGTTTATCCTTGTAAAACAGGTTGTAGGGCATGCCGCAGGCGGCGTAGGAAACATCGCCTGACTTTTCCAGGACGATCACCTGCGCATTATGGTCTTCACGCCTGATCTGGCTGGCGGCAGACAGGCCGCCGGCTATTCCGCCAATAATCACTGTTTTCATCAGATTACCCCCAGATTTTTTTTTGCCGACGCCCGCACTGCCCGCCATAGTCATGCCGATTGAGAACCGATTATCAGAGGGTTATTAAATTCAGCATTTGTGCAGGCACGCCGTTCGCACAACTTCAACCATCCGGCCTACCAGTTCAGAATGACTCTGCACGTGAAAAACATAACGGGGTACGTTATGATTGAGTGTCCTGGCCATGAACGGTTCGCCCCAAAAGCTCAACAGACATTCAGTTTTGCCCGCCTTGTCAAGATCGGAGATGATTGCTGAAACCCCTCCCGAGATCGAGGTCCAAATAGTCTCCCGAACTTTACTTTGACTTGCACAGCGCTTTATTTTGGGTACAACTTCGCTCTCCCACATCTCCCGGTCACTGCTGTCGAGAATAAACTGGATCGACTTTACCGCCGGGTTTTCGATAGCGGTTTTGAGCAGAGAATCAAATAACTCCTGCCGCTTGAACATGACGGGGCATACGTGAAACCACAGCATGTCGTTGTGTGCCCGCCTGGAAAAATCTTCCATTGTCTGACGAATGCATAATGGCCCGACCAACACCGCATCCGGTGGGCTCAGCTGAGACAGTATATCCTTGACCGTTACTTCGGTCCTGTGCAGAGATTCTTCGATATGCTCGGATTGCCGCTCACGACGCAAATCGCGCAGGAATAACAATGCAATGAGAACAACGGCGATCATTAACAGTACTTCCGCTTCAACCAGGTGCAGCATGTGCATGACAATGGCCGCAACCGCCGCAATAATCCCGGCAATTGCATCCCAATCATATTTCAGAATCCTTTTCATAATTTTCCCTTGCAAACATTTTCTCTGAAAATTCGCTCAACCAGGCATATGCAGCATGGCCGGGATTTCCTGATTTCGACAGGTTCTTATAGTTGTGACGCCTTTGGGAAAAGGATGTTGTTCTCCAGGTGTACGTGTTTGTGCAGGTCATCCTCGAACTCTTTGAGCTTCTGGTAGGTGAGCATGAAGGTGTTGCAGACATCGCCCGGTACTGCATACTCCTTTGAAAGGTGCCGGATCTCGTGGATTGCGTCTCCGATCTCCTCGTGTTCGCGATGGAGTCTTAGGAGGGATGCCTGGATAGCTGCCCGATCCTTGTCATCCGGCGTAGTGCCTGCAATTCTGGCCGCATCGGCTCGTTTGAGAGCCGGGAAGAACACCTCCTCTTCCTCCTTCAGATGGTCAGTCATATCAGTGGCTATCTTGTCAAAGATGGCGGCGATCCGGACCACTTCGGGATGGTGTACTCCATGGACGTCGGCTATTTTCCTGGCATAGGCGGCGATCTGCCCGTCATTCTCCTTGAGATAGACATGGTGGGTGTTAACGATATAGTCGGCGAGAAACGGCAATGTCCAGGAAGAATAATTCTGGCTCCGGTCAGCGGTTTCACTTTGCACTGCCTCCAGCTCCCTTGACAGTAGGACAGGATCGAGCCCTTTTTCTGCACAGATTGTTTCGAGAGCAATTTTTCCGCCACAGCAAAAATCAATCCCGTGGTGTTCGAAGACCTTGGCGGTTCTGAAATCGGCGGCGACAATCTCACCGATAGTTTTGTTACCTGTCATCGATTCTTGCATTGACTACTCCTCCAGAGGGTGCCTTTCATTGGCGACTACCCTGATTAATTGATATCGTCAAACTGTTCACACTGCTTGCTTGGGTAGATACGTCATAAATTCCTTTAGTCTGTTCAGCGCCCCTTCAATTTCGGCGAGATCTGCTTCCAACTGCATCAGATCACTCGTATCCAATTGAGGTGCGAACTCCTGAATTATGGCAATCTGCTCCGACAGCACGTCATTTGTTCTGAAATGTTCCTCTGACAAACATAAATGCGGGTGATTGTTTGACTGCTCAGAATCTTTCATACTAGCTCCTTTGAATTTTCACGAATTCTTTTAGTTACTTAAACCTCGTTTGAAAGTGTGCGCTCACCTCAGACTATCACAAAAAATAACCGGTGCAAGCGGATTTGACCGGTTTTAGATGTTTGAACATTAACGGCGGAGCCATGCCACCGTGGCTCTGTTGGCTTAACGAAAGCCTTCCAGCACATTCTTGCTGACACAGGAACGCTCTCTTGCAGTTCACAGCTTTTTGGGCGTTTCGGCACTGATTTAGCCGGGATTGTTGGTCATTGTAGAATTCAATGTGTCGATGACAATAAGCTCCATCACCCGGTTCAACAACTCATGCTGTTTTCTATGTCATCTGTTTGAAACATCGAGCGTGCAAAATAGACACTGTACTGCCTGACACAAACCATAATATCCCATCACTACATTACCTCAAGACGAAGGGGTATAACCGCAGTTATAGTTATAACTGCGGTTATGACCTCCCAACAGTTCGATTTCTTTGTATAAATCCCGAAATTTATTGGCGCTCGCAAACTTCAGTTATACCCCTTCAATGCCATATAACAACTACAATCCAGTATTTCAGTAGTAATTACAGGTGGTTTGATATCGTATACATATTTGGCACTCCGGTTGCTAATATATCGTTCTAAAACCGCGATGTTCTTTTACAGGCTCAGCAAAGCCGCGGTTTCAACCGGATATGTCGTTACCCGATAAGGAGGTAAATCAAGGATGGAATGGATCGACGCGAAAGTCAAACTGCCGAATGATAGCGAAAGAGTGCTGCTCTACACCCCGTATCAGATTTTCGGTGAGGATTATTCCTGTGTTGGCAACAAGGATAGCATTGCCGCCTGCACAACCAGGATCAACAAAAGGACTGTGCAGGTATTCACCCACTGGATGCCGCTCCCGGAAAAGCCTGGTCGATGACACATTTTGATACAAAACAAAACACAATGAGACACAAATATTCAATCTGATACATATCAAGAGTACCCGGAAACTAAATTTTCATAACAAGAAAAGGAGCCATTACATGAACGGGAAAAAGTTTTACCAGCATTTGTATTTTCAGGTGTTGACCGCAATCAGCATCGGAATCTGCCTCGGACATTTCTATCCTGAAACCGGCGCGGATATGAAACCGCTGGGCGACGGCTTCATCAAGCTGATCAAGATGATCATCACGCCGGTTATCTTCTGTACCGTCGTAACCGGTATTGCCGGGATGGAGGATATGAAAAAGGTTGGCCGGGTCGGCGCCAAGGCACTGCTTTATTTCGAGGTTGTCTCGACCCTGGCTCTGGGTATCGGTCTGCTGATAGTCAGCGTCATCCAGCCGGGTGTCGGCATGAACGCCGACGTCACCAAACTGGACACCAAGGCGCTGGCAACCTACACCGCCAAGGCGCAATCGCACAGCACTGTTGATTTCCTGATGAATATCATCCCTTCCAGCGTGGTGGATGCCTTTGCCAAAGGTGACATTCTGCAGGTGTTGCTCTTTGCGATTCTGTTCGGTTTTGCTCTTTCCATGCTCGGCAAGCGCGGCAAAGTCGTCTTTAAATTTATTGACGATGTGTCGCACGTCCTGTTCGGCATCGTGGGCGTAATCATGAAACTAGCCCCGATCGGCGCATTCGGCGCCATGGCCTTCACCATCGGTAAATTCGGGCTTGGCTCACTGACCAAACTGGGCATGTTGATGGGGAGCTTTTACCTGACATGCTTGTTGTTCATCTTTGTCGTGCTTGGCACAATTGCCAAATTGTGCGGTTTCAGCATCTTCAAATTCATCAGGTACATCAAGGAAGAGCTGCTGATCGTACTGGGCACTTCCTCTTCCGAATCGGTGCTGCCGCGCATGATGGCCAAGTTGGAAAACCTGGGGTGCACCAAATCGGTAGTCGGCCTGGTGATCCCGACCGGATATTCGTTCAACCTGGACGGCACATCCATCTACCTGACCATGGCGGCCGTATTTGTAGCCCAGGCAACCAACACTCCTCTAACCTGGACCCAGACCTTCACCATCCTGGGAGTGTTGATGTTAACCTCAAAAGGCGCAGCCGGCGTAACCGGCAGCGGTTTCATCACCCTGGCAGCCACCTTTGCCGCCATCCCAACCATTCCGGTCGCTGGTCTGGCACTGATTCTGGGAATCGACCGTTTCATGTCCGAGGCACGCGCCCTGACCAACCTGGTAGGCAATGGCGTGGCGACTGTTGTTATCTCCCGCTGGGAGAATGAACTGGATATGGGAAAAATGGCGCGGATGCTGAATAACGAAACTGATCTGGAAGCGGAAGAACCAGAGTTCTTACTGGATGCGGAACCGGTCCCGGCCGATTAAGCCACATTTCAAGGAAGGGAAATATGTCAAACTACAAGAACAATCCACGTTACAACGTTATCTCTCTCAGAGTTACCGATCAGGAGAAAGCGGCTATAGCTGAAGTATCAAGAATCACACATAAAACGGTTTCGCAGATCATGCTGGAAGCTATCAATGACTACTCCAGGGATATGAGCATGATGGCAGCCGAACGAAGATACTCCATCTGAAACCGTTGTTACAATTTGCTGGACGAGCACATACTGCCATTTGTGCTCCTTTCGAACCGGGAGAGAAATCTCCCGGTTTTTTTCTTTGGCTATCCTTAAATTTAATCTGTTGGAAAAGTACCGGCCACCTAGTAAGATGGCAAATCAAATCTTATCTGAAGGGATTTACACAATGTCCGCATGGTTGCTGTATCTTGCTTTGGGAGCGTTTGCAGGCGTATTGGCCGGACTGCTGGGGGTTGGCGGCGGGATCGTGATCGTGCCGATACTGACCTTCATCTTTACTGCCCAGAGTCTGCCGGCTGAACATATACTCCATCTGGCGCTCGGCACGTCCCTGGCCAGCATCATGTTCACATCCGTCTCCAGCCTGCGCGCCCACCATGCCAGAGGAGCGGTTGACTGGCAGGTCGTGCGGCGGATTACCCCCGGAATCCTGGCCGGCACCTTTTTCGGCTCCTGGGTGGCAGCCCAGCTATCCACCCGATTCCTCAAGACCTTTTTTGTTATCTTCCTGTATTACGTAGCCCTGCAGATGCTGCTCAACATTCGACCCAAACCGCACCGGCAACTGCCCGGAAGCACGGCCATGTTCGGTGTCGGGGGGGTAATCGGCGGCGTATCCAGCCTGGTCGGTATCGGGGGCGGCAGCATGTCTGTGCCGTTTCTGATCTGGTGCAATGCTGCAATGCATAGTGCCATCGGAACCTCGTCGGCCATCGGTTTTCCGATTGCGCTGGCAGGTGCTGCCGGTTATCTGCTGAATGGGTTGTCCGTCACCCTCCCACCTTACACCCTCGGCTATATCTACCTGCCGGCCCTGATCGGAGTCGCTGCGGCCAGCATCGTCACCGCTCCGCTGGGTGCCAGACTTGCCCATAGTCTGCCGATCAGCGGCCTCAAGAAAATCTTCGCCCTGCTCCTGATCGTGATGGGGACAAAAATGATGTTGAGCCTGTTTTAACGATCGAATCCATTGGTGCTGGCCGGACAGGTTGTAGGGATGTGTAAACTGACTTTATATGCTCAGGTGGTGAGCAGAGCTCCGCTCATATCATTGTCCGCCTGCCTGATGAATCGCCCCAATCCAGCCTCTTCAAGCGTTGCCATCTCACCGAGCGTAACCGTCTGAAAGGTATCTATTTCGCTGTCACAACTATTGTAGGTCGTGTTGTAGAAAGCGATGCGCTTCTCCTTGTCGATCCCCATCCCCAATAACTGCTGAGCGCCCTTCTGGATCAGCTTCAGTTTCAGCCGCAAATCTTCAAGGTTCTTGACCGACCAGACCCCCAGGTAGATTGGGCTGCTGACGTTCCTGACATCACCGATCAGCTCGCCCCGCAGCAGCTCATCACGGCTGCGGGACAGGTACGGTACGAAGTCGAGATGTTCAGCGAACTTTCGATCTGTCGTAAAAAACTCCCCACTCTCCGGATCAATCGTGAAGATCATGGTGCGGTCAACCGCCTGGCCGTAACTTTGGAAGAGCACGCCCTTGTACTCCTGAAAAAGTACATTCTGCCTGATGTAAGTTTCATTTCTGCTGATCCGGCTGGTCATTCCCAACAGCCACGATCCGATCGAGGGGTTGTCGATGCGGCACTTTCTCACTTCTTCCTTCAGGTAATTGAACGATTTACCGCCAAAACGATACAGAAGCACACTCTGAAAGATATCGCGGATGTTGTTGTAGCGGCTGAAATGGTAAATCAGATCATAACTGAACAGTTCCATCTGCCGGAGCTGCCATATAAAGGCGGCAATCTCGGTCCTGCTGCTCTCCCTGGTGAGTTCGATTGTCTGTGTAGACTTGATGAACCTGATATACCTTGTGCTCAGATCCGCCAGCAGCGCGGTATCTCTGGTGGTGCTTCTCTTCAGGGAAATGGTCCAGCGGGCGAACTCCCCTTCCCGGCTTTCGACGGAAATGTGATCAGCGCCAAAAGTTGTATAAGTCTGCTTAGTCCCGATCCCCTCGCCAGCCATGCTCCCTTTGGTCGATTTTCCCACAAAAAGCGGAATCTGATCCGGACCTTTCAACAATCTCTCCGCCGCAATGCCGATGCCGTTGTCAGTTATGTCCAGAGTGACCGTATCATCATGCTGTTCCAGTGTGAATTCGATCAGGCCGGGCCTCCCAGCCGATTTGATGGCATCCATAGCGTTTGAGACGATATTTATCAAAGCCCGGCTGAAGCTGATGTAGCTGCCGATTACAGGATCGATCTTGGTTTTCAGGATCAGCCTTACCTCACAGGAACTGTCCACCGCTTCCACAAAGGGAATAACCCGTTCCGTTATCAGATCTTTGAGTGACACCTTGTGGGAAAGGTGGGTTTTGTCTTCGTACATGTTGAGGGTGTTGAGGAGGGCAGTCGTTTCGCGATTGATATCTTCGGCAACTTTGTTGAAGTTATCGACCGACATCATGGCGGTCATGTCAAAGAGAACTTTGAGCGATTTCTTTACATCGTGACGCACCTTGGACAGCTCTTCAACAATAGTAACTTCCGGACGTTTCGTTGAAACAACCTTTTCCCTGAGCGTTCGTGTAGTCACCGACATAAGATGGAATTTCATCTTCCGGTAGACGACCAGATCTTCGATGTTGAAACCCTTGCTCCTGAAGAAGTCAATCGAGCTTGTCAGTTTCTCCCATACGTAAAGGTAGATATGCGAATCCGGATCCACCGTGTGGGCAAGGTAACGGACCAGGGCCGAGCCGATGCCCTTACCCCTGCCGAAAGGGCTGGTGACCTGCCGGTAGATATGGAACTTTTTCTGATCTGGCGTCGCGTAGACAAGCAGATAGCCGAGCAACTCCCCCTTTTCGTCCCAAACAAAGCTGTGTTCGTAGTCAATGTCGATGGCTTTGTCCAGGATGTACGGAGAAGGGATCAGCAAGGAGTCGATATTGAGAAGCGGCAGTTGTGAAATCGCTTTTTCGTAATCTGCAGTTAACTTTTTTATGTACGGAAATTGACCGGACCGCCATACCATAGATTGATCTCCAGGTTTCATAATTGAAATAAATCGTATGCTGAATGGTGAAAAGCTTTAAACTACCTTCGGGCCTTGCCACTGATATGGTTGATCTCAATTTTATAGACCATTGTGGCATTGTCCTGCTTGTCGATATAGAGTTTGCCCTCTTCAATATAATCGGGACAGTATTTCTCCAATAACCACAGCAAAGCGTCATGCCGTTCGGTTCCACTGACTTTTGAGGCAACGCCAAAAATGACGGTGCTTTCGTATTCCGTGGCAAACTTATCCGGCAGAACCTTTGTGTTGCCAATAACGCAAAAGGAAACCTTTGCGTTGAATTTCATATTATCGAGTTTTTGCCCGCTGACTGCGCAATGAAAATAGATGCATTCGTTCTTATAAACAAAACTCAACGGAATTCCATATGGTTGACCGTCTATGTCAACCGTAGACAGAATCCCGTATTCCGCACTGTCAAGTAACGTTTTTGACTCTTTAATTGATATTTCCCGGTCACTTCTCCGGATTGCTCTCATTTAACACCCCCTCTTCTGTCTAGTAATTCAGGTACAATTTCAAGCGTTGCCGCCAACCTTCCACGGTTGAAATATCCGATCCCCCCTCGAAGAAGCGCCCCGGTGTAAACAACGGATATTGCTCGCCGTCTTCAAGTTTCAACACGAGATAGTACCAGGAGACGAAATTGGACTTCTTGCCGAGATAACCGATATTGACTTCAACAACATCGCTGAAACTGATAGTACGTTTCCTGGTGCCGAAGCGGTTAATCTCTTCGATGGTGATCAGGCGCGAGTTAGGATCGACCACAACCTTTTGCCTGCTGCAAACCATAAAACCGGCCGCTCCTATGACCAACAGTAGCATTCCCAACAGAAACCCGGCCATTGTGTTGCGATCCGGGCTGTTGAAAGATATGAAATAGGACGCCAGAAACAGACCTGCAGCTGTCGATAGCATCGAAAGACGTATCTGTTTGCGAGGGTTGCTGGTGGAAATCCATAAATCCATGATCAGCTCCAGATGTCAATAGCCGGCAATAATTGAAGAAGAATCATCAGAATCTATAACAGCAGATACCCACGGGCGAGTTCACAATAGTCAGCGACCTGCTTCTCCTGCCATTCCCGGCTTTCTCCCAATTCAGATGCCATCAACTCCGCTACCAGAGGCGCTGCGTCCATGCTGGCCCGGGCATCCAGCAGAAGCGCCCTGGTGCGGCGGGCGAGCAGATCCTCCACCGTCCTGGCCCATTCATGCCGTACCGCCCAGACCACCTCTCCCTTGCAGTAAGGAAGCGCCGGATGCAGCAGCTCTCGCCAGGCGCTATTCTCATTCAAAAGCAGCTCCAGATCTGCTGAGTCACTGCCGTAAACCTGCCACGAATCGTCCGTAGCAACTCCTTCCTGCCAACCGTGTAGATGCAGATTGGCGGTCACAGAGGGTCGATCGACCAACCCGGCAACCTGGGCTGCGGCGGTAACCGTATCATCCCCCATCTTGCGATAGGTGGTCCACTTGCCGCCGGCAATGGTAACCAGACCACTGATCTCGACCAGCAAGGTGTGGTCGCGGGACAGAGAGGCGGTGGCTCCCTTTCCGCCGGACTTTACCAGCGGCCGGATGCCGACGAAAACGCTCAGTACATCAGACGGTACTGGATGGCGGGTCAGGTAGCGGGAGGCATGGGTGAGCAAAAAATCAATTTCCTCCGGCAATGGGAGCGGTTCCAGTGTGGCTTTTGGTATCGGTGTGTCGGTGGTGCCGACGATGGTCCGGCCATGCCAGGGGACCGCAAACAGCACCCGGCCGTCGTCGGTATGGGGAACCATGATGGCGCTGTCGCCTGACAGGAACGAGCCATCCAATACGAGATGCACACCCTGGCTGGGAGTGATCAGTTCCTCTGCATTAAGATCAACCAAACGCCTGACTCCATCGACAAATGGACCGGTGGCGTTGATGACAACCTTACCTTTTATTCGGTAGTTGCGTCCGCTTTCCTGATCCATTGCATCAACTCCGGCAACCAGTCCGTTTTCCTGGAAGATGCCGGTCACCTGCAAATAATTAAGTGCGACTCCACCCAGATCTGCCAGGGTCAGAGCCAGGGTAATCGCCAGGCGCGCATCGTCAAACTGGCCGTCGTGATAGATCACTCCGCCGCGCAGACCGTCAGGCTCCACGGTCGGGATGTGGCGCAGCGTTTCCTCCCGTGAGAGCAGGCGGGACGGGCCGAACCCCAGCTTTCCGGCCAGGACATCGTACAGCTTTAGGCCGACCCCGTAGAAGGGACCTTCCCACCAGTCGTAAATCGGGACAACAAAGGAAAGGTTGTGAACCAGATGGGGAGCATTGCGGATCAGGAGGCCGCGTTCCCGCAGCGCCTCCAGCACGAGGGAAAGATTGCCCTGCTGCAGGTAGCGCACTCCGCCGTGGATCAGCTTGGTGCTGCGACTGGAGGTTCCCTTGGCAAAGTCACTCTGTTCCAGAAGCAGGGTCCGGTAGCCGCGACTGGCAGACTCCACCGCTGTGCCCAATCCTGTGGCGCCGCCGCCGATTACGATCAGATCCCAGAGCGGTTCACCATCCAGTTGTTTCAGCAAGTTTTCGCGATTCATGGCAACTCCCACCCTTTGCTCCGCTCCAGAGCCCTGTTCCAGCGGCTGCGCAACTCAGCCGCCCTGCCCCGCTCCATTGCGGGAGTAAAGGTGCGTTCCGCCTGCCAGAGCTGACCGATCTCGGCCTGATCGCGCCAAAAACCGACTGCCAGTCCGGCCAGATAGGCCACCCCCAGCGCCGTGGTTTCCCGCACTCTGGGGCGCACAACCGGAACACCGAGCAGGTCCGCCTGGAACTGCATCAGCAGGTCGTTGGAGGTAGCACCGCCATCCACCCGTAACTCTGTAAGCGGGATTCCGGCGTCCTGCTCCATTGCCTCCAGAAGATCGGCGGTCTGGAAGGCGATGCTTTCCAGGGTCGCCCGGGCGATATGTCCGGCGGTTGAACCGCGGGTCAGGCCGAACAGGGCGCCGCGGGCGTAGGAATCCCAGTGCGGCGCGCCCAGGCCGGTAAAGGCCGGTACCAGATAGACACCGCCATTGTCGGGGACCGAGGCGGCCAGTGTTTCTACCTCTTCGGAACTGCGGATTATGCCGAGGCCATCCCGCAGCCACTGCACCGCAGCACCAGCCACAAACACGCTCCCCTCCAGGGCATATTGTGTCGGGCCGCCGCTCTTGCAGGCCACGGTACTGATCAGGTTCCGCTCCGAAACCACCGGCCGGTCACCGGTCTGCATCAGCATGAAACAGCCGGTGCCGTAGGTGTTCTTGACCATCCCGGGGCGGTTGCAGAGCTGACCAAAGAGCGCCGCCTGCTGATCTCCGGCAATTCCCGCAATCGGAACATGCGCAGCCAGAAAGCGGCCGGCGGTCTCGCCGTAAACCTCGCTGGAGGCAACTACTTTGGGCAGGAGTGCAGGCGGAATCCGGAGGATTTCCAGCAGTTCCGGGTCCCACTCGCCACAATGGATGTTGAACAACAGCGTGCGGGAGGCGTTGCTGGGGTCGGTCACATGCCGCTCTCCGCCGGTCATATTCCAGATCAGCCAGGAATCCACCGTACCGAAAGCAAGCTCCCCCGTCTCAGCCCGAGCACGCGCTCCCGGGACATGGTCCAGAATCCAGGCCAGCTTGGTTCCGGAGAAATAGGCATCCAGCACAAGCCCGGTCCGGGCGCGGAAGAGAGCTTCAAACCCCTCGGATTTCAGACGGTCGCACTCGCTGGCGGTGCGCCGGTCCTGCCAGACGATGGCATTATGAATCGGCTTACCGCTGCGCCGGTCCCAGACGATGGTTGTTTCACGCTGGTTGGTAATGCCGATGGCGGCAATGTCGGTAGCGGTCAAGCCGGCCCGTGCGATGGCCTCCACCGCCACCCCGAGCTGTGAAGCCCAGATCTCATCGGCATCATGTTCTACGAGACCCGGTTGGGGGAAAAACTGGCTAAATTCCTTCTGTGCCACACCGCATACATTTCCATCATGGTCAAACACTAAAGCGCGGGAACTGGTCGTCCCCTGATCCAGGGCAAGGATAAAGCTCATCGGTTCGTCTCCTCGAAATATCACGGCATAAGAATAAAAAAGAAGGGGCCGACTTACATGCGGCCCCTGTCGATCAGGATATCTGAAACAGCTATTTGACGAACTTCATTGCCACCGCATTCATACAGTAGCGTAAACCGGTCGGTTTGGGACCATCATCAAATACATGCCCCAGATGTGCATCACAGCGGCTGCATAACACCTCAGTCCGCTTCATAAACAAGCTGTTGTCTGACTTCAAAGCGATATTTTCTGGTGCTATCGGCTGCCAAAAACTGGGCCAACCGGTACCGGAATCAAACTTGTGCTCCGAACTATACAGATCGTTATCACAGCAAACACACTGATAAACCCCTTTTTCGTGATTATTCAGGTCAGCACTGCTGAAAGCCCGTTCCGTGCCTTTCTCGCGGGTGACATGGTACTGCTCCGGAGTAAGCTGTTTGCGCCATTCGGCATCAGTTTTAATAACTTTGTCGCTCATAATATATTCCCTCTTGTTTGCAGAATAGAGACGGATTTTAGATATTACTGACGGACCGGAACCGCCGGATGTCGCAGTTGCCAGAGGAGTTGTTCCCTTTCTGTTGCAAGCCGCGATCAACGTCACCAATCCGCCAATTATAAAAAGTCTTCGCGAGATCATGATAGGCCTCCTTGTTTGTGTTTAATTCTACTCGTTTTGCGTTGTAATTTCCATCAAAGGTATTCTTTATAATCCAACTATTACATTCGACGTATATGAAATATTATTCATATCATTTCTCATTTCAAACCTTTTTTTATACTACACCTGATAAACATAACCGGCAACTTTTCGGATAATAATGCAACATAATTGCACCTGCTTAATTAGCTTTGCCTACAGAGTCAACAGCTGTTATGTGTCTATTATCCAGTAAGATGAAGTATCTTAATTAATAATTTGACAAGTATGCTGGTAAAACAATAGAGTTGAAAAAAATGTCCTAAGAGTTAGATTTCATACCGTCATATTTGCACTAAGAAATGTTGGAGGGTGATATGAAAATCATCAGTTCTAAAACAGGTTTTGTTACTCTTGGGATAGCCGTTACGACGGGTATGTTCATTCTTGCTAACAACAATGAGACATTTGCTGCGGGTGATACTGCTGTTTTCACCGGTGGTGACTTAAAAGTGGATGGAATTCATTTTTCCGCTGACGGGAGTGTTGTCAGGAAACTGGCTGATTTGACCAGTCAGTGGACCACGTCGAATCTGGACATATATTATGCGGGTGGAAATGTTGGCATAGGCACTTTGACACCGACACAAAAACTGAGTGTGGCGGGTACAATAGAAAGTACATCTGGCGGGTTCAAGTTTCCTGACGGCTCTGTTCTGTCATCGGCCAATATTTCATCAAATTATATATTAAAAAACGGCGACACGATGAATGGCACCCTCTCCCTCCCGGCAAACGGACTACAGATGGCAGGTGGCCAGATCGTAACTTCCGGCGGTGGGGTCGGTTTTGGCTCGGCACCCAAACCGGAATCATATATCGATATCTCCGGAACTTATACAGCCGCTACCTATACTTCCAATCTTCTTCAGATTGATGGAACAGCCAAATCGAACGGCAATTATGCCCAAGCATATCTGAGGGGACTAAGTATTTCACCAACCTTTGATGTTTCCGCAGGTTATGCAAATTATCTGGTCGGCATAGAAACATATATGGGTTTTAAGACCGGCGCTAACGTGGCACACACCGTCGTTGGATACAGTCTGAACGGGCAGCCTTCCAATGGTCTGGAATGTAACGTAGGTTTTGGGATCAGCGTACCGAATCAACAGACATCCCTATGCAACGGCAAATACGGCTTCTATCAGGGAGATGCCTCCGCGCAATACAACTACTTTGCCTCTAACGTCGGCATCGGCACCCCCTTTCCTAACCAGGCTCTGACTGTCCAGGGAAATGTCCAGGTAAGCGGAGACCTGAATGTGAGCGGCAACCTCCTCCCCTCTGGCGGGAGACTCGGCTTTGGCGCTGCAGCGAAACCGGAAGCATATTTTGACATCTCCGGGGCGTATACAGCCGCGACTTATACTTCAAATCTTCTTCAAATTGATGGCACAGCCAAATCAAACGGCAGCTATGCTCAGGCCTATCTTAGAGGGCTCAGTATTTCACCGACCTTTGATGTGTCAGACGGTTATGCCAATTATCTGGTCGGAATAGAAACTTACATGGGCAACAAAGTCGGCGCCAATGTGGCACACACAGTGGTCGGATACAGCCTGAACGGTCAACCATCAGGCGGTTCGGAATGTAGTGTTGGATTCGGAATCAGTGTCCCAAATCAGCAGACATCCCTATGCAACGGCAGATACGGGTTCTATCAGGGAGATGCATCTGCGCAATATAACTACTTCGCATCTAATGTCGGCATCGGCACTCCATTTCCGACCCAGGCTCTTACTGTTCAGGGAAATGTTCAGGCGAGCGGAAATATCAACGCGACTGGTACCGGAACCATGCCGGTCTACAGCAGCTCCGGCACAGCACAGACAGCACCGCATATGGTCACAGGAGTTGCTTTGATTTCCAGTGCTAATGTAACAGTTTCCTTATCCGGAACAGCTGTCTTCAGCAATGCGTCAAGTTATACCTGCACTTCAACAATGCAAGGCTCTTTTCCATTGCCGGTCAGTGTACAAAACTTAAGCGGCAGTTCATTTACTATTTTCGGAAATGCTGGATACTTTAACTATATTTGCGTAGGTAATTGACAAGACTTATATAAACAAACCGCAGGCAATGTGTGTCAAATTGTTGCAGTCAGTATCATGACAACTCACATATTGTAACCCGTTTCAAATTAGTGGTCTTATCACAACCAGGCAATGACATACCTAATGGCCGGATTCTTCAAATCCGAGCCTTTTCCACCAGAACAAATACTCCGCTAACAACGCCGATCCAGTCAGTCCATCCAAATCCCAATCAGCAAAGTCAGGCGCATGACTGCAATCGAATACTTGATAATTGTTCAAAGCTTGCTGTCCACTGCCTAAAGCTGTATGTTGCCAGTACAACCAAGCGTACTTGCTGTCAGACTAAAGCACCACAATTGTATGACCCCTTGATATTGTTAAATACATTCTTAATACTCAAATAAAGGCTATCAAAATGAACAAACTGACCGGCAGCATGAATGTTGAAAAAGTAACAAACTCTGTGTTGGCTGAATCCTTGAAGGTGATGGAGACGGGTCATTCCCCCTTTGAGAAAGCTATCAGGATGATGGAATTGCCTGTATGTGATGCTTTTGTAAAATCCGGAAGATTGGCACCCATTAAATTCGCACCAGGAACAAAAGTTCTTGAACCAAACCGTGAGATAGCCGACTCCTTCCCCAATTCTATTGCAGCGTCAGAAAACAGGATTTTGGCGGCTGGTGACACCTTGAGCAGACGCGCAACCGGTAAAAAAGTCGCTGTAATGTTTTCCGGCGGTCCGGCAGCTGGTGGTCACAATGTGGTGACAGGTCTCAAACAGATATTGGGGCCAGACAATACCTTGCTTGGCATCAAGGCCGGTCCGAAAGGATTGCTGAAAGGAAATTTCTTTGAAATCACCGATGATCACGTATGTCATGTCATGAACACCGGCGGTTTCAACCTGATGGGAACTGACAGAACCAAAATCGAGAAGCCGGAGGACATTGAGAAAGTTAAGTACGTCTGCCGGGAACATAATATCGATGCGATCGTCGTCATCGGAGGTGATGATTCCAATACCAACGCCGCATTCCTGGCCGAGAAACTTTTTTCAGATGTAAAAGAGGATGGCAGCGGTGTTCAGGTTATCGGTGTTCCGAAAACAATTGACGGTGATTTACAGTTGGGAGACGAACTGCCGATTTCATTTGGCTTTGATACAGCCACCAAGATCTACTCCGAACAGGTCGGCAACATCCTGCGCGACAGCTCATCTTCCCTGAAATATTGGCATTTCATCCGTCTGATGGGCCGTTCTGCCTCGCATGTGACCCTGGAAGTGGCATTGCAGACACACCCTACTATTGCCCTGATATCCGAAGAAGTCCGCAGACGAGATATAACCCTGCCTGAAATTGTGGATTCAATCGCCGAGACGGTCATAATGCGCGCCAAAAAAGGTATTAACTATGGCGTCGTCCTGGTGCCGGAAGGTTTGATTGAGTTTATTCCCGGTTTCACAACCATGATTGATGATTTGAACGATAAGATGGCACAATTTAAAGATGAGCTGATTCATAAAGACATCAGAGGACAACTGCAGTTCATTTATTCCAAGTTGACTCAGACCCATGGAGAACTGCTGGAATCATTGCCTGAATCAATAAAATTCAAGCTCATGGCAGACCGTGACGAACATGGAAATTTGCCGGTTTCAAAGATTGAAACCGAGACAATGTTAAGCGGTGCAGTAAAAGCGAGAATCTGCGAGTTGGACGCCAGTATCAGATTCGAGACGTTAAACCATTTTTTTGGATATGAAGCAAGATGCGGCGCTTCAACCGTCTTTGATTCGGCCTATACCTATAATCTGGGTGCAACTGCAGGCTCACTGATTTTGGATGGTCATACCGGATATATGGCCAGCCTGACTGATCTGGACAAGGGTGCCAGGCCGCTGGGAATACCGATTGCCAGCCTTCTGGATATTGAAATACGAAAAGGAAAACCGGCACAGGTTATTGAAAAAGCATTGGTCAAACTTGATTCTCCGGCATTTGTCTACTTTGAATTCAGGAGAAATCTCTGGGCGGAGAATGACCTCTCAAACTCTCCCGGGCCGATCCAGATGTGGGGTCCGACCTCCAGGCAACTGCCAAAAACGGTCGCTCTCAATCGGGAATATAATTCATTGAACTTCAACTTCTCTGCCGGTCAGATGGATTAACTCGGTCAGGATGCAATGCAATAGTAAAGAACGCTTAACAAATGGTTGATGCACTGGTATTATGTCACAGGTTCCGGCAAGCGGATGATCGAGGATATTGAACCAATCTGGAGGTTGCCATGAAAAAAAGATACTTTGCGTCATTTCTGATTTCTCTCATGCTGTTGGCGTCAGGATGCGGCAGCAACACGCCACCTGTGGTTGTGGCTTCAATAGCCAGCAGCGCGGCGTATGACGCTGACGTTTTAAACGGCACAACGGTATCACCACCCAACACCGCCAGCGTATTGGCCGGAATAGACCCTTTCTCATCATCAGAATACCGCGCCTTCCTGCTGTTTCCATTGGTTGGCGCCGTTCCGGGAAATGCTTTCATTGATTCAGCGACCCTTGACATCTTCATCGACAGCATTACATTACACCCGTCGGCCAGTTCAATTCCCATTCGCATCGAACTTGTCTCCTATAACCCTCCGGTGATACCATCGGATTACGATCGCGTCAACCTGCCTCCACTGGCATATACGACAATAATACCTCCGATATCAACTGCCGACGTTCTCCGTCACGTAAGGATAGATGTAACTGGTTTGATGGTAGAAGCACAGATCAGGGGGCTGTCAAACTTCCAGATCCGCATATTGGAAGATGATGGTTTTGTGTATCCGGGATTGATAGAAATAAACGAAACGAATGCCAAAGCGCCTTTGCTTGTGGTCGCTTATCACTAAAAGTTCAGATTAACTCAATCCGATTTGGGACAAGTGACGTGAATTTTAGAACCGTGAGGGCGCGGAACCTGAATCAGGAAAAAACGCTGCCAGAACTCATCTATTTTACCAGACGCGCCGATAAACGTTACCAGCGCAATGTATGTTCCTTCGATCAAAACAAGTGATGCTGCGAGTGAGTAACTTTCTCCCGGCTCCATCCAGAAGTCAGTCTGTAGTTTCCGGTCAACACACTTAACATAACCTTGGAGCAGGTTCACCTCCTGCTCCGCTTCTCTCCACCCGGAATTCCCAAACCAGTCCGCTTTGAAATCAACGGCCTTCAAATTGCCGGGTACCCTGCGAATCTTGAGTCCAAGACCATACTCGTAGCGGTGTTCCGCACAAGATACATCGGCGCAATCAATGTCGTAAGCAGGTTCAACCGCTCGTGCCCTAAGTTGTACTTTGCCTTTATTATGCAGATGAACATCAATGAATGTAAGCATGTCGTCATGTTTATATTTCACAGTATCGTAGGCCAGATCGATCGACAACGCGGTTTCCTTCTCTCTCCAGATTCTGAAACGAAAGAGTGCCCACACTCCGCCGATTAAAATACCAAATGATGTAACATAGTCTTTTAACGGGGCTGCAATTTTTGAGACTAAATCCCAATCAATTTCAGACATCGGCTCATCCTTTCCATGTGTTGGGATCAGGGATGGTTTGCTTGGGGTCCGACCCCAACTTGCCACCCCTTGGCATTCCGACCACCTGCCGCCTAGTTGAATGTTTTTATAAGTACATCAGTTTCTTAACTTCTTTATCACTTGCCAAGCCTAGACGTGGTAGCCATGACTGTAAGTTCGATAACATTTGGCGATTGTTTAATTGAGAGGCAACTTCTTGCATCTGATTTACAGTGGAATACTGCGTCTTATAACCAAAACGATTAATAAAACACATTAGGATCAAATGAAGGATTACAATCCTGTCCCACCTTAAACGTGATTCGTTTTTTGTTAACCCATCGAAAAATTGAAGTATTCCATCAAGTGAACGATCAACTCGTATTTTTTCAGCAAGTGCATCATGGGAAATAAATCCAGTAGGGCTAATGCACAAATCACAATAGGCTCGTAATCGATCAGAAAAGAAATGGTCTCTCTGTAAAGTGGAGTCATATTTGACTCCGTCATATAGTGCAACATCCGTCATTGCCCAATACAATGTTTCAAGGTAATTCATGAAAATAAAGTCGTCTTTTTGTGCAATGCGTGCGTCAAGGTACACTGCTTCGGCTTCAAATTGTCTTATAAGGGAAAAAAGGCTTAACATTCGGTGAACAAAAGACAACAAATAATAACCACAGTTTGTGTCAAACCTTCCCCCCGCCTCCAGCCAACCTTTGTCGTGATTTTGGTAAAGGTTCCATAATCGGTTATTCAGATTCACTGCTGAGTGCAATGTCCTTCCATAATATCTTCCAGTCAATTCCTTCAGTTTTTTTCGTTGTTCATGCTTATATTCAACGGCAAGCTTATCGCGGACTTCAAAAAATTTAGATCCAAGTGATATTGATGCTGAGACAGCGGCAGAAACTATTGCAGCAGCTAGAAGTTTCGTATCAGAAAAAAGTAAAGTCTGAAAGTCTGCCATAATTATCCTTTTGATAGTTCGTTCAATAACGATTCACAGTTGACCGAGCGGCTTTTCGGTCCGGTCCTACTTCCTTGTTGAAACTTCTCTTTCTGTATCTTTCATTCTTACAGGCCAGACCCGACGGCCGTCCTGCTCTTCTTTCTCGTTATTTGAGAATTACGAATTACGGGGACAGTATATTTAACTAATTATGTATCCCGTCCTCGGAACTCCCCGGAACTCTCTGCTGCTCCACTAATCTCTTTGTCCCTTTTTGCCCCGGCTTCAAATTTACCCGCGTTTTCAACAATACTCCGGTATACGCCTGTGTTTATGGCATTTTTATTTAGCATAGTAACTGATAATTAGAAACCGATATTATGAATTCCCTTAGTTGACGTTGTTAATTTTACACAGTATGGATGTCATCTAGTACTTTGTTTTCCAAGACCTCATTATGAATGGATCTGAACCGATGATTCCTGTCCCATACACTAACTGATCAGGGCGGTATCCAGGTATACTTAACACTGCCCAAATTGTATCAAAGCAACTCAGTGTGTATCAATGTGACGCAGCCAGGTGTCATTCACTTATCCACCAAACACAAAAAAAGGGCCGGATCTAACAAACTCGGCCCTTCTCTCTCAAACTCCCCTGCCCTGCCCTTTTATACCAGGCTGCAATCAAAATGAGTACTAGGCGGCGAGGAGATTGGCGACCGAGGCGTACTATCAGTACGTTGAGGAGCCACCGGCGAAGCCAACTACGTAATCGTTTGATTGCGATTTGGTATTAATCCTTCAACTGCTCCGCCAGCAACTCCACCGTATGCCGCACTTTGATATCCGCGCCGTCCTGATCTAGGCCGCCTCTGATCTGCATGACGCATCCAGGACAGTCCATCGCCACCAGCGGTGCGCCGGTTTCCCTGATGTTGTGCAGCTTACGCTTCAGGATCGGACCGGATATTTCGGGCAGCTTCATCGAGTAGGAACCGCCCATGCCGCAGCACATGTCGCACTCGAACATCTCGGTCACTTCATATCCGGCCTTGCCCAGCAACTCTCGCGGCTGTTCGGATACCTTCAGCGTCCGCTTCAGGTGGCAGGAATCGTGGTAGGTAATTTTCCCCAGCTTCTGGCCGTCTTTCAGGGACAGACGCCCTTCATCGACCAGTTTTTTGACCAGGGTCGAAAAGTCAACCGTTTTTGCGGCCAGCTCTTTAGCCTTTGGAATCCATTCGGTCTGCTCCAGGCTTTCGAAGGTGCTGATGAACTCATGATCCAGCGCCACCGTGCAGGTCGGACAGGCCGAGATGACGTACTTGACCTCTTCGGCCAGCAATGCCTTGATATTGTCTATGGCGTTTCCGGCGGCAACTTCGTAAGCGCCGTTGTAGCGGGCCGGGGCGCCGCAGCAGGTCTGATCCTGCGGGAAAACAACCTCTATACCGGCCTTGTTCAGAACCTTGACCAGCGCTTCCCCCATTTCCGGATAGGCAAAATCAATCAGGCAGCCGGCGTAGAAGGCCGCCTTCTCCATCAGCTTCGGCTGCTTGATCTTTTTGAAGCGGTCACGGAACGGTTCGCTGGCAATGGCCGGCAGACTGCGACCATCGGTCAGGTCCGCCAGGAACATGGGCAGGTGCCGGACAAATTTGCCGGAAGTGAACGGCTTGCCGGCAATGGAGGCGGCCCGCAATATTCCGTGGAAAAGATGACGGTTGTTGACCACGCTGTAAATTGTCTTCTGCAACAGCGGCAGTCCCTGCTCCTTCACCAGTCGTCGCCTGATCTCCATGATCAGATCTGGGATATCAATCTTCCCCGGGCAGACATCCTTGCAGGCGCCGCACTGGATGCAGAGACCCTGAATATCTTCCGATTTCTTCAGTTCATCAAACCAGGCGGTCAGAATTGTGCCGATGCCTCCGGTATAGACCTGCCCGAAAACATGTCCGCCGACCAGACGGAAAACCGGACAGACATTCAGGCAGGATGCACAGCGGATGCATTGCAGGGCCTGCTTGAATTTGGGATCAGCCGCCATTTCACTACGCCGGTTGTCCATCAGGATAATGTGCAGATCCTTCATCGAGCCGTCCGGATTGGGGGTCGGGCCGGTGATGATCGAAACATAGCTGGTCAGCAGCTGGGCCGTGGCGCTGCGGGGGAGCGCCTTCAGGATCGTGGCAACATCGGCATACTTTTCGATCAGCTTTTCGATTCCGACCAGCGCAATGTGGATCTTGGGGAGCGATGTAACCAGCCGGGCATTGCCTTCATTGGTCATCAGGACGATGCTGCCGGTCTCGGCCACAGCGATGTTGCCGCCGGAGATACCCATGTCGGCCTGCAGAAATGATGGGCGCAAGCGGTCGCGGGCAACCTTGACCAGCCTGGGAATATCGGAGGTCAGGCGCTCGTCAATCTCCTTGCTGAACAGATCGGAGACCTCCTCCTTGGTCATATGGATGGCCGGCATAACCATGTGCGAAGGGGTCTGACCTGCAAGTTGAATGATCCATTCACCCAGATCGGTCTCCCCGACGATGATTCCGGCCTTTTCCAGGTATTGATTGAGGTGGATCTCCTCTGTTGCCATCGACTTAGATTTGACAACCGTTTTGACGTTATTGTCCTGGGCGACCTTGAGGATGTACTCCCGGACTTTGGCCGGATCGCTGGTCCTGAACACCTTGGCCCCGCGTTCAGTGGCATTCCGGGCAAACAATTCCGAAAGTTCGTCCAGATGCGACGCGGCGTAGGACTTCAGTTCGGCGATCCTGCCGCGCAGTTCTTCGAAATCGATGCCTTCATAAGCTTTGGCGCGGTTGACCTTGTAAGCTTCAGAAAACTTGCCGAGTGCGCCGGTCAGATTGGCGTTGTTGACTGCTTTGTGAATGGACTCTTTGAATTCATTGGACATCAGCTTGCCCCTCCCAACTCGTCTACAAATACGATAATCAGCCGATCCGGTCCATGTACACCAATCGTCAGCACCCGCTCTATGTCGGCTGTCCGACTCGGCCCGGTAATCATGGCAAGGTAGCCACAATCATTAGGATTGGTCTTGGTCAGCAGTGTCGGCATATCCGGCAAAAGGCCGGAGGTGGGCACCAGGGCGATATGAATCGTTGGAAGCGAGGACACCAGGCGCTGCTCAATAGCACTGGAATCCTGCGCCAGCGTGCCGGTGTCAGCCAGCGCCCACTGCATCTGGCTGATGCCGAACCTGGCCTTATCTGCCAGTTCGCGCGACACCTCGAACTTTAATCCCGCAGTTTCATTTTGCAATGCTTTGCGGTCGATTCCCTCCAGAAACGGACAATCCGCCCATAGTGCATAAGCGTTTTCGGAGTCCGCTATCCCCTCTTCTTTTAAAAATCGGTGAATAAAGTCCAACGCTACGTTTTTTGTGTCAAAACGATGTACTTCAGCGCTGACGCCCTCGGCCCTGGTTTTGAATTGATCGTACATGAGAGTGGGTCTCCTTTATATTCACTCAAAATCTTTGTGTCCGGTTGTACATAGATACGTCTGGTATGGAAAGATGTTTGATTCAGCTGCATCAGGATGCTTAAACAAGCTGTAAAATGTATTGATTGATTCGCAGATAATTAAGTTGTAAAACCAAATACTGTTCAAAAGTAAACTGTAATTATCTGTTTGTCAACGGGCATTTGCAGATATCATTTAAAACAAATTGACAGCCACACGCAAAAACAGTAATTGGTATTACCAGTTTTCAAAACAGTGTGTCGTCCCAAAACCTCAGCAACACTTGTTGCCTGGAACCATCTGGCGGAAGACGAAGCTAAAAAGAATTTGAGTATTTATTTGAGTTTATTTTCACTAAATATATACCGCTGTTTTGTGCGGTTTATTTTTGCCTTGTAATTTACCATCTAACTGTATATAAAATCAGGATATATATGTTATAAAAAAGCATTTAACAGTCGAGCTTTCTCCAGATATTACCCGCCCGGCAAACCGTGTAGATCATTTAATTTTAGTAATAATGAATCACCAACCATTATCAGAAAACAAAGCAAGTCCCCCAGTTGGCATATATGTTGGAAAGACAACGCCAACGAGCAATTTTGTTCGCATTTATCTTATGAACTTTTTCTGAATACGGGTTCTGCATGACTGTAGCTTTAACAAATATGATTGAGACAGTTGCAGTTGAGTTCTCACATAACGCAAATCAGCACATGTCCGGCGGCTTGAAGGCTCTGGACGGTATCAGCGTGACTGTTGCGAAAGGTGAATTTGTGGCCGTACTGGGCAGAAACGGTTCGGGCAAAACAACCTTTGCCAGAATGCTAAACGCGCTGCTCCTGCCCACCGGCGGGAGTGTCCGCATCGATGGGATTGACACAGTAGACGAGTCACGAATCTGGGACATCAGGAGTACGGTCGGGATGATTTTTCAGGATCCTGACAGCCAGATTATCGGGACAACGGTTGAGGAGGATGTCGCCTTTGGTCCGGAAAACCTGGGGCTGGCTCCGGAAGAAATCCTCAGCAGGGTTCAGAAAGCGCTCCAATCTGCAGGTATGCTTCAGCATTCCCGGACGCCCCCCCATCTCCTGTCCGGCGGAGAGAAACAGAAGGTATCACTGGCCGGCATTCTCGCCATGCAGCCGGAGTGCATCATTCTGGATGAAGCGACCGCCCTGCTCGATCCGGCCGCCAGAAAAGAGGTAATGAATCTGGTGCGCGGGCTCAACCGGGATAAGGGAATAACGGTTTTGCATATCACCCACGACATGGAAGAAGCCTGGCTTGCGGATAGGGTCATACTGCTTGATGCCGGAAAGATTGTGCAGGATGGAAAACCGGCTGAGGTTTTTTCCAACAGCGTCGTAATAAAAGAAGCAGGCCTTGAACTGCCGCAGATCGCGGAACTGTTCGAGCTGCTGAAACAGGATGGTTTCAATCTCCTTACTTGCACCCCGAATATGGACGAGGCGCAGGCGGCGCTGATAAATTGCATGAACCCCGTTAGAGATCAGCATGTCCATCAGCATTGAAGAGCTGTCACATATTTACCAACCCGGAACTCCTTCCGAGAAAATCGCCCTCCGTAACATCACGCTTGAGATAAAGACCGGCGCCTGCATCGGGATTGCGGGGCAGACCGGGTCGGGAAAAAGTACTTTGGTTCAGCATCTGAACGGCCTGCTGAAACCGACTTCCGGCAGAATTTTAGTTAACGGGATCAACGTCACCACAGGCAACCTGTCCGTACTGAGAAAACAGGTCGGCATCGTATTCCAATGCCCGGAGCAGCAGTTATTCGGAGAAACCGTCTGCAAGGATATCGCCTTCGGGTTATCAAACCTCGGATTGAGTGGCTCTGAAATCGAAATACGGGTGCGGGAGGCTTTGCGTGTTGTGGGGTTGGAAGATGATCTTCTTCACAAATCCCCCTTCAGACTGTCCGGCGGCCAGAAAAGAAGGGTGGCCATCGCCGGGATCCTTGTTATGCGCCCGCAGATTCTGGTTCTGGATGAACCGGCCGCTGGCCTGGACCCGCAGGGGCGCCGCGATATTCTGGATTTCATCGGCAAACTGCACAAGCAATCCGGCATGACGATCCTGCTAGTATCGCACAGCCTGGATGACATTGTCAGGCTGGCTGAGAGGGTGGTGATTCTGAAGCAAGGCGCCGTCGCCATGGAAGGCAAAACCAGGGATGTTCTTAATGACCTGGAAGCTCTTGAGAATGCTGGAATGAGCGTGCCTCCGATCACCATCTTAATGAACAGACTGAAAAAGGAAATACCGGAGCTAAATGACTGCCTGCTGACGGTAGAGGAAGCCCGGAACGAATTAAAAAGGGTTTGGAAAATGAAAACGGGAGTGAACCCTTCATGCTGAAAGCCCTCGATATGAGCCGCTACAGCCATGGGACCTCGCTCGTCCATCGACTGGACCCCAGGACCAAAATAATCCTGGCTATTCTGTTTATGACGGCGCTCTTTCTCTGCGGAAGCTACCCGGCGCTGCTGACTCTTCTGCTGCTGACCTTTGCGCTCGCAAAGCTGTCTGGAAAACCTTTCTGGAATTCCATGCGGGGACTCAAACCGATTCTATGGCTGGCTCTTTTCACACTCCTCATAAACGCTTTTTTCATGCCCGGGTTCCCGCTTGCCGAAACCGGAATCCTGCGGCATGTCTCACGTGAAGGGCTTTCAATCTCGATCAAGATGATCCTGAGGCTGATCCTGCTGGTCAGCGGCGCATCCCTGCTGACTTTCAGCACTTCGCCGCTGGCCATGACCGACGGACTGGAAAAGCTGATGAAACCGCTCAGCCGGATCGGTGTTCCGGTGCACGAGATCGCCATGATGATGGCAATCGCACTGAGATTCATGCCGGTGATAGTGGAAGAGGCCGAAAAACTGATCAAAGCCCAATCGTCGCGTTTAGCTACATTCAACACCGGCACTCTGTGGCAAAGGGCCACACACCATCTGCCGCTGATTGTACCTCTGTTTGTCGCTGTCACAAAAAGAGGTGACGCCCTGGCCACAGCCATGGAGGCCAGATGCTACCGGGGGGGAAGCGGAAGGACGCGGATCAGGCCGTTGAAATTTTCTGGAGCAGATATTGCTTGTGGCGGTGCAATGCTGGTTGTTTTGATTGTGCTGATGCAGATTGAATTCAGACCGTTTTAAATATTATCAGGAGAACAAACCATATGAAAAAAGCAACCTTCAGGGGGGGCATCCACCTGGACGGACACAAGGAGTTGACCAGCGGTCTGGAAACTGTTGTGGCGCATATTCCGGACCGGGTCTACATTCCCCTTTCCCAGCATATCGGCGCGCCTTGCGTGCCGCTGGTCGTCGTTGGCGATCAGGTCAAGAAAGGTCAGAAAATCGGTGCGAGCAAAGGGTTTGTTTCAGCGCCGATTCATGCCAGCGTCAGCGGAACGGTCGTCGCCATCGAGCTGATGGAGCACCCCGGCGGCAGCTTTGTCCCCTGTATAATTATTGAAAATGACCGCAAAGAGGAGTGGGCCGAATCCGTTATACCGCACAGAGACCCGGCCAGCCTGACCCCCGATGAGCTGCGGGCTATCATCCTGGAGGCCGGCATCGTCGGCAAAGGGGGAGCGACCTTCCCGTCCCATGTCAAGTACGCCCCGGTGGAAGGGAAGATCGTTGATACGGTGATTCTTAACGGCGTGGAGTGTGAGCCGTATCTGACCACCGATCATCGCCTGATGCTGGAGCGGTCGGATAAGATCGTAGCCGGACTCGGCTACATCATGCGCGCCGTCGGCTGTGAGCGCGGTATCATAGCCGTTGAAGAGAACAAGATGGATGCCGTGGCGGTCATGGAGAAGGCTGCCGCTGAGGCAAAGAATATTACCATTGTCGTGCTTAAGGAAAAATACCCGCAAGGCTCGGAAAAACAGCTGATTTATGCCTGTACCGGCAGAGAGGTGCCGGTCGGTGGTCTGCCGCTGGCAGTGGGGGTTATTGTCAATAACGTCGGCACCGCTTCTGCCCTGGCCCGTGCGGTTGAACTGGGGATACCGTTTATAGGGCGCAACGTGACCGTGAGCGGTCCCGGCATTCGCAATCCCGCCAACTACCGTGTCAGAATCGGCACCCTTTTCAGTGAATTGATCAAGCAGAGCGGCGGTTATGTCGGCGAAGTCGAAAAGATTATCGCCGGCGGGCCGATGATGGGCAAGACCGTCTTTACCGACAATCTTCCGGTAGTCAAGGGGACGTCCGGAATCATCATTTTCACCAAAGAAGAGAACCGGCACAGCAAAGAGTTCGCCTGTGTCCGCTGCGCCAAATGTATTGACGTCTGCCCCGCTTATCTTGAACCGACCTCGCTGGTCAGGCTGGCAAAGCGCAAGGCCTGGGAAGACGCCGAACGGATGGATGCGATGAGCTGCATTGAATGCAGTTCCTGTGTTTACGTCTGCCCGGCGCAGATACCGCTGATTCAGCATATCCGCAGGGCAAAACAGGCCATACTGGCCGCCAAAGCCAGGCCGCAGGGTTAATAATGGAGGAAGCATAAACAATGACCACCAGCAATGATCTTCTCGTTGTCACCTCTTCACCGCATGTGCATAGCCCGGACAGTGTACCGAATGCCATGCGCGATGTGCTGATAGCCCTTGTCCCGGCGCTGCTGGCCGGGCTCTATTTCTTTCGCCTGCCGGCGCTGGCTGTGATTGCAGCCTGTGTGGCCAGCGCCTACGCAGCCGAAATTATCTGCCTGAGGGTCATGAAAAAGCCGCAGACCGGCGAAGCCAGCGCCATCATCACCGGCCTGCTGCTGGCCTTCTGTATCCCGCCTCATCTGCCGGTCTGGATGGCGGTGCTCGGCTCGGTTTTCTCGATCGTAATTGCGAAACATCTCTTTGGCGGACTTGGCCAGAATATCTTCAACCCGGCTCTGATCGGCAGAGCCTTTCTGCTGGCCTCCTTTCCGGTCGCCATGACCAGTTGGAGCAGGCCGCTGGATGGCGTCACCACCGCGACACCGCTCAGTATTATGAAAGAGGCGACCGGTCAGGCGCTCCCCTCCCTGAGTGAACTTTTTCTGGGGAATGTCAGCGGCAGTATTGCTGAAACCAGCGCCCTGGCTATCCTGCTGGGGGGGGCGTACCTGCTCTACCGCGGGCATATCGACTGGCGCATCCCGGGGAGTTTTCTCGGAACTGTTTTCATCCTGATGTCTATCGCCGGATGGGTCAAAGGAGCCGGGTTCTGGTATCCGTTCTTTCACCTCTTTGCCGGCGGCCTGCTGCTGGGAGCATTTTTCATGGCTACCGACTGGGTGACAACTCCGGTGACAAAACTGGGGAGAATTATTTTCGGAGTCGGTTGTGGATCCCTGGTGGTGCTGATCCGCCTCAAGGGTGGCTACCCGGAAGGGGTGGCCTATTCGATCCTGCTGATGAATCTTGTCACGCCGCTGATCGACCGCTACACCAGGGCGCGGGTTTTCGGGAGGGTGAAAAGCCATGCGTGAAATCTTCAAACTGTCATTATTCCTCCTGTTGGTAGCAGGTATCTCCGGTGCCGGTCTCAGCTATGTCAACGACCTGACCGGTCCGCTGATTGAAAAGCAGATCCTCCAGAAAAAGATCGACAGCTTCAAAGAGGTCTATCCGCAGGCAGACAAGGTTGAGAACGAGTCGGCAGCCTGGCTGAAAGCCCCCTATGACCCGTCGCTGAAAGAGGTGAATATCGCCTACCGCAGCGGTGCTCCCGTTGGCGTTCTCTATGCCGTTGAGACGAAGGGTTACAGTGGTCCGATCAGCACCCTGGTCGGCTTTGATATCGCCACTACCAAGCTCACCGCCATCAAGGTCCTGAGTCAGCGGGAAACGCCCGGTCTGGGCGCCAAGGCCAAGGAGAGCGCTTTTCAGGACCGCTACAAAGACAAGAACAGCGCAGTTCCTCTGGAAGTATCCAAAACAGCGCCGACCAGAGAGAACCAGATTCAGGCCATAACCGCCTCCACCATAACGTCAAAGGCGGTCACCAAAGGTGTCAACGCAGCCAGAGAGCATTTTACCGCTAACTTTGGCAAGGGGAAGCTACCATGATAAGCATGCCGTGGAGGTTTGAGCGATGAGTTTGATGAGCGAATTTAGCAAAGGGATAATCAAAGAAAATCCGCTGCTGCGCCTGATGCTGGGGTGCTGCCCGGCCCTGGCCATTACCACATCCGTAGAAAACGGACTCGGCATGGGGGCCGCCTTTACCGGGGTTTTGATCGCATCCAATATGGCTATTTCCGCCATGCGCAAGATTATTCCGGAAAACGTCAGGATACCGGTTTATGTGGTCATCATCGCCTCGTTTGTCACCATGACCGATCAGCTGATGCATGCCTTTACCCCGGCACTCTATGACTCCCTGGGGATCTTCATCCCGCTGATCGTGGTCAACTGCATCATCCTGGGACGGGCGGAGGCCTTCGCCAACAAAAATCCGATTATTCCGGCGATTATTGATGCCGTCGGCATGGGGATCGGTTTTACCCTGGCTTTGGTGCTGGTGAGTTCCTTCAGGGAGGTGCTAGGTGCCGGGACGTTCCTGGGAATTCAGGTTCTGCCCGAAAGTGCGCCGGCCATCCTGATGATCCTGCCCCCCGGCGGCTTCATCACGCTTGGCTGCCTGCTCGGCCTGATGAACAAGCTCCAGAAAAAAGCAGCCTAAGAAAGGGGGGAACCAAACGATGCAGGAATATTTCATCATCATAATCAGCGCTGTACTGATCAACAATATCGTGCTTTCCCAGTTTCTGGGGATCTGTCCCTTTCTGGGGGTCTCAAAAAAACTGAGTGCATCACTGGGAATGGGTGGCGCGGTTTCCTTCGTGCTGGTGCTGGCCGGCGCACTAACCTGGACCGTGCAGACTTACATCCTCAATCCATTCAAGATCGGCTATCTGCAGACCATAGCGTTCATCCTGATCATCGCCGCCCTGGTGCAGTTTGTCGAGATGGCCATGAGAAAATACAGCCCGCCGCTCTACAAGGCGCTCGGTATCTATCTGCCGTTGATCACAACCAACTGTGCGGTTCTGGGGGTTGCGATCATCAATATCAAGAAAGAATATACTTTCGGCAAGGTCATGGTGCACAGCCTCAGCCACGCCGCCGGTTTTACCCTGGCGCTGGTGCTCATGTCCGGAATCCGGGAACGCCTGGAAGATGCCGATATTCCGGAAAGCATGCGGGGGACACCGATTGCTTTGGTGGTAGCGGCGTTGATGTCAATGGCGTTCCTCGGTTTTTCAGGGCTGATTTGATTGCGACTCGACAGCAAATCCCCCCTGCCCCCCTTTTATAAAGGGGGGGAATTTAAAACCTCCCCGTTTTTAAAGGGGGATTGAGGGGGATTTGATTTTATGGAGGTAGTACAATGCTGGTTGCTGTAGTTACTCTGGCGTGCCTGGGGGCGATCTTCGGAATCGTTCTTGGTTTCGCCGCTAAAAGATTTGCCGTGGAAGTTGACCCTCGGGTGGAAGAGTTGATCAGGGTCATGCCGGGTGCCAACTGCGGTGCCTGCGGTATGCCGGGCTGTGCCGCGTTTGCTGAAGCCATCACGATGGGTACCGTCAAGCCGAGCGCCTGTTCTCCCGGTGGTGCATCACTCTATGAAAAGATCGCCGCCATCATGGGTACGGAAGTTTCTGCCTATGAAGAACGACAGGTGGCGCAACTGCTCTGCCAGGGCGACAATGTCCATACCAAAATGCTGTACCGCTATGAAGGTCTCAGTGATTGTCATGTGGCCCTGGCAAATTTCAAAGGGCCGAAAGCCTGCAAATTCGGCTGTGTCATGCAGGGGTCATGTTCTCGGGTCTGTCAGTTCGGGGCGATTCAGATGGGGGTAAACGGCCTGCCGGTGGTGGACTATTACCGCTGCACCGCTTGCAACAAATGTGTCGTGGAGTGCCCGCTGCAGCTATATAAACTGGTCGGTGTTTCCCGCCTGGTTCATGTCCGCTGCGTCAATACGGAAAAAGGGAAGGATGCCAAAGCCAACTGTGCCACCGCCTGCATAAAGTGCAAGATCTGTGAAAAGAACTGTCCTGAAGATGCGGTTCATGTCGTGGCCACGGGAGACGGTACGGTCGCCCTGATTGATTATGAAAAGTGCACCAATTGCGGCATCTGCGCCGTCAAGTGTCCAACCAAATCGATTGATAAAATCATGCCGCTATCCGAAGAGGTAATCCTTGAAGTCGGTGAAACCCCGGTTCCCGGATGTACCCGGTGCGGTGTCTGTCCTCCGTTATGAACAGAAAAAATGCCCTTCTGTTTGTTGCAATCCTGCTGATCGGCGGGCTCGCAACACTTCAGTACTTGCGACGTTCTTACGAATACAAGAGTAATCAATTCCTGATGGATACCCTTGTCACTATCACGGTTCATGGCAAGGACGAAACTCAACTCAAGCAGGCTGTCACGGAAGCTTATACCGAGATGCACCGCATCGCCGATCTGGCCGACGGTTTTCCGCAGCCCGGCACAGCCGCCTACAACAGCAGTGACGTCTGCCGAATCAATCAACAGGCCGGGAAACAGCCGGTCCGGGTAGATCGTGATACGATTGAAATGCTGCTGCTGGCAAAAAAATATAATCGGCTGAGCGACGGCGCTTTCGATGTAACCATCGGTCCGGTCATGGAACTGTGGGGATTTGGCGGCAAGAACCCGCACGTGCCACCCGCTGACAAATTACGCGAAGCCCTGAAGCTGGTGGACAGTGGGAACCTGGAGGTCAATGAAACAGAACAGACCGCTTTCCTGCGGAAAACCGGCATGAAGCTGGATCTGGGGGCGATGGCAAAAGGTTATGCTACGGAAAAGGCGCTGCAGGTTATCAAAAAGCATGGTATTCAAAAAGCCATGATTGATGCAGGCGGCAACATCAGGGTGCTGGGCAGCAATCTACAGGGCAAACCGTGGAGAATCGGCATCAAGGATCCCCGCAAATCGGATGGTATTGTGGCAGTTCTTCCGCTGGAAAATTCATCGGCGGTCACCTCCGGCGATTATTACCGCTATTTCGAAGCTGGCGGAAAACGCTATCATCATATTCTCGATCCACGGACCGGCTATCCGGCCACAAACAGTATGAGTGTCACGGCGGTCACCCGGGATGCCGGGTTGGCCGACATTCTTTCGACCGTCTTTTTCGTGCTGTCACCCGGCAATGCGCTAGACCTGGCCCGGACGATGGCCGGGGTCGAGCTTTTTCTGGTCTCCGCCGATGGTCACATTCGTCATACCCCCCCCCTTTTGAGCAGGCTCGAAGTAAAGCCGGGTGAATCGTATCGCTATGACCAGGGGCGATAAATTTCTGCTGGCCGGACTTCTGCTGATCGCGCTCCTTTCAGTGGCGGTACTCTACGGCCGCTTATCATTTTTCCCGGCAAAAACCGAATCGGTTCAGGCCGTGATCACGGCTCAGGGGAAACTTGTCCGCAAAATAGAACTTGTAGAAGGAGTCAAATCATCATTTGTAATCCGGGGACTCGGCGGACCTTCAACCGTGGAGACAGACGGCGCCCGCATCCGGATGCTGGAAGCTCCCTGCTCAGGTCAGATCTGTGTCAAGGAAGGGTGGATCGGGCATCCCGGTCAAACCATCGTCTGTATTCCGGGTGAAATACTGATCCGCATCGAAGGAACTGCGGCAGTGGACGCGGTTACGAGATGAAGGCAGCCGGAACGCGCAGATTGGTTTTTCTGGCCCTGCTGGTGGCAATGGCGACCGCCTTGCATGTGGTGGAAGGAATGCTGTCAATACCGTTGCCGATACCGGGGGCAAAGTTGGGGCTGGCCAATATCATCACCCTGTTGACGCTTTACCTGTATGGCTTCCGTGCTGGCCTGAAAGTGTCGTTGATGAGGGTCGTGCTGGGGTCGCTGATAGGCGGCATGTTTCTGTCACCCGGTTTCCTGCTGGCCCTGACCGGTGCGCTTTTCAGCACAGTGGTCATGGCCGTGCTGCTGAAGCATACCAGCTGTTTCAGCATGATCGGCATCAGCCTGGCCGGCGCGGTCGGTCATAATCTGGGACAACTTCTGGCTGCCTGTCTGCTGCTTCAGAGCAGCGCCATCTTCTACTATCTTCCTGTCCTTCTGATAGCGGGCATACCGACCGGTTTCATCACCGGCTTTCTCCTCAATTCGCTGATTGCTCATGATAAAAAATCGGGTATTCTTCGCGATTTTTTACGGGCATAGTACCTTGTAACATCAAAACCTAACCCACCTCAGTCTAAGGTTGTAGATAAGTTGAAATTTAGATTGGTTATTCGTGCTGCCGGTTAATTTGGTGGTAGAATTTCACTCTGGGAAGTCGCTGTGTCGATAGCCCTTGCAGAACATCGTTAACCTGCTGCGACAAAGGAGTCAGCCATGATGATCGAAGATCACGTCTATGCCCGGCCGGTGCGGGATTTCTGCCGTAAGGAACTGATCCTCTGTTCAGTTGACGACGTGGTTCAGGCAGAGGCGGCGGTCATGGCCGAGCGGGGGATATCAAGCGTCATTGTCTGCCGGGAGAGAGTGCCGGTCGGTATCTTCACCGACCGCGATCTGCGCAACAAGGTGGTGGCGATCGGCTGCGACCCCGGCACCCTGCGGGCGGGAGTGGTCATGAGTGAACCGCTGATCGTGGTGCGGGAGGATGACTTTCTCTTTGAAGCGGTCTACCTGATGGCCCGACACGGGATTCATCGCCTCGGCGTCGTCGCTGCCGATGGAAAGCTTTGCGGCATGCTGACTGAGTCCGACCTGATCCGGGCGCAGAGCAACTCACCACAACTGCTGGTCCGGCAGTTGGAATCGGCCCGAAACATCGCCGATCTCAAACAGATTCATCGCGGCATCGCTGCCCTTACCGTCTCTCTGCATCAAGCCGGGGTGCCGGTCCACGAACTGATGCGCCTGATTTCACATCTGAATGATCGGATTGTGCAGCGATTGATCGACCTGCTGCGCGGCGAACGTTTTCCGCAGCTACCCGCAGGTTTCGCCTTTGTCGTCATGGGGAGCGAGGGGCGTGGCGAGCAGACCCTCAAGACCGATCAGGATAATGCCATGATTTACGCCGACGACCTCTCTGCTGGCGAAGTGGCGATGCTGGCAACCTTCTCGGAGGCGCTGGTCGAGGGACTTGTCGAGATCGGAGTTCCCGAATGCCCCGGCGGCATCATGGCGAAGAACACCCTCTGGCGGCACAGTCTGACGGAATGGATGAATGTGGTAGATGGATGGATCTCGGAACCGGATGCCGAAAATATTCTCCACTTTTGTATGTTCTGCGATCTCCGCACCCTGGCCGGTGATCCGGCCTTGGAGCAGACCATCAAATCCCATATCGCCGAACGGGCGCAGCATGAGACCCTCTTTTTAATGCAGTTGGCGGTGCAGGCGGGGAAATTCAATCCCCCTCTCGGTTTTTTTGGAGGATTCAAGGTTGAGAAGAGCGGTGCTCACCGCGGGGAGATTGATCTCAAGAACGCCGGGCTCTTCGCGATCACCGAAGGGATCAGAGCACTGGGGCTTGCTGCCGGTCTGGTCGGGGGTGGAACATTGGAGAAAATGTCGCTGTTGCGGGATAAAGGCGTGCTGAGTCATGAGCGACTGGAAGATTTGCAGGCCGGTTTCAACCTGCTCTGTCAGTTGCGACTGCAGGGGCAGGTGGAAGCGATCTCCAAGGGGGGAGAACTCTCCAACCACATCGCCCCCGCTGTCCTTAACCGCGTCGAACAGGGGCGTCTGCATGTGACCCTGGAGGTGGTGAAATCCTTCGAGGCCTTTATCAGATCCCGCTTCCGCCTGGATGTCACTCCCGGTTGAGCGGCAAACACTAATCCTGGCGGGATACTTCTTTCCCCGGCTTTTTGAGAAGGTCGTACAGAAGCTTCCCCAGACCAAGCAGCGCCATCCCCACAAAGAAGAAACCGCGAAGGTTTGATGGGACTTTCCCTTCACTGATGAAGATGACCTGTTCCGAAACCGGAATTTTCATCTTGGTCAGAAGTTCCTTTAGCTTACCCCGATTCGAGTCGGCCACCAGGCTGCTGACCGTCATCCCGCTCAAATCGTAGCGTCCTATAAACAGTTGCCGGTTTTCCTGAAGAAATCTGGCGCGATCTGCGTCCGTATCCAGCACAAAATAATAGGTCTTGAGCGCATCAAGAACTTTCGGGTCACGTGATTCAAACCAAATCTGAAGATTGGTATCCTTTTCCGACCGTTTTAACGGGACCAGAAATGATGTAACTTCCACAGTGCCGCTCATGTTGATCGCCTGCAGCAGATCGCGGTAGCCACCCTCGATTTTGAGCCATTCCCGCGGCACTCCGTGTCGGACCAGATCTTCTATGTTTATGTTCTGCGGAGCCGGGTTGCGAAAATAGATGGCGAGGTCGTTAAATCCGAGCCAACCGAGGACGAGACAGACAACCAGCAAAGTAATGCGAAAACGTTTCATGCTTTAGATCCTTGTAATAAAAGCGGGCCGCCCATAGGCGGCCCAGAGTATTTCAGAGCAATGCTTTTGATGCAAGTTTAATCAAGCAGCTTCGACGGCGTGTCCACGGTTGATGTCATTCTGGGTCATCAGGGAAACGATTACCAGAGTGAGAATCGACAGCGGGATCGAAATGAGGGCCGGGCTGTTGAAGTGGATCGGCGCATCTTTTGGAATGAGTCCGTAAACGGCCCACATATCCGGGGAGATCAGGATCAGGCCAAGGGAACTGACAATGCCGACAGTGATCGAGGCTGCTATCCCTTTGGCGGTCGTCTTGCTCCAGAAAAGAAGCATGAGAATAGCTGGCAGGTTGGCAGAGGCGGCGACAGCAAAGGCCCAGCCGACGAGGAAGGAGACGTTCATCCCTTCAAATTTGATCCCGAGGAAGATGGCGATGCAGCCGACGACAACGGCGGAGATCTTACCGGCGCGGACTTTCCCGTCTTCGGTCATTTTTATGTCGAGGAAGTTGTCCATCAGGTCATGGGCAACGGCCCCGGAGGCGGCAACGATCAGGCCCGAAACTGTACCGAGTACGGTTGCGAAAGCCAGGGAAGATATGACCGCGAAGAGGACTACCCCGAAGGAGAGAGCCAGTAGCGGCGCAGACATGTTGTTGTCAGTCAGGTTGATAACACCGGTAGTCATGGCGCCTACTCCGAGGAAGAGGGTCAGGACGTAGAAGAAGCCGATGGCGGCGATGGCGACGATCGTAGATTTACGCGCGGCAGCCTGGCTCGGAACCGTGTAGTAACGAATCAGGATGTGCGGCAGAGCGGCAGTGCCGCAGAAGAGAGCCAGCATCAGCGAAACAAAATTGAAGGTCTCGAGTGGTGTGGCGTTATCAACCTTGAACTTCAGGCCGGGACGAAGTACCCGGGTGCCGGGGGTCGGCTTCTGGTAGAAGACTTCGGTCTTTTCGTGGCCGTTGACAACGTACTTTTTGCCCCAGAGGACGATAGTCGAATCCTTGATGGCGGAGAGATAGGCGAGAGGTCCGACTGCACCGGTGGTCAGGACATCTTTGCCATTCATCCGCAGTTCTTTAATGTGGCCGACCGGGAAGAATTCGCCTGCCTCTTTGGCCGCGCCGTTATAAAGCTTGGTGCCGTCCTCTTTGGTGGTGACGTAAAGGGTCTGTTCCAGGTTGTAACCGGCATCAGTTTTTTCAAACTTCCAGATTGTCTCTTTGTTGTCCTTGGCAAGCTTGACAAAACCGGCTTTTCCGAAGGCGGAATCGAGACCGGCAACAACGCTGTAGCCCGGATCGCTGATCACAAGATCTGCTGTTGCCGTCAACGGTTTGAAGTCGTGATACGCGACGCCATTATTCACCGGAGTGGTTGAAAGTCCGCGAAACAGAACCATAACAACGACTACGGTCGACATGATCAGGAGCAGGGCTCCTTTAAAGAACTGCACGTAGGTAGTTGAAGCCATGCCGGCCGTGGCGACGATAATGGTAACAACAACGCCGACTATGACGACGCCGACCCAGTGCGGGAGTCCGAGGAGAGGCTGGACAAGAACACCGGCGCCAACCATCTGCGGAATGAGATAGAAAACCGAAACAAGCAAGGTCGATACTGCGGCGGTCAGCTGAATCGGTTTGGAGTTGAATTTAGAATCAAGTGCATCGGTAAAGGTGTATTTGCCGAGGCGCTTCATCGGTTCCGCCACCAGAAAGAGAGCGACGACCCAGCCGGCGAGGTAGCCGATGGAATACATCCAGCCATCGTAGCCTGCGGTTGCGATCATGCCGCAGATGCCGAGAAAAGAAGCGGCTGAGAGGTAATCGCCAGCAAAAGCGATGCCGTTGGTGAACCAGTGAACATTGCCGCCGGCGGCGTAGTAGCTGGCAGCAGTACTTTTTTTGCGACCGAGGTAGAAAGAGAGGCCGAGAACGAAAGAAACAAAAGCGATGAAGAGACCGATGGCAAGTGGAGACTGTGCGTATATCATGTAGTTATGCTCCCTTATTCATTTCTGACTCTGCTTTTGTGCAGAAGTGGTTATAGATGACAGCCTGCACCAGCGCCAGACCGATCAGGCCGAAGCCCCAGATAACAGCGGCGGTTTGCCCCAGCACGACCGTTTCCATCGCTTTGGGGTTGGTGGCGTTAATGATGACAAAGGTAAAATAAACGATGGTATAAACGACAAACATCTTTACTCCCAGCTTGGTCTTGAAGGCTGCTGCATCGTCCCTACCCAGTTTTACTGCGGGTCCATGTCCCATGTTGTTAACTCCTTTTTAAAAGTGTCCGTGGGAGCCGGTCTGGCTCCAACACGAAATCAGTAATAACCTGCGATAAAGAGCAGGTTTCCGATAATAGAACGCATGATCTGATTGATATTACGGAATTTTATGGTCAATTGGCTGGAGCACTGCGGTCAATTGGACTTGTTCAAACATCGCGACATAATATGCTGTTTTAAATTGTTGTCAATACAAAATGTATACATTGCAATTTATTTTTTTGTTTGATGATTTGTATATCAAATTATTAAACCCTTATTTCACTTAGTTGTTTTCGTGTGAATGCAACATGTCAACAGCTTTTTACGCCCCCGTCATCCTCAATATGTTGATCCTGACTCAATCCATCATCCGTGTCTGCCAAAATACAAAAACGTTTGACTAACACTTCCGCCCGCATATTGGAGTTGAACACAACCTGTTCTCAATTGCCCAACAAGTAATTCGTATAACCAAATATCAAATTAATAATCGGCTTTTTATTCCCTTTAAATACAGCTACTTGAAGCTCTGTAAAAATAGTGTTGACAATCAACATGCTGTTATAGTAATTGGTAATACCAGTTTATATAACTTGTTTTTGTTATGGTCCAAAAGGAATTTACAGTACTAAAAACAGTATAATAGTAACGGACTCTGGTTTCTTGCAGCTGTATTACCAAATCTATCAAGGAGTAAACTTATGCCCTGGATTCAAACGTACACACCCGCAGCAGGTAGTCTTGGCTTGTCGGCACTGATCGCCGCCATCCCGCTTATAGTCATCTTCGTATGCCTGGCCGTACTGAAGATGAAAGCCCATAAGGCCGGACCGCTGGCGGTTGCATCTGCCATAGGAATTGCAATTGCCGTCTGGGGCATGCCTGCCAAACTGGCTGGACTGGCATTCGCACAAGGCGCAGCCTTCGGTCTGTTCCCGGTTTTCTACATCGTGGTCACAACACTCTTTCTCTACAACATCACTGTCAAGGGTGGGCAGTTTGAAATCATCCGGGCTTCGCTGGCCGGCGTCACTGGTGACCGCAGGATTCAGGCGCTGCTGATCGCCTTCTGTTTCGGCGCTTTTATCGAAGGGGCTGCCGGCTTCGGCACTCCGGTGGCTATCGCCGGTGCGACCCTGGTTGGCCTAGGTTTCCGCCCGCTATATGCGGCAGGTGTCTGCCTGATCGCCAACACGGCGCCGGTCGCCTTCGGAGCGATCGGGATTCCGGTCGTGGCTCTGGCCGGAGTCATGGGCTACGGTGATGACGGCATGATGAAGCTTTCCACCATGGTTGGCCGCCAACTGCCGTTTATCTCGGTTTTTATTCCTTTCTATGTAATCATGATCATGGTCGGCTGGAAAAAAACCATCGAAGTCCTGCCGGCCATCATTGTCTGCGGCGTTACCTTCGCGGTCGGCCAGTGGGCCACAGCCAGCTATCTCGGCCCCTACCTTCCGGACATCATCTCGTCGCTGGCAGCAATGGCAGCTTTGGTGGCGCTGCTGCAAGTGTGGCAACCAAAAGAAAACTACGTTTTCGACCATGAAACACACACCGGCACGAAGGAACAGCACCATTATTCCGTCGCCGAGGTTTTCCGGGCCTGGGCTCCTTATCTGGCATTGACCCTGATGGTTTTGCTGTGGGGGATTCCTTCGATAAAGACTGAACTAGACAAAAGCAAGGTCGTATTTACCGTGCCCGGCCTGAACGACATGATCGTCAAAAAAGTCTCCAAACCGGAAGATGGCCTGGCCAACATCGCAGCCGTGCAGGGTGAAGTTGACAAGCTGCTGGCCGTATTGCCAGCATCAGAGCCAAAGCTGGCTGGAGCCGTCACCATACTTAATGAGCTGAAAGGATTGGAAGAAAAGTTCGCTCCACTTGAGCAGTCCATGGCCGGCAAAGGTGCAATACTGACAGAAGAACGCATGGCAGCTTTTGATTTGATTTCAAAGAAGTCTGCCGCACTCCAGAAAATGTCGAAGGATCTGGAAAAAGATAAGCTTGTCACTAAAGATCAATTCAAGGCAGTTGCCAAAGCGGTTACAAATCAGGTGCCTGCCAAGCTTCCTGCAAAGTACAACTTTAACTTCATGTCGGCCGCCGGCACCGCAATTCTGATTGCCGCTTTCATCTCGGCACTGATCTGCGGAGTCGGGTTTGGTGATGTTATCAAAATATCCGGCAAGACTCTTTATGACATGCGCTTTCCAGCAGTTACTGTTGCATCGGTGCTCGGCCTGGCGTACGTCATGAATGCCTCCGGCATGACCAACTGCCTCGGCATGGTATTCACCAAGACCGGCCACATCTTCCCGTTCCTGTCACCATTTCTCGGCTGGCTGGGAGTATTCCTGACCGGCTCCGACACCTCCAGTAACGTCCTCTTCGGCGGCCTGCAGAAAGCCACCGCAGAACAGCTCGGCATCAACCCGATTCTGACCGCAGCCGCAAACACCAGCGGCGGCGTCATGGGCAAAATGATCTCCCCGCAATCACTGGCCGTGGCAACCGCTGCCTGTGGAATGGTCGGCGAGGAAGGAACGCTGTTCCGCTTCACTCTTAAGCACTCACTCTTCCTGACTGTAGTTGTTGGTGTTATTGTATATCTGCAGGCCTACTACCTGCAGTGGATGATACCGTAAGATGGAAACGGTCTTTGTAGGGGCGGCCCCATGTGGCCGCCCATGATCGCAGCACAAACCTGAACGGAGCTACACCATGGAATCATCATTCATAAAAGAACTTCAAGCAATCGTCGGTGAGCTGTACACCCTTTCCGATCGCGAATCGCTGGCGGTCTACGGCTATGACTCAACTCCGGAAATCGAAAGCCTGCCGGGTGCGGTGCTTCTGCCAGGCACGGCTGACGAGGTCGCACGCATCATGCGTCTTTGCCATGGCGCCGGTGTAACGGTAACGCCACGCGGTTCCGGCACCAATCTGTCGGGCGGATCCCTGTCCGCCGGAGGGGTTGTGGTTCAGACCAGCCGCCTGAACCGGCTTTTGGAAATCGACGAGGAAAATCTGACCGCCACGATGGAGCCGGGCCTGATTACAAGCGCCCTGCACCGCGAGGTGGAATCGCGCGGCCTGTTCTATCCGCCCGACCCTGGCAGCATGAACATCTCCACCATGGGGGGCAACGTGGCCGAAAACTCGGGCGGCCTGCGCGGCCTGAAATACGGCGTGACAGCCGATTATGTCATGGGACTTGAAACTGTTCTGGCTGACGGCGATCTCCTGCGCAGCGGCGGCAAGGTCGTCAAGGATGTGGCCGGCTACAGCCTCAACCCGCTGCTGGTTTCCTCCGAAGGCACCCTGGGATTCTTCACCGGCATCACCGTCAAGCTGATCCCCAAGCCGCAGGGGAAAATCACGATGCTGGCCCACTTCCCGGTACTTCAGGATGCCGCCCTGGCTGTTTCGGCCATCATCGCCGCCAAGGTCATACCGGCCACCCTGGAATTTCTTGACAAGGTCACCATCAAGTGTGTTGAAGATTATGCCCACGTCGGCCTGCCGCTGGATGTGGACGCTGTGCTGCTGATAGAGGTGGACGGCCATCCGGTGGTGATTGCCGAAGAAGCCGCCGCGGTGGCGGAGATATGCAAAAAGCATCGTTGTTCATTCTTCCAGACCGCCAAGGATGCCGACGAGGCGCTGAAACTGGCCGCCGCCCGCCGCACGGCCCTTTCGGCACTGGCCCGGCTCAAGCCTACCACAATTCTGGAAGACGCCACCGTTCCGCGCAGTTGCATCGCAGCCATGCTGCAGATCATCCAGGCCTCGGCCAAAAAATACAACGTAACGATCGGCACATTCGGACACGCCGGCGACGGCAACCTGCACCCGACCTGCCTGACCGACGAACGTGACCAGGACGAAATCAAACGGGCCCACGCCGCCTTTGCCGAAATCTTCGACGCCGCCATCTCCATGGGCGGCACCATAACAGGTGAGCACGGTGTTGGTCTGGCCAAGAAGAAGTATCTGCCGAAACTGGTCGGCGAATCGGGAATCCGGGTCATGCGGGGCATCAAGCAGGCTTTTGATCCGAAGGGGATTTTGAATCCGGGAAAGATTTTTTAAAACTTTTGCCACAGAGGTCACGGAGTTCACAGAGAACTTCAAAACGGGTAAGCATAAATACTTTTATGAAACGGTTTGATCTCTAAGAAGTTTTGATTCTGTTTTTTCAGGTTTTCCTCTGTGTTCTCTGTGTCCTCTGTGGCAAAGTGAGGTTTTTATATGGATTACGTAAAACTTATAAATTGCATGCGCTGCGGGATGTGCCTCCCCGCTTGTCCGACCTACAAGGAAACTTTTCTGGAGACCGCCTCTCCCCGCGGCCGGGTGGCCCTGATCCGCAAATTGCAGGAAGGCGAACTGGATCAGTCCGAGCGTCTGCTGGAATACCTGTCGCTCTGCCTGGACTGTCAGGCCTGTGCTTCGGCCTGTCCCTGCGGAGTCAACGCCGGAGAACTCGTTGCGGAATTCACCTGCGAACGAAAGTCCGATGCCGGTCTCAGCTATATGGAGGATCTGATCATGCGCAAACTGGTGCCGCACCCGGACCGCCTGGAAAGCTCCATGGTTCCGATGCGTATGTACCAGAAAACCGGTCTGCAGAAACTGGTCAGAAAGCTTGGCGTCCTGAAGATGTTCCCGAAACAGCTGGAGCGGATGGAAGGTCTGCTCCCCACCCTCCCCGACCGTCCGCTGCGGCAGGAGATCCGGGAAGTGACGCCGGCCATCGGCCCGGAGCGTGGAACGGTCGGCTTCTTTCTGGGCTGTGTCATGAGCCTGATCTTTTCCGATGCCAGTCGCGCAACGATAAAGCTGCTCTCATCACTGGGCTACAAAGTCATAACTCCCAAAAACCAGGTCTGTTGCGGCGCTCCCAACATGCTTGGGGGAGATTTTGCGGGGCTGAAAGAAGCCGCCCATACCAACATCGATATTTTTGCCGACTACGATGTGGACTTTATCGTCACCGATTGCGGCGGATGCGGAGCTGAGCTGAAAAAATACGGGCATCATCTGGATGGTTACGAAGCGGCTGAAAACTTCAGTGCCAAGGTGCGCGACATATCACAGGTTCTGGCAATGCATGCCGATGAATTGCACGCGAAACTGAAACCGCTGCCGCTGAAAGTCACCTATCACGACCCCTGCCACATCGCCCATTGCCAGGGCATCCGCAAGGAACCGCGCGATCTGCTGAAGCTGGTGCCGGTTCTGGAGTACCGCGAACTTGAATCCGCCGATGCCTGCTGCGGCAGCGCTGGCACTTACAACATCGAACGCCCGGAGATGGCAGATCGTATTTTAAAACGAAAACTTGATACGATCCGGTCCAGCGGCGCAAACGTTCTCGTAACCAGCAATCCTGGCTGTCTGCTGCAGCTCAAGAAGGGTCTGGCTGACCATCTGCCGGATGTCAAGATCATGCACTTAACCGAAGTACTGGCCCGGAGCATGGACGGCTTTGATAAGTAAGTTGTAAATATGGGGCTGCAGAAGTTGATAATTCCAATTCAAAGGAAAAATTATGAACATCCATGAGTACCAGGCCAAAGCAATCTTAAGAGAATTCGGCGTGCCGGTCCCCGACGGCCACGTCTGCTACAACAGCGCCGGCGCCCGCGAATGGGCCAAGCGCCTTGGTGAGGGGCCGTGGGTCGTCAAGGCCCAGATTCATGCCGGCGGCCGCGGCAAAGGGGGCGGCGTCAAACTGGCCCGCACCGCCGACGAAGTGCGACTGATCTCCCGCGAGATGCTCGGCATGACCCTCCGCACCCACCAGACCGGACCGGAAGGAAAGCTGGTCACCCGCGTCCTGGTCGAAAACGGCTGCAACATCGCCTCCGAACTGTACGTCTCTCTGGTAGTGGACCGCGGCACATCCAAAGTCACCGTCATGGCCTCCACCGAAGGGGGGATGGACATCGAAGAAGTCGCCGCCAAAACCCCCGAAAAGATCTTCACCGAAACCGTTGACCCGCTGGTCGGCCTGACCCCCTTCCAATGCCGCAAGATCGCCTTCAGCCTCGGTCTGGGGGGCAAACTGGTCAACAAAGCCGTCACGGTACTGCGGGGACTCTACAAAACCTTCATCTCCTGCGACTGCTCCATGCTGGAAATCAACCCGCTGGTAATCACCGCCGAAGAAAACCTGATCTGCCTCGACGCCAAATTCGGCTTTGACGACAACGCCGTCTTCCGCCACCCCAAACTGAGCGACATGCGCGACTACGACGAAGAAGACGCCAACGAAATCGAAGCATCCCAGCATGACCTCTCCTACATCTCGCTCAACGGCAACATCGGCTGCCTGGTCAACGGAGCCGGACTGGCCATGGCCACCATGGACATCATCAAGCATTACGGCGGCGACCCGGCCAACTTCCTGGATGTCGGGGGCGGAGCCACCATTGAGCGCGTCACCGAAGCCTTCAAGCTGATCCTCTCCGACAAAAACGTCAAAGGGATCCTGGTCAACATCTTCGGCGGCATCATGAAATGCGACATCATCGCCACCGGCGTAGTCGAAGCCGCCAAGCAGGTCTCCCTCCAGGTACCGCTGGTCGTACGACTGGAAGGAACCAACGTCGCCCGCGGCAAGGAAATCCTGGCTGAAAGCGGCCTGAACATCGTAGCCGCCGACGGCATGGCCGACGCCGCCCAAAAAATTGTCCAGGCCGTGGAAGGAGACAGCATATGAGCATCATGATCAACAAGGACACCAAAGTCATCACCCAGGGCATCACCGGTTCCACCGGCCTCTTTCACGCCCAGGGAGCAAGAGAATACGGCACCCAGATGGTCGGCGGAGTAACCCCCGGCAAAGGCGGCACAATCATCGACGGCTTCCCGGTATTCGACACGGTCACCGACGCTGTCAACAAAACCGGCGCCACCGCCTCGGTCATCTATGTACCGCCCCCCTTCGCCGCCGACTCGATCATGGAAGCGGTTGACGCCGGGATAGAACTGGTCTGCTGCATCACCGAAGGCATTCCGGTGCTGGACATGGTCAAAGTCAAACAGTACATGAAAGGTAAAAAAACCAGACTGGTCGGTCCCAACTGCCCCGGCGTCATCACCCCCGGCCAATGCAAGATCGGCATCATGCCCGGCTACATCCACAAACCGGGCAAAGTCGGCGTCGTATCCCGCTCCGGCACCCTGACCTACGAAGCGGTCTGGCAACTGACCTGCCTCGGCCTGGGTCAATCCACCTGCGTCGGTATCGGCGGCGACCCGGTCAACGGCACCAACCATCTGGATGTCCTGAGACTGTTTGAAGCCGATCCGGACACCGAAGCTGTCATCATGATCGGCGAAATCGGCGGAACCTCGGAAGAAGATGCCGCCCGCTTCGTAAAGGAACACATGACCAAACCGGTGGCGGCCTACATCGCGGGTTTAACCGCCCCTCCCGGCAAACGCATGGGTCACGCCGGCGCGATCATCTCCGGCGGCAAGGGTACTGCGGCCGAAAAAGTTGAAATACTGAAGGAATGCGGCATCAGCGTGGCGGCCAGTCCGGCCGAGATGGCACAGGCGCTGTTGAGGATCTATAAACCATGAGAATATTGGAATTTGAATAAGCTGTTGGACGAGCACATACTGCCATTTGTGCTCCTTTCATGGCCGGGAGGTAATATCGCTCCCGGCCTTCATAAATATATACGCTGCAACAGGTTGCAATGCTGAAGCGGATATAGTAGAAAAAGGGGTGGTCGTAACAGACACCCCTTTTTGATTGGACTCGAATGAAATTTCAACCCATAAAACCTAAAAAAGTTTCCAGCCAGATAGCAGATCAGATTCGTTCCTCGATTCTGTCCGGCGAATTTTCACCCGGCGACAAACTCCCGCCTGAACGGGAACTGGCCGAGATGTTCGGGGTATCGCGCCCTTCGGTACGTGAAGCATTGAACGTGCTGTCGTCAGCCGGATTGGTGATGTCCTACCAGGGCGGCGGCACGGTCGTCATGTCACTGGTGGAAAACAGCACATCAAACCCGCTCAGCGAGTTGATTCGTATACAGCAGGATCGTGCACTGGATGTGATCGAAGTTCGCAAATGCATGGAGTCATGGACCGCTTACTATGCCGCCCAGCGCGCACTGCCTGAGGATCTCAGGCGGATGGAAGAAATTGTAAATGGCATGAAGCGCAATCTTGATGGTCTGCAACCATCCGAAGATCTGGACGCAAACCTGCATATCCTGATTGCCCGCTCCACCCACAACATCGTCTGGTTGCATTTGATGCAGAGTCTTTTTGATGCGATGAAAGAATTCCAGCAGGGTGTCTGGCGCGCCGTTTACCTGACCAGTGAAGATCACCACCTACTTTACCAGCACCACCTTGCTATCTTCGAGGCTATCCGGGACAAGAATGCCGAAGCGGCCCGCAAAGCCATGACGAACCACCTTGAATTTGCCGAACAGCGCAGCGCGGCCTACGTTTCTAAAAATCATTCCTGATTCATCGCGACAAAATCAGAGGAGTTGTTGATGCAGATTGTTTCCACGTCTATTCCCGATGTCCTGATCATTGAACCTAAAGTTTTCGGTGACGACCGCGGTTTCTTTTTTGAAAGTTTCAATGAAAAATCATGGCAGGCGTTAACCGGGATTGATCTCAGATTTGTCCAGCATAACCATTCCCGCTCGGCTGGCGGCGTCCTGCGCGGCTTGCACTACCAGATTCAGAACCCGCAAGGCAAACTGGTGCGGGTGGTGGCGGGTGAAGTTTTCGACGTTGCGGTTGATCTCCGCAAAAGTTCACCCACCTTTGGACAATGGTTCGGGGCGCTTCTGTCAGCCGAAAATAAACGGCAAATGTGGGTTCCGGCCGGTTTCGCCCACGGTTTTTGCGTTACTTCGGAATTTGCGGAATTTCTTTATCTTACCACCGACTACTGGGCTCCTGAACATGAGCGCTGCATAGCATGGAACGATCCTGATCTGAATATCAGCTGGCCACTGACAAACACTCCGAATGTTTCGGCAAAGGATCGTGAAGGTTCTGCATTCAAGGACGCCGACCTGTTTCCATGATCCGTTCCAATTCACGCTGGCTGTTTCTGCTCTGCTGCTGTCAGCTCTTTATCATGCTGGTCTTCATCAATTACTCCGCTATTCTTCCAATACTTCGCCAGGAATGGGGCATGAACAACACCCAGGCCGGTATGATCTTCTCGGTCTACCAGCTTGGGTACATCGTTTCCGGCGTCCTCTTAAGCACCCTGACAGATCGCATCAATACCAAACATATCTTCATCACGGCCGCCTTCTGTTCTGCCGGTGGAAATCTGCTGTTTGCACTCTACGCCACCGACTTCACCAGCGGCATGCTGTTCCGTGCAATAACCGGAATCGGCATGGGTGGCACCTATATGCCCGGCCTTAAACTCGTTGCAGAGCGTTTTGATCCGGTGCGGCGCGGCAAGGCGATCGGAATTTATGTCGGTTCTCTGGTTCTGGGCGGCTCTATGTCCCTGGCGGTTACCGGTTGGCTGACCGGCCTATACGGATGGAGAATCGCATTCATAGTATGCTCAGTCGGGGTTTCCTTGGGAGCGCTGCTTTCATTTCCACTTTTCAGCGGATACAAACCTTCAAAACGGGCACTGACGGAAGCCGGCTATTCCGGGGAAGTTCTCAAGAATCGCCCCGCTTTATTGATGATCTTCGGCTATGCCGCCCATATGTGGGAAATGTACGGCATGCGCAGCTGGCTGGCGCCATTCTTCTCGGCGGCTCTTATTGGCTGGGGAATTGAAGCTTCAACTGCAACCGGCTACGCCTCAACAATTGCTGCCGCACTTATCGGAATTGGAGCATTTTCAACGGCCATAACCGGCACGCTTTCAGACCGTTTTGGGCGTACCGCTACGATCACGCTGGTCATGTTCTCCAGTGCTGCACTTTCATTTACCTTCGGCTGGCTTATAAATACCAATCTCTGGCTGACGCTGCTGGTCGGCACGGCCTACGGTTATCTGATCGTGGCCGAATCACCTGTCTTTTCAACCGGATTAACCGAATTAGTTGCTCCCGGATATCTGGGTGCGGCAATGGGTCTGCAATCACTGATCGGATACTCGATGGGAATGATATCTCCGACCATTTTCGGATGGGCATTGGATACTTTTCGGGGCTGGCAGCCATATCCTGGCGTCAGAGGAGAATGGGGCGTCGCCTTCGCAACCGTTGGAGCCGGGGCGTTGGCAGGTCCCATATTCATGTGGTTGCTGAGGAGGTCGCCGGAAAGCATAAAAATGTCGGGAGGGAACCGCTAAAGTGTTATTCAACCATTCAATTAACTTGATTTTTTAATGTTATTAGATACTATTGCCTAATCTGGCTATATCGGGAGGATTAAATGTCAAAGGTTCTTATGCCGCTGGCCGATGGTTTCGAAGAAATCGAGGCACTGGCAGTTGTAGACGTACTCCGAAGAGCTGGTATTGAAATCGTCATGGCCGGTCTGCATGACGGTGCAGTCAAGAGTACCCGCAATGTAAACATCCTGCCGGACACCACGATAGACTCCATCAATGCTTCTGATTTCAACATGATCGTCCTGCCTGGCGGCCAGCCCGGCACCGACAACCTCAACTCGGACCCCCGCATTCACAATCTTCTCAAAGAGTTTGATAGCCACGAAAAGCTGATCGGCGCCATCTGCGCCGCTCCCAGCATACTTGCATCTGCCGGGCTTCTAGCTGGCAAACGCGTCACCTCCTACCCCACATACAGCAACAAACTGAACGGCGCCAGTTACGAAAACAAACCGGTTGTCTGTGACGGCAGAATTATCACCAGCCAGGGTGCCGGAACCGCAATCCAGTTCGGACTTGAAATTGTAACTCAACTGGCTGGCAAGAAAGCCGCTGCTGAAGTTGCCGGTGCCATGCTGGTTAACGAACCGGACAAGATCCTCTGGAACCATCAGTTATTCAACAGCACCATACAAGCCCTGGTCAGCGCCTTGGAGATGAAAGACACCTTCACCCAGGGTCATGCCAGGCAGGTAACGGAGTTTTCTCTCAGTATCGGCCGTAAACTCGGAATGCCTGAAGAAGAAATGCGCGATCTTTATCTTGGTGCAATTCTCCATGATATCGGCAAAATAGGAACCGAAGAATCTGTCCTGAACAAACCGGAAAGCCTCAGTCTCCACGAAGAAACGCTTGTCCGTGAGCATCCGATCAAGGGAACCCTGTTCATAGTCGGCATTCAGAATTTGAGCAATATCGTGCCGACCATACTACATCACCATGAGCGCTGGGATGGGACCGGCTACCCCGGTCGTCTGAAGGGTGATCAGATACCGCTGCATGCCCGGATCGTCTGCGTGGCCGACGCATTTGATGCGATGATATCAAACCGGTCATTTCGCGACGGCATGGATAAAGACGTCGCAATCAGCGAAATAATCAAAAAGAAAGGCACTCAATTCGATCCATTCATAGTGGATGTCTTCATTGAATGCCTGAATGATTCACCCTTCGAGATGAAGGATTTCAGTTATTACTTTTAGAGTAGATTATTCGGCGAAGCAGGAAAGAAAGCGCAAAAAGGACCAGGTTTACAACCACAATAGTGGCACTGGCCGGCAGGTTGGTCATGATAGAAACGATAATGCCGATCACCACGGAACTGCATCCCTGAACAGCCGCCAGCAGGATACAAACCTTGAATCCACGGGCCAATTGCAGAGCCGAGGCCGCCGGCACGATCAGCATTGAAGAAATCAGCATGACACCGACCAGCCTCATTGCCAGCACCACCGAAAGAGCGGTCAGCAGAACCAGTACCGCGTTGATAAACGAGCTGCTTACGCCGGAAACCTTGGCAAGCTCTTCGCTGAAAGCAATGGCGAACAACTCATGATAATACAGGGTCAGCAGCAGAATGACACCCACGCACAATCCCGCCGCAATAATCACCTCTTCACGACTGATGGACAGGATGTTGCCGAACAGGTAACTCAGCAGATCAACGTTGTACCCTCCCCCCACACTGGCCAGAATTATACCGGCTGAAATACCCAGGGCAGAAACGATACCAATCGCCGCATCCCCGCTCAATCGCCCTTTTTCAGTCAGCTTAAGGATGCCTAGCGACGCCAGCAGCACAACCGGCATAGATACCAGTAGTGACATAGCCGAATACAGCTTTAGCGCCAGGGCGATGGCGGTGCTTCCAAAGGTTACATGTGCCAAACCGTCACCTATCAGTGACAGACGCCGCAGTACGAGAAACACACCCAGCACGGAACAGAGCAGCGCTATCAGCGTCCCGGCCAAAAGTGCACGTTGTATAAAACCATATGACAGAATTTCCAGTATATTCATAATTATCAGTGCCTGTGGCACATCAAGTGCTGGGAATGTTCACCGAACAGAGACGACATCTCCGGCGAATGGCAAAACTGTTCAAAACTTCCGAAAAAGAGCATTTTCTTGTCCAGGTAAAGCATTTTGGAAGCATGCCTTCCGATGGCGCCGCTGTCATGTGTGACCAGCATGACAGTTACCCCGCGTTTTTGGTTGAGCGAGCCGATCATTGTATAAAAACGGTCTCGGGTTTCCGGGTCCAGCGCCGCAGTCGGTTCGTCCAGCACCAGAAGTTCCGGATCGTTGACAATCGCGCGCGCCAGCAGCACACGCTGAAGCTGACCGCCAGATAGTTCACCTATTAGTTTATGTTTTAAATCGTAAATATTTAACTCTTTGAGAGTCTCATCAATTTTAATTTTATCTTTGCCGTTTATTCTCTTGGGGAAGCGTTTGTGAGATAACAGACCCAACCCGACGGTTTCATGAACCGTAGCTGGAAAGACCGGATTGACAAGGTGCAGACTTTGCGGCAAATAGCCCAACTTTTTCCACTCCTTAAACTCAGGCAGTGGACTTCCGAACAGCATTGCACTTCCATCACTTATGGCGACAAGCCCAAGCAATGCCTTGACCAGTGTACTTTTGCCGGAGCCATTCGGCCCGACTATCCCGACGTAATCGCCGCGCTGCACCTGAAAACTGATGTCTTCCAGCACCTTGCCTTCGCGATAGCAGCAGGCCAGATGTTTTGTACTGACTATTTCGTCGTGCATCCGAGCCCTTTCTGCAATCGCTCGAGGTTGCGATCCATCAGATCAAAAAAAGTAGTCCCTTTATTCAGTTCGTCGCGGGAAAGATTGTGCGCGCCATGCAGCATCAACACTCCGACACCGGCCTCTTTAGCCAGAGTTTCTGTCAGACGAGGAGACAACAGCTCTTCGGCAAACAGATACTTTGCTTTTGATGAGCGAATTTCAGCAATCAGCTCGATCATCCGGGATGCCGATGGCTCCGAATCGGATGATACGCCGCTCAAGGCGTGGTAATCCAGATTATATCGCTTAGCTAGGTATCCGAAGGTATAATGACCGCCATGCAACAACTTTCTGCTGGCACAGCCAGCAAGCGTTTTTTTATAGCGTCCGTCAAGAGCGGCTAGTTTTAGCTTCAATGCGTCAGCATTCCGGCGATAGAAATCGGCATTGTTGAAATCTGCCGCAATGAATCCATCTAGAATTGAATCAACCATCAGTGCCGCATTAGCAAAATCGAGCCAGACATGCGGATCCATACCCTTGTGATCGTGGCTTGAATAATTCTCCGCCTGATGATGATCCTCTTCTGATGATGCAGCAACAGAATAGCGGACTTTGTGGCCGGCGTTGACTACGGTCAGCTTTTTGTTGTCGATCCCCTTGATAACAGTTTCCGCCCATGGTTCCATGTAGCGATTGGTATAAATGAACAGACCTGCACGGCTGATCCGGATCATATCTTCCGGCTTCGGCTCGAAAGTATGCGGCTCCACTCCCGGTGGCAACAGCATCGTCACCTGGGCTTTGTTACCACCTATTGTACGGGCAAAATCGTACAGCGGGAAAAGCGTAGTTACCACCTGCAGACCGCTGGCGGGCGCATCAGCCGTTTTTTTGCAGCCGGAGAGCGGTAAAAAACAGAAACAGAAAATAAGCAGTATGTAGAAGTAATTATTAAGAGTTCGCAAAGAGACGCCTTTCAATTTATCTCAGATTAGTGCTCGTATCATTTTTGTGCTTCATAGCGCCACTTGAAACTGACCGACTTGCAACCAGGCATCAGACGACGGAAAGTATTGAGTCCTTCTTCGGAAATGCCGGTTCCACTGCAGGTCAACCATTTCAAACCCGGAATCAGAGCCAGATTCAGCAATCCTTTATCACCAATATTGGTGTGATAGATCGAGATCCGCTGGAGATATTTCAGAGGTCTCAACAAAGACATACCCTGATCGCTGATCCGGGTATCCGAAATATAGAGTTCCTGAAGTCCGGTCAAATGCGTGCAGTTCGGCAAAATGTCATCGTCTACGTTATAAAGAAAGAGGGATTGTATATCATCAGGCTGGAGATCGGACAGGAAACTGTAATCGATTCCATTGCCTCCCTTCAGATCGAGCCGCAACGATTTATCCAGAAAGACTTCCCTGGCTCCACGGGCAGTGCCCAACTGTTGCCAGTCACGAAAATCAAGCGATTCTTTCTTTCTGAGAAAGAGTGTGCCGCACGATTGATCTGCCGGAAAGCGGACAATGCGTGTTTCAAACGGGAGATCGGTCTTGCCGTAAAGTGACTCCCTCTCACCCCTCAGAGCCATCAAACGCCTGCGGATGCGGGCAATATCCATGTCCAGCTTGGCCGCCATTTCAGCCATGATATCCAGGCCATCCCCGATTGACTCATCCACCCGCAGCTTGAACAGATAAATATCGGTCTGTTTCAATTCCTCGGTTTGTCGAATCATAGCGTGAATATTCTGTTCAACCAGAGCTATCTGGCGGATTACTCTGACAAGCTCCATTGCCACATCCAGATCGGAACTGTAAACCGGTGCCTGTTCCCATTCACTCAAAAGATCCGAGAGCACCTGGCGATTACCGGCTTGATAGGCCTCGTTGGCCAGAGCCATCAACTCCTGCCGACGGATTCGATCAGCCTCGTCGAAGGCCAAATCAGGGTGAACGGCCTTGGCCACGCCGCGATACAATGATTTGAGGCTGAGATTGGCAATGTCGGGCTGGTTTTCCTCATCATCCAGCAGATCTGTCGTGTGGTGAAAATGGGAATATACTGGTTCCTGCTTCGGCGTATCAGCCTTACTTTTTCCGGCGTCCTCGCCCAATAATCCCTTAAGCTGCCACTCAAGCTCTTCCAACGCTTCAATGCGCGTACCCAGTATATCCTCGTAAACCTGTTCAAACATCCTGATTTCGGATTTCAGAGCAGAGTAAATCTGTTCGTATCTCTGCAACTCCAACCTGCACTGGGCAAGCCTGCTGTTCTTGTGGTCCAGTTCGATCTCTTCGGGAGTTTTCAGCCGATTCTTGTAAGGAGTCATATGCTTTTGCCGGACGAGACCAGCTCGCGCACTTCACGGGCAAGCGGCAACGTGATGCGCCTTTTCTCGGCCATGGAGAATCTGTACAGCCGGTTGAAGCTTTCGATCAAAGCTCCGACCTCGCGGCTGGTTGTGGCCAGGATATAATCAACGACATCATCCGGAACCCGAATCTGGCGGTCGTCGGCCACCTTTTTCAGGATCATGCTGCGTGAATGGTCATCCGAAGTATCCAGACGCGCCACCAGACCCCACAACAGACGGGAAGTCAGATGATCGTCCATATTTGTCAGTTCGCGGGGGGGATATAATCCGGCCATGGCAATCGTGCGTCCCGAAGTGTGAAACTCGTTGAACAGTTCCCAAACTGCCCCGCGCAGCCCGGAATCATCCGGCATCGCCTGCAGATCATCAACCACCAGACCCACGGAGCCACTGAAAGTAGTCATAAGCTGATCGGGTGCAGACAGGTCCCGCAGAGATACATAAGGAATGCCGCCGACTGCAATTGATTTCAGGAGATGGGTTTTTCCGGAGCCGGACGGACCGTGCAGATACAGCAGGTTCTCGGAATCGGCCGGATCGGCAATCCGCAGGGCAAAACGGAGAGCAGCCGCGTTACCTTCGCAAGGAACGAAACTTTCAAAACTGAAAGATGGCGTTATCGGAAAATCGAAAAATTGTTGCATGCTAAAACAGATTCGCCTGGGGAGCTTCCGGGGCGATACGGTTAAAATGAAGGTAGGCCGCCCGCGTCGCAACTCTGCCGCGCGGCGTGCGGTTGATGAATCCATGCTGGATCAAAAATGGCTCGTAAACATCCTCGATCGTGTCACTCTCTTCACTGATTGCGGCGGCGATAGTATCAAGTCCGACCGGGCCACCGCCGAACTTGTCGATGATCGTCAGCAGAATCATGCGATCCATCTGATCGAAACCCATCTCGTCGATTTCAAGCAGCTTCAGGGTTTCCTGCACCACATGACAGGTAATAACACCGTCCGCCCGAACCTGGGCATAATCACGTACCCGTCGCAACAGACGATTGGCGATACGTGGGGTTCCACGACTGCGGCGGGCCAGCTCGGAAGCCCCCAGGGGATCAATCTCCATCCCCAGAATCCGGGAAGAGCGGCAGATAATAGTGGCCAGCTCGTTCTCGGTATAGAATTCCAGACGTGAAATCACTCCAAAACGGTCGCGCAACGGCGATGAAAGCAGACCGGCGCGGGTGGTGGCCCCCACCAGTGTAAAACGCGGCAGATCAAGCTTGATCGAGCGGGCGCTGGGCCCCTGTCCTATAATGATATCAAGTTGATAATCCTCCATGGCCGGATAAAGGATTTCCTCCACCACATGGGAAAGACGGTGGATTTCATCGATAAACAGCACATCGTGCGGTTCCAGGTTGGTCAGAATGGCAGCCAGATCGCCGGGACGCTCAATGACCGGACCGGAAGTTGACTTGATATTGACCCCCATCTCGCAGGCCACGATATTGGCCAGCGTGGTCTTGCCAAGTCCGGGAGGGCCATACAAAAGCACATGATCAAGCGCCTCTTCCCTACCCTTGGCGGCGTCGATAAACAGACGCAGGTTACCCTTGATCTTCTCCTGACCGACATAGTCATCCAGAGCGCGCGGACGCAAGGTAGCGTCATATTGATGATCATCGTCACGTTTTTCAGGGGTAATGGTGCGGGCTTCCATTGCTGCTCCGGTGGAGAAATGCTGGGCTGTCGTACGATCGAAGACTATGCCCCAAATCGGGCTGATTGTCAAAGTCTTGTGGGAAACATCAAGCGGGGTTGTTAAGTTTGAATGAGTGAGGATTACATACTGTGTAATCGTTTGGTGACGCGACTTACTGAACTCTTAAACATTGTCAGAATCATCGCCTTTAATGACAATAAGGGAGGGGATCGAATCAAAATGCCGATCTAAAGTCAATAATGAACACGAGTGTTCCAGCGCCAGGGTAGCAATGATAATGTCAGACAGCGGCAGAATATTACCTTTCCTGCGTAATTGTGACGACAGTTGTCCAGCCTTGATCCAGAGTGCGCCGGTCATTTCCAACTGCGGTATCGCCTTGAATGCATTCAATACCAAGGCTTCTTCTTGAGGGTTTTTGATGCCTTGAAGCAGTTCAAACACCACCACGCCACATGTCACTACCTCACCCTGTAAAAGTGCGGCCTCAACTTGCCGGGTCATGCGTGACGGACGGCCTCTAAAGAAATCAATCCAGGCACAGGTATCCGGTAAAATTCTATTCATCATGATACCGCTCCCGCTCTTCGGCCGCTTTCAATTCCAGATTCTCTTCCTGTTCCCAATCATATTCAATCTGAACCTTGCCACGCAAATCAAGCAATGCCTGCATCCGCTGACGCCGAACATAATCCTCCATCACCGTAATAATGGCTTTGGTTTTGGATTTTTGACCGGAAAGTTGTTGGACTTCGGTGATAAGACTATCTGGTATGTTCAATGTCGCACGCATTTTATGCACCTCCATGACATGCAATCATTGTATGTATTATCTGGTGAGAGGTCAAGAAGTTAGATTAATGTGTGGCCATCATTCAATCAGCCTACTGATGTTTTATATGCGCCTGTATTCCATATACTCAGCCGTATTCTGAGCAACTTCTTTGCCATAAAGCATTTCAATTACATACAAACTCATGTCAATTCCTGCGCTAATGCCCGCAGACGTAATTACCTTTCCATTATCAACAAAACGCGCATCCCTCATAATTTCAGTGTTTGGCGCCATTTCAGCCAGTAATTCGAAAGCGCTGTTATGTGTGGTGGATTTTAGGCCGTCCAGTAAACCAACCTTGGCAAGAAGCAGGGCGCCAGTGCATACGGAAAGGACTTTATCCGCTTTTTCTGCTGACCGCGCAATCCAGGCAAGAAGGTCCTGTTGCCTCAAGATTGGCCGGGTTCCGCTGCCGCCTGGAACAATAACAATATCCGGTTGCGGAGCTTGATCAATTGAATAATCCGGATTTACAGAAAGGCCATTTCTGGCCGTTATGGGTGCTTTTTCTCTGGCTACGGTATAAACATTCAGAAGGGAATAATCGCTGAGTTCATTTGTGACAGAAAAAACCTCAAACGGGCCTGCAAAATCAAGAACCTCAACATCGTCAAAAATGAGGATTGCCGTGTTACGTTTCTTCATTCGATTTCCTTTTGTTTTAGAGGGGCTGTAGTTGCTTCAAACCGTGGCACACTTCGAACTTCATAGAGACACATCCCAAGAATGTGGGTATGGCCTGAAAGACTGCAACTTGCAGCTCATGCTTTAGCCTGGCTACATTTTCAATCATCTTACAGTCTTTCAAGCCTGCCCCTCATATTTCCTGCTTGCTTTCCTTCCAACTCGTAGAACATTTATCCGGTAAACTTCGTTCAGATACAAAGCAAACAATCCCGCTCCAAACACTACACTTTAAAGTCCGGCGAGGATGTCTGCTTCTTCACCAGCGCTCCAAAATCCACCCCCGGCAGCAACCGGGTCAATTGCCCCATCAAGCCGTCTGCAGCTGTTCCACCGCCGGAAACAAGAACATCCGGAACAATCTTGATCTTGCCGTTTTCTATGGCGGCAGCAATCAGTTCCACGATTTTGATCTGCTTGATGGCCTCTTCACCGATCGCCTCCTGCTGCTTGCTGTAGGCCTGGGCGGTAGCTTCGCCGATGGCGGCAATCTTGGAGGCTTCACCGTCACCTATCGCTTTCAGGCGTTTGCCTTCACCCGCTCCTTCCAGCGCCTTGGCTTCTGCATTACCCTCGGCCAGCGTGATCATCTCGGTTTTCTTCTGAGTGGCTACTTTTACGGCAATCTCTGATGCAACTAAAGTTGGCTGCTGGTCGGCCGTAGCACGCATTTTCTCCATTTCGGTACGTTCTGCCTGGGATCTTTGCTCCATCTTGTACATTTCCTGCTGCTGTTCGGCGATGATCCGTTTGGTCTGGGTCTGCATCAGGTCCTCGGGAAGCCTGATCTGGCAGATCAGAACTGATACGCATTCCACATGATATTTTTCGAGATCAACTCTGGCGCGCCCTTCCGCCTTGGCCTGTTCTTCCGAACGGCTCTGTAGAAAATTCATAGCTGATGCGGTAGAGGCTTGGTTCCTGAAAGAGGAATCAATCATCGGATGGATGACGTGCTGGATCAAATTGTCGATCGATCCCACTTTGGCCACCATGTAGGGGGCCTGATCCGGCCGCACGCGGATAACAACCTTGACAGCAACCTGGATCGGGAAACCGTCTTTGGAGATGACCGTTAACTGGTCAAAGCGGGTATCCTCCTGATCATCCCAGTCGATAGTGATGTTGGTCGTGTCGATGACATATGCCATGAAAGCCCGCCGATTGAGGTAGTAACGGCCTGGGCCAGCCACCTCTTCCTGGATGCCGCGAAATCCCTTGGGTACTACATATTTCTCTTTGCCCTCTTCCTCTGATGCTCCGGCCTGGGTCGATCCCAGTCGTTTTTTCATCTCTTCAGTCGGGTCTTCTCCGACGTTGGAAACTATAACTCCGACCTGACCGCGCTCAATTACGGCCACGTTGTCGATTTCTACGCTGAACATGAACGGATTGATGTAATAGGTTCCCGGCCGCAGTACATCCAGTTGCGGACCGCGCTGTCCCTGCTTGGTCAAGAAGGCTGAGCCGTCCTGATAATCATTATGTCCGTTGACAGGACTGGCAACGTATTCACGCTCCGGCAGTGGAATGCCATCCAGAGCGGTCACCAGCCCGATCTTGTTAGCTTCGACAATAACGGCTGGTGCAATCTGTATGTTGAACAGATTCAAGTTGATACGGTAGGTACCGGGCAGCAGGACATCGATTTGTGGTCCCTTCTGTCCACCGTTTTTCAGGAAGGCCTCTCCATTTTCGTAGTTCGAGTGTCCCGGCACGCTCTGTGACAGGAGCCGTCCCATTGGGATAGGAGCGCCATCCTGCGATGTGACCATACCGACTTCGCCTTTTGCAATCACTACCGCAGCTGCCTTAGTGACCTTGAAAAGATTGGGATTGATACGGTAGACACCCGGCGGCAGGATTTCAGTTTGCGGTCCTTTCTGGCCGCCGTTCTTGATAAAGTCCTGGCCGGATTGGAAAGAGTTGTGCCCCGGAACCACCGTAGCGAATATCCGACCGGCCGGAATAGCCGAGCCATCGGCAGATTCGACCAATCCAATATCACCCTCGCTGATCTTGGTGGCCGAGCCTTTGGTGACCTTGAACAGGTAAGGATTGATACGATAGTTGCCGGGAGGGATGATTTCGATCTGCGGCCCTTTTTGTCCGCCGTTTTTGATAAATGCTTCACCGTTCTGAAAGGAGGAGTGTCCCTCCACCGCCTGGGCAAAGATCTTCCCTTCCGGAATGGCGACGCCGTCAACCGACTCCACTATCCCGATTTCGGAATCCTTGATTTCAGTGACGTTACCCTTGGTAAGCTTGAACAGATATGGGTTGATCCGATATTTACCGGGAGGCAGAATTTCGATCTGCGGTCCCTTCTGACCCCCGTTTTTGATAAAAACCTCACCATCCTGAAAAGAATTATGGCCAGCCACAACTGCGGCAAATATATTTCCGGACGGGATCGATGAGCCGTCAACCGATTCGATCAAACCGATCTCGTTTTCCAATATTTCGGTAAAAACGCTCTTGGTGGCTTTGTAGATGAACGGAATCAGGAAATGCAGACCAGGGCCGAGTGTCCGCGCCTGAATACCAACCTCGTTGCCAAGAGCCACAACCCGTCCTTGCGGCATCTTGTTACCGAACCATCTGCGTTCAATCAGGGCAATTTCATTGCCGCCGACAACAACTACAGACTCGTACACCAGAATTGCCGCAGGAATCAGCAGGGCAAAATACCCCCAATGTCTAAGTACAAATTCGAAAACCATACATACCCCCATTAATGTGTTGAACTTATAAAAACAAGTGAAAATCAAGGCGAAATACACTTAAAATAAAAACGGTCATCCGCCGGGATAAAGACCAGACAGACGACCGCTAATTATGATTTTAGAAGATTTTATCTTCACTTCGACAACCCCTCTATCCCATCGGGATGGTAGCTTTGCGACACACGGTTGCCCGTGCTGTGCCATTTCGGTGATAATTAGTAAAATTCCCTACCACGACTCATTAGATACTGCAACATTTCTAATGTAAACTATGGGTCCGATGGGGTCAGGTTAGTGTTTTGGATATTTATTGGCATTCTGGGGTCTTGGGTAGGTCCTGGTACGACAATATACAGAACTATCCTTGATTTCGCTTTGGCCCCGGTTATTGAGGCTGGAGAGTTCTGGAAAAAACTTGGTTTCAATTTGTCAACGAACACCTTCTCACCAAGCGGTCTTAAAGACGCTCATGCTTGCGAATGTCGTCATCACGTTCCATAGGTTGAGGACAACAGAAACAAATCACCAGTCAATTAAATAAACTGTCCCTCGAACTCCCATTTCTGGCCGTTATGGGTGCTTTTTCTCTGGCTACGGTATAAACATTCAGAAGGGAATAATCGCTGAGTTCATTTGTGACGGAAAAAACCTCAAACGGGCCTGCAAAATCAAGAACCTCAACATCGTCAAATATGAGGATTGCAGTGTTGTGTTTTTTCATTCGATTTCCCTTTTTGTATTTATTGGAACTGTAGTTGCTTCGCTGGAGTTCCAGTGACGGTATACATAACTATCCTTGCTTTCGCTTTAACTCCGGTTATTGAGGTTGGAGAGTTCTGGAAAGCCTGATTTCAATTTGATCAACGAACACCTTCTCACCAAGCGTTCTTAAAGACGCTCATGCTTGCGAATGTCGTCATCACGTTCCATAGGTGGAGGACAACAGAAACAAATCACCGGTCAATTAAATAAACTGTCCCTCGAACTCCGTGCCATGCGAAACGAACGCATCAGCAATCGGTGTTGATCCTGAAACATCTCGTGCCGTTCCCTTGCCTCTTTCTGCTCCTGTTGATAATCGCCGATAGTGCGTAGTGGCTCTGTGGACACGCTGACATTGCCGACTATTTCGACTTTTGTATTTTCTGTTTTCATTTTGATTCACCCATATGGAACATTTATCCGCTTAATTTAGTGCTGCTCAACAGGGCAAACAATCCAGCTCCAGACCATATGCTTCAAAGTCAGTCGCGGACGTTTCCGGTAATAATCACTAAAACCGCGTACCATGACTCATTGATATACTGCAACAATTCTAATGTAATCAATAATCCCCGAACAGATACCTTTCAACAATTTCAAACTGTCTCTGCACAATTATCGCAGTGGTTGCGCCCAAAAGATAAATTTAATCATATAATTGCGTATTCCCCCTTGAAAATATGTCTCCACATGGTTACTTTCTACCCACAACAATTCATTTCGTGAAGGAGACGCACCGTTTATGTCCAAAACCACCAAACAGTTTCAGACCGAGGTACAACAACTGCTCGATCTGGTAATCCACTCGCTTTACTCCAACAAAGACATTTTTCTGCGCGAACTTATCTCCAATGCTTCCGACGCCATCGACAAGGTCAGCTTTGAGTCGCACTCCAACGAGGCTCTGCTTGAATCCGACAGCGACTGGAAGATCAAACTGATCCCCGACAAAGAAGCCGGCACGCTGGTCATCCGCGACAACGGTATCGGTATGACCATGGCCGAAGTCGAAGAAAACATCGGCACCATCGCCCGCTCCGGTACCAAAGCTTTCATGCAGAACCTGAAGGACAAAGCCGCCAGCGACAGCCCGGAGCTGATCGGCCAGTTCGGCGTCGGCTTCTACGCCTCTTTCATGGTATCCGACCGAGTTACGCTGCAAACACGCAAGGGCGGCACTACCCCTGAGTCCGGTTGCCGCTGGGAATCGACCGGTGACGGCAGTTACACTGTTGAGGACTGCACTATTGAAAAGCGCGGCACCGAAATCACACTGCACCTGAAGGAAGAGTTCAAACAGTATCTGGATGAGTGGAAGATCCGCTCGATCGTCAAGAAATATTCGGACTACATCCAGTATCCGGTTGTGATGGACATCACCCGCACCGAGACACCTAAGGGTGTGGATGGCGAGGAGATCGAAGGCACCGGAACAATCGAGAAGACCGAAGAGCAGACGCTCAACTCGATGAAGGCGATCTGGGCCCGCCCCAAAAGCGAAGTAACCGAAGAGGAATACACCGAATTCTACAAGCATGTTTCCCACGATTACGACGCGCCTTTCCGCACGATTCACTTCTCTGCCGAGGGAACCAGTGAGTTCAAGGCTCTGCTCTACCTCCCTGCTAAAAAGCCTTTCGACATGATGATGAATGACCGCAAGAAAGGACTGCAGCTGTATGTGCGCCGCGTATTCATAAGCGACAAGTGCGAAGAGCTGATTCCGGATTACCTCCGTTTTGTCAAAGGGGTTGTGGATTCGTCGGACCTGCCGCTGAACGTATCGCGTGAAATACTGCAGGAAGATGTGCAGATCAAGCGCATCCAGAAAAGTCTGGTCGGCAAGATTCTTTCGACGCTGGCCGAAGTTAAGGACAAATCCTTCGACGAGTATGTGACCTTCTGGAAGGAGTTCGGCCAGGTCATCAAGGAAGGGATGCATTTCGACTACGCCAACAAGGAGAAGCTGCAGGAGTTGATGCTTTTTGAAAGCACTTCCACTGAGGCCGGAGCATTTGTTTCCCTCAAGGAATATGTCGAGCGCATGCCGGAAGGACAGAAGGAAATCTACTACATCACCGGCAGCAGCCGCGAAACCCTGGAGCAGTCACCGCATCTGGAGATGTTCCGGGCCAAGAATTACGAAGTCCTCTTCCTGACCGATCCGGTCGATGAGTGGGTGGTACAGTCACTGACCGACTACAGCGAAAAGCCTCTCAAAGCGGTTGATCGCGGCGATATCAGTCTGGACAGTGAAGAAGAGCAGAAGGAGAAGGAAAAAAAGCGTGAAGAGGCTCAGAAGGAGTTCAGCGATCTGATTTCGATGATCAGCGACCGCCTGAAGGACAAGGTCAAGGAAGTGCGCTTCTCCAACCGCCTGACCGACAGCGCCTGCTGCCTGGTGGCCGATCAGTACGGTATGAACGCCAATATGGAGCGCATCATGAAGGCCATGAACCAGACTGTTCCGGATTCCAAGCGCATCCTGGAACTGAACCCGGATCATGCCATCCTGAAAGCCATGGCTACCATCCACCAGAAAGATGCCTCAGCCGCCGCACTGGCCGATTATGCCGATCTGCTCTACGATCAGGCCCTGCTGACTGAAGGTTCTACAATCAAGGATCCGCTCCGCTTTACGAAGCTGGTCAGCGACCTGATGGTTAAAGCTGTTCAGTAGTTTCTAAAAGCTGTAACCGCAATAAAAAGCGGCCCGTGAGATTGATTCTCGCGGGCCGCTTTTTATTTGGGTGTTACAGAAAAACTCAGTACAGCGTGATCAGGAATTTTGCGATTATTTATATAACTTCTCAATAAAATCTGTTGACTGTAACGCAATCCTTCCTACAAATGCCGGAAATTTACCTTCAAATCCAACTAGATCTTGTGAACCAAAAAAACCACCTGCTTCTTGATCCTTGAAGGAGGCAAGCTCTGTCCCGGATTTTGCGTCAATGAATTTACCTGTCATAACAATATGTACTTTACCTGAACCAAATCCGACAAACATTGTAAGAGCCCTGCTACCAGCATTAAATTCATCTACCTTAGCATTATAGATTAATTCGTTTCCTTCGGGTTTTGCATTTATCTTTATCTTTTTAAATAACTTCCTTTTTTTCAGCTCTGTTTCTACAGTTGAAGTGAATATGGTATTCATCATTGGCTTCATTGATTCAATCTTGGTTTTTTCTTCCTCATCAACCCTCGAATATTCGGCATGGTCCATGTCAAGGTTGTTAATAATTATTGTTTCGTAATTTGAAAATCCCTTCGTCATGGAAACATTCTCTTCACCCAATACATCTGGTTTAGGCAAAGTGTCAGCAGACAAAGCTATACTGGATGTGACAAACACTAGAAACAGGGCTAACAATGTTTTTTTCATACTTACTCCTCCAAGGTGTAATTTGTGTGGCGTGACAATACTCAAACCTCACTACAATTGTCAATTAATCAATCATCATCCAGCATGCGATGCTTCGGCTTTTCCACATCTTCGAACTGCCCTTTCTTGACCGCCCAGATAAACACGAGCCAGCAGGCCGTCCCCAGGCAGAGCGAAAGAACAATCAGTATAATCAGGCTTTCATCCATTTTTTTTGAACCTCATCAGGCGCATCGAATTGAGCGATACCAGCAGAGAGCTGGCGGTCATTGCAACTGCGGCGTAAACCGGTGTCAGAAGGCCTGCCATCGCGATCGGAATACCGATCAGGTTATATAGAAAAGCCCAGGCCAGGTTCTGTTTAATGATTTTGATAGTAGCACGGCTGAGATGACAAGCCGCTGCAATTTTTGAAAGGTCATCGCCGGTTATGATGATATCGGCGTTTTCCATGGCGATGTCGCTGGAACCGCTCAAAGAACAGCTGACAGTTGCCGCGGCCAGCGCCGGTGCGTCATTGACACCATCACCAGCCATCAGTACCGAGCGCCCCTCATTTTGCAACGTTTGGACATAAGCAAGTTTCTGATCGGGCGTCATGCCGCCGCGAGCCGATCTTACACCAACCTCGGCGGCAATCCGCTCCACAGTTGCCTGATGGTCACCGCTGATAATTCCAAGATCGATCTGGTTTGAAAGTAAATCCGTCACCATTTCCTCTGCGCCATGTCTCAGTTTATCAATCAGCTGATAAAGTCCTGCAAGTTGGTCATCAATGGCAATCAGAACATGGGTCGCGGAAGTTTGGGTAATATCTCTGAATGACCGCAAATCGACACCGCTCTCGTGCAGGAAATGTTCACTTCCGCAGAGTACCCGGCGACCATCCGGCAGAATGCCGGAAATGCCGCGTCCCGCGATATTGCTGAACTCCCGGCAATCTTCGGGTAAAAAACCGAGGTCGGCAGCGTGCCGGACAATCGACCTGGCCAGCGGATGAGCAGCAGGTTCTTCCACAGTGGCCGATGCCTGGATAACATCCGGTTCAGCAAAACCACCACATGCTTCAAAACTGATCACCTGCGGCTCTCCACGCGTGATGGTGCCGGTTTTATCGAACAGGGCCACATTGATCGTAGCCAGACGCTCTATCACATCGCCGCTGCGCAGAATGATGCCAAGTGTCGCGGCCCGGCTGCAGGCGGCCAGCACTGCAGCCGGGACCGCTAGGCCCATGGCGCAGGGACAGGCGATCAGCACTACCGACAGGGCTGACATCACAGCCGCTCCGATCCCCTCCCCGGCTAATGCAAAGCGTCCTATTCCAACCAGTAGCGCCAGGATTATGACGAACGGTACAAACCAGCCCGAGACGCGGTCAGCAAGCAGCTGCAGCCGCGGTTTTCCGGCTTGCGCCATCTGCACCAGAGAGGCGACCCGCATCAAATAACTCTGCCCGACCGGCCTTAAAGCCTGGACCGTTACCGGGGCAGCCACATTGACGCAACCGGAGCGGACTTCATCACCAGCAAACAGCAGCACCGGAAGGCTCTCTCCTGTGGCAAGTGACTGGTCAACTTCGGTTTCACCGTCAATCAGCAGGCAATCCACCGGAAAACGATCTCCCTGGCGAATCAGGAGAAGGTCGCCAGGATGCAGATCCTCGACATCAACTTCACGGTGCCCCTCCCCCTCCACCAGTGTCGCCCGCTGCGGGGCAGAAGCGTACAGTGCGCTGATGCCGGACATGGCACGACGTCGCACCGAAAGCTCCAGCAGGCGGCCGATCAGTACAAATGTGACAATGGTAGCGGCGCTTTCAAAATAGGTTTCCTCCCCGGCAAATGTCGCCCACAGACTGTAGACCCAGGCCGATATTGCTCCTGTTGCGATCAACAGATCCATTCCGGGAGCTCTGGTTTTCAATGAACGCCAGGCGCCAGCCAGAAAAGGCCAGCCGGAATAGAAAACCACCGGAGTTGTCACCGCCAGCGAGACGTACTGCAGAAACTGCTTGATAGCGGACGACATGCCTTGGAAATACCCTGCGTATAGGGCATAGGAGTAGGCCATCAGCTGCATCGACAGAAAGAGCGCGGTACCGAAACGGAGCAGCAGGTCATCCCGCTCCCGCCGGGTATCTTTGTCGGATTGCTCGGGAGAGTACGGACGCGGAGTATAGCCAAGCTGTGAAATGACTCCGAAGATCTGCAGTGGTGAAACCCGGAGGGGATTGATGGAAAGCGAGGCGATTCCGGCGCTGTAGGAGAGGCTGACATGCTCCACCCCCGGAATACCGGAAATCATCCGCTCCAGAAGCCAGATACAGGAAGGACAGGAGATTCCGCCAATCAGGATATCAAAACGGCAGAACTCACCTTCCGGAATCAGCCGCTGCGCCAGATCGGACTCGTTGTATGCGGGTGTTGTGAGTTCATTTACGGTTGGTGTCACCCGTTCGCCGCGTTGATAAAAACTCCCCATCCCGGACGAACAGATCAGTTGCCAGGCCCCCCGGCAGCCGCGACAGCAGAAGCTTTTGCGACCTCCATCCACGTCTTCGATTTCAATCGCCTTCCAGCGAAAGCTGATGCCGCAATGGCTGCAGGTTGATTCAGTAAGTTTGGTCACAGCTTGATTATCACCGAAGCGACCGCTTTATCTCCGCTGAAAAGCTGCAGCTCGACGGTTTTGGATGGGCTGACGGACGGTTTAAAACGGATCATAAAGGTAATCTCGCGATGTTGATTGGGGGCAATTTCGATATTGGTGACCGGGCCGAGCAGAGTAACATTTTCATCAGCTTTTGACGCACGGATGCTGTAATTGCTGGTCACCTCCGTCCGGTTTCCAATGACAGCCCGCCAGGGTTGGGCCTGAAAACCGTCCGCCAGCAGCCTTGGTTCAACCGTTGCGATCCGCTGCAGGGCAAAGGCGTTCTGTTTCCTGGAGGACAAACCCCAGATCAGCAGCACGGCCAATAATAATGTCAAGAGCAGCAGGATCAGCGCCTTGCTGCCAAGCTTGAAGCGGGTTCCCCTGACCGTTCCAAACCGGTAATCAATCAGCCCGGCTCCGTCCGAAGCACGTTCCATCACTCCCCGGCAGGCGTCAATGCAGCGACCGCAGTTGATGCATTCGATCTGGAAGCCCTCTCTGATATCGATTCCCATCGGACAGCTGCGCAGACAGGCCCCGCAGCGAATACAGCGGTCACGGGTTTCCTCCAGAAAAGTCAGATTGAGGGTGCTTTGGTCCATCAATGCTGTCTGCAATCGTCCATACGGGCAATAACTGCGACAGAAGCTGCGCTTGACCAGAATAAGGTTGAGATAGCCAAGCAGGGTTACAATCAGAAAGATACTAAACTGCAGTGGATTGGCATTGAAATCAAGCAGCCGGGAAACAACCTGAGCGGGAGGCATGAACCAGCAGAGCAGGTTAAATGAGATCAGTTTGGCAATGACGAGTGCCGTGAGATGCTCATACACCCTTGAAGCAACTGGTAACGTACTCTTCTTGAACAGTCTGCCGATCAATTCGGCCAGATCGTTGAAAATAGTCTGCGGACAGAGCCAACCGCACCAGACCCGACCAAGCAGAACTGTGATCGTCAAAAACAGGGAGAGAATAAATAGCGTGGCCAGCAGCAGCAGAAAAAGCTGATCAACCCTGACCGGAATCCCGGCCATAAACATGGTTCGCAGGCCGATATCAATTCTCAGAAAAGGGGTGCCGCCCACCGTCACAAAAGGGAGCAGCAGGGCTGCCAGTATCAACAGCGTCTGAACAAGAAGGCGTTTATCGGTTATACGGTGATGAGGCATATCACTCAGACATCTTGCGGCGGAATATGAGCACCGAAGCAATAAAGAGGACGACAGCGGAGATCGAGACCTGAAAAACATGGACAGGTGACATCTCCCCGAAAACCAGCCCCCGGCGGGCTCCCTCGAACAGGGCCGTGGTGGGAACCGCCCTGACCCATGGGATAATGTTTTCCGGATATGAGGAGAGCGGGAAGAACAGACCGGACATGAAGATCAGCGGCATAACCACCACCGCCTCAACTTTGCCGATTGTCTCAGGCTTGTCCATGATTGTGCCGCTGATGACTCCGGCGCATGAAAACAGGGCCGATCCCGGAATCAGGAACAGCAGGTAGTAGAAAAGATGCTCCAGCGGAAAGCGAAAGGGTGTGATTGCAAAGATAACCAAGCCAACCACGCTCCCTTTGATGATTCCGTGGGTAAAGCCGGTGATGATTTTGGCTATGACTATTTCCGAGACTGAGATTGGCGTCACTCGATAAGATTCGACCGTGAACTGCACCCGGCGGTGAAACCAGAGACTCCAGACACTCTCGTTATAAGCAGCATTTACGGCGGTCATGGTGATCAGGCCCGGCGCAATGAACAGGGAGTAGGGTGAACCTTCCACAGTTCCGATATAGCTCTGCATACCGATGCCGAATGCCAGATAAATTGTCAGCGGATAAGCCACCACCGCCACCAGTTCAGAAAATATGGCGCGGCGCAGCACCTGCATGTCACGCAGCCAGATCGCCATTGAACCATGCATAATCATCCGCGCACCCCCGAACCGGTCAGACTGATGAAGACATCTTCAAGCGTCCGCTCCTTGAGCGTGATCCTGCGGATCGGAGCGCCATTCAACGCGGTGACAATTTCGGACAGACATTCCCAATGTTCAAGTGATACCTGAATTTTATTATCTATACGTCTGATATTGCTGACACATGGCATTGATCCAAGCAGACTGGAGTAATGTTCAACATCGCGCTCCAGCTCAATATCATAAACAGTCTCACCGCTTAGACGATCCTTCAGTTCCTGACTGCTTCCCAACGCGATCAAGCGTCCATGATCCATGATTGCCACCCGGTCACAGAGCTGTTCAGCCTCTTCCAGATAATGGGTCGTCAGGAAGATCGTCATGCTGCCGGACAATGAACGGATATATTCCCAGACCGCACGCCGCGATTGCGGGTCCAGACCGGTGGTCGGCTCATCCAGAAAGAGCAGCTGCGGCTTGTGGACCAGGGCCCTGGCAACCACCAGCCTGCGCTGCATGCCACCCGAATAGGTGTCCGGAAAATCTTTCTGACGGTCAGACAGCCCCATCAATTCCAGCAACTCATCAATCCGGCGGTTATAGAGCGATTTCTCCATGCCGTGCAGTCGGGCATGCAGCACCAGATTTTCGCGCGCGGTCAGATAGCGATCAAGGCTGTTTTCCTGGGAGACGACTCCGATCATGCTGCGGATCTTCAGGCCGTTGGTCCGTGTATCCAGCCCCTCGATAAAAACTTCGCCGGAACTCTGGCGCATGAGAGTTGTAAGAATACGAATCAAAGTGGTTTTCCCGGCGCCGTTCGGACCTAGCAGACCAAAGATGGAACCCTGCTCCACTTCGAGATCGAACGAGTTCAGAGCGGTCAGATTGGCGTACTGCTTGGTGAGGGAACGTATGATGATTGAAGAAACCGGCATATCAGATGATTCCATGAAGCGGGCCACCCTTGGCACCCAAGGCATCTACCCTGCGCTCAATTTCAGGATCGTCAACCAGTCCGGGTGCATGGAACGGCTTGATGCGGGCATCGATCACCAGCGGGCCGCTGCAGCCCCAATGATGACCGCGTGATTCAGTCTTGATACCATAAACATCGGTTGCCGGATTGGAGCGTGTGAAGGTTACCCAGAGGAAGTTGTTTAAGGTAGCGGCTATAAATGGACTGTCATCGCAAATCACAATCAACGGAAGACCGTCAAAACAGTCTCTTTGATCGTAAAAACGACAGAATCCCTCAATCTGCGGATCGCACTCTCCCCTTCCCTGTCCGGATGCAGGTCCCTGAATTGCCAGCACGCCTGGCAGGCAGATTGTGGCAGGGCCGAAACCGGCCGGCAGATCCAGTCCGGCCGGAACCTCCGTCGCCAGTTTGCGACGTACCGGTCCGGCAGCGGCGATCACCAGCTTTGAACCTTCGTTCAGACCGCTGCCGCTGTAATCGAGAGTATCGATGGTCGTGGCGGTCTGGAAATGCAGATTACTGCGCCAGTCGGCCCGCTCCAGCATATGCCCCAGAAAAGCGGCAATATCGTGGGTATGGAGGGATGGTGCGTCCTCCTGAGCGGCGATCAAGAGATATTTAGCCAGCGACAGCTGTCCCTGCCCCAGAATGGCATTGGCGACCGTCAAAAGTTCCTGAGGTTGGCGAACGGCAGCATAAGGGACGTAACGTTCACTGGCAATCGCCAGCAGCAGCGGGTGAACACCGGCTGCGTCCACTGCATGCACCTCTTTAACACCGCTGACGACGGTCGGGATCAACGGACCGCTCAATTCGTGGATGAAGGCTCCAAAGCTGGTATCTTCCTGGGGCGGACGGCCAACGGTTGTGAAGGGAAAGATTGCATCGCGACGGTGATAAACCGCTTCGACCTCGATATAGGGGAATTCGTGGGTCAGGCTGTAGTATCCGAGATGATCGCCGAAAGGACCCTCAGGCAGAGTTTTCCCTGGATGGAGAACGCCGCAGATACAGAAATCAGCCTCAGCCGACAGCGGCGCATGCCCCGGCAGACGGGTCATCGGAATCCGGTGGCCGGCCAGCAGACCGGCAAAGGATAGCTCCGGCATTCCTTCCGGCAGCGGCATGACCGCCGCCACGGTCATGGATGGGGCTCCGCCGATAAAGACATTCACCCGCAGCAGGTCACCCTTGGCAATCGCCTCGGCATGATGCGCTCCGATACCGCGGTGGATCTGGTAATGCAGACCGGCCTGTTTGTCCGGCTGGTAACTGTTGCCGGAGATCTGTACCCGGTACATTCCCAAATTTGACTTGGCTAAACCGGGCTGGGAGGGGCTTTCGGAATATACCTGCGGCAGCGTAACAAAGGCGCCGCCATCTTTCGGCCAGGAAACGATCTGCGGCAGATTTGACAGAGTTGTGCGGCACTCCAGCACCGGAGCTGAAGAAGTCACGCGAGGCAACAGGTTGTAGGCGGCAAAAGGCGCTTTAACGAGATCCAATGGATGTTTCAGCAGTGAAAACGGGTTTATTTTCAAATCCACCAATCGCCTGATATCTTCCAGTGTGTCGCGAAAAACAAAGCGCGTCCGATCAAGCGTTCCGAACAGGTTGCCCAGCAACGGAAAGTTGCAGCCGGTTGCATTGGTGAACAACAATGCCGGGCCACCGGCCCGATAGACGCGGCGCTGAATCGCACCGACTTCCAGATGAGGGTCACATGGAACATCCAGGCGAAGAAGCATTCCCTTTTGCTCCAGATCAGCGACGCATTGTTGAAGATTGCGATAACCCATTCTAACCACCACTTCTGCGAATTTTTTTAAGGATCATTTCTGTCATGCGGAGTCGGTCGCGGGCAGCACTAATTTCCAAACGTGCAGATTCGTCTTTGAAATGTTCGGCTGCTTTTTTCAAAATAGCGTCAGCTTCGTGATACTTTCCAGACTTATGCCGCCAGCGGGCAAGCAAAATCGTATATTGCACAGTTTCATGATCCAGGCTGATAGCTTTTTGAAGTGAAGCCTCGGCCTCCGCATATTTTCCTGATTTATCAAGTTTTATAGCTTTCAGGTACTGTACCAGTGCTATTGCGCCACGCACATCGCGCCGGTCGGGATCACTCTCCAGATTTTTTTCTGTCTGTTCCAGAAAAGTGATCGCTTCATCATGCTGTCCGCTTTTAACAAAGGTTGACATGATGGCTGCGATGGCGTCCTTGTTGTTCCGGTCAACTGCGAGCACTTTATTGAAGTGCTCCAGGGCAGCAGAATAATTCTCGCGCCCGACCGCGGCTCTGCCAAGATGCAGCTGGGATTTGATCAGGTAGCCATTGAAAAGCACGCGCACCGCGTCGTCATTCATTTCCGGATATCGCTCGGCATAAAGATTAACGAAGTCGGCAAAGCGCCCCAGACGCATGTAACTGCTTGCAAGACCAGCCAGAAAAGTGGCTAATTTGGGAGAATTATTCGGGTAAGCCATATCGGCAAAAGTCAGCGCTTCCTCATACTTAAGCGCTGCCGCACCATACTCTTTGCTGCGCAACAGGGAAATTGCCCTTGACCTGGCCAGTTGCGCTTCAAACTGCGCCGAATATTGTTGGAATATTTCTACCGCCGCTTCACCCGGTTCTGACTGTTTTAAAGTCAGACTGGCAAGATCGAAATTACAATCTTCTGCTGAAGCATCGACATGCTTATCGCGCAACTCACCGGTAAGCGTTGTTCCTGATACGGTGATCTTAAGTGAATGCCCCTCGGCAAGAGCTGAATCTGAATACGGGTAGGTAACTGCGAGGTTTTCCAGGGAAGAGCCTGAAAAGCGTCCCACAGAAATATTATCCCCCCCCAGTATTCCCTTGAAGTTTCTCAATTCGTCGTCACTGCCCAAAACCAGCGACACTCGATGATGGCCACGTGCCTCCTTGCAAGCTTTACCGGATGTAGAGACAACCTCCAGATTACCGACATAAAGCCGCAAATCTGCTTTGGCGTGACAGGGAAAAATTAAAATTACAAACAGGGGAACTGAAACCAAGAAAGTAAGTGGCCACATAATAGCTCTCGATCGAAGGTCAGATTTGCTGACATTACCACCCTGGCAGCTCATTTACAATCAGGTTTAAACCCAATAATCGTCAAAAGCATTGTTGACTCAACTAATCAAACCGAAAAAATCAGGGATCAGCATAATGCCGATCCCTGATTTTTTTGGTGGAGCTTAACTGGATCGAACCGACGACCTCGTCGCTTCCATGTCAACTTACAGGCTTTACATCAATAACTTACTCAACTTTCGCAGTTGAATAAAATTCGTAACATACTGTAATTATTAATAGTATAGCGCCGCTATCTATAGTAAAGTGACTTTGTTCCCCAACAAATCCACTAACATAGAGAGACGACGCTATGAAACAGATTGTAGCAGGGTTTACCACTGTAGAAAACCGGATTCATTCGTTCTTTCATAATCAAAGTCTCGGCCTGTTATTACGGCAAAGCAATGTCAGGAAAGAAAAGGGTATCAGCCTCGACTCCTTATTCCAATTTCTGCTTGCCATTGCCTTTAGCGGAAAAAATCTATTCCGCCTTATGGAGGGTCCAGATTGTCCTGATTTTGGCAAAGACGCCGTGTACCGCTTATTGAACTCTGTTTCCGCAAACTGGCGGCGTTTTCTGTTGCTGCTGAGCACACGAGTCATTGTCCACAAGCTTCTGCCATTTACCGATGAAACAACCACCAAGGTGCTGATTGCCGATGACACCTTGTACCGCCGTGACCGCAGCAAGCATGTCGAGCTTTTGGCCCGCGTTCATGACCACAACACCGGTCGCTACGTACGTGGCTTCAGAATGCTCACTCTGGGTTGGTCCGACGGCAATAGTTTCATTCCAATGATGCTATCCATGCTCAGTTCTGCCAAGGATGATAACCGACTTGCTCCAATGCGTGCTGACATTGACAAACGTACCAATGGCTACAAACGCCGTCGGGAGAGTATGCAGAAATCTACCGACGTACTGGTGGAGATGGTTGCCATGGCCATGACGGCAGGCACTAAGGCGCGTCACCTGCTCTTTGATAGCTGGTTTGCCTTCCCCGCCACCATTCGGCGGATACACGAACTGGGAATGCATACCATCTGCATGCTCAAAGACACGGGAAAAATCACCTATAAGCTGAATGAATGGCCGCTTAACTTGAAAGAGCTGTACCGGGAAGTCTGCAAACGTCTAGGCCGGGCAAAAGTGCTGGCGGAGGTTCTGGTTTCCATCGGTCAGGACGCTCATGGTAACGATGTGGCAGCAAAGATCGTGTTCATCCGTGACCGGAACTCCAAGAAGTGGCTGGCCATTCTTGCCACCGATACCACCCTGACAGCCGCTGAGATTATCGAGCTCTACGGGCGACGTTGGGATATCGAAGTGTTCTTCAAAATGGCCAAGTCGTTTCTGCAACTGGCAAAGGAATTTCAAAGTCGTTCCTTTGATGCTCTGGTTGCCCATGCAACTTTGGTCTGTAGCCGTTACATTATGCTCGAACTGGCAAGACGGGAAAACGCTGATCCACGAACACTTGGCAGCCTATTCCACGCAGTTTGCGATGAGCTGAAACGCATTAGCTTTACGGAAGCCCTGGCACGGTTGCTAAAGTTTCTGGAGGGAACCCTCACTAACAGCATTGGATTGTGCAAAGAGCAGGTGCGGCAACTGATACAAGACTTTATTGAAATGCTGCCAAGGTTTTTCAGGGAGCCAATGCTACTTTTGGCTCGAAATTGAATCTAAAGCGTTGTTCAGTCAAATAGTTACAAAAAATATGTTACTGCGAAAGTTGAGTAACTTATGTTTTTCTCACTTATGGATGTTCCCATCTTGTCGGTCTATGTGGCAAAAATCGTAGAAAAACCAACAGCCATTACCCGTTGATACTTTTCAAGTTGCCACAATTCTCTGAGTGTGATTTTGCATGATGGTGTTATTCGCTGTGTTCAAGCTCATCTGCAAGCAATAGCGTTTCCATCGTGTGAGTTACTTTCATGATTTCTTGTCTTGAGTATCCTTCAGCCATCAATGCCTTCAAAAACATATTGCCTACTGCTGAGGGCTTACCGTGTCTGCTTATGGCTTCTCTAAGTGTCTGGACGGTTTTCTCTTCCATGTGACCTCCTAAGACATATACTCAGAAATAATATGCTGTGACCCAATACAAGATTACGACATTCCATTAAAGCATAATTCCTATTTTGAACGAGATGCTTGTTCCGCCTTGATCATCTCTATGGCTTGAGCCAGCTGCTCATCGGTAAGTCCTTTTAGAATCCCTTCAACCATCCCAAGCATACCACTTAAATCCATTCCTGCAATTCCTTCCATTACTGACCTCCTGTTAGTATATGTTTCCGTTTTTGTAACAAATATCCTTTTATAAAACAACTCATTTAGACAATTGGGTTTGCTGTATAAGCATATCCCAAGAGAACTGAAGGTGAGTTCAAGTTATCGTTGAATAAAATAAAATAGAATAATAATTGGGGCCTGAGTTGGTATCGCTAAGGGCATATGCAACAGTTGCCGCGTTACTGGACACTATGGTGAGACTACAGAGGGGAGTTGAAACGAAAAAAGCGCCCTTTCTTTTGATAAGTCAGGACGCTTTCTGATTTTTTTTGGTGGAGGTTAACGGGATCGAACCGATGACCTCGTCGCTGCCAGCGACGCGCTCTCCCAGCTGAGCTAAACCCCCACAAGGTGAAACGTGTATTTATCAAACTATAAAGCGCATGTCAATGATTTTATATGAGCGGTGCGATGAAACAAAAATACTCGTAAAAATTTGGTAGGCATCTAAAATTACCTTGACTTGAACCGCACTTTTAGTTTATTCATTTCGTCTCTTTATGGTGGCTATGGTGAAGCGGTTAACACTTACGACTGTGACTCGTACATTCGAGGGTTCAAATCCCTCTAGCCACCCCAAAATTTCAAAGGCCGCATCTTAATTGATGCGGCCTTTTTTGTTATAATCCAACAAATCCAAGCTCAGACAGCGCTGATTCCAGCCAACTGAAACCGATCCTTTCCTGTTCAAGCCGCAGATCTTTGCGAATACGGTTGTCCCGCAACTCATCATAGAGCGCCCTTTCCTCCCGATTAAGCCTGGGCAAATCATGCAGCACCTGCTTCTCTTCCAGCCCCCATTGAGATTCAAAAGCCAGCAGTGTGCCACGATCCATCAACATTGATTCCACATGGTCGAAGCGACTGCGGAGCTGATCCAGAATCGCGAAACCGTGGGTGTCGATATCACCCCAATAATAAATGCTGCACTGCGCAAGCCATGCCGCACCGTTCAACATTTCAAAACCGTATCCGGCACCGAAGATCACCATGCTGTCATGTACCTGCGGAAAAGCCAGAAAATTGATCTCGTTCTCGGCAATGAAAACCCGCGAGACTTTGGGGTCAAGCTTGGCGAAGCTATCGGCATCCAGAGTAATGTCCTGTGCGGAGACACCCGGAATAATGGCGTGTTCCGGATCCAGCATACGGAAGCGGATGCGAACCGGCTTGCTGCGAAAGCCATAACGATCTGCAAAGCGGCTGACTCCCACGGCCGAAGAATCGATCGCCTCGGGAGGCAGGACCATATCCAGCAATTCGGTCAGCACCCCGCGCTGGGTTTCAATGAACTTGCTGTGCACGCCCGGAATATCCACCTGTCGCAGATACAGGCCGGGGCGCGGATGATTCTGCAGCCAGGAGACAATTTCCAGCAACCGCCCCCACTCGTCAGAAAGCTCCAAAGCCCGCAACGGACGCTTGGCCAGCCAATCCAGCAACTGCGGCTGCTGACTGCGCGTCACCGCGATCAACTCGCTGAAGCGGGCGGCGACCCGCTGCTTGCCAATCAGCGCCAGGGCATCTTCAACCTTATCAATCCAGATTTCCTGCGGGACAGCATTTGCGCCGAAAACACGATGCCTGAAGTCGCGCATCTCCACCCGACAGTGCGGCATCGCTCGAAGTTCACTGATCCAGGTACGTACCTCGTCAAAGCAATCGGACATCTCGCTCGAAGTGGGGGCCTTAAGCAGCAAACGCTTCGGAAACAGCGCTTGGCCAGTTACAAGACCGGCCAATATATCTCCCCGCTCCCACAGCTTTTGCAGCTGAGACCGCAAATCGGCCGGCCTGGTCCATTTCATACGGCCATCCTGGCCTTCTCGGCGTGATACTCCTCAATCGTCAGATTGCGCAGTCTGGAGGCGCACCCGTCCTCGTTGTGGACAAAACCAACGCTGGAGACGAACGGTTCGATGATGTGGATCTTCTGCAAAGGGGTAACGATCAGCAGCTGCAGATTGAGCTGGGCAAACAGCCGCAGGCCGTATTGCGCCGATTCGTCTGAGCCGCGCCCGAAGGCCTCGTCGATCACGACGAAACGGAAGGTTCTGGAGCGGACCGCCCCCCACTCCAGCCCGAACTGATAGGCCAGACTGGCCGCCAGAATGGTGTAGGCCAATTTCTCTTTTTGACCGCCCGACTTGCCGCCCGAATCGGAATAATGCTCATGCTCGCTGTTATCCTCTCGCCAGCGCTCGCTGGCGGCAAACACGAACCAGTTGCGCACATCACTGACCTTGGCGGCCCAGCGCCGATCCTGTTCGGAGAGCCCCTCCCGACCGCGAAAGCGTTCGATGATGCGTCTGACCTGCAGGAATTTGGCCTCTGAGTACTGATTATCATCCGATCCAGTCAAAGCGCCTTCGGTGCAGGCGCGAAGCTCGGTCTGAAAATCACGGATGTCGGCGTCCGGGGTCGGCTGCGCCTCCAGCACAATGTAGCGCCCGAGATTGTAATCGATCTGGGTCAGCGACTCGTTGATGCGCGTAATCCGCTCCTTGATGGTTTCCCGCTCCCGCGCCAGCTGGGACTGGAAGTTAGCCACCTCACGAATGGTGTTCTCGTTCAGCAGCTCCTTGAAACGCAATTCGAAGCGCGGCAGATCATCGGCTCGCAGTGAATCAAGCATGTTTGCATATTCAAAACCGGCTTCGATGCCGGCGTCAATCTCGGCGGTTTCCAGTTTGAATTCTTCCTTGTAAGCCGACATGGCCTGAATGATTTTGTCGCGCAGTCGTTTGAGATTTTTATCCTCATTATCAATCTTGTCCTGCAGCCAGTCGCGCACATCGCGTTCGCGGTTATCACAGGATTCCACCGTCAGTTGCTGTTCTCCCAGCACATCACTGCGGATAACGGCCAGCTTCACAAAAAAAGTCGAGTGAATTTTGTGGGACGGTTCATCCAGCACCGTCTGGGTTTGTACTCGCAATGCTTCGGCATCGCTCTTTTTCTGCTCGGCCTTGGAACGCTTGTCCTTGTGTTCCTCCAGTCGGGTCCCGGTTGTTTTCAATACAAGCGACAGCTCTTTCAGTCGTCCTGAAAGCTGTTTCAAGATATCGGAGGCCGATTCAAGCCGTTGCCTTTCGTCATTCAACTGGGCCACCTCTACCGCCAGCAGTCGCCAGTCCAGCTCGTTGAAATCAGTGTATTCGTCCAGCTTTGAAAAGGCTGTGAGGCGTTCTTTCAAGCTGTTCTGCTCACCCTGAATCCTGCCGATCAGACTGCCAAGCTCACCCAGACGGCTCTCAAGCGTCCTTGCTTTAACTTCCAGCGCGGTGATCTTTTCAATATTGGTCCAGCCAAGGACATAGCGACTGCGGTCGTCCAACCGATGGCGGTCATCTTTTTCGTGGCGCTCGCCGGGGGCTTTGATCTGCCCTGCACGGGTGATGGCCCGTATCTCTCGCCGAAACTGTTCCTGTGTCGCACAGCAGGCCACGTCAAAACGGTGTGCCAGCTCCCGTTCCATCCAGTCGTAAAAGGGGGTATCGGGCTTGATAGCCAATTTACTGGCCAGTGAATCCTGATGCAGAGTCGGCAGATCTCCCCGGCTGCCCTTACGAACCCGGAAATAGACCAGACGCCCCCGCAACTTCGTTTTGTCTACCCAGTCGGCCACCTTTGCGTAGTGGTCATCCGGCACCAGCAACGACAGACCGAAGTTGCGCAGCAGCCGCTCGGCGCCCCCTTCCCAGTCGCGCTGATCATCCCGCACCTGCAGCAGTTCGCCGGCAAAGGGCATATCCGTTTCCGGCAATCCCAGCGCCTTGCACATGGTCGTGCGCATGGCCACCTGTTCGGCGGGAATATTGCTGCGGCGCGCTTTAAGGCTAATGATTTCACAGGTTAACTCGTCGTGTTCCTGTTTGCCCTGACGCAAGCTGACGCCATGTTCGGTAAGATCGTTCTGCAGAGAAGCTTCACGGGTAAGCACCTCTTCAACCAGAGCTGAAAAACGCTGGCGCTGTCCCATAAAAGCGGCTTCGTCTCCGGCTGGATTCTCCCCGACGCTGCTGACCAATCCGGCATAACGCTCTGCCTTGCGCTCACGCTGCTTCTGTTCCTGTTCCTTCTTGCGAATTTCCACAGCCAGCCGTTCCAGTCGGTCTCCGCCGTTATCGGCAATACTCCGTTTAAGTTCATCCTGTTCGACCCGCTGCGAATCAAGCAGATTATCAAGACGTTTGACGTGGGCATCCTGTCGCTCCCACTCCTCCGCCAAAGCCGATATGCGCTTATCCAGCAAATCAAGTTTCAATCCTGAAAAATATGACTTGAGCGCTTCACGGCAGGCTCGCAGTTCATCCACCTGCTCGACATGCAGCGTGTGACGCCCGCAGTCCGCCACCAGCGGCGAAAGCAGTTCCACCTGGCGCTTGGCCTTCAGCACGGCTTCGTGGGCCCGGTTCAGATCGTCAAAATGACTGATCAGAACCGTGATACGGGGATCCACATCAAATGGTTCCAGCATATGACTGCGGACAAAGTCGGTCAGATTGCCGACCGATTTCATGGAGACGGTTTGATGGAACAGCTCCAGAGCCTGTTCATTCTCGATGCCAAAGCGGCGGCGAAACCAGGCGCCATAGGGGGGAAAGCTGTCGAATAGCTCGGTACCCTGCCCCCGCAGTCGCTTGCGAAGCTGCCCTATGTCGGTTCCGAAACTTGCAAAATCCCTGGCAATCGACAGATCCCGCTCGGTTGCCACAAAAAAACGTGCCGGTTGTGAGGACGCATCCTTCATCCAGAAAACCTGAGCCAAAGTCACCGTCTGGAGATAACCGGCATTATGAAAAACCGCCAGTATCACGGAATAATTGTTGTGATCGCGCAGTGCGACCGGTTTGGCGGTGCCGCTCACCTCATTGCGCTCGGACTTGTAATGACCCAGCACATAGGAACGCAATGTACGTTCCTTGTTGTCGGCTCCGGCCGCCTTGTTGTAGGCGATGCGCTGGGAAGGCACCAGCAGGGTGGTAACCGCATCCACCAGCGTCGATTTGCCCGATCCGATGTCGCCGGTCAGCAGGGAATTCTGACCTGCGGGATTAAGTGTCCAGACCCGCGCATCAAAGGTGCCCCAGTTGAACACCTCCAGACGCTGCAGCCGAAAACCGGAAAGAGTGTCATCACCCACAAAATCAAGACTCATGCTTTGGGAATCATTCATCTCCGGCAACTCCTGTAATTCCGGCCAGCTGTAACCGGTACGCCGCCAGACGCGTATCGAAATCCGCCAGCCATTGAGCGTCCACAAAGGCCTTGAGAATCCGGCGCACCTCATACACCGTCTGTCCGCCACTCTGCGTTGAACCTGACTTCAAGCGCCGCAGAAAACCGAGTTCGACAATCTTATTGAGATGGGTTTCTATCTGGTCGATCAGCCTGGCCTCATTGCTGCTTTCAGGCAGAAAGACGCGCACCAGTTCCACAATTTCATCCCGGGTAAGAACCAGGCGCGTGTCTCCGCCGCTGGCATCGAACTCGGCCAGCTTCTTGCGCAACAGAGCCAGCAACAAACTGACCGGAAATGACAGTGGACGGCGTGCCACCAGGCGCGGGAGCTTTGCCGAAGCATCATCCTCCGCTTCCGGACGCGACCGTAAAAAAGCATAACCTTCCGCTTCGTCAAGCACAAGCTCCAGACCCAGCACGACCACGTAGTCGCGCACACCGGCCTGCAGTTTCATTAGTGCATTCCACTGGCCCGGATCGTTTTCCTGATAAATCACCCCTTTCAGCAAAGGAATGACCAGGGTCGAAATATCGTATGCTGCTGCGGCGTTTTCACGCTCTTGTTCCGCCATTTCTACCTCACAAAAATAACGCGCGGCAAACGCGCCTGTTTATCCTGTTCCAGACCGGTTGAGGCGCTGCTCCGCCAAACAATGACATCGGTCGTATCTTCATCCACCACAGACTTGAAGGCCTCGCTGGCAAGCTGCAGATAGGCCACCAGCTCTGCCAGACCATGCTGCAGCGGCTGCAGTTCGCACAACTCGCACAAGGTTATTTGCTGACGATCCTGCAGGGCATGGCGTATGTGCCGGGCCAGTCGCGCTTTATCGATCACAATCTGCGAGTAGAGCACAGCTGCATCCAGGACAGCATCGCCCGATTCCAGCGCGATATCGGAAATTACCGGCTTGATAGCCGGAGTATGCAGCGGCCGTTCCATCGGCAGTTCTATGTCGGCGGCGCTATCGGCTATGGTCATCACTTCGCCGGATGGCGGAGAGTCACGCAATGCCAGCGCCTTGGTTTCGATACTATGTAGAATATCCATGATGCGGCGATTTTCCAGCCAGGCCTGATCATCCAAAAAGCGTCGCAACTGCTGCGAGAGCAGAGCAACCGTGCGCTGGGTGTGTTCGCCCGCCTCCAGCCAGTCATAATGTACACGCCGGGTACGGGCATCCGGCTTGAGCTCGGCCACCACCGGCAAGGCCAGAACCCGTTCCAGCAGGCTTGTCAGTTCCTCCTGACGGCGACTCGACATAAGCAGGTCCCAGAAGGCCCGGAAACTGCGCCCCTGGTCCGAATCGGAAATGGCATCGCGCTCACCCATGATCTCTTCCAACAGCGCCCCTTTGGCTCCCTCCCACAGGGCAATGCGCTCGCGCACCCGACGATCCAGTCCGCGAAAATTATGCTCCACTTCACGAAAATCGCTCAACAGTTCGCGCGCCATAGCCGTAAACTGATGAAAACGCTCCTTCAGGGCCGTGTCATCCAGCATTGGTATATCACCCGACTGAACGCGGACAATTTCAGCATCAATATCGTCGCGCCGCTTTTGCAGTTCGGCCAGACGGGTTTGCGGGTCGCTCTCGCTCCCCTCGCTCATCTGCTTGAGCAGCTCAAACAGTGTCAGTAGACGCGATTCGGTACCCACGAATCTGCGCTCGGTAAGCGTCCCAAGCCAGGCAATCGCCTTCTCGGTGGCCGGCACCAGATCGAAATACGGTTCATCCGAGCCATGGCGATAAAACTTACGCAGCCAGCCACGCTCGGGAGCTGCCCAGTCGTTCAAGTAATCAAGGGCCGACTTGGGAAAAGCGCCCGCCCCCTGCCGTTCACGCAGGGCAAACAATTCATCTTCCAGCGCTTCCGCCAGATCCGCCTGCGCCATCACCCGCACATTGGGCACAATGAACACCCGGTGCAGAAAACTCCCTACCAACGGCGCATGATCAGAACGCAAGAAGCGCCAGGCCGGATGGCTTTGGCGCAACAGATCAAGGGTAGCGTAGTCGAAGCTCAATTCATTTACTCCGTATTCCGACAATTCATTGTACATAACCAAATTTTACTAACATCACATAGCAAACAACAGCAGCAGATAACACACTGTGGAACACATTGCGAAAATTAAGCCGTCGCATTTTATTTTTTCATCAAACCTAAAGACCCTAGCCCCAAAAAGGCCGACATAACCAGCCGGCCAAATAAAGAACTTGTTACATTTTATGCTATAAAGCCGCACAAGGAGAGCACAGAAACCTAACCAACCTCGGCATATTCCCGCACACGAAACTCGGCTCCTAGCGATTCTGCCAGCCTGCGGCAGGCATCAATGTCAGTTCCCGGAACGGTTACTGCGCTGGCCACCACCTGGGGTATAGATTCTTTTGCTTCACGAATAAAATCACATACTCCTTCAAAACCCGATCTGCCGAAAGGTGTGTTGCAGAGCAGATTGTAGCTGGCCGCATCAGGCGCATTCAGGCTAACCGAGATACTGTCAACAAGTCCTTTCAATTCGGGGAGGATGTTGCGGCCATGCACCAGATTGGCCTGACCGTCCGTATTAATCCGGATCGCATAGCCAAGTCGCTTGAGTTCAGCGGCCACTTGCTTGACCAGCTCAAGGCGGATCAATGGTTCACCGTAACCGCAGAATACAACTTCGTCGATCCCATCTGGTTTCCCAATGGCAGTCATGATTTCGTCATAGGAAGGTTCGCCGTCCAGCAGCAGATTATGTCCTTTAACTGTAAAATCGTCGAACTTTGCGCAAAAGCTGCAGCGGTTGGAACAACGATTGGTTATATTGAGGTACAGCGAGTTGCGGATGCGATAGGCAATCTTGGTGGACTGGTCCCACAGGCGGATGCCGAACAAATCACGTACATTCTTGGTTGTAATGCGGGCAACATCATCCAAGGTCAGCCCTTTTACCTCGGCAACTTTTTCAGCAGCTATCCGAACGTAAGCCGGCTCATTGCGCTTGCCGCGAAAAGGGACCGGGGTCAGATAAGGGCAATCGGTTTCCACCAGCATCCGGTCGATGCTGACTGCACGAACCACCTCCCGCAAGGCTTCGTTTGAGGAATAAGTGATCGTTCCCGGAATTGAAATATAAAACCCCATCGCGATCGCCTGGGCAGCCATGGCCGCATCGCCGGAGAAGCAGTGCAGCACCCCCCGCCTGACTTTCTTTTCCTGAAGAATAGTCATTACGCGATCATGGGCATCACGGTCGTGAATGATCACCGGCATCTCCAACTCACTCGCCATCTGTAGAAAGCGCTGAAACACAACTTCCTGAACATCACGCGGCGAACGGTCGCGATAAAAATCCAGTCCGATTTCTCCAATGGCAACAACTTTAGGACTGGCTTGGGCCAGTTCACGGATAACGTCATAGCATTTTTCAGTGACACGTCCAGCGTCGTGTGGATGAATGCCCACCGAGGCGTAAAGTTGTGGATATTTTTCGGCAAGTTCAACCGATTCGCGACTGGATTCGAGGTCGGTGCCTACCACCAGCATGGCTGCCACTCCCGCATCTGACGCCCTGGCCAGCATTTCTTCAAAGTCAGCCGCGTAATCGCGGTAATAGATATGAGCATGGGAATCGATCAGCACCGTTTTGGATTCTTGCATTATCTACCCTTTCAACTCTTCCTTGAGGCCTTCGACAACCGCTTTGACTTCGGCAATCATTTCTGTTGCCTGTGAAGATGTTTCATACTTCAGGTATTTTTCAAAATATGCGATTGCGTCGGCCGTTCGGTCCATATCCATGCAGATTCCCCCCAAAGTCAGGTACGCCATCCCATAAGTCGGATCCAGGCGCACCGCTTCCAGACACTCTTCCTCTGCTTCTTCCAACTCTTCCAGATCGTACAGAAGCTCACCAAGATTGAAATGTGCAACCGGATCTTCAGGATCTATTTCAACACCATGTTCAAATGCCTTGATCGCACCTTCCACATCGCCCTTACCGTAAAGTGAATCCCCAAGGGCATTCCAGGCAAAGACGTTGTCAGGTTCCAGCTCAAGTGCCTGATTAAAAGAGTTGATGGCATCTTCGGTGCGCTCCTGACTGTTGTATACCAATCCGACGCTGACCAGGGCATCGGCATCCTGCGGGTCAATTTCCAATACTTTTTTGTAGCAGGCAATTGCGTCTTTATGCTTGCCCGTTTCAAAAAGCATATCACCTAGAGTCGTCAGGGCGTCTGCGTCTTCTGGAGCCAGCTTGAGACCATCGCGATAACGCTCAATGGCTTCAGACAGATCCCCATTTTCCGCCAGAGCATCACCAAGATAAAAACAGCTTTCGGGTTCGTTCTTGTGATTTTTCCAATATGCTTCCAGTATGGCAATCGCTTCCAGAGCCTTGCCTGACTCAAGCAGATCAAGCCCTTTTTTTATCTCTGAATTAATAATTGTTTCGCCCATGGCCTGTTCTCCCGATCTTTATTTGTTGTGAATTTGATACCACCGGTCAGAATAGCAGACCAGGCGTCACATTTCCAGCGCATATCAGGCATCAGTATTTTACATTCCATTAGGAATCCTCTATACTCCCGCCAAATCAAGTCCAACGGGGCACTCAGATGAAAGAAAACCAGCAGTCACTCAGTCTTCGCACCCTAGAAGATATCAGCACAATCATCCTGCACTCCCATGACCTCCAGGAAACACTGGACAACATAGTGACATTGGTTGCCAAGCGCATGTCCAGTGATGTCTGTTCGATCTACCTTTTGGAGGCGGATGGCGAAACTCTGGTACTGAAAGCCACCAAGGGCTTGTTTAAGGGGTCCGTAAACCGGATCTCGATGAAAGTATATGAAGGCTTGACCGGTCTGGCAGTTGAAAGCCGCGACATGGTTATGACCGACAATGCCCCGTCACATCCCCGCTACAAGTATTTCAAAGAATCCAAAGAAGAGCGGTTCCTTTCCTTTCTGGGGCTTCCACTCTTTGAACACAAGGCGCCAATTGGTGCGATTGTCGTGCAAACACGCGAGGCGCGCAGCTTCAGCGAAGATGAGATCAGCGTACTGCGCACAATAACCTTCCAGATCGGCAGTATTATTCATAATGCTCGCCTGCTGGATTCAATCCAGCACAAGGAACAAGAACGGAAGTGGTTTGAACTGGAACTTGCCAAGGTTAAAAATGGTTCGGTGTCCGGTGTAACGCCATCAAAAACTTCCGGCAAACGTACTCAACTATCTAAAATGCTGGGAGGCACCCCCGTATCAGTCGGTTTTAGTCGCGGCAAGGTATATATCCTTGATCGTTTTAACGACAAGGTGGTGACACTCGCCAAAGTAGGCAGCATCTCGGAAGAGCTTGAAAAGTTTAACTTGGCACTGGAAAAAGCCAAGATCCAGACTATTTACATGGAGAAAAGAGTCAGTGAGACCCTCTCTGCTGATGATGCCTCAATTTTCCATACCCACCTGATGATTTTGGAGGATCGCGGATTTTCATCCAAAGTTACCGATTTGATTGAGCAGGGCCTGGGCGCCAGCCGTTCGGTTCACGACGTTGTTCAACACTACATCCAGGCCTTTTCCGGAATGGCCGACCCCTACCTCCGCGAACGGTCGGCCGATATGGAAGATATTGGCCGCCGTATCATAGATGTGATTGTCGGCAACAACTCCAGCGATATAATGCTGACCGAAAAAAGGGTTATTGTCGCCGAAGAGATATTCCCTTCCAACCTGGCAATGATGGACCATGATAAGATTCTTGGTATTGTCACGGAAAAGGGCAACGCCTATTCGCACGCAGCCATCATGGCCAAATCGCTCGGAATACCGGCCGTCCTGGGTATAGAAGGATTGATGTCTGCCTCAAATGTCAAAGACGATATCATCGTGGACGGCAACTCTGGACATATCTACCTGAATCCTGACAAAGAAATAATCAAAGAGTATATTCGTCTGGAGCAGGATCATGCCGGACGCATGAAAGAATTGGAGGGGTTGCGCGATCTACCAGCCGTAACAACAGACGGAGTCGCAATTACTGTGAGCGCCAACATCGGTCTGATTTCGGATGTAAAAGTTGCCAATTTCCATGGCGCCGAAGGGGTCGGACTCTATCGTACTGAATTCCCGTACATGGCCCGTTCAGCCTTCCCCAATCGCGAAGAACAGGCCTACATCTACCGCAAGATTCTGGAAGGATTCCCTGGACAGAGTGTCAACATCCGCACGCTGGATATTGGCGGCGACAAGGGCCTTTCCTATTTTCCATACCCTCATGAAGACAACCCCTTTTTGGGATGGCGTTCCATCCGCGTTTCTCTGGAGCGACAGGATATTTTCAAAGAGCAGTTGGCCGGCATCCTGCTGGCTTCGCAAGCCGGAAATCCAACGATCATGTTCCCGCTGATCAGCAGCCTGGATGAGATTCGTCAGATCAGGGAAATACTGACACTGGTCAGAAATGAACTGCTTCGTGAAGGGCATGACGTCCGTGGATACATTCCCCTCGGAATCATGGTTGAAATCCCGGCCGCCGTGCAGATTATAGAATATCTGGTGCAGGAGGTCGATTACGTCAGCATCGGCACCAACGATCTGATCCAGTACACATTGGCAGCCGACCGTAACAATGCCCGCGTCAGAAAGTATTATGATCCGCATCATCCGGCTATCCTGCATTCGATCAAGCGTGTCGCTGTTGCTGCTGCCAAAGCCGGCAAGAAGGCTTCCGTGTGCGGAGAAATGGCGGCCGATCCACTGAATGCACTATTGTTGATCGGTATGGGAATCCGCGAATTCAGTCTTTCGGCCCCCAGCATTCCTGTAATCAAGCAGGCTATTCGAGATCATGACCTTGAAACCTGCCGCAAATTGGCACGATCCGTCCTGGCATGCCGCACCAGTGCCGATATACAGCGCTGTCTGACGGCTGCGCGAATTAAACTGTCTCTGTAACATACCGGCTGCTTTACAGCTGAATTACGCCATGTTACTTTACGCATGTCCGGTCACTTTGATATCGACAGCCAACACTTGAGACAAAATAGAGGAATATTAATTTGTACGACGGTCGCCCCACCTTTGCAGAAATTGATCTCGCTGCCCTCAAACATAATTTTCAAATGATCCGATCATCAATACCTGGGGGAACCGAGATACTGGCGGTTGTAAAAGCCGATGCATATAGTCACGGTTTCATGGATATCAGCCGGGAGCTGGAAAACCTTGGTGTCAACGCTTTCGGAGTTGCCTTTCTGGCGGAAGGAATCCAACTTCGGAAAAGCGGCATAGACAAGCCGATCCTTTTATTGGGGGGTGTTTATCCAGGTCAGGAGCGCAAATGCATCGGTTACAACATTTCCACCACGGTTTTTTCACTGGAACAGGCGCGGGTATTGAATCAGGCGGCAGCTGCCGGAAAACTTTTCCGTAAAGCACAGTTGCATCTTAAGGTTGATACAGGTATGGGGCGCCTGGGTATCAACCACGCAGATGTTCCGGAGTTTCTGAATGAGCTCAAAAAACTTCCTGCAGTCACACTGGAAGGAATCTTTTCACACTTTGCCAGTGCTGACGAACTGGATGAATCCGGCCAGAGTTTCACAAAACTGCAGTCAGACCGTTTTAACAGAGCCGTTGCAGATGCCCGCCAAGCCGGATTTTCCCCCCGCTATATACACATCGCCAATAGTGCAGCATCCATGTCAGGGGATATTCCAGAATGCAATCTGATACGTCCCGGCATTACGCTCTACGGTGCCCTGCCGTCAGCCGACTTCCAGGGCAAATTGGATGTGAAACCGGTTATGCGGCTAAAAAGTCGAATTGCCATGCTTAAATGGGTCGAAGCCGGTACTACAATCAGTTATGCCCGGCGATTTACGGCGGAAGCCAGAACCTTGATAGCCAGCGTTCCTGTGGGATACGCCGACGGCTATCCGAGGGCATTGACAAACAAGGGTGAAGTGCTGATTCGTGGACAACGAGCGAGAGTCGCCGGAACGGTGTGCATGGATTGGATTATGCTTGATGTTACAAATGTCAAGGATGTAACCATTGGCGACGAAGTCATACTGATGGGGCCTGACAACTGCGGCAACCAGATATATGCAGAAGAGTTGGCTGAGTGGGCCGGCACTATTCCATATGAAATATTTTGCGGCATCAGTAAGCGAGTGCCACGAATATACAATAAATAACAGCTCTTTTTGGGAGTAACTTAAACAAATGATTAAACTCACACAGTTGGTAAAAGCGGCCGGTTGAGCGGCTAAACTGGGCCCTGGAAGCCTGGAGAAAGCCCTGGACGGGCTTTTTGATTATAACAACACGAACCTGCTGGTCGGACCGGAAACCTGTGATGATGCCGGTGTTTACCGGATTTCGCCGGATTGCGCCCTGGTTGAAACAGCCGACATAATCACTCCGTTAGTTGACGATCCATACATATTTGGACAGATCGCCGCCGCCAATTCCATTTCTGACGTTTATGCGATGGGCGCCAGACCGGTCACTGCTATGAACCTTGTTTTTTTTCCCGCATGTTCCCTGCCTGGCGAGGTACTCCGTGAAATCCTGGCCGGAGGGCAGAACATTTTACGTCAAGCGGGTGTCACTCTTGTGGGAGGCCACACGGTTGAGGATGACGAATTGAAATACGGGCTGTCGGTAACCGGATTGGTTTCACCCGACAGAATTGTTCGTAACTCGACTGCACGGCCAGGTGATATTTTAATCCTGACAAAGCCGCTCGGTAGCGGCATCATTTCAACTTCCATCAAGGGAGAAATGGCCCATCCTGATACCGTAATAGAGGCCGTTAAATGGATGACAACCCTCAACCAGGAGGCGGCCTTGCTGATGAGTGAATGTCATGCCACCGCAGCAACCGATGTGACCGGATTTGGACTGATCGGCCATGCCTGCGAGATGGCGCGTGGAGCCGGAGTCACTATCAGTCTGGAACTCTCTTCAATACCACTCATAAGCGGAGTTACCGAACTTGTTTCCGACGGCATGGTCCCCGCCGGATGTTACCGTAATCGAGACCACTATCAGCAGTTTACACTCGCTTCCGTTCTAAATGGCGAATCGGAGCTATTACCGTTATTCGACCCACAAACATCCGGCGGCCTGTTGATCACACTTTCACCTGATGATGCTGATAATTTTGCCGCAACGGCTGCCAACCGTGGCATATTTGCCCGTAGAATCGGTTCTGTGCTAACGCCCCGAACTCACCCGATCGAAATTGTCTGACATGTCAAAATACGCAGTTGCAATCGACCTGGGAACCACCACCCTGGCCGCCTCGCTGATCGACTGCAGCAGAGGCCAACGCATCGCCATGTCCGGTGCTATGAACCCGCAACGTCGCTACGGAGCAGATGTTATATCAAGGATGAATATTGCTGTTGCATCCGAAGCAGCACAAATGGAGATGTCCTCCTTGATCCGGGCTGAACTTCTGCGAATGTCACATGATCTTTGCCGGCAGAGTGGTGTCGCCTGGCCTGACGTGAAACGTGTGGCCATCGCCGGCAACCCGGCCATGCAGCATATTTTATTGGGGCTTCCATTAAAATCCCTGGCATATCCACCCTACCGCCCTCTTCACACAACCGGTACGTCGTTAAAAGCTAGTGACATCGACTGGGACAACGATGCAGACGTCTATGTATTCCCGATGCCGGGGGGCTTTGTAGGCGGAGATACGGTAGCGTTCATTTACGGTGCGAAACCTGAAAATTCAACTCTCTGCCTGGACATGGGCACCAACGGGGAAATTGCACTGATATCCGGCGATACAATCTGGGCGACCTCTGCGGCAGCCGGTCCGGCCTTCGAAGGAGGCAATCTCTCCTGCGGAATGGTGGCCCTGCCGGGAGCAATCAGCTCGGTGCAGATTGAGGGTGACCGACTCAAACTGCGAGTCATAAATGACGTTCGACCAATAGGTATATGCGGTTCGGCAGCAATAGAAGCGATCTCGGAATTGTTGCATTGCGAAATAATCGAGCCAAACGGCAGATTGCGTAATGCAGATGAAATCACATCGAACCTTGCTTCGCGAATAACCACCCATGATGAGGCTAATGCCTTCGTACTCCATCGCGATGCAGATCGTCAGGTTCTGATTACTCAAGATGATATCCGTCAGGTGCAACTGGCCAAAAGTGCCATCCGAGCCGGAATAGAAGTACTGTTAGATCGATCACGTATACAATGCCAGGCCTTGAACAATCTGATTTTAACCGGTTCTTTCGGTGCAGTTTTGCAGGCAGAATGGCTTAAAACGATTGGAGTTTTTGACGAAAATATGGTACACATCACCACTTTCAAGCCTGAAGGGGCGCTTTCGGGTGCAGAAAAGGCATTAGTTGACAATGACGATTTTTGCTCAGTCGAAGCGCTCGGCGGGCACTTCCGGGTCGTTCCGCTCTCCGGAACGCCAACTTTTGAAGCCAAGTTCATCCACAACATTAACTTCCCACGCTCCTGATCCGAGCGTTTGACTATAAATATATAAAAAATCAATAGATACAAGGAGTTTCATCAATGGCAAAAATCACCCGGGCACTGATCAGTGTTTCCTACAAACGGGGCATTATCGAATTTTCAAAAGTACTAGCAGGTTATGGTGTGGAAATCCTGTCCACTGGCGGCACTGCCAAGCTGCTGCGTGAAGCTGGTTTGACAGTAAAAGACGTATCGGATTTTACCGGTTTTCCGGAAATGCTGGATGGTCGAGTCAAAACACTGCACCCAAAGGTTCATGGCGGACTACTCGGTATGCGCTCAAATCCAGAACATGTAGCTAAAATGAAAGAACACGGTATAGAAAACATCGATATGGTTGTTGTCAACCTGTATCCCTTTGAAGCTACAATTGCAAAGGAAGGCTGCCATTTGGAAGATGCTATCGAAAACATAGATATCGGCGGTCCAACCATGCTTCGTTCTGCTGCCAAGAATTATCCGGATGTTACAGTGCTGGTTGATGCGACTGACTATGCAACAGTGTTGGATGAAATGCGGGATAATGACGGCGCTGTATCGGCTAAAACAAATTTTGGCCTGGCGGTTAAGGTTTTTCAGCACACTGCGGCATACGACGGCGCTATTTCGAACTATCTTGGTTCACGCCTGACTGACGAAGTTCAAGAATACCCGCCAACCTACTCGTTGCAAGTCAAAAAAGCCCAGGATTTGCGATATGGTGAAAACCCGCATCAGACTGCGGCCTTCTATGTGGAAAGCGGTATTACCGAACCTTGTGTTTCAAATGCCCAGCAATTACAAGGCAAGGAGCTTTCTTTTAATAACATTATTGATCTGGATGCAGCCATTGAGACGGTCAAGGAGTTTGAGCAGAGTGCCGCTGTCATTATCAAACACACCAACCCATGCGGTGCGGCATTGGCAGAATCGCCCCTGACAGCTTACCTCAAAGCTCGTGAGTGTGACCCGGTCTCAGCCTTTGGCGGCATTGTCGGATTTAACAGAACCGTTGATGCCGACACGGCCAGAGAGTTAACCTCCACTTTTCTGGAAGCGGTTATTGCTCCAGGCTATACCGATGAGGCGCTGGATATTTTTACTGCCAAGAAGAACGTGCGTGTAATGCAGGTACCGCTTCTGGACAGTTATGTTCCAAAAGGTTACGACCTGAAGAGGGTTACCGGCGGATTGATGATCCAAGGACGGGATTTGGGCATGATCAACGCTCTTGACTGCCGCGTTGTTACCGAACGCGCTCCATCTCCTTCAGAATACGTGGCGCTCGATTTTGCATGGCGGGTCTGCAAGCATGTTAAATCGAACGCAATTGTTTTCACCAACCGCGACCAGACAGTTGGCATTGGCGCAGGCCAGATGTCACGCGTTGATTCTTCCAAGATCGCAGTTCAAAAGGCACTTCTGCCAACTCACGGAACCGTACTGGCATCGGATGCCTTTTTCCCGTTCCGTGACGGTGTTGACGCAGCCGCAGAAGCCGGTGTCACTGCCATAATCCAACCCGGCGGCAGCGTTCGCGATGAAGAGGTTATCAAGGCTGCCAATGAACATGGTATTGCCATGATCTTTACAAACATGCGCCACTTCCGGCACTGAAATCACTCAAGCCCAAACAGGAACCAGACAATGAAAATACTCGTTATCGGCGGCGGTGGCCGCGAACATGCTTTAGTATGGAAGATTGCCCAGTCTCCATTGGTTGAAAAGGTTTATTGCGCACCCGGCAATCCAGGTACAGCGGACCTTGCGGAAAACGTTTCCATCCGCGTGGATGACCTGGATAAACTGTTGGAGTTTGCCAAAACCAATTCCATCGACTTGACCGTAGTCGGCCCGGAACAACCGTTGTCGCTTGGAATAGTCGATCTGTTTGAAGCTAACGGTCTAAAAACTTTTGGTCCATCCAAAGACGCCGCCTATATCGAGGGAAGTAAAGCTTTTTCGAAAGATCTGATGCAGAAGTACAATGTTCCGACCGCCGCTTACGGTGTTTTTACGGAATTGGACGAGGCAGAGGCTTTTATTGAAAAGACCGGCGCACCGATAGTTGTCAAGGCAGATGGACTGGCAGCTGGCAAGGGTGTCATTATAGCCCATACCAAAGATGAAGCTCTTGATGCTGTTCGCGATATGCTCAACGGCAACGCCTTCGGAACGGCCGGTTCACGGGTTGTCATCGAAGAGTTTCTGACCGGTGAGGAGGCTTCTTTCCTGGTGATTACCGACGGTAAGCATATTATTCCGCTGGCAAGTGCACAGGATCACAAAGCCATTTTTGACGGAGACCTGGGACCGAATACCGGTGGCATGGGCGCCTACTCGCCAGCTCCCGTCGTTACCGCCGATATTCATGAAAAAGCGATGCGGCAAGTGCTGCGCCCGGCTATCGACGGCATGGCAGCCGAGGGATGCACGTATCGTGGAGTGTTGTACGCTGGGCTGATGGTGAAAGATGGCGAAGTAAAAACGCTGGAGTTCAACGCCCGCTTTGGAGATCCGGAATGCCAGCCATTACTGATGCGCATGAAGTCCGACATTGTACCAATCCTGATGGCTGTTGCAAACGGGGACCTGTCTGGCCTTGATATTGAGTGGCATGACAAGGCAGCGGTTTGTGTGGTTATGGCCTCTGAAGGATATCCCGGTGATTACCGCAAAGGCGATGTAATTCACGGACTTGATCAAGCCGCAAAGGTTGAGGATTTATATGTCTTTCATGCCGGCACCGCAACTGTGGCAAATAATTGCGTAACCAACGGAGGCCGGGTTCTGGGCGTAACAGCCCTGGGCAACACCGTAAAAGAGGCCATTGAAGCAGCCTACCAGGGCGCCGCCTGCATCAACTGGGCGGGCGTTCAGTATCGCAGTGACATAGGTCGCAAAGCACTGAATCGTAATTGAACAACATTATAGATGTAAATTTATTCCGGGAATAATCAATGAGATCAGAGCCAAAGGTATTATTGATAATGGGAAGTGATTCCGACCTGCCTGTCATGCAGGAGGCTGCCGACGCACTTTCCATTTTTAACGTCACGTACGAAATGAGGATTTCATCAGCACATCGCTCCCCTTCGCGGACCCTGTTGCTGGCATCCGAAGCGGCCAGTCGCGGCATTAAGGTTATCATTGCCGGAGCCGGCATGGCAGCTCATCTGGCCGGTGTAGTTGCTGCGAAAACAACCTTGCCCGTGATCGGCGTACCGATGCCTGGTGGTGCCTTGAATGGAATGGATGCACTATACTCGACCGTGCAGATGCCAGCCGGCATTCCCGTCGCAACCATGGCTATCGGCAAGGCCGGCGCAAAGAATGCCGGCTTGTTTGCCGTTCAGATCCTGGCGTTAGCCGATACTGAACTATCTCTTGCTCTTCATGAATATCGTTCTGAGATGGACAAAGAAGTGGAGCGCAAAGACAGGGAACTGCAGGCAAGGTAGATTGATGCTAATAAAGAATGTGCTTAAGCGGTTTTGAATACGCGCTTGAGAGTTATTTTGGGCGGCACATCCGCTCTTTTCTGATATTCGGCAACCGCTATCAGTTCACGATCTCTTGATAACCTGACAAGTGATGAAATTTCCTCGCTGTTTGATGATTGATAATCGATCTCGCCCCACTCCGGTGACCTTCCATGAAGTACCTTGCTCAGCCCGATCTCATTCAGCTGCAAATCTGTTAAATGTCCTATCGCCGCCTGCGGTGTAATGCAGTAGTTTTCAATGTGCCCATCGCGAACAATCTCTTCAAACAACTCAAGCGTAATTGCGTTCTTAAGCAGAAACGGCCCACTGGCAATCCTGCGCAGCTCTTTCAGGCAGGCGCCGCAACCGAGCATCTCCCCAATATCGTCAGCTAATGTACGTACATAAGTGCCGCGCGAACACGTCACTCGTAGTGATACAAATTGTGGAGAGAATAAAAGCAGTTCGAGTAATTGGATTTCGACTTGTCGAGCCGCACGTTCAACCTGCTGTCCCTGACGTGCCAGTTTGTAGAGAGGTTGGCCACCCTGTTTGATGGCAGAATACATGGGGGGAATTTGGCTGATGGTTCCAGAAAAGTGTGCAAATGCGTCCAGCACTCTATTTTGGGTAACAGAAGAATAATCACGTTCTGATACAACCTTGCCGGTTATATCAAGGGTATCGGTTGCAATGCCTAACTGCATAAGCGCTTCGTAACATTTGATACCTTCGTCAAGGTAAGGAATCGCTTTTGTACCGTCATTTACAGCAACTGGCAGAACACCGGTAGCAAAAGGATCTAACGTTCCGGTATGCCCTACCCGCCTTGTGCCGGCAATTCTACGGACACGACTGACTACATCGTGTGACGTAATGCCGGCTGGTTTGTCAATGATAATGAAGCCGTTAATCAAAGACTGTCTTCCACAATCTTGTAGACAACCGCTTTCACTTCATCCAGGGTCCCGTCCAGAGTGCAACCGGCAGCGTTATGGTGACCACCTCCACCCATCGCCGCCGAGAATGCCGCTACATTGACCTTACCCTTGGATCTGAAACCGATCTTGAATTTACGTTCTTCCAACTGTCTGAAAAAGATGGCAACCTCAACACCACGGATGGAGCGGGGATAATTTACAAAACCATCTGTCAGTTCGGAACCGGCATTGGTTGAGGCATACATATCCAGAGTCACAGTGACCGATGCGGCGAGTCCGTTTTTAATAACTTCCAGTGTAGGCAAACACAGACCAAGAAGTTCCAATCGTTTCTGTGGCTGATTTTCATAGAGTTGTTCTGCAACATCCCAGGCATTGACCCCAATTTCAATCATAGAGCCAGCAATCGTAAAAGCCTCACGATTGGCATTTGAATAACGGAATGAACCTGTGTCGGTAATAATGGCAACATACAGACAAATAGCTGTTTCCAGGTCGATTTCATAGTCAAAGGCGTCGGCTATCCGGTATACGAGCACTCCGGTGGCCGCAGCAGTGGAATCTATCAGATTGTAAGTGCCGAAATTTTCGCAAGAGAGGTGATGATCGAGGTTTATCAGTGTTTTGATATGTTTGAAACTACAGAATTCATTGCCGGCTCGCCGCAATTCACCTATGTCAAGTACAAAAGCGACATCGAATGAACGCTCGGGAATATGTGGCTGAATTGAGTCACAACCAGGCAAAAAAGAATACAAATCAGGAACTGAATCCCTGAAGTGAACCGTAACATCTTTGCCAATTTTACGAAGAAATGATGCCAATGCCAAGGTTGAACCGACTGCATCACCGTCAGGACCCTCATGACTTGTCAGTAAAAAGGAAGAATTGCTGCGGATGACTTCAGTTATTTTCTGTATTGTTTCCGTCATGCTCTGTATGTATCTCCTTGAGCAGTGATTCTATCCGCCTACCGTAATCCAGCGAGTTGTCGTATTTGAATATCAATTCGGGAGTGTGGCGAATAGTAAGATGTTTGCCTATTTCTCGACGGATGTAACCTTTGGCACTATTCAGACCAGCCTCGGTATCTTTCTTTACTTTATCGTCGCCAATTGCAGTGAAGTGAATTTTTGCCAAACTCAGATCATCGGTAACATCAACTCCGGTAATAGTTACGAATCCAATCCGCGGGTCATTAAGACCCCGGGAAAGTATTGAACAGATCAACTCATGAATGGTCTCTGCGACCTTGTCAGAACGTTTGTGCATATAATATCCATGTTTAATTTACAGAGCGGTAATTGTAGAATCATTGGTGCGATTCCACAATTACCATCTAGCAGCTCTATAATTTGGTAGCGATTTTTTCCATTTCAAAAGCTTCAATGATATCGTTCAATTTGATGTCATTATAATTTTCCAGACCGATACCGCACTCATAGCCGGTCGCAACTTCTTTCATGTCATCTTTGAAACGGCGCAGTGATGACATTTTACCTTCATAGATGACTACGTTGTCACGTAGTAAGCGAACCTGAGCATTACGCAGCATCTTGCCATCCAGTACATAACAGCCGGCAACAGTTCCAACTTTCGGCACTGAAAAGAGTTCGCGTACTTCAACACGACCAAGGAATTTCTCCCTAAAGGTCGGATCAAGAAGACCTTCCATTGCCTTCTTAACATCCTCAACAGCATCATAGATAATGCTGTATAGGCGGACATCAACACCCTCTCTTTCGGCATGAATCTGAGCCTTGACTTCGGGACGGACGTTGAAACCGATAACAATCGCATTCGACGCCGCAGCCAGATTGATATCCGTCTCAGTAACTGCACCAACTGCCGAATGAATCACATTGAGTCGAACCGCATCTGTTGAAAGTTTGCGCAGCGATTCTCCGACCGCTTCGACTGAACCCTGCACGTCGGCCTTGACAATAACATTAAGATCCTTGACTTCACCACTCTGAATACGCTTGTAAAGATCCTCCAAAGATAGCTTGGTATGCTTGGCAAAGATCACTTCGCGTTGTTTTATCTGACGCAGCGTTGCTATTTCTTTGGCTTGTTTTTCGTCCTTCATCGATACAAATATATCTCCTGCATCAGGTACGCCCGAAAGGCCGATAAGTTCGACCGGCATAGACGGACCTGCAGCAAGCACCTTTTCGCCACGATCATTCTGCATGGCACGGACACGACCGGAGTGCACACCAACGACACAGTAGTCACCAGCTTTAAGAGTACCTTCCTGAACCAGAACGGTTGCAACTGGGCCGCGTCCTTTATCAAGTTTGCCCTCAACAATAGTACCTTTGGCCTGTTTGTTGGGGTTTGCGGTTAATTCCATTAAATCTGCCTGCAATAGAACCATCTCCAACAATCCTTCAAGATTGAGACGTTTTTTTGCGGATACTTCTACCATTGTTACATCGCCGCCCCATTCGGAACAGACCAGTCCCTGCTCTGTAAGTTCCTGCTTTACGCGCTCTGGCTTGGAGTCGGGCTTGTCAACTTTGTTTATGGCGACAATAATCGGTACGCCGGCGGCCTTGGAATGATTTATTGCCTCGCGAGTCTGGGGCATGACACCATCATCGGCAGCCACAACAAGAATAACGATGTCGGTAACTTTTGCTCCACGAGCACGCATGGCGGTAAATGCTTCATGACCTGGCGTATCAAGGAAGGTTATTTTGCGACCATTAAGCTCAACGTCATAGGCTCCAATGTGCTGAGTAATGCCGCCAGCTTCCCCAGCAATAACATTTGCTTCACGTATGGCATCAAGCAGAGAGGTTTTACCATGATCAACATGACCCATAATTGTTACAACAGGCGGGCGCTGGACAAGAGTTTCCGGCGCATCCGGCACGGATTCCAGAATCTCATCAAGATCAACCGCCACGTTTTCGACTTCATATTCGTATTCTGACGCCAGAATTACCGCCGTATCAAAATCAAGTGGATGGTTTATTGTTACCATCATACCCATTTTCATAAGTGACTTGATCAAATCGTTGGCTTTGATACCCAACCTTTTTGCAAGTTCTCCAACAGTAATACTTTCTGATATTTTGATGATACGCTTTATGGCCTTAGGAACAGTTATTTCTGTTTTCTTGGTATCGGAAGCCCGTTCCTTGCCACCTTTTTTCTTTGAACCCTTGTAGACCGGATCAAAAGTGCGTTCACGCTTTTCTATTATTTCATTTTTACGCGGCTGTTCCTTCTTCTTGGCAGGTGCACCTTTTTTGCCACCCTTGCCAGCATCACCATAACCGGGTCCATCTTTTTTCACTCCGCGACGGTTATCTCCATTAGGAGGAGCTGCTGGCGCAAGTTGAACCTGCTTCAAGCGAGACCTGTCTATTTCAGAAGCCGGAGCGGAAGGAGTCGGAGCAGAAGCTCTCCTTTGATCATACGCCGTTGCCGGTTTTCTTTGTTCAGCACCCTGCACAGGTTTTCTCTGGGCTGGATCCTGGGAAGGTCTTTGAGGTGCTGTACGCTGCTGCACCGGAGTTTCCTTCGTAACAACGCGAGTTGGACGACTGGTAACCCCCGGTATTTCAATCATACCAAGAATCCTAGCCTGGTTGGCATTAGCTTTTTGAGGCTCAGCAATCACAGTCGTCTTGACTGCTTCGACAGGTTTGGCTTCAGTCAAAGTTTCAACAGCTTGAGCGACTTCAATCTTAGGCTTGTGTTCTGCCTCAACCTGTACCTCGACCACTGCAGCTACTGGTTCAATTATCCGAGCTGATACCGGCGGGGTGACAACAACTGTTTCCACGGCAGGTTCAGAAATTGGTTCAGGTATATCCGTTGAGGTGACTACCTTAGCGCGGCGACGAATTATATTCGAAGCGACCCTAACCTCGTCCGTACCATTTTCCCTGGGTTGAGGCGCTGAGAGGCGGTCCGCAACATCCTCATCGACTTGTGAAGTCGCAGTCTTTGCATCAATACCAATTTCTTTAAGTTTGGTGATGGCCTCTTTAGGCTCTACACCTAGTTTCTTTGCCAGAGCACCCACACTGATTTTACCCATACTATTTATACCTCCCCCAGGAAGTTTCTATACTTATCAACAGCTTTAAGCAACGAAGCGACAAAACCGCCGGATTTTATGGCAATTGCACTTCGTGGCGCCTTGCCAAGAATCGCACCAAATTCGTCTTTTGTTGCAATAACTCTGCAAGTTACTTTATTAAAATCTGCAATGTTAACAATTTTTTCACCAATTGCACCGGAAACATCACTTGCAACAAGAACCAGACCTGGCTTGGCTTTGCCGCGAAGAGCATCGCTTACCATCGAACCGCCACCGACAACATTGCCCGCCTTATTGGCAAGCCCTATCAAACTAATGATTCTGTCAAACAATAAATGGCTGACATATTCGACCATTTGATCGGGCTGCATCACTGATACTTCCTGTTTAAAAGAACGTTTGAACTGCTTTGTGATCACAGTTTTTGCAAGACATTCTCTACTGATACAGGTGTAAGCTCCCCTGCCGGGAAGCTTGAAATCCAGATCAGGCAGAACTTCAAACTGAGGCGTCAAAACAAAGCGCATAAGCTGGTCTTTGTTTTTGCTAACCTTGCAAGCAAGGCAGCTTCGCTGTGGCTTCTCTGCTACACCAATTCGAACCATACTTACCTAACTACTCCGATATTACTTCTGTCACTGACTCAGCTACAGTCTCCGTCTCAACTGGAGAATCTTCATCTGTTTCGGTAGCATCATAGGAGGCAAATTCTTGCAATTCCACCTCAGCAACCTTTGACTCACTCTTGATGTCAATGCGGCAACCGGTTAAGCGAGCCGCCAGGCTCACATTCTGGCCACGTTTACCGATAGCGAGAGATAATTGATCATCCGGCACAATGATTTCAAGGACACGCTTTTCCTCGTCAACAAATACCTTTGAAACCTGAGCTGGAGATAGTGAGTTACAGGCAAACCGTGCAATATCTTCAGACCAAGGAATAATATCTATTTTTTCTCCGCGCAATTCGGAAACTACATTTTGTACCCGTGCTCCGCGCATACCGACGCACGCTCCGACCGGATCAACATCACGGTCGTTGGATGAAACCGCTATCTTAGCCCGGCTGCCAGGATCGCGTACTATTGCGTTAATTTCCACAATACCTTCGGCAATCTCCGGTACTTCCGCTTCAAAAAGCTTTGCCAGCATGCTGGGGTGCGTTCTAGAAAGCATGATTTGCGGCCCTTTGGTTGTCATGCGAATCTCGGTGATTATTGCACGAATGCGATCTCCTGGGCGATACACTTCCCTAGGCATCTGTTCTTTAGCTGGCAATACAGCCTCAGCACGACCAAGGTCAATCAGCAGTTCGCCTTTTTCGAAACGACGCACCATACCGGTAATAATTTCCCAGACGCGGTCACTGTATTCGTTATAAATGGTTTCACGTTCAGCATCACGCACCTTCTGGATGATAACCTGCTTTGCAGTTTGTGCTGCAATGCGGCTGAAACCGCTTGAATCCAGCTTTTCACCCAAGGAATCTCCAACTTCAGCTTCCGGGTCAATTTCATGAGCCTCATCAAGACAGATTTCTTTGTACGAATCTTGCACTTCTTCGACAACAGTTACAAACTCGAACAACTCGACCTCTCCGGTTTCGTGATTGTAATGGGCCTCAAGATCCCGGGTGTTACGATATTTTTTGTTAGCCGCAGTTAAAACAGCCTGTTCCATCGCCTCCAGCACTACTTGGCGATCAATCCCCTTCTCTTTGACAAGTTGCTCAATGGCGTGCTTGAGATTTATAGTTGTATCCACGATTGCTTCTCCTTGCTGGCGTGTTTATAAATTTAAATCAGAGCTCAAATTCAAGATTGGCTTTTGCAACCCGCTCCAATGGTATTGATGCGGTTTGACCTTCTGCCAGAGTCATTTTGATAACGCCTTCAGAAAGTCCGTCAAGCTTTCCCAAAAATGTTTTACGTTTGTTGCCTTTATCGTCCTGAAACGGCTCATAAGTACGAACCTTGATTAAGCGGCCGGAAAAGCGCTCGTAGTCTGACGGTTTCTTCAGCGGACGATCAAGCCCGGGAGAAGACACCTCAAGGGTATAGTTGCTAGCTATAACATCTTCAACATCCAGAATCATTGATAATTCACGGCTGACTTCTGCGCATATATCAAGTGTTATTCCACCGACCTTGTCAATAAACAAACGCAGAACGGCATCACGTCCAATCTTGCCGAATTCTATGTCAACCAACTCCAGATTCATTGACTCCAAAATAGGCAGTGCAATGTTTCTAACGTATGAGCATGTATCTTCTTTAGGTGCAGCCATTGCAAACCCCACAAACAAAAAGGTGAGCCTTGTGAGCCCACCTACTGAGTGAACATAAATTTTACTACGTCTACCATGCTACGCCGCGTATTGCAAGCATATTTTAAGAGCCCAAACGGCTATTTTATGCAAACCTTACGCACTTCATGAATATCGGTCAACCCCTGTAACACCTTTATGATACCGTCCTGCTTAAGGGTTGTCATTCCATCATGAGCTGCTATATCACGAACGCGATCCGTATCAGCTCGAAGCTTTATCAATCCTTTCATTTCATTGGTACACTCCAGCACCTCGTGAATACCAAGACGCCCCCTATAACCTGAATTACCGCAGCGACTGCAACCGACTGCACGAAACATATTAATGTCGCTAAACGAAATTCCTGTACAGGCGAAGTCGGCACGTCCGTATTCTTCGACAAGCTCATTGTATTCAGCAGCGGACGGCTGATAACTTTCCTTGCAATCCTTGCAGAGCCTTCTCCCAAGACGCTGGGCAAGGACACAAATCAGAGAATCGGAAAAACTATATGGATCAAGTCCCATTTCGAGCAGCCGTGTAACTGTTTCAGGAGCAGAGTTTGTATGCAGTGTCGAAAAAACAAGATGTCCGGTCAGCGATGCTTCAACAGCAGTGCTGGCCGTCTCCTCGTCACGCATCTCTCCTACCATAATAACATCAGGGTCCAGACGCAAAAAAGATCGCAATGCGGAAGCAAAAGTAAAACCTATTCGAGGGTTTATCTGTACCTGACGCAATCCCGGCTGGGTTATCTCGACCGGATCTTCCGCAGTCCAGATTTTGCGATTTGTCTTATTAATCATCGCAAGTCCCGAGTGAAGAGTAGTTGTTTTACCGGATCCTGTTGGACCAACAACCAAAATCAATCCATGCGGAGTGTTGAGAGCTTCATTAAAAACCCGCTTGTTTCTTTCTGTTAAGCCAAGATCATCAAATCCGATCGGGTCGCCGCTGGCAAGAACACGTATAACGACATCCTCCAACCCACCAACGGTAGGCATTGTTGCTACACGCAATTCAACATTTAACGGGCCGAATTTTTTGAATTCGATTTTGCCATCTTGCGGCTTTCGGCGCTCAGCAATATCCAGATTAGCCATAATTTTTATTCGAGATGGGATTGCAAATTTATATTTGTACGGGATTCTCTGATATATCGAGCATTGTCCGTCAACACGAGTGCGGACAACTATGTCGTTTTTACCGGGATAAGGTTCAATATGAATATCCGAGGCCTTATCCATGCAGGCATCATAAACAATCTTATTAACTAACTTGACAATAACACTATCTTTTTCTGTTACTTTTTTTGTTTCTTCTTCTATTTCCGGTTCATCTCCCAGCGAAGTTTTACTGAGCAGATCAATAATACTGTCAGGAACCAAGTCTAGATTAACTTCATCATCGGCGTTGATTGTGCTGACAATATCTATATTGTAAAGACGCTTTAGTGATCTAGTTATGCTTGTTTCTGTGGCAATTGCAGATATGATTTTAAGCCGAATACTGTCTTCCAATTCACGGACATCATGCGGTTTAAGCGGGTGAGCAATCGCCAGCGTGATTGTATTCCCGATTTTAGAGATAGGTGCTATGCGCTGTTTTTGGGCATATACAGCACTGATATAACGGGAAAGAGAAAGATCGAGGTCTGATACATTTATCTGGACATAAGGCATGTCGTACTGGGCAGCCACTGTCTTTGCTAAAATCTCCTCGTCAACATAATGTAGTTTTAGTAGTGCTTTTTCCAGGGAGATATTGTTCTGCTTGGCCAAGTCTTTAGCCTGAGACATCTTCATTTGGTCAATAAGGCCTTCTGAAAGCAGAATGTCAGCCAATTTGAGACGTTTATTTTTTTGATCCAAAACGAAACTAAGATCACTTTCTTTAATAAATCCAAGCTTACACAGCAGCTGGCCGATCGGTTGGTCAGGAAATAGTTTCTGTAGTTCCAGGGCTTCCAGTAATTGTTCTTGAGTTATAAGCTGCTGTTCAACAAGCAACTCACCAACTTTTTTCACACTCATATCAAATAGGCTCCTGAATTAAACAAATAACGCTCGTCCTTGGTCATAGGTACGAGCGTTATAGCAGAAAATTACTAAAAAATAAATTGTTTCACCGATTGTCTATACTATATCCATTTTCAGTTAAAAGTTCTCGAATTATGCGATCCATAGTTAAATTAGTCATAAAAAGAGTTCCACCTGGGAGAGAACTGTCATCCAGTTTTATGCCAGACATTTGTAATGAATAGCCCAAGTTTTTATCCTGTAATAAGTTATGCTGTGCAAACGAATTAGGAATTTTCATTCGTGACGCTATTTTTTCAGAAACTTTTTTAAAATCATCCTGAGCTTCAAGGATAACTACTCTATACCCCTTTGTTTCTAAAATCCTGAATAAAGTATAATTGACAGGGTCACCATCAAAGCGTGTGATAACATAACGTTTTCCATCGTGTTCAAAATATCGCTCGGCTTTTACAGACAGGGATATTCCATTATTATCTGCTGCAAAAACATTCAGGCTATGGTCGCGGTCGTAAGGGAGTGACATGGCAGTAAGAATCGAGTCTACCATTTCAGGCTGCCCTTTAGCGGCGATAATATGAATTTGCCGTGATTCTCCTCTGGGTTTGTTGCTGTAATTTGAAACTGGCTCGTAAAGCGAGAACCCTTCTTTCTTTAGAAAATCGTTTAGAATTGAAGGTACAGTTGCCCGACTGCTGCTAATCAGGATCACATCATGGTTAATGAGGCTTTCAGGAGTCTTTTCTACTTTAAAGTCGGCATTTACTATTAATTTGGGGTCTACTCCAAACTCCATACTGAAGTTTTCTTCGACGGAATAAAAACCAGCTGCTCCCAGCATAGTAGCCATTAACTGTTTCGTATCGGAAGTAGTGTAGTTAACAATTTTTATTTTAGAATCTTTTTCCTCGATTAATGATTTGACAAGCGGAGGAATACTGGAATTCTGGTCCAGCAGAATCCGTGCGCCATCCATAGCAGAAAATACTGGATAACGTTCGGGGTCAAGCGTGAGAGAGAAAGTTGTAGTCTGTAATTTAAGGGGTTTTTGCTCAACTTTTTGGGGGACGATTTTATCCCATGTTTCACGTACCTTGCTAACTGTATCCTTTGGATCAATTTTAGATATGGGTGATTCCAGTACAAAACTTTGACCAACGGATGCTTCTGGTAAATTCGATTTTTTATCTGCTGTATTGGCAGCCTTAACAAGTTTCAATGTACCATCTGCTCGACGGAGAATTGGAGGGATAACGATTTTTTGACCAATTTTTAGTCGTTTTATATCTAGAATGTTGTTTTCACTACGTATTTCATCAATAAACGATTCTGCTTCACTGTTACTGAGTCCATAATCCCGCATCAGAATTTTAAAGAGATGGTCTCCCGGCTTGACTATGTAGGTAGTTCCCTTTGCAGCGGAAGGTGTTTTTGAGACCGTTGACCTGATTAAGTGTTTTGACTTTTTATCAGACAATTTTGCCGTAGCAGTTGATGTGCTAAGAGTCTGCGCATCAATCTCAAAACGTGGATCCATAACGGCACCTACGCTAGAGACGGTACATAGCCCAACCAGGCATGATAATGGAATTAGAGTCAGTCGGAATTCAGAAAAGAATGGCATCACATCTCCGCATCAGACTTGAAGTTAAGAATCTTTAAACGCGTGATCGTACTGTAAAACAGCATTAAATGTCAAATTACAAACTTAACCGACAATCAGTTGAGCGAAACAACAAATGCCCGCACTGATTCTTTATTCTTGTAAATAATAATATCGGCTTTTTTTCCAATCGTACCGCGCAACTCCAACAACCCTGACTTGTTTTTTTGGGACTCAATTTTATAATCAGTGGTCCCAGTAAGATCTGAAAGTGCTGAACGTAATTGATGATCAGAAATCATTTTGCCTTTGACTGACAAAACCTGAACAGCCCTTATGGAGCCTCTGTCCTTGAATATTCTGATATCAAAGTTTTCATCGACATAGCGTTCCCAACCGGGATTCGCAGTTGCGTACTTGGCATCGTGTCCATGCTGAGGAATAAATTTAGGCAACGCAGGTGAAACCGTAGGAACAACTGGAGGAACAGTCTGATTTGATTGTGATGATTGAGTAACTGACGATGGCTGCTTTAGAATAGTGGGTTTGGCAGAAGACGACAAGCGCTGTTTTAAAGAAGTCAGGAGTTGTGGGTGTTGCTTCAACATATACCATCCGCTAACGGCGATAACAACAAACAGTGCTGACACTACTAATATATTGCGCTTAAAATAAGTTGACTCCGTTCGGTAGTTTTCCTCAAAAGCGAGTAATAGTTCCTCTGGAATAATTTCTTCTGGAGTCTTATTTTCAGTTTTAATTCTAAATTCAGACGGGGCAACCTGAGTAGAGAGTATATCCGATTTAACTGTTGTATTCGGAAATTTCTCGATTGGCTTTACTATATTTAAGGGCGATTTTAAATCAGCAGTTGGGATTGCATCAGACGCGGAAGTATTTGAGATTTGTTGGGCATCATCATTATTTTTTTCGAATTGTAATGTTTGCGGATTAATTGGTTTTTGCGCAGTCTGCAAAACATTAGCTACTTCACTTTTTAGAGCAGGAATCGCATCACCAGTCGCCAGGTCTTCAAAACAAGATGGCAAGGTCACATCATCAAGCGGGTTGACTTCATTCTTTGTAAAATTCTGTGCATTTGCAGCCTGAGCAATAAGCATTTCTGCGATCTCATCTGAACTGTTCAGCACAGTCAGGTTTTGTTCGATGGCTTCTGATTCGGGACTTACCTCATGAACTGGATAACTATTATTTTCTAGGTCTGATAAAAAATCATCGACTAGCTTGTCTGCATCGGTGTGTGATTTATCTATTGAGGTCTCCGTTGAATTGATCAATGCTGCTGATGCTTTTGGTTGGATATAAATCTTGTCCCACTGATCGCCAAGTAAGGATTTCAAAGTATCATGAAAGTCACGGGCAAGAGTCGCGTCCGGCAGATTCAGATCGATCACATATTCGAACAGTCCTTTGATTATTTTGGCTTTACTATTCCCCTCATGCATAAGAATAAATTTAGGTGATCCAGTTCCCAATAACATTTGGATATGACGGGCCACGCTTTCCCCGGTAACACCTGATATTTGTTCTTGAATACAAACAGTAGCAGGCCGCTTTTCAAACACATCCTTCAAGCCATGATCGAAGTCTGGAACAACATCAATAATAACTTTCAGGACTGGCTGCAGCATTTTTTTAATATACTGTGCCTTATGACTGTTTGAAATAATGAGCAGATTTAGCATGAATAACCTTTGTCCCAAATAAATCTAAATGTCTACGACCTAATCTTGTTTGTTAACACATAAAGGGCATAATTCACCACAAACCGTTGTTGGGTTTTAACAGGAAAATGCCCTTTTCACAATATCTGTTTGTTGTTCAAGATGAAGTTGATGAGAACCAACAGCAGGTGATGCATCCGGCATTCGGCCAACATAGCTTATTGACATCGAATTATCTTCGAACTGACGGCATATAAACTGCCATGCCCCCATATTTTGTGGTTCTTCCTGAACCCATAGCAAACGGCAGTTATTTGGGCACTGATCAACAATAGATAATATTTCCGAAAAGCTGAGTGGATAAAGCTGTTCAATCCTAACAATTGCAACATTTGACAATCCAATACGTTCTCGCTCTTCAAGCAACTCATAATACAACTTACCGCTACAAAACAATATTCTCTCCGAATTGGATACATCCACGAAATCTGACAAAACTGATTTAAAACACCCAGCAGTAAACTCCTCTACAGTTGATATACATCGTGGATGGCGTAATAAGCTTTTGGGAGTAAAAACAACCAGTGGTTTTCTGAATGATTGCAACACCTGACGTCGCAGAAGATGGAACATCTGTGATGGAGACGATGGAGAGACAACTACCATGTTTTCTTGAGCACAAAGCTGTAGAAAACGCTCTATTCTGGCACTGGAATGTTCCCCACCCTGCCCTTCGTAGCCATGCGGAAGCAGCATAACTAACCCGCTGGCCCGATTCCATTTAGTTTCACCACTTGCTATGAACTGATCGATGATAACTTGTGCACCATTTGCGAAGTCGCCAAACTGTGCTTCCCATATTGTCAGTCCGAACGGTGTTTCTAGCGAATAGCCGTATTCAAAACCAAGTACTCCGAATTCTGACAGCGGACTGTTCCAAACTTGAAAACATGCACCCTCGCGTGCTAGTTTTTTCAAGGGAATATAAATACTTTCGTCATTATTATCAACAATCACACTATGACGGTGGTTAAAAGTCCCACGACGTGAATCCTGACCAGATACGCGAACAGACACCCCCTGATCCAGCAGCGTTGCGTATGCCATAGTTTCTGCATTGCCCCAATCGATGCCGTAACCTTTCAGAAATGCCTCAAAACGTTTCTGAATCAAGTTTGATATTTTGGCATGTGGACTAAATCCAGGCGGAAGTTCAGCCAGTTTCCTGGCGGCAGTCAATATAGTTTCAGCAGACACTCCGGTTTGTACGGATTCCGTACTATAATTGGCAGCAATATTTTGCCACTTGGAAGAAAAGCCCACATTGCACTTTGCCGGATGCTTTTCAAGCGCTGAATCCAACGATTGAGAGATTTTCAACTCAATAGCGTCCTGAATATCCTGGGAAAGGACGCCTTCCTGTTTGAGTATTTGCGCATAGATATGATCAAGTGATGGCCTGCCATAAATTTGCTTGTACATGAGCGGTTGGGTGAAAGCGGGCTCATCGCCTTCGTTGTGACCATGTCGACGGTAACAAATCAACTCGATAACCACATCCCTACGGTAAAGAAGACGATACTTCATTGCAAGATCAACCACGTGCAACGCTGATTCAGGAGCTTCTCCCTGAACATGGAATATCGGGCATGACAGCATTTTTGCAACATCAGTCGCGTAGTGTGTGGAGCGGGAGTCCTGTGGGATTGTGGTGAATCCGATTTGATTATTAAGCACAATATGTACTGTTCCACCCGTCCCATAACCTTCAAGCTGGGACAGATTCAATACTTCCATTACGCTCCCCTGACCTGAGAAAGCAGCGTCGCCATGAATCAAAACAGGAAGTACTCGTGTTGTCTCAGACTCCACGTAACTATCCTGGCGGGCACGGCATTTACCAACTACAACGGAGTTAACCGCCTCAAGATGACTGGGATTTGCAGCAAGGGTAATGTGTATCTTATGACCTTTTATATCAATATCGGTGGAATATCCCTTGTGATATTTTACATCTCCATCTCCCACAAATCCAAATGCCGCAGTGTCCTGAAACTCAGCAAATATAGACTCATAGGGTTTATTAAATAGATGCGCCAGGATATTTAGGCGCCCCCTGTGTGACATTCCCATCACCACGTCACTGATACCCATTTTCGGGCAGTTACGCACAACTCTATCCAATACCGGAACAAGAATTTCACCACCTTCGAGGGAGAAGCGCTTTTGTCCGATAAACCTGCGATGCAGAAATGCTTCAAACTGTGTAGCCTGATGAAGTTTTTCAAAAACATGAAGTTTTTCTGAAACATTCAATGAAGGTCTATTTCCGCAAGATTCCATTTCATCAATAAACCACTGCCTCTCATCAGGTTCCTGGATATGCATGAACTCTACGCCAATTTCACGGCAATAGGTTTCGAGCATAACTGATAGAATTTCACGAAGTGTGGCTGTCGGTTTTAAAAACCTTCGGCAGGCAAATGATGTATCAAGATCGTTCTCATCTAGACCGAAGCAAGTTAAGGCAAGCAACGGGTGCTGTAGCAGGCACGGGGAAAGTGGGTCAGTACAAGCCAGCAAATGTCCAATATTACGATAACGATATATCAGTGATTGAACTCCGGATTGTTTTAGTGCATGGGTCTCGCTTGACACACCTGAATCAAAAGCACTTTCTGAAGCCAATTCAAATCCACTAAAAAATGCCTGCCATGCAGCGGATACTGAATTCGGATTTCGTTTCCAGGCCACATACGTTGTCTCAAGCCATTCACCTGAAATATTCGACAACAGACTCATATCCATCCGAAATCCCCATTATTACGTTGTTTTTTAGTAGCGACGATAACATATATCATATTTGTCTGTTAACAAAAAGTATGGCTTTTGTTCAATATCCAAGTAAACCGAAACCATTTATTTTAGTTTATAACGCGGGTGCAACGGTGTTGACATTTGTTACAGTGATATGATATATGATCTTTTTACATAGAGTGTTCACGCAATCAGTGACCAAGCTCAACTGTGATCACCGTAATATCTGCATTATATCAATTTGCGAGAGTGGCGGAATTGGCAGACGCACCAGACTTAGGATCTGGCACCGTAAGGTATAGGAGTTCAAGTCTCCTCTCTCGCACCACACTATTCCCAGATGTTTGCTTCGTTGAAATTAAAAAGACAAACATTACATTTCATATCAAAAGAGGACGGCCGACATGCAGGTAAGCGTTGAGGAGCTCAGCTCAGTTCAAAAAAAAATCAATATTGAAATCCCCGCTGACAGGGTAAACGAAGAGATTGAGAAAGCATATTCTGTAATTCAGAAAAAAGCAAAGATTCAAGGTTTCCGCCCAGGGAAAGCGCCAATGAATCTTATCAAACGGACCTACTCAGATGCAATGCGTGATGACGTCATGCGACGTCTCTATGAACAGACTCTCTATAAAGCACTTAGTGATAATAAAATTGAACCAGTTGATTCACCTACCATAGAAAGCGATATCCTCGAACATGGATCTGCCTTCAAATACAGTGCCCTTGTCGAAGTTATGCCGCAGATTCAATTAAAAGATTACACTGGCCTAGAAGTAACTAAAGAGAAATACACCGCAGACGAAGGCAGTATAAATGGAGAACTTGCACGTATGCAGGAGAATATGGCCCAGCTTGTTCCAGCTGATGAAAACTGCCTTATAGATAACGGTCACTCGGTATCGGTAGATTACTCATTTTCCGTTGAAGGGTTCCCAGAAGAAAGTTCAGTGGCAGAGGACGCTATTGTAGAGGTCGGTGCAAATCGTTTGATTCCAGGATTTGAAGAACAACTGGTCGGCATGAAAATTGGGGAAACCAAGGAATTCAACTTGGTATTACCAGATGGATATCGAAATTCAGAAGCAGCGGGTAAACAGGGCCATTTCAAGGTAACTATCAAAGAAGTCAAACTCAAGGAACTGCCGGAGTTGAATGATGAATTTGCCCAGCAGTTTGGAGATTATGACACAATCGCCGACCTTCGAGCAAAGATGGTGGAATACCATGAGAAACATGAGACCGAGCGCATAGAAAATGAACTTAAAGATCGCGCCATTAAAGCTTTGATTGAGAAGAATCCGCTGGAAGTTCCTGAATCAATGGTAAAACGTCAACTTGATTATATGCTTGAAAACCTTAAGAACCGGCTCAAAGGGCAGCAAATGTCACTTGATATGATGGGCCTGGATGATTCCGGTTTTAAAATCCGCTTTCGCGAAGAAGCGGCAGACAAGGTAAGAGGCGGACTGCTCTTGATGGCTCTTGTAGAAAAAGAGAACATTACGGTTTCAGATGATGAACTTAACGAGCGTTATGAAAAAATTGCAGCTGGCAACCCTGACATGCTCAATCGCATCAAAGAATACTACTCGAGCAACACTAACGCAAAGAATTCAATCATCTCTGAGATAAAGGAAGACAAAGCCCTTTCGTTGCTTATTGACAGCGCGATAATTACTGAAGTTGACGGTTCAGAGCTAACAGCGGCCTGAGGAGAATAGCATACATGTACATCCCGATGGTTGTGGAACAAAGTGGACGCGGTGAGCGTGCATACGACATTTATTCGCGCTTACTAAAAGAACGGATTATTTTTCTCGGTGGCGGGATTGACGACAACGTAGCAAACCTCGTGATTGCGCAACTGTTATTTCTTGAGGCAGAAGATCCTGATAAAGATATTCATCTCTACATAAACTCTCCTGGCGGAGTAGTCACTGCAGGCATGGCAATTTATGATACAATGAGATACATAAAAGCACCAGTTTCCACAATTTGTGTAGGTCAGGCAGCTTCTATGGGAGCCGTTTTGTTGACCGCCGGCGAAAAAGGAAAGAGATACAGCCTGGAAAACTCGAGAATCATGATTCATCAGCCACTTGGCGGTTTTCAAGGTCAGGCAACCGACATAAGCATACATGCAAAAGAGATTCTGAGAATGAAGGACGAACTTAACGGAATCCTTTCAGTTTTATCGGGCCAATCGAAAGATAAAGTTGAAGCAGATACAGAAAGAGACTTTTTTATGTCGGCAGAAGATGCAAAGGAATATGGATTAATAGACGCGGTTTTTTCAAGAAAACCGGGGACGGAGGTTAGTCCATGAGTCGCAGAGAAACTCCTCAGGAACACCTCACATGTTCGTTTTGCGGTAAAAGCCAGGAAGATGTAAAAAAACTGATCGCTGGCCCTGCAGTCTATATATGTGACGAGTGCATTGAGCTTTGCAATGACATAATTGCCGAAGAAATGAAGATGGAAGAAACACTCGGACCAGACCTTAAAAAACTGCCAAAGCCGCGTGAAATAAAAGATATTTTAGATGAATATGTAATAGGTCAGGATAAGGCCAAAAAAGTCCTTTCCGTAGCTGTGTACAATCATTACAAACGCATTGATTCAGGCTCTAAACCTGGTGATGTAGAAATGCAGAAAAGTAATATACTGTTGCTTGGTCCGACTGGATCTGGGAAAACATTGCTTGCTCAGACTCTGGCTCGCATACTGAAAGTGCCTTTTGCAATGGCAGACGCGACTAACCTCACTGAAGCCGGCTATGTTGGCGAAGATGTTGAAAACATTATTTTAAGCTTGTTACAAGCCGCTGATTATGATGTTGAACGTGCTCAAAAAGGCATTGTTTATATTGACGAGATTGACAAAATTGCCCGAAAAACAGATTCTCCATCAATCACCCGAGATGTTTCGGGAGAGGGAGTCCAACAGGCGCTTCTCAAGATCATTGAGGGAACTGTAGCTAGCATACCTCCAAAAGGTGGGCGCAAGCACCCGCAACAGGAGTTTATGAAAGTTGATACAACTAATATTCTCTTTATCTGCGGTGGGGCATTTGCAGGTCTAGAAACAGTTATTCAGCAAAGAATCGGTAATAAAACTCTTGGATTCGGTGCTGACGTCAAAAAACGAGATGAAAAAAAACTGGGTGAATTACTAAACAACCTGACCCCCGAAGACCTTTTAAAATATGGCTATATCCCAGAGTTTATCGGTAGATTGCCGATGCTGGCGACCCTTACAGAACTAGATGAAGAGGCAATGGTACAAATTCTTAAAGAGCCTAAAAACTCTCTTGTGAAACAATACCAGAAGCTTTTTGATCTCGAAAATGTCCGCCTGCGTTTTACAGATGGTTCATTAGTCGCTATTGCTAAGGAGGCGTTGAAAAGAAACACTGGTGCTCGTGGACTTAGAGCCATTCTCGAAAACTCTATGCTCGATATAATGTACGATGTTCCATCCCAGCCAAATGTACAGGAAGTCGTGATAAATGAAGATGTAATCAACCATAAGGAAAAACCTATTGTAGTTTATGAGCAAGAGTTGAAAGACGCGGCATAACGTTAAAAGCTTTCCTTTCAGCTGGTTATAAACATAAAATGCTTTATTATATTTTAATAGTTTTCACAAAACACTCAATAATCATTCCGATGGCCCATAAACTGTAGCTTTGCATGAATTTGTTCTTGACACTATCGGCTAAAATCTGTTAAACACTGTGTCGCTTTGTTATTACAATTAAAATTTATCGGAGGTGTACAGTGACAAAAGCAGAATTAATCAGTTCAGTAGCAGAACAAGCCGGCCTGAAAAAAGTGGAAGCAGAAAAAGCTGTCGCTGCATTTATTGCTACCGTCACCTCCGCTCTGAAAGGCGGCGACAAGCTAAGTCTGGTAGGTTTTGGTACTTTCTCAACTTCCAAGCGTTCTGCACGCAAAGGGCAAAATCCACAGACTGGTAAAAAGATCGACATCCCTGCTGCCACGGTTCCTAAATTCAAGCCTGGTAAAACTTTGAAAGAAGCAGTGAATGTAGTAGTTTCAACAAAAAAGAAAAAGTAATTTATTGGGGTTGTAGCTCAGTTGGTTAGAGTGCCAGCCTGTCACGCTGGAAGTCGCGGGTTCGAGCCCCGTCAACCCCGCCATAAAATTAGGGCGAATAGCTCAGCTGGGAGAGCGCCAGCCTTACAAGCTGGATGTCACAGGTTCGATCCCTGTTTCGCCCACCATTAACAAGAAGAGGTCAGACAATTTGTCTGACCTCTTCTTGTTTCAACTTTGAATTAGTTATTGCATTCATATTTAGCAACTACTTATCAATGCATAAGAGTTTTTACAACCTCTTCAACAACCAATGCAGATTCTACAATTGCACCATCAGACATTCGTTTGAAAATTGCCTTTCCAGAGTTAACTTCATTCTCCCCCAGTACGACGCTGTAGCGCACTTTCAGCTTATCAGCACGTCGCATTTGGCTCTTGAGGCTTTTCCCTTCATAATCGATTTCAACGCGCACTCCAGACTTTAATAAACCATCCATCAATCGAAACGCAGTATCTCGTTCCACACTGCCCATTGTAGCTATGAACAGATCCGGAGTTCCTAAGAAATCACGTTGTCCCAATAGTAACGCCACACGCTCCAGACCAATCGCAAAACCAATTCCGGGGAGTGTTGGGCCACCCAGTTGAGATATTAGACCGTCATAGCGGCCACCAGCAGCCACAGCCGACTGGGAGCCCAGCAAACCAGTAACCATTTCAAATGTAGTACGAGTATAATAATCCAAACCACGGACCATTCGAGAATTAATTGTGTAAGGAGTGGCGGATATTGCCAGATAATTCCTGACACTTTCAAAGTGTTGCTCGCATTCACCGCATAGGTGATCTAATACAGACGGGGCCCCAGCCGTTGCTTCGACACAACCAGGTACCTTGCAATCAAGCGTACGCAATGGATTTGTACTCAAACGGCGCTTGCAGTCAGCACATAGAGATTCGTGCCTTTTTTCAAGAAATTCACAGAGAGCGGTACGATAAGCCGGGCGGCAGTCCGGACACCCCAGAGAGTTAACCTGAAGAACGGGTTCATCTAATCCTATTTCCCGAAAGAAATGTACCAGCATATTTAAAACCTGTGCATCGGCTAGCGGATCAGATACTCCGGTAATTTCGGCTCCGATCTGGTGAAATTGACGATAGCGTCCCTTCTGAGGCCTCTCGTATCTGAACATCGGGCCAAGGTAGTATAACTTATTTACGGGGTCCTGTGCATACAGCTTGTGTTCAATGAAAGCGCGCATGACACCGGCAGTTCCCTCCGGACGTAATGTGACACTGTTTTCGCCTTTGTCTGTAAAGGAATACATTTCTTTTTCAACTATGTCAGTGGCATCTCCAATAGACCGACAAAACAGGTCTGTCTTTTCCATGATCGGCACTCTGATTTCACCAAAACCATTCAGTTCAAAGACACGGCGTGCAGATTGTTCAATATAGTGCCAACGGGAAGATTCGCTGGAAAGAATATCATTAAATCCTTTGATTGCTGTAATTGCCACGTTTCACCCCTTTTGCGATTTGTATAAAAGAAAAAGTCCATTCACACGTAGCTAAAGCAGCGTGGAACGGACTTTATTGTACATATTTATTTAGGAAATACTATCTATCCGTTGAATACAGTTTTTACCGGATGCCTTGCCTACGTACATGGCCTTATCCGCCATCTCTATCAACTCCTCTTTCTTGGTTGCATCATCAGGACAGCACGCATACCCAATGCTACAGGTCAGACGAATGTCGCGACCTTCACTGTGCAGAAATAAATGGGCCTCTACCTGACGTCTTATACGCTCTGCAACTACCTCTGCCAGTTCACAAGGGGTTTCTACAAGTATGGCGGTATATTCATCACCTCCGTAACGAATAACAACATCCACATCACGAACAGATTTTTTCAGCAATGCTCCAAATTCTGCCAGAACCCGACTCCCAACCAGGTGACCGTGAGTATCATTAACTGATTTAAAACCATCAACATCTATAAACAGAATAGCAAGATGTGAAGCATAACGCTCCACCCTTTTCATCTCTCTCTCCAGAGCTATGTCCAGGTAGCGGTGGTTAAAAAGACCGCTTATGTCATCGATAAAAAGCATCTCTTTTGCGTGCGAAAAGGATTCGGCGTTAGCAAAAGCATTTGCAGACTGTTCTATGAGAAATATAATATTTTTGCTGAACGGAGAAATGTCCGGCAGTTCTTGATCGATATCGTTAAACAGTGCTATGACGCCCCGGTATATCGTTTGATTATAAATATGAACCAGATAAGCTTCACTGAATCCATCTGGAGTGTCGGGAGAGATTAGTCGAATTCGCTGGAACTGCTGCTGAACCGGAGGCGAATCGGATAGCGCCGACAGTATTTCTGCTGCCAGTATATTTCCCGATTCAGGCGAAATATTCTTTGTTTCATTAAGTTCAAGCTTGCCACCGGCCAGAAAAAAACCAAGTGCTCTGTTGATACCTGTTTCGCGGGCAATTGAATCTATCAGAAGTTGATAGACTCGGCTAATATCCAGGCAGCCGGCGATAGTCTGACTAGCCTGAAATAATGTCAGCATTTTTTTAAGTTCTTCATTTTCATCTAACAACTTGCGCTGCTGCATACACTGAGCAACGGAATGCTTAAATTCGTCCGAGTTGACCGGCTTTACCAAATAATCGCTGGCACCATGTTTCAAAGCATAGATAGCGGATTCAAGATTGGCATTGCCGGTAACCATAATTACATCAACCCATGGATAACTTTCACGCACCCGTGAAAGAATCTCCAAACCATTTATGTCAGGCATGACAAGGTCAGTGACTACAAGGTCATATGAGCCACTAGCAAGCATCGCAAGTGCCTCACTGCCACAGGAGGCACAATCCACCTGATAACCCTCATTTGTCAGAAGGTCGGTGAACATCTCGCGAAACAACCTGTCATCTTCAACCACTAGAATTGTATTCATACGAACCACTCTGGTGCAGTTATTATAGTATTACTGATACTTCTTGTACTCTATTTACACAAACAGTGTCAAACAGCATTATCAATCACTTTGGCCTATAATTGGCGTTAACAGTAACTCTTCTGCTGCCATCACTTATCAGTTCGACAGTGCCATCAAGGTCAGTACGATAAACTTCAATCCTCTTGGATTTCAACAAATCCAAAGTCCTTCCTGATGGCAGTCCAAAACTATTAGCCGCTCCGACAGAAATAAGGGCAACCCGTGGCTGTACTAGATTGATGAACTCATCAGAGGTTGAATACCCGCTTCCATGATGCCCCACCTTGAGCACTGTGGATTTGAGTTCGTAACCTTGAGTGATTATGTGATGTTCGGCATCAAATCCTGCATCAGCTGTAAAAAGCATGCTGAAGTCACCATAGCTGATGCGAAAGACCAGAGACTCTTCATTTGCGTCATGAACAACGTTCTTTTTATCTGAATCATTATGCTTGGATGGTGATAATACATCAAGGACCACACCTCCTGAAAGCTTGATAGAATCTTCCGCAGAAAGCTGTTTGACCTGAACTTGCCGTTCTTGCAGTGCAGATTTAAGTTCTTTGAAATGTATGCTTGAATAAGTATCGGAAGTTGTCAATAATGACCCAACTTGCATGTTTTTAACAACAAAAGACAATCCTCCGATGTGGTCCGGATGATCATGAGTCAGAATTATCCGCTCAATTTTTCTTACTCCGAGGGATTCAAGTGCAGGGAGCAGAATGCGCTGCCCAAAATCCTTATCATTATCCTGTAAATAGCCACCACCGTCTACCAACATATTGGAACCATCCGGCAGGCGCAAAAGCAATGCCTCACACTGGCCAACACTCAGCATCGTGATATGCAAACGATTGTCGGCAGCCGGAGGTTCTGCAAGATGCATCGCAATAACTGCAAATGGAATAACAGCCGCAAAAGTCAGACGTTTCTGCTGACTCTCTACAAAAGTTACTATTGACATTAACAACAGAAAAAACAACATATCCCAAGAGGTTATATTGGGAAAGCGCATCACAGGTAAGGTAGAAAACAGCTCGACAATCTTATTTGAGGCGTAAATCAGTTTTGCTGTCGGCCAAAGCAAAATATTTGAGAATGCCGGAAATACGGAGATCAATGGAAGGACACAGAAACCTGCAATTACGGCCCCATATCCCAACAATGGAACTATCAGAAAATTAGTCAGAATACCATTAAAGGATGCTACTTTGAAGACATACAGAACCGGTATCAATGTTGTGAATGTGGCAGCTACAGATGCTGCAATAAACTGAATGAACTTGACCGCCCATGGAGGTGTCGCATCCGGAATATGTTTAGTCAATGCAGGAACAGCAATGATAATTCCCCATAAAGATAAAAAAGAGAGCTGAAATGAAATGTCAAACAAAGTGGCAGGGTCTATGGCAATTAGAAAAAATGCCGCCACCAGTAATGCATTTATGGAGTCGCTCTCTCTTTCGATATACAGAGCCAAAGCGCAAGCAATCAGCATAATTACCGAACGCGCAGTCGCCGGGGCATTGCCGGTCAGAAACAGATAAAACAACATTGACGGAACAGCAAGAATAACTGAAACCTGCCGCACATTCCACATCAGAGTCAGTAACTCGAAATGCTTTAAAACCCAAAGGGAAACCAGACTAATAAACGCCGCAATTATTCCGACATGAAAACCTGATATTGACAAAATGTGGTTTACACCGGCCCTTGTGTAAGCGTCTGAAAGGTCCTTTGGAATCCGTTTCTGGTCTCCAAGCAGTAAAGCGGTAATAACCGACGATATCCTATCGTCTGGCAACGCCTCTCTGATGACATCGCCCAACCGCTTGGCAGCAACATCAATATTTCTTTGAAAAGACTCTTCGGCACCACCGCGAATAAGAGTTATCTCATGCTGGGAGGCAACTCGCCCGACTGCTGATATTCCTTGAAACGAAAGATAACGAGGGTAATCAAATTCACCTGGAAGGCCCAATCTACGCGGAAAGGATATTGTTGTTTTAAAACGGATACGATCACCAATCGAGTAAGACAGATCTCCATGTGCAACATTCAACATAAGTGCGCCAAAGACTTCCTCGGTACGATTTGATAATACCAACCGTTCAGCATTTACAACCAGGCGGCTCCCATCCGGCCCCACAGTCGGTCGTTTTGCAACCAAACCTTCCAATATGACGGGTGATTTCGAGATCTTTGATTCGATTCGGGACAAAGAGACAGGCGGAGTAACCAACGGAACAAGTGCATACAATCCCCATGCGAAAAAAAACAGGGCAGCACATACGGAACAAATGCGCTGGTCGCGATGAAACAAGGAAAGAAACAAGCAGGCAAATATGGCAACAAGGAGCTGAAGCGAGCATGTTCGATTCAGCATAACTGAAACTGTCAAACCGGAGGCCATATACACAAACGGTATCAGAAACGGCCATTGCCGGAACATTGCAGTAAGTTACCTTATCAGCGCATTGGAATTAATGATTGATTTAAGTGTTGAATCTGCTTCATCAAAGGATATAACACGCTCTGGCGGACCTGGAATACCGCTTATAGCAAGAAAATCAGTGGGCTTAATACTTTTCGCGGACAAATACAGCGCATCAATGCCACCCATTGGAGGCAGGTTAACCTTTATTAGGTTGTCACCAGATTCAAGCCGGAACAATCCTAATTGAACAATTGAAAGGTAAGGCTTGGACAACACATCAAACGAAACTTCGTTAACGCTTCCTGTAATGTGCCCTCCCATTACATTTGCCGTAATACCAAAATAACCGGCCGTTGAACTTTTTACTGGTATCTGGATTTCTGAGCCATGATAATCGGCCCTGACCCATTCAGCAGAGTTGAATTTCCCAAATTCTTCAGTTTTAGTAACCGCCGCCGTTGAAGGAATAGTTGCCGATTCAAATACAGTCACTTTTTGGGGTGTACTCTGGTTGGATTCAGGCAATTGACCATGACGTCCCGTTAAAGATACCACAACTTCAGACAACTGGGCTGCAGTCAACGGCTCTTTAAAACGCCAGCCTGCCATCGGCTGTATCATCGTGACGTCTGGCGCAGTAAAAGAAAATGAGTCTATCGCTCCTTCTGGAGGTATAGTTACCCGAATTTTCACAACGCCTGCTTTTAAAGAAGTTTTGCCAACCTCTACTACCTTAAAAGTGTCTGAATTAGAACTGGCTGAAAACTGTTTATCACCAATATTCCAAATAAATCCATTGCCTTTAATTATCGCTTGCAGGATGTATTCACCCTTGATCGGAAGCAATGTCGTGAAATCTGCAGTAGTAGAATCAGAAACTCCCATAATCCAGCCCTTGCCGGTAAAAGGTCCGTATATGGTGAAACTTCGTACGGTCACTCTATCTGTTGCTTCATTAAATGCATTTTCAGCCTCGTAAGTGTAAGTACGTTTACCCCCCAGTATTTGCAAATAATCCCTGTCAAGCGTCTCTTTCGCTAAACCCTTATCCCAGTTAAGTCGCTGAAACAATAATTGAACAAATGATTTTTGAGTAAACATGGTACTTAAGTCAGCTGCCCAAACTGTTGAATGACACATGAAAATTGCTACTGTAATCAATCTTATGACTTGCAGCATGGAAATGCCTCCAATGAATTATTTTTCCATCTGTCTGTATATTCACTGTTTTTTATAATCGAATACACTTGCGGAATATAGCATAGGTCATGCTACTTGAAAACATGACAATTGAATGTTAAAGGTTATTTGTTTGGGTACAATCTATCAAACACTGACTGCAACAAATAACATCAACCGCGGAGCAACCTGGATGAAAGAAGTTAGCGTATCGTTCTTTCTGTAAATTTATTAAAGCCTGACAAAAAGGCAGGCCAGGGTCATTCTCTT
>WKKS01000004.1 GCA_009684515.1 Geobacter sp.
TTATCCACGCGTTACTCACCCGTGCGCCACTCTCACCAGAGCAAGCTCCGGATCTCCGTTCGACTTGCATGTGTTAGGCACGCCGCCAGCGTTCGTTCTGAGCCAGGATCAAACTCTCCAGTTTATACTGATAAGTTTGTAACTCGAAAACTTTTACTGACAATTCTTTACTACAATCACTTGTCGCTGCTATTCGGTTTTCAAAGACCAGCTGTGCAACCAGACGGACAACATACTCAAATCAAACCGCCGTGTCAACCTCTTTTTTCAGACACAAACTCTTTTTTCCGAGCACCTCTTAAAGACAATTCTTCCGCCTCAAAAGGGACTCGCTTTCTAACACAACAAATCTCATAATGTCAAAATAAAAATGAAGGCCGCAGCGATTTACCAGGACCCTTTTTTCATGATATCTACCTATATCCTCCAAAACGCGCATATATTTTTGCATCAATCACGGTAAAAATAGTTTGCATTCACTCCTGCTGCTAATGTAAGTCATTACATTATGAAACCTACAACATATACGCATTTCGCCCATCGCACACTTGCAACTTGTATAGCTGTTATATTTATGTCGACGGGAAGCACGGCCTGTGCTGACGTTAGGGATGATGCGTTCAATGCGGTATTCCAGCTTCACCAATCTGGTGCTTCACAACACATGCCAGATGACATGAAAAGCCTGGATGCCACACTTGCTGATGCTGAGCAGTATAACGAACTGGCTGACAGAAAGGGTGCGGAAAAGCTTTATCTGATGACACTGCAGAAAGCGCAGATCATTGATTCAACCCTCAAGTCTCTGTTAGCACCGAAACCACTTTTGCCAGCGCCTGAACCGCAGGTAACGGATTCTGATCCGGAGTCTCCTTCACCAGACCCCGTTAAGGTGGAACATAAACCTGAATCACCATCCGACGAAACTCTCTCAGCAGAACTTATCGGTGGTGTCGGCGTTTACACGGTACAGAGTGGTGATACAATCCGCCTGGTGGCTTCCAAGCTAGGCGTGACCAGCCAGCATCTTATTATGCGCAACCGGCTTGATGCAAAATCATTTCTAAAAATTGGGCAGAAACTCGCATACAACAACCGAAAAATCATACCGAAACAGATGAGAAACGGCATTGTTGTCAACATTCCCGACCGAACATTGTATTATTTCCAACATGGCAACCTCGTAAAATCGCTACCGGTGGCGCTCGGCACGTCAACCAAGAATGAAAAACATGTCTGGCAAACACCTGTCGGCAAATTCAAGGTTACTGCCAAACAAAAGGACCCGACCTGGTACATTCCGTCATCAATACAGTCAGAAATGGAGGAGGCGGGCAAGGAAGTCATAACCAGCATGCCACCAGGCCCTGAAAATCCGCTCGGCAAATACGCTATAAAAACTTCAATACCAGGCATTCTGATCCATAGCACAACCAAGCCATGGTCAATCTACAGCTTTGCAAGTCACGGTTGCATCAGAGTTTCACCTGCGGAAATGGAGGACTTTTTCAAAGAGGTCAAAATCAATATGATCGGGGAGATAATATACAAACCTGTGAAGCTTGCGGTAACCGAATCGGGCAGAATTTTTCTCGAGGTCCATCGTGACATATACAAAAAAGGTGCAAATGACAGCAGGGACACCAAGAAAACCATCGAAATTAAAAATCTGGCGGATCGGGTGGATTGGAAAAAGTTTGAGAACGTCATGAGGTCAAAATCAGGCGTTGCGGAAGATATCACATTGTAGCGGAATCAACATCGCACTTAATAAATACGAATGGGCGGCCCTGTGGCCGCCCATTCGTATTTATTGGAGCAGGCAAGGCAGTTCTAGTCGTAAGACGAGGGCTCTGTACCTTTTATGAAGCATTCCATTACCGCTCCTGGCGTACTTTCATTAGCCAGCTTGCCGGTGCGTGGATTTATAAGTACAAAAGTCACATTTTCCGGGGCTTCAAAATCCTCCGGAGGCAGTTGAGCAACCGCCTTTTGCATAAAGTCTCCCCATATGGGTGCGGCGGCCTGACCTCCAGACCCACCAGATCCCAAAGAGCGCTCCTGATCATATCCGACCCACACTCCCGTTACCAATTGAGGGATATACCCGATAAACCAGGCATCTTTCGAATCGTTGGTTGTGCCGGTCTTCCCGGCTACCGGCCGACCAATCAGAGACGCCCGATGCCCGGTTCCGCTTGCCACAACGCTCTGCATAAGATTGGTAATGACGTAAGCGGTTTCGGGTGAAATGACAGGAACCGGCACGGATGGAGGTATTTCCTGAAGCACTGTGCCGTCCGCATCTGCCACCTTTGTGATAAAATTCTGTTGAGTCAATAATCCTTTATTGGCGAAGACGGTATATGCCGCCGTAAGCTCAAAAGGCGATACGGAGGCAGCACCGAGTGCCAGCGCCAGGTTGGCAGGAATCGGAGATACAAATCCGAGTTTTTTTGCGTAATCAGCCGCGTATTGGGCACCGATCTGCTCCATGATTTTGACGCTGACGATATTGATGGAGTAAGTCAGTGCTTCCCGCATCGTTACAGGCCCCCGGAAAGTATTGTCGTAATTTTTCGGCTTCCAGGTACCGCCGGCACCATCCGGATACTCCACTTCCGCATCCTCTATGACGGTAGCCGGTGTAAAGCCTTTATCCAGAGCCGCAGCGTAGATGATCGGCTTGAAAGCGGATCCGGCGTTGCGCTTGGCCTGCATGGCACGATTAAACTGGCTTTTTCTAAAATCATAACCACCAACCATTGCCTTAACGCCACCAGTCCGTGGATCTATCGAGACAAGTGCAGCCTGGACATCCGGCGTCTGATCCAGGGAAAACTGCGCACCTTCCTTGGCTACCTCCGGAGAAACAACCGACACTTCAATCACCGAACCGAGCGTCAGGCTTTTAACGCCCTTGTCCGGCTTGCCATAATGGTTGATCATGCCAATCTTGCCGGCCCAAGACATATTCTTGCGAGCGAGGACCCCTTTCCGGTCTCCAACGCGGACAATCACATCCCCTTTTTGCAGATTGAAACCGACCACAACCCCTTGATAGGTATCTCCGGTCCTGAGAACGGCCGAATCGATGCCGTCCTCCACCTTGCTGCAGTAAGCTTCAACTTCCGCATCACTGAGATATTTTTGCGGGCCTCGGAATCCCTGACGCTTATCGACCTCCTTAAGACCCTTCCTGAGACTTTCGTAAGCCGCTTTCTGCATTTCGGCATTCATGGTTGTATATATTTTGAGCCCGCCTTTATACAGTTGATCCTCTCCATACTTCTGCTCTAGCTGGATCCTCAGATGCTCGAGGAAGAAGGCCGACTGCTCACTATTTACTTTTTTCATGGGTTTAATTTCAATCGGGGTCTTTTGGGCGTGCTCGGCTTCAGCGGGAGTTATATAGCCCTCCTTGACCATTCGATCCAGAACATACGCCTGTCTTTCACGAGCCCTATCCATATGCTTGATCGGAGAATAGGTATTGGGAGCCTTGGGGAGACCGGCCATCATAGCCATTTCAGCCAGGTTCAGCTGATCAACATTTTTGCCAAAATAAGTCTCGGATGCTGCCTGCACACCGTAGGAACCGCCCCCCAGATAAATCTGGTTCAGGTACAGATAAAGAATCTCGTCCTTCGAAAGCTTTTCCTCCATTCGCGTGGCCAGAATCGCTTCCTTGATCTTGCGGGAAAACTTCTTTTCCGGCGTCAGCAACATCGACTTGGTCACCTGTTGGGTAATGGTGGAAGCACCCTCTTTTTTGCGCATTGAAATAACATTTTTGATTGCAGCGCGGACTATTCCGAAATAATCAATTCCTTTGTGGGAATAAAAATTGGAGTCTTCAGCAGCAACAAAAGCCTGAATAAGCTTTCGCGGCATTTTGTTGACCGGAACGACTATGCGGCGCTCCAGATAAAATTCACCGACCAGACTGCCGTCATCTCCGAAAACCTGCGACACGATCGGCGGCTTGTAGTCAGCCAGACGATCAATCCGCGGCAGTTTTGCCATCAGAAAGAAAATGTAGCCGGCCACCCCCAACAAGGCAACGACTGCCAATGTCACAACACACAACAGGAGGGTGGAAATGAAGCCCTTGTTTCCATGGGCTGCCGACTTATTACAATTCATATTGAAACCTTCCTGATACATGGTTAATCCGGTTGAATTCCTGCCTATACGGCTCGACCAAAGGTCCGAGCAAAATAACACACCACCTCAGGAATTCAAGCTTAAACAGAATTCGACATAATCCTTGCCAACTGATCATGAGCGCATATAATCAAGAACCTGAGTATCAGACATGCCGACTGGCACGGGGAACCACATGAAAAATTTTACCAGTAAAAGTGTTACCGCCACCTTTAATATTATATCATCGCTGCTTTTGATCGTCCTGTTCCTGGTGTTGGCCTTAAGCAGCTATCGACGTGAGCAGGAACTGATCATTAAGGGAGCGGTCGATAACGCTCGTACAATATCGCAACAGATTATTGAGACTCGCGACTACCTCTCCAAGCATGTCACCTATGAACCGGAACAGAATCCGGACCTGATTCCTCAGGTGGCAGCCAGCAAAATAGCCAGGCAACTGACCAGCGGCTCCAATTTTTACGTGCGCCAGGTATCACTGCGCTACCGCAACCCCGACAATCGCCCGGATCGCTTTGAAACAGAACAACTCAATGCCTTCAAAGGCCCCAACCCAAAGGAAATCTGGAGCGTTTCAAAGGAGGGGAATAAGAAGTCCCTGAGATATCTGCTGCCGATGACTGCCGACCAGTCTTGCCTGGCCTGCCACGGCAGCTATGAATCCGCCCCGAAATTCATCCAGGCACGCTTCCCCAAAGATCACTTCTCGTACGGTTATCAAGTCGGTGAAATCATCGGAGCCGTCTCAGTGGCTGTCCCGATGGAAGGACTGTACCGGCAGATCAGACACAATCTGAAACGGGATGTCTTCTACGACGGAATCGTGATGACTATCTTTATAATCATAACCGGTTGGATACTGCACAGATCAATTATCACACCGTTAAAAAAAGTTACCGCCAGCATTTCAGATGTTGCCAAAACCGGGAATTTCAGCCAAAGAATCGAGTTAAAGCGCTCCGATGAAATTGGCGAACTGATCAATTCATACAACATACTGATGTCAGAACTGGATCACAAAACCCGCCAGCGGATTGAATCGGAAGAACGCTACCGCAACTTCATCGAGATTGCCCAATCGCCGATAGTGACGTTTATGTCCGACGGCAAGATATTGATATCAAACCAGAAAACAGAAAAACTTTTTGGGTTGACCAAGGAAGAATTACTCGGACAGAGCATTTTTGAGTTCATGGAGCGTGGCGAGGACCTCAAAAATGCTCTCAACGACTATTTCACGGTTGGGAAAAGTGATCTGATCGGCACGACTACCCGTCAAAAAGTGCGTGACGTCTGTGGCAGGTTCTTTGAGGTCGATATGGTAATATCCGTATCCCAATCAGACCAGAGCCAGATGTTCAGTGCTATCTTGAGAACAGCCAAGTGACAAATACTTTTTTTGTGTCGGCAGCATGAAAATGTGGTAATAATGTCCAATTTTGCAGACATAATCATCTTTCGGAGGATATCTTAATGTGTGGTATTGTAGGTTATATAGGCGGGCAACAGGCAACGCCGGTAATTCTCGAAGGACTCAAAAAGCTGGAATATCGTGGTTACGACTCGGCCGGTATCGCCACACTATCTGAAGGTGAATCGGCCACACGTCGCAGTGAAGGCAAACTGGTCAATCTAGAGAATCTCCTGCGCGAGCAACCGCTCACGGGGACCATCGGCATCGGTCACACACGCTGGGCGACCCACGGCAGACCGTCCGAAATCAATGCCCACCCTCACAAAGCCGGCCATGTCATCGTCGTTCACAACGGCATCATCGAAAACTACCTTCAGCTCAAAGAGCAGCTGAAGCAGAGCGGCCACATTTTCAAAAGCGAAACCGATACCGAAGTAATTGCCCATTTGGTAGAGGAAAAACTGAAAACAGAAGCTAATTTTCAGAAAGCCTCCCGACAGGCCCTGACGGAGTTGCGTGGAGCCTACGCGGTCTGCATCCTTAACGAAAAAGAGCCGGGAACCTTGATCGCAGCCAAACTGGGATCTCCGATGGTTGTGGGCCTGGGATCTGAAGAATATTTTGTCGCGTCTGACATACCGGCCATCCTGGCACATACCCGGGAGATGGTTTTCATGGAGGACGGCGAAATGGTCGTCTTCAGCAACGGTGAAGCGAACTTCTCCACGATTGCCGGCTCTGAACTTAAGAAAACTCCCCGACACATTGACTGGTCTCCGCTGATGGCTGAAAAAGGTGGTTACCGGCACTTCATGCTGAAGGAAATCCACGAGCAGCCCCGCGCCGTGCGCGACACCATCGCCGGAAGACTGCTGGAGAGCGAAGGAGACGTCTACCTTGAAGATCTGCCGTTCAGTGATCGCCAGCTGGCAGCCGTAAAAAGGATTGTCATCATCGCCTGCGGCACTTCCTGGCACGCCGCCCTGGTCGGCAAATTCTACCTTGAAGGCTACTGCCGCATACCGGTCGAAGTCGATATCGCCTCGGAATTCCGCTACCGCAATCCGGTCATAGACGAAAGCACACTGGCAATCGTCATATCCCAATCGGGAGAAACAGCCGACACGCTGGCGGCCCTGCGCGAAGCCAAAACCCGTGGCGCCATCAACATGGCAATTTGCAACGTTGTGGATTCCTCAATCGCACGCGAATCAGCCGGAGTAATTTACACCCATGCCGGGCCGGAGATCGGCGTGGCCTCGACTAAAGCTTTTGTTACGCAATTAACGGCACTGTATCTGTTCACCATCCGCCTGGGGCGGGCCACCTGTTCAATCGACGCGCCCTCCGGCCAGCGCATGATCGCGGCTCTGAAGAAAGTTCCGGCGATGCTGGAAGAAACGCTGAATCTGAACGACTCGGTCGAAAAAATTGCCAAAAAGTATATGAACGCCCGCGACTTCCTCTACCTGGGGCGCGGCAAAAATTTCCCGATTGCCCTGGAAGGCGCTCTCAAACTGAAGGAAATCTCCTACATCCACGCCGAAGGATACCCGGCAGGAGAAATGAAGCATGGTCCGATTGCTTTAATTGACGAAGACGTGCCGGTTGTGGTTCTGGTGCCAAAAAACAGCGCCTTTGATAAAACCCTTTCAAACATGGAGGAGGTTATTGCCCGAGGTGGCCGTGTCATTGCATTGTGCAGCGAAGGTGATACGGAGGTGGGTACCCGCGCTGAAACCATCATCGAAATACCGAACCTGAACGAAGATCTCGACCCGCTGCTTCTGTCGGTGCCGCTGCAACTGCTGGCCTACCATATATCCGTTCTGAAAGGGACCGACGTGGATCAACCTCGCAACCTGGCAAAAAGCGTTACTGTCGAGTAACTTATCGCCAATGCAACAATCTGGAACTGAATCTCAAGGGGGCCTGTGTCGATGACATGGGGCCCCTTTTTTTGACATAATTCGTAAATTATAATTTCATTAAGCTCAATACGCCGGAAAAACATCCGATAAGCTTGATCAAGAGTTTAAATCCGGTAGAAGAGGTGCTCATATGTCAATGGCACAAATATCACCTAACAGCGTGGCGGCCAATCCTGCAAGCATCAATCCCCAAGTCAAAACAGACCAGTCTTCGGCTGCGCCCCAGGTCAACCTGGATGCACAGAAAACAGTTCAGGCGGCCAAGACAGACACAGTAACGATTTCTCCCCAAGCCCTTCAGATGCTGGCAAACGACGGCGATACGCTTGCAGTGGAAGCCAAAGAAACCGCTGCCCAAAAGACATCAGAGAAATTAAGGGGGAAGAAATAGAATAGCCCGTCTTACTCCACGTACATCCATTAAAGGAGCATGGCTGAAAAGCCTGCTCCTTTTTTTATTTTCTCTGCCTTCAGCCCTAATCATCAGCTAAGTATTCGCCTCTATTGTTGGATCATGCAGCACCGCTGCAAAATCAAAGTTGGAGGTAACAACATGAAACGCGCACTTAATGTAACACTCACTCTTGCCGCCCTCTCCACGGTCGGCGTATTGGCAGCACAAGCATCAAAAACTGCGGAGAATGATGCCCTGGCCATCCGTCACGCCGACATTACGCTCACCCAGGCGGTTCAGGCCGCAGAACAACAACTACACGGCAAAGCGGTCAGAGCCGAGTTTGAGCACGGCAAGGCTGGCTGGGTTTTCGAGGTAGAGGTCGTGGCCAACAACAAAACCTACGATGTCACGGTGGACCCGGCCAAAGGGACCGTCCTTACAACGCAGGAGGACAAGGGCGACCATGATCATGGGGAGGAGCAAGAAGATTAACCGTTTGCAGCAGAAATAGTAAAAAACCGGCCGGGGGATATCCATCCTCCGGCCTTGGAGCTGTTATGGAAGAATTGAACCAAGCGCTGTTTTTGATGATAAACGCACCGGACCATGCCCAGGCGCTGCTGCTGGCGATGGCGCGGGGAGTGGCCGAATGGAGTATCTGGCTGATACCTCTGACACTGACGTTTGGCTGGCTCCGGGGTGATGAGCGGCTGCGCAAGCTGATGCTGATGGCAACGGCATCCGGCCTGGCTGGACTGCTGATCAATCAGCTGATCGGGCTGATATGGCAACATCCGCGTCCGTTTATGATTGGCCTGGGGCACACTTTTCTTGCCCATGCCCCGGATCCATCCTTTCCCAGTGACCACCTGACCCTGATCTGGGCGGTTGCTTTCAGCCTGCTCCTGCATGAACGATCACGGACCGCAGGCCTGTGCCTGGCTTTATTGGGACTGCCGGTGGCCTGGGCGCGTATCTATCTGGGGGTTCACTTTCCGCTGGACATGGCCGGAGCAGTCCTGGTGGCATTGATCAGCGCCTGGTTTATACAGCGCGAAGAGCATTACTTTATCGATCCTTTGTACAGGCCGATTCTGTCCTTTTATCAACTGCTGGCTTCGCCATTGATCCGGCGTGGCTGGATGCGGGATTAACACGCACTCTAAATATACTGGAGAGTTCACATGAAATCACCACTCAGCGAAAACGCAAAGCAGATGCTGAACAAAGTACCGGAAATCACGCTCTACTTCTGGCTTATCAAGATTATGGCAACCACCGTGGGCGAGACCGCCGCCGACTTCCTCAATTTCAACCTGCATTTGGGGCTGACCGGGACTTCAATCGTTATGGGGTCGCTGCTGGCGGTATTTCTGTTCACGCAACTACGCGTCAGAAAATACATGCCCTGGCTGTACTGGACGGTTGTCGTCCTGATCAGCATCGTAGGAACGCTCATTACCGACAACCTGGTCGACAACTTCGGCGTGGCGCTACAGACAACTACGATCATATTCGGTGTCGCACTGTTGGTTACATTTGTTGTCTGGTATCTCTACGAAAAGACCTTGTCGATCCACTCCATCTTTACCACCAGACGTGAACTGTTCTATTGGGCCGCAATTCTGTTCACCTTTGCCCTGGGCACAGCTGCGGGTGATCTTATAGCAGAAGGCCTGGGAATTGGATATGCTAACTCGGCCATGATATTCGGTGGCCTGATTGGTGTAGTTACTCTCACTTATTACGCCTTTAATGCCAATGCGATTGCAGCGTTCTGGATCGCTTATATCCTGACCCGCCCGCTGGGTGCATCCTGTGGCGACCTGCTTTCACAAGCGCCCACCGACGGCGGTCTGGGGTTGGGCACAGTGATGACAAGTTCGCTTTTTCTGGTGAGTATCGCCGTTTTGGTTCTATATTTAACCGTCAGCCAACGGTTGTCGCCCAATGGGAATGTGGTATATTCACCACACCAAGGCAAATAGCGGGAGTTCTGATGCGCGTACTGTTAGTTGAAGATGACCGGATGATCGGAGAGGCGACTGTGCAGGCGCTGAGGGATGCCGCCTATGCTGTTGACTGGGTGCGAGATGGTGACACAGCCCTGGATGCGCTCGAATCCGGCGAGTATGAACTGGTGATTCTTGACCTGGGACTCCCCAAGCGGGATGGCCTGGTGGTGCTGGAGCGGATGCGCAGCCGCGGCGACGCTACAGCTGTGCTAATTGTGACGGCCCGTGGCAGCTTGGACGACCGGATCAAGGGACTGGACTTGGGAGCGGATGATTATCTGGTCAAGCCGTTTGCATCAGGTGAACTGCTGGCCCGCATGCGTGCGGTGGTAAGAAGAAAAGTCGGGCAACCACTATCTATGTTAACCAACGGTTCCTTGTGGCTTGATCCGGCGACCAAGGAAGCCGGTTGTGGCGAGCAGCGCTGCCGCCTTTCTGCCCGTGAATTTGCGCTGCTACAGGCGTTGCTAATCCGTCCCGGCGCCATTTTGTCGCGTCAGGACCTGGAGACCCGCATCTACGGCTGGAATGAAGAGGTGGAAAGCAACGCCGTCGAATTCCTGATCCATGCCGTGCGAAAAAAACTGGGCAGCGAATCAATCAGAAACATACGGGGGATGGGATGGATGGTGGATCGAAATCTGTAAACAAATCCCTGCGGCGGCAGCTTTCAGGCTGGATTGCCATAGTGACTATCGTCAGCGGCATTGCTGCCGGAGCATGTTCTTTTTTTCTGGCATTTCGTGAAGCCCAGGAGTTGCAGGACGACCAACTTCAACAGGTCGCGCTGTTGGTGGGTCGTTCCGGCAAAGCGGTGGAACCTTGGGGCGGAGTGTCCCGGACGAATAGTGATAAGGATCCCGAGGCCCGGATTATCATCCTCCCACTAGGGGGAGCGGCATTAACGGGAAGGAACGCCCAACGGGCAGTTCTACCGGCGATCCCAGCCAACTTGCCGGAGGGGTTCCAGACCATAAACGCTCAAGGAGGCACCTGGCGGCTGTTTGTTCGAGCCATCGCATCCGGCGAAAAAATCGCAGTGGGACAGCTGACAACGGTTCGCAACGAGATTGCCAGGGACAGCGGTCTGCGCACCTTGATTCCGGTGCTGCTGCTGGTGCCGTTTTTAATCATCCTGATAGTCTGGGTTGTCCGGCGCTCACTCGCGCCGGTCTCAGAACTTTCTCAGTTGCTGGATCAACGGGGCGACACTAACCTGGCAAGACTTCCCGAATCCGGCGTTCCTGAAGAGATCGGGCCGTTTGTGACATCGATCAACGGCCTGATGAGGCGACTGGCCGAGGCGCTCGAGCAGCAGCGCCGTTTCATCGCCGATGCTGCCCACGAGCTGCGCTCGCCGCTGACCGCCCTTACCCTGCAAGCTGAAAATCTGGAACAGGACGTGTCACCGCAAGAAAAATCAGTGCGTCTCCAACAGCTCAAACAAGGATTGACCCGTACCTGCTCTCTGCTGGATCAACTGCTTTCGCTGGCGCGTCAACAATCCAGCATTGTCCCATCTGTCGAGCTTCGCCTGGATTTGATTGTGCGGCAGGTGCTTGAGGATCTGATGCCGATGGCGGCTGCCAAAGGGATTGATCTGGGGTGTGAGCGCCTTGACGAGATTATCCTGAACGCACCTGTCGATGGACTGGCTGTTTTGGTGCGCAACGCAGTGGATAACGCCCTGCGCTATACCCCGGCAGGAGGCACTGTGGATATGGAGCTGTACAGCGAGGATAAAAGAATTGTCTTCCAGGTGACTGACACCGGCCCGGGTATCCCAGTCGATGAAGAGGAGCGGGTTTTTGAACCGTTTTACAGGATCATGGGCACGGATGAAACCGGCAGCGGCCTGGGACTACCTATTGTGCGCAGTATTGCCGACCGCCTGGGCGGAACTGTAACCCTCAGTAACCGAAAACATGGGCACGGTGCCATCTTTCGCTTTGTTTGTTAAAATTGCGGTAACTGCCGGCACTAACAGCTTCCGGAGACAGCACGGCAAAGCCGTTTTCTGCATTATTACTCAACTGACATTGGTATGTTCTATAAATTGTTGAAAGACTCTGCGCAGTGGTGTACAACCTTCCATCAAAGCTGACAAACAGACTTTCCAGGCTAGCGATCTATCTCTCAATATACAAACAAAGGAGAATCCTCAGAATGAAATCATTAACCCGTTTTGCCCTGCACCTGTTGTCCGTAATTGTTTTCGCTGCGATTCTGGGCGGCTGCGGCGACACAAAACCCAACACGCCATCGGGTTTGACAGCGGTTGCCGGAGACGGCAAGGTGACTGTCAGCTGGAACAGCATTTCTGCCACCACCTACAAACTGTACTGGTCATCAACCAGCGGCGGCACCAAAACGTCACCCACCATAATTGACCCGGCCACATCCCCCCAGGTAGTAACCGGACTAACCAACGGGACGACCTATTATTTCGCAGTTATCGCCAAAAACTCGGAGGGCGAAAGCGCCCTGTCAAGTGAGGTATCGGCAACGCCAACGGCAGCGGCTGTGCCTGCGGCGCCGACCGGAGTAGGCGCGCTCGCTGGAACTGGCAAAGCCACCGTGTCATGGAATGCGGTCTCGGGCGCAACTTCATATTATGTCTATTATTCCAGTACTCTGGCGAACGCCACCAAGGCAAACGGAGTCAGATTCAGTCCGGCAACCGCCTCACCCCAGGATGTAACAGGTTTGACGCCAGGAGTATGGTACTTTGTCGTAACTGCTGTTAACGCCAGCGGCGAGAGTGTAGAATCGTCACCGGCTGTTTCAGTCACTGTTTTGTAGAGAAAGTAGTGGCTTCAAAGCATTCAACCACATCAGGGGGCTTCGGCCCCTTTTTGTTTTTATCCCCTTCGATTATAAATCCCCCCAGATTGCCAAACCATTATCTGCTGATATAATTATCCTGCCGACCTGCTTGATCGGGAGGACAAACATGCCAGCGCATTTCTTAGCGACAAAAGCTTTGGAGAAATTATTGAGCCTGCTGCGAAAGCAGGGAGAGCTGCATGCCCCGCAGCGCGGAGATGACGGAGTACTCCGCTTTGCATTGCTCAAAGCGGGTGATTCACCTGACCTCGATGCCCTCCGCACCCAACTCCCCCCCAAGAAATATCTGCTGCACCCCAGGGAGACCATCCTGACCTACCGGGCCGGATCTGGTTATCAGGAACCGCAGGGTCGCAGTTCCCCCCTGATTCTTTTCGGAGTTCATCCTTGCGATCTGGCGGGAATTGACTATCTGGACCGGCTTTTTCTGGGGGACGCCCCTGATCCAACTTACGCAGCCCGCCGCGCCGCTTTAACCTTGATCGGCCTTTCCTGCTTTCCCGACAACCTCTGCTCTTGTCATCTTCACCCATCTACCCTGAAAGCGTCCTGCGACCTGTACCTGCAACGGCAGGAAGAGGGCTTTGTGATCACCAGCGGCTCACTACAGGGAACCGAGTTATTGGAAAAATTGAAAGAAATTATCGAAGAACGGGATCTGCCCATCCCGGAAGACACACGCCGCTTCTTCGGGCGGCAACTACCACCACCTTCGCAGTCGGAACTGGATGCCGCCATGCCGGATTGGCAGGAACTGGCCAACCACTGCCTGGGGTGCGGAGCCTGTTCGATCTGCTGTCCGACCTGCGCCTGCTTCGATGTGCTGGAATTCGGCGGACTGGACGGCAGTTCCAGCGAAAGGCTGCGGTGCTGGGATAACTGCCTGTTCAAGAGTCATGCGGAGGTGGCGGGCGGGATGAGTTTCCAGAAGAATCGGGCAGAACGTTTCCGCTATCGCTACCGCCACAAGTACCGTGGCTTTGGTCAGCTTAAAAACATTCCCAGCTGTGTCGGCTGTGGACGCTGCCGTGCGGCCTGTCCGGCCGGGCTGGATCTGCGGACCCTGGCGGAACGCCTGGAGAGAGGTAATCCATGAACGCCAGTCTGCCGGTACCGGCAACCATTACGACTATCCGTCCATTAACTGACGATACGACCCTATATACTTTAGACTGTGGACTGAATACTCAAAACAACGGCGTGGCATCTTTCCTCCCCGGTCAGTTCCTGGAATTGTCGCTTCCCGGCATAGGTGAGGTTCCTATCTCGTACTGCGGCTTTCCCTCCGCCGGTGGTGCAATCGAACTCTGCATCCGGCACGTGGGGCATGTCACCACACCGCTGAATCGGAGTGTGGCAGGGGATGCAGTCGGAGTGCGCGGCCCGTTCGGTCACGGATTTCCGTTGGACAGCTACGAAAACCAGGATCTGCTGCTGATTGCCGGGGGCCTGGGAATGGCCCCGCTCCGCTCGCTATTACTGGCGCTGCTTAATCAACGACAACGCTGGGGCGAGCTGACCCTGCTTTACGGCGCTCGTGAACAGGGGGCGTTGCTCTTTCTGGAGGAACTGCTGCAGCTGGCAAAACGCAATGACATACAGGTGCAACTGGCGGTTGACCGCCTTGAGCATTGCCTGGAAGGACCGCCCAACTGCCGTGTCGCCCTGCTGCCGGCCCTGCTGGAGCAACTGACGATCCGACCTGATCGAACCTGCGCCGCTCTGTGCGGCCCGCCGGTCGTCTACCCCTATTTGGTTTCCGGCTTGAAACGGATCGGTCTTCCCGATGAACGGATTCACCTGTCGCTGGAGAGGCGCATGAAGTGCGGCGTGGGACGCTGCGGACATTGTGCCGTCGGGACATTTCTCTGCTGCTGTGACGGTCCGGTCTTCAATTATGCCCAACTGGCGGGGATTGAAGGAGCCTTGGCATGAAGCCGCTGCGCCTGGCCATAGCGGGCCTGACCGCCTGTTCCGGCTGTCAGCTTTCGCTGTTGAATTGCGAACAGGAGTTGCCGCAGATGCTGGAACGGATCGAATTCCATTTTTTCCCGATGGCCTGTTCACCGGCCATCCTGGAAGGCGAGTATGACGCAACCCTGGTGGAGGGGTGCCTGTCGATGCCGCATGAACTGGATCTATTGCTCGCTCTGCGGCAGCATAGCCGCTATCTGATAGCAGTTGGAACCTGTGCCGCCTGGGGTGGAGTGGCGGCGCTAAGAAACGGTGAAAATCGGGAGGAATTGCGACAGTCCGTTTATGGCAGCAGCACGGCAACCAGCGGCAGTTTTTCACCGCAACCGTTGCATGCGATGGTTGCAGTTGACGCCTTCATCTGCGGCTGCCCACCCGAAAAAGAGGAACTGCTCAATCTGATCGGCGACCTGCTGCGGGGCGCATTGCCGTCACCCATCAGCCATCCGGTCTGCAGCGACTGCCAGATGCGGGAGAACCTCTGCCTGCTGACGGAACGATCGGCACTCTGCCTCGGCCCGCTAACACTGGGTGGTTGCGGAGCCCGTTGCCCGAGTCTGGAAGTGCCCTGCGAAGGGTGCCGGGGGCCGGTGCCGGAAGCCAACTTGAGCGAGGCGCTGGAACTCTATCTGCAAAAGGGATACGACCATGCAGCCGTGCTTGGGCGTTTGCGTAGGTTCTGTCCGGAGTGGAAATCATGAGCGACACAGACAAGCTGGATATACTGACCAGGGTTGAAGGACACGGTTTCGTCGAACTGGTTCGGGAAGGAGAGCGAGTTGTTGATGCCAGGTTTCACCTGCACGAATCTCCGCGCCTGTTCGAGGCGCTGCTGCTTGGCAGACGCTTCGACGAGGTGGCCGAGATCGCCTGCCGGATCTGCTCGATCTGTTCCACGGTTCATAAAGTGGCGGCGTTGCAGGCGGTCGAACAAGTCCTGGATGTCCGGATATCGCGCCAGACCCGCCTGTTGCGGGAACTAGCGGTGGAAGGGGGCCAGATCGAAAGCCACGCCCTGAACATCTTTTGCCTGGCGCTGCCGGATTACCTGGGTGTGGGTGGGTTTCCCGGCTTGGCAGTCGTCGCACCGGTGGAAATGCAGTTGGGATTGAAAATCAAGGCGCTCGGCAACCTGATCCAGGAAACGGTTGGCGGACGGGCGATCCACCCATTTAACCTCTTGATTGGCGGCTTGGGAAAGGTGCCGGTGGAAGATAAACTGCGGCTTGTGTTGGATCAGCTGGCTGAAACCAGAGAGGGGGCAGCGACGGTGACACACTTTGTATCATCTTTGCGGGAGACATTGCCGCTTCTGCCAGCTCCGGAGTGCTGCGCCGTGAGCGGTGGAACTGCGCTCTTCGGAGATGTGCTGGCAACCTCCTGCGGAGAGGTCATTCCGGCTAACGCCGTTGCAAGCTGGCTGAACGAGCAGAATGAGACTCATTCACACGCCAAAGTCTGCCGCTTTGACGGAGAAGGTATCTTCATGGCCGGACCGCTGTCACGACTCAAGCTTTTAATCCCTCCGGAGTACGCGAACAGCCTAAGCGGCGCTCCCGTCAGCGCCTCATTGCTGGCCAGGGCAATTGAACTGAATCAGGCGCTGGAACGGGCCATGGCGATCACCCGCATCCTGCTGGCTGAAGGCATCCGAAAAGAGGCTCCGCCAACTGTCATTCCAAAAGCGGGGGAAGCAACCGCATTAATTGAAGCGCCCCGCGGAACCCTCCTGCACAGCTACCGTTTCGATAGTCACGGCATCTGCGTGGCGGCAAACATCATCACCCCGACCGCCATCAATCAGGCCGCCATGGAGCAATCGCTCAGACAGCTGGTCTCAGCCATGGAAGGGGCAGACCACGATCAGGTCAAGACAGCCTGCGAACGGCTGATCCGCTGCTTTGACCCCTGCATCTCCTGCGCGGTTCATTGAAGTCCCGCAGAACTCACCTGATACTATCGAACAGAAACTCCAGACCGTTAACCTTGATCTCGTAAACCGTTCTCAACATATCCCCCAGTTTCCCGGACGGGAAGCCCTCCTGGGCAAACCAGACCACATATCCCTCCGGCAGATCAACCAGCCGAGTCCCCTTATACTTGCCGAACGGCATACGGGTGGAGGCCAGCTCCAGCAGTTTGCCGTGATCAAAGGGAGATTCCGGATCACCGGCAGCCGAGGCCGGATTGAATTCATTGGTCTTTGAAGCCATCAGAGCATCTTCCTCAGATATTGGCCGGTGTACGATTTCGTCACTTTCGCCACCTGTTCCGGCGTCCCTACGGCAATGATCTCGCCCCCCCGGTCGCCCCCCTCCGGCCCCAGGTCGATAATCCAGTCGGCGGTTTTGATCACGTCCAGGTTGTGTTCAATGATCACGATCGTGTTACCGGCATCCACCAGACGCTGGATCACCTCCAGCAGTTTGGCGATATCGTGGAAATGCAGGCCGGTGGTCGGCTCATCCAGGATGTAGATCGTACGGCCGGTGGAGCGCTTGGCAAGTTCCTTGGCCAGTTTGACCCGTTGAGCTTCGCCGCCCGAAAGGGTGGTGGCCGACTGCCCCAGTTTGATGTACCCCAGACCGACCTCTTCCAGGGTGGCCAGCTTGTTTCTGATGCGCGGGATTGCCCCCAGAAATTCCAGCGCCTGTGAAACCGTCATGTCCAGAACTTCGGCGATGGATTTGCCCTTGTAATGGACTTCCAGGGTTTCGCGATTGTAACGGGCGCCTTTGCAGACTTCGCACTCCACATACACATCCGGCAGAAAATGCATCTCGATCTTGATGATGCCGTCACCGGAGCAGGCTTCGCAGCGTCCCCCCTTGACATTGAACGAGTAGCGCCCCGGCTTGTAGCCGCGCAGCTTGGATTCGGGCAGGTTGGAAAACAGATCGCGGATGTCGCCGAAAACGGCGGTGTAGGTGGCCGGATTGGAACGGGGGGTGCGGCCGATCGGTGATTGATCGATGTTGATGACCTTGTCGAGGTACTCCAGCCCGAGCACTTCCTTGACCGCCCCGGCTTTCTCGCGGCTGCGGTACAAGCGCTGACCCAGCACCTTGTGCAGCGTATCGATCACCAGCGTCGATTTCCCGGAACCTGAAACTCCGGTCACACAGGTCATGACTCCCAAAGGAATATCGGCGTTGACCGATTTAAGATTGTTTTCGCTGGCGCCGACAATTTGGATCGACTTCTCAAACTTGCGGCGTTTCTTCGGCACCGCAATATCCAGCTCACCCGACAGATACCGCCCGGTCAGTGAAGCGGGATCTTTCATAACCTCGGCCGGCGTGCCTTGCGAAACGACTTCACCCCCGTGCACTCCGGCTCCCGGCCCCATGTCGATCAGGTGATCCGCTTCCAGAATTGTTTCTTCGTCATGCTCCACTACCAACACGGTATTTCCCAGGTCACGCAATCGTTTCAGCGTTGTCAGCAGGCGGGCGTTGTCGCGCTGGTGCAGCCCGATCGAGGGCTCATCGAGAATGTACAGGACCCCCACCAGAGATGAACCGATCTGAGTGGCCAGACGGATGCGCTGCCCTTCGCCGCCGGAAAGGGTGCCGGAAGTGCGGTCCAGTGAAAGATAATCCAGGCCGACGTTGACCAGGAAGGAAAGTCGTTCGCGAACTTCCTTGAGAATCCGGCGGGCGATCTCCTGTTCCTTGTCGGTCAAGGTCATTTCCTCGAAAAAATGCAGGCAGTCGCGGATGGAAAGCGAAGTTACATCGCAGATTGTCTGTCCTGATACCAGCACATGCAGCGCTTCCGGACGCAGACGCGCCCCCTTGCAGGTCGGGCAGGGCATGACGTTCATGTACTTTTCCAGCTCTTCACGGGCCGAATCAGATTCGGTTTCACGCCAGCGGCGCTGCAGATTGTTCAGAACCCCCTCGAATTCCTTGTGGTAGGTATGGCGGCGATCACCATCCTCTTCCCACCAGAACTCGATTTTCTCCCCCTTGGAACCATTCAGGATTACGTCTTGTACAGTTGAGGTCAGCTCCTTGAACGGTGTCCGGATATCAAATTTATATGCTTTGGCCAGAGCTTCCAGAATCAGGTGGAACCAGCCGGAGAGCCGTTTTTCCCACGGTGCAATGGCCCCTTCGCGCAGGGAAAGCTCCTGATTGGGTATCACCAGTTCCTGGTCAAAATACATGCGGGTGCCGAGTCCGGTACAATCGGGGCAGGCGCCGTGAGGGTTGTTGAATGAGAACAGGCGCGGGGTTATCTCCTGATAGGAGATACCGCACTCGACGCAGGCCAGTTTTTCGGAAAAGATCATAACTGTCGGTTTATGCGCTTTTTTGCGTCCCTTCTCGGGCGGTTCATCCAAAGCAGGCGTAACCACTTCAACCTTGACAACCCCGTCGGCGTGATGCAGGGCGGTTTCCAGTGAATCGGCCAGACGGCGCTGAACACCCTCCTTGACGACAATCCGATCCACCACGATATCGATATCATGTTTCTTTTTCTTATCCAGCTCAATCTCGTCGGCCAATTCCCGCACGGTCCCATCAACCACTACCCGCGTAAAACCTTCTTTTCGCAGTTGGTTCAGTTCCTTTTTATACTCGCCTTTACGACCGCGGATCATCGGCGAGAGCAGGGTCAGCTTTGTCCCTGTCGGCAGGATCATAATCTGGTCAACCATCTGGGAAACGGTTTGGGAGGTGATTTCCTTATCGCAGGAGGTGCAGTGCGGACGCCCGACCCGGGCAAACAGCAGGCGCAAATAGTCGTAGATCTCAGTGACGGTACCGACCGTGGAGCGGGGGTTTTTGCTGGTGGTTTTCTGCTCAATGGAAATGGCCGGGGAGAGCCCTTCGATCGACTCCACATCCGGTTTTTCCATCTGCTCCAAAAACTGGCGGGCGTAGGCCGAGAGCGATTCGACATAGCGCCTTTGCCCTTCGGCATAAATCGTATCGAAGGCCAGAGTGGATTTACCGGAACCGGATATACCTGTTATTACGACCAGTTGGTCGCGGGGAATTTCGACGTCGATGCACTTGAGGTTATGTTCGCAGGCGCCTTTGACAATGATGCTGGTGTGGGCCATGATATTCCTTCTGTCGTAAAGTGACTTCCAGATATATCACAGATCGGGATTAGTATGAAGTGACTTTGCAGCCAGATTGCAGATCGTACCGTATTGCATTCTTGCTACAGATTAGTGATGGCAGAAAACACATTCAGGGATTGTCAGAGCAAATACGCCGTTAACAAATCCAAAGGTATGACACCCATAAGGGAGGGGGCCGAGACACCCCAGTGGCGGGTTATACTTTGGGTCATTCATCACTATGGTGTGATGTGGCTCGCCAATATTATTCGGCCCGCCATGACAAATGGAGCATTTATCGATCGGGATACCTGAAAACCCGTTAACAGCAACGGCATTATGCTTGAGGTGAATATTGCCGTTATTTCTGACACGGCCGACAAACTCGGGACTCAGCGGTAAACCGGCGCGCCCGGCACGATTGGACGAATACCACTGTTGAGGTTTCACTACCGGATTGGGATATCCGCCATGGCAGGAGTAGCACATGACCGGGAACCTGACCGGGTCGAGAACATGGCAATCCAGGCAGGCGGGACCGGCCGCCCCAGCCTTGGCACCCATTAGTCCCGCCCCGTGGCAAAGCCAGCACTGAAAGACGTGTTCTTTTATCAGGAGAGCATCTGCGGCGGGTCGGGCAGTGGTAATGCCCCTGAAACTGACAATAGCATCACGGTGATAGGTCACCCATGTTTTTTCATGGGGCGCGGTGGCTGCCGGAGCATTCGGATTGCCGGAACTGCCACAGCCGCACAGATTCAGAAGCGTTATCAATACAATCGCCAAAAGCCGCTTCATGTTCCGTCTCCTCTGTTTCTCCCGCGTATGTTACCCATGGCAAGGCTGGCAGGTTTGGGCTGATTTGGGATTTCCATGACAACGAAAACAGGAAGTGGGATCCATACGTCCCTCAATCCGGTGACGCGCGAGAAAATCACCGCGGTGCTGCACGCGGCGGTAGTTCTCGGTCGGGTTTTTTATGGAAGGTTTAAGCTCGACTCGAGTCGAATGACAGTCGCTGCAAAAGGCCTGGCTATGGCAGAGTGAGCAGACCCGCTCGTCCTGATACGCCACCAGACGGTGAGAATCGGTAAACAGCGCTGTGTGGTTGTAGCGCTCAAAATCAATCGGTTCTTTTTTGTGACCGTGGCACTTTGTGCAAAACTCCCTCCGCTCACCCAGCTCAAAAATATTGGGATGAGCGACGGGCAAACGGTAGGCGTTTTGAGTCGCACAGGCCAGCAGAAACAGTGGCAACAACGCCGTTAATGTCCAAGTATATCTAAGGTATTTCACTTTTGAACTCCACTTAAACCATCTCATACAAAATTCAGTTTTTCCGGGGCGAATCATTGAAAACTTTATCGGCCAGATAACTAAGTTTAAGCATCCAGCGGTAATCCTCTTCGAAATAGGGATCGCTGCTGTAATCAAATGATAGTTTAACGCTAAACGCGTCATTTAAGAACCGGAATCCCCCGCCGACTGAAGTGAAGAGAGAACTGTTTTTTTTGTAGATCGCCTCATCATACTTTACGTACATCACGTCACCTGTAACAAAACCAGGAGAGATGTTCCAAAAAAAGTAACCTCGCCCCTGATAATACCTGTTTTCCGAACTGCTTCCCTGCATGCGGCCGACCTCTGCGCCAAGCTCAGAGAAGATCTTATGCTTCCAGACGGCCAGGAGGGTGTATAGCTGCGAGTTGCCAAAACGTTGGGCATAATCGTAATTTTTAAATTTGAAGACATATTCTTCATGTTCAGAAGGGTACCAGAACGTTTCGGCGCCAGCCACAGTCAGACTGTTGCCGGTGCCCTGCAGAAAGCGAAAGGGGTTGGCAACGTTGGCCCGCTTACCGAAATAATCTTCATAATTAAAATGCTGAATGAATGGCTGGAATACGGCCTGCCTCCAGGGCAGACGCAGTTCGTAGGAATGTTCCTTCCAACCGCTGGTCATCAGATTGAGCGCAGAATGACCCAGCAGGGTGACATTTCCCGGCAGGAGCAAAGTTAAATCGGAGCCCAGACTCTCTTCGTGGCGCGACCCATTGTCGGATATGAATTTGTGCGAAATACCGGCGTCAAAAAGCCCCGGTTTGGAATAGGAGAGTTTACCGCCGAAGATGAAATCACCCTGGCGTCCGTTTGCCGTATCAAGCGCAACCGGCGAACCTCCATACGCTGAAAGCGTAATTGACTGTGTCAGGTATGCCTTGCCGTAGACGCCATCAATGCTGTCCTTGGCCACACCTTCAAAAACGTACTGCCGCCCCGCCCGCAACAGATAGTCCCGATTAGCCGGAACATACTGTAGGTACGCGTGCAGGAGCTCTCCGGCTGTACCATCACTGTTGTAATTATCTGCCAGATTGCCCCGTCCCCAGCCATTGGCGTGCAATGACAGTCCGGGACTTTTGAGATTGCCGTAATCAAGCTGAATATACTCGTAGAGTGGAACGGCAGTCAGCTTGTTTCCATTTTCGACCTGCCGTTCAAAACCGCGCATGATCGTCTGGGAAACCAGCTGGAGTTCAGCGGCAAAGCTCCGGACCGGCATAGAGATCGCCAGTCCCAGAGCAATAAACATTAAGAAGCTACGGCAACCTGGCACGAATTGAGATTCTCCCTTTGCAGTGGACAGTACAAACAAATCGGACTGTTCTTACTTGCTGCTCTGCTTGACCGGCAGGTCGTGCGGATCCTGGTGACAGGTCAGACATTTCGGGAATTTATCGTGAAGCTGCTTGCTGTGTGGCAAAACATGACAGACGCTGCATTGTGGGATGTAGCCATGCTTACTATGGCAACTGACACAATTGACCTTGCCATGCTTGCTCGGTGTTTTGCTCCACTTCGCATAAACCTTGTCATGGCAGGCGTTGCAGGTTTTGGCATTGGCATCTTTGGCGAATGTGATCTGTAGCGGCCGGTGTACCGGATGGCATTCGCTGTTACAGGTTTTGAACTCCTGGCCATCAAAGTGCGGTTTATGGCAGGCATTGCAGGATGGAACATAAGCATGCGCAGTATGGCAATTGTCACACGTCAGCTTGGTATGCTTGCTTGGGAATTTCTGCAACTGTTCGAAAGGAGAACTGTGGCAGATCGCGCAGGAATTTATCAATGCCTTTGACATGGGAATTTTAGTGGCGGCATGCGGGTTGCTGTGACAGGTCGTACATTCGGTAATCTTCTCGCCATGCGGCAACAGGTGACAATCCCGACACTTGGGCATCAACTCCTGCCAGTTGCTTTTCTGGGGGTTGTAAACATGGAAACTCTTATGGCAATTCTGGCACTCAAACCTGTGTCGCCCACCGGCGCTCTTGAGATCGTTGTACAGAGTGCTGTGACACTGGCCGCACTGCACCGGGGTCAGTTTAGCCGGCTCGGAAGAATACAATTCCGCTGTGGCGGGAGCCGCCTTCGCCCCCTTTTTATCTGCCGCATGTACACTGGCCGCATCAAGCAGCGCAACTGTACGCGCCACGCATAAAATCATCAGCAGTATCAATATTTTTTTTCCAAGCCTCATATTATTTCTCCTCTTCGTAGATGCTTAGGCCAACTGTAATGCGGGAAGATTTCTGTCGAGAACTCGCGGCGAGCACAGGATCAATAACCCTTAAAATCATTGGGCAATTTCAATGGCAACCTAATAACATTAGTCACCGATAATGTCAACAAACGGATTTGAGTTATTTGGCTGGGAACTGCTCTCTTGGGGAAACAGGACATAAATTATGGGGAAAACTCATGCGGTGAAGATTTTTGCGAAGTTTCCGATTGCACTGACCCTTACCGGCCCGAAGCCGCCGCTGTCGCCGTCCACCTGAATCGGACTGCCACCACCCACCGATACTTCAACGGCACGAAGCAGGGTCACGTCCTGATTGTCTTTGATACGGCCGTACAGCGCGGAAACGATAATTTTCAGATAAGATCGGCGACTCGTGGAAGTAATGCAGAAAAGATCCAGCACAGGCACAGAAATGTCGGCTTCCGGAGCCAGCTCCAGATCACCTCCATAGCGGGCGCCATTGCAGACTATGACCGAATGACACTCCAGCGGCCGACCGTCCGCCACAATTTCAAATCTGTCACACGGCCATTTCAACAGGCAGCGCAGAGCCGAAAGCAGATAAGCGCCTTTTTTGAGCAAGCGTTTTTCCCGCAACCGAACGCCATGGACAACGTTGCCGTCCAATCCGACCCCGGCCATCAGCAAAAAACGCTGGCTGGAACCATTTTCACGCTCGATCAACCCAACCGCCAGAGGACGGCTCTTACCCTCGGCAATACAGCTAATGCCGGACTTGATACTATCGATCCCCAACTCGCGAGCCAGCACATTAGCAGTCCCGACCGGAAGAATCCCAAGTGTGGCGCGTCCCGGAGCAAGGGCATTAACCACGGCATTGATAGTCCCGTCCCCGCCCGCCACGATTACGACCGGATTCTGCTCGGCAGCTTCGATCTGCGCAGAGACCAGCCGGGCATCTTCCGGACCGGTAACCGTTAGTACTTGCGGGACAATGCCGGCGGCTTCCAACTGCAATAGCAACTGTTCGCGAATGGCCGGAGAATAGGAACCGGAGAGAGGATTTATCAGAAGGTAATATGGCATCGAGCCATGATACTGAAATTGGATTCCTATTCAAGCCAAAACGCCGTGAACCCCTGTTACAGGATTCACGGCGTTATTGCATGCGCGTTGAAATTATGGATTTAGATAGGCGTCAGTACTTCAAACCGTTTCTGAGTTGATTGGCAAACACATCGGCGGGGACTGGCCGACTGAAGAGGTAACCCTGCATTTCTACACAGTTATTGAAGGAGAGGAATTGCATCTGGGCGCGGGTTTCAACCCCCTCCGCAATGACATTCATCTTGAGGGAGCGGGCGATGTCGATGATGATTTCGGCAATTGCGGCATCGTCCGGGTTAGTGGTTATGTCTTTTACGAAGGAACGGTCGATTTTCAAGCGGCTGATCGGAAAATGCTTGAGGTAGGAAAGCGAGGAATATCCGGTTCCGAAGTCGTCGATTGCCAGGGAAATCCCCATGTCTTTGAACTTCTGAAGGATGATCGTGTTTTGTCCAGCATCCTTCATGATCGTACTTTCGGTGATTTCCAGTTCCAGATATTGCGGATCCAGTCCGGCTTCCATGAGTGTTGAAGCAATCACCTGATCCAGATGATACTGGCCGAATTGCTTTGCGGAAAGATTAACGGCAACACGGACAGCGGGCAACCCCTCGTCCTGCCAGGCCTTATTCTGGCGGCAGGCTGTGCGCAGCACCCACTCGCCAAGCGGTATGATCAGGTTGTTTTCCTCCGCCAGATAGATGAATTTGTCCGGCGCCAGCAACCCCAGGTCAGGGTGCTGCCAGCGCAGCAGCGCTTCCATGCCGGTTATCTGCCCGCTGCGGGTGTCAACCTGCGGCTGATAAACCAGGAAAAATTCTTCCCGCTCCAAGGCCTTGCGCATGGAGTTTTCCAGCATCATCCGTTCCAAAACCTTGATGTTCATCTCGCGCGAAAAGAATTGGAAGTTGTTGCGATCCAGATCTTTGGCCTGGTACATGGCCAGATCGGCATATTTCAACAGCGTATGACTGTCATCGCCATCCATCGGATAAACGGCGATGCCGATACTGCAGGTTGAATATATTTCATGACCATCGATATAAATCGGCTCGGAAATGATGGATAAGATCTTCTTGGCTACCTTTGTAATGCCCTCCACATGCGACACACCGACCAATATTGCGACAAACTCGTCCCCTCCCAACCTCGCCAGAGTGTCAGTTTCGCGCACACAGGCCTCGAGCCGCACGGCAACGGCCTTGAGCAGCTTGTCACCGGCCCGGTGACCGAGGGTGTCGTTGATCCCTTTGAAACGATCCAGATCAAGAATCAGGACGCCCAGCAGATTCTTGTCACGGGCAGCCTGGGCTATTGCAAGATGCAGGCGGTCATGCAGCAGACTGCGGTTGGGAAGCCCGGTCAGGGTATCATAGTTGATGAGCTGCTGAATTTCACTTTCGGCCCGGATGCGTGCGGTTATGTCGAGCGTGGTGCCTGAAAGCAGGCAAGGGCGGCCCTCTCCGTCGCATTCGACTTCACCCTGGCTGCTTACAACTATTTCTTCCCCGCCTTTTGTGATGATTCGATAATTTATGTTAAACGGCTGGCAAGTTTTAACCGAGTTTAACATCGCTTTTTTGAAAGCCGTCAAATCCTGTGGAGCTATCAAAGTGTAAAGCCACTCCATGCGGATTTCCTGCGGATCTCCGGGAGTAAACCCAAAGATGCTGTACAACTCGTCCGACCAGTAAATCTCGTCACTGCGAATGTTCCACTCCCAACTCCCCATGCGGGCAATTTTCTGGGCGCGGGTCAGCCTGGCCTCGCTCTGCCGCAGTGACATCTCGGCTATTTTCAGCTTCTGCCTGGTGGCGGCCTCAAGCAGGGTGCGTGAAACAACCGTCGGCAATCTGTCCAGAAAGGTGGTGTCCTTGACCATAAAATCACAGGCGCCGGTTTTCATCATCTCTACCGCCAGACAGGCGTCATCGCGACCGGTCACCATTACAAATGGAATAGTCAGCCCCAGTTCGTGCATCCGTTCTACGAAAGCAGCTCCGGTCATATCGGGAAGGGTGTAATCGATGATGATCAGAGATGCCGAATTTGATGACAGCCAACGGAAGGCAGCGTCTCCACAGGAGAACGAGTGGGGGGCATATCCACCATCCGTAAGAGTCGATGAGATCAACTCGGCAAAACCGGCGTCATCTTCGATGATCAGGATTTTTTCGCATATGACTTCATTCCGTGTTGCGTCTGGCATATTAATATTCCCGGCTGCGTTATGCCGCAGCTATTTTTTCTTCAGACGCCAACCAACCTTGTTGACCTGCGGTACGCGGGCTATCGCCAACGAATCCGGTTCCACATCCACTGTAACGGTTGTGCCGGCCGCCACCAGAGAGTTGCGGCCGACCGTGACCGGCGCGACCAGCTGCACATCGCTGCCGATAAAAACGCCGTCTTCGATGACGGTGCGATGTTTATTGACGCCGTCATAGTTGCAGGTGATGGTTCCGCAACCGATGTTTACATCCCGCCCAATTTCGGCATCACCCAGGTAAGTCAGGTGAGAGGCCTTGGAACCTTCTCCCATCAGCACTTTTTTGGTTTCTACGAAATTGCCGATCTTGACATGGCTTTGCAGCACAGTCCCGGGCCGCAGGTGCGCCATCGGGCCGACCGCGACATTTTCATGCAGTTCGGAGTTTTCCAGAACCGAACCGGCCTTGATGTGGCAGCTGTCACCGATGCGGCAGGCGGAAATGCTGACCCCCTGCTCGATTTCGCAGCCAGCGCCGATCACACTTCCACTTCCGATTTGGCAGTTCGGATGAACGACCGTATCAGCTCCTATATTGACTCCGAAGTCAATATAGGTCTGCTCCGGGTCGATCATGGTAACTCCCGAGAGCATATGTTCGCGATTAATTCGCCGCCGCAGAATACGGGCGGCGTCGGCCAACTGGGCGCGGTCGTTAATCCCCATGATTTCATCTGCATCAGCGGTCGACATTGCCAGACAGGCCAACCCTTTTTGGACGGCAATCGACACCAGATCGGTCAGGTAATATTCCTGCTGGGCGTTGCTGTTGCCTATGGCGCGGATGTTTTCAAACAGGAAATCGGAGCGCATGCAGTAGATGCCGCTGTTGATTTCACGGATATTCTGTTCCTGCGGATCGGCATCTTTCTGTTCGACTATCCGGATGACTCTGCCATCCTCGTCGCGCACCACCCTGCCATATCCGTAAGGATCATCCATGACCGCTGTCAAAACCGTTACCACGGCCGCATGCTCATCGTGGAACTTCAACAGGTCAGCCAGAGTTTCCGGCCGCAATAGCGGGGTGTCACCGCACAGGATCAGTATTGTCCCCCCGAAGCCGGACAGCGCATCAAGGGCGCAGGCCACGGCGTGTCCGGTTCCAAGCTGCTCTTCCTGCATGGCGCAGAGAATGCTGTTGTCGCCGCGAAATACCCCTTGAACAGCGTTAGCCTGGTGGCCGATCACCAACACGATCGGATCAGCCCCCGCTCCTTTGGCAGCAGCAACCGGCCAGGATATCATCGGCATTCCCGCTACGGAGTGCAGAACCTTTATAACCCCGGACTTCATGCGGGTGCCCTTTCCAGCGGCAAGTACTACGGCGGCACGTAACTCCATCAGTGAAAACTCCATATCTATTTATTTTTACGACAGAACCAAGCCATATTCAGTCTATCGGACCTGGAAACTTTTGCAAGTCGGCATTTTATTCGATGAAGCCTGAAGCGTCAAGTTATTAGCACCGGCCGCCACGCAGCTGCAAAGGCATCTTTAACCTTTACTTATCCAGCTGTTTCGATATAGTGAAAGACCATTTCCGGCGCACTTTCTGAAAAGGTTTCCGCATGGCAATTGCCGATGATGTAGTAAAATTGGATCAAATGTTGAGCGAGTTGATTTTGAAGTACGAACAGTACTTTATCGGCCTGGAAAAACGGGAGCCACTGACGTTGCTCGCAGATGTGCAAAAAATGGTCCGGCGTTACACCGGGGTGCCGATTAACAACACCATGTACAAACACCGCTTCACCATGCTGGTGGCCCGCCTTAATACATATCGTGAACATTGGAACCGCATACTCAAGCTGATGGAAGAAGGCAGATACTCAAGGGACCGCTTTATCAGCGACCTGCATTTGCGCAATCACGGCAAAGTCGAGAAAAAAACTTCCGAACAGCCTGCCAACAGCAGGGTGGGAGAGCTGGACCGGATCGTGCATGAATTCCGGGAAGCACGAAGAGCCTGCAACCTGCCCACCGACAAAATAACCCACGATTTTATAGCTGCCACCATTGAAAAGAAGAGGCCGATACTGGCGGAAAAACTGGGAACTGATAACTTTTCATTCAAGGTTGTAATTGAGGATGGAAAACCAAAGTTAAAAGCCGGCATCAGGAAACATTAGTTCGCAAGAAGACCTTAACAGAGACCATCATCAATTACGATTACATCCAGACCCGCTTCCAAGAAACCGACATGACATCAATCATTCCCCAATCAAATGAAATTAATGCCGTACTCAAGCGCGGCGAACAGCGCGTCACAATCCCTGGCCTGAAAGGGTCATCCCCCGCATTACTGTTGGCTGATTTATTGAAATCCGGACTCAGCGGGGTATTTGTCATAACTTCCAGCCAGGAAGCGGCAGAAGAATTCAGCCGCGAACTGGCTTTCTTCTCGGGTGGAGAATCGCAGTCACTTATTTTTCCGGCCTGGGATTCAGCCCCGTTTTCGGCTTCATCTCCACACCCTGACATTTCCGGCGCCCGCCTGGATACGCTTTTCCGCCTGCAAAACGGACTGGCGCCAGTAGTCATAATGCCGGTGACTGCAGCCTTGCAGCGCGTTCTGCCACGCAGCACGCTGAATGATTCGTCCTGTTACCTGGTGATCGGGGAAGAGTTCGAACGGGAAGAACTGCTGGCCAAACTGGTCCGGATGGGATACGCCAATGTGCCATTGGTTGAGGATCGCGGCACTTTTGCCGTACGGGGCGGCATCCTCGACATTTTCCCTCCCAACATGCCAACACCGGTCAGAATCGAGTTTTTCGGTGACGATGTTGATACCATGCGCGCATTCGACCCGTTGACACAGCGCTCATTGCAGCCGGTGGAAGAGCTGGTTTTACTCCCCTCGCGGGAGCTGCTGCTGACCGAAGAAGCCCTGGAAAACATTGCCCCCCGCTTGAAACAACTCTGCGACGACCTCGACATACCGGCAAACCGTCGGCGCCTGATATTGGAAAACCTGCAGAATGCCGTCTACTTTCAGGGTGTTGATTTTCTCCAGCCTTTGCTGCATCCGAACCTGGAAACAATATTCGACTATGCGCCCGGAGCTTCGCTGGCTCTGCTGGATCCGGAAGCGATCCGCTTTGCCTGCCTGAGCTTCAGTGAAGATATTACTTCCGGTGCTGACAAAGCGGCCGCCGCCGGGCTGCCCCACTCTCCGCCGGAACAGTTATTTCTCTCCGAAGAGGAACTTGACGGCATCATCGCCGGGCACAGTTTGATCGAACTTTCCGGGTTGTCACTGGATACGCCTGCCAAAAGCGCCACAATCAGCATCTCCTGCCAGGACAACAGCGACCTGCGGGTTAGCGTCTCCAAGGAGAGCAGCCACGCCCTGGCTCCTCTTTCCAAAATATTGCGCGGCTGGTTCGACAGCGGAGAACGCATCCTGGTTGTCTGCCACCAACTGCCACAGGCTGAGCGCCTGAAGCAGCTATTGGAACCGTACGGAATTCCCTGCAGAATCAGCGAAACCGGATTTAAAGAGGCGGTGACAGCCCCCCGCGGCAACCATATTACGCTTCTGATCGGCGAAATTTCCCGCGGTTTCCGGCTCCCCTCCTCGCACCTGGCGCTGATTGCCGAAGAGGAGCTGTTCGGGAAGCGTGTCAAGCGGCGAGGCGTCTCGGAAGTCCGCAAAAAGCAGATTTTGTCATCGCTGGCCGAGCTTAAGCCGGGTGACCATATGGTGCATATCGACCACGGCATCGGCCTGTACCGCGGCCTGCAGCATATCAGCGTCGGCGGAGTCGGCGGCGACTTCCTGCTGCTGGAATATGCCGGTTCCGACAAACTCTACCTGCCGGTCGATCGCCTGGGACTGGTGCAACGCTACATCGGCCCGGAAGGTTCACAGCCGTCACTGGACAAGCTTGGTGGAGTCAGCTGGGAAAAATCCAAGGGCAAGGCCAGGAAAAACATTGAAGAACTGGCCGGCGAACTGTTGGAAATCTACGCCAAGAGGCAGATCTGCGAAGGGTTCGCCTTTTCGCCACCGGACGAAATGTACCGGGAATTCGAAGCTTCCTTCGCCTGGGATGAAACTGTTGACCAACTGGCTGCAATCCAGGATGTGCTGGCCGACATGCAGCATTCAAAACCTATGGACCGGCTGGTCTGCGGCGACGTTGGCTACGGCAAGACCGAGGTGGCCCTGCGGGGAGCCTTCAAGGCAGCACTGGACGGAAAGCAGGTCGGAATCCTGGTCCCGACTACGATCCTGGCCCAGCAGCATTACGAAACCTTTCACGAACGGCTCAAAGATTACCCGGTCACGGTCGAGGTCATCTCCCGTTTCCGCACCGCCAAAGAGCAGAAAGAGATTCTGGAACGTCTCAAAAAAGGGAACATCGACATCATCATCGGCACCCACCGCCTGCTGCAGAAGGATGTGGCCTTCAAGGATCTGGGACTGCTGATCGTCGATGAAGAGCAGCGTTTCGGTGTCAAGGACAAAGAGCGCCTGAAAGCATTCCGGGCCGTAGTGGATATCATGACCCTCTCCGCCACACCGATCCCGCGCACATTGTATATGTCGATGATGGGGATTCGCGACCTGTCGATTATCGACACTCCGCCGGTGGACCGACTGGCGGTCAAGACCTTTGTTTCCCGCTTTTCCGAGGAGTTGATCCGCGAGGCAGTTCTGCGCGAGATACGGCGCGGCGGACAGATTTTCTTCGTTCACAACCGGGTCCAGACTATTGCCAAACGGGCCGAACTGCTGGCCCAACTGGTGCCGGAAGCCAAAATTGCGGTGGGTCACGGCCAGATGGGGGAGCACGAACTGGAGAAGGTCATGCTTGGTTTCATGCATGGCGAAACCAACCTGCTGCTCTGCACGACGATCATCGAATCCGGCCTGGACATCCCCAACGCCAACACCCTGATCGTCGATCATGCCGACAAATTCGGCCTTTCGCAGCTCTATCAGTTGCGGGGCCGGGTCGGACGCTCCAGCCAGCGCGGCTACGCCTACCTTCTGATCCCGGGAGAAGGGGCCATCAGCTCCGACGCCCGCGAACGGCTGAGGATTTTACAGGATATTTCCGAGCTTGGAGCCGGATTCCGGATTGCCACCCATGACATGGAAATCCGCGGTGCCGGCGACATGCTCGGCAACCGACAATCCGGCACGGTCACCGAAATCGGCTTTGAACTCTACAACCAGATGCTGGAAGAAACCATCTGCCGCATGCGGGGTGAGGAGATGATTGAACATGTAGAGCCGGAGATCAACCTGAAGATACCGGCCTTCATCCCGGAAGCCTACGTCAAGGACGCCGGTCAGCGGCTGGTGATATACAAAAAACTGACCCAGGCCGAATGTGAGGAAGACGTGCTGGATGTGCAGAACGAGGTCAACGACCGCTTCGGCAAATATCCACTGGCGACCTCCTATCTGTTCGAAATCATGAAACTGCGCGTAATGCTGAAAAAACTGCTGGTGCGGCAGATCGACTACAGCGGCAAGACACTGGTGATTTCCTTCCACCCGCGCACTCCGGCCTCGCCCGACACGATCATCGGCATGATGCGCAGCGAACCGAAGAACTACCAGTTCACACCCGACTACAAACTGGTCTGCACGCTGAAGGGGACCTCTTTTGAGGATATTATGGGGACTGCCGGGAAAGTTTTGCAAAAACTTTTGCCGAAATAAACGGCATATATTATCGTCGGGTATTTACTTCTTCTTCAATGAGTGGCGGCCGAAAGCAGGCGGAATAATCTTGCATAAGTCGTCTTTTGTATGATATTTTTTCAAGGTTTTTAACCATACTTAATCGCAATAAAAAAGGAGCCTTACGTGAAAACTATCACCACTGCAAAACTGCTTACCACCGCTCTCTGCGCGGTTGCACTTTTTGGCTGCAAAGGCGGCACACCAAACAGCGAATCAACATCCGCCGGCAAGAAAGAAGGCAAGGTCATGGCCGAAGTCAACGGCGGCAGCATCACAACCGGTGATTTCCAGCGCGAACTGAAGAACCTGCCTGAATACCTGAAAGCAATGGCCGACACTCCCCAGGGGCGCAAGGAAATGCTGGATACGATGGTTATCAGAGAGCTGATTCTGCAGCAGGCAGCCAAAGACGGCCTCGACAAGGGACCGGAGATCGAAGAGAAACTTCAGGATCTGAAAAAACGCCTGATTGTCGAATCGTTCCTCAAGAAAAAAGTCGAAACAGAGTCAAAAGTATCCGATGAGGATCTCAAGAAGTTCTACGAGCAGAACAAGGACAAGTTCAAAACCGGCGAGCAGATCAAGGCCAGCCATATTCTTGTAAAAACCGAGAAGGAAGCTAAAGACATCCTGGCCCAGATCAAGGCTGGCGGTAATTTTGAAGAACTTGCCAAGAAACACTCGGTCGATTCGTCTTCAGCGAAAGGTGGCGATTTGGGCTGGTTCGGCAAGGGGAGCATGGTTCCTGCTTTCGAAAAAGCAGCCTTGGCTCTCAAGGAAGGCCAGGTATCGGATGTTGTAAAATCTGATTTCGGATACCACATCATCAAACTGACCGGCAAGCGCGCCGCTGGCATTCGCCCTCTGGAAGAGGTTAAGGAGCAGATCAAGGGCGCTATCATGCCAAGCAAGCAGCAGGAAGTTTTCCAGAAAATAAAGGAAGAGCTGAAGAAAACAGCCAAGATCACCGTCAAGGAAGATGTCCTGAATGAGATGGGCGGCAGCAAAGGCGATGCGAAACCTGCCGAGCCAGCCAAACCGGCCGCTGCTCCAGAAAAGAAGTAAAAGCGTTTACTCGCAAGCCGTACAACCGCGAGGGTGGACATTCAGTCCACCCTCCTGTTTTTTATTGGAGCGGATCATATGAAGAAGAACATTACCCTGCCGTTGCTGTTGATCCTATTGCTGTTGCTTGCACCGTCCTTTGCCCTGGCCGGAGTCATCAATGCCATTGCAGCCGTTGTCAATGACGAGGTTGTAACCCTGTACGAAGTCAACCACGAAGCCGAGCCGGTAATTCGTGAAGCAGAGAAGCAGGCCCCCCAGGACGAAGCCGCCCGTAGCCGGATCAGACATACAATCCTTGACCGCCTGGTTGAGAAAAAGCTGATCGAGCAGAAGATCCGCGAATTGAACATCAAGGTTTCCGAAGAAGAGATCAGGCAGGCCATTGAAGATGTCAAGAAGCAGAATAACATGCCCACCCAGGAAGCACTGGTAACTGCACTTGCCAATCAGGGGCTTTCTTTTGACCAGTACCGCAGCCAGCTGCAGGAACAGATCGAAAAACTGAAGCTGGTCAGCATGGAGGTCCGTGCCAAAATCCATGTCAGCGAAGCAGAAGAACGCGAGTATTACGATGCCAACCGCGCCAAGTATACCGAGGACGAAAGCTATCGCGCCCGGCACATTTTCTTCAAGACCAATGACAAGGCACCGGCAGAAGATATTAAAAGGACAATGACCACCGCCCTGATGGTGCTGGCCGAAGCCAAGAGCGGCAAGGACTTTGCCGAACTGGCCAAAAATTATTCAGAAGACCCGGCCGCCCGGAAGGATGGGGGCGATCTCGGGGTTTTCAAAAAAGGCGACATGCAGGCGGAACTTGAATCAGCCATACTCGCCATGAAGCCTGGTGATGTCAGCGAGCTTGTCTACACTCCCGCAGGTTTTCATATTATAAAGCTGGAGGAGCGGATCAGCGGCAAACTGAAGCCTTTTGAGGGGCTCAAAGGCGAAATTGAGGAGACACTCTACCGCAAGAAGTCAGAGGAACGTTTCGGCCAGTGGGCCAAGGAACTGCGCGAAAAGGCGAGCGTGGAGATAAAGGATCTGAAGGGCCTTTTGTAGAGATCTTACTGATAGTAAATGTTAAAATGGCCGCTTTCCCTAGTCAGGAGAGCGGCCGTTTTGTTGTCAGTGCTGAATGGACTGTTATTCCCGGCGACGCAGATTGGCCAGGAACTCATTGCAGGTCAGCTGCTTTTTGCTGACCAGATGGGCTATTTCGCGACTCATGGCAAGCTTTTCACCCGGTTTCATCTCCCCCTTCAACAGTACAAAGATGGGAGTATTGCTGCTGTAAGGATAAAGCTTGAATTTTTCAAGCACTTCAAATGCTGACATATCTGGCAACATATGGCTGCAGAAGGTCATGTATTTGGGATGAATCGAACTGAGTGCCAGCGCTTCCTTGCCGGTATACCCTTTGACAACTTCGAATCCTATCGACTCAATCGCCTTGGACAGTTTTTCCTCGCCGGTTCTCGAAATAACCAGAACCTGCAAATCCCAGGTTTCAACATCCTCAGTTAAACCATAAACCGCCAGACGCTCCAACAGATAATGTTCATCAACCGGCAGTACGAAAAACCCGGTTACCGGAAAGACCCCGCCGACCTTTCCAAGTTCACTCAAAAACACCGGCAGAACCGGAATATTTCGGGTCGCAGGCGAGCTTTTAATCTTCAGCAGTATTCCCCATCCATCGTCGGAAAAGGGGGACAGGTCCAGGACGATTCCCAATGGGCGCCCCTGCTCAAGGTTTTCATACTGTTCCAGACGACAATTGTAGCCACCCTCCTGCAGGTATGAGGAGAGAATTTCTTCGCGCCCGTCGCCCGGTTTTACACCAAGTATCCAAAGTTCTCTGCGTGGTTCGCTTTTCTGTGTCATGGCCGCTCCTGTTGCATATCAAAAAACATGGAATGCCTTCTCATAGCAGAAATCAGCTTCTAAAACCAGAGTTATCCGACCGCATCATTCCTGTGAATAACGCTCCAGCACCTTGTCGATGATATTGGAGGTGGATTTTCCATCGACAAACGTGACTAATTCCACCCGTCCCCCATACTCCTCAACGATCTCCCTGCCGACCACACCGTCGAGCGAATAATCGCCCCCCTTGGCAAGTATGTCGGGTTTGAGGGACTTGATCAGCTCAAGCGGGGTGTCCTCGTCAAAGATGGTGACGTAGTCGATGCAATCCAGTGCGGCAAGAATATGAGCCCGCTCGTCCTCGCAGATCAAAGGGCGCTTTGCCCCCTTCAGGCGCCGGACCGAGGCATCGCTGTTCAGCCCCAGAACCAGGAGATTTCCCAGCCCGCGGGCCTTCTGAAGATATTTGACATGACCGGCATGCAGCAGATCAAAACAGCCGTTTGTGAAAACGACCTGCTTCCCCCGCCCCTTTTCGGCAGAGATCAGCAACGCCAAAACATCGCGGCTCTTAATTTTAGAATCGCTGTCGTGATGACTTAACGCTACAACATCAATGATTTCCTGGGGCGTGACAATCGAGGTACCCAGCTTGCCTACGGCGATTCCGGCGGCAACATTGGCCAACCGCGCCGCTTCGGCCATCGCGCAGCCGGACGCTATTCCAACCGCAAGTGCCGCAAGGACAGTATCTCCGGCGCCCGACACATCGAATACCTCCCGGGCAACAGTCGGTATATGCACAACCTCGCCCCCCTTTGAAAAAAGCGACATGCCCTCTTCGCTGCGGGTTATCAAAAGGTGCTGCAGGCCAGCCTTATCCATGATAATACCGGCCGCTTGAGTCAGAGTAGTTACATCACGAATGGCAACTCCCGATGCAGCTTCGGCCTCCTTGCGGTTGGGAGTCAGCAAGGTTGCCCCGCCGTACCGGCCATAATCGTTCCCTTTCGGGTCAACCAGAACCGGTGTGCCGGACAGAGCGGCGGAAGCGACAATCGAAGCGATCACTGAAGGCGTCAAGACCCCTTTATTGTAATCAGACAGGACGATGACCTGGAATTCTCCGGCATGGGCAGCAACCCAGTCGCAGACCCGGCTTTCAAAAGAGGTTGGCAGCGCCTCGCGCGATTCCCGGTCGATGCGCACAATCTGCTGGTTGGCTGCCACGACGCGCGTCTTGCGGCTGGTTCTGCGGGTTGGATCAAGGAAGATGGCGTCAACGGCCACATCCATCTTGCCGAATTCCTGCAAAAGAGACCAGCCGTTCGGGTCGTCTCCGACCACCGAACAGACCGACACCTGTGCTCCGAGAGCGGCCAGATTATTGACCACATTTCCGGCGCCCCCCAGTCGCAACTCTTCGCGCAACACATCGACTACCTGCACCGGCGCTTCCGGGGAGATACGCTCGGCCTTGCCCCACAGGTACTCATCCAGCATCAGGTCACCAACTACCAGACAGCGGATTTCTGCGGCGTGTGAAAAAAGTGATTCGACTGTTTTGCGATCCATTGTTCCTCCGGTCAATTGCGACGACATGTCAGCTGAACATTGTCTTTTCTATCAGATCACAAACGATGTGAATGATGATGCCATGCCCTTCCTGGACGCGCGGCGTATCAGCGCTCGGCACGACCAGAGCCAGGTCGCAATGCCCCTTGATACTGCCGCCGTCCTTTCCAAGCAGCCCAACCGTGCGGCAGCCACGTTCACGCGCCAGGACCAGGGCATTTTGAACATTAGCGGAGTTCCCGCTGGTGGATATTCCGACCACCATATCTCCGGCAACGGCCAGCGCCTCAACCTGACGACGGAATACCATCTCGAAACCATAATCGTTACCGATGGCGGTCAGAATGGATGTGTCAGTGGATAAAGCGATCGCCGGCAGTCCCCGGCGCTCCATCTTGAATCGCCCTACAATTTCAGCCACGAAGTGCTGCGAATCCGCCGCAGAGCCACCATTCCCCATCACTAGCAGCTTGCCCCCACGCCTGAAGGTATCGACCGCCAGTATGGCAAACTCTGCAATCAGTGGTGTCATTTCGTCTTCGATTCGCTTTATGACTTCACGATGGCTCTGCAGTTGAGCGCTGATTTCCGGAATCATGCCGGTTCCTCCATATCCATAGACAGACAGTTAGTAGAGTGTTTCGTGATCTGATCAAACAGATCTCCGATAAAGATTGCGGGGGTGGAGCCTGGAAAGACCGCCTCATCACTCCCCCGTACGGCCAGCATTTCGGCTGAATCCTTCCGGAGCGACTCCAGCTTTTTCTGTAGATCCCGTTGAGGCGCAAGCGACGACAAAGCGTACAGTTCTATGCCGGCATGCAGCCCATTCCATCCCATGCGCCGAAAATCGGAGTGCTGGCGACGGTGCAACAACAGCGTGAAACGATGCCCCTGACGTGCGCCATCCAGAATCATTTCCACCGCATCATTCAACGAACCGGCCTCCGCCTTCTTGCCGAAATAAACTGCGTAATGCCTGGAAGCGCCCCAACGGGCAAGGTAGGCGACCCGACTGCTGTTTGTCAGTTCCGAGCGTCGTTCGACGGAACCGAATGAGGTTTCTTCACCGCAAGACACAACCGAACGGCTGGTGACAAATGTCCGATATCCTTTGTCAGCCACCCTCCGCACATATTCCTTCAGGCACCATTCCCCGCCATCCAGTTTTTCATCGAAGTTGCCGGTCATGATCCGCATCTCGCCCCGCAGCAACAAAACTGACAACGAGACCGTACAGCATTCAATCAACGTGCAACCCGGAACCGGCTTCGGCAGCGCCGGTCCGTTCTTGCCAGTGAACCTCGGCGAAAGAATGCCGGCATTGACGGACTCGGCATCTTCGAGCAGCGTTCTTAGCCAGCCAGCGCTGACCAGGACATGGGGACGCAAGACAACCGCAAAGTCGCTATCAGAACGGGCCAATCCCATGTTGATGGCCGGTACCAGCCCGATATTGCGTTCCGACTTGATAAAAAGCCCCCTTTCGCCAAGCGGTTCGGAGAACTCCTCAAGCATCAACTCGGTTTCGCGACTGCTGCCGTTATCAACAATGATAAGCCGCGCTTCCGGTGAATGTTCCAGGATAGCCGCCAGGCAGGCGCGTGTCTCGAAAAGGTTGTTCCAGACCGGAACGATTATGTCTACGGAGGGAAAAGTCATAAGAAAACCAGGAAGGGAAATTGACACAGGGGGACAGGATCAGGAAAAACCCATGAAACTGCTTTGCCCCCTGTGCCATGAAAAAGACTAGGAACTGATTGAAACCCTTCTCAGCAGGTCAAGCTCGTCCAGAACCTTACCGGATCCGAGACAAACACAATCCAGCGGGTTTTCGGCAATCAGAACCGGAACCTTGGTGACCTCGCGCAGCAGCAGGTCAAGGTTACGCAGCAGCGCTCCGCCGCCAGCCAGGAAAATGCCCTGGTCGACAATATCGGCTGCCAGTTCCGGCGGGGTTTTTTCCAGGCAGATGCGGACCGTATCTACTATTGCGTTAACAGCTTCCTTGAGAGCGTCACGGATTTCGTCCGAGTTGACCTTGATAGTTTTGGGGATGCCGGAGACCAGATCGCGCCCCTTGACTTCCATCTCAAGTGTTTCAGGACCCGGATAGGCTTCGCCAATTTCGATCTTGATCTTTTCTGCCCAGCGTTCTCCGATCTGCAGATTGTACTTCTTGCGGATATACTGGACGATAGCCTCGTCCATCTTGTCGCCCCCCATGCGGGTTGACTGCGCATAAACGACTCCAGCGAGGGAGATGACCGCCACCTCAGTGGTTCCTCCGCCAATATCAACAATCATGTTGCCGGATGCTTCCGTAATCGGCAGACCAGCCCCGATGGCAGCCGCCATCGGCTCCTCGATCAGGTAGACTTCGCGGGCTCCGGCCGACTCCGCAGACTCCTTGACTGCGCGCTTTTCCACCTGTGTGATGCCGGACGGCACGCAGATCACGATACGTGGTCGCACCAGGGTTTTGCGATTGTGCACTTTGTGGATAAAATAGCGCAGCATCTCCTCAGTGATATCAAAGTCGGCAATGACGCCATCTTTCATCGGACGAATGGCGGTAATGGAGCCGGGAGTACGCCCCAGCATCTGCTTGGCCTCCATACCGACCTTAAGCACTCTCTGCTGACCGGTGGGCATCTTCTGCACCGCAACTACGGACGGCTCACGCACGACAATTCCTTTGCCTTTAAGATAAACCAGGGTGTTAGCGGTGCCCAGGTCAATTGCCAGGTCATTGGAAAACATTCCAAACAGGTAATCAAACATTTTCAGCATTAGTTATGTGATCCTTTCGACGATCATTTCGGGTTGGTAAAACGGCGCAAAAGAATAGCAGAGTCAATATGGTTAAGCAAGCCTGAATCAACAGGCAAATCAGATCTCAATCCTGAATTCCGCCCCGCCCTCCGTATTGCAGGCGGTCAGCGACCCTCCCATATTCTGCTCTATGATAACTTTGGACATGTACAGACCGATTCCTGAACCTTTATCCGGATCTCGGGTGGTAAAATACGGGTCAAATATTTTCGGTAGAATGTCATCCGTTATGCCACCGCAATTGTCGCGGATATAAACTACGGAATGCCCGTTTTCTATTGTTATGCGAATAATAATGCGCGGGTCCGGAACGTTGCGCTCCAGACAGGCCTCGCTGGCATTGGAGATGATATTAAGCAGCACCTGTGAATATTCGCTGGGGTAGCCGATGGCAATAATGTCAGGTTCGGCCTCAATGACGATCTGAATGCCGCGACTGACGAGCGCCGCCGAAACAAACTCCAGGGCGTGATCCACCGCTTTTTTGATGTAGAAAGTCTGCTTTTCCTTATCTTCCCTGAAAAAGTTACGGAAGTCGTCAATAGTGCGGGACATGTGCATGATAATCGCCATAGCCTTGGTGACTTCGGACTCCATTTCATCCTGGCTGATAGTGCCAGAATCATAGGAAAACTGGAGATTCTGAATGATCAGGCCGATATTGTTGAGCGGCTGCCGCCATTGGTGGGCGATGTTGTTGATCATCTCCCCCATGGCCGCCAACCGGTTCTGCTGAATCATTATTTTATCCTTGCGACGCAGGTCCGCGACCGTTTCGGAAACCCGCTCTTCCAGAGAACGATTCAGCTGTTCCAATTCATCCTGGGTAGCCTCCCGCTCGGACACCTCTTCCTCAAGCTGTTCGGTCTGTTCAAGCAGCTCAAACTCCATCTGCTTGCGAGCGGTAATATCCTGGTTTCCGGCCCGCCACCCCCGGGGCTGGCCGTCACGGCCATAAACCTGACGACAGCTGTGCCCGATCCAGCGCACCTGACCATCCTTCTTCACAATCCTCATTTCAATCGGCTTTATCCAGCCGCTTTCATCGACTTCATGGGTATGACACATAAAACCTTCCCGATCATCGGGGTGGATAATGCTATGGATCAGTCCTCGGTCAGCCATGAATTCCTCGACAGCATACCCGGTGAACTCCACCGCAGATGGCGACATATACTCAAATGAACCATCAGGCAATCGCCAATACTCCCAGTCTGCGGCAAAATCAGCCACAACCCGCAGATGAGCTTCGCTTTCCCGCTGCGCTTCCTGTGCCAGTCGCCGTTCGGCAATTTCCTCTCTCAACTGCAGATTCAATTGTTGCAGCTCATCTTCAACCCGTTGCTGGGCAACAGCGGAACGGGAAAGCTGCCGCCCGCCAAGACAAATCACACCCAGTCCCATTACCAGCATCAAGCCGTGCCCGGCGGCGCTGCCATACAGCTCCAGATCGGCCGCAGCCTCAAGATTGGCCAGCGGAATGGTAACACTCAGGCCACCACGCACATCTCCGACGTTGTATCCCTGGAAAGAATGGCACTTAAGACAGGATTGCTCCGTAATAAACGAGCGCATCAACCGCAAAACCTTCTTGCCCTCCTGAATCTGGATTTCACTGACTTCCCTGACACCCGTTTCAAGCACAAGCAGGCTTTTGCGCTCCCATGGGTCAGGTTCGTTTTCGGGGCGGATCGGTTTCAGGCTGGTCAGATGCCCCTTCACAACCGGACTACTTTCCTGAGCCAGCTCATAAACCTGGCGGGTCATCTGAGCCGGGTTGATCAGATTCAGCTTTAATCCGCTTGTAGTAACCACATCCCGGTCGGGAATACCGGACAAATAAGGGCTGGCAGGGTATTTGTCAGAACTGATCACATACAGGCCACCCTGCTTGGAAGCCCAGCGGCGATACATGATATCCCTTTCGAGTGCCGCCCTGGCTTCGGCGCGACCGAACTCGATGATTTCATGCTCATGCTGGATATACGCCCACCAGAATGAACTGGCGATCACCAGTATCCAGGCGACAGCCAGAATCCGTGTGTAACTCCTGATTCTATTAGAGTATAAGCCCTCTTTACGGCTATTTTTTCCAGTTCGAAGCAAGGCTTGCATATAACGCCCCTCTTACTTAAGACAGCTGTCAGATTACAAAGCTACCACAGTTTGCCGGTTTGACAACCCCAAATGCAAAGGCGCTGCGCAGCTTTCTGACTACCCCCGTTTCCTTGACATTCAGGCTTGATATCTGTAGGTTATGGCAGTTTATATGAAATTTCAGCGGAGGCAGCATCCCATGGAGTATAAAGACACCCTCAACCTACCACAGACCAATTTCCCGATGAAAGCCAACCTTAATCAGCGCGAGCCGGAAATGCTGGCAAAATGGGAGCAGACAGCCCTTTATTCCAAGCTGGAAGAGCAAGGCGCAAGCAAACCGCTTTACATTCTTCATGACGGCCCCCCTTACGCCAACGGCCACATTCACATCGGTCACGCCCTCAACAAAACCCTCAAGGATATCGTCCTGAAAGTTAAGCGAATGGAAGGGTTTCACGCCCCTTACGTACCTGGCTGGGACTGCCACGGCCTGCCGATCGAATTGCAGGTCGAGAAGAATCTGGGCTCAAAAAAACACCAGATGAGCAAACTGGAGATGCGCCGGGAATGTCGCACCTATGCCGCAAAGTTTGTGGATATCCAGCGGGAAGAGTTCAAGCGACTCGGCATTCTGGGTGATTGGGAAAATCCATACCTGACCATGAATTATGAGTACGAGGGGCTGACTGCGGCCGAACTGGCCCGCTTCGCCCATAACGGAGGATTGTATCGCGGCCGCAAACCGGTTCACTGGTGCTCTTCCTGCGTAACCGCCCTGGCCGAGGCTGAAGTTGAGTATGCTGATCACACATCACCATCGATCTTCGTCCGATTTGCATTGCAGGATGACGTTTCGGCGGCCATCCCGGCCCTATCCGGCAAGCAGGCCTATGTTGTAATCTGGACGACCACCCCCTGGACAATCCCGGCCAACCTGGCGATAGCCATGCATCCGGAATTTGACTATGTGGCACTGGAAACCGAAAAAGGGGTGCTGATTGTTGCCGAAGGACTCAAGGATTCCTTCCTGTCAACAACCGGGCTGACCGGACAGGTCATCGCCACCTTCAAGGCCGGACTGCTTGAGCGCATGCACTGCAAACACCCTTTTTATGACCGTGATTCAATCGTGCTGCTGGGCGAGCATGTCACCCTGGAAGCGGGCACCGGCTGTGTCCATACCGCCCCAGGTCACGGCCAGGAAGACTACGAACTGGCCCTCAAGGAAGGGCTGGAGATTTACAATCCGGTTGACAACCATGGCAAGTACCTTTCCACGGTTGAATTTTTCGGCGGTCAGCAGGTTTTTGCCGCCAACCAGAGCGTAATCGAAAAGTTGACTGAAGTTGGCGCACTGCTGCAGACCGCCCAGATCAGCCATTCCTATCCTCACTGCTGGCGCTGCAAAAAACCGATCATCTTCCGCGCCACCGAGCAGTGGTTTATCAGCATGAAAGCCAACGACCTTCGTGAAAAGGCCCTGAAGGCCATCGACCAGGTCCAGTGGATTCCCAAATGGGGCCGCGAGCGGATTTACGGCATGATCGAGAACCGACCCGACTGGTGCGTTTCCCGCCAGCGTTCCTGGGGTGTTCCGATCACCGCCTTCTCCTGCGTGGAATGCGGCGAATACATCGCCGACGGCACCATCATGGATCATGTGGCACAGATCTTCAAAAAAGAGAGTTCGGATGTCTGGTTCGACTGGTCGGCGGAAAAGCTGCTTCCGGCGGGAACCGTCTGCCCCAAATGCGGAGCCGCCTCCTTTGAAAAAGAAAACGACATCCTGGATGTCTGGTTTGATTCGGGCGTTTCCCACGCCGCAGTACTGGAACCCAACCCCAAGCTGCAATCACCGGCCGACCTGTACCTGGAAGGGAGTGACCAGCACCGTGGCTGGTTCCATTCATCACTTCTGGAAAGCGTCGGAACACGCGGCGTGGCACCTTACAAGAGCGTCTTGACCCACGGCTTCGTGCTGGACGGACAGGGGCGCAAGATGAGCAAGTCCGTTGGAAACGTTGTGGCCCCCGAAGACGTCATCAAAAAATTCGGCGCTGACATCCTGCGCTTGTGGGTGGCGGCCATGGATTACCACGACGACACCCGCATCTCCCAGGAAATCCTGACCCGCGTGGCGGAATCATATCGCCGCATCCGCAATACCTGCCGCTACATACTCGGCAACATCAACGGCTTTGATCCCGTCACCCAGAGCGTGCCTTTTGCCGACATGCCGGAAATAGACCGTTGGGCTCTGCACCAGCTGGAAATCCTGAAGGAACGCGTACTGACCGCATACAGCGACCTCGAATTCCATGTCATTTACCAGGATGTCAACGCCTTCTGCACGATCGAAATGAGCGCTTTCTATCTGGATATCCTCAAAGACCGCATGTACACCAGCAAAACCGTGTCACTGCAGAGATTGAGCGCCCAGACGGTCATGTACAACATTCTGGACACTTTGGTGAGAATCATGGCGCCGGTCCTCTCCTTCACCTCGGATGAAGTCTGGCAGTTCATGCCGGGTAAACGTGAAGAAAGTGTCCATCTGGCCGAGTTCCCCTGTATGAACCCTGAGTGGAAAGATGACCGGCTGGTTACCCGCTGGGAACGGATCATCAAAGTACGGGCGGACGTTTCCAAAGCGCTTGAACTGGCACGGGTTGCCAAAACCATCGGCCACTCTCTGGATGCTGCCGTCATAATTTCCGCAGACCCGGAACTGTTCGGCTTCCTGCAGGAGTACGCAACAGAACTTACCAGCATCTTCATCGTATCCAAAGTTGAGCTGGCAGAAAAAATCAGCGGAGATTGCTGGTCATCGGAGAGCATCGAGGGGCTGAAAATTCAGGTCAGCGCGGCTCCCGGCGCCAAGTGCGAGCGCTGCTGGTACTACAGCGAGGAACTGGGCAGCAGTGCCGAACACCCGACTATCTGTCCGAAGTGCACAGTCGCCGTCATCTAGTGCCCTGAAAAGGAGTTGACATGAAAGTTGAAATTCTTATCAAGGAGTTGATGGCTACAGATGTCATCAGCACAACACCGGACGCGATCTTGTCGGATGTGATCCAGAAGATGATCGATCACCGCTACTCCTGCGTCATTGTTGTGGAAGAAAAGCGACCGGTCGGAATTATTACCGAGCGTGACATTGTGCGGCTGATGGGGCAGTTCATGAACAACAGGCCGCAAACTCCAGCCAGAGTAGCGGATGTCATGACAACACCGGTGGCTACCATTACCGAGGAGACTAATCTGTTCGAGGCGCTGGTAATCTCTTCGGCACAGAAGATTCGCCATCTTCCGGTTGTAAATGCCGACGGAGAGCTGTTGGGACTGGTTACCCAGTCCGATCTTGCCAAAGCGCACTTTCATATTTTTGAAAAACAGCGGGAGATAATTGAGCATTCCGTCACAGCCAGGACACTGGAGCTGCAAAAGGCTAACGAGCAGCTCAAATCGCTATCAATGGTAGACGCCCTGACTTCCCTTGGCAACCGGCGGGCAATGGAAGTCGATCTGGAACACACTCACTCCCAGGCCCTGCGTTATAACCGTTCATACGCCGTGGCACTCTTTGATATCGACTTTTTCAAACAGTTCAATGACACATACGGTCATCAGGCTGGCGATAAGGCCCTTAAAGATGTCTCGGGGCATCTGCTCTCGAGCATTCGTAAATGTGATCGGCTGTATCGTTACGGCGGCGAAGAGATTCTGCTGCTGATGCCGGAAACATCCCTGTACGGCGCCCTGATTCTGGCGGACCGCATCCTGGCAAGCTTTGCTGTTCTGAACATTCCACACGAAAAGAATTCGTGCGGATTTCTGACGCTGAGTTGCGGTGTTGCCTGTCAGGTCGAAGAAAACGGCTATGACCATTGGGAAGGTCTGGTCGATCTGGCAGACCGCGGATTGTATGCCTCCAAGAGCAACGGTCGCAACCAGGTCACAATTATCCCACCCGAGGACGCCAATGATGACAGCGTCCCGAGATTGCACGGAAACCAACCATGAAAAAACGCTACACCATTTTTGCCGCTATTTCCGTCATCGGCATAATTGTCGATCAGATCACCAAGTTCTACATAGACCGCAGCATGCAGCTGTTTGATTCGATTCCGATTGTCGATAACTTCTTCAACCTGACCTACGTCCGGAACAAAGGGGCCGCTTTCAGCTTTCTATCCAACGCATCCTGGCGGCTGCCGTTTTTTATTACGGTCTCGGCAGTCGCCGCCCTGGTCATACTGATTGCATTTCACAGACTACGCGACGACCAGCGCCTGGCCCACATATCTTTGGCGATGATTTTTTCCGGTGCCGTCGGCAACCTGATTGATCGTCTGAGACTGGGAGAGGTAATCGACTTTCTCGACGCACATTGGCATCAAATGCACTGGCCGGCCTTCAACGTGGCGGACTCGCTGATTTGTGTAGGTGTGTTCCTGCTGGCGGCGGACATGTTCCTGGAAGAAAAACGCCAGAAAACAACCTGACTACAAATTCAAGGCCCCGCCGGAAATATCCGGAGGGGCCTTGGTATGACGAACTTTCACATCTACCAATTCATCCGGTGTAACAGACACCACCAACATAGACATCCTGCACCCGACCTCTTCGAACAACTCGTTCAATCAATCCGTTTTCAACATCGCCGCAATTAGCCACCACCTGAAAATCGCCCCGTTTACCGGCTTCCAGGGAACCGTGGCCGGCAGACAACTTGAGAGCCGCTGCGGCTCCACTGGTGGCCATTCTAAAAACATCCTCCGCAGAAAGGTCCTCTGCAAAATGATCCAGGGCATAGCGCATTTCATCCCACATTGACAGCGAATCATTGCTGGCCAGCGAGTCGGTCCCCAGCGCAAGCGGGATACCAAACTTATTGAACAGGGCCACCGGTGCGGTTCCGACATCCAGCTTGTCGTTGCTGCGCGGGCAGAGTGCGATGCTGACTCCGCGTTCCTTCAATAATCTGGCGTCAGCCAGTGAAACGTGAACACAGTGGACCGCCAGCGTATCAGGAGTCAGCAGGCCATGACGATCCAGCAGTTCGGTTGAACTGCAACGGTGCGGATGGCTTAAATAGCGTTCCCAGCCGACAAAAGGATAAAAGTCCTGCGCCAGAGGACCACTGGAACCAAATATGAAATCTGACTCGGCGGCGGATTCGGAAAGATGGATGGACAGCGGCAGTTTCCCCGACAAGGCGGTTTTAGTGATAGTCGCCAGATGTTCTTCTCCGATCGTGTAAGGCGAATGTGGCGACAACCCGAACTCCATCAATCCGGCTTTAGATTTGGCCGTGCCAATGGCCGTTAGCGCAGCTTCCAGCTTGTCGTTAAACCTGACTGAATCCTGCCCCAGCAGTTCGAAGTAAAGCCGCCCTGTCAGCATTGACCCGGCATAAACAGAGCCCAGCGCAGCGTTGCTGACAATTTCGCCAACTGCAGTCGTGCCGGACTCCAAACACATCCGCACCCCCTCCTGAATTGAAGGCGGATAATCTTTTGGGTTCAAACCACGGGCAATTTTGATCAGCTGGATAATCCAGTCTGTGAAGCGGCGGGGATTATAATCAATATTAGTCCGAAGACGCCAGGCGGGAAAGTGGGTCAGTTCAAGGTGGGTATGGGCGTTTACGAAACCGGGCATTATGGCGCAACCGGGATATTCGATCAGTGGAGCGGAGTACTGCCGCTTCAACTCCGATACTGCCCCAACAGCGGATATCAGACCATCGCTGACCAGGATTGCCCCTCCCTCAATCGGCGGCACATCGGGATTTATGAGCCAGGAAGCTGTATAAATGGCCGTGTTGGACATGTATCCCCCTTTTGCATCGTGATAGTTTTACAATGATACCGGAATATCAGTAAATTGAAAGGGGAGTGTCAGCTATTACAAAAAATCAGGGCGGAAAACCTCTGTTTTCCGCCCTGTCAAAGTGACTCTCACCAGCAAGTGCCTACTGCACATTTTTTATCTTGATTCTCCGCATGTTACAACTCATCCCCCAGCACACTGTTATCAATCAGCCTGGTCTGCCCTAGCTTGGCCGCCACTGCCAATAAAGTGGCATTGTCAACGACTTCCTGTTCATCAAGCGTTGCCCCGTCCCGAAACTCGACATACTCAATCGTTACGCCCGGCTCCGCACCAATAATTTCGAGCGCCGCCTTCCGCAGCTTTTCCGCCGTGCGCTCTCCACCGGCGAACAATCCACGTACGTCAGCAAGAGCACGGTGCAGGCAGAGCGCACTGAGGTGCTGTTCCTTTGACAGGTAGGCATTGCGGGAACTCATGGCCAATCCGTCTTTTTCGCGTACAATCGGCATTCCGACAACTTCTAACGGCATGCTTAAATCCATGACCATGCGGCGAATTACTGCCAACTGCTGATAATCCTTCCGGCCAAAGAGAGCTACATCCGGCTGGACAATATTGAACAGCTTGGTCACAACTGTGGCAACACCGTCAAAATGCCCTGGCCGACTGGCGCCGCAGAGGGGCAACGAAACGTCACGCACTGTTACAGTCGTCTGGAATCCAGTCGGGTACATGTCGGCAGCAGTTGGAGTGAACACAATATCCACGCCACATTCGGAGGCTATTCGGAGGTCACGCTCCATATCGCGCGGATAGCGGTCCAGATCCTCGTTTTTGCCAAACTGGATCGGATTGACAAAGATCGAGAGCACGAGAACATCACTATTATTACGACCTTCGCGAAGCAGTGAGGCATGTCCTTCATGCAGAAAACCCATGGTCGGAACAAAAGCTATCCGCCTGCCTTCACGCTTGAGAGAACATGCCAAAGTCTGCATTTGCCTGATATCACTTATTGTTTGCATATATTTCCTGTAGTCCGGAATCGTCAGCTAAATGAATGTTCTTCGGTAGGAAACTCACCCGACCGCACTTCGTCAACGTACTGTTTGACCGCTCCCGAAATCAGCGGAGCCAGCTCAGCATAGCGTTTGACGAACTTCGGCGAATATTTTTCGCACAACCCCAGAATATCGTGTATCACCAGTACTTGTCCGTCGCAACCGGGTCCGGCGCCGATGCCGATGGTCGGGATCGTCAGTTCGGCCGTAATCTCGGCAGCCAGCGCGGCCGGTATCCCCTCCAGAACCACGGCAAAAGCCCCGGCATGCTGCACAGCCAAGGCATCGTCCATGATCCGCTCGGCCTGATCTTTTCGACCTTGGACCTTGTAACCACCCATGCGGTGTACTGATTGAGGCGTTAAACCGATGTGAGCCATAACCGGAATATCAATCGTTGAGACTGCCCGGATGACATGGGCCATACTGCTTCCCCCCTCAACCTTGACCGCCTCCGCGCCCCCTTCCTTGATCATCCGGCCGCAGTTGCGGCAGGCATCTTCGATACTGACCTGATATGACATAAAGGGCATATCGGCCACTACCAGCGCTCTCGGATCGGCCCGTTTTACAGCTTTCACATGGTAAAGCATCTCATCCATCGTAACCGGCAGAGTCGTATCATGGCCTGAGAAAACAACACCGGCGGAATCACCCACCAGGATAATGTCCACTCCGCCATCATCCACCAAACGTGCAAAAGGAAAGTCATACGCGGTCAACACCGTTATACGCCGGCCCGCCTGTTTCATCTGAAGTATTTCTGGAATGGTTATTTTTTTTCGCATCATTAGGTTCCTTTATAGCTTCCAGCTTCCATGGGTTATAAGTACAAAAAACGCGCCGGAAGGCGCGCTGTGAACGGACAGTTCAGCACAAACGTGCTTTACTGGCAGGTTACCCCTTCCGTCCCGGTTCGCCGTCGAATCCGTGCGGTATGTCGTTACTGATTTCAAGCTGTTGGTTGATCAGCTCCCGCTAATAGGGTAGCCGTCATGAAAAAGATATTCAGCTCCAGAGCTGATATTTATTACCCACCTCTAAATCTGACATGTCAGGTTTTTCATTGACTCCAGCTCTTTGATTACTTCCGCACTCTGAGCCCTGCGCATCTCCATGTTATCAAACATCTCTGTCACCATGTTGCTGACCGACTCAACCGTATTGCGAATCATTACCCCATCCTCCACCTGCCGGGTGGTTGAACTGACCATCTCATGTGCCATATCCTTGATGGTTTCTATGGAGCGCGCAATGCTTCTGGTGGCCTTAGCCTGATCTGTAGATGCGGTAAATATCTGCGACGTCATGGAACTGATATCCTCCATTGAGCGCGCAACAAGCTGAACACTGGTGACCTGTTCCTGAGTCGCCAGCTTGATTTGCTGCGTCATATCAAGTGAGCAGGCCGAACGGTCATAAATTGCTTTCAGCGATTCGCCTGTCGTGTGACCCAACTCAACTCCGCGATGCACCAGATCTTTGGTAGCTGTTATGTTATGGGCTGCGGTCTTTGACTCGCTCATGATCTCTTCAATGATCGAAGTAATCTCTCCGGTCGAGTGGCCGGTCTGGAGAGAAAGATTGCGGATCTCATCGGCCACGACACCAAAGCTTTTACCGTACTCTCCAGCCTGGGCGGCAATGATTGAAGCATTCAGGGCCAGCAGGTTTGTGCGTTTGGTAATGTCGTTTATTACACTGACAATATTTTCAATGCGGGTGCTGTTCTCGGATAACCGCTTGATGGCATCATAAGACAGTCCGACCGAGTGCTGGATTTCCTCAAGTGAGTTGATAGTTTCGGCAACCACGGCCCGGCTTTCTTCCGCCTGCAGCTTTACCTGATTTGAAACTTCGTGAGAAATAGCTGCGTTCTGCTCAACGTTCCCGATAGTGCTGTTGATCTGTTCCATAGCCGACGCTGATTGGTGAACAATACCTGCCAGATAGTCCAGGTTGCGGGTGACCTGTTCGATTGCCACCGAAATTTCGTTCACTGCGGTACTGGTTTCATCAACCGAAGCCATTACCCCTTCCGAAGCTGATGCGATAACGGAGGTGCCGTCCGCAACAGACTCGACGCTCTCCTTGAGATGTATCACGTTGCTGGAGTATTGATCGCGGCTCCCGAGCAAGAACTTGAATGAGCTTTCCATCTCCGATGTGAGCGTATCAATCGACGTCAGCAGATTGATACGGGTTATGGCCGAAGCGACCTGGTCCGCAAAGAGCATGATTGTGTCAACATCAGAGTCATTAAGAGGACGGTGACTGCTCTTGTTGTCAATACCGAAAGCACCGATGGACTCACCCTTGACGACAATCGGACAAAGAATAAAGCTCTTTGAACGCAGTGGAGTAAGATTGTTGTGAGGGGACTGAAGCTGATAATCGGAGGGGAAGCGGGATATATCATCCACCAGATAGACCTTGCGCTCGGTGAAACATTTATAGATCACCCCGATACTCGGGTCGAGCGGCAGGATAACGTCCTTGGTGTTAAAACCATCAGTGCCGATGGCGGTAACAAAACGGAGATTTTTACCGTTTTCAGCCATCATGATATTGACCCGCTCGTATCCCAGCACTTCGTGCAGCCCCTCGGCGCACAACATCAGGATCTCCTCTAGATTGAGCGACATCTGGATTTTGCTGCTGATGTGATGAAAGTTTTTGATATTCCTGTCCAGGACTTTGTAACGATTTTCAAATATCTGCTTCTGCTCATCCACTTCCTTGTGGAGGACATCAAGTTCGGTGGCGCGCTCATGCAGTTCATCTCCGTTTTTGCCGATCATGTAGCCAAGAACGGACATGACAATGGCCGTGCCGGCGCCGATATAGTTATACAGCGCAAAGTGTTCGCCATCTTTGACTATATCCGAAAAGATCTGGCCGAAAAAAGTCTGCCTCGGGTCGTAGAAGAACAGGATCCGGATCGCAATCCAGCCGAGAGGAGCGTTCACGCCAAGCAGGAACCCGCAGATAGAAAACAGTGACGCTCTTCTTTTCATAATGCCGTCCTCATGTCCGACTCCTCTATCAATTATCCTGGGCAAGTTTTTGATCAATAGACTGACGAATCTCTTCCATGACCTTATCAGAATCGTCACTATTGTAGGCGACTATGTTCTTAAGATGCATGTATGAATCCAGGTCAATCTTGTCAAAGGTGAAAGCCATGCAATCATCGACAACACGGGCGACTTTCCCACTGAAATTTATCTTTATTTCCGGAAGCGTGCCGGTCAGGACCATTGATATCTCGACCATTTCCCCTTCCGGCAAGCGTTCATCTGTCAACAAGAGCATGCCGGTCATGCTGAGGTTCTCCACCGTCCCCCGGAACTGCCGCCCGGCGGTGGCTATTGTTGCCTCAACGTTAAAATGTACCCTGGAGAACTTACGAGTACTCATCCGACACCTCCCGTGCCTACAAGCCAGCTACTGGATAATAATTGCGTGGATTGGCGTTCACTCAACGGCCAGCTGACTATGCTTTGCCGGCTGACCCCAGAACAGCTTCATTCTTGTGTTTGACCAGTTTGACCAGCTCTTTGCGGGCCTCACCCAGATACTTGCGCGGATCAAATTCCTTGGGGTCTTTGGCAAAATATTCACGAATCTTTGCGGTCACGGCCAAGCGCCCGTCGGAATCGATATTGATCTTGCAGACCGCACTGGCGGCCGCCTGACGCAACTGCTCTTCCGGAATGCCGACCGCACCTTCCAGTTTGCCGCCATATTGATTAATCAGGCTGACATACTCCTGCACAACCGAGGAAGCACCATGCAGAACGATAGGAAAACCGGGAATGCGCTTTTCGCACTCATCCAGGATATCAAAACGCAACGGTGGAACCGGCTGGCCGGCTTTGAACTTGAAGGCACCGTGGCTGGTTCCGATTGAAATGGCCAGTGAATCAACTCCGGTTTTCTTGACAAAATCCTCGACCTCTTCCGGCTTTGTATAAGTGGAATGCTCGGAGGAGACTTCATCCTCGATACCGGCCAGGACGCCCAGTTCGGCTTCAACGGTGACGTCAAACTGATGGGCATAATCGGCAACTTTTTTGGCAAGCGCCACGTTTTCTTCATACGGCAGGTGCGAGCCGTCGATCATAACCGAGGAAAAACCGCTGTCGATGCACGACTTGCAAAGCTCAAAAGTATCACCATGGTCAAGATGGAGACAAATCGGAATATTGGAGCCAGCTTCACGTGCCATTTGAACAGCCCCCATCGCCATGCAGCGCAGCATGGTTTCGTTGGCATAGCTGCGTGCTCCCTTGGAAACCTGAATAATGACCGGGGAGTTCGTTTCGGTGCAGGCTGTTATAATCGCCTGGAGCTGTTCCAGATTATTGAAATTGTAGGCCGGTATCGCATATTTGCCGGCCATCGCCTTGGCAAACATCTCTTTGGTGTTGGACAACCCCAGCTCACGGTAATGAACCTTCTGCTTTTCCATTTTCCCCTCCTCGGATGTGGTATTTTAATGATGACGCATCAACGCCAAATCATTGTAAATCAGCATCTGCGACAGGTATAAATACCATGCAAACTGCCTATAATCAAGGTGTAAACGCGAACAGTTTCTGTTGCCAGATACGGGTGACTCACCTATAATGCGCGTCGCGGAGAATTTGACACCATGCCTGAAAAACTTTCTTTTACCCCCTCTTTACTTGACAGCCACTGCATCATTGATGTCCGGACCCCGCTTGAGTTTGCAGAAGACCACTTGCCTGGCGCCCATAATGTCCCGATATTATCAAACGAAGAACGGGTCGAAATCGGCACCATTTACAAACAGCAAGGCTCGCAGCAGGCCCGCATTCGCGGGATGGAGCTGACTTGCGGCAGATTTGCCGCCATGACCCGGGAAGCGGTTTCCCATGCCGATGGCAAGCCGATTCTGGTCTACTGCTGGCGGGGGGGGATGCGCAGCCTGTCGATGGCCATTTTGATTGAATCATGCGGCTACCCGGTCGTACAGCTGCGGGGAGGCTACAAGGCTTTTCGTAACCAGTTGACAGCCTATTTTGAAGATTTCAAGCCACCCGCACCCCTGATTGTCATCCACGGCATGACCGGCAGCGGCAAGACGACTTTCATCAACGGCCTTGACCAAAATTCCTGGACAGTGATTGACCTTGAAGGACTGGCCCGACATCGCGGCTCCGCCTTCGGCTCGCTCGGACTGGGAGAGCAGCCAACGCAGAAGCGGTTTGACACGCAACTATGGGACGCATTGCGTCAGGCTCCCACCGACAGGCCGATCGTTCTGGAAGGCGAAAGCCAGCGCATCGGGCGCATTACATTGCCGGGTAACTTTTACAACGTCATGGCGGGAAGCTGCAAGATCTGGTGCAATGTTTCAACAGACACACGGGTGGATCGCTTGACAGAGGAATATGCACATCAGGAGTACCGGGAACCGATGGCGGAAGCGCTGGAGCGCATCAAAAAAAGATTGGGCGGAGTACATTACAGCGAACTGAAAGGCATGCTGGACGGCTGGAACATACCGGGCGTAGCACGCGGGCTGATCGAAAAATACTACGACAAGCTTTATTACAAACACCGGCCATGGACGCCTGACCTGGAGCTTGACCTGGAAAGTTTTCAGGATGGCGAACAAAAAATGCTTGTTTATTGGACAGGCCGCAACTCCAGCTCAGCCGGTTAGCAGACCATTGGCTCAGTTTCTGCAAATGCGTCACCAGAAGATTTATCGGTGGAGGCAATCAATCATGAGAGTAGCATTACTGTTTTTTATGGCCCTGGTACTTGCCGGATGCGCCCATGTCATGAGCGAAGCAGGCTTGAAGCTGGTTGACAGTTCGGTTAATTACACAGAACTGAGCAGGAATCCGGAAATACACTCCGGCAAGCGCGTCATGATCGGCGGAATCATTGCCGGAACCAGGAGCAGTGGCGATGTCATAATGCTGGAAGTGACACAGCTTGAGCTGTTGAATAACGGCGTACCGGACGAAACATCAACGTCTGGCGGCCGGTTTCTGGCCATCAGCAGCGAGCTGATCGACCCTTTGATCTACAGGCCGGGCAACCTTGTCACGATTATCGGAGAGGTAAAAGGCAAAAAGATTCAAAAACTGGAGAGCGTGGATTACCCATACCCGCTTATATCGGTAAAAGAGCTGCGGATGTTCCGGAAATCCGAACCTTTCGCCACCTATCCGAACAATCCTTATCAAAACCGGGTTGACGATGGGAAACTGATGCTTCGTCCTCCCGGACCGACCAGCGGAGAACCCAAAAGCCCTTAAATCGGCAAGGAACCGCCATGCGCCGGGATCAGAGCCGCATCAAAACCGGCAATCCCCCACTCCAAAAGCTCCGCGCAACCTGATCCGTACAGTTCAGGCGGTGGATTTTGCCCCAGAAAGCGCAACACAGCCAGCAACAGTTGCCCTTCTCTCCCTTTTAAGCTGGAAAGTTGATGAGAAACCAGATGATCGCGCTTGCTCAACTTTGAACCGCCAGGACCGGTCACCAGCGGCAGGTGGCAGTAATCCGGCTGCGGCAAACCCAGTATCCGTTGCAGGTATACCTGCCGCGGAGTTGACGAAAGCAGATCATCTCCCCGCACCACCTGATTGACACCAGCCACTCCATCGTCAACAACCACCGCCAGTTGATACAGATACTCAGCAGCGCCCCTTCGAATCGCAAAATCCCCGCAGACTTTGGTCAGATCCTGACATATAACTCCCCGCCGCAGATCGCTGAAACAGACTTCACCATCAGGCGATTTTATCCGCCAGGAGCGCACCACCCCACCCGCCTTCATACCGGTCCGGCAGCTGCCGGGATATGGTGGGCCGTCGTCATCGGAATGCGGGGCGGAAGCGGCCAGGGCGATTTCCTTGCGCGAACAGCTGCAGGGATAAAGCAGATTCCTGGCCTGCAACAGCTCAAAGGCCTGCCGGTAATACTCCTGATTCAAACTCTGGCGGGCAACCTCGCCATCCCAGAACAGGCCGAATGACTCCAGCGTCCGCATGATATCGTCGGACATTCCGGCTACCTGGCGGGGGGCGTCCAGATCGTCAAGACGCAGCAGCCAGCGGCCTCCGGCGCGCTTTGCCATCAGATAACTTCCAACCGCCGCCACCAGAGAGCCGCTGTGCAGACAACCGGTGGGGGACGGGGCAAAGCGGCCGGTGACCGGCTTTGATGCCGTTACTTCCACAGCTGCTAGTTTACGAAAGAACAGCAGTAATCCGAAACGGTTGCAACCTTCATAAGGAACGTTGAATTGGCCGGGACATCAAACGACTGCCCTCCAACCACTTTTTTCCAATCGGCATCACCCTTCATCTGCCATTCAAGCTCTCCCGACAGAATTTCCATTACCTCAGCCGCGGCGGTGGAAAATTCATACTCGCCAGCCTGCATGATCCCCAATGTTTTCTTGCTGCCGTCAGCAAAAATTACCGAATGGCTTGCGACTTTGCCGCCAAAATAGATATTGGCTTTTTTGATTACTGTGACGTTTGCAAACTCCGACATAAAATCCTCCTGATTTGTGAAATATCCCGCATGTTATAAACGGAGTGACATGACGAGGCAAATAAAAAAGCCCGCTGCATTTCGACAGCGGGCTTTCTGAAACAGATTTCGAATATCAGGAATTCAGTTAAAGGTGCCCCTCAGGATACTGGCATGCCACATCACCATGGTCTGGCCGGTGGATGGAGACTCTCTCAGGTCGGGAATGATGGTCGGCACGGCAATCCTGACCCGGCCATTATTAATTTCAGCCAGTGCGCGGGCCGACTTTGCCATACCGTAGGCGGTACCGGCCAGCACGCCGGAAGCGGCGCCATAGCCGATATAAGACAGGTGATCAGCCGGTTTATTTGTGAAAGCCAGGATGGCGCCACCAACCAGCGCCCCGATACCGGCACCATAGAAGGCATCCTCAAACACTTCGCGCAGCGTATTGTCCGCCGCGTGGGCTGAAGAAACGGACGTCAGGAATGACAGGCAGATCACAAGCGCAAGCAGCTGTTTGAGTTGTTTCATATATGTATGCCTTTCGAAGACAATTTCAGAATGTGCGATTCACCGAGCAAGAAGCGCGCCACTCGACAGCATTACCGCGCTTCGAGTCAGACAAGCGTGTAATATCGTCAACTTGCATCAATTCCACATCAGGAGTGTAAAACCGGCACTTCGGCATAAATGTATTCTATCCGCCACGGTGTTGCAGTTACGACACACCACTCATGCTGCTTACCGAATCAGTGAAAGCGCCAAAACCTGTTCGTCTTCACGACTGTCCACCTCGCCATCCAGCCTGGCCCGCAGCAAGCGCTCTTTTACCCTCCCAAGGTCCGGACCGGGCTGGAAACCGAGGTTCAACAGGTCATTGCCGTCAAGCAGCGGTGCAACATCACGCAGCTTTGTCAAATAAAGCGAAACAAAGCGGCGCACCTGCTCGTTGCTGGCGCGGGACGCCAGATAAAGCAGCATTTCCAGCGAAAATATGCTGAACCAGGCGTATAATTCGCTGTTACGCACATCAGAGGCATGTTTCAGGCGGCGCTTAATGGCCGCCAGAGTTTTGTACGCCAGAGAGCGCTGGCTGTGCAACTGGTCGGCAAAACGCCCCGGAACCGAGAGTCGCCGACAGGCATCACTGAATTCATCCCCTTTAAGGCCATCGAACATTGCCATAAAATAGACCTGCCACTGTTCACATGGGTCGTCCAGATACAGCAGACGAAACCAGGCCATGACCTGACCCGCCTCGCGCAGCACCCGCTCGGTGGCCGGCACCAGTTTAAGCGCCGGATGAATGACCGGCAGCAACCCCAGGACAGACAGACGCCGTATGGCGGCCGTCGGCTCCTTTTCGCGCAGAATCTGTACCAGTTCGCTGAAGAGTCGCTCCCCTCCCAGCTTGTCGAGCAGATGCATCCGCACCGCACTGCGGATCAACTTCTCGGTGTGCGGAGCGATACGAAAACCAAGGCGCTGTTCGAATCGTATGGCACGGAAGACCCGGGTTGGATCTTCCACAAATGACAGATTGTGCAGGACCCTGACGGTTTCTTCCTGAATATCCTGCTGGCCGCCGAAATGGTCGGTCAGACGACCGAACCTTTCTTTATTGATGCAGAGCGCCAGCGTGTTTATCGTGAAATCGCGCCGGTACAGGTCGTGCCGGAGTGAAGCGCGCTCCACTGTCGGCAGAGCTCCGGGTGATTCGTAATATTCCAGCCTGGTGCTGGCCACATCGACCTTGCTGCCATCAGGAAAGATCAGTACAGCGGTGCCGAATTTCTTGTGGCTGCGAACACGGCAATTGTGACGCTCGGCAAAATGCTCGGCAAAGAAGATGCCATCCCCATCAACGGTGACATCGATGTCCAGATTATCGATCCCCAGCAGCAGATCGCGCACAAAACCGCCAACCGCATAAACCGGCAAACCCAGTTCGTCGCCGACTTCACCCAGGTTTCGCAGAAGCAGGCGCCGTTGATCGTCAAGTCGCTTGACCATCAGCCCCAGGACAGAACGGCTGCGGGTCGGCAGCTTCAGGGCTTCGACATCGTAGAGCGACTCGCTCTGTCCCTTGCGTCCACCGTAGATATGGCGCAGCAGATCCGTCCTGGTAACTGCGCCAGCCAGCCGCCCCCCGTCAAAAACCGGCACAAAGCGGCGGTTACCCTCGACCATGTACTCCTGAATATCGGCCAGCGGGGTATCGGGAGCGGCCTGCAGATACTCGGTATGCATGAAATCGGTCACCGGCGATTGGCCAAGATCGTGATAAAGCGCCTTTTCGACGATTTTGCGCGAAATGATGCCGATCATCCGGTCTCCGGACATGACCGGCATGGCATTACAGTTATAGCGGGTCAACAGCTCACGCGCCTCGGCAATATCAACAGTATCCGGGACCGTTTTAACCGACGTCGACATCAGGTCGGACGCCAGCACATTCGAACTTACCGAGAACCTTAAATACTCGTCCAGTCGTTCCAGCACCTGCTGCAGCGACCGGTCATGAATTGAAGCGGAAGCGGCGGAAGCATGCCCGCCACCTTGAAAACGCTTCATGATTTCACCGGCGTTAACTTCCGGAACGCGGCTGCGGGCCACGATATAGACGTTATCCTCCATGGACACCACCACGAACAGGGCGTCCAGATTCTGCATATCCCGCATCAGGTGCACCAGTGAGGCAATATCGCCAATGTAATGGTCGCAGGAAGCGTGGGCAATCGAGATGACAATGCCATTGATCGAGGTCGAACGGAGGGTGGTCAGCAGCTGACGCAACAATCCCATCTGGGATTTGTTCAACTCCGGGGTCAGTGCCTCGCTGACAATAGACAACCTTGCACCCTGCCCCAGCAGCCAACCGGCTGCGCGGTAATCCTCCTGGGTCGTGGAGACAAACAGCAGTCGGCCGGTGTCCTCATGGATGCCGAGCGTGATCATGGTCGCTTCTTCCGGAGTCAGGGTGATCCCACGCTCCATCAGCAGAGCCGTCAGCAGCGTTGAAGCAGAACCACAGCTGGTGATCACTCCGCCACCCGGTGTTATGCTTTCAGCTGTCACCGGATGGTGGTCGTAGATATGGATTTCAAGGCCGGGACGGTCAAGAATTTCGGCAAAGCGGCCGATGCGGGCAGCATCCTGGCAATCGACAATAATCAGCCGGCTGATGCTGTCCAGATCGATCTCTTTGGCTCGGGTAAGCTGGGGCAGGTATTCGGGATGGCGTTCGACAAAATCTCGAACGCCTTTTTCCTGTGAACCCGGAAACGAAATCAACGCACCGGGATACAGCCTGGCAGCAGCGGTCATGGCTCCCAGGCAATCAAAATCGGCATTTATGTGGGTGGTGATGACATCCATCTTTTTTTCAGCACTCCCGGACAACAGGCATCAAAACGTTCCTTACTCCGCCGGTTTGACCGGAATCGGGGCCAGTCGCCAGATGTCATTGTTATAATCATGAATAGTCCGGTCGGTTGAAAACTTGCCGCTGCATGCCGTGTTCATGATGCTCATGCGGGTCCAGCGCTCGCGATCCTGGTATGCGTTGGCCACGCACTGCTGGGCATCGACGAAACTGCGGAAATCAGCGGCAACCATCCAGGGATCATGCGGGCTGGCAATAGCGTTCAGAATCTGATCAAACAAGCCCGGCTCGAACAGGTTGAAGTGACCACTGCTCAGAAGTGCCATGACCCTTTGCAAATCGGGATCACCCGCAATTATTGCTGAAGGGTTGTAGTGGGAGCGCAACTGATCCACCTCTTCGGTCGTCAGTCCGAACATGAAAAAGTTTTCGTCGCCAACCTCCTCGCGGATCTCGATATTGGCCCCATCCAGGGTACCGATTGTAATGGCGCCGTTCATCATGAACTTCATGTTTCCGGTGCCGGAAGCTTCCTTGCCGGCGGTCGACAGCTGTTCCGACAGGTCGGTGCCGGGGCAGATAATTTCCATCGTGGTCACGCTGTAGTTGGGGAGGAAGGCCACCTTCAGCAGTTCCCCAACGGCTGGGTCGCTATTGACAACCTGAGCCACATTGTTGATCAGTTTGATGATCAGCTTGGCCATGACGTAGCCGGGTGCCGCCTTGCCGCCGATCAGTACGCAGCGGTTTGTCCATCCTTCGACGTCACCACGCTTGATCCGGTCGTAAAGATGGATCACATGAAGCAGGTTCAGCAGTTGGCGCTTATACTCATGAATCCGCTTTACCTGAACATCAAACAACCCGTCCGGATTAAACGTGACACCGCAACTTTCCTGAACCAGAACGGACAAACGCTCCTTGTTGGTCTGTTTGACACCATGCCAAAGCTTGCGGAATTTAGGATCATCGGCGTAACTGGCGATTTTGTTGATCTGCTGCAAATCAGACACCCAGCCGTCACCGATTTTATCGCTGATCAGCTGGCTCATCCTCGGATTGCAACGGGCAATCCAGCGACGGGGCGTAACGCCGTTGGTCTTGTTATTGAATTTGTGCGGCCAGAGTTCGTAAAAATCACGGAAGAGACCCTGAGCCAACAGCAGCGAATGCAGCGCGGCAACACCATTAACCGAAAAACTGCCCACAATCGCCAGATATGCCATCCGGACCTGGGGTGTCTCTCCCTCCTCGATAATCGACATACGCCTCATACGCTCGTTGTCGCCCGGCCAGCGGGCGGAGACTTCAGCCATGAAGCGGGCATTGATTTCCAGAATGATTTCCAGAATCCGCGGCAGCAGATGACCGAACAGCGGCAATGGCCACCTTTCCAGAGCTTCCGGCAATAATGTGTGATTGGTGTAAGCCATGGTTTTACAGGTGATCTGCCAGGCCTGATCCCAACCAAGTCCCTGCTCGTCCATCAGAATCCGCATCAACTCGGGCACGGCACAGCTCGGATGGGTATCGTTGAGCTGGAAACAGTTGTTTTCTGCAAAATCGCCAAAATCGCCCTTCTTCCCCACTACCCAGCGCTCGACAACATCCTGCAGACTGGCCGAGGCCAGAAAATATTGCTGGCGAAGACGCAGAACCTTGCCGTTCTCACTGGCATCATTCGGATAAAGCACCATCGTGATATTTTCGGCTTCGTTTTTGGTCGCAACCGATCCGGCATAATCACCGGCATTGAATTCGCCAAGATTGAATGCGTCCGTAGCGGCGGCTTTCCAGAGCCGCAGAGTGTTGACCGTTCCGTTGCGGTAACCCGGAACCGGGATATCGTAGGGCACAGCCAGTACGTCATGACTGTCAACCCAACGGACACACTCTTCGCCCGACTGATTCCTGTACCGCTCGCTGCGGCCGCCAAAGCGCACCCTCTGGGCATATTCGGGGCGTTCCATCTCCCAGGGATTGCCATCCCTCAGCCAGTGATCCGGCTCTTCTATCTGACGACCTCCGACAATCCGCTGGCGGAACATGCCGAATTCATAACGCAGTCCATATCCCATCACCGGCAGTTGCAACGTGGCGCAACTGTCCAGAAAACAGGCCGCCAAACGCCCCAGGCCACCATTTCCAAGACCGGCGTCACTCTCCGCCTCGGCCAGCTCTTCCAGCTTGATGCCAAGTTTTTCCAACGCCTGCGAAGCCGCGTCGGTCACCCCCAGGTTCAACATGGCATTGCCCAGCGAACGCCCCATCAGAAATTCCAGCGAAAGATAGTAACCGCGCCTGCATTTCGACTCCACATACGCATAGCGGGTTTTCTTCCAGCGCTCCATCAGGCGGTCGCGAACCGTCAGCGCCAGCGCCTTGTAATAATAATGAGTGGCGGTGCAGTACTTGTCCTGTCCCAGATTATAGGTGAAATAATGCCTGAAATCGTCGATCAACTTCGGCACATCCATCGGCAGTGCAGGTAGTTCGGTCAGACCGGGAGGATTAACTGTTCTGCGCTTCTTTATTTGCATCATGATGGTTCCTTCCAGCGAAAACCCTTTGGGTGTTGGCCGTTTGAGTTATTTTTATGCATCAGCAACTACATACTTACACAGTTTTAAAATCAAAGGCAATCAGAGTGGCGACTCCCGCCACGCGGAACCGCCCCAATGGCGGCAGTACCGGACAATGACGGGGCCATGACAACCTACTCCTGGACGATGACTACAAAATCTTTCCGTTCCTTCCCCACTTGTTGCAACAGGGTCAGCGCCAGATCGAAGTCTTTGCCCATGCTGCGGCGGGAGGCCCCGGCTCCATTCCAGATTATCTGAATCGGCCCTTTGACATCCGAAGTCAGAACGTCCCAGAGCGCATCTAGATTATTGCCAAAATGAGGCGGGAAAGGGAGTTGCCGCATCAACTCGCCGTAGAAGTCCTCAATGGTCCGGACAGACTTTCCCTCGATAATGCACTGTTTTTTCTTCACTGGCATGCTGGCACCTCATGAAAAGTAGAGTAGTGATCAACCGTCACGTTGCGTTGCCCTTCCTTCGAATAGATCAGTCGTTTGGCACCCCGGTGACCTCCCTTGTAGTCCAGGTCCGCCTCATGCCAGGAGCGGATGTTCCGTGGCAGTCGCCCTTCGCGGTTGCCAAAGTAGTCTCCGCCAATGCTCTTGCCTTGCAGGCACCGGGAAGACCACAAATCACGTCCCGGCCTCCACCCCAATCTTTTAGCCTCCGTTTTGGTTACAAACTGGGCCGGCAGGGAGGTGTTGCCGCTGGCATTAAGGGAGCGCAGAATTTCGACCAGTTCCTTTTCGTCAATCCGCGGCGAGAGTTGACTGTTAAAGAGCTGGACAACTCTTTCGCAGCTCTCGGCAAAGGCCGACTGGCTGCATAAAGATATGGAAATGCTAAGCAGTAGCGACATCTTCAGTAGCCGTGCAGTAACGGTTCTCACCTTCATCTACTCTCTCCCCGGTTGGCGCTAATCTCTGACGATGCACATCTTTTTGCAGTATACCAGCAATTAACACTAAAATAGAACAGTAACCATTAGAGTAGCAGCTTCGACAAAAATATTGATTTGGTTGATAAATTATATCAAGTGAAATATATTAATGGGTCAAATGTTTAGTATAGGAGGTTCGACAGAAGCATATAACGGCGCCTATCGAAAGGGCGTTCACCCCTACGTTACTGAACCAAGCAACCGCAATTGAGCATGAGGAGAATTCATGACATCCCTTTCGATTGTCATTCCTGTCTACAACGCTGAAAAGACCATTGCCGAATTGTGTCGAAAACTTGTCTTGCTCCTCTCCGCCGATTACCGTCTGGAGATCATACTGGTGAACGATTGCAGCAGTGACGGGAGCGATGCGGTCTGCAGGAGCCTTCAGTCCGAACTGCCGGATCTGGTCAGCTATGCCCGGTTATCCCGGAATTTCGGTGAGCATAATGCCGTGATGGCCGGACTGAACCAGGCCCGGGGAGAATATGTCGTAATCATGGATGACGACTTACAGAACCCGCCTGAGGAGGTGCCCAAACTGGTTGCCGAGATCCGCAAAGGTTATGATGTGGTTTACTGTCAATACCTGGACAAACGCGACAGCCTGTTCCGCAACCTCGGCAGTTACCTGAACGGCACCATGGCCCGGGTTATCCTGAACAAACCCTCCAATCTCTATCTCTCCAGCTTCAAGGCTCTGAACCGCTTCATAGTGGAGCAGATCATCAAACACAGGAATCCTAACCCCTATCTGGACGCCATCATTCTGAAGATCACCAGGGACATCGGAACGGTGTCAGTCCGCCACGACCAGCGTCGTACGGGAAAATCCGGATATACCCTCAAGAAACTGACGGCACTCTGGGGGGATATGATCGTCAGCTATTCACTGATCCCGCTCCGCATCCTGGCGGCAATCGGCTTCGTCCTGACGCTGATGGGGGTCTATTCCGTGGCCGACATGCTGGTCAGGGGCATTCACCCTCTTTTGGAGAATCCCAGCGACATTGAAAAACTGGCCTCAGTTTCCATGTTTTTCAGGGGGTTCCAACTGCTGGCAACCGGCATCGTGGGAGAGTACGTGGGACGCATCTACCTGAAACTCAACCAGGAACCGCAATACATCATCAGGGAGCTGCTGGCTGTTCCAGCGGAACCTGGAAAAGAGGTGAACCATGACCATGAGAAATGACATGCTCATGCACGGACTGGTGTCAGGAACAGGAATCCGTCCGGAATTGATTCCGCTTATCAATGCCTCTAGGAGTGCCGGAAAATCAATTCATGATGACAGCTTCGTGGATGAGTGGATTCGAATAAATTGTCATAATGCTGGTCTTAACACCATGCTGGTCCCGCTGGAAGATCTGGCCGGCTGGCGCCGGGAACCGCAAAACGGGAATCTTTGCCATTCAACCGGCCGTTTTTTCAGCGTGATCGGTATCCGTTGCCGTCACCGAGTTGAGGCCAGCGAACTCGAATGGGACCAGCCGATCATCGAACAGCCGGAAACCGGCATCCTCGGGATTCTGGTAAAATCCATCGGCGGGGTCATGCATTTCTGCCTGCAGGCCAAGGAGGAACCGGGAAATATCGGAGGCGTGCAGCTATCTCCCACAGTCCAAGCGACCTACAGCAATTATTCCGGTGTCCATGGCGGCGCACCCCCGCTGTTCCTCGAATACTTCCTGTCACCAAAGCCGGAGCGGATCATCTTTGCCCGCATGCAGACCGAGGATGGCGGCCGCTTTCTATACAAATCCAACCGTAACATGATTATAGATACCGACAGCGATTTTCCGCTGGAACTGCCGGAGCGTTTCATCTGGCTGACACTGCGGCAGATTGCCGGTCTGCTCCGGAAAGACAGCCTGGTCAATGCCTGCGTGCGCAGCATTCTCTCCAGCCTGCTCTTTGAAAGTTCCGGTGCCGGACAGGACGAGGAGGCAGACGGGTCGGCCAATCCGGCTGAAATCTGTCCGTCCGGGATCTGGGACACTCTCCAGTGGCTCGATGACCGCCGGGCGGCCAACCACATGCTGGCACGGCGGATCGGCTTGAATGATCTTCAGGAATGGGGAGTGGATGGGAAAGGTTTCTTTTCACACAATGAAAAGCGTTTTTTCAGGATTGTCGGCATGCAGATCAAGACGACTTCCCGGGAAGTGGCGGCATGGTGTCAGCCGATCATTGAGAATCCGGCACCGGGCATAATCGGGCTGCTCGTCAGGAATAGTCCGCAAGGGGTGGAAATCCTGATGCAGGCCAAGGCCGAGGTCGGCAACAAATCGGCTGTGCAGCTTGGACCGACAGCTCAGTTTACGCAGGGGAATTACGCCGACAGTAAAAAACTGAAAAAACCGTTCCTGTACGACGAATTTCTTGCCCCGAAAATGTCCAAATCGATCCATGAAAGCTGTCAGGCCGAAGAAGGGGCCCGTTTTTACCGGGAATGCAATATCCACCGCATACTGCTGCTGAAGGATGGCACCCAGCTGCCGCTCCCGGAAGACTACCGCTGGCTGCCGCTGCCGCATCTGCAGTTTCTGATTCATCTGGGGGAGCAGGTTAACTCCTGCTCCCGGAGCATTCTGACATGCCTGCTGTAACCACTACCCCTGCATTTGCGGCATCTGCCACTCGCCCGCTTGGGATCGGGGTATTGGGATGCTCTGACATCGCCTTGCGCAGGTTTATGCCTGCCGTTGCACAATGCGGCAGAGTACGCCTGATTGCCATCGCCAGCCGGGATATGGACAAGGCGGCGGCGGTTGCGCGTCAGTATGCCTGTGCCGCCCTGCAGTTCGATGAACTGCTCAATTCAGAACAGATCGATCTGGTCTATATTCCGCTTCCCAATCATCTGCATGAAGAGTGGGTTATCAAGGCGCTCAACCATGGCAAGCATGTGTTGTGCGAAAAACCGCTCGGATTATCCCCGGCTTCGGTCAGCCGCATGTTGGAGGCAGCCAACCGAAACGGGGTGCTGCTCTATGAAAACATCATGTATCTGCAGCATCCACAGCACGCCACTGTCAGGGAGATGATGGCCGCAGGCCGCATCGGCAGCCTATCGACTCTGAATTGCGTTTTCACCATTCCGGGGCCGGCGCCGGACAACTTTCGACTGGACCCACAGCAGGGAGGCGGAGCCTTTCACGACATGAACCGCTATCCGCTCTCTGCGGCCCGTTATTTCCTGCGGGGCGCGATTTCTGAAATCATCCGCTGTAACGTCGCCTGGCAGAACGGAATGATCATCTCCATGGAGGCGGAAGCCCACACAACAGCAGACGAGCATTTCACTTTTACGATCGCTTTTGGACAGCCTTACCGCTGCTTCTACGAACTTGGCGGCTCAAATGGCACGCTGCGACTGGAACGGGGCTTCACCGCGCCCGCGGATTATCAGTGCCGCCTGGAAATCAACTGCAGCAGTAAGCATGAAACTATTCTTATGCCGTCTCACGACCACTTTCTGCTGACTATTGATCATGTCGCAAAGCTGATAACCGACAAGGGCGACTTCCCGGCCGAACATCATCAATGTCTCCAGCTGGCACAAGCGGCTGATCGTTTTTTTCGGCATGCCAAAACACACGGAGGAGCAGTATGACTCAATCAAAAGTATCTGTCCGTTACTGGGACTATCTGACTGAGTACGCCGAACACCGCGAAGAGTATCTGCGCATCTGCGACGAGGTGTTTTCATCGGGACGACTGGTGCTGGGGAGCCGCCTGGCATCTTTTGAAGAGAAATTCGCCAACTACTGCGGTGCTTCCCACGGAGTGGGGGTTGCCTCAGGCACTGACGCCATCTTCCTGTCGCTGAAGGCGCTCGGCATCGGCAGCGGCGATGATGTCATCACCGTCGCCAACAGTGCCGTCCCGACCGTGGCCGCTATCCGCGCCACCGGCGCCACACCGCTCTTCGTCGATGTTGAGGAAGATACTTTCCTGATGGACGTGAAGCAGCTGGAAAGCGTCATAACCAGACGGACGCACTGTATCCTACCGGTACATCTGTTCGGCCAGATGGTCGAGATGCTGCCGCTGCTGGAATTGGCCAAGCAACACGGTTTTTCCGTCGTTGAAGATTGCGCCCAGGCCTGCGGCGCCACTTATCGCGGCTGCCGGGCCGGCAGCCTGGGGGATGCCGGGGCGTTCTCCTTCTATCCCACCAAGGTGCTGGGCGCTTTCGGAGATGGGGGGATGGTGGTCACCTTCAGCCCGGGACTGAACGAAAAACTGAGGAAGCTGCGTTTTTACGGCATGCAATCCGGATATTATGCCGAGGAGGAGGGGTATAATTCACGCCTGGACGAACTGCAGGCGGCCTTGCTGGAGAAAAAACTCGAACGGCTGGATGATGCGGTTGCGCGGCGGCAGAAGATAGCAGCAATCTATGACAAAGGGTTGGCCGGCGTGGGTGACCTCCAGCTTCCGGCTGTCCGACCGCATAACAGCCACCAGTATTACCTGTATACCATCCGGACGGAAGATCGTGACAGCCTGATGGCATATCTGGATCGGCAAGGTATCGAAACCAAGGTCAACTATCCCGACCCGATTCATCTGATGCGGGGCTACAGCTTCCTGAATTACAAACCCGGCAGCCTGCCGGTTACGGAGCGGCTGGCAGGCACAATCATCTCATTGCCGATGTACCCGGAATTGCCGGAAGAGCACGCTGCGGCGGTGGTTGACGCCATCAGGCGCTATTTCGCTCAAGGTTGACACGTTATGAACCGGATTGAATACCGCCGCATGTATGAAGCCGAAGATCAGCACTGGTGGTACGTGGGGCTGCACGAACTGATTCTTTCGTTGATCGAGCGGGAGTCAAGGCGGCTGGGGCACCCGCTGGATATTTTCGATGCCGGCTGCGGTACCGGACGGCTTTGTCAACTCATGCTGCAGATGGGACATCGGGCGGCCGGCTGCGACGCAGCGCAGGAGGCGCTGCGACTCTGCAAAGAGCGCGGCATTGACAGCATGGTCTTGTCGGATCTCAACAGTATCGAACTGGATCCGGAGACCTATGATGTTATCACATCCATTGATGTCCTCTATCACACCGGCATCAATGATGACGTGGCGGTCTTGCGGCGACTGCGAAGCGGCCTCAAGCCGGGCGGCATGCTGCTTCTGAACCTAGTCGCCCATGAGTTCCTGCGCAGCAGCCACGATCTGGCGGTGCATACCAGGGAACGCTATTCGAAGCGCATGTTGCAGGAAAGAGTGCAGAGGGCCGGTTTCGACGTGATTCTGGTAGGCGGCAGGGTCGGCATGCTGTTCCCCCTGATTACCACCTATCGGCTGCTAGCCAGGTTTTTGATAAATAACCGGACCAATCATGCTGATGTGGTTTCGGATGTGGCCATGCCGCATCGGTTTGTGAATAATCTTCTGCTGAAAGCACTGAGGCTGGAAAACCGCCGGATCAACTCCGGCAGAATGTTGCCGATCGGCTCATCACTGTTTGCCGTGGCCAGAAGAAATAATGATACCGATAACTGTCAATCCGGGAAATTCCATGCAGCCTGATCCCCGTCGTATATTGCTGATCCGTCCGCCCGACCCGTTCCAGTCCTCGGCCCTGCTTTCCCACACCCGTCCGATGAATCTGGCCTATCTGGCCGCCGCGCTGCGGGTGGCCGGATTTGAAAGCATGATCGCTGATTACGAGGTTACCCCCTATAGCCTGGGAAATCTGCGGCAGATTCTGGAAATTTTCTCACCGGCGCTGGTCGGCTTTACCGCCATGACGCCAACCATCACCAGTGCAGGGGCTCTGGCCGGGGATGTCAAACGCCTCTGTCCGTCGCTTGTCACCGTGGCGGGCGGGAGCCATGTCAGCGCCCTGCCGGAATTTACGCTGCAGCAGTTCCCCGCCTTTGACTACGCCGTGATCGGTGAGGGGGAAACAACGCTGGTTGAGCTTTGTCAAAGCCTGCGGGATGGCGGTCAGCTGCGGGAGATCTCCGGGATTGCTTTTCGCGAGCATGGCGCAGTGACCTTGACCGGACCCCGTTCTCTGATAGCCGATCTGGATACGATCCCTTTCCCGGCCCGGGATCTGATCGATTATTCCCGCCAGGCCGGCCATTCCAGCCGGGGCTTTTCCAACCGTCTGAACTCGACCGAACTGTTCACTTCACGCGGCTGCCCGGTCGGCTGTTCCTTCTGCGCCATCCAGGCCACCTTCGGCCGCACTGTCCGCTTCCGCGACCCGCTCTGCATCAAGGAGGAGCTTGACCAAGTCGTGCGGGAGCAGCATTTCAACCACATCGTAATCGCCGACGACACCTTTACCTTGGAGCCGGGGCGGGCCGCAGCCATCAGTGAAATTCTGGGGCAGAGTGGCATTGAATCCTGGAATTGCGATACCAGAGTCAATACGGTGTCACTGGAACTGCTCAAGGCCATGAAGCGTAACGGCTGCGGGAAGGTGGCCTTCGGTGTGGAATCCGGCAGCCAGAGGATGCTGGACGCCATGGGCAAAGGGGTCCGACTGGAACAGGTGCGCAATGCGGTCAACTGGGCCAGGGAAGCCGGAATCAGTCACATCGAGGGAAATTTCATCATCGGCAGCGATCCGTCAGAGACTTTGGAAGAACTTGAACTAACCCGCCAACTGATCTGCTCACTCCCCTGGACTTTTGTCTCTGTGGCTGTTGTGGTCCCCTACCCCGGCACGCCGCTGCGCGAACGGATGCTGGCAGCCGGACTGATAGAAAACCGGAGCGGCTGGGAAGATTACGTCATCTTCGGCAAACGCCCCGGCTGGAACACGGAAAACTTCAGTGCCGACCAGCTGCTACAGCAGCAGCGGACCCTGACACGATCATTCTATCTGAGGCCATCCTACATAGCTTCCCGGCTGGCCTCGATCCGTTCCTGGACGGAACTTCGTTACTGGGCGTCCGCGGGCACCTCCTACCTGAAATGGTACACAACCGGAAAGGCATGAAAAGCATGAACAAATTTTTAAAATTCACATCCCAGCGCTATTTTTATGACTTGATCCTGTTTACGGTGGCAGTGGCACTCTACAGCCCATCGCTTAAGAACGGGTTTGTGGGGGATGACTACCTGTACTTCATAGGCAACCGCTTTATAAGCACCTTTGACCTGAAATACATACTGCTGCATGGTGCCATCGGGGCCGACTACTGCCCTTTGCGCGACCTGAGCTTCGCGTTTGATTATCTGGTCTGGGGCGAAGACCCTTTCGGGTTCCATCTGACGAACCTGATACTTTTCGGCAGCACAGCCGTAGCATTCAAATACTTCATCACAAATGTTTCAGACCTGCTGGCTGACCGCACCGGCCAGCGCGCAGAGTCGGCGATCCCTGATGTTCAGGCCTTTCTGGCCGCACTGCTGTTTGCCATCCATCCGATTCAGCTGGAAGTTGTCTATGCTGTCCATAACCGGGGAGCTCTGCTGACGAACCTGTTCTTCGTTCTTTCCTGCTGTGCCTTTATCCACTTCCTGCGCAACGAGCAAGACCGAATCCGTTCCTATGCCATCGCCCTTTTATTTTGTATCGGCACCTTCATGTCCCGTGAATACGGCATCATTTTGCCACTGGTGCTGCTGTTGCTGGCGGCCTTCCATGAACCGTCCCGACGCACGGCCACCTTCCTCCGCACGGTCCCGTTCTTCATTGCCGCTGCCGTTTTCTATTACATCTATCGCCAGTATGCTCTTGCCGCAAACTACATTTCTTCCAACACTGAGTCGCTGCCGCTGGAACTACTCTCAAGGGGCGTGGTGGCCTTCAAGATTATGATCTATTACCCGCTGCATTTATTTAACATCATAATACCGGTCAGCGACAAACTTGATTCTGCTTCAAATATGCTTTCCGTCATGGCCGTGCTGGTTGTGACCGGGGCTCTTGCTGTTGCATTTTTCAAGCGCCGCCGGAATCCGGCACTCCTGTTTTCACTGTTATTATATCTGGCCTGCCTTCTGCCGGTAATGAACTTTTTCAAAACATATCCGGTGGTGACAGACCGCTATGCCTACCTGCCCGCTCTCGGCCTGTTCCTGCTGGTAACTTCGATTAAATTCCAGGGGTGGAAACGCTACCTGCCGATTGCATTTGTCGCCTTTACATCCACCCAGGCGCTGCTGATGCTACCATTGCGAAAACCATGGGAAAATGATGTGGCCTTCTGGCGGCAGCAAGCAACCATGTACCGCGGATCATACTTTTTCACCAAACTGGGAGTAGCCCTTTTCAGGGAAGGAAGGCAAATGGAGGGGGAGGAGGCCCTAACCATGGCACGCATCCGCTCTGCCGGAGCAAACGATGATGTGCTGATCGGCGACCTGTACTTCAAGCGCGGCTACTTTGAGAAAGCCATTCAGCTATACAATGTTGCCCTTTCCAAATATGCGAACAGCAGCGCGACTGCAAGCCCGGACCGGGTCAAAATAATAACGACCAAAGTCGCTATGGATAAACTCTACAGCAACCTTGCAGGTTCGTATTACAACGTCGGTGATTACAAGAACGCACTCTTTTATTACGAGCAGGCCATCAAACTGAAACCACGCGTTGCCGAACTTCATAGCAACGCCGGAGCTCTTTACGCCATGGGGGGCGACCTCCCCGCAGCGCTACGGGAGTTCGAACTGGCTGCGGCCCTGAACCCGGGCTATGGTCCTGCCTTTGTGAATCTGGTCAAAATAAGTCGCGATCTGGGTAACAGGGCTAAAGAAAAGGAGTATACCGAGGTGCTAAGGAATCGCTTTCCGGATTTGTTCAGGAAGTTATGACCGGAGGACTGACGTTAAATAGCGCCGACTGAAAGAATTTGAGAGCTGCTGTTATCATTTTGCCAATATTCAAATCTCCATCTCCCGAAACCTCCGCACCGCCTCCGGTATGGCTTCTTCGCGGATATTCCCGAAAGCCAGCCGCAAATACCCTTCCAGACCGGGACCAAAAACCTCTCCCGGCAGGCATATTATGCCAGCCCGGTCCACCAGTTTCTTGGCCGCCTGACGGCCGCTGCTGCCGATGAACGGATGCCGCACCCAGGCAAAAAATGCCCCGCTGGCCGAAAGAACGAAACGGTTGCCCGGCTTCATGAATTCTGACCGGAACAGATCGTGACGGCGGGCCATCATTTCCCGGTTGTCCGCCACCCAGCCATCCAGATACTCCACTCCGTATTTGACGGCATGCTGAGTGATGCGCGGCTGGCAGACCGCCATCGTATCCTGCGCCTTGAGCGCATGGTGGATAAACTGCTCGGAAGCGGCCAGCAAACCGGCCCGGTAGCCGGTCAGCGCATAGGTTTTGCCGAATGAAGCGATGTGTACGAAATGCTCACCCCAGTCAGATTTCCTGAACAGGTCATGCGGGCGGCTGCCGCCTGGAATAAACTCGTTGTAGGTCTCGTCCAGAATCAGCGCAACATTGTGGCGGCGGGCCACCTTCAGCAGCTTTCCGATCACATCCGGAGGTGTGATTGCTCCGGTGGGGTTGCTGGGGGAAACCAGCAGAATCGCTTTAGTTTTGTCACTGATCAACCTTTCGATAGTCTCCGGACAGGGCAGACCACCGTTAGCCTCCACAAAAGGAGCATAAACTTTGCGGATGCCGAGCATATCCAGCGCCATCGGATGATCGAAATAGCAGGGCGCCTGCAGCACAACCTCATCCCCGGCCTGGCAGAGTGTGACAATCGCCAGCCAGAAGGCCTGACTGGCGCCGATCGTCAGACAAAGATTGTTTGGTGACAGAGCGGCGCCGTATTTCCTGCCGTAGTAGCCGCAAAGCGCTTCGCGCACCTCCGGCAAACCTTCATCCGGTGAGTACTTCGACATTAACGGATCGTGCAGTATTCCGGCAAGATGGTCCGTCAGCCCGGAAGACGGGGCATAATCCGGAACCGCCTGGCACAGATCGATCAGCTCCAATCCATGATCGGGACGCTCCGCCACCCATCTTTTAACTTCCGAAATCGGAGGAAACTGCACTCCGGTTATCAACTGCGAAAAACCGATCCCCATCCCACCCTCCATTGGCTGTTTTTTGCCCCGACTATAGCAGAATTCACCCCCTCCGCATGCACAATATTCTCCTACAAAATTCATGTTTTAACTTGACAGAGACCTTGACGGCGTCTATAAGTTCCATTACTGTGGAAAAAAGTGGAATATAGTGGAAATAAATACCTGCGAGTAGACGATGTTCAGAGGAATTTTCGAGACAACCATAGACGCCAAGGGGCGCACCAGCCTGCCAGCCAGGTTTCGGGAAGTGATGCTCGAGAAGCATGAGGACGAGCGTTTTTTCCTGACCAACTCGGTTCCGGTTGATCTGGGCAGCGGGGTTTACAGCTCGGGACTCCTGATATTTCCATACAAGGAGTGGTTCGTCTTCGAAGAGAATTTCCTCGTCAGCAAAGGCTTCACCTCCGATCAACGCAAAAGCATTATGCGCACGATCATATCACCGGCGCAGGAGTGCAGTGCGGACAAACTGGGGCGTTTTCTGATTCCCCCCACTTTTCGCAAGAGCGCAGCGCTCGACCGGGAAGTTCAATTCGTGGGAACCATGGACAAGATCGAGATCTGGAGCATGGCCGAGTGGGACAAGGTCCGGGCTCAGGATGTCAAGAATTTCCCGAGCGGCACCGAAGCTGCCGCCGAACTGGGGCTGTAGTGGCGGACTTTCACCATCTATCGGTCATGCCGGATGAAGTCATCCGCTTTCTGGCCCCAAAAGGCACCGGGACGTATCTGGACGGAACCCTCGGTGGCGGCGGGCACAGCCTGCTGATCCTTGAAAATGCGCAGCGGGCGACACTGGTCGGATTTGACCGCGATCAGGCGGCTCTGGCGGCAGCCGGCGAGCGCCTGGCGGCATACAGCAACCGTTTTCGCCCGGTGCATGGTGACTTTGCCGGATTGGCCGATCACCTTGGAGAACTGGGTGTAACCGGGCTGGACGGCTTCATTATGGACCTGGGAGTATCGTCACACCAGCTGGACACCGGCGAGCGGGGTTTCAGTTTCCAGAAAGATGCGCCGCTGGACATGCGCATGGATACCAGCAAAGGCGAAACCGCAGCCGAGCTGCTTAATGAGCTGCCGGAGCAGGAACTGGAGCGCATCATCAGCGAATTTGGTGAAGAACGCTGGGCCAGGCGGATCGCCTCCTTTATCGTCAATGCAAGGAATGAGTCGCCCATATCCACAACCTTCCAGCTGGTGGATATTATTAAAGGCGCGGTGCCGAAAGCCAAGTGGGAAGAGAGAATCCATCCCGCCACCCGAACCTTTCAGGCACTGCGAATTGCCGTCAATCACGAACTGGAAAGCCTGGAGCGGGGCATGCGTGCTGCGCTGGACCTGCTGAAGCCGGGTGGACGCGGCGTAATCATATCGTTCCACTCCCTGGAAGACCGTATCGTCAAGCACATCTTCCGGGAGTACGCCGAAGGTTGCACCTGCCCCCGCCAACTACCGATCTGCGCCTGCGGCAAGCTGCCACGGGTAAAGGTTCTGACCGGAAGGCCGGTCACGGCAACTGCAGAGGAAATAGAAAACAATCCCAGGTCACGCAGCGCCAAGCTGCGGGCCGTTGAAAAACTGTAGACCAAACCGACCGCCGCCGGTCAACCCACTAGCGGGGTGAGTAAAGGCGGGATGGTTTAAGAGGTGATTATCATGGCACATGCACGAGCGGATTATGGCAAAGTTGCGGCACCGCGCACGTTTGGCGGGGTGGAACTGTCGTCCCACCGCATTGATATTTTCAAATACCTGATGATCTGTATGATCCTGTTCACGGTAGTATCGGTTTTTCACGTCTGGTCACGTTTCAGGCTGGTTGAACTGAACCTGCAGATATCGGATATTACCCGCCAGATGAAGGAATCGGAGCAGGAGCAGAAGCGACTGAAACTCGAAGCGGCCTCGCTGAAGACACCGGCCCGCATCGAAACCATTGCCAAGAATGAATTGGGAATGGCGCTTCCTAACGAGTTGCAGGTCATTCACGTTAAATGAAGGACGAAAAGGAAAAATGGGCCCGCGTCAGGATCGTCATAATCGGGACGATTTTCGGTTTGATGTTCCTGACGGTTGTTGGCCGGGTATTCTACCTTCAAATCCTGAAACATGAAGATCTGGTCAAAAAGGCCGACAGACAGCACCAGCACCGGGTGGAACTTACACCGGCCAGGGGGAGCATCCTTGATCGCAACGGCACCCCGCTGGCAGAATCAATCCACATGGATTCCTGCTATGCCGAACCCAAAAACATCAAAGATGCCGATGGCACTGCCGCAATCCTTGCTCCAATCCTGGGAGTCCCCAAGCAGGAACTGGTAGCAAAATTTTCATCCAACAAAGCTTTCACCTGGCTTGAACGCTGGATGCCACCTTACACCGCCTTGCGAATCAAGAACATGAAACTTCCCGGCATCGGTTTTGTTCCTGAGTCCAAGCGTTTTTATCCTAATATCGAGACGGCAGCGCACGTGATCGGTTTCACCGGACGCGACCCTAACGGCCTGGAAGGAATTGAACTCCGCTACGACAGCACAATTCTCGGCAATACCGGTTATATGATAACGGAACGGGACGCGCTCGGCCGAAACATCTCCATCATGAATACCGTCTTCAAGGATTCTTCGCCAGGCAAGAATATCGTCCTGACCCTTGACAAGACCATTCAATTCATCGCCGAAAAAGAGCTGGCCAAAGCGGTCACCGAAAGTAACGCCAAAAACGGCATGGCGTTGGTGATGGAATCGGATACCGGCAAGGTATTGGCGATGGCCAATTATCCGACCTTCAATCCGAACTCATATTCACATTACTCGCTTGCACAGCTGCGCAACCGCGTCGTGGCAGACAGCTTTGAACCGGGTTCGACTTTTAAGGTTTTTACGATCGCCTCGGCACTTGACGCAGGAGTAATCAAAGAGAGTGATGTTTACAACTGTGAAAACGGCAATTACCGGATTGCAGACCGCACCATACATGATGACCACCCCCATTCGCGGCTTTCAATCTCGGAAATCATCAAGTACTCCAGCAACATCGGATCCGCGAAGATCGGCTTCAAAATGGGGGAAGAAAGGCTTTCCAGATATCTGCGGAATTTCGGTTTTGGGACACGCACCGGCATTGACCTTCCGGGTGAATCGTCCGGATACATGAAGCGCAATTGGTACGGCATTGACCTGGCAACCATTTCCTTCGGGCAAGGCGTATCACTTTCAACCATGCAGCTGGTTACGGCGGTATCAGCCATCGCCAATGGCGGCACGCTAATGAAGCCGTATCTGGTTGAGCGGATTCTCGATGACGGCGGCAATGAAGTCCAGCATTTTGAGCCACAGGCATTGCGACGGGTCATTTCGCCCGAGACAGCCCGCAAGGTTTCAAAAATGATGGAGACCGTCACCGGAGAAGGCGGGACCGGTACAAAAGCGGCGGTGGATGGATACCGGGTGGCGGGAAAGACCGGTACGGCACAGAAGGTGGACCCGGTCACCCATACTTATTCGCCGTCTAAGCGCATCGGTTCTTTTGTCGGGTTTGTCCCTGCTGACAACCCGAAACTGACTATCGCGGTCATAATTGATGAACCGCAGGGGGTCAAGTATGGTGGTGTTGTGGCGGCTCCTGCTTTTAAAGGGATTGCTCAGAATACACTGGCATACCTTAAGATAGCGCCCAACATGCCGACCACCAAGACCCCCAAACCGGTCGAGTCAAAAAACGCACCGGCCGCTGATCCTGAAACGGATTCAGATGATACCATTGACGATTCCACTAACGATGGCGCCGTCATGCCGAACTTTCGTGGCATGAGCATGCGCGGCGTGATGCAGGTGATGGAAAAACGGGGCATAAATATCCGCCTGATAGGCAGCGGACGGGCAACCGAGCAAAATCCGCCGCCGGGGCATGCGATCAAGGGAACCGGTGCGGTGTGGATCAAGTTCACACCTTCCGCATGAGGAATGAGCGCATGACGCTGAGTGAGTTGTTAATCGCGGCAGGGAATCCGGAAATGCACGGGGACTCGTCCGTTCAAGTATCCGCACTGACCTGCGATTCTCGCAAGGTTCTGCCTGGAACGCTTTTTTTTGCGCTGCGCGGCGCAACCTCCGACGGGCATGATTACATCGAAAAGGCGATCAATGCCGGAGCTGTTGCTGTCGTTCTTGAAGATGCCTCGTTTGCACCCGCCGCAGTTCCCTGGATCAAGGTTGTCGACGGACGCTCCGCCATGGGACGCCTTGCAGCACGCTTCAATGGAGACCCCACCGCCAGCAGGCCGCTGGTCGGCATCACCGGAACCAACGGCAAAACGACCACAACCTATCTGATCGAGGCGATCCTGGCGGCCGCAGGAACTCCTGCCGCTGTTCTCGGCACAATCAGTTACCGCTTCGGCGCGACTAAAATAGAAGCATCACATACCACGCCCGAATCCACCGAGTTGCAGAGCGCCTTCCGGCAACTGGCAAAGGCTGGTGCGCAGGCCTTCGTGATGGAGGTCTCGTCGCATGCTCTGGAGCAGAAACGGGTTGACGGGTGCCACTTTGATGTCGGCGTATTCAGCAACCTGACCCGTGACCACCTGGATTACCATGTGACAATGGAAAGCTATCTGCTGGCCAAACAGCGCCTGTTCAGCGAACTGCTCCGCCCGTCCGACGAAAAACCGCTCCGACGTGCCGCGGTCAACATGGACGACCCTTACGGCGCTGCGGTTGCCGCATGCTGCAGCTGTCCGGTAATCACATTCGGCATCAAAGGAACCTGCGACGTTCGCCCCACCGGCATCACCTCATCGGTGCACGGCATCAGCGGCACAATGGTGACACCCAAGGGAAGCTTTGAGTTTTCATCGCAACTGCTCGGCAATTTCAACCTGTCCAACATCCTGGCGGCCGTTTCTTCCGGCATAGCACTTGATCTGCCCCTGGATGCCATCAAGAGCGGAATTGAAACCCACGCCACCATACCGGGACGAATGGAACGGGTCATAAACAACCGCGGAATCACCTGCCTGGTTGATTATGCCCATACCGGCGATGCTCTGGAAAATGTGCTTTCAACACTGCAGGAGCTGGCAGCCGGAAGAATCATTACCGTCTTTGGCTGCGGCGGCGACCGCGACAATGGCAAGCGCCCGATCATGGGACGGATTGCGGCAGAAATGTCGGATTTCACAGTCGTCACTTCCGACAACCCGCGCACCGAACAGCCGCTCGAAATACTTAAGCAGATCAAAGCCGGCATAACTCCGCTTGGCATCCGCGAATACAACCTCGAGGAGTGCGGCAGCCACATTACGGAAAAAGGATTTGTCATGCAGGAAAATCGCCGCGATGCAATTCGACTGGCGGCTCGGCTGGCAACAGCCGGTGACATAATACTGCTGGCCGGCAAGGGGCACGAAGATTACCAGATCATCGGAACCGTCAAACATCATTTTGACGATCGCGAAGAAGCGGCGGTAGCTTTAGCGGAGAAGCACATATAATGTTCACCATTCCCGAAATAGCCGCCGCAACCCACGGACGGATCATCGGACGGGCAAGCGGCGCAGTGGAGAGCATTTCCACTGATTCCCGTTCTGTTCTGCCAGGGCAGCTGTTTGTGCCTTTGCGCGGAGATCGCTTTGACGGTCACACTTTCATCGCCGAAGTTGCAACCAAGGGGATCACAGTACTGCTGGCGGAAGAGCATTGGTTGAAATCCCACACCATTCCGGCAAAGATTACCTGCATCGCCGTAAAAAACACCCTGAAAGCCCTGGGTGACCTGGCTGCAGCCTGGCGACTTCGCTTTGACATCCCGACCATCGGCGTCACCGGCAGCAACGGAAAAACAACCGTAAAGGAAATGCTGGCTACCATTCTGGAGCAAACCGGACCGGGACTCAAAACGTCCGGCAATCTGAACAACCTGATCGGCCTGCCTCAGATGCTGTTCCAACTGCGACCTGAACATCGCTGGGCGGTACTTGAAATGGGGATGAGCGAACCGGGGGAAATTGACCGTTTGGCGGAGATAACCAGACCCCGAGTGGGGATCGTCCTCAACGCACTTCCGGCCCACCTGAAGAGCATGGGAACGGTTGAAGCGGTAGCTGCCGCCAAAGGTGAATTGCTGAACCGTGTCTGCGACAATGGCCTGGCGGTGGTTAACGCCGACGACCCGCGGGTAGCATCGCTACACCAGAATCCGTCGGCACGTAGAATCAGCTTCGGCATTAATCGTGGTGAAGTGCGGGCCAATGACATTGAGACGCATGGACTGGAAGGACAGAACTTTACAATGATCACACCAAAGGGTGAAATTGCGGTTCACCTGAAAGCATGTGGCCGGCACAACATCTACAATGCTCTGGCCGCCGCATCGGCATTGCTGGAAAAAGTGGAATTACCGGTCATAGCAGCCGGATTGGCAGCTTTCACACCCTACAAAGGGCGCTTCCAGACCGAGCAACTGGATGGGATCACACTGATAGACGACAGTTATAACGCCAACCCGGCCTCGGTCAAAGCCGCTCTGGAAACCTTGTCGCAGGTAGCGACTGAAGGGCGTCGCATTGCAGTGCTGGGCGATATGCTGGAACTGGGCGAACATGAGGCTGAAGCACATCGGACGATTGGAACGGTTGCGGGTCTTAATGCCGATCGTTTATACCTGATGGGGAAGCTGATGGGAAAATACGCCGCCGAAAGTGCTGCTTTGGCCAATATGCCTGTTGCATCAATCCAGGTTTGCACAAGTCACAAAGAGATTGCGGAGAAGCTGTATCGGGATCTGCAAAAAAATGACGTAATTCTATTCAAGGGGTCAAGAGGCATGGCAATGGAGCAGGTCGCAACCGAGCTGAAAACAGTGATGCAGCACGGCAAAGGGGAATAGCCCATGCTCTACCACATATTTTATCCGCTGGCAGCCAACGTTAAACTCTTCAACATCTTTAAATACCTGACGTTCCGCACAATTTATTCAATGATTACCGCGCTGCTGGTCTGTTTCGTGATCGGCCCCTGGATCATTCGCAAGCTTGAATCTTTACAGGCTCGCCAGGTAATCCGCACCGACGGACCGGAATCGCATCTCCAAAAACAGGGGACACCGACCATGGGCGGGGTCATGATTCTGGCGGCAATCGTCATACCAACCCTGTTGTGGGCCGATCTGACCAACCATTATGTCTGGATCACGCTGTTTATCACGATCGGCTACGGCGTGATCGGTTTCGTGGATGATTACAAAAAAGTTGTCGAGAAAAACCCCAAAGGACTTTCGCCCCGCCAGAAGATGTTCTGGCAACTGCTGCTGGCCGGAGCGGTATCAATATTTCTTTTCATCAAACCGGGCTTCAGCGAACAGCTCTTTTTCCCGTTCTTCAAGAACTTTCACCCTGACCTCTGGATCTGGTTTATCCCTTTCGCCACGATCGTTATCGTGGGAGCCAGCAACGCAGTAAACCTGACCGACGGACTGGATGGGCTGGCAATCGGCCCGGTAGCGATCAATGCCGCCACATACATGCTGTTTGCCTATGTTGCCGGTCATGCCACGCTTTCGGCCTACCTGCAAGTGCCGCGGGTTGTAGGAGCCGGTGAGCTGGCCGTTGTCTGCGGTGCCATGGTGGGCGCCGGCCTCGGATTCCTGTGGTACAACTCTTATCCGGCAGAAGTTTTCATGGGGGATGTGGGGTCACTCTCCCTGGGTGGCGCTCTCGGCACGATTGCCGTGCTGACCAAACAGGAGCTGCTTCTGGTGATAGTCGGCGGAGTGTTCGTAGTTGAGGCTTTATCTGTCATTTTTCAGGTCGGCTCGTATAAATATCGCGGCAAACGGATTTTCCGTATGGCCCCGATCCATCATCACTTCGAATTAAAGGGTGTTGCTGAACCCAAAATCATCGTGCGTTTCTGGATCATCACGATTATCCTGGCGCTGGTGGCAATTTCGACCCTTAAAATGCGATAAGGTTTATATGGAACTGAAAAACAAAAAAACCCTCGTGGTAGGCCTCGCCAAAACCGGTGTGGCCTGCGCCCGTTTCCTGGCTTCAAAAGGTGCAGAGGTAACGGTCACCGACTTGCGCAAGGAAACGCAGCTGACCGCTCAGCTGGCCGAGTTGGCCAATTTCAACATCACACTGGAGCTGGAACGGCACGATGCAGAAACATTCCTGGCCAGCGACCTGATCGTGGTTTCGCCGGGAGTGCCGATGGAGATGCCGCAGCTGGTGGCGGCACAGAGCGCTGGTGTTGAGATCATCAGCGAGATAGAACTGGCGGCGCGCTTTATCAATGCTCCGTTGGCAGCGATCACCGGAACAAATGGCAAGACCACCACAACCACCCTTTTGGGAGCTATTTTCAAGCATAACGGTTATCACACCTTTGTGGGGGGGAACATTGGCAACCCGTTGATCGAAGCGGCAGAATCGCACCAGATCGTTGATCAGGTCGTAGCCGAGATCAGCTCCTTTCAGCTGGAGTGGATCACAACATTCCGCCCTACGGTAGCGGCACTGCTGAACCTGAGCGAAGATCATCTGGATCGTTATCCGGGCTATCAGGATTACATCAACGCCAAACTGAGGATATTTGAAAACCAGACCGCAGACGATTTCGCCGTCCTGAACCGCGATGACGAACTGGTCTGGGAGCAGGCCGGAAAGCTCTCAGCGCAGGTATTCCCTTTCAGCCGCAAGATGGAGCTGGAAGAAGGGATCTTTCACAAAGACGGGGTTATCACCTATCGCCATAACGGACATGAAGAATGTTTTCCAACCTCTGCAATTCGGCTTCAGGGCGTGCACAACCTGGAAAACATAATGGCCGCCATGGCCTGCGCACTGCTGTTGGGCTGCCGCCCCGACGAAACCTATGAAACAGTACTCTGCTTCGAAGCGCTGCACCATCGCATGGAGTTTGTGCGCGAAGTTGCCGGAGTGCGCTACTACGAGGACAGCAAGGCCACCAATGTCGGGAGTGTACAGAAGGCACTGGAAAGCTTTGAGGATATCACCCTGATTGCCGGTGGCAAAGACAAGGGCGGTTCATACGCGCCGCTGGCACCAATGATCAGTCAACGAGTGCGGCATTTGATCCTAATCGGAGAAGCTGCCGACCGGATGCAGCTCGAGCTTGGCAACCTGACCAACACAAAAAAAGCGACAACTCTGGAAGAGGCGGTCCAGCTGGCTGCCGGACTGACATCACCAGGCGGCACTGTGCTGATGTCACCGGCCTGTTCCAGTTTCGACATGTTCCGTGATTATGAAGAGCGAGCGCAACGATTTATTGCGGCGGTAAATGAATTGTAGGGGCAACCCTCACGGAAACAGCCATGAAACTAACTTTTAAAAAACTGGAAGAATACGATCTGGTGATAATGCTGATGGCGATCGCGCTGACCTGTTTCGGCGTGGTGATGGTCTATTCGGCATCCTCGGTCATGGCTGCCAAGCGCTTCCACGATGGCTTCTTCTTCCTGAAACGCCAGGGACTCTTCGCCCTGATCGGCTTTGCTGTCATGCTGGGTGTCATGCGGATCAACTATCAGGTTTGGCGTAAGCTGGCCGCACCGATTTTGCTGGGGTGTCTGGTGCTGCTGGTGCTGGTGCTGATACCGGGCATAGGCGGCAGCGCAGGCGGCGCATCGCGCTGGATCAGATTGCCCGGTTTCAACCTGCAACCTTCCGAAGTTGCCAAGCTCGCCCTGATCATGTACATGGCCTACTCGCTGGACAGAAAGCAGGATAAGATCAAGCAGCTCGGCCCCGGCTTTGTTTCTTACATGCTTATTCTGCTGGTGCTCCTGGGATTCCTGCTCAAGCAGCCCGATATGGGCTCAGCCCTGACTCTGGCGGCAGTTGCCATGGTCATGCTGTTTGCTGCCGGAACGCGCCTTGTCTACATCATTTCCATCTTTCTGATGTCGATGCCTTTTCTCTACTTTCTGGTCATGAACGTGGCTTATCGCAAACGCCGTATTCTGGCATTTCTAGACCCCTGGCAGGATCCGCAGAACAGTGGTTTCCAGATTATTCAGTCCTGGCTGGCGCTCGGTACGGGAGGCGTATTTGGACAGGGGTTGGGAGAAGGGAAACAGAAACTTTTTTATCTGCCGGAAGCCCACACTGACTTCATCCTGGCGGTGGTCGGCGAAGAACTTGGGTTCCTGGGCGTGATCGTGATCATCGGCATGTTCTTTCTGCTCGTACAGCGTGCCATGCGGATCGCCGTGGCAGCGCCGGATGCCTTCGGCAGATTTCTGGCGCTCGGCATTGCCGTGCTGTTCGGCATTGAAGCTACCGTCAACATGGGAGTCGTGACCGGTCTGCTCCCCACCAAGGGCCTGGCGCTCCCTTTTATCAGCTACGGCGGCAGTTCACTGATAATCAGCCTTTTCGCAGTCGGCATACTCTTAAATATTTCATCGGGACTGAAGATCTCCTCCATCAGCCTCAAGGAGGAAAAATGAAACTGATTATAGCGGGTGGCGGAACTGGAGGCCATCTATTCCCGGGCATAGCGGTAGCGGAAGAATTTCTGGCACGAGACCCGTCCAACGAAGTTCTCTTTGTCGGCACGGAACGTGGCATTGAGGCGCGGGCCGTTCCGGCGGCAGGATATCGACTGGAACTTATCTCGGCAGCCGGGATACGCGGCAAAAGAGGTTTAAGCCAGCTTTCAGGCGTTGCTAAAATGTTTTATGGATATGCGCAGTCACGAAAGATCTTGAAAAGTTTCCGTCCAGATCTGGTCTTAGGTGTCGGCGGCTATGCTTCGCTGCCGATGGTGCTGGCTGCTGCCGGAATGCACGTACCCCGCTTCATCCACGAACAGAACGCTATTCCAGGCCAGACAAACCGTCTGTTGGCCAGATTTGCCGATCAGGTTTTCATCACGCTGCAGGAATCTGACAGATATTTCCCGAAAGAGTCTACGCTTCTGACCGGCAATCCGTTGCGGAGACAAATCCTTGACATGGTGGAAAAACCTGGTTCATCCCTGACCGACGGTTCGACTGCGGCTGACAACGGAGACAAAAGTTTCCACCTGTTTGTTTTTGGAGGCAGCCAGGGGGCTCACGCCATCAACATGGCCATGGTTGATGCGTTACCGTTATTAAAAGATTGCCGGATCAGACTTGAGATTACCCACCAGACCGGTAACAGCGACTGCGAAGAGGTTTCTACCGCTTATCGCGCAGCCGGTCTGACTTCCAAGGTCACGCCCTTCATAGCAGACATGGCTTCGGAATACGCTAAAGCCGACCTGATCATCTGCCGTGCTGGAGCGACCACAATCGCCGAAGTCACCGCCTGCGGCAAAGCCTGCCTGTTTATCCCGTTTCCCCATGCGGTGGACGACCATCAGCGCAGAAACGCCGAAGCGCTACTCAAAATGGACGCCTGCTTCATGATGCTGGAGCAGGAATTGTCCGGCCAGCAGTTGGCGAGGATGATCAAGGAGTTGGCCGGGAATGCCGAAACCGTCAGACAAACCGGGCAACGGGCCTTCGGCCTGGCACGACTGGATGCGGCCTCAATCATAGTCGACGAAATGCTGAAAGGATCAACATGTACGGAAAAATAGAAAAGATTCATTTCGTAGGAATAGGCGGCATTGGCATGAGCGGAATTGCCGAAGTGCTGCTAAACCTGGGGTACAAGGTATCCGGTTCCGACCTGCGCAGTTCGGATACCACCGAGCGTCTGACCGGGCTGGGCGCCGAAATCGCCACCGGGCACAACTCTGACAATCTTAAAAACGTGGACGTGGTTGTGATCTCTTCAGCTGTGCATGAAGACAATCCCGAGGTTATGGAAGCAAAACGGCTGCATGTGCCGGTTATCCCACGCGCCGAGATGCTGGCAGAACTGATGCGGATGAAGTACGGTATCGCCATCGCCGGAACCCACGGCAAGACGACTACGACTTCAATGGCAGCGGCGATTCTCGGGCACGCCGGCATTGATCCGACTATCGTTATCGGCGGCAAACTGAATGCCATCGGCACCAACGCCCAGCTCGGGCAGGGCAAATTTCTGGTGGCTGAAGCGGACGAGTCGGACGGCTCGTTCCTGGTGCTGTCACCCACGATTGCCGTCGTGACTAATATCGATGCCGACCATCTGGATCACTATCTGGGAGGCATCGAAGAGATCAAGGAAACCTTTGTAAAGTTCATCAACAAGGTGCCGTTCTACGGCCTGTCGATCCTCTGCCTGGATGATAAAAACATCCGCGAAATCCTGCCGCAGATCAAAAAGCGTTACATGACCTACGGGCTTTCTTCACAGGCCGATATCAGGGCCACACACGTCAGGCATGATGGATTCCAGACATCATTTGTGGCCCATTACAAAGGTTACCGTCTGGGAGAGATCTCTTTCCCGATGCCCGGCCCGCATAACGTGCTGAACGCGATGGCCTGCATAGCGGTGGCTCTGGAACTGGATGTGCCGTTCAGTGCCATTCAGGAAGGATTTGCAAGGTTCAGCGGAGTCGGGAGACGTTTCACGGTCAAAGGTGAGCCACAGGGTATCATGATTGTGGATGATTACGGTCACCACCCGGTCGAAATCAGAGCCACCCTGGCGGCAGCACGACAAGGCTGGCCGGAGAGGCGTATAGTAGCTGCCTTTCAGCCACACCGCTACACGCGTACCCACGAATTATTCGATGAATTCGTAACCGCTTTCTACGATGCCGATGTCCTGATTCTGACTGACGTATACGCCGCCGGAGAAAAGCCGATAGCCGGGGCGACTGCCGACCGACTGGCCGCAGAAGTGCTGCGGCACGGACAGAAAGACGTGACCTGCATTGCCGACCGCGAACTTATACCGGAACACCTGGCCGGCATTGTTAAAGAAGGTGACATTGTGATCACACTGGGAGCTGGAAATATCTGGCAACAGGGCGAGGCCCTGCTGAAAATTCTGGAGGCACGAAACTGAACCTTCCTGACGGGATCATACGGGGCAGGCTGCTGCATAACGAGCCGATGAGCCTCCATACATCTTTAAAGGTGGGTGGTCCGGCTGACCTGTATGCCGTGCCCGAAGATGCCGCCGACCTGCAGAATCTGATGATCTGGCTGCGCAACGAGAATATGCCCTGGATGGCTATCGGAAAAGGGTACAACCTGCTGGTGCGTGACAAGGGCATTCGCGGAGCGATCATATCTCTGGAACGCTTTAACCGCGTTGAACTGACTGACAAGATCTGTGTCAGGGCCGAAGCCGGTGCTGACAATCTGGCTCTGGTTCGCTTCGCTCAGGAACGCGGTTTGGGTGGTATCGGATTCATCTCCGGAATTCCAGGCACGGTTGGCGGGGCGATCAGAATGAATGCCGGCGCCTATGGCAATGGAATTCTTGAACACACGCAATGCCTGACGCTGTTGCGTGACGGAAATGTTCAGGAATTCTGCATGGGGGAATTGAATTTCGGCTACCGGCATTTGAGCCTGGAACCGGGTGATATCATTCTGGCGGCACTTTTTAAGCTGCAGGAATGCGATGCGGAGTGCACCGAAGAGGAGATTCGCAAGGATCTGGAGTTGAGGCGGTCCAAGCACAATGTCGGCTTCCCAAGTGCCGGATCATTCTTTAAAAATCCATCTGGGCAAGCCGCCTGGAGATTGATTGATGCAGCCGGAATGCGCGGGACACGTCACGGAGGAGCGATGGTTTCCGAAGTACACAGCAACTTTTTAGTAAACTCTGGCGGAGCGACTGCTGATGACTTTCTGCAACTGTCCGCCATGGTAAAGAATGCGGTATTTCAAACATCTGGCGTGACACTGGAAGAAGAAGTGCGTATAGTGGGCGTTGAATAGGGACAAGCTGAGGGTGACATGGGTAGCAATAGATTAATCACTGATATCAAGGCTTTAAGAATTGGCGTTCTGATGGGGGGGCTCTCTGCCGAGCGGGAAGTCTCACTTTGCAGCGGCGCGGCGGTGCATCAGGCGCTGGTTTCGCAGGGTTTCGACGCAGTTGCCATAGATGTCGGCCGTGATCTGGCGGATGTGCTGAAACGTGAAAAGATTGGAGCGGCATTTATAGCCCTGCATGGCCGATATGGTGAAGATGGCTGCGTACAGGGGCTGCTGGAACTGCTCCAGATCCCTTACACCGGCTCAGGTGTATTGGCTAGCGCGCTCGCCATGCACAAACTATACAGCAAGCAGGCCTTTGCCGCCAGCGGCATACTGACAGCTCCGTTTTGCTGTTTCCACCGCGGAGAAACGGTCAGGCTATCCGAGCTGCCATTTGGGCTGCCGCTGGTTGTAAAACCGGTTCAGGAAGGATCATCCGTCGGAATTTCAATAGTGAAGGATGCTGAACAGATGGATAGCGCCCTGGAGTTGGCTTTCCGGTATGACGATGAGATTCTGGTTGAGAAGTACGTTAAGGGGCAGGAAGTACAGGTCGGCATTCTTGGTGACCGCACGATCGGTGCAATCGAAATTGTGCCCAAGAACGAGTTTTATGATTTTGAGGCAAAGTACACCGACGGGATGGCTGAGCACATCTTTCCTGCCCGCCTGGAAGAAGCACTGTATGAAAAGGCACAACAGACCGGCTTGGCCGCCCACCGCGCACTTGGATGCAAAGGGTACAGCAGGGTCGATCTACTGGTGACAGCCGACGGAGAGTGTTACGTTCTGGAAGTAAATACGCTGCCTGGAATGACTGCCCTGAGCCTGTTGCCGGAGATTGCGGCCAAAGGGGCTGGCCTGTCATTCGAGGCACTTGTTTCAAATATAATTGCGTCAGCATCACTTTCGATTAAGGTCAACTGATCCATGCGGGATTTTGCCAACTCCAAATACCAGCGCCAGAAAGTGTCGCAGAACAAGGTCAAAGTGCAGCGCAAGCCGCTTGATCTGAAGAAGTACCTGCGCCCGCTGTCAATCATGGCGGCCGGACTGGCTGGCGTTGCTTTGTTTGGATCAGTTTCGTTCGGTGTTTACAAGGCAATTCGTTCAACCACTTTTTTTAGCCTTGAAAACGTCGATGTTTCAAGTTCAAAACGCTTGACCCGCAATGAGATACTCGAATTGGCCGGCGTCGAGAAAGGCAAGGATTTATTGAGCCTTAATCTGAAACAGATGGGAGATCACCTGCTTCAGAATCCCTGGATTGAGTCGGTACGCATCAACCGTTATTTCCCTGATGCACTCTCGATTACCATCACAGAGCGGGAGCCGCTGGCAATTGTCAACATGGGTTTCATTTACTACCTGGACAAAAAGGGCACTGTTTTCAAAGTGCTCAATCGGGGAGACAGGCTCGACTATCCGGTTGTGACCGGCTTTAGCGAGGAAGAACTGACCAGTGATCCGAAAGGTGCCAGAGAGGCCCTGCTGGCAACCTGCGAATTGCTTTCGATACTGAAGAACAAAGGCGCCTTTATTCTGGCGGATGTGTCGGAAATTCACTACGACAAAGGTTATGGCTTTACAATGTTCACGTCATCCGGAGCGCTTCCTGTAAAAATCGGCGCCGGTGACTTTTCTGCCAAAATTGAGCGTTTTGCGCGTATATATCAATCTCTGATGGCACAGGGAACGGCATTGCAGTACATCGATCTCGACTATAACGACAAGATAATTGTAAAGAAAAGCTAACTCGCATATTTTAAATATAAAGCAGGAGGGTAGTATGTCAGCAACAAAAAGGGATAATCTGATCGTCGGCCTGGACATCGGCACCACGAAGATTTGCGCCATCGTAGGCAATGTAACCGAAGACGGAATTGACATAGTCGGGATCGGCACCAGCCCCTCCAGCGGGTTGCGCAAAGGGGTGGTAATCAACATCGAAAGCACTGTCGGAGCCATCCGCAAAGCGATCGACGAAGCCGAACTGATGGCTGGCTGCGAGATCAAGTCCGTCTACGCCGGAATTGCCGGCGGACATATCAAGGGGCTCAACTCCAACGGCGTCATCGCCATTAAAAACCGCGAGGTATCCCAGGAGGATGTGCGGCGGGTCATTGATGCTGCCAAGGCGATCAATATCCCGATGGACCGCGAGGTCCTGCATATCCTGCCTCAGGAATTCATCATCGACGAACAGGACGGCATCCGCGAACCGCTCGGCATGAGTGGAGTCCGGCTGGAGGCAAAAGTTCACATCGTCACCGGTGCCGTTGCCAGCGCGCAAAATATCGTCAAATCCTGCAACCGGGCCGGCCTGGATGTGGCTGATATCGTACTGGAACAGCTGGCATCATCACACGCCGTTCTATCAGACGACGAAAAAGAACTGGGCGTCTGCATGGTTGACATCGGCGGCGGCACAACCGACATCGCCATTTTCTCTGAAGGCGCCATCAAATACACCTCCGTCCTCTCCCTGGGGGGGAACCACCTGACCAATGACATCGCCGTTGGGCTTCGCACCCCGATGGCCGAAGCGGAAAGAATCAAGCAGAAATACGGCTGCTGCCTGTCCACACTGGTCGGCAAGGAAGACAAGATCGAAGTTCCCAGTGTCGGCGGCCGCAAACCGCGCGAACTTTCCCGCAACGTCCTCTGCGAGATTCTGGGACCGCGAGTGGAAGAGATCTTTGCCCTGGTCAACCGCGAGATAATCAAGTCCGGCCTGGAAGATTCAATTGCTTCCGGCGTCGTAATCACCGGCGGCTCCAGCATACTGGAAGGCATGCCAGAGCTGGCCGAGCAGATTTTCAACCTGCCGGTGCGGCGCGGCCTTCCGCAAAATGTGGGCGGATTGTCCGATGTCGTCAAATCTCCGGTTTATGCGACCGGTGTAGGACTGGTAGTCTACGGCAGCCGTAACTCCGGTTCACGCGAGTTCCCGACCAGCAAATCCGAAGCCAATCTGTTCGGGTCCGTTTTCGGGAGAATGAAGCACTGGTTCCGCGAATTTTTCTAGTGCCGATGCAGATCTTTTTGAGGGGCCGCACACCGCATGATTTCCGGTGAGCGGCCCGTTTTATCAGGCTTAAACCCTGCACATTCGCCGAACTGCCAACACAGCTTTCCGCCTAACTCTCTGATTTCTCGACGGCCCTTCCAGCATCCGTTTTTTTATTACTTTTTTCTTTGATTCTTAACGGAATTGGGGTTACATTCCTGTACTAATGGATCGAATTACTGCCGTTATACAAAGGGGGACAATACATGTTTGAATTTGATGAAACCATTGAACAAAGTGCCGTAATCAAGGTAATTGGAGTCGGCGGTGGCGGCGGAAATGCTGTCAACACGATGATTTCCAGTTCTATAAATAAAGTTGATTTTATAGTTGCAAATACCGATGCGCAGGCGCTACGCACCTCCCAGGCTCCCGTCAAGCTTCAACTCGGCCGTGATCTGACCAAGGGACTCGGCGCAGGCTCCAAACCGGAAGTTGGAACAGCTGCAGCTCTCGAAAACAAAGACCAGCTCGTAACAGCAATCAAAGGCTCGGACCTGGTGTTCATAGCAGCCGGCATGGGTGGCGGCACAGGCACAGGCGCAGCTCCGGTCATCGCCGAGGCGGCCCGTGAGACAGGTGTTCTGACGGTTGGAGTTGTAACCAAGCCTTTCACCTACGAAGGCAAGGCCCGCTCTGTTCTTGCAGAGCAAGGCATTGCAGAACTTAAGAAACATGTTGATTCCTTGATCATCATCCCTAATGATCGCCTGATCAGCATGGCCAGTAAAAACATGTCCCTGTTTGATGCTTTTAAACCGGCTGACGATGTCCTTCGCCAGGCTGTTCAGGGCATCTCCGAACTGATCACATCCACCGGATTAATGAATCTGGACTTTGCCGACGTAAAAACTGTCATGAGCGTCCGCGGAATGGCCATGATGGGGATCGGAATGGGCTGTGGCGAGAACCGTGCGGCAGAGGCGGTCAACAACGCCATCTCCAGCCCGCTGCTGGAAGACAACGACATTTCCGGAGCCAAGGGCGTACTGGTCAACATCACCGGCTCCTCATCCATGACTATGGACGATTACAATACAGTTAACCGCATCGTCCACGAAAAAGTCCACGAAGACGCCAATATCAAGATCGGCGTTGTCAGAGATGATGATATGGGCGACACCATCAAGGTAACGGTTATTGCCACTGGATTCGGTGACCGTTTTGACACCGAAAAAACCCGTGACTTCCGCAAAAGTTCACTCTCGATTGCAGACAAGCACGCAACACCTTCCGTTTCGCTTGACAGACCGACCTTCCAGCGCGACCGCGAAAAGACAGAGAACATTACCCGCATTCGCCCGACCGTTTCCTTCATCGAGGATGATGAGGATCAATACGACATCCCGACTTTCCTAAGAAAATCTGTAGATTAGCCCGATACAAAATATAACAAAAGAGGGGGCGGTCGTTTTCGACCGCCCCCTCTTTTGTTATAAACCGTCCAGAATGTTAGGCAATCGTATGGCGGATGTCCTTACCTTTAACCATGAATATGACCATCTCTGCGATATTGGTGGCATGGTCAGCAATCCGCTCCAGCGACTTGGAAATGTAGTTCAGTCGCATGGCACGTGAAATTGTCGATGGATCCTCGATCATAAAAGTCAGCAGCTCCCGCTGGATCTGAATATTGAGGTCGTCCACAAAGCTGTCATCCTTGCAAACCTTAATGGCCAGTTCCGAATCACCCCGCACGAAAGCATCCAGTGCCTCCTTGACCATAACCTCGGCCCGGTGCGCCATGCGTGGAATGTCTATGTAGGGCTTGAGCGGCGGTTCCTCGTTCATCTCACGGGCGCGCTTGGCAATATTGGCGCACTGATCACCCATGCGCTCCAGATCGGTAACGATCTTGAGGGCTATTGTTATGAAGCGCAGGTCGCGGGCAGCCGGCTGGCGCAGCGCCAAAAGTTCCAGACAACGCTCGTCAATCGACACCTCGGCGGTATTGATCTCGTGATCCATTGCAATAGTACGCTCGGCCAGCGCCGTATCCCGTTCCACCAGGGACTTTACCGAGTTGGCAATCATCCACTCAACCTTGCCCCCCATGACAAGGATACTCTGTTTCAAATCGTTCAGCTCCGCATCAAACACGGCACTGATGTGTTCTCTCTCCATTATTTCTCCTAACCGAATCTTCCGGTGATGTAGTCTTCAGTCTGCTTCTTCTCAGGGTTGGTGAATATCTTGCGGGTTGCCCCTGCTTCAATCAGCTCGCCCAGATAGAAAAAGGCGGTGACATCCGAAACTCTGGCGGCCTGCTGCATGTTGTGCGTGACAATCACGATAGTATACTTGTCTTTCAGCTCGTCAATCAACTCTTCAATTTTCAAAGTCGAAATTGGGTCCAGCGCCGAGCAAGGTTCGTCCATCAGGATGATCTCGGGATTGACGGCAATGGCCCGGGCGATGCAGATACGTTGGGCCTGGCCGCCGGAAAGTCCCAGGGCCGAGTCGTTCAGGCGGTCCTTGACTTCGTTCCAGATGGCGGCACTTTTAAGACTGCGCTCAACCGCCTCGTCCAGAGTCGCCTTGTCATTAACGCCTGAGATCCGCAATCCATAAACGATGTTCTCGTAGATGGATTTGGGAAAGGGGTTGGACTGCTGAAAAACCATTCCGATTCTGCGGCGTAGCGAGATAACATCGGTGGAGGATTCATTAACCTCGGAACCGTTGAAGCGGATGCTGCCGGTGATCTTTGCGCTCTCCACCAGATCGTTCATCCGGTTGAAACAGCGTAGCAATGTTGATTTGCCGCAACCGGAAGGGCCGATAAAGGCGGTTACCTGGTGACGGATCATATCCAGATTGATCCCCTTCAGGGCATGGGCGTCTCCATAATGCAGATTCAGGTCAGCAACTGAAAGTATTGGAGATTTGTCGTTTTGTTCCTGAGTTTGTGCCATGTGTCATTCCTTGAGTGCGCGTTTAGAACGTCGAAGTAGTGTACTTCCGGCGCATACGGTTGCGCAGGTAAATTGCGGTGCTGCTGGCCACAACCACAATTGCCAGCAGCAGCATTGTTGTGACATAAACCATCGGCTTGGCAGCCTCCACGTTGGGAGACTGGAAACCGACATCATAGATATGAAACCCGAGATGCATAAACTTGCGGTCCATATGGAAGAAAGGAAAAGTGGTATCGAAGGGAAGTGTCGGCGCCAGCTTGACGACCCCGACGATCATCAGCGGAGCCACTTCCCCGGCGGCGCGCGCCATGGAGAGAATCAGACCGGTCATGATGCCGGGTGTGGCCATCGGCAGCAGGATTTTGGTAAGAGTCTGGAATTTTGTTGCCCCCAGCGCCAGTGATCCTTCGCGAATACCTTTTGGAACGGAAGCCAGCGACTCTTCGGTGGCGACGATTACGACCGGTACTGTCAAGAGAGCCAGGGTCAGACTCGACCAGAGGATACCACCGGTGCCGAAGGTCGGAGTCGGCAGACGCTCCGGGAAAAACATTGAATCAATGCTGCCGCCGACGCCGTAGACAAAAAATCCGAGACCGAAAACACCATAAACAATCGACGGCACACCGGCCAGATTATTGACCGCAATGCGCACCATGCGGGTCAGCAGGCCGTCACGGGCGTATTCACGCAGGTAGATGGCAGCCACGACACCAAAAGGAAGCGAGAAGACGCTCATCAGCAGTACCATCATGACCGTGCCGAAGATGGCCGGAAACAATCCACCTTCCGTGTTGGACTCGCGCGGGTCATCCAGCAGCAGCTCGCGAACACGCTCCAGATAGGCCCCGCACTTGGCGAAAAACGACATGCTGTTGGGATGCTGGTAAGCGATGATATCAATCAGAGCGATATCCTTGCTTACGCCGGAAACATCCACAAACTGGCCGGTAATGCGTGTGATATCACTCTGGGCGGCGGCAAGCTGTTCATTGAGAGCATTAAACTCATCCATCGCCTTTTCACGCTCGGCTGTCAGTTCAGCGATGGCCGCGCTGTTCTTCTCTTTCCCGCGGTATTCTAGATTAAGCAGCTTGAGACGAATCCGTTCTGCCCGACCGTTCAGATCAGACATCTGCTCCTTGATCTTCAAAGTACCTTTGTTTTTCCCGGCAACCAGTTTCATCGCCACCGCCAGCTTTTGATCGGGTGTTGCCGCAACGGGGACATCAAGCCCTTCGGCAGTAACACCCTTCAAAAAGCCGAAGAAGTTGCCATGTTCGCGGCGTTCAAGCAACATCGCATCCGCCGGGCGGGTGCGGGTGGCAATCTCTTTATCATCGATCCAGCGGAAATCCTGTCCCAGCAGATCACGATTGCCAACCTTAAGTTGCAGACGTTGGTCACCGTTGGCAGGGTTCTTTTCCCGCTGCATGATCTGGCCCAGGGCGGCACTGCCATCCTTCAACTCAAAGCGCACCAGCTCTTTCGGCCAGTAATAGCTGAAACCATTAAAGACGACCACGCCAATCAGGGAAAGCGTCATAACCAGCACGATCGCCAGAGCGGAACCGGTCACCAGCACATACGGTTCACCTGTTTTCCAGAATTTTTTCATTATTCTAAGCCTCTTGGTTTTAATCCAACCAATTTAAAGGGTGTAACAGATCAATAGCGTCCGTACTTCTTGCGAAACCTCTGCCGCAGCGCTTCTGCCACGCTGTTGATGATAAAGGTGAAAATAAACAGCAATACGGCCGAAAGAAACAGTATCCGGTAAAGGGAGCTGAACACCGGCGCTTCCGGTATTTCAACGGCAATGTTGGCCGAAAGTGAGCGCAGGCCGTTGAACAGGCTCCAGCTCATGATCGGGGTATTGCCGGTGGCCATCAGCACAATCATTGTTTCACCAATGGCGCGCCCGAAGCCGATCATTACCGCCGAAAACACGCCCGGCAGAGCCGAAGGAAGCACCACCCTCCAGGCGGTCTGCCAGCGACTGGCGCCCAGCGCCAGCGAAGCGGCGGTCAGGTTGCGCGGCACGTTGGAAATGGCATCCTCGGCAATAGTGAAGATAATTGGTATCACGGCAAATCCGAGTGCAATAGCAATGATGATACTGTTGCGCTGGTCGTAGCGGATACCTAATGCACTGAACAGCCACTGCTTGAAATCACCGGCAAACAGGTGCAGTTCGGCGAATCCGCTCAGCAGAAAGGCCAGATAGCACCCCAGAACCACCAGCGGGATCATGGCGATGAATTCCTGGCCACGGGTCAGGCGCTGCAGCGGAGAGTTGATTTTAATTCGTTTCCAGAAGAAAATCGTGACCAACAGCAGCAGCGGCACCAGAATGATGCTCATAAACACTGTCAGAATACTCTTATCGATCAACGGCGCCAGCCAGAGTCCAGCCAGGAAGCCGATTACGACCGACGGGATGGCGGCCATGATTTCAACCAGTGGCTTGACGCGCCCTTTCAGCTTGGGCGACATGAACTGGCTGGTATAAAGCGCCGCCAGAATGGCCAGCGGCACGGCAAACATCATCGCAAACAGGGTGGCTTTGATCGTGCCGAACATCAGCGGCACCAGGCTCAGCTTTGGCTCGTAATCATCATTTGCGGATGAGGACTGCCAAGCGTATTCAGGCTTGTCATAGCCCTCATACCAGACTTTTCCGAACAGTGTAGCAAAAGAGATTTCCGGGTGCGGATTATCCAGCTTCCAGACTTTAAGCATTCCGTTGTTATCAAGGCCACAAAGAGTGTTGCCCTTGGAAGACAGAGCTGCAAGCTGCAGCGGCGCGTCCAGCGCTATCGTCAAGAGGTTACGCTCGGAAGTCATATGATCGAGATGAACTTCTCTCTGATCGACTGAAACGAGGGTTTTGTTACGGGGTGAAGGTATGATTACGGAGGCCGGTCCGGGCGTGGAACGCAGGGTGTGGATACGCGTCAAGCGCCTGTCCTCGCCGCTACCGGCCTGTTTAACCGGGAACCAGGTAGTCAACGCACCCTTGGCGTCGCCGACTGCGACCGAAACGTCGCCCAGCACAAGTGCCAGGGATGTGATGGCCTGCCTGGCATCTGAGGCCAGTACGCTATCCAGCAGGGTTGCCTGGCCAGGCTCCGAGATATCCCAGCGTAGCAGCATTCCAGTATCGGTGCCGGCATAGAGATAGTGTCCTTTGGAATCGACCTTGACAACCGAAAGGCGCCCAGGCAGAGGATCACTGATTTCAACTCTGATTTCGCTTCGCTTCTGATTGCCAAGAAAATCCTGCTCAACCAGCTGCTGGACTACTCGCAATCGATCTCCGGCCAGCCGGTCAACTCTCACGGCCCCCTTCTCTTCTATCAGACGTGCGAACGACTGCACAACATCCCCAACCGGTCCGAAAGCCAGCTCTTCACGGGGCGTGACGTCGTAACTTATGGAATATTTGCCATCGGCATCTTTGGCTGATTCCAGCGAAACCGTATCCGAAGAAATCGCACCGTTATCCCAAAGCAGATTGTAGTTGGATTTTCCGACGGATTCGGCGAATACGACCTTGGTAGCTCCCTGCGGCATATTCGGGACTTTGATGCTGCCCGAAATGGCCCCGGCCGGAACCGCCATAAAATGAAAGGTACCGCCGTCATCAAGGGCATAGACTCCATGTTGATTTTCGCCGGAACCGACCGCCAGTATCTTCTTGGATGAAATTTCGCCAGGCAGCATGACAGAAGCCACAATCTTGGCCGAAGAGGGGTAGAACAGAGGCAATGCAACCTTGGAAATCATCACCAGGATCCATACGACCGAGATGATGACCATTATTCCGCCTAAGCGTATCAGAATTTCTGCGATACTATCGTTGCGCCGGGATTTATCGGTAAAGTTTTTTGCCATGTTCACCTAGTATTAATAGTAAAAAATCCCCCTCCCTGAAAGAGAGGGGGTACCAAAGAGGGTGTATCAAATTTATTATTTAAGTGATTTCAATTGAACATCAACCATTTTGGCTGTCAAAGGATCGTAACCATCCTTGACAACAATTTCCTGACCTTCCTTGGAGAGGGCGTACTTGACGAATTCTTCAACTACCTTCGGCAAAGGCTGACCCGGCTTTTTGGCTACATAGATGTACAGCATTCTGGAAAGTGGATATTTGCCGGACAGAACATTCTGGTAGTTGGCAGCTTCAACCTTGCCACCTTTCTTATCTGAGAGCGCAAGCGCCTTTACACCGGAGGTAGCGTAGCCGATCCCGGAGTAACCGATAGCGGAGATGTCATGGGCAACGCCTTCAACAACTGATGCGGAACCGGGCTGTTCCTTGACGGAGTTCTTGTAGTCGCCTTTTTTGAGCGTATGCTCCTTGAAGTAGCCGTAGGTTCCGGAAGCTGAGTTGCGGCCGTAAAGGCTGATCGGCATACTGGCCAACTTACCTGTCACGCCCAACTGTCCCCAGGTTGTGATATCGGCCAGACCACGCTTGTGAGTTTTTGAGAAGATAGCATCGACCTCATCCAGCGACAAGCTCTTGATCGGATTATCCTTGTTGACAAAAACTGCCAGCGAGTCGAGCGCCACGCCAATCTTGGTCGGCTTGTAGCCATATTTCTTCTGGAACTCCTCGATTTCCGAGCTTTTCATCTCACGCGACATTGGTCCCAATTGCGATGTCCCGGCGATCAGCGCCGGAGGAGCCGTACTGGATCCCTTGCCTTCGATCTGGATGTTGACATTCGGATATTTCTTCTTAAAGCCTTCAGCCCAGTAGGTCATCAGGTTATTGAGGGTATCGGATCCGATACTGTTCAGATTGCCAGCCACACCGGAAGTCGATGTGTACTTTTTGATATTGGAATCGACATGGGTTGGAGCGGCCTGCGCGGTAATTGTGGTTACCGTTATCAGTGCAGCGGTCAGGATTGTTTTCTTCAACATTTGGTGTTCCTCCTTGAGTTTTACCTTGCAATATGAAAGTCACTCTAGCAGATGAATGTTACAAACATGTTACAGGAAGGGAAAATGTGAGTTAAATGTGAGGTTGGTTTTGTGCTGCAGGGTCTGCGCAGTCAGACTTAAGGTTTGATTGTCTGTTTTTGGATAATACTATCCGATATAATAGCGCCACAGGAGCGTGTGTCCAGGACAATTGGCTACGCAGCGCGTGCTGAATTAAAAAACAAAGATAGAAGAAGAGCAGTTACAATGCCGTTACAGATTTATCCGGTTGGATGGTCGCTTTCAATCCCATACCATGAAGAATGGAAAACAGGTTCGACAAAGCCGGATTACCCCGTGGTGAAAGCATGCGGTACAGGCTCTCCCTTGGCGAACTATGCTGCGATTTCCCAAATCAGGAGAGCACTTTTCATAACCCCTCTGTCACCATTAATTCACAAATATCTGCCCGTTAACTCAAAATCTGCTCAATATGAGTCACAAGCTCGGCCACCTTTTCAAGAACCTCTTCCCTTTCCGGAAAACCGCAATCGTCCCCTGCATCGTCATATCTGAAATGAACTGCAAAAATGGTCAGATCCGGGAGGTCGGAAAACCTGCTGCAATCGACCCCCAGGTTTTTCAATGTATCCAACAACAAGCCAAGGTCGTGCGTAAAACCGTAACTACCACCCAAGGCAGCAATCCAGGCTTTCAGCGTTTTTTCGACAGCTTGCTGGGCATGAAAACCAAAAATTTCATACGCAAAAATATCCGTGTCCAACATTCCGCCAAGTGCCTTCAAATCACGACGGGCAATGGCAAGCATCTGCCGCGCATGGTCAAGGTCGGACATACAACTCCTTCCCCTCTCGCAATGCGTGAGAAATGACATGATTCAGAGTGTTGCGCCAGCGTTCAACCTCATCAATCGAATAAACCAGGATGTCCTTTGCAACGCTAAAACCAGCAAGCGCCCTGTTGATGCGGCCTGTCTCGCGGAAACGGCTTCTCCCCTCACCAAACGGAGCATCTTCGATAACCAGCAGATCAACGTCCGAACCTTCATGAGTTTGACCACGCGCAGACGAACCAAACAGGATAATCCGCACCGGATTAACTTCCTTGACGATACATTCTGCCATCTGGTTGATAATATTGTCATCAATTGTAGTCATGGGAACCTCGCAGATAAGCTGCGGCTTGAATATTACGATATGGCCCTGATTCCACTCACTGACAGAGCAAAACGATATCGGAAGGCACCTTGATTCGCTTCACCAAAACCCGGTGAATACCTGTTGCCATGCCCAGCCGGTCGTTCTCTGATCCTGTCTCAGATTCATGTTCATTGTATTGAAAAAAGGCTTAACTCTGCAGAACGGAAATATGAACTGTGTATAACATAGTCGGGCGAAGTAACGGAAGGAGTTTTGTATCGAGGAAATGATGGGCAATCGCAGGCTTCCCGGCACAGGAGAAGCCCTCCTGTTCCAGACCGTTGACGCCAGGACGACGGATTGAACTGGATAAATTGTCAAGCTGCTATCACACCTTCCTCAAGGTAAACGAGAAAATAGATCCCTTGCCGATTTCGCTGGTTACCGAAACATCCCCGCCATGCAGTTGCACGATATGCTTCACGATCGCCAGACCCAGGCCTGTGCCGCCCTGTTCACGGGTTCGGGCCTCGTCCACCCGGTAAAAACGCTCGAAAATGCGCGGCAGATCCCTGAAGGGGATGCCGATGCCGGTGTCGGCCACCGAGACCCGGACAAATTCACCGATGTCTTCCGTAAAGAGCCGGATGCTGCCGTTCTCGTGGGTGTATTTGATGGCATTCTCCAAAAGGTTGACCAGCACCTGTTCCAGCCGCCCCTGATCAGCCAACACCAGCGGCAATGAACAGCCTGAAGATTCGTTGATTATGGTGATTCCCTTCTGATCGGAACCATCCTGAAGCAGCATGCAGGCCCTGGAAATTGTGCCGCCGACATCCATTGGACAAAGGTTCATCAAGGCTCCCTTGGTTTCCAGGTGCGACAGCGCCAGAACATCGTTGATCAGGTTGGTCAGGCGCTCGGAGTGGCTGGCGATAATTTCCACAAAACGCTTGGCACGACCCGGGTCCGCCTCAAGCGCGCCGTCCAGCAAGGTTTCGGCGTAACCTTTGATGATCGTTACCGGTGTTCGCAATTCGTGGGAAACATTGGCGACAAAGTCACGCCGCATGTTCTCGACCCGCTTCAGATCGCTGATGTCGTGAAAGACCGCCACAACCCCCTGCCTGACACCATTGACCTCCAGCGGCACCCAATGCGTAAAAAGCGTGACGTTGTTCGGCTGGATCGATATTTCCCGCAGCAGCTCCTTCTCACCCAGGCGCGCAAGGTCATTGAAGGCTTCCAGCAGGTCGGGATGTCGGGAAATCTCCACCAGCTTTTTCCCCTCCACCTCCCCTTCGAGGGAGAACAGACTGCGGAAAGCTGGATTAACCAGGGTTATAAGGCCATCCGGTGCGGTCACCATAACCCCCTCGCCCATGCTGTTCAGGATTGTGTCCAGGCGCTGTTTTTCTGTGGAAAGGCGCCGGACCTGGTCTTCAATCCGGTCCGACATGTCATTCAGCACACCGGCCAACATGCCGATCTCATCATTGGATTCAACCTTGATTCTGACCCCCCGGCAGCCATGCCCGATGCGGGCGGCGGCGTCAGCCATATCGCGCAGCGGTCGCGTGGTCAGATTGGAGAATATTCCGCTGAACAGCAGCGCTATCAGAACTGTCACCGCCGTTGCGCCGCCAATCAGGCCATGCAGCAGGGTGCGGGTGGAGGCAAGATACTCCAGCGGCATGGCCAGACGAACCACTCCTTCACCGTTCCCCCTGCCATAGCTCATGGCCGAGTAGAGCATTGTGGTACGCAGGGTATCGGAATAGCGCAGGCTGCTTCCAGATCCGTTTTCAAGCGCCTCCTGGACTTCAGGCCGTTGCAGGTGGTTTTCAAGCTGTGGCAGACGGGCTTTTCCAACATCGGAATCGGCAGTAACCGTGCCGTCCGGGGCAATCAGCGTAACCCTGGCCTTGATTGCCGTCCCGACTGTTTCCGCAAGCTGCTGAGGGGACTGCGCCCCGTTGCTGTTCATCACCAGTAGCCGGGCCAGTTGGGTCTGGCTGGCAAGATTGGCCCGACTCTCTTCGATCATCTCCTTCTGCAAGACATGATCGATGTAAAAGTAGAAGCTGCCCGTAATCAGCAGAATCAGGAAGATGTAGGAAAACATCAGCTTGGTGCGGAATTTCATGGGTTTACTCCTCCAGCTTGTAGCCGAAGCCGCGCACGGTTTTGATAATATCACCGGGAGCCCCCAGCTTGCCTCGCAGACGTGTCACATGGGTGTCAACAGTTCGCGTATCACCGACATTGTAATAACTCCAGACGTCCTGCAGCAGTTTTTCCCGGCTGTGAACGCGACCTTTTTTCTCCGCCAGATACATCAGCAGCTTGAACTCGGTGCTGGTCAGTTCGATCTCGTTTCCGGCGCTGACAACCCGGTGCCGTTGCTGATCAATCACAATATCTCCGATTTTAAGCAGTTCCGGAGGAGGGGCGGAATGCTCGAAGCGCCTCATGACCGACTTCACCCGCAGGAGCACCTCCCGCATCGAAAAAGGTTTGACGATATAGTCGTCAGCGCCGACCTCGAAGCCGACCACCCGGTCAATCTCGTCACCTTTGGCAGTTATCATGATAATCGGGATCTGGGCGGTGCGCGGTTCCTTGCGGAGTGCCTTGCAAACCTCGGTACCCAGCAGGCCCGGCAGCATCAGATCCAGCAGGATCAGATCCGGCAGTTCGGCAGCAGCCCTTTCCAGCCCGGTCTTGCCGTCATGGACACAGTGAGCGTCATAACCTTCCTTTTCCAGATTGAAGGCCAAAAGTTCGGCCAGGTCCTTTTCATCCTCGATAATCAGCACTTTTTTCATGTCAGGCCCCTGCTCTGATCCAGATTGTAGCGATAACTTTACCTCTATCGTGACGTTTTGTAACACACAATTGTTACAGTTGTGTTTCAGCTTGATAACTATTGTGTAGAAACAGTCGATTCAGTTGGGCAAATCAACTTTTAACAAACAATTTATCCGATCTACACATGATCGTAACAGTCATCGGATATAGTTGCGTCAAAACAGAGAGGAGAAATTTAATATGAAAATCAGATTGAACGAGGATTATTACTCATGGTGCTGCGATTGGTGCGACAGCGAAAATCGGGTGCTCTGGGCAAGGATGGAGTATGGCATAACCTGCGGCGCCTGCCACCGTCCGATGACAATCCAGCCGCCGAATCAAAACGTCGTGAACGGCACGATTGCAGCGGGGTTATATTAGCCATGCGGAAAGTACTGACATCACTGGTTCAACGGTTACGTTCGCCCATGCGCAGCGGTTTCGCCGAACTGGATCTGCAGATAGAAAAATTGCGTACGCTGCGCGATTCCTATCAGGCAACCTTCACCGAACGGAAACATTTCCAGACAACTGATTTAACAAAAAAGGGAGAGTGCTGGTGCACGCAGTAAGAGCAGACTGCGTTAGTGGCCGCGATACAGCTGCATCAGGTAAATCACAATCTCGATCGCAATCAGCACGATGATAATCCACTCCAGGCGGGCGGAACGGCGGGCATGGGAAAGGCTGGTAAAAACATCGGTCATGTCCAGCAGTGTCTCCGATTTGTGCTTGATCTCCTGATATCGCTGGCTCAACTCGAACAATCTGGCCATAGTGCGATAAAGGCGGTCCGCCTCCGGATTGTCCCAGGTGCTGTCCGGCTTGTCCAGCACCATGATATGGGCGATCGATGTGAACTTGAAGCTCAGGATGGACGATGCCAACCGGGCCATATCCCGGTCCGGCAGCTCCAGCCTCCCTTTGCCAAGATTGGCGATCAGACTCTCCACCTCATCGAAAACAACATCAATCCGCTCTTCAATCCGCTCCAACGCCACCGATTTTGCAATCACAAAACATATGATATCCATGAATTCCAGCTCAAAGTGGTGCATCACGGCAAAGTCGTTGGTGATGGCCGGTTCGCGCTCCGGATCGATTTCCAGCCGGTATTCATCGCGATGCGGCAGTTGTGGCTGCCCCTTCAGATTATCGACATAAGTCGGCAGACCATCCAGAAAACGGGCGATGATATCGCCGGTGCAGTTAAGGAAGACCACTCCGCCGAAGTAGTACAGATAAACCTGCTCCACATCACTGACAGCAAGCGCCGAAAAGGTCACCGGACTAAGCTTCATCGGCTCTTCCCAACGATACCGGCGGGTTATGCCGAGCTTCGCCGCCAGCCGGTTCAGATCAAGCTCACCGGCAAAAGCAAACGCATTGAAGGAATAAACTTCCATAAAACAGCACCCTGCGGAATGTGGATTTATTGAGAGCCTACTACTGCTTTTAATTATTTCAAGCGATGGGAGGCGAAACGATGGCCATCATCTCCGGACCTTGTGGCGATTCTCGAAAAATTTGAGAATGATATAAGTGATCCAGGCGACAACAAACAGCCCGACCGTAAAAATCGCATATGACAGCGGCCAGGGGATATGCTTGGTCATCATCGAAAATTCCGACATGCCGCCGATACCGGCAATCACGTTGAGCGGCATGAAGATCACGCTGAGGATGGTCAGGCGATAGATGACCCGGTTCTGGTTGATGTTGATGAAACCGACCGTGGCATCCATCAGGAAGTTGATCTTGTCGAACAGAAAGGCGGTGTGCCCGTCCAGCGATTCGATGTCACGCAGAATCTGCTGGGCATCCTCCAGCTGAAGCGCGGAAAGGAGCTTGCGGCGGATCAGGAAGGTCAGGGCGCGGCGCGTATCCAGCACATTGCGGCGGATGCGGCCGTTCAGATCCTCCTCCTCGGCGATATCGGCCAGTGTTTCGGCAGCTTCTTCGTCGGTCATCTTTTCACTGAGCACCTTCTTGCCGACCTCGCCCAGTTCGGTATAGATTTCTTCCAGAGAATCGGCCGAATACTCGGCATCGGCGGCGTAAAGATCCAGCAGCATATCCATGCCGTCGGAGACGGAGCCGGCCTGTATTCTGGCGCGCAGACGCTGCAGGCGGAAAACCGGCAGTTCTTCCTCACGGACCGAAAAGAGGATGTCACGGTAAAGGATGAAAGCCACGGCGACGTTGCGGGAATCCCCTTCCCGGTCGAGCAGAAAGTCGGAATGCAGGTGAATCCCGCCATTTTCCTCCACATAAAAACGGGCGCTGGACTCGATATCGGTCAGGTCCTCCGGATCAGGCAGCTCCAGGTCGAAGTACTGTCCGATCTTTAGACGGTCATCTTTTGTAGTGCCAACCAGATCGACCCAGATCGGTTTGATACCTTCCAAATCCTCTACCGATTCAATCGTGGTCTGCCTCAAGCGCCCATGCGCCAGTTCGAAAGCGTTAACCACGCAGGCCGCGCCCAGGTAGCTGCTGCGGGAGGCCAGCGTATCTCGGGTGGCATCGGAAACTTCGTCCAGAATTTCGTCTGCACTGCCGTCATCGATCTGCTCCCATACCAGAAACAGATCGTCAGCTGTCAGCGCATCCAGAATCAGCGCGATTTCAGCAGGCTCAAGCTGCTCAAAAACAGCGCGGATACCGGCCAACTGCGGACTCTTTGCCGACCCGGCCAGTCCCTGGCGAGGCAGAACCTGCTTGTGGTCCACATCTTCCGCAAGCCTGTATTTTGACAGGAGTTCCTGAACTTTTTGAAGTGACACCCGGCACCCGCCTTAAGCTTATTTATCAAATCTGGTGACCTTGACCGTTTAGCACATTAACGGCAGGAAGGCAAATAATCGGCGGTTGTGAACAGCACAGTTTAAGCGGCTTTTACAGGATTATGGTTCGAATGTGCCTGTGAGAGGACTGCATCCGGCCAGACCGGCAAAGTTCTCCAACAGCAGCTGATCTTCGGCCAGCAGGATCTTTTCGATATGCTCACGTTCGGCGGCGGACAGATTGATATTACGGCACAACCGGGTGAACTCGGCCACATCATTCATCCTTCCCAGAGCTGTCTGATATTCCTTCAGCAATCCCAGTTCTACGCCATAATCACGCTCCAGTACCGGCGCCATGATCTCAAGAAAGTAGCGCCATTTTTTGATCGCAATCCGCAGGGCATGGCGCGACTCGCGCTGCTCAGGATCGGTTGCGGAAGCAAGCAGGTCAAGGATCGGCTGGAATAGTTTTACCGAGATTTCCGAAAAAAAGGTTGTGAGCGACCGCCTGTCCCCCACCCTGATGCGGTCTGCGGCCAATCCCTTCGCAATTTTATGCAGCGACTTATCAAGCTGTTTATGGTCAAAAGCTTTCAGCACCTTATGTATCCGTTTCAGCTCCACAGTGCGCATCTCCGCGAGGACACCGCCAAGACGGCTGTCTTCCGCATTTTCAAGCGGAGCATGCGACTGGAAAAACAGCAGCGCCTCATCAATATTGCGAAGCCCCCCCAGCGAGCGGGTCAGCTTGCGGAGGTTCCGTTTTAGCCCTCCGATGGAACCGGCACCTGACAACGGCGCAAACAATCCGACCGATGCCCGCAAGCGCCGTGACGCAACCCTCAGGTCATGGATATCATCCGGAGCGGCCCCTTTCAGGACGCAGCGCCGCAGGCGCAACAGTTCGTCCCACTGTTTCAGCAGCACTTTTTGTGATCGCAGCAGGATGGCGTCAGTTTCAGGCGACCTATGCTTTTTTGACGATATTGCCGGTTTCATTTCAGTGAAAAAGCCTTTTTAAAAGAGGTGATACGCTTCTTCCCTGGCACAAGGTACCAGAGAAATTCTGCCGGTTTTCCAGCTTTGAGCGGTTCCAGCTTCAGAGCTACGCAGGCTCCTTTTTTCAGCGGCAGCCCACCCTCACCCCGCTCTAGCAGCGCAGACACCAAAAGTCCGAGCTGCGGTTCATGCCCGACCAGCATAACGCGCTGGCCGCGACCGCAATTTTTCAGATACTCCACAATTTCGGCAATATCGCCGCCCGGCAGCAACAGAGTGCTGGCAACCACCACATTTCTGCGGCAGGCCCGAACCGCCATGATCTCGGCCGTCTGGACGGCCCGCGTCAGCGGACTGGTTACGGTCAAACGAGTTTTGGGGCCGGACTTGGCCACTCTACAGCTCATTTTTTCAGCAGAAGAGCGCCCCTTTTCAGTCAGATGCCGCCACTCGTCCTGCAGGTTTTCCCTGCCTTGCACCGCTTCGGCATGCCGCACAACATACAAAATCATAAAAACCTCCCACCTGAATAGCTGTTATCAGATAACAGACATCTTTCTCCGTTAAGCACTGCTTTGTAATCAACTATAAACCTGATTGCCATCATTGCAATCAGCTCCATAAACATTTACGTGATTGTAACAATTGCCCGGATGGTTAATAATAGGCGCTTCAAATTTGAGGTTTGATCCGGAATGGTTTCCAAAAACGGCCGACTCAGGGCTGAACCGGACCGCCAACTGTTGTGGAATATATGTCGATTATGAACCTGAAAAAATACATCTCCCTGCTGGAAGAGCAGGATCAACTCGCCCGCATAACCGTTCCGGTTGATCCTGTTCTAGAGATTGCCGCCGTCACAGACCGGGTCTGCAAACTGCCCGAAGGTGGCAAGGCGTTGCTGTTCAAGCACCCCGCAGGATGCCGCTTTCCGGTTGCCACCAACCTGTTCGGCTCCACCAGGCGGGTCTGCCTGGCGCTTGGCATAAACCATGTTGATGAACTGCAGTGGCGCCTGAGCGAACTTCTTGACCGGCTACCGACGCTCGACTTTGCCAACCTGGATCGCCAGCTGGCAGCCCTGCCGGAATTTTCCAGGTTTGCCCCGATCCGCTCCACTCTGCCTGAACCAGAACTGATCACCTCCGGGCAGCCGGATCTCTCAATTTTCCCTTTTTTGCAGAGCTGGCCGGAAGATGGTTCGGCGGCCGGTTGCCAGCGTTACGTCACCCTGCCGCAGGTCTTTACGACTGAGCCGGATGGCACTACTCCCAACTGCGGCTTATACCGGCTGCAGGTCAGAGGTCCAAGAGAATTGGCGATCCAGTGGAAAACGGGAAGCGGAGCCGCGCGGCAAGCTGAAATATTCCAGCGCCAGGGAAAGCCGATGCCAGTGGCAATAGCATTGGGGGGCGACCCGGCCATGCTCTTCAGCGCCATGCTCCCGCTACCCGGAATACTGGATGAAGTGACCTTTGCCGGCTTTTTGCGTGACTCGGCAGTTCAGACTGTTCCCTGCAGCACCATTCCGCTTCAGGTTCCAACCGGAGCCGAAGTTATTATCGAAGGGTATGTCCATCCGGGCGAAAAGGTCACGGAAGGACCTTTCGGCAACCATACCGGCTATTATTCCGCTGCGGCACCGGCGGCACTGATGAGGGTGACGGCCATTCGCCACCGTCCGGACGCCATCATCCCGGCAACCGTGGTCGGACCGCCGCCGATGGAGGATTGCTGGATGGCGGTCGCCTGGGAGCGCCTGCTGCTCTCTTTTCTTCGGAAACTGTTTCCAGCAGTGGCCGATATTCACTTCCCATTTGAATGGGTCTTCCATCAAAGCGCTATAATTTCCCTTGAAAACCCGCATTCCGGCATGGTACGGGACATCACGGCACAGTTGTGGCAACTGCCCTGGTTTGCCGCTTCACGAATCCTGATCTTTGTGGATGCCGCACATGAATCTACGAAGCTGTCCCTGGCGGCCTGGAAATGCATCAATCTGCTGGAATCTCAACATGACCTCGTTCAGGATGCAGCTACCGGACGGATGGCGTTTGACGCGACCGGCTGCAGGTCGTCGCGAAAGCGGGCGACCATGAATAACGACGTTGTCAGACAGATTGAGCGGCGCTGGCGGGAGTATGGACTTGAGTAGTTTTCGGGCATGCTTTTGCATTTTAATTCTGCTGTTTCTGGCGGGTTGTTATCATATGCGGACCGAAGCGGTGCCGATCGCAACCCGGACGATTGTGATAAAATCCGAGCCGGCCGATGCCATGCGCAAAATCCGCAGGCTGGTGGAGGACGACTGGAAGAGCCGGATTCTGGATGAGGGAAGCTCCGGATCGGTTTTGATAACCGCCCCCTACAATTTCTTCACCGACACCAGTTTCGGCATGCCGGCCGGCGGCCGGAAATACTACACCCAGTTACGGATTGAAATTGTGCGCCACTCAGGGCAAACTGTCGTGCAGTTGTCGCCGCATAATTTTGAAATGCGCTCATCTTACGCATATAATCAGGACGAACGGATCGCCACGCTCTACAAGCATTATCCCTATGACCATTATCCCGGAATGTTCGATCTTACCCGGATCGACAACGAACTGGACCGGGTAGCCGCGATTATCAGGAGCGTTTTTCAATAGCTGCAAATGCAGAATGTTCGAAACCAGCAGGAGTATTAAATGACCGAAGCAGGCTACTTGCCAAAGATCCGCATTTTTCTGGAAATGATCAAGTTTTCACATACCGTTTTTGCGCTGCCGTTCGCATTGACCGGGGCTTTGCTGGCCGCAGGCGGTTTGCCGTCCGCCAGCCAGCTGTTCTGGATTGTTCTGGCGATGGTCGGGGCCCGCACGGCCGCCATGTCCATGAACCGCCTGATCGATGCCCGGATCGACGCGCGCAATCCGCGCACCGCCGGGCGGGCCATACCGGCCGGCCTGATCGGCAGCGGCCTGACGATGCTGTTCATCGTCCTCTCAACAGCGCTGATGCTGCTGTCGGCGGCCACGCTCAACCCGCTCTGCCTCAAGCTGTCACCAATCGCCCTGTTCTTTCTGGTACTCTATTCATACTGCAAACGCTTCACCGCACTGGCTCACGTGGTATTGGGCATCTGCCTGGCGGCGGCCCCGATCGGCGCCTGGGTCGCCATTCGCGGGCAGATTGATGCGCCAGCCCTGGTCCTGGGGGCAATCGTACTGTTCTGGGTGGCCGGTTTTGATATTCTTTATGCACTGCAGGACCGGGAGTTCGACAAAAGCGCCGGCCTGCACTCCATTCCGGTTCTGCTGGGGGTCGAGGGGTCGCTCTGGACCGCCCGGATGTTCCATCTGGTGATGCTTGGGCTGCTGCTCGGGCTATTCTCGATCATGCACCTGGGAAGCATGTTCATGATCGGCATTCTGGTGGTGGCCGGCATGCTGATGTACGAACACTGGCTGCTCAGGGACGGCGATCTGGAGAAGCTGGATGCCGCTTTTTTCAACATGAACGGATACATCAGCGTCGCTATTTTTCTGTTCACGGCCGCTGAAGTACTGACGAGGTAAGCTATGGAAGAGAAGAAGATCTTCGTTGCAATGACCGGCGCATCCGGTTCGGTCTACGGCCTGCGCCTGTTGGAACAGCTCTGCCTGAACGGATTCCGGGTAACCTTCAGCGTCAGCTGTAGCGGAACCGCCGTCTGTCTCGAAGAAACCGGCCTGGACCTGTCAGGCGATCTGGACAAGGCGCTACAGCGACTATATCTGCACCTCGAGGTGGATTCCGGAATACAGCTGGCGCACCCTGACGACCTGTTCTGCAGCGCCGCCAGCGGCTCCTCGGCGCCGGATGCGATGATAATCTGCCCCTGCAGCATGGGAACTCTGGCGCGCATCGCCTGCGGCATCTCCGGCAACCTGATCGAGCGCAGCGCTGACGTCATGCTCAAGGAACGCCGCCCGCTGCTGCTGGTCCCCCGCGAAACCCCGCTTTCAGACATTCATCTCGAAAACATGCTCAAGCTCTCCCGCTCCGGCGCACAGATAATTCCGGCCATGCCCGGTTTTTACACCCGTCCCGACTCGGTGCTGGATATGGTAGATTTCGTAGTCGGCAAGTTGCTCGACCAGTTGGGGGTCGCCAACGACCTTTACAAACGCTGGGGTAACTGATGAGTCGCAGCGCCCGTGGCTGAAAAAATCCTCCCTTCAAATATTTCAACCTATCTCGCCAAACGCGCCGTTTCCGATCCCTGGCAAATTCTTCAACCGCCAAAGCGCCTTTTTGCAGGCGCTGTTGTGATTCCTTCGCTGGCCGAATTCACCAATCTGCGGCAAACCCTGCAATCTCTGGCCGGAAACCCGCCGGAGTTGCTGGAGCGGTTTATGATCCTGGTGGTGGTCAACCAGCGCGGCGATGCCTCTGACGCGGAAAAGAGCGACAACCGGACTACGCTGGAGACACTTCCGGAATGGCAGCATAAGTACGGACTGGAAAATCTGTGCTGGATTGATGCCGCCTCGCCCGAAACCGAACTGCCGCACAGACAGGGAGTCGGACTGGCGCGCAAGATCGGACTGGACCTGGCTCTGCCGCATCTGGATTACGTCAAATCCGACCCGTTGCTGGTCTGCCTGGATGCCGACACGCTGGTTCAGCCGGATTACCTGCAGGCGATTCAGTCACATTTTTCAACCTCACCTCAGGGTGGCGCCAGCATTTCCTACCGGCACCGCCCGGCAGCTGACCCGGAGGGCCAGAAGTTTATTGACCGCTACGAACTGTTTTTAAGGATTTACGTCCTCGGGTTGGAACTGGCCGTGTCACCCTATGCTTTTCATTCGGTGGGAAGTGCCATGGCCTGTCGGGCCTCGGCTTATGTGGCGGGGGGCGGGATGAATCGCCGCATGGCGGGTGAGGATTTCTACTTTCTGCAGCAGCTGCACAAAACGTCCGGTGTAGCCGACCTTAAAGGAACCGTAGTCCATCCGTCGCCCCGTTCGTCACAAAGAGTCCCGTTTGGAACCGGGCGCGCGGTGGGAGATATGCTGATCGAAGGTGAAAACCGGCTGCTGTTTTATCAACCGGTCGTTTTTTCCATCCTGGGGGAATGGTTGGCATGTGTAACCGGCAACCTGGATGCGGAGGGAAGTTTTTTGCTGGAAAGATCCATGGGGATCTCGCCGGTTCTGCACAACTTCCTGGAACAGGCCGGATTCGGGGAATCCTGGGATGGACTCAAAACACACAATCAGGACGAGACAAGATTGCTGACGGCTTTTCACGGCTGGTTCGATGCCTTCCGCACCATGCGGCTGATACATCTGCTGAGCGAGCACGACTACCCACGCGTTTCGCCGGAAAAGGCGGTGCCGCCGCTATTGGAGCAGGCCGGTTACGAATGTCCTGGAGGCATCAGCGAACAGTTGGAACTGTTGAGGAAAATGCAGTGATTATTTCAGCAACAACAAGGCATATCGACCGCCTTTTGATTCTAAGAGTATCTGCATAGGGCGTTATACACTGCCCATTTTTAATTGTTTGTTATTTTGTGACCGAACAATTGAATCCGTTCTCTTCGCTCCGGACCCTGGTATTTATTTTGAGTCCCCTTCTTCCGTACCGGTCCGGAGTAAATATCGACCCATTCGTCATCGGAACGCTTGAAGGCAACAATGCAGCCTGTGTCAAGCAACAGGTCAAAATACGTTTTGGGGGCATAATCCACTTTGTTGTCATCAAACATTACCGCGATAGCCATTGGATATCTCCTGAAATGAATTTGTACTCAATATGTAGAGTTGATGATCTGAACAGGGAGTGGGGAGGATTATATTGTGTATACTCTATAATAAGCAATATCTAATTTCAGTGCAGTATCAAATGAATAATTACACCGCTGGCCTTGTTGCGCTGATGCCGGTGATACAGACGACCATCTCGCCCCCCGGTTTGCGCACTGTTACTTCATCATCCAGTCTTTTGTGCAAGAGCGCCTGTCCTACCGGCGAGTCGAGACTGATTCTGCCGATGCTGACATCGATCTCATCCGGCCCGACCAGCTGATAACAGCGCTCCGTTCCGTCTTCTTCCTCATAAGTCACCCAGCAACCGAAGGAAACCATGGTCGGATTGGCGGGAGGAGCAGCTACTTTAAGAACTTTCAGGCGGGAGCCGAGATGTTTCAGCTTCCGGTCAATCTCGCGCAGCCGCTTTTTGCCGTAAATGTATTCGGCATTTTCCGATCGGTCTCCTTCGGCGGCGGCGTCCGACACACCCTGGACAACCTTGGGGCGCTCCACTTTCCAGAGATAATCATACTCGTCGCAGATTTTTTTCAGACCTTCAGCAGAAATCAGATTTGTCATGCATTTTCTCCAGTGCTAAATAAAAACAGCCCGCGCAGGCGGGCTGTCTGGTGAAGCGAATACGGGAATCAACTATTTCGAGACGTCAAGCAGTTCCACATCAAACAGCAGGGTAGCGTTGGGGGGGATTACTCCGCCTGCCCCCGCGGCGCCGTAACCGAGCTTGGAAGGGATGATCAGTTTGCGCTTGCCGCCAACCTTCATCGTCATGACCCCTTCGTCCCAACCGGCAATAACCTGGCCTACGCCGATTACAAACGAGAACGGCTCGTTGCGGTCAACCGAACTGTCGAACTTTTTGCCGTTTTCAAGCGTACCGGTGTAATGCACCTTGACCTGCTTGCCGGCCACCGGAGAAGCGCCTTTGCCTACTACGACGTCCGTGTACTTCAGGCCGGAAGCGGTTGTAATCGTTTTTGTGCCGTTCTTTTTGGCTTCTTTGGCAGCATAGGCAGGCACGGCTATCAAAGCAGCCAGAATCCCGGTTACTGCCAGTTTTATGATGCGCTTCATTTTTGTGAACCTCCGAATCTGATTTGGATCATTACCGCCGCCAAGGATAGATGGTTTCGCCGCCGCTGGCAACAGGGATTTTATATATAAACCCGGGCTGAGTGTGTCGCACTTCCCGTTTCGCGCTCTGACCAACCTCACCCTTTAGCAATTGATTCCGCCCAGACCGCCAGGCCGCGCATGATCATCTCGATTGCGAATGTCCCGACAACCAGGGCCGTAACCCGCCCGGCGACGTCGATATAACGCTGGATAAGCTCTTCGTTGCGGGCCTTTGTGTAATCATGGATATACTTCAGAAGTATAATCAGGCTGACACTGGCCAGCACCGCCAGTGAGATGGAAAGGATCGCATTTAGATGGCTGAGGCGTTTTCCAACCACAATGCTGGCTCCGATCGTGCCTGGGCCGATCATGAGCGGCATGGCGATCGAGCCGGCAATGTGCCTGGATTCGCCCCGCAGCCCTTTGATGGCGGCGTTGCCGTCAAACACGAAACGGAGGGCGATCAACAGAAAGACAACACCGCCAAACACCTGAAACGAGGCGAATTCCGCCTGCAGCAGTTCCCTGAACAGGACATCCCCAAGCACGGCAGCTGCCGAAAATACGATGATGCTTATAAGTCCGGCTCGCAGGATCACGCTGCGAAAGGTAGGGATCGGCAGCTTGTCAAATACGTCGATCATGTACACTACCAACAGGAAAGGATTCAGCAGCATGAACAGCAATGTTGTGGAACGGACAAAATCCAGCATGTTTCCTCGATTCTTTTAAATTATCAAGCTACAACCGGCTGTCCCTTCAGATGGACGGTCTGGATCGGATATGGAATTTCAATCCCTTCGTCACGATAACGACGATGAAGCCGTTTCACAAATTCATGTTTGATCAGATATTGGTCAACAAACTCCTGGCAGCGCAGAATCACGGTGAAGTTGATACTGAAGTCGGCAAAGGTGTGATAACGGATAAATGGTTCAAAACCATCCACGCACCCCTGAACCTCCCCCAGCAATCCGGATGCGACTTCAGTAGTGACCTTCTCAACCTTTTCCAGATCACTGTCATAGCTGACACCGACCTGAACCAGCACCCCCATATCCGTATCCGGGAGCTGGAAATTGGTGACGATAGCGCCGGCCAGCTTGGAATTGGGTATCAGCACCAGATTGTTGGCCAGAGCACGGACCAGAGTGTTGCGCCAGGTAATGTCGGTGACATAACCTTCCTCGCCGCCCCCCAGCCGGATATAATCTCCCTGCCGGATCTGCCTCGTGGCGATGATTTGCAGACCGGAGAAGATATTCGAGAGCGTATCCTGCAATGCCAGCGCTACGGCAATCCCGCCAACTCCGAGCGTGGTCAGGATCGGCGTAATGGAGATGCCGAGGGATTGCAAAATAATCAGCAAGCCAACCGAAAATACGATCGTTTTTGCCAAATTGGTAAAAATCGACGTGGAGGGGAGCACCGCTTTTCTGGCGTAATGCGCAACAAAACCGGACGCCAGACGCATCGTAAGAACCGTTGCCAGCATGATGAAGGCTACAAACAGCGCCTTTCCGGCGATGTCATGCGTCCGGCCGTCCAGTGGAAGCTGCAGTACAGCCCCGTAGATCCCGGCCAGAAGGCATGAGTAAAAGGTCAGCCCCTTGAGCGAGTTGATGATGATTTCGTCACCTTCCCATGGGGTATGGCGCGTCAGGGCTTCAAAACGATGCAGAACGAACCGTTCCATGGCAAGACCGATGATGGCGCTCCCCGCCAGGAAGCCGCCCGCATAGAGCAGTATTTCCGGATTTATTGTCATTGCAGTTCCTCCCCGCCAAACGGCATTGATTCAATCAGGCCAGCGTTTTGTACCAGACATTCATGCTTTCCAGGCTGCCCGAAATGTTGGTGTTGTTGGTAAGGGTGCCGCCAAAGCGGTAGCCGTCCCTGGCAAAGGTGATGTTCATTCCGAACGAATAAGCTCTGGCAATCGTGAACAGAGAGCGGATTCCCAGAGAGTAGACTGTTTCCTCCATCTGTTGCAGCAGGTTGAGCGCCAGGCCGTGGCCGCGATATTCCGGCAGGGTCGCAAAATCGGTCATCTCCACCGAACGAGATGACGGGTCCATTTCAGCGGAAGAAAGAGCGATTATTTTCCCATCCTTCCAGACGCCGAAAAAGATGGTGCTGCCATTCATGGCTCTGCGGAGAAAGCCTGGATCATTAATCGGAAATGGATAGGTGGCGAAGACCTTGCTGTAGAGTTCCGCCATCTCGACCGCGTCCTCTTCCACGGCGACCCGCGCGCTGAAACCATTCGGAAACGGTGCTGGCGGGCGGATTGGCCCCTGCGCGCCCGCTATATCCAGAACTTCCTGCACGAGCTGTGGTTTCTGTTCCAAACGCCGCTCGCTGGTGAAATACTTCCCCATGAAACAGGCCCCGGCACCATCTGGAAAGAACCTGGGAATTGCAGCCTCCTGCCGGTAACCAGCCTCCAGAAAGCGCTCCGCACTCCACGCCGGTACTTTTGCGAACACTTTGGAATACCCGCCGGAGGAGGCGCGTAGATCCAATTCTTCAACGATGCCTTGAGCATCCCCGGGGTGCAGTTTCATCAGATAAACCCGATCATTGGCGGGGCCATGCTGGATAATGGATTGTCCGGCGCTTTCAATGACATCGATCATTGTTCAGCCCTCCTTTTCATCCGGTCGTTGTCCTCCGGTGTCAGCGAGATGGCATCGTCGAAGTCCGACAACAACCTTTCGATGCCGGTTGCCGCATACTCCTCCGTCCCTTCCAGATTGAGTTCCAGCTTGCAATCGGCACAATTACGGTCGCAGAAGATCGGCTTGTAGTTATCCGGCTCCTGATAGGTGGTGATAACCCCTTCGTAGTTGCGCAGCACCACCTTGTTTGTGGCCAGTGTAATCAGGTAGTTCGGCATGACCGGAATCTTGCCGCCACCTCCGGGCGCATCGATGACGTAAGTCGGGATGGCAAAGCCGCTGGTATGCCCGATCAGGCTTTCCATAATCTCGACCCCCTTCCCGACCGGGGTGCGGAAGTGGGACAATCCTTCCGACAGGTCACACTGGTACAGATAATATGGACGGACCCGATTCTCCACCATCCGCTGCACCAGAGTTTTGATAATCATCGGGCAGTCATTCACCCCGGCCAGCAGAACGGTCTGGTTACCCAGAGGAATGCCGGCGTTGGCCAGCCTGGATAGCGCTTCCCTGGCCGAAGCGGTCACCTCCCGCGGGTGGTTGAAGTGGGTGTTGAGCCAAACCGGGTGATATTTTTTCAGGACGTTGATCAGGTTGTCTGTAATCCGGTATGGAAGCACGACCGGCATGCGGCTGCCGATCCGGATCACCTGCACATGCTGGATGGCGCTCAGTTCACCGAGAATCCAGTCCAGATATTCGTCGGAAAGCATCAGCGGATCTCCACCCGACAGCAGCACATCACGCACAACCGGTGTATTCCGGATGTATTCCAATCCCTGGTTGATCTCGTCGCGGCTCGGGATGGAATCTTTGTCGCCAACCTTCCGTTTGCGCGTGCAGTGCCGGCAGTACATGGAGCAGATGTTGCTGATATGGAAAAGCACCCGGTCCGGATAACGGTGGGTAATTCCGGGCGCCGGGCTGTCGGCGTCCTCATGCAGCGGGTCGGCGTGATCACAGGCGCTCACATCCAGCTCTTCGGGAGACGGGAAGGACTGCCTGAAAACCGGATCATCGGCATAATTGGCACGGTCGATCAGCGACAGGTAGTAGGGTGTGATGGAGAGCGGAAACTTGGCGATGGTTTCATCGAGCCGCTCCTTCTCCCCATCGGGAAACCTGATTCCGAGCAGGCGCTCGAAGGTATCTATATCATTAATGGAGTGGCGCAGTTGCCACTTCCAATCCTTCCAATGTGAAATATTGTTGCTGTTATCAATCTGTTCGGCAATCTTTTGCTGCTTTTTCGTGTAAATAGTCATCAACTCTCCTTTTAAACCTGTTTCATTTTCTGTAAGCGCGCTTTTTGTTTTTTTTGCGCTTGCTGCTGCTCCTCTTTTTCACTTTCTTTTTTAGCGATTTCTTTTTGCTGCTCTTTTTAGCCTTTTTTACGTGCTTGCCTTTGGCGCTTTTTTTTTTGTAAACACGGCAGGATTTTTTTTTGGTTTTTCTTGCTTGCGCCTTTCGCTCAACCTTCACCAGGTCGTTCAGCAACTCTCTGGTTTCCAGAAGCTTCGGATCAGCCTTTTTAGCGGCTTCCAGATATTTACGCGCATCTGCAAGTTTGCCGGTTTTGATGCACACCTTGCCGATCCCTTTCAGCGCCTTTGCAAAATCAGCCTTCAATGCCAGCGCTCTCTGGTATTCACTGATCGAATCGTCATACTCCTTCCTGAATTCATGCATCAGTCCCAGCCGAAAGTGGCTGTTGGGATCGTCGGGATAAAGTGAGACCCCTTCTTTCAGAAGAGCAAACAGCTCATCATGCTTCCTCATTTTTACGTATATGGAAATCAGCGCGTTCCTGGCGGAAACATCATCCTTGTTCAGCCGGAGCACGGTCCGGTAATGTTTGATGGCCTCGTTCCCATTCCCTTTTTTTGTGTAAAGGGCCGCTAACTCCTTGTGCGCCTCCAGGTTATCCGGCGCTAGTTTGATCGCTTCCAGATATTCCTTTATGGCCTCCTGATATTTTTTATCCCTCTCAAAGGCCCTCGCCAGCTTGAAATGCAGCAGCGGGTTATCACTGTAGATTGTCAGCAGTTCCCGATATTCAAGGATAGCCTGCGTAAAGTCTCCGTCCAGAGTGTAGATATCCGCCAGATGCCTGCGGGCGTCGCCGTTTTTGGCACCCAGCCTGACAGACTGCCTGAATTGATCTTCCGCTTCATCCAGCATTCCCTGCCGCTCGTATAAAACCCCGAGCGTGTAACGGATGTCACTCTTGCCACCATCGATGCCGATCAGTTTCCGGTAAGTATCCGCCGCCTGTTCGTCCTGTCCGGCGGCCATCTGGGCATCACCCAGCTTCTGCAGGGATTCAATCCGTCCGGGATGCTCCTTGAGCGAGGCCTGATAGGAAGCGATGGCCTGATCATATTCACGCGCCAGGAGATGCTGATCCCCCTGTCGGATCAATTCATCACCCGCAGACGGCGACTGACCGGAACCCGGCGCGCCAGCCTCGCGGCAGCGGTCTGGCTGTTCCGCTCCCCAGGCAAAGCCGCTGGCGGCAACCGCCAGCATGGTTAGAAAAAGTATCCGGCAAAATGTATTCATCAAGGTTCCTTTCAATCATGCCTGTTCAAGGCAAATAAAAATCTTCAACATGCATCGCACCCCGCATCCAAACCGGTCTGCCAGACACGGTAATTCCCATAACCGGTTACCGGCTTTGGAAACAGCCGGACTCATCCTTCTTGATGAATCCGCTTCTGGAACGACCGACGGTAATTTTTCGAAAAGCGTGACGCTCTGGTTGCAGATTCCGGACATCAAATGCCAGGATTACCGCAGAAGAGACCGCTCCCCGGTACCGTTATGATTCAGTGGGGGTCAAGTGCAAGGTCGTTGCGCTGGGTATTATTTGCAGTACAAATTATTTGGTTAACATATTATTTGACATAGGCATTATATGTACACCAACTACTTATTGTCAACCCTCCGGCCGACTCCTAGCCCATAACAATCTGATACAAAAGATTTTTTTATCAGACCAAAGGGCACTCCCTGCCTGCAACTTGCAGAAACAGACTCGACAAAAATCTTTTTTTTCGGACAATCCATCTGAAGATTTTATTATGTCATGCCATAGAAGCCGGAAGAGTGCTCTACCTTGACATGCCGCCTGATTCAGACTACAAGAACAGTGGAACCTGCTGAATTTACAAAAGGGATGGAGAGTTTAATGGCCGCCATAGTATCATTTGTCGGTGCCGGACCCGGCGCCGCCGACCTTATAACCGTTCGCGGAGCGCGCCAGTTGCGGCACGCCGACGTAGTTATCTTTGCCGGCAGCCTGGTGGATCGAGAACTGGTCCGCCGCTACGCAACCAAGGCCGATGTCTACGATTCAGCCGGCATGACCTTGACCGAAGTCATCACGGTCATGATGGATGCCATCGCCTCGGAGCGGAGCGTCGTCCGGCTGCACACCGGCGACCCCTGCATCTACGGAGCCATTCAGGAACAGATGGAGGCGCTTGACCGCCTGGGGATCGAATACCAGGTTGTGCCGGGTGTAACCAGCGCCTTTGCAGCAGCCGCCGCCCTCAAGCAGGAATTGACCCTGCCGGAACTCTCCCAGACCGTCATCTTTACCCGTGTTGAGGGGCGTACACCGGTGCCGGAGAAGGAACGACTGAACGAAATCGCCCGGATAGGAGCAACCCTGGTGATTTATCTTTCGGTCGGGATGATCGAAAAAGTCGTCGATCAACTGCTGCAGGGTGCATATACGAGTGACACCGCTGCCGCGATTGTCTGCCGGGCCTCCTGGGAAGACGAGCAGATCATCCAGGGCACTCTGGCTGACATTGCCGAAAAAGTACGCAAGGCCGGCATCGACCGCCAGGCGCTGATCATCGTCGGCGATGTGCTGGCGGCCCGCCGCGAAGGGCTAAAAGCCAAATCACTGCTTTACGACGATGGTTTTTCGCACGGCTATCGGGAAAGCGTTGTGGTCTGAGATGCGTACCGCGGTCATCGCCATAACCCGTAACGGCGCCCGGCTGGGGCAGAAGCTGCGGGAAAGCATGACCGGCACGGAACTTTACGTTTCCGGCCGCTATGCCGGGCAGGCCGGCAGTGTACGGGTCTGCTTCGAACCGGCCGAACTGAAGAGCACGATCGCCGATCTCTGGAAAAAATATGACGGCTTCGTCTTCATCATGGCCGCCGGTATTGTGGTGCGCATGATCGCCCCGTTACTGGAATCCAAGGAGACTGACCCGGCCGTAGTGGTAATGGATGATTGCGGCACATTTGCAATTTCGCTTCTCTCCGGGCATCTGGGGGGAGCCAACGAACTGGCCGAACGTTGCGCTTTTATTTGCGGCTCACGGCCGGTGGTCACCACCGCCACCGATGTCAACCACCTCCCCTCCTTCGACATGCTGGCCAAAGAACAGGGTTGGCTGATTGATGACATCTCGCAGGTCAAGCAGCTCAATACCCTGCTGCTGGATGAAGAAGAGATCGCGATTGTCGATCCTAGCGGAACGACACGCTGCTGGCTGCATGGCCGCTGCAAAGCATCATATTATGACACCTTCGCCGAAGCGGTTCGCAGCCAGGCCCGAGGCTACCTGTTCGTTACCAACCGCTACCTCCCCCCGCAAACACTCCCGGCCAATCTGCTGATCCTGCGTCCCCGCAACCTCGTATTGGGGATTGGCTGCAACCGCGGCACCCCGGCGGATGAGATCGAAGCATTTGTCAGCAGCCATCTCAAGCGCATCTTCCTTTCAGCAAAAAGCGTCTGCTGCATCGCCTCGGCCGCCGCAAAAAGCAATGAAACCGGACTGCTGGAATATGCCGGGCGCCTCGGCGCACGCTTCCGTTGCTACGACAGCGAGGAACTGAACCAAGTCCGGTTTCCATCGCCGCCATCGGCGTATGCGCTGGCAGCCGTCGGGAGCGCCGGAGTGGCTGAACCGGCCGCTATCCTGGCTTCAGGCGGCAACCGGCTGCTGCTGAAAAAAGTTAAATCCGAAAACGTCACCCTGGCGGTGGCTGAACTCAAGGAAAGCTGATGCCCATAACAAACCTGCCCCTGATTGCCATTACCATGGGTGACCCCTGCGGAGTCGGCCCCGAAATCATCATCAAAGCGCTGCAGTCACCACAAATTTCCAATATCTGCCGACCATTCGTAATCGGCGACAAACTGGCCATGGAACGAGCGTTGGCACTCTGCGAATCAAAACTCGAAATCCATGAGATATCCGAGCCAGAGGAAGCCGCTTCAGCGCCTCCTGAAGCCGTCGCTCTGCTGGTGCTGTCCCAACTGTCAGAATTTGATCAGCAATACGGCCAGCCGGGAGTTGCGGCCGGAGATGCGGTTTTCCGTTACATCTGCACTGCCGCCAGATTCTGTCAGGACGGCCGGGTAGCCGCCATGGCGACTGCCCCGATCAGCAAGGAGGCCATGCATCGCGCCGGCCATGATTACCCCGGCCATACCGAGTTATTGGCCGAACTGTGCGGAACGGATGATTTTGTGATGATGCTGGCGGGAGATGTGCTGCGGGTCAGCCTGGTGACGATCCATGAAGCACTGGCGGATGTTCCCCGACTGGTGACCTTTGATCAGGTTTTGAAAACGATCCGCATTACTTCTGAAGGAGTCAGGCGACTGACGGGGAAATCGAACCCGAAACTGGCGGTGCTGGCGCTTAACCCCCATTGCGGAGAGAGTGGCAAGTTCGGCAATGAGGAGCGGGAGATTATCACTCCCGCCATAGAGCAGGCTCGCACTGAAGGAATAAACGCCGAGGGGCCCCACTCGGCCGACACCCTCTTCCACTTCGCCCAGCAGGGCGCCTATGACGGCGTGGTGGCCATGTACCACGACCAGGGGCTGATCCCGCTCAAGATGCTGCACTTCGATGACGGCGTCAACATCACACTGGGATTGCCGATCATCCGCACCTCGGTCGATCACGGCACCGCCTACAATCTGGCCGGCACGGGAAAGGCCTCGGAAAAGAGCCTGCTGGCGGCGATCAAGATGGCGGTTGGGATGGTGAGGTAATAGTGAGCTTTCCGCTTGCACTCACCGCCCGTTTTTCGTAGACTCCACCCCATGACAACCTTCGAAACCATATCCGCAAAAGTCCGCGCCGGTCAGCGTATTTCCGCTGACGAGGCGCTGTTTCTGTTCGCTTCCAATGATCTGCTGGCCATCGGTGAACTGGCCGCCCTGGCCAACGAACGCAAAAACGGCCGCAAGGTCTACTTCAACGTCAACCGCCATATCAACCCGACCAATATCTGCGTTAATCGCTGCGCTTTCTGCGCCTTCTCCCGCACTGCCGGGGATGAGGGTGCCTATACGCTGGCGCTAAATGAAATCTGTCGCAGGGCCGTGGAAGCTGAAACGGAAGGGGCTACCGAGGTCCATATGGTCGGCGGACTGCATCCTGACCTGGCTTTCGAGTTCTACGAAGAGGCACTGGCCGCCATCCGCCAGGCGGCGCCTGCTCTGCATATCAAGGCTTTCACTGCGGTCGAGATCGAATACTTTTCGCGTATTTCGGGGCTTTCAATTGAGCAGATCCTGCTGCGCCTGAAAGCGGCCGGACTGGGATCGATGCCGGGTGGCGGAGCCGAGATACTGGTGGAGGAGGTCCGACAGAAGATCTGTCCGGAGAAAATTTCCGGGGCGCACTGGCTGGAAATCATTCGTCTGGCTCATCTGTCTGGCCTGAAAACCAACGCCACCATGCTATACGGCCACCTGGAAACTCCTGCCGACCGCGTGGCACACATGGAGATGCTGCGAAATTTGCAGGACGAGACCGGCGGTTTCCAGGCTTTCATCCCGCTGGCCTTCCAGCCGGAAAATTCCGACCTGAAGCTTGATATCAAGGGCACCTCCGGCCTGGATGATCTGAAGACGCTGGCAATCGCCCGTATTTTCCTGGACAACTTTGATCACATCAAAGCCTACTGGGTCATGCTGGGGGAAAAAATCGCCCAGGTTTCACTGGCTTTCGGGGTCAACGACCTGGACGGCACAGTTGTTGAGGAAAAGATTGGCCACGACGCAGGCGCCCAGAGCCCGCAATCCCTGACCAAAGATGGGATCATCCGCCTAATCAGAAAAGCCGGAAAAACTCCAGTGGAACGGGATACGCTCTACAATCCGATCCGCAGTTTTTGATGTTCTCCCTGTCGCCATCCCTGGATGCCGGGGATGCATCGGCAAACCTTAGCAAGCTGCTGGCGGATCACATCGATGCCAGCCGTTTCGAATCAGCAATCCTCCGCCTGCAAAAAAATTTCGACAGCTACTGCAGCACCTGCCCGACGCCCTTCATCGCACCGGGTTCGTTCGTCACACCGGAAATCCGCAGGCAAAGCGAGCTTTATCTGCCGATGGAGCAAATCGAGCAGGCTTTCAACCGGCTTTACCGCGCCGCACTGCGTTATTCCCCGATCCTCTCAAGTGCAGTTTTTCACAATTCACTGAGCTGGGCCGATGTTTTTGTTGAGCTGCCGCCACACTTGCAGTTGCGGGTCAATCCTGCTTATCTGCTGGAACGTCTGATAACCAACCGGGAGCTGTTGACCGGGTTTCTGTTCGCATCCTTCCTCCCGAGCCGCTTTTACGGTGGTTTTGGCCGCTATCCAAAGCAGCTGGCGTACATCCGCGACAGGTTTACGGGACGATACAGGTCGCGGCTGCGCTGCCTCGATGCCGCTTGTGGAACCGGCGAGGATAGTTACGGCTTGGCGAATCTTTTTGATCAAATTGGATTTGATGCTGAATTGCTGCGAATGGAGGGGTGGACCATCGAGCCGCTGGAGGTCTGGGCTGCCGCGCATTGCTGCTTTCCGTGTGACCGTCAGCGCGAGGCGCGCTTTAGGGCGGAGACTGCACGGCTGTTTGAACGGGGATACGACTCGAACATCCGCTTCAGCTGCGTCAATTTGAGAAGGATACCATCTTCGGAACCATTTGATCTGATCCTCTGCAACGGTCTGCTGGGAGGCCCGATTGTCAACCAGTTGCCAGAGCTGAAGCTGGTGGCGGGCAATCTGGCCAGCCTGCTGGCGCCGGGCGGGATTCTGCTGGCAGCAGATACTTTCCATGACGGCTGGAAACAGAAATGCCCGCAGCGGATGCTGCGGGCATTGTTTGAAGCAAACGGCTTGAAAACCTTTCAGGCCGGAGAAGGGATCGGCGGGCTAAAACCTGATTAGGAGTCCGCCCCAGGTCAGTCCGCCGCCAAAACCCATCGTCAGGACCAGATGTCCCGGCTTGATCGTTCCGTTGCGCAGGTTTTCATCCAGCACCAGGGCAACCGAGGCTGCCGAGGTATTGCCGCAGCGGTCAAGATTTAGCAGGAAGCGTTCTTTTGGAAAACCGCTTTTTTTAGAGATAAAGTCGATCATGCGGATATTGGCCTGATGAGGGATGATGTAATCCAGATCAGCCGGGGTGATACCCGCTTTTGCGCAAAGCTTGTTGATGATGTCGGGAATAACTTCGGTTGCAAAAACGTAGACCTGCTTGCCCGCCATCTGAAAATAGATCTCGCGGGCGTCAATGGTTTCAGCAGTGACCGGAGCGCGGGAACCGGAGGAAGGCACCTGAATCAGCGGCCAACCCTTGCCGTCACTGCGCATATAGGTATGCTGGACACCGACTTTTTCGTCACCGCCGCTGGTCAGGATGGCTGCGCCGGCGCCGTCGCCGAAAAGCGGGCAGCTGTTCTTGTCGTTGAAATCGAGGATTTTGGAGTACGTGTCGGCACCAATCGCCATGACGGTTTTGTACTTGCCGCATTTGATAAAGTTGTCGGCAATCTCCAACGCATAAACAAAGCTTGAACAGACCGCGTTGACATCGAATGCAAAGGCATTCTTGGCACCAATGTTCTCCTGCACTATACAGCCGGTGGAGGGAAGGCTCATGTCTGGAGTGGATGTTCCGATGATGATGCAGTCCAGTTCGGAAGCGTCAATCCCGGCCGCTTCCAGCGCGTTTTTGGCCGCAATGGTGGCCAGATCGGAAGTGGCTTGATCAGCGTGGGCGAAGCGGCGCTCGCGGATACCGGTGCGAGAAAAAATCCACTCATCGGCGTTTTCCACCAGATAATCAAAATGACTGTTAGGTATGACCCGGTCCGGCATGCATGATCCGCTGCCGATGATTTTAGATACGATCATTTTCTCCCCGATTCCGTCCGCTTAACGAACGAATTTCATTCTTACTAAAGCTTTTCAGCTATACCACAGAATAACGCTGTTTGTCAATTTGAATACACTGGCAGTGTGGCGATATAGACACAGCCATCCTCATGCTTAATTTCCTTCACGGAACCTGAGAATATCTGCCAATGAAAATGCCCAGACCACAAAAAAGGCGGCCAGGACCCCCTTTCCAAAACCACTGGCACCGTCCAGCGCCTTGATGACCTCGGACGGTGATATGCTGATGGCGCCTCCGGCAATCTGTGAAGCAATTACGGGCGACAGTCCCCGCAGCAGCACGAACAATGCCAGCAAAAGAATCAGATTGACCATGACGATCAGAACACCTCCGACTACTTTGCGACCAAGATATAGTTGGCCCAGGCCCGGGAGCACCAAGGCAGAAAGGAGCAGAGCGGTCATTTTTCTGTTCATGCGATTTCTCCTGCAGCCACAGATGCAAGCATGGCGATCATTTCTTCATGTATAAGCCCGTTGCTGGCCACAATCCGGTTATTGAATACGTCATAGGCGGAACCGTCGAAAGTGGTCACCCTGCCGCCCGCTTCAAGCACCAGCAGCGTTCCGGCAGCCACATCCCAAGGTTTCAGCTTCAGCTCCCAAAAGCCATCCAGCCTTCCGGCAGCCACATAGGCCAGATCCAGTGCGGCAGCGCCTGCCCGGCGGATGCCCCGGGCAGCCTTCTGGAAGGCAATAAAACTGGCAAAGTTGTTGGCGGGGTCAATGGCGCAGTCATAGGGAAATCCGGTGCCGAGCAATGAGCTTTTCAGCGGAACGTTAGCGGAAACGGCCATGCGGCGGCCATTCAGAAAAGCCCCGCCACCCTTGGTTGCGGTGAAGAGCTCGTCATGGATTGGATTGTAAATAACTGCGGCCACCATCTCACCGGCGTGCTGGAGCCCGATCGAGACGCAAAACCACGGAAAACCGTGGGCATAGTTGGTAGTGCCGTCCACCGGGTCGATGATCCAGCGATAAGCCGAATCGCTCTGCGGGTAATGACCTTCCTCGGCCACAATGTTGTGCTCCGGAAAATGTGACCGCAGATGTTCCACAATCAGCCGTTCCGATTCCTTGTCAACTTCTGTAACCAGATCTTTGTCACCTTTGTGAACAATATTCAGGGAGGTTGCAAAGCGATAACGTTGATAAGATCCGGCGATTCTGGCGGCTTCAACGGCGGCGTCTAGAAATGGTTGCAAATTAGGCATAATTTTCTCCGCTAATAGAAAAGGCGGCACTTGCCACCCAGGTCCGGCATTGTAACAGAGCGCTCCCCGCAAGGCAAGCCTACCCGTCATTCTGTTTTGACTTTATATCCTGATTAATGCATAGTGAGGAGTATTTTATCCATAAGTAACGGAGCGAACAGATGGTCCTTTTCGGAAACATTCTGCTGGCACTGGCCAAGATCATAGAGCTGTCCAGCGGCCTATTGACAATCTACAAATATGTCCTGCTGGCCAGCGTAGTTGTCTCATGGGTTAATGCAGACCCTTACAATCCGATCGTTAATTTCATCTACCGCGTTACCGACCCACTGCTGCGGCGTATTCGCAGGCACATGCCGGACACCGGCATGCTCGATCTGTCGCCACTGGTTGCATTTGCCGCTATTTATGTCATTCAGATTATATTTTTTGACACCGCGTACCATTATTTGATGGCCAACGGCATGTCGCTCAAAATGAGGGGTTGAACCGAATGAAGATTTCACCGCTTGATATTCAGCAGCAGCAGTTCAGAGTCAAAACATTCAGAGGCCTTGATCCGGAGGATGTGGACGCCTTTCTCCAGACCGTGGCGGGTGAAATGGAAGGGCTGATCCGGGAAAATAACGAACTGAAGGAGCAGATGTCACGCCATAGCCGCGATGCGCTGGACATGGCCGAGCGTGAGCGAGAACTCCGTGAAACCCTGCTGTCGGCCCAGCGTGTTATTGAAGAGATGAAATCCAATGCCAAGAAAGAGGCAGAACTGATTGTCTCGGAGGCCGAGCTTAAAGGTGAGCGGATTGTGGCGGATGCCGAACGCCAGCTTGGCGATCTGAAAGCGCGCATCGAAGAGGTCCGGCGCCAGAAGATCCAGTTTGAAATGAGTTTCAAGGGATTGCTTGACGGCTTTGCGCGCCAGCTTACCGGTGATGAACCAATCTGACCTACCCTTTATTACCGCCACAGAAGACGGCGTCATCCTGAGCATTCATGTCCAGCCACGTGCTTCAAAGAATCAGCTCTGCGGCATTCAGGGGGAAGCTCTCAAAATCCGGCTGACTTCGCCGCCGGTGGATGGGGCTGCCAACAAGCTCTGCCGGGAATTCCTGGCCGATCTGTTCGGAGTGGCTAAATCTTACGTCGAAATCATCTCCGGAGAAACTTCGCGTCACAAAAGAGTCAAAATAATTGGAGATTCTTCACGATTCAACAGGATTGCCGAATCTCTCAATATCTCCCGCTGAAAACGGGAATACACCAAGAAAGGATTTAATTATATGGCACAGGCAAAAACAGGCGATAAGGTCAAAGTTCATTACACCGGCACATTGGAAGATGGCAGCGTATTCGATACTTCAGAAGGCTTTGTCGAGAAGTGCGGCGATGATGGCGGAGACGGTTGTGGCTGCGGCAGCCAGGCAACCGGACCGATGGAATTCGTTATTGGGGAGAACAAGCTTATTCCAAAATTTGAAGAAGCTGTCATCGGCCTGGAAGTGGGACAGAGCGTCAAAGTTTCAATATCGGCTGACGACGCTTATGGCCAGAGAGCCGACGAGATGGTGGCAGTGCTGGAGCGCAGCGAAATTCCGGCCGACATCAACCCGGAGCCGGGGCAGCAGATGGAAGTGATCCTGCAGGACGGCAGCCCCATGCCGGTCCTGGTGACGGAAGTGACCGACACAACCATCACTCTGGACGCCAACCACCCGCTGGCCGGGTATGACCTGACCTTCGACATCCGACTGGTCGAGATTCTTTAAACCGGCCGATAGAATTATTCTGAATACTTGACAAAAAGAGGCCGGCATATTTGTCGGCCTCTTTTTGTCAGACGATTTGTGCACATCAGTACATTCTATTTTGCCGCTACAGCCTCGGCCACGGCGCTGCCCAGCGCGCTGCACTGTTCCAGGACTTCGGCCTTGGGCGTGAACGTTGTGCGAACCGAGTCAGCCACCAGCTTGAACCCGAGTCCTTTCAAACGTTCCTCAGCCATTTTACAGGCTTCCCCGCTCCAACCATAGCTGCCGAAGACACCGGCCAGATTAGTCTTGAGCTTGACCGTACTGAGATAGGCCAGCACATCCCACATTGGCTTGGGAATATCGCGATTGATAGTCGGAATACCGAATATGAGGGCATCCGCTTCTTCCATCATGTTGCGCAGTTCATTGGAGCTGAGGTGATTAATATGGTAGCTGATGACCTCAAGACCATCGCGAACGGCACCGGCGGCAACTGCCTGGGCCATTTTTTCAGTGCTGCCGTGCGGCGAAATATACAGGATGAATATTTTCTTATTCTGGGAGGTCGGCTTGCTCCAGTTTTCAAACTGCTGGATAACCTTCCAGGGGTCTTGCCTGATGATCGGCCCGTGGCTGGGGCAGATCACATCGATCACGTCGTGGCGGATTTTCTCGACGGCTGAGAGGACCTTGTCCTTGAATGGCCGGAAGATACAGTCAAAGTAGAACTGGCGGGCTGACGTAAAGTCCTCGCTCTGATCATTGAATATTTTCCCAGGATTGCAGTAGTGGGCTGCAAAAGCGTCGCAGGAAAAGAGCACATTGTCTTCTTCCAGACGGGTAAACATCGTATCCGGCCAGTGCAGGAACGGCGCGATAATAAAACGCAGCGTCCGTCCTCCCAAGTCGAGCGTGTCGCCGTCTTTGACTGTCTGACAGTTAAACGGCTTGTGCATCAGGTTGCCGAGGAAGTTTTTGGCGGCAATGGTACAAATCACCGTGGCCTGCGGAGCCTGCTCCAGCAGGTAGGCCAGTGAACCGGAATGGTCATGCTCGGTGTGGTTGACAATGATGTAATCGATCTTCTTCGGATCAGTCAGAGAGCGTACTTTGTCCATATACTCATCAACGCGCTTCTCATCGACGGTATCAATCAGGACCGTTTTCTCGCTCCCTTTCAAAAAATAGGCGTTGTAGGTTGTGCCATGTTCAGTCGGGAAAAGATCATCAAATGTCCGCAGTTCGGGGTCTTCCGATCCAATCCAGTGCAAACCCGGTTTAATTTCTACTGGTCCCTGCATCTCTCATTCTCCTTTAAAAGTGTGTGGTCTGACGTAACAACCAGGACGACGGCGCTGTCAGTCCGGCACGGCAATAAATAGATTTTTTAATGTATCAGAATTGCACGGTCGTATACAAGTTACAAATAATCAATTTGCAGTTGTCGGATCGGCCGGATTCTGCTACATAGTTGAACATGAAAGAAAAAGTTCGCAAACGCATAAACATTCTCCGGGCTCTGCTTAAAGATACTGCACCCGGGGTCAGAAACGCTGCCGCCCAGGCCATTGAAAAACTGGAGGGGATCAGCAGTTTTGAAGAGATCTTGCAAGCTCTTAAAACAGGAGACACCGGAATCAGAGTCGGAGCGATTTACGCCTTGGGTGAGATCGGCGGTGAAAAGGTGCTCCCGCCTGTACTGTACTGTGCTACCCGGCCGGAAGTTGACATACGATCAGCCGCGGTGGAAGTGCTTGGAAACTTGCGGATTCCGGCAGCCGTACCGATGCTGGTTGAGCGACTGGATGACCAGCATGAGGCGGTGCAGGCCAGAGCGATATGCGCCTTGCGCAGTTATCCGGCATCTTCTGAAATTTTGCAAAAACTTCGTACATTTCTTGAGGCCGGCAACGGCTCACTGGAAGCTGAAGCGGCCATTACACTGGCCTGCCTCAATGATTTTATTTCACTAGACAGTATCTGCAATCTGCTTTCATCCAATCATGCTTCGACCCGTCAGGCCGCGGCAACCGCCATCAGCCTGATGCCTTTTCAGTAATTTCCGCCCGCAATCAATCGCCCCACATCAATGTTTTTCAACAACGGATCAACCACGGCAACTATATTGGCATAACGCGAGCCATCGTGCTCCACCAATGACTGTTCTCTGGGTACCCGAAGCCTCAATCCGTCGCCATCTATCAGAACACGGACGACCGGCGCTTCTTCGTCGAGTGGGTTGGGGCGATAAACCACCGCAACCTCATTGGTGTCAAGGCGCACCAATGTCCCCACCGGATAATTTCCCATCATCTCTATGAAACGTCCCAGTATGGAACCATCCAGAATTGTTCCAACCAGTTTCTGCATCTCATTTAGAGCTGTTCTGGGATTAACCGGATGCTGGTAAACCCGTAGCGTTGTAATGGCATCGTAGGTGTCGGCTATGGCCACAATGTCGATCAGTTGGTTAAAGGGCAGCTTGCTGGCCCACTCCGGGTAACCACTACGGTTAAAATGCAAATGGTGGCCCAGAACGATTTGGGCAATGTGCGGATCCAACCCCTCCATTTCACGGATTATCTTGGAGCCAAGCTCGGAGTGCCTCTTCATTTCATCAAATTCCGAACTGGAAAGCTTGCCCGGTTTGTTCAGGATGCTTTTGGGAATCATGGTTTTGCCGATATCATGCAACTGGCCGGCAATCCCGAGGTCCTTGACAGTCATCGCGTCAAGACCCAGCGTGGCCCCCAGAGACATCGCCAGTACTCCGACATTCACGCAATGGTTGAAAGTGTAGTTATCGTAATCTTTTATCATCGTAAGCCCAAGCAGCGCCCACGGTTCCTGCATGGTAATGCCAACCATGCGATCAACAACCCTGATAACAGGCGCGCTGTTTGGAATGCGGCCCCGCTCTATGTCCCGACAGACGGTCCTGATCGCCGCAATGGCCCTGTTGTAGGTTCCGACATGGTCTCCTTCGGCGACACTGTCCAGATCATCGTCATCCGTCTCCAGGCTTTCCTCTGCGTCACTAACTAACTGGACTCGACTGACTCCATTTACCTCCATCTGAACCGAAAGCGCATCAACATCGACTCCCTTGACTGAGAACAGGCGAACAAACTCCTGCAGTTCCTCGAAGGTTAGGCCGGATTGCATTATGATGCGGCCAACCGACTTTTCCATCATGCGATTGGTCAAGTCGGCAATGGCGGTCGACGGCGAGACAAAGAGATGATCGTCAACGAACATGATGCCGTCAGCCAGCCCCCAAGAAACCTGCTTCGACTGACTTAAGGCGGTCGACAATATCTGATAGAAATCCATCAGCGGCTGTCGAATAGCCGGGTGCGAAGCAGGATAAAAGGCCATTCCCTTAACCGTTCCGGAAAACAGCGTTACCAATCTGAGAGCGTTTTGCTTGTCAAGTGCGTCCATCTGAATTACTCCCCGATTTTTCGATCAACCCGACTGCCTCAGCACAAGCCGCGCCGAGTTCCCCCGGATTTGAAGCATATTCCTTTAGAATCGGAAGCGCTCTGGCATCACCCAGCTTGCCTAGGCAGAGTGCAACAGCCGATTTCAGTTGGTTCCAGCGGCCAATGGCAAAAAGATGCCGTCCTTCAAGAAGCGCTGCCAGCTGCGGCACCACCTGACTGTCATCTATCGCGGCAATGGCAGCCAATGCATCAAGTTTAACTGGCAGTGATTTCAGAAATATGTCTTTGGAGGTAAGAATCCGAATAATCTCCGGCAACGCTTTCTTGCTCTTCATCCCGCCCAGCGACACCATCGCCTGGGGGTATAGTTCCGAATCGTTACTTCGCAGGATACCAACAATAGAAGTTTCCGCTTCCCGTCCACCGATGCTGGCAAGACTTCGAATTGCTTCTTTGCATACGCGAAGATCCGTATGCAACAGACAGCTAACCAACCCCGGAACCGCCTCGCTGCTGCCAATTGTCCCGAGAATGGCACAGATATTCCTTACAATGTACCAACGCTTGTCGCCGATCATTTCCAGGAGTGGCGGCACCGCTCTTTCCCCCAGATTTGACAGCATGTTTGAAAGCAGCTTCCTGGTAGCCAGACTGCCGGTTATACCCATTTGTTCTACGGCCAGAATGATGGCCGGGAGACCTCCGGCTGAAACAACCTCCTGCAATGCCTCTTTGGACAACCCGTCGGCCAATTCGAGACGGCTGAAAACAAAATGAATAAATATATCACCGCTTACAACCTGCTCAATGGCAAACCGGTCGAGATTACGCATATTCTGACTGCGCTGTTCATCTTCAGCATGGCCTGCCAACAGCTCTATCAACGGATAAACGGCCAAAAGCTCACTGCGTGATTTGAGAGCATCGGAACAGTTGACCGCCTGACGGACCAGGATTGTATATGTATCCTCATCCGTGGTCGTAGCCAAACGTCCAAGCAGTATCTGTAGCTGCTGCTCAGGCGGCAGATCATCGACCGGAACCTGAGGCTGTTCCGGAACTAAAGAGGTATCCTCATCACTTTCACTCTCATCGAGACTTTGCGGAACGACGCCGCTGGACTCAACATCGGCACGCCTTCCGTGAATGGCGGAAAGATCGAATTCATTAACCCAGATGGAACGTATTCCATTTTCAGCCATGATTTTATCAATACCGCCCATTTGCTGGATTGTCTCAAGCGGCAGCGATATTATTTTTATAAAAGCGAGCAAATCTTCCTGGTAAAGATCCGCGAGAAATGTAATTTTTTGAACCCGGCGGATAAATAGTTCGTAGGACAAGGCCACCGACAGGCGGGTGGCGTCATCAATCCGTTCGCCATCAGGGAAACTGAAGCCGGTCCGTCCACATGAAAGCATGAGGTCATTTCCATCGAGCACCAGTTGCATCGCGGAATGGGCCTGCTTGATGCTGCTGCGACGCGTAGGATGACCTTTAGGATAGAACTTCCAGGCTCTGAGAGCCCGATAGATACTTCCGAGTGCGTCGATTGCCCCTTGAATTGTGGGAGGACGATAGAAATCCATTGCCGTTCCTTGTATATCAAGAGAAGAGTATGCATAATATACTGAAAAAAATCTTTGTCAAACCATCATGAAGCGCGCCTGAACACTCACGTCTGCATTGTAAATAATTGCGAGGAAAGCATGAAGTCCAAAACCGTATTCACCTGCCAGAAGTGCGGCAGTCAATCCCCAAAATGGTTGGGCAAATGCCCGGACTGCGGGGCTTGGAACAGTATGGCCGAAGAAAATGTCATCAAGCCCGGTGCTTTGACACGACCAAGCGGACAGTCCCGTCCCGTGCCGATATGCGATGTCCCGGTTCAGGCCGAGGCCCGCAGAGCGACCGGCATTGGTGAACTGGACAGGGTGCTGGGGGGCGGTATTGTTCCGGGATCCCTGGTTTTGATTGGAGGTGATCCGGGAATCGGAAAATCCACGCTGCTGCTACAGGCCATGCATATGCTGGCCGAGCAGGATGGCCAGGTATTATATGTTTCGGGTGAGGAATCGGCTTCGCAGACACGCCTGCGAGGCGAACGCCTGGGTGCATCCAGCAAAAGGTTGCTGATACTCGCGGAAAACGCCTTGGAATCCATCCTGGCTCAAGCCACCTCCCTGAAGCCTTCAGCAATGGTGGTTGACTCCATCCAGACGGTTTGGACCTCAACCCTGGAGTCGGCCCCCGGAAGCGTCAGCCAGGTCAGGGAATCTGCCGGAAAATTGATGTTGCTGGCAAAAGGGAGTGACATCCCGATCTTCATCGTTGGCCATGTAACCAAGGACGGCTCGATCGCCGGCCCGCGTGTATTGGAGCACATGGTTGACACCGTCCTCTATTTTGAAGGAGACGGCAGCCATCCTTTCCGCATTTTGCGGGCGGTCAAGAACCGTTTCGGATCAACCAACGAAATCGGAGTATTCGAGATGAAAGCGGAAGGGCTGTGCGGTGTTGAAAACCCGTCGGAACTGTTCCTTTCCGAGCGGCCACTGGGGGTGTCAGGTTCTGTGGTCACCACATCGCTGGAAGGGAGCCGGCCGCTGCTGGTTGAGCTCCAGGCATTGGTAACACCTTCTTCATTCGGCGTTCCACGCCGTACCACCATAGGGGTTGACCATAACCGTCTGGCCCTGCTGGTCGCCGTTCTGGAGAAAAAGGTCGGCCTGCACATGGCGGGACAGGATATATTCCTGAATGCGGCCGGTGGCGCACGCCTCAACGAACCGGCAGCGGACCTGGCGATGATCATGGCTGTTGCATCCAGCCACCTCGACAAAGCCATTCCACCCCAAACTGTCGTTTTCGGCGAAGTGGGGCTTGCGGGTGAAGTTCGCGCCGTCACACAACCGGAACTGAGAATTGCAGAAGCGGAGAAGCTTGGCTTCAAACGCTGCATTATTCCAATCGGCAGCCTGAAACGCATAAAAAAACGTGGAATTCGGCTGGAGGGGGTTGCAACCGTCCAGGAGGCAATGAACCTGATTTTTGAATCCTGATATCGTCAAAATAGTCAACAGCAGCATTAGGAATGATTTTATGCTTGACTTGTCACGGATGGTTATCTATATTCCAAAACTCTTTAAAAATCAGATGCAGGATGGAGATGGCTTATGTACGCAGTTATCAAGACAGGTGGCAAACAATACAAGGTCGCCGAAGGCGAATTCCTCAAAGTTGAAAAGCTTGCAGGTGAAATCGGTGACAGCATCGAATTTGCAGAGGTTCTTATGGTAGGTGGTGAAAAGACAGTCGTTGGCGCTCCGCTGGTTGCTGGCGCAAGCGTGTCTGCCAAAATCGCCGTACAGGGCAAGGGCAAGAAGGTGCTCGTGTTCAAATCAAAGCGTCGCAAGGATTCACGCAAACTGCGCGGCCATCGTCAGCACCTCACAGTTCTTAAAATCGAAAAAATCAGCGCATAACAAACTGTATAAATATTTTTCCCAGGAGATACGGAAATGGCACATAAGAAAGCTGGCGGAAGTTCAAGAAACGGCAGAGACTCGGATGGTCAACGACTTGGCTGTAAAAAGTTCGGCGGCGAAACCGTCAAAGCCGGAAACATCATCTATCGTCAACGCGGCACCCAGATTCACCCGGGCAACAATGTCGGTTGCGGCAGGGATCACACCCTGTTTGCCCTGATCGAGGGTATCGTTACTTTTGAGCGTATGGGTAAGGATCGCAAGAAGGTTTCCGTCTATCCGAACTGATTACAACTCTAAATTATTCAGCAAAAGCCCGAAAGAATATTCTTTCGGGCTTTTTTGTTAGCTGGCGCTAAAAACAAACGATGTTATTTATAGTTGCACTGTCGTGGTTTTCAGGTAGAATCTGTTTTAATTAGAACATCAGCGGCCTGTTCATCTTCCCGCCGGGATGCCCTTGCATAACACGGCATATTACAGGCAATTGAACACGAAGTGATTAAACTGTAAAATTATCCCGTTGTGTGATATTACAATAGAAAATCTTTATTATAATCGAGGATGGAGCGGCATGAAACATCTGGGAGACATATTGGTCGAAGCTGACATCATCAGCAAAAAAACGCTGGAGCGCGCTCTGGAACGCCAAAAAACCGACAAGAAACGGCTCGGAGTAGTTTTGGAGGAGATGGGCGTAATCACTGAGGAAGAACTCACAGAAGCGCTTTCAAAACAGTTCAACTTTAAAACCATCAAGAACTTTGTAGGCCATAACTACACCCAGGAACTGCTGGAGATGTTGCCAGCCGATTTTGCCATGAAGAAGCTGGTTTTTCCGCTTAAAAAGAAGGATTCAATGCTGGCCGTAGCCATCACCGACCCCTTCGACCTGGAAACAATGGAGATGCTGAGCCGTATTACCGGACTTCAGGTAATTCCTGTACTCGCCACGCGCAAGGAGATTCTGGAAGCTATCTCGGTCCACTACCTGAAAAGCAGTTCCGGCGAGGGTGGTGAGGCGATCTTGGTGGCCGAAGACTCACTGCCGGTTGCAACACTAATTCAGGTATCGCTTGTCAAGGAAGGTTACAAGGTAATTCTGGCCCATGATGGCCTGGAAGCCCTGAAACTGGCACTGTCGGAACGTCCCAAGCTTATCATTACAGATTCGGTGATGCCCCGTATGGACGGCTATGGACTACTCAGAGCCATCAAAGCCAATCCGATGACATCGGAGATTCCAATCATCATGCTGACCTCCAAAGCGTCTACCGAAGACGAGCAGAAAGCCCTGGAATTCGGATTCAGCGACTTCATACCCAAACCGGTCCAACCAATTCGCGTTGTTTCCCGCGTTAAACATGTTCTTGAGATGACAAAAAAGTTCAGGCGCTGATTTTTAAACCAACCTGCAACAACTGTCAGCGCGATCGCATCCGCCCAGCTTTCATTACACTCTTTCTGTAATCCCATGGCGGCCGGGGGTTAGGTTCGCGCCATAACCCTCTGCGGTGTGAACGCGCCCTGCTCTCTTCCTCGATATATTCCGAAGCATAAGCACCTTGCAGATACTGGCGGTAAGCCCACGCCATCCCTTCCGAAACCATCTCGCGGTTGATATCCCTGCCATTATAGCGAATGATCGCCACAGCACGCTGGTACTTGTCAATATCGACTATTTCAGCCAAAACCTGCCGCCCCATGACTTTGTACATCAAGGTCCTTTTTGCAATAGCGCCGAAGGGCTGCCCCGGGGCATCCGGCTTTGTAGTTTCAGGAGCATCAATGCCGTAAAGTCTTATTTTAAGACGACTCTCTTCACGGGTTGCCAACAAGATTGTATCGCCGTCGTAGACCGCCTTTACAATTCCATCGACTGCCCGGCCGGCAAAAGCGTCGGAATAAAACAGGGAAAGCAATATACCAATAGCCAGCGTCACTCTCACTAGATCAACTCGGCTGCATAGTTGAATTCGGTGGTTCCGGCAATGGAACGACTGGCCTTGAAAGCAGCAATGATTTCGTTCCAGCTTTCACGGGGCGCCTGTCTCAGATCAAGCAGGAAAGAACTGCAGCCCATCCGGCGCAGCTCAAAGTGGCGGGCGGTCAAACAGAAGGGGGTGGCGGCGCTGATGGTCTGCAACCCGTCATGGGTCGTAACGCGGTAAGCTTCGCCACGGTCGGAGTGCAGAGGGACATTGCCATGCACATCCTTGATGCGAATCTTGGTGGTCATGACCGGTAGCGGAGCGTAGGAAATAATTCTGCAATCAAGATCTACCCCGGATTTAAGCAACTCCGCAAGATTGGCACTATCGTCCTCGATATACAATGTTGCCGATTCAGCTCCTAATTCGTGCCACGCCTGCAATGCCTGACTATTGAGCGAAAAACAGCGATGCCAGGTCGAGATGCGCACTCCACCCAATCCATGCAACAGCTCGAAGTGAGAAAGATTGGCGGCTTCATAACGACGGAATCCAGCGGCATACAGCTGGCGGATCGTATCACGGTAAAGCGGGATGTCCCTGTCAAAAAGCATGAATGGCAGCTGCCAGATGATCTGCTCCTCCGAGCCGCGCATACGGGAGATGGTTGAAGTAAGTTGGTGGATAGCAGCTTTGGATAATGGCAACAAAGTGACGTCGGCCCCGTTTATAAGTGGAAAGCGCCACTCTTTAGGCTGTTCCATGACAATAGTCAGCGTCTCTTTTGATGATGAATTCTGAGCTCCCTTTCCAAAAGAATCAATATCCTTGAGTGCAGCCTGACGCGCCACTGCCAACTGCTCACGGAACCCTTTAAAAACGGCTTCCTCTAGTTGCTGGTAAAATGCCCGGCGAAGTTCCTTGAAGGTGCCCATTGGAATCAGCACCGCCGGAAAATCCGGGGCCTCCAACGCCTCCAGTCGGAACCGGGTGTCACCGCTTTTTGCGAACTGCCCTGAAAGAACCGATTGCATATTGCTGCTGCGGGCAGTCTCAAGCTGTCCCAACGGAAATTTGAAATTATAACGCAGGCCGGCAACTTCGGCTTCAATCTGCAGCCAGGACGAATCTTCCTTTGAGTCAGAAACCAGAGTCAACTTCAGTCGGCAATTCAGCTTGTCAGCTTGCACGGATTCAAGTCGGCGTTGGCAGGCGTTGTCACTCAGTGTAAATGCCTCTCTTGAAGAAACCTTGTAAATCGAATCACCTGTTGAAAAGCCGAAAGGGGTATCCACCTCAACCATGCTGCCGGCCTTGACCTCCATCACCTTGCGACGGTTAAAATACAGCTCACGAACTGTCCAGGCCTGACCTGCCATATCACTTTTGGGCTGAGCGCGCAGGCGGTCGCCGACATGCAGAGCATCGCGTGTTTCAAAGGTCAGGCGCTTGCCTTTGATGCCTTTGATCTGGCCGATGTATCTGCCGGTGCCACCTTTTTGCCAGGGGTTTGCAATATCATCCGGCTGCTGTGATGCCAGAAAACCTTTGGTCGGAGTGCGGCCAAAGGAATATTTGAGAATCTCCTTGGCGCTGGAGAGCGCCTGTTTCTGTGAACCTTCGGGAGCATCCAGTACGGTGCGGTAGGCTTCAACCACGCTGGCCACATACTCGGCCGACTTCATGCGCCCCTCGATCTTGAGCGACTTGACACCGGCCTTGATCAAATCCGGCAACAGGTCAATGGCGGACAAGTCGCTGGTGGAGAAGTAGTGCCCTTCCTTGCCGCGATGGTTGTACAATCTGCGACAGGGCTGCGCGCAGCGGCCGCGGTTGCCGCTATGCCCCCCCAGCAGCGAGGAAAAAAAGCATTGCCCGGAAATGGAAAAACAGAGGGCGCCATGCACGAAGCATTCAATCTCAACCGGAGTGGCGGCTGCAATCGTGGCAATCTCGTCCACAGCCAGTTCCCGCGCCACTACAGCCCGCTGAAATCCGAGCTGTTCCAACATCTTGAGGCCTGGTGTGTTGTGAATTGTCATCTGGGTTGAGGCGTGCAGCGGTATGCTGGGAAAATGGTTGCGAATCAGCCTGGCCACCGCCAGATCCTGAAGAATGACTCCGTCCACCCGCATTCCGGCCAGGGCGGCCAGGGTATCAACCAGTTGCGGCAACTCTTTCTCTTTAACCAGAGTGTTGAGAGTGACATAGACCCGGCGGTCATTGGCATGTGCGTAAGCCAGCATCCGCTCCATCTGTTTCAGGGTAAAGTTTCTGGCCCGGGCCCGGGCCGAAAAGTCCTGCAGACCGGCATAAACTGCATCAGCCCCTTTTTCCATGGCGGCGAAGAATGATTCCAGCGATCCGGCCGGGGCCAGGAGTTCGGGTTTTGAAGTTATTGATTTCATAATTGTCAGCCTAACACAGAGAAACGGCGGCATGGGGAAAAAACAAATAGCAGACAGAAAATCAAAATGAAAACGCCCCGGTAAAGGGGCGTTTCATGTGGTTCACTGCGTCTCCGCGTCTCTGTGTTGAAAGTTTATTTACCAACCAGAATCCGGAGCATTCTGCGCAGCGGTTCGGCCGCGCCCCACAGCAGTTGATCGCCGCAGGTGAAAGCCTGCACGTACTGGGGCCCCATCTTCATCTTGCGGACACGGCCGACCGGAACAGTCAGCGTGCCTGAAACCGCCGCAGGAGTCAGCCCGGCCAGGGTCTCAGCCTTGGTATTTGGAATCAGTTTGACCCACTGGTTGTCATTCTTGATCAGGTTTTCGATCTCTTCAATCGGCAAATCCTTGTTCAGTTTGATAGTGATAGCCTGGCTGTGGCAGCGCATGGCGCCGACGCGGACACAGATGCCGTCAACCGGAATCGGATTGACAGTGCCAAGTATCTTGTTGGTTTCTGCAAAGCCCTTCAACTCTTCGCGGCTCTGGCCATCTTCCACCTCACGGTCGATCCAGGGAAGTACGTTACCGGCCAGCGGGAAGCCGAACTCCTTGGTCGGCAAGGTTCCGTCACGCAGAGCTTCGGTAACTTTCTTATCGATTTCCAGAATTGCCGAACCGGGATTTTTCAGTTCTTCCGCCACGGTGCCACTCAAAGCGCCCATCTGTGACAGCAGCTCGCGCATGTTGGGAGCGCCGGCACCGCTGGCAGCCTGGTAGGTCATGGAAGTCAGCCACTCCACCAATCCGGCGCGGAACAGTCCGCCCAGAGCCATCAACATCAGGCTGACGGTGCAGTTACCGCCGATAAAATCCTTCTGGCCATTGGCAAGGGCTTTGTCGATCACATCCCGGTTGACCGGATCGAGGATGATAACGGCATTATCCTCCATCCGCAGGGTCGAAGCGGCGTCAATCCAGTAACCGTTCCAACCCTGCTTGCGCAGCTCCGGGTGGACAGCCTTGGTGTAATCGCCCCCCTGACAGGTGATGATTATATCGAGTTTCTTCAATTCAGCTATATCATCAGCACTCTTCAAAGTACCGGCATTCATGGGGGCAGGCTGCCCGGCCTGAGAGGTCGAGAAAAATACCGGCTCGATGCCGATGTTGAAATCACCCTCCTCCACCATACGCTGGAGAAGAACCGAACCAACCATACCGCGCCATCCGACAATTCCGACTTTCATAGTTATGGTTCCTTTTCTGGATATAAGGTACGTAGCTGAAAAGCTACAGATTAGCGATAATTGCGTCGCCCATTTCCTTGGTATTGACCAGTTTTTCACCCGCCAGATTCTGGTAGATGTCGCGGGTCCGGTAGCCTTGGTCAAGGACTTTTGCCACGGCGTTGTCAATGGCATCGGCAGCATCCAGCATACCGAAAGAGAACTTGAGCATCATCCCCATGGAGAGAATCTGGGCAATCGGGTTGGCGATGCCTTGCCCTGCGATGTCCGGAGCGGAGCCGCCGGATGGCTCGTACATGCCGAAGGTTCCCTCTGCCAGCGAAGCGGAGGGGAGCATGCCCAGCGATCCGGTCAGCATGGCGGCCTCGTCGGAGAGAATGTCGCCGAACATGTTTTCGCAGAGGATGACGTCAAACTGCTTTGGCCATTTGACCAGCTGCATGGCGGCATTGTCAACGTACATGTGGGACAGCTCGACATCCGGATATTCCTTGGCGATGCCGGTCACGACCTCGCGCCAGAGCACCGAGGTGGAAAGCACGTTGGCTTTGTCGATCGAGCAGACCTTGCTGCCGCGCTTGCGGGCGGCCTGGAAGGCGACATGGGTGATGCGCTCGATTTCTGGAACGCTGTAGCGCATGGTATCGACCCCGACCCGTTCACGTCCGACCCCTTCGATCCCTTTCGGCTGGGAGAAGTAGATTCCGCCGGTCAGTTCACGGATGACCAGCACGTTGAAACCACCTGCTATAACCTCTTCCTTCAGTGAGGAAGCACCGGTCAATGAAGGGAAGATTATCGCAGGTCTCAGATTAGCGTACAGACCGAATATTTTGCGTAACGGAAGCAGCGCGCCGCGCTCCGGCTGTTCGTCAGGAGGTAGTGTTTCCCACTTGGGACCGCCGACCGAACCGAACAGAATTGCGTCGGAAGCTTTGCAAATGTCTATGGTGGTTTGTGGCAATGCTTTGCCTTCAATGTCGATACCAGCACCGCCTACATTGGCGTGGGTGAGTTCAAAGGTTGCATCAAATTTCTTTCCAACAGCGGCGAGGACATTGAGCGCCTCGGTCATTACTTCCGGTCCGATACCGTCGCCCGGCAGAACCGCAATTTTATGAGTCTTTCCCATCATCTCCCCCAAATCGCATTTAAGTATACAAACTCGCCCATGATAAATTTCGCGGTGCTGTTTTGTCAACAAAAAGCATGTAATACCGGCTTACTTATGAAACGCGTTCAGTTCGCAGCAGCCGTATAAAGCCTGTGCCAGGTAAATTTGGCGGTCACCATTGACAAACCGGACAACAAATCACTATCATGTACGGATAATTTACAACATGCAGAAGGAGTAGAATTACCATGCCGATGTACGAATATCGTTGCACAACCTGCGACCACCAGTTTGAAATGCGCCAGAAGTTTTCCGATCCACCTGCCAACGAATGCCCCAAATGCGGCGCTGCCGTTGAAAAGATGATTTCAGCCACCGCTTTCAGCCTGAAAGGGGACGGCTGGTTTAATACCGGTTACTGCCCCAAAACGGAAGCCCCGAAACCGGCTGGTTGCGGCGGATGCGCCTGCTCGGGCGAATAGCAGAACATTCATTGCAGCTCTTTGGAATTTGCAGAATCCCGGAGGAGTCATTATGAAGGTCAAAAAGGCCATATTCCCGGTTGCCGGTCTCGGCACCCGCTTCCTCCCCGCCACCAAGGCCTCGCCGAAGGAGATGCTGCCGCTGATCGACAAACCGCTGGTGCAGTATGTGGTTGAGGAAGCGGTTGCCTCCGGCATCGAGCAGATTCTGTTCGTCACCGGCCGCGGAAAGCGCAACATTGAGGATCATTTCGACATTTCCGTTGAACTGGAAGCTCATCTCTACGACAAGGGTAAGGACAAGGAACTCTCCCGTGTCCGGGAAATTGCCGAGATGGTTGATATCTTTTACGTGCGTCAAAGACAGGCGCTTGGACTTGGACATGCCATCCTCTGCGCCAAGGATTTCGTCGGGAACGAACCGTTTGCGGTGCTGCTGGGCGACGACATAATTGACAGCAATCAACCCTGCCTTGGCCAGCTTATGGAAGTATTCAACAAGCGCAACGGCTCTGTGCTGGCACTGGAAAAGGTGCCGATGGAGAACATCTCTTCTTATGGCTGCGTGGAAGCCAACTTGCTGGAGGCCAACACTTTCCAGGTGACGAACATGGTCGAAAAACCGGCCCGAGACGAGGCTCCTTCGGACATGGCCATCATCGGCCGCTACATTCTGACTCCCCGAATTTTTGAACTTCTCCAGAAGCAGGAGCCTGGCAAAGGGGGCGAAATTCAGTTGACCGATGCAATACTCAAACTATCCAAAGAGGAAAATGTTTACGGCTGCCTGTTTGAAGGATTACGTCACGATTGCGGCGACAAGCTGGGGTTTCTGAAAGCTACGGTAGACATGGCTCTCAAGCGGAGGGAATTCCAGGGGGAATTTGAAGCGTATCTGCGGCAGCGGTTGGCAATGGGCTGAAAACGCCCCTTGTAAGTTTACTCCATGTAATTTCATCAATTGAAAAAGGCGACCCGGATGCGGATCGCCTTTTTTTGTATTTGCAGCAACAGCGGTCATTTTACCACGGAAACCGCCTGGGTTGTATCCCGCTTTGGCTCCCACCCTTCCCAGACATAAGCCGGGTCGATCATCGGATCGTAATAGCCGGGCTGCGGCACCAGAAAGAAGACCGCTTCAGTCATGCCGATGAAGCCGCGATACAGGGTCATTCCGACACCTTTCAGCGGTCCGATCAGGTAGCCGGTCGGCCCCATGTCGCGCACAGTCAGGATAGTCTGTTTGGGGAGTTCGGCAATACTGGTAAAAGTATTGGCAACACCCCTCGTAAATTTTACCGCCATTTTTTCGGCGATCATTTCCGGCTGCTGTTCGGCAAGAACGGCTTGCGGAACTGTGAAGGCAAAAGCAAATAGCAATGCTGAAAACAACAGGATTTTTTTCATACTGTCTCCTTTTGTGACGCTGTAGGTATCAGATTTTCAATGTTTATGCGCCAGCTCAAGCGGCCTGGAATATTTCAGACGTTGTTTTTCTTTCCATTTCAGTCTCTTACCACAAAGCATACCGGCATGCAAGCATCACAGATCAAAGAGAGTCGGCTCTTGCGGCAGAAACGGCTCGAACCTTTTTTTCAGATGCCGCAGTTTTTCGATATAATAGTTGACATTGATATCAGGATGTTCCGAATCAAAAGCGCTCACTGGCCGCGATTGCTCATAAGCAGCTGCGTCCTTGCCGGAACCACTGACATAATAGCTGACATGGTCACCGGCCCGATATGGCCTCTCCGCTGAAAGCGCGATTTCAAAAGCTGCCGAGCGATTGCGCTTGCCGAGTCTGATTTTTTCACGATAACTCTCCGTTGAATCATTGAGTGTTTCAGTACGAGCCACCCAGGCCACATCCAGTTCACGCGAACGAAGCCTGGCAACATATTCGCCGTACAAACGCTCAACCTGTGTCGAATTCCCGGCCAGAAGCAGCTCGATCAGCTCCCGCATGAAATCCCGCAGATATTTTTCCACACCGCGCGAACGAAGTCCGCTCCCTTTGATTATGATCCGGCCATCATATCCCAGAAGTGCATAATTTTTGGTTTTGTAGGCGAACATGGATCGGTATCGTCCATCCAATTCTACCTCGATCCCCTCCGGAAAGGCCTGTGAGATGCGCTGTACCATGGCATACTCATCATCCTCCGTACGACATGAGCCGGGCGGCTGGAAGTAGATTCCGTCCGTATCCACCTCCACCGGCCTGGCACCTTCAGCTTTCAAAAGATCAATCATGGTTTTGATTGTGACCCTTCCCAGCCTTGTCACCTCGGCCGCCGCGACCGGGTCGGAAAAGTTGTGTCGGGCTGCCCCCAGATAGCCATAGAACGAGTTAATCAGAACCTTGAAAACCTGCTGCAGAGCATCGTAATAATGCTGTTCACCCTCCACAGCCGCGTCCCGGGCTTTCTGCTTGGCCGCCAGCCTGAAACTTCGCAGTTTGGACAGCATCGGCAAAAAAAGGCCCAAGCTGTCCTTGGCAGGCGCAATGGCATAGGTCAGCATCAGCGAAGGGTAAAGAGAGGCAACGTCGCAATGCACAATCGGGCTGATAACCCCTTCGCGACTCTGCTCGGTGTAGCCACCCTCGAACGGGGCTGTTTCGGAGGTGCGGGATGGGATCGAGTGACCACACTGCAGGTATTCCCGCAGGAAAAGCGAATTTATGCGGGTAGCGTTGCCGCGAACCACGCAGTTCTGGAAAGAGTAAGGAAAGATGCTGGTCTGCAGAAACCAGGGATACCCCAGCAGCCGGAACAGAGCCAATGTTTCCCGGACATCATCCAGGTTGTAACGGTACAATTGCTCTGGATCATCCTTGAAAACCGATGAAATATCAGCTCCATCCAGATAGGTGCGATCTTCGGCCGCCACACCGAAATGGCGCGCAACCGCCTTGAGCCCATGACTTTCCAGATTGCGCTGGGAGACATCATAGAGCTGCACCAGAAAATAGGTGTCGAGAACATGCCGACCGTAGATATCCCAGCGGGGATAGTCGATCGTTTTTTCGGCCAGGTTCCAGCGGGCGTGGGGGGTGACATGGGGAGCGGAGCCGTCGCGCCCCCACTCCAGGCGAATGCCATGCATCCTGGCCCGCTTGCCAATATAGTCAAAATCGAAGCGGAAGATATTGTGGCCGACAATCACATCCGGATCGAACCTGTGTATGGCGGAATTCAATTCACGCAGCAGTTCCGGTTCGGATAACCGGTCGCCACGCAGCACGATTTCTTCACCATAGGAATCCTTGAGCGCAATCGAAACAATCCGGTCCTCGGCGCGTTCCGGATTTGAAAAATCGTACCCTTCGGCGCAGGACGTTTCGATATCCAACGCCAGACAGCGCAGGTCGGAAAACTCAACCCCCTTGAACAGAGTGCTGCCGCTGTCCAGCAGGTATAAATGGGAAAGATCGGAAATAAACAGGTAGGGAGCGTTGGTTGCGGAGGCGGTTTTGCCGGTTTTTTCCGCCAGGAAATCGCGGGCGGTCAGACAGTCGCTCCAGCTGTCGAAGCGGAGTTGGTAACGGAAGAAATCTTCTCCCGCCAGTTCTCTGACCGAGCAGGGCGCCCGGCAGCCACTCAGCAATGCCGGATCATTGACCAATATGAAGGGATGAAAAGGCTCATCGTGAAAATGCACCCGCCCCTCGGAGCGGAAGAAGATCCGCATGAAATGTCCGGCAGGCTCAACGGCGACGATGCCGGAGCGCTCGTTGCGGCCAAAAAGAAGCGGGTCATGTCCCAATGTACTTGTCGGCATGGCGGATTCTCCAAACGTCAATCAGGCGTCGGGTAAAAAAATGGGGCGATTTTTAATAACCGCCCCACCAGAATAGCAAATTATGCCCGGAATGTATTCAACCGGTTAAATTCCGGCCTTCTGCTTCAGCTCGGCGGCCTTGTCGGTCTTCTCCCAGCTGAACTCCGGCAGTTCGCGGCCAAAGTGGCCGTAGGCAGCGGTTTTCTTGTAGATCGGACGCAACAGGTCCAGCTGCTCGGTGATGGCGCGGGGACGCATGTCGAATACTTCACGCACCAGTTCGGAGAGACGGTCTTCGGAAACCTTGCCGGTGCCGAAAGTGTGCACCATGATTGAAACCGGCTGGGCCACGCCGATGGCGTAGGCCACCTGGACTTCACAACGGTCGCACAATCCGGCGGCAACCAGGTTTTTGGCCACGTAGCGCCCCATATAGGCGGCGGAACGGTCAACTTTGGAAGGATCCTTGCCGGAGAAAGCGCCGCCGCCGTGGCGACCCATGCCGCCGTAGGTATCGACAATGATCTTGCGGCCAGTCAGACCGCAGTCTCCCATCGGACCGCCGACAACAAAACGGCCGGTCGGGTTGATGAAATAACGGGTATTGGCATCCAGCAGTTCGGCCGGAATTACTTTTTTGATAACCTCTTCCATGACGCCTTCTTCGATCTGCTTGTGAGTCACGTCGGGAGTGTGCTGGGTCGAGATAACAACCGTATCGACACGGACCGGCTTGTCGTTGACATACTCAACCGAAACCTGGGATTTGGAATCGGGACGCAGGAAAGCGAGCTTGCCAGATTTGCGCACTTCAGCCAGTTTGGCCACCAGTTCGTGGGCCAGCTGAATCGGCATCGGCATCAACTCTGGGGTTTCGTTGCAGGCATAACCGAACATCAGACCCTGGTCACCGGCGCCCTGCTCCTTGTGGAGGCCTTCACCGACCGAAACACCCTGGGAAATGTCAGGTGATTGCTTGTCAATGGAAACCAGCACGGCACAGGTTTCGGCGTCAAAACCCATCTCCGAATCGGTGTAGCCGATTTCTTTGATTGTCTGGCGGGCGATTTCGGAGTAATTGATAATAGCGTTGGTGGTGATCTCGCCGGCAATAACCACCATGCCGGTTGTCACAAGGGTTTCACAGGCAACGCGTGCGGTCGGATCCTGAGCCAGAATGGCATCTAGGATGGCGTCGGAAACCTGATCTGAAACTTTATCGGGATGCCCTTCGGATACTGATTCGGATGTGAAGATGAATTTTTCTGCCATGATTTCTAAGTCCTCTCGATTATATGTTTTTACGCGAATAAACTGCCTGAAGTGGATTTGTAAATTTATAGATAGGTAGCTGTTTTGTCAAGCAAAGAGAGGATTATGAGTAATTCCGTTTGACTTCCAGCCTGTGAATTCGGCAGAATGCCGTTAGAAGCGGCTTATATTAAGCATGACAGGCAGGTTTGCATGTTCAGAACATTCTGTTTTTTTATTATTGCGCTGTTTTCTGCGATGACCGTCTCAACTGCCCTGGCCGGCACAAAACGTCCCGCAGAATCCTGGAATTATTATCATTTTGACGGCACAGCCTTCAAGGCCGGCCCGGCAACGGATACAAAGCCTTTTATCGCCGTAAAAGAAAAATCACGCCCCATGGTGCTGCTGGCCCAGACCCCCAATATCAACTCCATCGACCTGCCGGAGGGCGCCGGTGCCATATCCGGTATCTGCTATGTCCAAAATTCCGGCGGCAAGCTGGGTGGCAACGAAGGGTATGCCCCCTGCGCCAAGGTGCCGCTTGAAATCTCTTCCGGCGGCAAACAACTGGTCACGGTTCAAACCGACGAGAACGGCTATTTTGTGGTCGTACTTGCAGCGGGAACATATACTATCGGCAGCGGCCCATTGGCGGCCGAGATTCCGGTAGAACGCGGCATTACCTCGCTTGTCCCGTTGCGGGCAGGCAAAAGGATGGTGGATTGATGAAAGCACTTCTGGCCCGCTTGACCGCAGCTCTTTTTTCCCTCCTGATGTTGGCACTTCCCGCTTACGCCGGACAGCTCGACGATTATTACCTGAGCCAGTTTTCCGCACAATCCAACCAGAACCAGCTGCAGAAAGCGGTTTTGTCCCTGGCGTCAGACGGAGGCGAATCGCCGCATTGCGGCACACCGCTCAAACATAAACTGCGCCAGGATTGGGACAAACTGGAACCGGCCACGCAAAAGGTGCTGGCGAAACAGCTGGCGGCGCCGGTGCTTTCCGGTCCGGAATCAACACTCTGGTCACCTACCGGGAAGTTTAAAATCCACTACACCATCAGCGGTGCTGACGCCGTCCCCTCCATCCCCTGGGTTCAGACCGTAGCCCAGACCTTTGACGATGTGGCAGCCGCCTACACGGCCCGCGGCTGGCGGTTGGCCCCCACGGTGGCCGGCGCTCCCTATGACGTTTATATGCTGGACCTGGCTCCTCAAAGACTCTACGGCCAGACGACCACGGCCCAATCAATTCCATCAGCCGGTTTCTCCAACGCCTATGGCAGCTACATGGAGATTGACAACAACTTTACCGACGCCCTCTATGGACCATACACCGCCACCCAAAGCCTACAGATCACGGCGGCGCACGAATACCATCACGCCATCCAATACGGCTACAACGTCTTCTTTGATATCTGGTATGCCGAAGCGACTTCGAGCTGGCACGAGGACGAGCTTTACGACGGGGTCAACCAGATTTACAACTACTTGCCGGGATGGTTCAACAACAGCACCCTGGCCCTCGACACGGCCACAAGCACCACGACCGGCGGCGGTTATGGCCGCTGGATATTCAACCGCTATCTGGCGGAACAGCATGGAACGGCCTTCATCAGAACCGCCTGGGAAAAACTGGCGCCGATGAACTCACCCGGCGGCAATGCCGATATTCCGATGGCGCCTGTGCTGGACAACCTGTTGATCTCGACCCCATACAGTACCTCTCTCGGGTCCGATTTTTCAGGGTTCGTCAAGAGAGTTTATCTGCGTGACTGGACAAGCCATGTCGCTGACATCAGCATCATCCACCCATACTCTCCATCAGCGACTTTAAGCAGTTACCCGGCAACCTCCAGCATCACGCTTGCGCATTATTCGTTTGCCTTCTTCAAATTCACACCTTCGGCAACCGTCTCAACACTGAACTTAAACCTGTCTAAAACCAGCGCGATACGCACCGCACTATTCAAAAAGAGCGGCAACAGCACTCCAACCGAAATCACTGCCAACAGCGATGGGAGCTACACAGTGTCCGGCTTTGGCTCACTGAACCCAGCAACCGATGAGATTGTGCTGATGGTGGTTAACTCCAGCTCGGCTGACAACCATCAGGCCTCGTTCAACACCGGCGGCAGCGCACCTGCGGTTGCAGAGCCGGTCATATCAGCCGGCGGCGGTGGTGGCGGAAGCAGTGGCTGCTTCATCGCCACGGCAGCCTACGGCAGCTATCTGCACCCGCAGGTCAGGCTTCTGCGCAATTTCCGCGATCAGCATCTGCTGACCAACGCCCCAGGCCGGGCCTTTGTGGCGCTGTATTACAGCCTGAGTCCGCCACTGGCCGAGTTCATTGCCGGTAACGAACTGCTGCGGGCAATGACGCGACTGGCGCTGCTCCCGTTCATTGCAGCCGTAGCCCACCCTGCCCTGGCCGCTGTTGCCCTGCTGCTGCTCTTCGGCGGTTCATACCGCCTGTTCAGACGTCGCACTCAGCTCTGCGAAAGCTCTTCATAGCCGGTTTTTAAACCATTTTTCAAACAGAAGGGGCGCATCCGGTCGCCCCTTTTATTTTTGTGCAACCTGTGTCATACCGGCCATCTGTGGTACGATTAAAAAGAATCACCTGTTAGGAGGATCCTGATGCCCAAAAAAGCCATTGTCGGCGCTGTAGTTTTTGTCGCGATAGTACTGGCGATTTACTTTTTCATGCAGCGTAAACCGCAGGAGAGCGGCACAATGAAAGTCTCCGGCGCCATTGAAGTTACCTCGGTGGCATTGTCATTCAAAATCGGCGGACGGATGACAGAGCGCTTGGTCGATGAGGGGCAGATCGTGACCGCCGGTCAGTTGATAGCCCGCCTCGAAGATGACGAACTGAAACAGGAACGCAACAGCCGCGCCGCCGACGAACGCGCCTCAAAGGCGGTAGTGGCCGATCTTGAGGCTGGCAGCCGCCGCGAGGAAATTGCCCAGGGCGAGGCGGCTTTGGCGCGGATCAAGGCCGATACGGAGCGCCTGTCAAAAGATGCGATGCGGGCCGAAGCGCTTTTCAAACGCGAAGTCATACCGCAAAAAGAGCTGGATGCGGCGAGGGCGGGGCGTGATGCTTCAGCGGCGGCTCTGCGCGAAGCGGAGCAACGCTTGAAACTCCTCAAAAGCGGGCCGAGGCCGGATGCCGTGCGACAGGCCCAGGCCAGGGCGGAGGGGGCTGCCGCAGGCAAAGCGCTGGCCGAGACGCGTCTTTCCCAGAGTGTATTGACCTCGCCATTGACCGGGCTGGTATTGACCAAAAATGCCGAGCCGGGCGAAATGCTGGCTCCCGGCACGCCGGTGGTGACGGTCGGGAAAATGGATCAGGTCTGGCTGCGGGCCTACATACCCGAAGCGGAACTGGGTCGAGTCAAGGTCGGGCAGACCGCCCGCGTGACAACCGACAGCTGGCCGGGCCGGAACTTCGAAGGAAAGATCAGCTTCATCTCACCCGAAGCCGAATTCACCCCAAAAAATGTCCAGACTGCCAAGGAACGGGTCAAGCTGGTCTATCGAATCAAAATCACGCTGGACAACCCGAAGGTGGAGCTGAAGCCGGGCATGCCGGCTGATGCAGTGATAGAAACTGACGGCCAAAAGCATTAGCCACAGAGGGCACAGAGTTCACAGAGAAAGATTCAATACTTCTTGATGAAACAAAAACATAAATTATTTTGGAATTAAGCATCTATAAAAAACTTTCGCTTTCCCAGTATTACGTTTTTGAACTTCTCTGTGTCCTCTGTGGCAAAAAAGTAAAGGTGTTTTCATGGCTGTTGTCATCAACAATCTCAGCAAGCGATTCGGCGAACTGACCGCCGTGAACAGCCTGACGCTTTCTGTCGCGCCAGGCGAGCTGTTCGGCCTGGTAGGCTCTGACGGAGCCGGCAAAACCACGACCCTCAGAATGTTGAGCGGCGTAATGGATGCCAGCGCCGGTGACATGATGGTCTTGGGCTGTTCCGGCAAGGATCTCACCCCTGTGCAGGGACGGATCGGCTACATGAGCCAGCGCTTCGGTCTTTATCCCGATCTGACCGTGGCCGAAAATATCCGCTTCTATGCCGACCTGTTCGGAGTGGAAACGGCCGAGCGGAAGGCCCGGACCGAGCGGCTGCTGGCCTTCAGCGGCATGGCTCCCTTCAGCGGACGGCAGGCCGGACGGCTGTCGGGCGGCATGAAACAGAAGCTGGGATTGTGCTGTGCGCTGATCCACAAGCCGGATTTGCTGCTGCTGGATGAGCCGACCAACGGAGTTGACCCGGTTTCACGCCGTGATTTCTGGAGGATTTTGACCGATCTGCAGTCGGAAGGGGTCACAATCATCGTAGCAACCGCCTATCTGGATGAGGCCGCGCGCTGCGACCGGGTCGGGCTGCTTCACAACGGCCGGCTGATCGCCTGCGGCACTCCGGCGGAGCTGACCGGCAACGGCGCCATAACGCTGGATGAGCTGGTGATCGGCAAAATTGGCGGTGATACGACTGTTCCGCTTACAGTGCATGAAGCCTCCGAATTCACAAAACCAACACCAGACAGCAATCAACAACAAGCGGTCATTCTCAACCATCTCACCAAAACTTTCGGCGATTTCACCGCCGTGGACGGTGTTTCTCTCTCCGTCCCCAAGGGGCAGATTTTCGGTTTCCTCGGCCCCAACGGCGCCGGGAAATCCACCACCATTCGCATGTTGTGCGGCATCCTTACTCCAACAGCAGGAAGCGGCCAGGTTGCCGGTTTCGACATCGCCACCCGGCCCGAGTCGATCAAGGAAAACATCGGCTACATGAGCCAGCGTTTCTCCCTGTACGAAGACTTGACCGTGGATGAGAATATCGCCTTCTACGCCGGTGTTTATCGCCTGACCGAGAACAAGCGCAAGGAGCGCACCGAGTGGGTGATCAAAATGGCCGGCCTGACCGAGCGCCGTGGCTCCAAAGCGGGCGAACTCTCCGGCGGCTGGCGGCAACGCCTGGCTCTGGGGTGCGCCATCCTGCACGAACCGCCGATCGTGTTTCTGGACGAACCGACCTCGGGTGTCGATCCGCTTTCGCGCCGCAAATTCTGGGAGTTGATCTACTCCCTGGCAGAAAAAGGGGTTACGGTCTTTGTGACAACCCACTATATGGACGAAGCCGAATACTGCGACCGCCTGGCGCTGATCTATCGTGGAGAACTGATCGCGGTAGGGACACCACTGGATTTGAAGCAGGAGCGATCGATTGATGGTGTGCTGCCAAGCCTGGAAGATGTCTTCATCGGACTGATTGAGGAGCATGACAAGAGATGAACCCACGCCGACTGAAAGCTGTCGCCAAAAAGGAATTCCTGCATGTGCTGCGTGATCCGCGCAGCCTGATGATGGGGATCGGCATGCCGATGATGCTGTTGTTTCTGTTCGGCTACGCCCTGACCATGGATGTGGACCAGGTGCCGCTGGCGGTTTGGGACCAGTCGCAGAGTGTTGAAAGCCGCGAGTTTATCAGCCGTTTCTCCGGCTCGCGCTATTTTGACCTGCGCATCAGCACTGATAACTACCGCCAGATCGAGGATGCCGTAGACCGCCGCGAAGCGCTGATCGCCATGGTGATCCCGGCCGACTTCGCCCGTCGTCTTTCGCAAGGGAAAACAGCCGTCGTGCAGACGGTCGTTGATGGCAGCGACCCCAACACCGCCACGATTGCACTCGGTTATGCCGAAGCCACGGCGGCGACCTATACCCGCGACATTATCTTGAAACAGATGCGAAACACCACCTTCTCCCAAGGGGAGAACAAATACTTGCCGGCTCAGATAAAAGTGCCGGTTCTGGAGTTGCGGCCGAGGGTCTGGTTTAATACCGATATGGTTTCGCGCAACTTCATCTTCCCCGGCCTGATCGCAGTAGTCATGATGATCATGGCCGCCATCCTGACCTCGCTCTGCATGGCGCGGGAGTGGGAAACCGGCACGATGGAACAGCTGATCGTCACGCCGGTCACCGGACCGGAGCTGATTTTTGGCAAGCTGGCCCCGTATTTTTGCATCGGCATGCTGGATTTGCTGCTCTGCGTCGGGGTCGGCGAATTCGTTTTTGACGTGCCGCTGCGCGGAAGCCTCTGGCTGCTGACCCCGCTCTCGATGCTGTTTCTGTTCGGCGCACTCTCTTTCGGGATGCTGCTCAGCATCATCACCAAAAGCCAGCTGTTGGCCAGCCAACTGGGCATTGTCACTACCATACTGCCGGCCTTTCTGCTGTCCGGCTTCATCTTCCCGATCGAAAACATGCCGCTGCCGATCCAGACCGTGACCCATATCATCACCGCCCGCTATTTCGTTTTCATCCTGCGGGGGATTTACCTGAAAGATGTGGGAATGGGCGTGTTGTGGCCGGAGGTGCTGTTTCTGGCCGCTTTCGGAGTGATCGTGATGACGGTGTCGGTGCGCAAATTCAAAAAGAAAATCATTTAGCCACAGAGAACACAGAGGAAAGCAAACATGGATAATCTTACAGAGCAGATAATTGCAGCTGCAATAGAGGTACACAGGATTTTGGGACCTGGACTGCTGGAGTCGATTTACGAAGAAGCGCTTTGCCATGAGCTTGTTTTACGCGGGATTTCGTTTGAAAGACAAAAAGAAGTAGAGATTGTATATAAGGGTGTGAGAATAAAAGGGCAACGACTCGATCTTCTCGTAAACAAAGAAGTTATTGTAGAGATCAAATCTGTCAGACGCCTTGAAGATGTATTTTCTGCCCAGGTTCTTTCATATTTGAAGAGCACTGGCTTAAAACGCGCCTTGTTGTTGAATTATGGAGAATCCAGGCTCGTTGACGGTATTAAGAGATTTTCTCTGTGACCTCCGTGTCCTCTGTGGCAAAAGGGTTTTAAAATGTTCGAACGTCTCCGTGCCATGCTGATAAAAGAATTCATCCAGGTCTTTCGCGACCCGCGCATGCGGATTGTGCTGTTCGTGCTGCCGGCGCTGCAGACCATCATCTTCGGTTATGCCGTCAACATGGATGTCAAAAACATTCCCACCGCAATTTTTGACCGTGATAACAGCAGCGAAAGCCGTGAGCTGGCCGCCATCATGGCTTCGTCCGGTTACTTCCGGATTGTGAAGCATATCGGCAGTGATGACGAGGCCAGAAAGCTCCTGGATCGCGGCACGGTGCGCCTGGTGCTGGGGTTCGAGCATGGTTTCAGCGAGAAGCTGCGGGGCGGGGAGACGGCGCCGTTGCAGGCGCTGCTGGATGGCAGCGATTCCAATACGGCCGGGGTGGTCATGGGATATCTGGCGCGGCTGGCTACCGAATACAACGGTCGCCTGCAGAGCGCCTATCTTTCCCGCCTAGCAGGTCAAACGCCCCGTATCGGACGGGTGGAACTGGCCAGCCGGGCCTGGTTCAATCCGAATCTGGAAAGTCCCCCCTTCTACGTCCCGGCGGTCATTACCAACATCCTGTTCGTTATAACCATGCTGCTTTCCTCGATGGCCATCGTTCGCGAAAAGGAGATCGGCACAATCGAGCAGGTGATCGTTACTCCGATCCGCAAGGGGGAATTCATTCTGGGCAAAACGCTCCCATTTGTACTGATCGGCTACATCGACGTATTCCTGATCAGCGCCGTCGGCGCGCTGGTGTTCGATACGCCGGTGCGGGGCAGTCTCTGGCTCCTGTTTCTGGCCACAACCCTCTTCCTGATGAGTTCTCTGGGGATCGGCCTATTGATCTCCACCGTCAGCCACACCCAGCAACAGGCCATGATGAGCGCCTTCTTCATCATCTTTCCAGCCATGCTGCTGTCCGGCTTCGCCTTTCCGATCGAGAACATGCCCGAACCGGCCCAATGGCTGACGCTCCTGAATCCGCTGCGTTATTACATGGTGATTATCCGTGGGATTTTTATGAAAGGGGTCGGATTCGGCATCATCTGGCCGCAGCTGGCGGCTTTGGCTGGTATCGGAGTGGTTGTGCTGCTGGTGGCGGTGGCGAGGTTCAAAAAAACGGTCGGATAAACCGTCTGTTCGAATCGCGCCGCATTTTCAGCGGCGCAATCGATATTCCTGGCGGGCTACATCAATATAACCAGCACGACACCGCCCGCCACCACTGCCAGGTTGCAGACCGCCGAAACGCCATGCAGTTTGGAGAACTGTTTGCGAAAGGGGTCGTCTTTGGGAGTGGTTTCAAAGGAAACGATCTGGCGCTTGATCTCGGCCGCCTTCGGTTCGATATAAAAGGCCTGGAAAGAGGTTGCAGCCAGCATCAACAGCAGTATCCCGGTCGCAAGCTCCATTTTGCCACCCTTCAGAAAGATCCGGCAAAGCAGCGCTATCCCGCCGCAGGCCAAACCCCAGCGGAAATAGCCGGGGAACAATGTCCCCACAATCCGGCCGGCCGTGTCGCGGGTTTCGGTTTTGAACAACAGCGGCGTCAGCACAAAGGTAAACAGGGAACTCCCACCCACCCAGAGTGCAATTGCCAGACGGTACAGTATTTCAGCGTATTTCATTCGATTCCCCTCCTGATCGGTTCCGGCAATTTGTATTGCGTCAAGCCGGTAAACCCATTAAGCTGTTCGGGCTTAATCATCCCACAAAACGAGAGAGACCATGCACAACAATTTTAAAAAACTATTGATTGCAGTGATGATCGCACTTCCAACCCTTGCTAATGCCGCAGACAGCACGACTGCGCCGACTCCAAACAGCGCGGCTCCGGTTGTCGCCGCCAAGCCGACCGAGACCGCAGCCGCTATCAAAAGCCCGAAACTCGGCTATGTCGATATCGAAAGCATCGGCGGTGAATCCGATCGAGGCAAGGCGCTTAAAGCGCTGCTGACATCCAGAAAAGACGCGCTGCAGGCAAAGTTCGACAGCAAAAAGAAGCAGATTGAGAAATTGAAATCATCCATCGAAGCAAAATTGCCGCTCATGAATCCCAAGCAGCGTGAGGCAAAATCCAAAGAGTTCCAGAAAAAACTGGAGGAGTTCCAGAAGTTCGCCCAAACTTCCGAAGAAGAACTTTACAAGTTGCAGGAAAAAGAGACCAAAGCGCTTTTTGAGGAGATCGAAAAGTCTGCCGTGGCTTACGGCAAGGCCAACGATTTCGCGGCCATCATCATTAAAAAAGAGCTGCTTTATCTCAGCAACGCCGTTGATGCTCAGGACGTCACCGCTGCGCTGATCAAATCGCTGAATGAAGCGGGGCAGAAGAAGTAGTCGGCAAACTCAGACGACCGGTTTCCAACGGGTCCGCAAACGGGCCAGTTCGAGGCCGCTGTCGGCATGTTCGATACGGTGCAGCAGACAGTGATCATCCCCCTGTTCTGCTGCACAAAGCGAAACAATCGAATCCCCGTAATGCGCCTCAGCCCTGAACCCGATCTCGATCTCCATCGGCAGGCAACTGTCAGCTAATCTCCCCGGAGCCGCCTCCACCCCCCAACCGGCATAAATGGTATTATTAACATGCTGATTGAGATCAAGATCACTGCGCAGCACCGGCATCCGGACGCTGCTTTCCGGGTTTTTGAGGGAAGGGAGCGTGGCAAAGCGATCTTCCAGCGAACGGAACGGATGGAGCGGATAATCCGGCAGCCGTTCGGCAATCCTGACCGGCTTGCGGCTTTCCAGATCCAGCACCGCCCACGACGAAGTAGCTCTCCCGATTATCACACCAGATTCATCCAGAAGCTCAAAATCCCTGATCGAAAAGATACCTTCACGGAGCGCCGGCCAGGTTCTGACCATAAGCAGCTCACCCCTGTGCGGGTACCGGCTCATCAAAAGATGCATTCTGGACATCACCCAGGTCAGCCCTAACTCTTTCAGGCGCCCGACCGAAATCCCTAACTGCACCGTATGTTCAGAAGCCGCATTCTGCAGGTATTTAAGCAGGATAACCGGACGCAACTTCCCGTGGTTATCAACCTCGTGCGGACGGATATCATAGGTTCGCTCCAGCAGCGGATTGCTCACGGTTGTTCATCCTTGCAGCCTGATCTCCGACGCAGGTAAGCCTGGGCTCCCAGATCGAACAGAAGCATCCCGGTCACTACCAGCAGCAGCCCGCTGTTGCCGCGAAAATATCCCCAGCAATTGAAAAACATATACAGCATTACCAGCACGGTCAGCATGCCACGAACAGTCCGCACCGCATGTTCCTGCGTTTCCGGTTCATCGGGATCAGCCATGCGCAGCAGGCATGGCGCCAGATGGTAACCGAGCGAAGCATCCAGCAGCACCAGCAGGATGTTAAGGATAAAAAGGGACAGCAAGAGGATATCAGGAGTAATTATATTCATGCTTTGACAAGTACCACATGGGACGGCCCGGGTTCAAGGCCGCAAAAGGGATGAGTAGCGCCATTATCGCCATGCACTCCGGGGCAGGTCAGCCGTTCCCACTCCGCCAGCCGTTGCAGCGCCTGCTCTGCGTCGGCGCCGCACATCTCCCGCTCCGGACGCAGACTGCCGCAGACCGCCGGGCGTTCAGGCTTCCCGAAGATCCGGCAGCGGTTGTCCGGTGTCAATTGGGCGCAACGCACCCCGGCCGGCTTGCCTTCGGACATTCCAGGAATTGACGACGATATCGACGGTGCGATGCAGCAGGCGGCGCACCCTGTTCGGCATTCCATGATTTGATTCACTGTTTCATCTGCCAAACCGATTCTCCATACTTTTACAGTTCGTCAATGAATCCCTGATTCGATGGGAACTACGAGCAGTTCCCGCCGCCCAATTTGCCCAGTTTCCGTTCCTGCAGCCATTCGTTAATCATGCCCGAGGCGCAGCCGACCCCGGCTTCCACCGAGAGCGCCTTGACCGGGCAGTTGAGGGCGCAGGCTCCGCACTCCATGCAGGCATTGAGGTCGGCGATAGCAGCCTTTTTCTCCGCCAGCGTAAAAACCTGGTGCGGACAGACCTCCAGACAGCGGCCACAGCCGATGCAAACGGCCTGATCCAGCTTTAGGGTTGCCACATTTTCGAGATATCTGAAGCCATTCATAATTCACTCCTTGATCACTTACAGAAAGCGCCCGGCCGCCAACAACAGCAGCCCGAGAGCAATCGCCCCCCCGATGACCGGCAAGGCGATGCGCATCTCCTTCTTCACCCCTGAAATCGAGGTATAAGGGGTGCAGCCGGTAAAATTCAGGGTATAAAAGGAGCTGACCGCCGGCAGAGCCAAAAAGAAGGCCGCTTTGGTCCATCCGCTCCAGTCGGTGCCACCGGCCAGCAGATAAAAAATCAAACCCCACAAAAGTCCCGCTTCGGCCCCCTTCAAAGCAAAACGCCGACCGGGGAGCCAGGGGAGCAGCAGCGGCCCGGCTACGATCCCGGCCAGACAAGCGCCCAGCCAGGCGACCAGGGCTGTCAGTCCGGCAGCCGCACCATTCGTAACCGTAAACAGCAGAAAGAGACCGGCACATGCCGGAGCTATCGACTTGAGCGCCAGAACCAGCTCCACCGGAACAAGCACCAGCCGCTCATAGAAGGAAAAGGTCATCTGGCGCATCGCCGCCGTCGTCACCAGACCGTTGTCCAGATATTGGGGCAGATCGTTGGCCCTGATGACAGCATAACTGACGTTGAAGCCGCTGCGACGCGCCACCTGATGGGCCGAGACACCCGCCGCCCCCAGGATCGGCAGGATCACCCGGCGATGACTGACGACCTTGGCCAGCCCGCTGGATGCAATTCTGCGCACCACTTCTCCGGTGCCGAAAGTCCCCTTGCCGGCGGCACACCAGACGTTGATGCCGTAGGTTTCCAATACCAGCAGCCAGACATTGCGTCCCGCCAGGGAACAACGGACTATGTCGTAACTCATCTTGTAGTTGGCGGTCACCACTACCGGGTCACCGGCGCCCGGATTTCCGAGCGCGTAAAGTCCGGGTGGAACCATGAATTTCATCCGGCCTATGCCCCAGCGCACCAGACAGGCGCCCAACCTGTCTTTAAACACAAGCTCCGTGGAGACCCGCGGTACACGACCCGCTCCGGTTTGCAGCCACTCCAGGAACCCAGGAACCTTATCAGTTATTTCTCCGCCGCCGGCGGAGGTTGGCGGGCCTCAACAGGGGCGCTTGCCGGTACCATCGTCCGCTTCAATCGAACAGACACTGGCTGGAGCACACTCCGTTTCAGCGGCCTTTCTGATTCCCTTGATCTTGAATGGGACGCCCGAACCATTTTTTACTTGCAACATGCAATCACTCCTTCCCTCTGCACAGCAACTTGACCGGCTTTGGCCACCGCCTCGTTCAATAGCCCCAGCGACCTGACCACCGTCTCCCGTTCAAAATCGGTCATGGAAGCGAAAATCTGATCGATCCTGCCGGTCATGTAACTGTCGATTCGCGCCAGAACATCCGCTCCGGCGTCCGTCAACCCCAATAACGTCACCCGGCGGTCGTCCGGCGAGACCTTCCGCACAATCAAACCCTTTGCGTCCAAACCCTTGGCCTGACGACTGAAGGTGGTCACATCCATGCCCAACTCCTCCGCCACCTGCTGCATCGAAGGAGCGCCACTCCTCCGGATTTCAAAGAGGATATGGCTCTGCGCCAGCGAAACCTGTTCCCCGCAGCATTCATCACAGCAGGCCGCGTTCAGCAAACCGAAGCGGCGCGCAAAAATCTGCAGTTTTTCCCGTACTGATTCCATCCCATTCTCCAACGCTATGACCTGATACATTTTATTGCATTATGCAAGTAAGTACGATGGTTGTCCATAAAAAAGAGGGGCTGCATCCGGCACCCCCTCTCCATCTTGAACTGAATTTTAATAACGTTATCACCTGACTACTCCTGGCAATATCTGACGATCTTCTCCACATGGATGGCAGTGGTGTTCAGAAAAGGGATGCCGTGTGCTTCGGCAGGGAGGATCAGCGGCAGCTCGGTGCAGCCCAGGATGATTGAATCGATTCCGTCCCTTTCGATCATTTCCTTGACAATCCCCAGCAGCGCCTGCCGGGTATCATCCTTGACAATCCCCAGTTCGATCTCGGAGAAGAGCTTCTCATGGATAAAAAGCTGTTCCTGCGGCGAGGGGACGACCATCGACATTCCTCGCCGCTGGAAAGGGCGCTGGAAGAAGTCCGCCTGCATGGTAAAACGCGTTCCCAGCAGTCCGGGCCGCTTCACCCCCAGAGTTTCCGCTTTTGCACAGGTAGCCTCCACGATGCTGATCAGCGGCAGCGGTGAACGCTTGGCCACCTCGTCGAAAACCACATGGGGAGTATTGGAGGCAATCGCCGCAAACTCGGCGCCGGAACGCTGGAGCGCCTCAACCTTTGCCAATAGCCATTCCGTCAGCCTGTCCAGCTCATTGGCCTCAACTATTTCCAGCAGTTCGGCCAAATCCGCGCTGTAGATAATGATTTCAGGGGAGTGCAGGCCGCAGTCGCATTCCCTGAAAGCGTCGATGATCCCGCGATAGTAGTCAAGTGTCGATTCCGGCCCGATGCCACCGATAATGCCTATTTTCTTCATTTGGATTTCCCTCCGTATGAATTCATTTCCAGCAGTTTAAGTGCAGAATTCCCGCTACTCCCTGCCCGACGGCTTCGATCGTGACTCCTTGTCAGTTAACCACCCCTCGCCTGCATCCGGGTAGGAATCGAAGCGCGGTATATAAGGCTTAATATCGATCAGAGGCGTTGCATCTAGTACGTCGATCCCAGCTACGCGCAAGACGTTTACCTCACGGGACAATAGCCTGACCACGGAAAGACCCAACCCATTTGGACGGCAGGGATGACGGGTGGCAAATATGCCGTGCGGCTCGTCATCCAGGAAGGGCGCCCGCACCAGCTCAATTTCTCCAGCCCGGTCGAAACGGTAGATCAGGTACAGGTGAGTGAAGGCTTCAATATCCTTGAGGGCAGCTGAAAACTCCGGGAATACTTCCACCATCCCCACGGCTTCCGGCTGGAAGGCTCCCTGTACTGGCGCTTCCTCCTTACCGTAAAAAGGGGTATGGATTATGCCGATGGGCTGGATGGTCATTTCAGAGGGGCTCAACGGAAGGGTTGTCTGATTACGGTTTTCCATTTTGCGGAATCCGCCTTTCTGATATCGCTCAGATAAATTTCGTAGTGCTTTCCGGTCAGCCAGCAGCAATTCAGGCCGGCCAATTTGGGAGTTATTACATCATCTGTTCACTGATTTTCCTGCGTCTGTAATCCACCAGAAACTGCTCCAGCCTTGTCAGACACTCTGCCAGATTGCCCCTGCCAAAACCTATCCGAAAGCGGTCGTACTCATCGCCGTAAAGAGTCCCTGGAAGCAGCAAGACACCAGCGTGCCGCACCAATGCGTCACAGAATTGATCGACCGATTTTCCCAGATAGCGCGGGAAGGCAATTGGCCCGGCTTTCGGTTCCTGCCATACAAAAAAATCCTGATGCCTGGAGAAGAATGGTGCCAGCAAACCCAGATTGCGCCTGATTATCTCCATATTCCGATCGACAATCGTGTGGCGATGGCGCAAGGCGAGCGTCGCAAGGTACTCGCTTGGGGCACTGTTGCAAATCGTGGTGTAGTCCTTAAACGCAGCAAGCTTGCCGAGCAGCTCCTTATTGCGAGTCGCCACCCACCCGATGCGCAACCCAGCGAGCCCGTAGGTTTTGGACATAACACCAAGAGATACTGCGCGCTCATTTATTTCCGCGAACGACGGCAAACGTTCAGCAGGGTCATATTCCAAACCTCGATACACTTCATCGGAAAAAACAAGAAATCCCAGCTGATCCGAGAGATTTGACAATTCATGAAGGAACTCGGCATCGGGCAGATATCCTGTCGGATTATGTGGGAAGTTGACAACAACAACCTTGGTCCTGTCCGTCACATTATCTGCAATGAATTGCAGGTCCAGCTCCCAGGCCTGGTCGGGATTTCCCTTCCATTCGGTCACTTCCGCACCAATACTGCGGGCCACTTCCGCGAGCGACTGATAATACGGTGTATGAACTATGATGTGGTCACCGGCTTCGAGCGCAACATTCATAAAGTTGAATATCGCTTCCTCGGCACCGGAGTGAACCAGAACCTGTCCGGCAGAGATGTTCTTGTATAGCGAGGCAATTTCTGTTCGCAGCTCGGGGCCGCCAAGCGCTTCCGTATATCCGAGCCAAAGCGACGACAATTCCTCTTGCGCATTTTGCTCAAGCCGGAGCAGGTCTCCTACCGAGAGGCTCTCGCAGTCGGAGCAGCAGAGAAGATATGGGGCGGTGAATTCGTATTGGGCAAAATATCGTTCGAGTCGAAATGGTTTCAATTTCATTCAATGACTCCCATGACTGGGGATAAAACTATTCATGTCACCCGCTATTATTTTCATTGTTATTTGGACTGTTACAGCACCCTTTCCTTGAGCTGAATCAGCTGATCCAGGGCTTCCCTGATTTTATTTTTAAATAGATCGGCGTACCCGCCGCTTTGCTCTTGGGAAAAAATAATATCAGGAGACCAGATTTGTTCAATCGAATTAATAGCAACATTCTTTCTCGTATCCAGCTGGTCGTATTTGCTGGTAACGCCACAGCAAAGAGCCCGTTTCCATTCCTGCTCGTCATTCTGCTTCCATTTGTTCTTGAAAAGATTAAACGACAATTTACCGCCATAGTTCATCTCGCTGACATCAACTGAAACGGCCTGACCTTCCTGATTCCGGTTCACCTTCTCGATGTAAGCGACATGCCAATATCTGCCAAGGTCAAAAATGGCGACATCACCCTCCTCTGCTTTGGCAACTTCCCTGTTTTTAAGGACCGTAATTTCAGCGACCGATTGCGGAACCGGGAATGTCGGAATCTTTGATTTGACGTAGTCAACGCAATATCCTCCTTTTTCCACCCAATCATCACACTTGCAGTCTGCATAGCAATTGCTATTTGCGGCTGACAGTAAAATAAACAATGTGAGCATGCTGGCAAACTTCATAATACCTCCGTAACCGGAAAATTTCGTAAACGCAAAAACGGGCGGAACCTTGCGATTCCGCCCTTGGGTATCAACCTGTATCTACTTATCAGTAACGATAATGTTCAGCTTTGTACGGTCCTTGCTTGGACACGCCGATATAGGCGGCCTGCTCATCGGTCAACTCCGACAGTTGGGCGTTCAGTTTCTTAAGCTGCAGACGGGCAACCTTCTCATCCAGATGCTTGGGGAGCACGTAGACGCCGACCGGATAGTTGTCCGGATTGCAGAACAGCTCGATCTGGGCGATGGTCTGGTTGGCGAAGGAGGAGGACATGACATAGCTGGGGTGACCGGTACCGCAGCCCAAATTGACCAGGCGGCCTTTGGCCAGTAGAATGATACGCTTGCCGTCCGGGAAAATGACGTGATCGACCTGCGGCTTGATCTCCTCCCACTGGTATTTCTCCAGGGCGGCGACTTCGATCTCGTTGTCGAAGTGGCCGATGTTGCAGACGATGGCCTGATCCTTCATGGCTGCCATGTGGTCATGGGTGATGACGTGGTAGTTGCCGGTGCAGGTCACGAAGATGTCGGCCTTGTCGGCGGCGTACTCCATTGTCACCACGCGATAGCCTTCCATGGCGGCCTGCAGGGCGCAGATCGGATCGACTTCGGTTACCCAGACCTGGGCGGAGAGGGCGCGCATGGCCTGGGCCGAACCCTTGCCGACGTCGCCGTAGCCGCAGATCAGGGCCACCTTGCCGGCGATCATGACGTCGGTGGCGCGCTTGATGCCGTCCACCAGCGATTCGCGGCAGCCGTACAGGTTATCGAACTTGGACTTGGTGACCGAGTCGTTGACGTTGATGGCCGGGAATTTCAGGTCGCCGCGCTCGTGCATCTGGTACAGGCGGTGCACACCGGTGGTGGTTTCTTCGGTGACACCCTTGATCTGCACCAGACGGGTGGAGTACCAGATCGGATCAACGGCCAGTTTGGCCTTGATGGCGGCATACAGGATCGTTTCTTCTTCGGAACCGGGGTTGTTCAGCACGGAGAGGTCTTTTTCAGCCTTGGCACCCAGATGCAGCAGCAGCGTGGCGTCGCCGCCATCGTCCAGGATCATGTTGGAGAAGCCGCCGTCGCTCCACTCGAAAATACGGTGGGTATAGTCCCAGTACTGCTCCAGGGTCTCGCCCTTGACGGCGAAAACCGGCACTCCACCAGCTGCTATTGCAGCAGCGGCGTGGTCCTGGGTTGAGAAGATGTTGCAGGAGGCCCAGCGCACTTCTGCTCCGAGAGCGGTCAGGGTCTCGATCAACACGGCGGTCTGGATGGTCATGTGCAGCGAACCGGTGATGCGGGCGCCTTTCAGCGGCTGGGCTGCGGCAAACTCTTCGCGAATAGCCATCAGCCCCGGCATTTCTGTCTCGGCAATCTTGATTTCCTTGCGTCCCCAATCGGCCAGGCCGAGGTCTGCTACGATGTAATCTTGTGACATGATTTAAGCTCCTTTAGTGTTGTGATGCTGTTGGTTGTTGAATCGATTATGTAGGGGCGGTCCTTGTGATCGCCCTGATGAGTTTTGGATAATATTAAATGCTGGGCGAACACAAGATCCGCCCCTACGATGCCTTCACCACCAACACCGTTTCCTGCCCGCTCACCCCTTCAATCCGCTCACATGCAACTTTGACGAATCCGGTCGTCCTCAACCATCCGGTCAATTCGTCCTCGTCAAACCCCAGCCACTGGTCAGCCAACTGTTCCCGGGCCGATTCACGCTCGTGACGGGCCAGATCGGCCAATACAAATATTCCCCCCGGGATCAGCACACGCCCGATTTCGGCCAGGACAGCCGCCGGATCGGCAGCATGGTGCAGAACCATGTTGGCCACAACACACCCTACCGAGGCATCCGGCAAGGGCAGATGGGTCATTTCACCCAGACGCAGCTCGATACGGCTGCTCCCGGCCGAGGTCAATCGGCGACGGGCCTCCTCCAGCATGGCCGGGGAGTGATCCACCCCGATCACTTTCGATGCCCGCGAGGCCAATTCCAGCAGCAACCCTCCGGTGCCTACGCCTATTTCCAAAACGCTGACTTCTTGCGGAACAAGCCCAAGCAGCTGGCGGCGATATTCCGGCACCGGAAGCAGGGTGCGGGCCAGGTTGTCCCATTGACGGGCATGCTGATCGAAGAATTCCTGACTGCGACGACGGCGTTCTTCCAGCACAACGGCCACAGCACCCAGATCCTGTGATCTTTGAGGCAATTTTTCCAGCTCCTGCTCAAAAGCATGGCGAATCAGTCTAAAAAAGCTGCCAGTCTCGCCGACCTTGTAATAGCTCCAGGTACCCTGCCGCTTGACGTTCAGGACACCAGCCTCAGCTAGTATTTTCAGGTGGCGTGAAATGCGCGACTGCCCCATGTCCATGATACTGGTCAGCTCTTGCACCGTGAACTCACCGGCAAGAAGAACCGCAGTCAGGCGTAAACGGCAGGGGTCTGATAGAGCTTTGAAGGTTTCTAGCATAGTCCGCTTTATATCAATTGAACTGATTTTTGTATATCAAGTTTTATTGATTTAACATAATTCCCGCTCGCCGGTCAACTGCAAAAAAGCCCGCCGGAACGAACCGGCGGGCTTATATTGGAGTGCAATAACGGGGCATTACGAATTCTAGGCTTTATTGCCTGCTTCTCCAAAAAGCTCATCAAAGATCGCCTGCACGGTGGTGATCCGCTCAGATTTCCAGGCATTGGTGCCGCAGAAAACCAGGCCGGTCTCCACATCGCCGCGCTGGGCGCGATCCAGTGAAGTCACGATACAGAAACGCTCGCCGGACTCCTTGTAGGAGCATTTTTTCAGGCATCCCAAACGGCAGGGGGTGTGATGATCCAGGTCGTACTGGCGGATATTATCCTGATTGGAAAGAATGGCGCGCCCTGGAAGACCGGCCGGACTCATGATCAAACCGATATCTTCCGGCTTGCAGTCAATATATTTCTGCTTGAAAGCATCTTCAGCATCACACTCTTCAGTACAGACGAAGCGACTGGCCATCTGCACGCCATCGGCGCCTTCAGCCAGAGCATGCTCTACATCAGCACGATCCCAGATACCGCCTGCGGCTATTATCGGCACATCCACGCCGTACTCGGTAATAAACAAATCCTTGACCTGCCGGACCGTCGCATACTGATCGTACTCACCGGTCCCGATGTTTTCCATCTTTTCACCCAGATGCCCGCCAGCTGTGTCCGGATCTTCCACAACAACAGCATCGGGCAGCCGGTTGAATGACTTGTGCCATTTTTTTGCAATCAGCTGAGCCGCACGCAGCGAGGAGACGATTGGGACCAGAGCTACGTCCGGAGCATGAGCGGTCAATTCCGGCAGGCTCAACGGCAGGCCCGCACCGCAGACGATCACCTTGGCTCCGCCATCGATGGCGGCCTTGACCAGTGACTCGAAATCAGACAGAGCCACCATGACGTTAACACCAATGATTCCGTCCGGAGCTATTTCATAAGCTTTGCGCAGTTCGTCTTTAAAAGCATCTGCATCGGCTTGAAAATAGTTTTTGCCGTTGTAGAAAGGACTGTTGAGACAGATGCCGGGCGCCGCCACAAGCCCGACGCCGCCGCACTTGGCAACATGGCCGGCAAGCCGGCCGGCGGAAATACGCACCCCCATGCCACCCTGTATGACCGGGTAGCGAGCAATATGTTTTCCGATTTTGAGCTGCTGAACCATTAGCAACCTCCGGTCGTTTTTTAATAATCGCATCATAGCAAGCCGCAGCAGTTGGCGTGTGTAATACTTTTGTAAAATGGTTGCGCTAACGACGGGATCGTAATGGTGTTTTTTTCTGGACTTGTTGACAAATTCTCACTAGAATCGGGAGCTAATTAAATTCAGGAGTTTACAATGGAAGCGGAAAAACGGGAATATTTTAAAGGCATACTGAATGACGAGCTTAAGGCGCTTCTGGGAGAAGCCGGTAAAACGGTAACTGAGATGACTTCCGATGCTTCCAACTTCCCGGACCCCACCGACCGCGCTACCCAGGAATCCGATCGCAACTTCGAATTGCGCATCCGTGACCGTGAGCGAAAGCTGATCAACAAAATCAAGGATGCTCTTGATCGAATTGACGCCGACGAATACGGCATTTGCGAAGATTGTGGAGAAGAGATCGGCGAAGCCCGCCTCAAAGTCCGTCCGGTTACAACCCAATGCATCGACTGCAAGATGGACGCTGAAAAAAAAGAACGCCACTGACACATCCACGACCAGATCAAGGCGTTCAGGTGCAAACCATGACAGCCAGTCCAATCTTACAGCAACCCGCCATTGACAGCCGGTTATCCGGCCAGGCACTGCTATACCAGTTCAGCAACACCATGTTTTCCACCATCCGCCTGAACAAGCTGACACACCTGATTCTCACCGCCCTTACCGCCCCCTCTTCCAAACTTTTTGAACGCTCCATACTGTTTTTATGCAACGACAAATCAGAAGTTCTTCAAGGAATGCTTGGCGTCACCCGCCAAACATCATCCGAGGGATTGCTGATCATTGGCGACCAGAATGCTCTGGGGAGCCGCTGGGATATCAGCGAAGAGCTTGTTGCCAAGCAACGTTCGGACGAATTTTCCGCACTGGTTCGAAGGTCTCGAATCGAGATCAACAGTGGTTGCCCGTTGGTAAGACAGGTCGTCACCGAACGAACTCTTAGCCACATAGAATGCTCTATCTGCAACAACTGCAAAACCTGCTGCTTTATCCGGCAAATATGCTGCAATAGTTTTGCGGCAGTCCCCCTCACCGCTCGAGACAAAACAATTGGCATGATCGTGGTCGACAACCCTGAATCAGGGCGACCGATCACCCAGGATGAATTGTACTTCCTCCAACTGCTTGCCAATCAGGCCGGCATGGCTATCGAAAACTCGATCTTGTACAACAAGGTCGAGGACGCCAATACCAATCTGCGAGAGGCACGGGAACGTTTACTGCACGGCGAGAAACTGGCTGCGATTGGCGAGATGGCCGCCAATCTGGCACACGAACTGAAAAATCCGCTTATTACAATCGGCGGCTTTGCAGGACGACTTCTCAAATCTTTACCGGAGGAGACCAGAGAGCATCATTATGCCGACACCATCGCCGCTGAAGTAAAGCGGCTTGACAGAATGATTGCCGACATCCTTGGATTCTCACGCAAACCAACCATCTGTTTCAGCAAATGTGATCTGACTGAAGTCGTTCAGAGCAGCATTGCCTGTTGCACAACCGCATTAGAGGACAGCGGGGTAACCCTGACCACTTCCATTGCAGACGGACCATGGCTGCTTCACGGTGATGCCTACCAGCTCAAGCAGGTCTTCTTGAATCTGATTCTGAACGCCTGCGATGCCATGTCGGGAGGCGGACAACTATCCATCTCCATACGCAAGTCTTCCCCAAAAGACAATTCCGCAATAGTTGAGATAAAAGATACCGGCAAGGGCATTCCAAAAGATGTCCTGCCACGTATTTTCAGCCCTTTTTTTACTACCAAACAACATGGCACAGGCCTCGGCCTGGCAATCGCCAACCGGATTGCCATCAATCATTATGGCTCAATTGAAGCAGAAAACTGTGAAGATGGAGCGTCATTCAAAGTCAGACTGCCGCTGGCAGCGCTGGATTAATCGACAAACGGGGCTGTAGCTCAGCTGGGAGAGCGACGCGTTCGCAACGCGTATGTCGAGAGTTCGATCCTCTTCAGCTCCACCAATAAAATTAGTGGCTTAGCTTTTACGGCTATGCCACTTAATACTTTTGTAAGTCCAATTTAAACGGCTAACTGCCAGAATCAAAGACGTTGCCATGCAAATACAACTATTAGATACAGATATACTAATCAAAGAAAACCGCTATGCTGCATGCGATTATTTCGTGGCATTAGAAGAATTATGGTGCCTTCTTCAGCACAAGATATCTCATTTCAACGCAGTATCAGATTCGATTTCTCGAAATGACGAAGGGGCATCATAGGGGAATTGTAAGGGAGCTGAACTTTCTGAACATGACGGCTTGTAAATCTCCATGACCGGCAAGCCGGTTAACCTGCCCATCATCCAAGGTTTGCCCGCAAATCATCTCATCGGTGGTTCCGGTAATCTCTATTGTCTCTTTCGGGAAAAGAGGACCCGAATTTTAGAAACCATTGTAGCGATCGGTTACTTCCCAGCTTTCACCGCGCATGTCGCATTACTCTGATGCCAGGCAACGGATTATTATGCTCGGTGGTGGACAGGATTGAACACCGTGGCTGAGGCCGCAAGTTCCTGTGGGCATTCCATTCTCCGGAGATTTTTCGTAATTTATCTGACTTTCAGTGCCCCAAACCGCAACACTTCAGACCCATGAAGTACCTTAATAATCCGCAGGAGTGGCCCCTTCTTAGCGTATACAGCTATGTAGGGTGTCCGTAGAATAACAAGCTCCATTGTGCCGGCCACCCTTCCTTTTTTTCCCCGACGGGAAACAGGTGCTAACATCATTGAAACTTGCTGATATATTTCATTTGTTACATATATTGCAGCTTCGATATTATCTTTTGCAATATATTCAAGGATTGAATCTAAATCTGCTTCGGCCTCTGGCTCCCAAATTACATCCATGTTAGACCGCCTTTTTTAGAAGAGCCGCCTGCTTGGATTTTAGCCGCGCACCAACGTCCTCATGTGAAGCCGGCACCCTCCCTGGCTGATTCACTTTTGCCAGTACCGATTCAACTTGCTCTCTAAACCAACGATCGTGCTCAGTAGCAGCAGTCGCGTTAAGCTTCATTTCAAAAGGTAGCCCCTTCACGGTGTTAACCTGACGGATAAAGAGTCGGACCCCCTCGCTCATAGTGAGGCCCAAACTTTTAAAAATCGACTCACACTCAAGTTTTTCTAATTCGTCAACACGAGCCCTAATAATAGTTTCTGACATGAGTATCACCTCCATGATATTGTAGCCTATTGTAGCTACGGCAAATCATCTTTGCAACATATTTGGACTCGGCTGAATTCGCTAGTGATGAGCGACAATTACTGGAGAACAGGCTATGGTGCACGGACTTCTATAGAAGGAACTGTACGAAATAAACATGAAACGATACATTATCGTAGATAATGCCGCCAAAGATATGCATAACCAACAAACTATTTCTACCGAGTCTCTACCTGACCTCAATCTTCTTGTGCTCCTCTATAATCATTTTACCAGCCCGCTCGAGCAGCACAGCAGCACTGTAAGTGCCTTTGGTCCAAAGGAATTACAAAGGAATTACAGGGGCAGTAATTACAGAATTACGGGGAATTACAGGGAATTACAGGGACAGTATATTTAACTAATTATGTCCCCGGAACTCCCTGGAACTCCACGAAACTCATGCCGTCTGGTTGGATTTTTCATCTCTCTCACGCTCAATAAATTTGCCGGTTGACTTTATACGTCAATGCCGTATATTTAATGTATGGTCACTTTTGTCGAATCGCCACTGTTCACGAAACAGGTTCATGATTACCTGACAGACACCGAATACGGAGTTTTTCAGGAATACCTTGCTGCAAATCCCGATATGGGTGATGTGGTGCGCGGTTCCGGCGGTGTTCGCAAGGTGCGCTGGAGCCGTCGGGGAACCGGCAAGAGCGGCGGCGTCAGGGTTCTCTATTTTGCCAGGACCGAGGCCGGGCAAATATGGTTACTTCTGATTTATGCTAAAAGTGCAGTTGACAGTATTCCCGGTCACATTCTTAAAGCTCTCAAAGAGGAGATGGAACATGCCAATAAATGAAAAAGAACTGCTCGAACGTGATGCAAAGCGCAATATCGGCGAGGAACTGCTTCAGGCAGTGCGTGACCTCAAGGCTGGTAGGGTCGGACGCGTGACTAAGGTAGAAGTTTCTCCTCTGGCTGCGTCGCGTCTAAGGATAGGACTCTCTCAGAGTGAGTTTGCAAAGTTACTCGGCGTGTCGCTCCGCACCCTTCAGGAGTGGGAACAGGGACGTCGTGTGCCGTCAGGCGCAGCAAAATCCCTGATTACCATTGCCATAAAAAAACCGGATGTTTTGAAAGAGCTACTCGCAGCCTGATTTTTCGAATTTTATTGTTGGTTCATTTTTTTGCGGCCTTTACTCATCAGGTAAAGGCCAACTATCACCGTTGGAATTACAGGGGAATTACAGGGACAGTATATTTAACTAATTATGTATCCTGTCCCCGGAACTCCGCCAATTATGTATCCTGTCCCCGGAACTCCGCCGGAACTCCGCCCCTGTCCCCGGAACTCCGCCCCGGAACTCCCGCTGGTTGGGCGTTTTCTAGATTATGGCGTAGATCAGGGAAATAATTCCAATGAAGAACAGAACCATTATGACTAAGAATTTTATTTCGCTGGTTTTGTGCTTCTGGCAAAATTCAGAGCTATTAAAATCGAAACAAGGACCTTTAAAAATTCTTCTCTTAAATCTTCTATAGTTTTGAAATGAATCTTCTTTCAATGTTACGTGCAAGAAAGTCTCGACAATCATGGCAAATAGTGCAGACAAAAAACCAGTTACCGCGATTACCCAGAAAGCTAGCGATCCGAACCTCAGGTACAAGAGGAACGAAACCACAAGCGTAATTAACGTGACGAATGTCTTGTTATTCATGATTATCCAAATTGTTATTGATCATTTGTTCTGCCCAACGGCTATGAGGCGCACCAGCGGCGCGGGGATTTTTCCGCGCTGACTGCGTGCCGCCGAGTGTTGGACATTTCATTTCGGCGCAAGAACAACATAAATACAAAACATGGAAATGGACATAACAATCAACAAGACGAATATAATACAGAGGCTTGCTGCCGTATCATCTTTTGTCCTTTGCAATACGGACAGTCTTGGGTATGAATTTAAATATTCTACTCTGACTCTTCCGTTCTTTATTGATTTGATTAAGTCATCAGAATCAAACTCTTCTTCCTCAAAAAGTCTGCTTCCAAAATCAAGTGATACTCTTTTCGACTGATAAATTTCTTCATTTACAGAATATTGGTATCTAACTTTTACATATTTTTTTACCACATCGTCCTGTAACGAAGGGAATTTGCTCATGAATATTCTCGTTTTGCACTGAAAGTCGAGGACTGTTCCTTCTGTGCTAGACCAGAGGCTAGACCATAAAACGAGGATAACTCTTAAAGTTAGTAATATTATTGGCAATAAGAACATTAAATAAAATAGCCACATTATTCTTCACCGAAGCTCAAGATGTGTTGTTTTGGGGTATTCATTTTCATCGTCCAACGTGGTCGAGGCGCACCGGCGGAGCGAAGCGGAGACCGTGTGTCGCCTTGTGGTTGGCATCACCATTTCTGGTCACCTAGCCTTCATCTCTTTCGATGGCTGAACTGGTGGCACGCGTCTTTTTGCTCTCCATGTAAATCGACAGGATCAGTAGGTAGCACAAAATCAGCGCTAGTACCGTTTCGTAGTACTTTGACACCACGTGCAGCCACCGCCACACCCCCAAACTTATTGGGACTGAAAGGTATGCTATCGATCTTTTTACAGTTCCAGTCACTTTCTCGAATCGACCATAACTCCGGTAAATGAGTAAGATAATTGGCAGCCCGAGTGCCAAAGATGTCACCAATGCCTTACTTGAGCCAACAGCACCAATCTCATTTAAAGATTTCAGTAGGACGAATAAGAGAACGAGGATCAGAGCGACTTTCAGCTTTTTTATGTCATCTTGTTTCATTCTGAATCTTTCTTTGCCAACGGTTCGGAAAATGACCCGCCCGCCCAGCCTTATCGGGCGGTCGGCGTCCATTTTTCTGGTTGACATCTGGCTCCGCCACTTTCAGTTGGCTCCTGTCACTCTATTCATGGAGTATTCAGTTAACTGAGTACATATTTTGTTAGATACCAGTACACTATTGCACCCATAATTAAGAAAATAATTACAAGGTCTACTAATGGTTTCCAGTAGTTGTAAGTTTTTTGTATGGGTGTTTTGGTACGAGTATAGTTCTCGGGAAAGTTAGAAATTATCTGATCTAGTTGTTCAATAGCATTTTTAATTATTTCTATCGATGGGCATGTATCACTTACAGCTAAATATTTAATTGCTTTTAAATCTCCATCCTCTGAGCGAACCAAATCAAGTCCATGTAGCAATATACCTGATAAGGCCTGTCGAATGCTGCTGTTAGTAAAGAACTCATTTCCCCAATTATTATCTGCAACTCTTATCTTGAATTTATCGTCAAACTCCTCATCACCAATCTTAAAGTCTGTTTTACATAGAATATGCTCGGCAATCCAATCCATCGAATCTAATTTGCTAATACCAAAAAATGGATGAGAATAAGGTATTGTTGTTTTTATCTCAAAAAATGGTGGAGCACCCACACGGTAGCCGCGTTCACCGTGGTATATAAACATCCGATAATCTCTACCATTTTTTAATATCTTTATTTCTCCGCCGTCTGAATCAGCACCTAGTTGCGATGCGATTTTCCGCAGAATCTGATTTATAGAAAGTCCGAAATTTTCGTCAAACAGTTCGAGCTTTTCTAGTTTGTTTTCCAGTTTTTCAAGCATTTCATTCCTTCTTCATTCGCCAACTCGTAGATCATGGGTTTCCGTATATAAGGAACTTGCTCCTTATATGCGTATTTAGCACCCTATATAGGTAACTCAGCTATTCCTTATATAAGTAACTTTTGTTGCTTGTTTTTGTTATCAAAAGCCCCTTATATAGGTAACTTGAAACCTGGCCGCCGTCATTTTACTCTTTTATTATTCTCTCAACCAATTCAGCATCGTTACGGATGGCGCCGAACAGAACCCGCCAGATTCTTTCTTCCGGGTCCCATCGTCCCCCGGCCGCCTTTAATCTGTCCCGAAGAGCTATCTTTGTAAACGGCACCATCACCGCGACAATATCCTTATCCCTATGCCGCATGTTGGGATCGCACGGCCTTTCGTCAACAACGATTTCGACCGTTTTCATCCTGACCTGTCGAATCTCATCGTACCGATAACGGACGCAGAGAAGTTTATCTCCAAACTGTTCAACCAACCGTCTGGTCCCTTTTTGTCCCGGTTTCAAGTGGGTGTGCGTTTTCATATCTTTCAGCATGAATCTTCCTTCCAGTATCGATCAGAGCGGACAAAAAAACCGCTCAAAGCATCAAAAGCCCTGAGCGGTTTATTATGTGTCTGTTTACAACGAGCATGCCGGCTCCAATGAAGAAAAAGCGATGATAATTAAGCTGCGCCAAGCTACGCTTTATGCCTGATCAAGTCAAGCGGCGATTGTTCTGAGAGTGCATTGCAGCGGCTTTGTTCCTGTCGTCACCACAGCAGCCCGCGCTCTGACTCAAACTCGCGCTGTTTTCCGCTGAGCGGGTCACGGAATCTGACTGATTTGGCAACAAGCTGGAGCGGTGTCTCAAAGTTATCGGCGGTTTCCAACTGTAGTTCGGGGTAGTAACGGTCGTGCAAAATCCCGCAACCAATTCCACTCATGTGAATCCTCAACTGATGGGTCTTACCGGTTACCGGCCGCAGATTAAAGAGTCCCTGGCCACCCCTGGCTTCTACCAGATCGATGGCAGAACGGGCATTTATTATCCCGGAGACGCTCTTCATGCGGAACCACGGTTCTCCGCGTTCGATTCTGTCCGAAATAACCCAGGATGTTTTGCCGTCCAGCGGCAGAGAGGCCGAAATGGCTTGATAGCTCTTTTCGATCCTGCCGTTCATAAAGAGTTCCCCATAGCTGCCGCGCGTCTCTTTGTTGACGGAAAACATAACGATTCCGGCTGTTTCCCGGTCGATGCGGTGCAGCGGCACCAGCTCCTGAATTCCGGTGCTTTTGCGCAGACGATGCAGCAGGCATTCGTCCACATAACGGCCGCCGGGAGTTACGGGCAGAAAGTGCGGTTTGCAGGCCACCAGAATCTGGTTGTCCTGGTGGAGTATCTTTTCGGTAAATGGAATGACAGGTTCGCAGTGGACTTCACGAAAATAGATGATCCGTTTTTGCGGGACGTATTCTGTCTCAAGTGTTATGGGGATTGCCTTGTCGTCAAGGACCTTTCCGGCGGAAATGCGTTTTTCCCAAGTCTGCCGACTGACCGCTGGAAACCTGTTGCTTAAAAAGGAGAGGATTGAGGGGTAGGGCTTTTCGATTTTTGGCATGGTGACCGTGGAAGGGTGGTTTGAAATCCCCATTAATGGTGTCCTTGTCCGGTTCAGCTATTTTGATGAAATGCCGGTGTTTGCGAGGATGGGCCAAATCAATGCGAGTGAAATCCGTATTTTATACGGCGGCCGTCATACTGCTGATTTTCAAAAAATCTTCCGAGATTTCCTTGAAAGCTGTGACGAGCAGTGGGTCAAACTGCGTGCCGCTGCCCGACACAATCATCCCATAGGCCTCATCGTGCGGCAAGGCCTGCCGATAGCAGCGCTTTGTGGTGAGGGCGTCATACACATCCGCAACTGCTGTCACTCTGGCATACAGCGATATTTCCACCCCTTTTGCTCCGTCAGGATATCCTGTCCCATCCCAGCGTTCGTGGTGTGAACGGGCGATGGTCATCCCGGTGCGCAGAAAAACATTTTTGGGGTAATTAACCAATGCCGAAGCAAGGGTTTCCGCGCCGATCAAGGTGTGGCTCTTCATCATGTCGAATTCAGCTGCGGTGAGCTGACCCGGTTTCAGGAGGACACTATCGGCAATGGCGACCTTGCCGATGTCGTGGAGAGGACTGGCCAGATAAATATTTTCGATGAAATCCGCTGTGATTTCCTGCTTGTAAACGGATGCCGCTGCCAGCCGTTCCGCCAGCATGCGGCTGTACAGCTGAACCCGTTCTATATGTTTTCCGGTGTCGTCATCCCTCGATTCAGCCAGTTTTGCCAGGGCGATAATCGTCGCCATTTGTGAATCTATAATTTCCTTGGCGTATTCCTGCACCTGATTTTCCAGGCTGCGGTTGTGCTGCTCTACTTTTTGTTGCAGCCGCCTGAGGTTTAGATGGGTTTCCAGGCGCACCTGGACTTCCTCGATATGGAATGGCTTGGTGATGTAGTCAACCCCGCCGACACCAAAGGCCTTGATCTTGTCGATCGGTTCGTTCAATCCGCTGATAAAGATTACGGGAGTGTCGCAGATGCGGCTGTCCGCTTTCAGAGCCGCACAGAACTGATAACCATCCATGCCCGGCATGGTGATATCGAGCAATACCAGATCAGGCGGGTTTTTTGCCGCAGCTTTCAGCGCGATGTCAGCCCGGGGGAACGACAGGACACGATAATTCTTTTCCACCAGCATCATCTCCAGCAGTTGAAGATTGGCAGGGGTGTCATCCACGATCATTATGGCCGGATATTGCTCATGTCCTGACATAAGACGGTTCCTCCTTGGCAAATAGTGTTGTGAGAGTGTCGTAGTCGTAACTGTCGACGAGCCGGAGCAATGCAGCAGCCAGTTCCGGCTCCGATTGTCCGACATGGTCGATCAATGTCCGCATGGCCGCCATGTCACCCGCATCGAGCGCCTCGCGCATTTCTGACCGAAGACTTTCGGCGAGAGTTGAGAGCTTTTCTGTGGTCAGGACGGCGTAGTCGGTTATTGCGCCGCCACCCTGTTTATAGACTTCGTACAGATAAGCCACTCTCGTGAGCCTTCGGATTTCTTCGAACAGATATTCCATGGGAACCGGTTTCATGATGAAGCCGTCGAACCCGCAATCAAGCGCCTTCTGCCTTTCATCCATCATGACGCTGGCCGTGATGGCGATGACCGGAGTAGCAGCCCCGGCGGCAGATGCCTTGATTTGCCGCATGGCTTCATAGCCGTTCATTACCGGCATATGGATATCCATGAGCACTATGTCGGGGGACCAGACCCGGAATTGTTCGACACCAATGAACCCGTCAGCGGCTTCACGTACGGCGAAACCGGCCTGACCGAGCACCTGTGCCAGCAGGCTGCGGTTGGTGTCCTGATCATCCACGACCAGAACGCGCCACTCCTTTTCGTTCGGCGCGATGCGACGGACACTTCGGACTGCGGCTTCCGTCATGGCGGCAACATCCGAACCCGCAACTTCGGCCTGAAAAGTGAAACGGAAGACGGAGCCGACGCCAGGCTCGCTGCGCAGCAGCAGGAGGTCTCCCCCCATCAGACGGGCAAACTGGCGGCTGATCGGCATGCCGAGGCCGGTGCCTTCAATCTTGTTCCGGCCACTGGCGGTCTGTTCAAAAGAAGTAAAAACCTTGTCGAATTCTTCTGTTGCGATACCGCTGCCGGAATCCTCCACGTCTATGATTATCGATACACTGTCAGCGCCCGCCGCTCCCGGACCAGCGTCAACAGTCACGGCAATTCCACCCCGGTCGGTGAATTTGAGTGCATTATTGATCACGTTAATCAGCACCTGGCGCACTTTGCCGCCGTCGGCGTTCAGGACTGCGGGCACACTGTCATTCAAGTCGATGCTGAAGGTCAGTTTCTTTTGATTCGTTCGGGCACTGAACAGGGTTTCTATCTCATTCAGCAGTTCGTGGAAACTGAAGTGAGCCTTGGTGTGGTTGATCGTGCCGGCCTCTATTTTTGACATTTCGAGGATGTCGTTGATCAGTTTAAGAAGGTGTTCGCCGCTGCGGTTGACAATGTCGAGGTACTTTTCCTGTTGTGATGTCAGATCTTTTTCACGCCTCAGCAATTGGGAATAGCCGAGGATAGCGTTCATGGGGGTGCGGATTTCGTGACTCATGCTGGCCAGGAAGATGCTCTTGGCGCGATTGGCTGTCTCGGCGGCATCCTTGGCGCTCAATAGCTCGGTTTCCAGGGCCGCCTGCTCACTCAGGTCCACGAAACTCTCCAGCATGTAGGGCTTGCCTCCGACGGTTACGCTGTTAACCGATTTGAGAATCGGAAGCTGCTCTCCATTATGGAGATTTAGATTTCGTCGGGATATATCTATGGACTTCTTTTCATCCATGATGGGACAGAGCACATCATTCCTGTCGTGGAAGAGATTGATGCAGGAGCGCCCGATCAGTTCATTTTTTGAGCCGCCATACATGCGGAGTGCGGCAGGATTGATATCTGCGATGGTTCTGGTTTCGCAATCAATCAGCACGATCCCGGCATTGATCGATTCGAACATGACCCGCATCCGCTCCTCGCTTTCGCGCAAGACCTCCTCAAAGCGGTTGATGTGTCGAATCAGCTGCGTGATCAGGCCGGCCGTCACCAGCGCCGCCAAAAACAAGGCCGCAAAGACTATTTTTTTCCTTGTCTGGGCGGTCTGGATGTTGGCCTGGATCATAGTGCGATTTATATGCTCGCAACTGGCATCCAGGGCGCCAAGCTCTGCATCAATCCGGTTGATGTTTTCCTGCAGGGGGAGCAGCCCTTCAAGGGAGCGGTCTTTTTGGAGCTGCGAGAGCAGTTCGTTCGCTTTGGCGGACAAATCGGTGAACTCTCTGGCACGTTCTCCGGTTGTAATAGTGGAAAGGTCCTTGACAGCGCCTTGCAGTTCGTTGACCGCATCCTCGGCCAATCTGCCCGTATCCACCGCATCAACCACGCCGTTGATAAACAGTTTGTATTTATGCCGCGCAGCAGTTGAAGCTGTTTGCTGGCGGAAGGTTTCCGAAAGCCGGTCTGAAACGGCAATGTCGCTGACAGTTTGATAGATCAGCAACAGGGTCAAGGGAATCATGACAATTATGATTTCCGAAAAGATGCCCTTTCGGAGCGAATTTACTTTATTCATTTTGGGCCCGAGTGATTCCCGTTATCAGCAGATTTGTTCAATATTTCTTTATGACTTTTACGCCGCTTGGCTCAGTGTTGACGTATCCTACTCCGCCCGGCGTCCGCTTGACGAATTCCAGGGTTTCGGCATCGCCCGCTTTCAGCAGCGGTTGGCGGAGACCGTCGCGAAACGCTTTTTTGGTCCAGTGGGTCGTGTACTTTACCCTGTTCAAATGCAGAACCTTGGCCAAAAACTCTTCCTGGGCCGCGGCATTGTCAACAGGTACCAGCCTGATGCCCTTGCTGAACTGCTTCCCCCCCAGAAAAACATCGAAGATATCGTCCTCGCCAAGGACAGTCGCACCGTTTCCTATGATGACAAGCTCTGCCCTGACCGGGCTGCAATAGCAGACGATGCAGAGGAGGACAATCAGATATGAGATGCGTCGTGCAGCCATGCTTACCCTTTCCTTGATCGTGGCAAAAGTGAGAAGTGTGTTGACTGAATCACACTCGCTAAAAACGGATGGAAAACTGGGAACCGATCTCAAAATAGTCATCCCGGTCCCGGTTCGTGATCCTTGTGTGGTTTCCCTCCAGCTTCAGAGCCGCCTTTGGTGTCAGGTCGTAGCGCAATCCGAACAGCCCCCGGCGGTAGGAATATCCGTCCCGTAGCCTGCTGAAATAATTGTCTTTCTGGTCAAGTGATGAGAATTCAAAGCGGGCATAGGGTGTGAATGCCCCGATGATGCGCCCCGCCTGGAGAAAACCAAGGGAGCTGGAGTGGGTGCCGCTGCCGCCGGAACGGTCCCTGTTCAGGAACTGGTAGAATTCTCCGATGATTTCCCATTCATCGGAGTTGTAAAATCCGTAGCCGCCGAAAAGATTCATCTCCGAGCGGCTTATGCGTGTTCCGGCAGGATTGTAGCTATCCACATCGGCGCGAAGGGCATGTATGCCGAGACGCAAACCGTCAAGCGCGCCCGCGAAGTCGTAACCGATATTTATACCTGCCGCCAGGTCGTGGTTGTCATCCGAGAATGGATTGGGGTCAAGTTTTCCGCTATCCTTGATTTTCGGGCCGTTGGCGAGATAAAGGTCGTAGCCAAGTCGGCCGCCGCCGGTGCGAGTGGATCCGGTGCCCCACAGACCGGTCATGTGCGTTGGAATTACGCCGCCATCCTCTTCGAAATTAAGAAATTTGGGACGCTGAATCGTGGTCTGGAGCTGTTTGCCATGATGATAGGCCGTGTTCCAGTAACCGAGCGGGGTATGGTAGCGCCCGCTCCAGAGTGTCAGGTAATCATTGAAGGCGTAGCCGATCTGGAGTCTCTCCAGTTCCGCCGCAGTTTCACCTTCATCATTCACTTCAAAGATCAACTCCACCAGGCTTTTAAAATGGGTCCCCAGCTGGGGTGTCAGGTAAAAATCGAGTGCGCCGATCGAAAACCCTTTGCGCTTGCTCCCCTCGCCCTGGCGCTGTCCGCTGTAAGTAAGGCCGACATCTGCAAAACCGTGCAGCCAGGTTACGTCGTCCAAAAAGGTCAAATCGTTTCCGCCGGGTTCTCCCGTAGTTGCCGATGGCCCCGCCTGCGGTGACGAAGCGGCTGCAACCGGCGCCGCCTGACGGCATCCGCCAGCGGCCTTCTCCTCCAAATCACGCACCCGTCCGATCAGTTTTTCAATTAATTTGCTGTTTTCTTCAATTCTTCGTTCAAGCTCCCTGACGTGACTTGCTTCATTCGCCTCAGCAGTCCCTGTCCCACATATTTGCAGCATCACAGTAGCGCTTGCCAGAAACAGGACAAAACGTACAGCACACTTACGCAGTTCCGGATTCATCCTTACCCCCGTAATTTCTCTTTTTGTTATGTGTGAAAATAAAATTTGGCAACACTGTCTTCTGTCGTCTCTGTCTGGAGGACAGTCTTGGCGCGGTTAGCTGTATGAGCCACAAGGTCGCGGAGTGGATGGGGCAGGGGGTGATGGTCAGGGTCCAGAGCCAATCCATGGCTGTCTTGGGATTCTAATGTTTTTCGGAAGTAACCGCAATGATGAAGTGGGGCAACCGATACTGTTTCAAAGGCGCTTTTTTAAGTACTTTCGATCATTGACAATTTGGCCATTATTCTTTAGCATCCAGCTACACTACTTACCATGCGAAATTCACTGCAATACATAGCTGCCGCAATACTGCTGACCATCAGTCTGGTCATGCCGCTTGCCTGTGACGCCGCCCGCCTGCTGGATCTCGCCGACTCTGTAAAGATCGTGCATTTACAATCAATATCAAGTATTGACGATGGTGGCTGCCCCTGCCCGGAGTGTCCCCTCGAGCATCATTGCGAAAACGACTGCTGCTCCGGCTATGCTCCAATGCATCAAAACCTGTCTATCGCCTATTCCCCGATGCTTGGTTACCTGAGTTCTTTCAGCATAAGCACGAAACTGCCGCAGGTTTATTTTTCCATTTTCGTTCCGCCGCAGAACATTGTCGCCTGATCTTTTAATAATTTATCATTACCTTTCTAACCTATAGAGCCGGATTGCGCATCGTAAGTTGCGATGGTAGTCCTGCGAAGATAAAAGGAGCCTTAAAACGTGACAAGCACTGACCGCGATTTTGTTCATTCCATATGGGATTTTTTCTGTTCACTCAAGCTGACCATGGCTCTGCTGATAGGTCTGGCGGCCATCTCGATTATCGGTACTATTATTCCGCAAGGCGCTCTCCCGCCGGAGTATGTGCAGGAGATCAGCCCGGCCAAACTTAAAATCTACAAGTCACTCGGTTTTTTCGACATGTACCACTCCTGGTGGTTCATCTTGATGCTCTATCTTCTGACTGTCAACCTGGTGGCCTGTTCAATCAAGCGCTTGCCGCATATCTGGAAGACAATCAAAAATCCTGTGACGATCTTCAGCAGCGCACAGGAAAAGTCGCTTTCAGGCGTGGTTTCGTTTCCCCATGCCGGTGACGCTGCTGCTGCCAAAGACAAAGTCGCTGTTTTTCTGAAAAGTGAATTTGCCGCCCCGCTGGTGAGCGAATCTGACGGTGATTGGCACTTCTTCGCCCAAAAGACCCCCTGGTGTCGTCTGGCGGTCTACTGCGTACATTTGAGCGTGATTATCATTTTTATCGGCGCGATCATCGGCTCGCTGTTCGGCTACAAAGGTTTTGTTAATATCATGGAGGGTGAGTCGATCTCTTCGGTTATGTCGCGCTCCAACAAGCAGATCGACCTCGGTTTTTCCCTGCGTTGCGATCAGTTCAGCGTGGCCCACTATGCCAACGGCGCCCCGAAAGAGTTCAAGAGCATCCTGACGGTGCTGGAGAACGGCAAGCCGGTGCCGGACTACACCAACGCCCGGGTTATCGTCAACGACCCGCTGACCTATAAGGGGATCACATTTTACCAATCCAGTTACGGCAATGCCGGAAACTATTTTTTCACAGTCAGCGATCTGGACGGTAAAAATCCGGTTTCCGTGACGGTTGCCGGGCAGGATTCGGTTACTCTGCCCGATGGCAGCAGTATGCACGTCACCGAATCGACCAAGGATGTGTCAGAGTTTGCCCCGGGCCTGTCCGGACCGGCAGCCCAGGTGGAACTGCACTCCGCCAACGGCAAAACAGAAAGCTTCATTGTATATGCCAATCATCCCGAGCTGAACATTCAGCACGCACAGCAGCATGGCGTCGGACCGGTTATTCATTACAAGGGTGCCCAGGAACGGATGTACACCGGTCTGCAGGTTGCCAAGGATCCGGGTGTTGAGATCGTCTGGCTGGGGTGCCTGCTGATGGTGCTTGGCATTTATGCGGCCTTCTTCATGTCACATCGCCGCATCTGGGTGCGGATTCAAAATGGCATTGTAACGATTGGCGGCAACGCCAGTAAAAATCAGGCCGGATTCCAGCTGCATTTAGAACGGCTGGTTAGCAAACTCAAAACAGAACTTTCCGGGGAGAAAAAATCATGACCAGCTCACTTATGTTTAACGTAACAACCTTTGCCTATCTGATTTCGATGCTGCTCTTTTTCGCGTTTCTGGCCAGCCGGTCAAAAGCTCTCGGTACGGCTGGAATGCTGGCCGCTTATGGCGGACTTCTGGCACAGACGGTTGCCATCGGCCTGCGCTGGAAAGAATCCTACGACATGGGAGTAGGGCATGCTCCGCTTTCCAACCTGTACGAATCGGTCGTGTTCTTTTCCTGGACGATCGTGCTGATCTATGCCCTGCTTGATATCAAGTATAAATACCGGGTGATCGGAGCTTTTGTACTGCCGTTCGCAATGCTCGGAATGGCCTGGGCGCAGCTGGGGATGAATACCGGCATCGAGCCGCTGGTTCCGGCGCTGCAGAGTAACTGGCTGCTGTACCACGTCATCACCTGCTTCCTCGGTTACGCGGCATTTGCGGTGGCCTGTGGCATCTCGATCATGTATCTGATCAAGGCGGCCTGCGAGGCGGGCGGCAACAGCGCCTCGGGCGGGATGATTTCCATGTTTCCGCCGATCAAGGTGCTGGATGATCTGAACTACCGCGCGATCATGGTCGGTTTCCCGCTCCTGACTCTCGGCATCATCACCGGCGCGGCCTGGGCCAACTACGCCTGGGGTACCTACTGGAGCTGGGATCCCAAGGAAACCTGGTCGCTGATCGTCTGGTTCGTCTATGCCGCTTTCCTGCATGCCCGCATCACCAAAGGGTGGGTCGGCAAACGGGCCGCCTGGCTCTCGATCATCGGCTTTGCCGCCACGATTTTCTGTTACCTGGGGGTCAACCTGTTCCTGTCCGGTCTGCACAGCTACGGCGGCGGAGGCAAATAAAAAATTGCTTGACAGTTGTAATGAACTCAATCTAGACTGATTCCTCAATAAAGGGGAGTAGCTATCAGCTGGAGACATGGCTGACCTCACGTCCGTCAACACAGTCGCAAGACTCGGGCTGAGAACGATAAGCATCGCAAGCAAGACCTTTATCCAATGCGTATCTCGCCGTGGGTAAAGGTCTTTTTTATTACCCTCGGCGGAAAAATATAGCGCCGGAGGTATATAAAAATGATGAATCGCTTCAAGACAACTCTTCTCCTCACACTGCTGACCATGCTGCTGGTTTTCATGGGAGGCGCCCTTGGCGGCAAGGGAGGCATGATGATTGCCTTCGTCATGGCCGCTGTCATGAACTTCGGTTCCTACTGGTTTTCCGACAAGATCGTCCTGAGGATGTACAATGCCCAGGAGATCACCCGCGAAATTCACCCCTCCTTCTACGGGATGGTCGAGCGTCTGGCCGGCCGGGCCGGACTGCCGATGCCCAAGGTCTACATCATCCCGGATGCATCACCGAACGCCTTCGCCACCGGACGCAATCCCGAACATGCCGCCGTAGCCGCCACAGAGGGCGTTCTGCGCCTTCTTACCCCGGAAGAGCTGGAAGGGGTTATGGCCCATGAACTATCCCATGTCAAAAACCGCGATATACTGATATCCACCATCGCCGCCACGATTGCCGGCGCCATCTCGATGATCGGCAACATGCTGCAGTGGGGCGCCATGTTCGGCGGCGGCCGGAGAGATGACGAAGACGGTGGCGGCATGGGTGGTCTGGTCGCCACCTTGGCCATGGCGATCCTGGCCCCGATCGCCGCCATGCTGATCCAGATGGCGGTCTCCCGCTCCCGCGAGTACCTGGCGGATGCTTCCGGAGCCGAGATCTGCGGCCACCCGCTGGCTCTGGCCGGTGCGCTGCGCAAACTGCACAACCTGTCCCAGGCCATACCGCTGCATGACGCCAGACCCGCTACGGCCCATATGTTCATTGTTAATCCGCTGACCGGCGGCGGCATGATGTCGCTTTTCTCGACCCATCCGCCGATGGAAGATCGCATTGCACGGCTGGAATCACTGGCAACCCGAACTCACTGACAGAACAACCATAACCGCGGGACAGGCGACCGTCCCGGCAGATCACACAGGAGAAAGTCATGACTTACAGCAAGAACCATGTTTCCAAGGAACCAAAATCAACCAAAAAGAAAAGAAACCGGATCGAGCCGCTCCAGAATGTAATTTCATTGCGCATTAACGATAATGAAAAGAAATCTCTGGAAAAGCTGACCAAGGCCACCTCAAAAAGCATTTCCGAGATCATGCGGGAAGCCATTGATCTGTGGACCTCCAAACGCCGCAGCTTGTGCATGGATTAATCACTGTAATGATTTCAGGGGAGGGATTTTAAATGGATTGGCTGACGGACCCGCAGGTCTGGATGGCGCTGGTGACACTGACCGCGCTGGAAATAGTACTGGGCATTGACAACATCATCTTCATCTCGATTCAGGCCGGAAAACTGCCGCTCCATCAGCAGGAAAAGGCCCGTTTGGTCGGTCTCGGTCTGGCCATGTTCATCCGCATAGGGCTGCTGTTCTCGCTGACCTGGCTGATGGGGTTGACCGCACCGCTGTTCACCGTGCTGGGCAACGAGATTTCCGGTCGCGATCTGATCCTGCTGTCGGGAGGTCTGTTCCTGATCTGGAAAAGCACGATGGAGATTCACGAGAAGCTGGAAGGTGGGGAGGGACACGCAGTTGCCGGTGCCGGTGCAACCTTCGGAGCCGTCATCGTGCAGATCCTGCTGCTGGATATCGTCTTCTCGCTGGATTCGATCATTACGGCGCTCGGCATGGCCAGCCAGCTGGCAGTCATGGTCGCAGCGGTCGTGATTGCGGTCGGCTTCATGATGCTCTTTTCAGGCAAGATCAGTGTCTTTGTTGAAAAGCATCCGACCATCAAGATGCTTGCGCTCAGCTTTCTGCTGCTGATCGGCGTGGCGCTGATCGGCGACGGCCTCGATATGCACATACCCAAGGGTTACATCTATTTTGCGATGGCCTTCTCGGTGCTGGTGGAGATGCTGAACCTGCGCATGCGGCGGGGGACACCGGTCAAGCTGCACAATCCCTATTCGGAAGAAGCGGGTGGAGGAAATAATACTGCAAAATAGCCAGCAACTTCCGGATTGTTCTCATTTTGTAGTAAAACGCATTAAAGGGGCAATGTCATGCTAAAGAAAAACAGATTAATTCTCATACTGATTATTGTCTCAGTGGTTTTACCGATTTTTTCGTACCTGCTGAACTTCTACTCTGACTGGCTCTTCTTCGATGAGACAGGATTTTCATCGGTATTCACCACGACCTTGTATGCCCAGACCGGTGCCGGATTGTTCTTCGGGATTGTGTTGTCTGGTTTCGCACTGGTCAACTTTGTCCTGGCAAACCGCGCCTCATTCCCCTATTCCGGGATGTACCTTGAGTTTGGCAATATCAAGCTGAACAGAAGCGAGGCGGTACGATTGATCAAGCCGCTCGCTGTTCTGGTTTGTGTGGCACTGGCTCTGTTTGCCGGTCAATGGGGCGCCACGCAGTGGGAGGAAATTCTTCTTTTTACCAACAGTGTCCCGGTCGGTACCGTCGATCCGGTTATCGGCAAGGATATCGGTTTTTACCTGTTCAACCTTCCCTTCTGGGAGATGCTGAAAGGTTTTGCCGCCTTCATGCTGATTGCAAGCGCCATGCTGGTGGTGGTCGTATACTTCGTGCGTGGGGGCATCCTGCTTACGGAGCGCGGGGCGTCGATGGACGAAAGAGTCCGCCGGCATCTGGCGGTTCTGATCGCTCTGTTTGGCTGTGTAATTGCGGCCGGGTTTTATCTGGACAGCTTCAGGTTGCTCCTTTCCGATAACGCCGCTTTTTCCGGCGCAGGCTATGCCGACGTTAATTCCCGGCTGCTGACCTACCGGATCCTGACTTTCCTGACGCCCATCGCGGGGGCAATGCTGGCGGCCGGAATCTGGAAAGGAGCTTGGCGGACGGCCCTGCTACCCCCGATTATTGTTGTGGCGCTGTATTTTATCGGTATCCGCATATACCCCGGCGTGCTCCAGAAATTCAAGGTTGCACCCAACGAACTGGCCCTTGAAACACCTTACATCGAGAACAATATCAAGTTCACCCGTTTCGGCTACGATCTGGACAAGATTGAAACCATCCCTTTCGATGTTGACACCAGGCTTTCCGCTGCCGATATCGCCAACAACGACGCCACCATCAAAAACATCCGGCTCTGGGATCATGCCCCGCTGCTCAAGACCTACAGCCAGCTGCAGCAGATCAGGACCTACTACAAATTTTTTGATGTGGACAACGATCGCTACAAAGTCAACGGCCAGTACAGTCAGGTCATGCTTTCGCCTCGGGAACTCTCCTACGTCGATCTCCCCAGCAAAAACTGGATCAACGAACGCCTGATCTTCACCCACGGCAACGGCATTACCTTCGGTCCGGTCAGCCGGATCAGCAAGGAAGGTTTGCCGGAGTTTTTCGTCAAGGATATTCCGCCGGTCAGCCTGGCCGACATCAAAGTCACCAAGCCGGAAATCTACTTTGGAGAATTGTCGAACGAGTACGTGATCGTCAAGACCAGAGTGCCGGAATTCAGCTATCCGACCGCCACCGGCAACATCAATACGACCTACGCCGGCAAGGGTGGGGTGCCGATCGATTCACTCCTCAAAAAGGCACTCTTTGCCGCCAAATTCAGGACCGAAAAGATTCTGCTCTCTTCCGATATTACCGACGAGAGCCGCATCATCTACAACCGCAACATCAATGAGCGGGTCAAGACTCTGGCGCCTTTTCTCCGTTTCGATGGCGATCCGTATATGGTTGTGGACGCAAAGGGGCGGCTCAAATGGATCATCGACGCCTACACCTATTCGGACCGCCTCCCCTATTCAAAACCGCTGCGAGGGGGGATAAACTACATGCGGAACTCCGTCAAGGCGGTGGTGGATGCCTATGACGGTACGGTCAGTTTCTATATCAGCGATCCGCAGGATGTCATGGCAAAGGTCTACAGCCGGATCTTTCCGGAACTGTTCAAGCCGCTGTCGGCCATGCCGAAGGATCTGCGCGAACATATCCGCTACCCGCATCAGTTCCTGCAGCTGCAGGCCGCCATGTTCAACGCCTACCACATGACCGACCCGAAAGTGTTCTACAACAAGGAAAACCTCTGGCAGGTCCCGGCACTGGGGGAGAAGCCGATGGAGCCTTACTATACGATCATGAAGCTGCCGGGTGAAAAAGTGGAGGAGTACATCCTGCTGCTCCCCTTTACACCTTCCAAGCGGGACAACCTGGCGGCCTGGCTGACAGCCCGTTGTGACGGGGAGAATTACGGCAAGATCCGGGCCTATACTTTCCCGCGTGACAGGCTGATCTATGGACCGAAACAGATTGACGCCCGCATCAATCAGGATTCCTTCATATCCCAGCAGTTGACGCTCTGGAACCAGCGCGGTTCGGAGGTTATCCGCGGCAGCCTGCTGGTGATTCCGATTGAAAAATCGCTGCTCTACGTCCAGCCGCTGTTCCTGGCGGCCGACAAAGGGGGGTTGCCGGAGCTGAAACGGGTGATTGTCGCCTTTGGGGACCAGGTCGTTATGGAGGAGAATCTGGAGTTGGCCCTGCAGCGGCTATTCGGCGGCAGCAAGGCTGTGGCCATGGAAGCCAGAACGGCCACGGCGGATACCACCAAGGCGTCACCATCTGCGCTGGCCAAGGAAGCGATGAGCATCTACGAGCGGGCCACCAACCTGCAGCGTCAGGGCAACTGGGCCGGGTACGGCGAGGAGTTGCGCAAGCTGGAGCAGGTCCTGAAGAAGATGGCGCAGTAGCGCCGCTTCGGTGTTATTCAAAGTTGAAGCAAATAACAATTTGGAAAAAACCTGATGCCTTATGAAGCACTCAAAGACATAGAAATCCTCTTCGGATTGGCCCTGGTTACGGTGGTCCTGTTTCGGCGGCTGAAATTTCCGACCATCATCGGTTTTCTGGTGACCGGCATCCTGGCCGGGCCGTATGCAATGGCCTTCATCAAGGATACCCATCACGTCGAGCAGATGGCGGAGATCGGTGTGGTGCTGCTGCTCTTCACGATCGGCATCGAGCTTTCCCTGAAGGAATTGATGCGGATCAGGCACCTGGTTCTGTGGGGGGGCGGTCTGCAGGTGCTGGTAACCATTCTGGCGGTGGCCGCAGTAGGTGTCGCTTTCGGGTTTTCCGGCCGACAGGCGACTTTCTTCGGTTTCCTGGTGGCGCTTTCCAGCACCGCCATTTTGATGAAGCTGCTGATAGATTCCGGTCAGGCGGACGCTCCCCACGGCAAAATGGCGATGGGGATCCTGATTTTCCAGGATCTGTGCATCGTGCCGTTGATGCTGCTGACGCCACTGCTGGCCGGTCTCGGCGATGGAGTGCAGGAGGTGCTGGTTATCAGCGGCAAGGCCCTCATCGTGGTCCTGGCGGCCCATTACGGCGCCCGCTTTCTGGTGCCGTGGATATTCAAGCAGGTCGTCAAGACCAGAAGCCGTGAGCTATTCATCTTGACGATTATCTTCATCGGACTCGGCACCGCCTGGCTGACGGCAATGGCCGGTCTGTCGCTGGCTCTGGGCGCTTTTATTGCCGGACTGGCGATCTCCGAATCCGAATACAGCCACCAGGCCCTAAGTGACATTATCCCCTTCCGGGAAGCCTTCATGAGCCTGTTCTTCATCTCGGTCGGGATGCTGCTGGATCCGGCCATCGTGGCCAGGTACCCGTTGCTGATAGTTTCTCTGGTGCTGACAATTCTGCTGATCAAGGCCGTCATTACCACCGGCGCTGTGATGACGTTGGGGGTTCCGATGCGGATTGCGATCATAGCCGCGCTCTCCCTGGCTCAAATCGGAGAATTTTCCTTTGTTCTCTCCCAGGCCGGGGTTAAGGTCGGGCTCCTGACCCCCGAGCTGTACCAGATTTTTCTGGCAGCCTCCATCGCCACCATGGGATTGACGCCGCTTTGCCTGAAATACGCCAACCCGATTGCGGATTTCGTAATAGAGCGTTTCCCGCATCGACTGACCAGCGGCCGTGGGATTTTCTCGCAGCAGGAGAAACCGGCGCAATTGAGCGATCATGTCATCATCGTCGGTTTTGGAGTGAATGGAAGGAATCTGGCGCGGGTTCTGAAGAACCTTCACATCCGGCACATAGTGATTGAAACCAACCCGTTTACCGTCAGGAAAGAGAAGAAAAGCGGCCAGTTGATAACCTTCGGAGACGCTTCAAAACCGGAGGTGCTGGAACATGCCCAGATCGACAAGGCCCGCGGCATGGTGATTGCGATTTCGGATGCCGCCACCAGCAGAAGGATTGCCGCTTTGGCGCGTCAGATGAATCCGACGCTGCATATCATCGTCAGAACCCGCTACATTCTGGAAGTCGAGCCGCTTTACAAGCTGGGAGTCAACGAGGTTATTCCGGAGGAATTCGAGACTTCGGTGGAAATCCTTTCCCGTGTACTGCGAAATTATCTCGTGCCGCAGGATGATATCGAGCGCTGCATCGCCGATGTGCGCAGCGACGGTTACGACATGCTCCGCTCCATGAGCAGGCGACACAGTCATGCTGTCGGTATCAGCGGCTATCTGGCGGGGGCCGAAATCGGGACCTACCGGCTGAAAAAAGGCTCGCAGCTGGAGGGGCGCACTCTTCGGGAGGGCACCATCAGGAGCATGTCGGGTGCGTCGGTGCTGGTCATCAAGCGTGGTGAAGAAGTCGTCCCGAATCCGGACCCGGTCTGGGAACTGCGGGATAACGACATTGTCCTGTTGCTGGGGACACCTGAACAACTGGCGGTGGCCGGCCGGTTGTTCGAGCCGTCAGTCGCATAGCAGAGTTGTGGCGGTGCTTTTCAGAAACAGATTCCGGTTGAACGGGAAAGTCTGACGTGAATCATTATATTTTGAAAACTCTTGGGCAGGCCAAGCGGTTGATCGTGATCGTAATCGGTTTCACAATCCTGGCCGCCGGAGTGGCCATGATCGTGCTGCCGGGCCCGGCGGTCGTTGTCATACCGGTCGGCCTGGCAATACTGGCGACCGAATTCATCTGGGCCAGAAAGCTCCTGGATAAGGTAAAAGAGCGCATGGCGCGCATCAGGAAAGGAAACGGATGTCAGGACAAGCAGTAATGTGGTGCGCCTTCGGGCTGCTGATGGTCGTAATGCTGGTGATCGACCTGGGGCTTAACCGCAAGGCACACAAGGTGTCATTCCGTCAGGCGCTGACCTGGAGCATTGTCTGGGTCTCGCTGGCAATGGCCTTCAATGTCGGGATATATGTATTTCTGGGGCAAACCAAAGCGCTAGAATTTCTAACCGGTTACATCATCGAAAAATCCCTTTCGATTGACAATCTGTTTGTGTTCATCATGATCTTCTCCTACTTTGGTATTCGCGGCGAGCATCAGGCCCGCATTCTGAAATGGGGCATTATCGGTGCGCTGGTTCTGAGAGCGCTGTTTATCTTTGCAGGTATAGGGCTGCTGACAGCTTTCCACTGGATATTCTATCTGTTCGGCGCTCTATTGCTTATTACCGCCTGGAAAATGGCATTTGGCGAAGAAAGTGAGGTGGAGCCGGAAAAGAATCTGCTGGTCAAGCTGGCGCGTCGGATATTTCCCTTCACTAAACGTGTGCGAGGCGACTGGTTTTTCACCCGCCGCCGTGGCCTGCTGGTGGCCAGCCCGCTTTTTCTGACACTGGTGATGGTGGAAAGCAGCGATGTTCTCTTTGCAATTGATTCGATTCCGGCTATCTTTGCTGTAACCCTGGACCCTTTTATCGTGTTCACATCGAACATCTTCGCCATCATGGGGCTGCGGGCACTTTATTTTCTGCTGGCCAGTGTGATGGGGATGTTCGTGTATCTGAAAATGGGAATTTCCTTCATACTGGCCTTCGTCGGGTTCAAAATGATTGTAACCGCCTTTAACGTTCATATTCCGGTTGAAATTTCACTGGTTGTCATATTTTCCAGCTTGGCTTTGGCAGTAATTGCTTCGCTGACAATTGGTAAAAAGACGGGTACTGTTGAAAGCGAATAATTCGGACGATCACAAATGAACGGAGTTATAAATGGAAAGCTCCATTTTTCTCAGCACCTTTGGCTTGATTTTTCTGGCCGAACTGGGTGATAAAACCCAACTGACCGCCATGGCCCTGGCGTTGCGTTATCCCTGGCAGCGCATCTTTGTCGGCATAGCCGCTGCCTTTTTCGTGCTGAACCTGGCAGCGGTGGCGGTGGGCAAACTTCTCTTCCTGCTGTTGCCGATCTTCTGGGTGACACTGGTCTCGGCGCTGCTATTTCTCTACTTCGGCTACAGCACGCTGAGGCATGCCTGTGACAACGATGACGACGAAGATGGCCCGCCCCCCACGGCGGCCACTGCTGCCCGGACCGCCTTTATCATGATATTCATGGCCGAGCTGGGGGATAAAACCCAGTTGGTGACAGCCAGCCAGGCGGCCCGGCATTCCGACACCCTGATGGGGATGGGGATGGTTTTTTCGGCCTCCACCCTGGCGTTATGGTGCGTGTCGCTGCTGGGGATCTTTGCCGGCAAGCAGTTGGTGCGGTTTATCCCGCTCTGCTGGATTCATCGCACAGCAGGCTTCATGTTTCTGGTTTTCGGCGTTGCCGCACTCTGGAAATTGAAGGGTATGTAAAGTTGCAAATAATTAAATATATAGAAGGCATCTGACATGACTAAAACCACCTATGTAATCGGACATCGCAATCCTGATACGGATTCTATCGCTTCGGCCATCGGATATGCCGCATTAAAACAGAAAATGGGTAACAGCAATGTGGTTGCCGCAATGGCCGGAACTCCCAACCCTCAGACGCGCTATATTCTCGACCGCCTGGGAATTGCCGCGCCGCTGCTGTTGGCCGATGTCCATCCCAAAGTTCGTGACATAATTAACCGTCAGGCCATTACAATCGGTCAACAGGCCTCGGCCTACGAGGCGCTGGAACTGTTCAACAAGAGCGGCGTCCGGATCCTGCCGATCATTAACGGCGATGAAAGGCCGTTTGGCGCGCTTTCGCTGAGACGGCTCTCGGAAAGCTACATGCTCCCCTGCCAGGAAAAGCTGAGGCAGGTCATGACCAGCCTGCCGAGCCTGTCCAAAACTCTGGCCGGAAGTTATGTCACCGGGGGTGACGGTGACGATACCATCGCCCTGAAACTGTTCATCGGAGCAATGCTGGAGGAGTCTTTTACCGGTCTGATCGATGCCCATGATGCGCGGGAACTGCTGGTTATGACCGGCAACCGGCGCACCATCCAGCAGGCCGCCATTGAGCGCGGCGTGCGGGTGCTGGTTGTAACCGGCGGACACCCTCTGGAAGAGGGGCTGCATCAACAGGCGCTGGAGAAGGGGGTCAGTGTGCTTTTGACTCCGCATGATACCGCCACGGCTGCCTGGCTGGCGCGGCTTTCAACTCCGGTATCCTTTCTGGCCGAGCGCAAATTTACCACCATCGGGGTCGGTGAATCGCTGGCCGGATTGCGCCAGAAGCTGATGTCTTCCAGCGAACCGGCGGTCCTGGCTTTGGAGGAGGATGGGACCCTGGCCGGAGTCGCGACCAAATCCTCGTTGCTGTCGCCGATTCCCTACAATCTGATACTGGTTGATCATAACGAATTGGGACAGGCCGTGCCTGGTGCGGAACAGGTTGAAATCAGCGAGGTGATTGACCATCACAAGCTGGGTAACAGCCACTCCAGTTCGCCGATTGCCTTCATAACGGCTCCGGTTGGCAGTACCTGCACTCTGGTGGCGGGGCGCTACCGGGAATGCCGCCTTGAACCGGACAAGCCGATTGCCGCGCTGCTGTTGGCCGGAATCCTGTCCGATACGGTGATTCTGAAATCACCCACTACCACAGAAGGTGACCGGCAGACGGTGGCCTGGCTGGAAAAGCTGGCTGGATTGGCAGCTGCGGATTTTGGACGGGACATCTTTGCCGCCTGTAGTTCGCTGAAAAACTACGGCTCGGTTGAGCGGGTTGTTTCGGCTGACTTCAAACTGTTTCAGCAGGAAAAACATACGATCGGGGTCGGGCAGGTCGAGGTGGTCGGATATGACGAGTTCTACGGCATGAAGGACGAGCTTCTGAATGCGCTGGCGGAGGTCAAGCGCCGCGACAACCTGTTCATTGCCGGGCTGATGGTCACGGACATCACCACTGAAACCACGCTGTTCCTGGTGGAGGGACATACCCGCATTGCACATGTCATGGAGTATCCGCAACTGGAACCGCATCTGTATGAGCTGAAAAATGTCATGTCGCGCAAAAAACAGATGGTGCCGCATCTTCTAAAAATTCTGGCCAAAGTGTAAGCGTCCACTTTGGCCAGAATATTGGTCCTGCAATGATGGTGATATGCCGGGTGGAGGGTTAACCTACCCTCCGAAGCGGTTGCGGTAATATTCGCTGCCTCTTCTGCGCAGAATCGCCAGCCGGTAGAGTTCTTCATACTTTTTTGCGGCGGTTTCCCAGGTAAAGCGTTTTTTCATGCCGTTTTTGCGAAGCGCTGCCAATCCTTTGGGATTGTTGAAAAAGGTCCAGGCCGCCCAGCCAACCGTGTCAAAGAGGGCTGTGGCGCTGTGGCTCCAGAATTTAAAGCCGTCGCCCGACAGGACCGCTTCGTTGAAGTTTTCGACGCTGTCGGCCAGTCCGCCGGTGGAACGCACGATCGGCGGAGTGCCATAAGCCAGCGAGTACATCTGGTTCAAGCCGCATGGTTCAAAGGAGGAAGGCATTACAAAGAAGTCAGAGCCGGCTTCGACCTTGTGGGCCAATGCTTCGTTGTAGCCGATGTAGCAGGCGAACTTTTCCGGGTACTTGGCAGCGATATCGCCGAAGTAAAAATGTGCCCAGGGTTCGCCGTTGCCGACCACCACAAACTGTACATCCATTTCAAGGATCCTGTGAATGGCTTCCGCCAGCAGATCGGTTCCTTTCTGCTTGACCATCCGGGAAACAATTCCGAACAATGGCACGTCGTCACGCAGCGGCAAACCCATGGCGCTCTGCAGATCCAGCTTGCAGGCGGCTTTTCCCTTTTTTACCGTACGGGCGGTGTAGTTGGCAGCGATAAAACTGTCCGTTTCCGGATTCCATTCTTCGTAATCAACTCCGTTCAGTATTCCGCTAAGATCCGTCGCCCGATCCCGCACAACACCTTCAAGTCCCCAGCCGAAAGCCTCCGTCTGAATCTCGCGCGAGTACTCTTCACTGACGGTATTGAGCAGGGTTGCATGGTAAAGCCCACCCTTTAAAAGGTTGACCTGATCGTCTTTTTCCAACTCAAGATAATTGAAATGCTTCCAGCCGATTCCCAATACGTCCATCAGTCCCGGATAGAAACTGCCCTGATGCTGCATGTTGTGAAGGGTCAGGAGTGACGCAGCATTGCCCACGTATCGGTCGTGGAGATAGGTTGTGTTGAGCAGTACCGGAATAACGCCGGTGTGCCAGTCATGGGCATGAACAACATCCGGAGACCAATCCAGCATTTTACACAGTTCCAGTGACGCTTTGGAGAGGAATACAAAGCGATTGTCGTTGTCCAGATAGCCTTCGCCACCCTGCTGATAAAGGCCGGGACGGCCGTAATAACCTTCGTGTTCCAGAAAATAGACCGGCACATCGCTACCCGGCAGGCGTCCTTCCCAGACGCCGCAGTACTGATGGCCGATGATTCCCATCGGCACGACCAGCGTACCCGGCAACAGACGCAAATCGTATTTTGCCGGATCAACGGATTTATAGCGGGGCAGTACGATTCTGACATCGTGTCCCATGCGGGCCAGATACTTGGGGAGTGCGCCGACTACATCACCAAGCCCCCCCTCCTTGGCAAAGGGGGCGGCTTCTGAAGCGGAGAAAAGGATTGAAAGTGAATCAACAGTTTTTTTCATAAAGTGGTTCGGCACGTTACTTCGGCACGCTCTCCCAATCTTTCAGGAACTTCTCAATTCCGGCATCAGTCAGCGGGTGTTTGGCCAGCTGAATCATTACCGAATAAGGGATGGTGGCAATGTCTGCGCCGATCAGAGCGGAGTCGAGGACATGGACCGGATTGCGGACGCTGGCGACAATGATCTCGGCCATGTAGCCGTAGTTGTCGAAAATAGTGCGGATTTCCTCGATGATTCCCATGCCGTCCTGGGAGATGTCATCCAGTCGGCCGACAAACGGAGAAACATAGCTGGCTCCGGCCTTGGCGGCCAACAGCGCCTGCATCGGTGTGAAAATCAGGGTGACATTGGTTTTGATCCCCTTGTCGGTCAGGGCCTTGCAGGCTTTAAGGCCTTCGGGTGTCATCGGCAGCTTGATGACGATGTTTTTATGGATCTTGACCAGTTCCTTGGCCTCTTTGATCATGCCGGGAGCGTCGAGTGATATGACCTCGGCCGAAATCGGTCCGTCAACGATTGAAACGATTTCCTTGATGACATCTTTGAATTTGCGTCCCGATTTGGCAATCAGCGAAGGGTTGGTGGTTACTCCGTCAACCAGACCCAGTGCGTGTGCTTCCCGGATTTCCTTGACATCTGCAGTGTCGATGAAAAATTTCATGTTATCCTCCTGTTTTATGTTGATAGATGGTCGAGCTGTTCGCGATATTTTTCCAGGCAGTCCATTGAGCAGAAATAGTGACGTTCGCCGTTGTGTCTGCCGACGACAGCCTGCTCTTCAGACACATAAACTCCGCAGACCGGATCGCGGTAAGTTGTTTCGGCGGAATCCCTTTTTTCGACAGGTTTTGCGGCAGTTTTTCTTGGAGCTGTCAGTGAAATTACAATCCGGTAGCCGATGTATAGCAAAAGGCCCCATATCAGTATCCGTATCAAACTAAAATCCTTCCGCCAACTAAAGTTTAGTAACAGTCTCGTCAGTGCGCAATGAGGCCAGCAGTTCCTTGATGGTAATCCCTAAGACCGGATGCACCAACCGTGGGGCGATCTCGCAAAGCGGCTGCAGCACAAAGCGCCGCTCCGCAAGACGCGGATGCGGGACAATCAAATCTGCTTCGGAAATGATGTCTGTCCCGTACAGCAAAAGATCCAGATCCATCCGGCGGGGGCCATCCACGATTGTCCGGACGCGCTTGAAACATTCGGTTTCGATTTGCAACAGGTTTGTCAGGAGAGTATGGGGGAGCAATCCGGTTGAAAGTTTGAGTACCGCGTTGTAGAAGGCATCCTGTTTGACATTGCCAACCGGAGAAGTTTCGTAGAAAGAAGAGAGAGCCGTCACTCTGCATTCAGGCAGACGACCGACCTCAGCCACGGCCCGCAGCAGATTCAGTTCACGATCTCCAAGATTGGATCCAAGCGCTATGTAGGCTTCATTTTCCACTTTTCGATTAAAACATAATGGACAAAAAGCGTCAACCGTAACACCTCGGCAGATAACAAAAAACACCCCGGTAACTAGGAGGGGAAGTTACCAGGGCAAATGAGGGTTCGCGGGAACCCTCGCAAATATTTTATCTGCCTTGATTCTACCAGCATTAGAATCTGAATGCAACACAAACAAGTCGTAAGTTGTCGTCATTACAATTAAAAAACCATTATCTTTACTTTCTAAGTCGTATACATAATTGGGATCATGCGGTTAAGGCGCGGAGTCAGGCTATCCGCCCTGATGCCGGTAATCCTTCCCGGATGGTTGGATAAGTGAGCCTGACATTCAGGCATTCCATCATCCGGCTATTGCTGACAATCCTGGATTCGTTGACATAAGAAAACATCAGCGGAGACATAACTTTTCTGGCTTCTTCCAATGAAACCTGCGGTTGGCGGGGCATTTCAAGAAAATCGGCACAGGCGTTAAAATAACTGGTCATGCTGGACGGATGACCGTCGCTGACATTGAATATCTCATCCGCTATGTCGCTTTCTGCCGCTGCCAGACAGATTGTTGCCAGATCATCAACGTGAATGCGGTTGCTGGGCCCTGATTCCTCTTCCCTCAGAAGCGGCTGTCCCTGGCTGATCTGCATCAGCGGCAGTCGTCCCGGGCCGTAAATGCCGCTGACACGCAGGATGACAACCGGCACGTCATGGGTTTTGCCATATTGGAGAAAAGCTGATTCCGCGTCCAGGCGGCGCTTGCCCATCGCCGATGCGGGAACTGCCGGAGACTCCTCGGTGACAACTCCGCCAGAGACTTCGCCGTAGACAGATGTTGCACTCATGTAGATTATTTTCTCCGGTTTTGCCGCTGCGGTCATTGCCGATATAAAGTTTCTGGCGCGTGTGTCAACAATTCCTCCCCCAGGAGGCGGGACAAGATAAAAAAGCGCGGCGCAAGCCGTATTCAGTGACGGAAGCTCGGCAGGATTGTCCAGAGAACAGCTGATTGTGCTGAATCCATCTATCGACAGTTTGGAAGCGGTTTCCTGAGACCTGATCATGCAGGTCACATCCGATCCCGAGTCCCGGGCCAGTCGCGCAATGCGACTGCCGACATAACCGCAACCCGCTATGAATATCTTATTCATCCCAAAGCCCCCCGATTTACTTCATGACTGCGGTAATCAGCGGCAGCATGCTGGCGCTGGATGATTCAATTGCCGCCTTCCGTTCCGCTTCCGTTAAGAAGAGTTTGAGGTACTTCTTGGCTTTCTTTTTGTCCCCGGCAATCGTCTCTGACATTTTGCAGAGAATCCCGACCGGTACTCCTTTACGGTACCCTTCTACCAGTTTTTGGATCTCGTCGCAGCGCTGCTTCTCTGTCCAGGTTTTGAATAGGGCGGCTCCCAGGTCGTTGTTGGCATCAAGCATGATTATCCTCGTAAAATGGATTTAAAAAGCCCCGCAGAAAACTCTGCGGGGCCGGATTATAACACTAACTACTTCAGGAAACTACTTCTTCTCATATGTCAGTGCTGCCAGTTTCTCATAGTACTCGAAGCGGCTGGCGGTCCAGGCGGTGGCCTTCTTCATCAGAATTGCCGCTGCCTCCGGGTTGGACTTCTTCAGCACCTTGTAGCGGTTTTCGCCGTAAGCATAATCCTCGAACGTGGTGGTCGGAGATTTGCTGTCCAGCTGCAGCGGGTTTTTGCCTTCTGCCGCCAGGGCCGGGTTGTAGCGGTACAGCGGCCAGTAGCCGGAGGAGACCGCATTCCTGTTCTCGTCCACACCCTTGGTCATGTCGATGCCGTGGGCGATGCAGTGCGAGTAGGCGATGATCAGCGACGGTCCGTCATAAGCTTCGGCTTCGATGAAGGCCTTGACTACCTGAGCCGGGTTGGAGAGCGCCACATTGGCCACGTAGACATTACCATAGGCCATGGCCATCATGCCCAGATCCTTCTTGGCCATTGCCTTTCCGCCAGCGGCAAACTGCGCCACGGCGCCGGTCGGGGTGGCTTTGGAAGCCTGGCCGCCGGTGTTGGAATAAACCTCGGTGTCCAGAACCAACAGGTTGACGTTCTTGCCGGAAGCGATGACGTGGTCAAGGCCGCCGTAACCGATGTCGTAGGCCCATCCGTCGCCGCCGACGCACCAGACCGACTTCTTGACCAAATAATCAAGCAGCGGCAGCAGCTGTACGGCAGCCCGCTCCTTGCACCCTTTGAGGGCTTTCCTCAAGGTTTCAACACGCTCACGCTGTTTCTCAATGCCGGTCTGGTCGGACTGATCGGCAGTTTTGATCTCTTTCATCAGCGGGATCACCGGTTTGCAGGATTTACAGCTGCAGGTCGTCAGCTGATCCAGCAGTTCCAAAGCTGATTCGGTGAATTTATCTACGGCCAGACGCATGCCGAAACCAAACTCGGCGTTGTCTTCGAACAGTGAGTTGGACCAGGCCGGGCCACGGCCGTCGGCACGCTGGGCCCATGGGGTGGTCGGCAGGTTGCCGCCGTAAATTGAGGTACAGCCGGTGGCGTTGGCAATCATGGCCCGGTCGCCGAACAGCTGGGAGAGCAGTTTCAGATAAGGTGTTTCACCGCAGCCGGCACAGGCGCCGGAGAATTCGAAGATTGGACGAACCAGCTGGCTGCCGCGCAGGGTGTCCAGCTTGAGCTTGGTCGGGTCCATGTCCGGCAACGACAGGAAGAAGTCCCAGTTGGTCGCTTCTTCTGCACGGAGAGGTGGCTGAAACTGCATGTTGATGGCCTTGTGATTTGCATCATCCTTGCTCTTGGCCGGGCAGTTGTGTACGCAGGCACCGCAACCAGTGCAATCTTCCGGGGCAACCTGAAGAGTGTATTTCATTCCCTTGAATTCTGGAAGTTTGCAATCTGTGGATTTAAATGTCTTGGGTGCTTTTTTCAGTAGTTTCTCGTCATAGGCTTTCATTCTGATAGTTGCATGTGGGCAGACAAAAGAGCAGATGCCGCATTGGATGCAGAGCTTTTCGTCCCAGACAGGAATGTCAACAGCGATATTGCGCTTCTCGTACTGCGATGTAGCGGTCGGGAAGGTGCCGTCGGCCGGCATGAGAGATACCGGCAGTTCGTCACCGAAGCCGGCGATGATGCGGCCGGTGACTTCCTGGACAAACCTGGGGGCGGTTTTGGCGACGGCCGGCGGCATTTTAAGCTTGCTGGAGGCTTTGGCCGGTATCTTGACTTCGTGGATGTTTCTGAGTGCTTCATCCACGGCGGCGTTGTTCATGGCGACGACCTTGTCACCCGATTTACCGTAGCTTTTTTTGATGGCGCCTTTAATCTCTTCAACTGCCAACTTAAGCGGTATGATGTTGGAGATTTTGAAGAAGGCGGTCTGCATGATGACGTTGATGCGCGCGCCCAGGCCAAGTTCCTCACCCAATTTGATTGCATTAATCACGTAAAACTTCAGCTGTTTGTCAATAATCTGCTGCTGGACCTCTTTGGGCATCTTATCCCAGACTTCTCCGTGCTCAAAAGGTGAGCAAAGCAGGAAGGTTGCGCCAGGCTTGGCTTTGCTGACCATGTCGTACTTCTCGAGGAAGGAGAAGTTGTGACAGGCGATGAAATCTGCGTGATCGATCAGGTAGGGGGCGTTGATCGCCTTTTTCCCGAAGCGCAGGTGCGAGACGGTGACGGTGCCGGCTTTTTTGGAGTCATAGACGAAATAGGCCTGGGCAAAGTTCTTGGTGGTTTCACCGATGATCTTAATGGTGTTCTTGTTGGCGCCGACTGTGCCGTCAGATCCCAGACCGAAGAACATGGCTTCGTAAGTGCCGTCCATGGCGTTGCGGAATGAGGGGTTGTATTCCAGGCTGCAATTTGTGACGTCTTCCTTGATACCGACCACGAAGTGGTTTTTGGGTTTGGCTTTTTTCAGGTTGTCCAGTACGGCTTTGGCCATGGCTGGGGTGAATTCCTTAGAACCCAGGCCATAGCGGCCACCGACAATAACTGGGTAGCCTTTGAAGTTGAACTTGCCGGAAGACATAGCCTCGCCGATTGCTGTACGCACGTCGAGATAAAGCGGCTCGCCCAAAGAACCGGGTTCTTTGGTGCGGTCCAGGACTGCAATGCTTTTGACTGTTTTGGGTAGCGCCTTTATAAAAGCATCCAGCGGGAAGGGGCGGTATAGGTGGACCTTGACTACGCCGACCTTTTCACCTTTTTTGTTCAGGCTGTTGACGGTTTCCTGGACGGTATCGGCAGCGGAGCCCATTACAACGACAACACGCTCAGCGTCTTTGGCACCGACATAGTCTACCAGTTTGTATTTACGGCCGGTAAGTTTGCCGAACTTGTCCATTTCTTCCTGAACAATTTTTATGCAGGGTTCGTAATACTGGTTCACGGTTTCTCTGCCCTGGAAGTAGACATCCGGGTTTTGGGCCGTGCCGCGCATGACGGGACGGTCGGGGGAAAGGCCGCGCAAACGATGTGCGTTGACCAGTTCGTCGCTCATCATATGGCGCATATCATCGTAGGTCAGTTCTTCGACCTTCTGAACTTCGTGAGAAGTGCGGAAACCGTCGAAGAAATGAAGGAACGGAACCCGTGAACGGAGAGTGGATGATTGGGCGATCAGGGCAAAGTCCATGACCTCCTGAACGTTGTTGGAGCAGAACATGGCCCAACCGGTTGAACGGCAGGACATTACGTCTGAATGATCGCCGAAGATGTTCAGGGCGGCGGCGGAGATGGCGCGGGCCGAGACATGAAAGACCGTTGAAGTCAGCTCACCGGCGATCTTGTACATGTTCGGGATCATCAGCAGCAGGCCCTGGCTGGCAGTGAAAGTTGTAGTCAGAGCACCGGCCTGCAGGGCGCCGTGGACAGCACCGGAGGCACCCCCTTCAGATTGAAGTTCAGAGACTAACGGGATCGTGCCCCAGATATTCTTTTCGCCGGCGGCACTTTTGGCATCGGAAATTTCTCCCATAACCGATGACGGGGTGATCGGATAGATGGCAATAACTTCGTTTGTGGCGTGGGCTACGTGGGCGGCGGCGGTGTTGCCGTCGATCGTTACCATTTTTCTGCTCATGCGTTCCTCCTGTGTGGTTTATGTTAACTTCTTGCCTACAATTCGTTTCTACCCTGAAGCGCCCATTGAACTGTGGCCGCATCAACAAACTCGATATCGCTTCCCAGCGGAATGCCGTGTGCCAGTCGCGATACTTTGACGCCGGTGGACTTAAGCGCCTTGGTCAGATATAGAGCAGTTGCTTCCCCTTCAACAGTAAAGTTGGTGGCGATCACAACTTCTTTGAGCTGTCCTTCCGTGACCCGACTCAGTAATTCACCAATTCGCAGGTCTGCAGGTCCGATGCCGGACAGCGGCGAAATGGCTCCCTCAAGCACATGGTACATGCCGTTATAAGCGTTGCTTCGCTCCAGAGCCATCAGGTCCTGAGAGTTTTCTATAACGCATATAACGCTCGAATCACGGTTCCCGCTACAGATGGAACAGGGGTCTGTTTCAGTTATTGCAAAACAGGTCGAACAGGGATGAACTCGATCCCGGACCTCACAAAGTGATTCTGACAGTGCCGTCAGATTTTGTGGAGACTTCAGCAGGTGAAACGCCAACCGCAATGCGGTGCGTTCTCCGATGCCCGGCAACTTCTTCAATTCTCCGACCAATCGCATCAGCGAAGATGATTTTGTTAACATAAATTCCAACACAAATAAAACATTTTTTTAGTATTATAGCGAGGTTAAAAAAGATGCTCCCCCGTACTGGACGGGCCGACAGGCAACCGAAAACCATGGAGGAGCATTGAAATCAAGATGTTTTGCCATTAATGAGACGGTAGATGAACATGCCGTAAACACCGGCACAATTAGCCGAACTAAAATTCTTAGCCAAACTAAATAAACATTGTGTCTAAAAAGACAGCATTATTAAATAACTTACTGTAAATACTAGAAAAGTCCCGGTATGCTCATGCCGCCGGTGATTTTGGACATTTCGTCGCCCATTTCGGCGTGAACTTTTTTCAATGCCTCGTTAGCGGCAGTAATGATCAGGTCTTGCAGCATCTCCACATCATTGGGATCAACCGCTTCCTTTTTTATTTCCAGTGAAATAATCTCGTTTTTGCCGTTAACCTTGATGGAGACGGCTCCGCCGCCAGAGGTTGCCTCCGCAGTTTTTTGGCTGGCTTCTTCCTGCAGTCTGGCCATTTTCTGCTGAATCATCTGTGCCTGCTTCATGATGCTTGCTAATCCTTTTGACATCTACATCCCCTTTCGATTCTGCGCAAATTGTTCAGCTCAGGGAGCTGTTTTAATACGTACGTATGTCCGTAATAGTGCTGCCAAACACCCGTTTGGCTTCCTTGACCAGCGGGTGTGTTTCGACTTCCTGTCTCAATTCTTCCAGTCGTCGTTTGTCGTCACTCTTTTTTTTTTCAGCCAGCGACATTGGAGAGTCGGCGGAATTGGGTGTGATTGATTTTATCTTGATCGTTGTTTCGACTCCGCTTGATTCAAAAGCCAAGGATTGAACACCGGAAATAAATTCCGAATCCTGTGCCGCTGTCAGATAGTAGCTGTCGGCCGGAAAACCGACTTCTATCAACCCCTGTTCCTGCTTTAGCGGGCTGCCATGCTCGAGAATAGAGCCGATGGCCGGATTTTTTCCGATTACAAAAGAGACAAAACCTCCCCATCCCTGGTGGGCGTCGGGGTTGTGAGGCATTGCGGCGACCGGTACTGTTTGGACTGCCGGCTGGGGCTGAGTCGGAGGAGTAAACTGCGGCACTTCCCGCACGGTCCCGGCGCGCTGGGCAGCAGGCGGAGCTGGTGCAGGCCGTCCGGTTTCCCATGGTAAGGAAGGCGTGTGAACAGCTCCGGCTTCCAGGAGTTTGATTTTATCGATCAGTTCCTGAATCGGGATAACCGGCGTCAGCAGGGCCGCTTTCAATAACGCCATCTCGATGATTAATCGCGGAAAACTGGCATAGGCCATTTCTGCATCAGCCTTTATCAGCAGAGTAAGCCGACGCTGGATGTCCTGGGGAGCCATGCTTCCGGCCTGGATGCGCAGTTCGTCCAGTTCGGCCGCTGCCAGATCGAGGATTGCCTCCGGCTTCTTGACCGAGCGGATCACCAGCAAATTGCGAAAATGCTCGATCAGCTCCTGCCCGAACTGGCGCATGTTGTATCCGACCTGGTCGACCCGCTTGATTCCCTCAAGCACGCCCTGTGTGTCGCCGTTAAAGACCGCTGCTGAAAGCTCTGCAAGCAGGCGGCGGTCAACGGTGCCGAGCAGCGTCATCACATCCTCATCGCTGATCTTGTTGCCGCAGAATGCCAGCACCTGGTCGAAGGCGGTCAGCGAGTCGCGCATGCTTCCGTCCCCCTTGCGTGCGATCAAGGCCAGTGAAGAATCGTTGACGGTTACCGATTCTTTGTCGGCAATTTCGCGGAGGCGGCTGATGATTTTGGGTAGTGTGACTCTTTTGAAGTCAAAACGTTGACAGCGGGACAGAATTGTAACCGGCAGCTTGTGCGGTTCGGTAGTGGCAAAAATGAATTTGACATGTTCAGGCGGTTCCTCGAGCGTCTTCAGCAGCGCATTGAAGGCGTTGGTGGAAAGCATGTGAACTTCGTCAATGATAATGATTCGATAACGGCTGTGTGAAGGGAGATATTTGATGTTGTCGCGCAGATCACGGACATCGTCCACGCCGTTGTTGGAAGCGCCGTCGATTTCAAATACATCGGTAGACGTGCCTTTGGTGATTTCGATGCACTGTGGACAGACATTACAGGGCTCGTGGGTGACCCCTCTCTCACAGTTGAGAGTCTTGGCCATGATGCGGGCGGTGCTGGTCTTGCCGACTCCACGCGCTCCGGTGAACAGGAAGGCGTGCGCAACTCGGCCTGAATCGATGGCGTTCTGCAGCGTTCGGCTGACGTGTTCCTGGCCGGCCAGCTCGGAAAATGTTTGGGGACGGTATTTCCTTGCCAGGACTTCGTAGTGCGTACCGGTTGACAAGAGACTGAACCTCGCAGGTCATGTGACGCCCCACAGTTGAGACGGAGGAGGCATCCAGTTAAAGGGGATTAGGGGAGGTGTTGAGTTTGCAGGCGCAGATGATAGCCGGGCTGACCCGCGGCACACAGCGGGAGCCGCTGCCGTTGCTTCCTTCCGGACCTGGCGGAGTTCACGGCGCGCCGTTGCGCGGGGCCCGGCTATCATGTCCGTCTGCAAACTAGCAGTTTTAAAGCATGACAGCAAAAAGCTTTTTCAAATAAAAATGGCGGAGAGAGAGGGATTCGAACCCTCGGTACGCTATTAACGTACACACGCTTTCCAGGCGTGCTCCTTCAACCGCTCGGACATCTCTCCGTAAGAGCGAACAGTACATATAATCCATGATTATCAATTTGTCCAGCATTTCTAAATGATGCCTTGAAATGAGGTTTGTAAAAATGTATCGTCGCCTGGGGAGATCAGAGTTATGGAAATTGCAGTTATCACCGCCATGCCGGAGGAATTTCGGGCCGTTGCAGCGTGTCTGGGAACCGGTTCCAATGTTTGTTCAGGGCGTCTCAGGGGGCGCAAATATCACTTTGCCAATCACAATATTCTGCTGGTTGAATCGGGAATGGGTTTTGATAATGCGGCCAGAGCAACCGCGGCGGCCATTCGTGAATCCTCGCCGGATCTGTTGATTTCCGTCGGCTACTGCGGCGGGATTGCTGCTGAGTTGCAGGTAGGGGATCTGGTTGCGGCTAAAAAGATTGTGATTGTATCCGAATCCGGTCTGGAGGAGTTGCCGGTAGAGGTTCCGGCGGCAATCCTGAATTTTTCCGCCCGTCAGGACGTGGCCGGAATTCGGATTTTCGGCGGCACCTTTGCCAGCACAGCCGTCATAACATCAAAGGCGACTCTGGCTGGCATTCTTCTGGAAAAATACCCCTATCCGGTGGTGGAGATGGAAAGCGCCGCCATCGCCATGCTTGCAGCCGAAAGTAAAATACCGATGATTGCGATTCGCTCCGTCAGTGACCCGGCCAGCGAAGAACTTGGCTTTTCGCTGGACGAGTTCTGTGACAGCAATCTGCGCATTCGCTCGGCCAGGGTGCTGATGACAATTCTCCGCAAGCCATGGATAATACCTCAGCTGGTCAGGTTGGCCGGAAACAGCCGGGTTGCTTCGAAAAGCATCACAAAAGCGTTGGAACAGTTATTGCCCCTTCTGTGAAACTGCCCCGGCCGGAGACCAGGGGTAATCGCGCAGATGGCCGCCCAGCTCATCTTTGCTGTAATGATTGGTCCGCCTCAGCGCCAGAATCAGCACAATCAATACCGGCAGGGTGAACATCAATATTGCGCAGAGAGCCATGAAATTCTCTCCGATCACAAACATCACGGCAATATTGAACACCAGAACCGACATATATAGAACCGGTCCCAATAACGAACGGAACGGAAGATTGAAAACACCTTTCGGAGCGTCGTCCAGACGGCGTGCGTCGATCAGCTGGAATGCCGCCAGCAGGCAGAAGCTGGTCAACAGCCAGCCGCCGTAGTTGGAAAGCGGAACCCCGAAGTGGAGTCCCGCTTCGCGATAGCCGTAAATCTGCCCCAAAAACCAGCGCCTCCCCTGTAGAGCCACCGGATCGATCACAATGTCGAGAAAGGTCTGTAGGAAAGAGCCGAGCAACAACGCCGAAAATGAACGCCGGATGGATCTGGTTTCCAGTGTAACCACGTTCCAGCGACAAGTCTTGAGCGGTGATAGAATCAGCAGTGCGGTGGTATAGCTGCAGTAGGAAAGAAAAACATAGGAAAGCGAGTCGAAAAAAGGAACTCCCGCAATCCAGAGCTCACGGCTGCTGGTGGTGTCGATGTAGTAGTACCAGCCATAGGGGAAACCGGTATTGATCGACAGCCATTCCGAAGCAAAGGCGATCAGGTAGCCGGCCAGCGTAAAAGCAGCTGTTCGTTTCCAGCCGACATGTGGTACACAGGCCAGCAGAAAAGCCGCAAAAAATGCGAACACGTAGGGGCGCATCGTAACAGTGCCAATGGCGATTTCAAGAAAATGAGGCATTTAATCGGTCCCTGGGTGTCCAACTAACAGTGATCGGAACACTCGATGAAATATGTTCAGCCGGAAGCCTAACGAGTTTGGCACTATAGCCAAAAGGGTTGGTCACTGCAAGTCCGCACCGGAATCTTCGCCGCAAAATGTTGAGTTTATCCAGAACACGGGAGGTTAATGATGTTTTTTTACAATGGCAAACCAGAACGCCCGGAAGTATTCGACAGCCATTTTCACATTATTGACAGGCGCTTTCCGCTGCTGCCTAATAATGGCTATCTGCCTGGGGATTACAGCTGTGCCGACTACCTTGAACGCATGCGGGGGTACAATCTTGTTGGTGGTGCTATTGTTTCCGGGTCTTTCCAGGCCTTTGATCAAAGTTATCTGCTGGATGCGTTGCATACGCTTGGACCGTCGTTTGTAGGTGTCACGCAACTGCCGTCTACCGTTTCGGATGAAGAACTGCTGGATCTGGACTGGGCCGGTGTACGTGCGCTGCGCTTCAATCTAAAGCGGGGCGGTTCTGAGGGGATTGCCCATCTTGACTCAATGGCGAGACGGGTACACGAAATCGTTGGCTGGCATGTGGAGTTGTATGTCGATTCGTCTGAATTAACGGAACTTTATGACACGCTGACAACTCTGCCGGCGGTCAGCATCGACCACCTGGGGCTTTCCAGGGCCGGTCTGAATACACTTATCCGGTTGGCCGAAAAAGGGGTTCGTGTCAAAGCCACCGGCTTCAGCCGGGTAGACTTTGACGTCAAAGCTGCTCTGCGTGACATATATTCCGCCAATCCGGAAGCTCTGATGTTCGGCAGCGATCTCCCGTCAACCCGCGCACCCAGGGCTTACGCCGATGAAGACTGTACTCTTGTCCTTGAAGTATTGGGGGAGGAGAGGGCGACTAAAGTTCTCCACAGCAATGCGGTCTCATTTTATCGTGGCCGAAAGTAAATATAATCCGACGCTGCCAAACTGTTGACAGGCTAGAACCGGCTCCGACAATCCCGTCGAAGCTGAATCCTATTGAAAAGGGAGTTGCTTATGGGAATTGAGGTTTATGTGGGGCAAATCTCCGGACTGGTGACGGAAGATGAAGTGCGTAAACTGTTTTCAGTAGTTGGTACTGTGACTTCCGTTCACTTGGTGAATGATCCGGATTCCGGTGAATTCAGGGGGTGTGGGTACGTCAGGATGTCGTCTGATGAAGAGGCCAGGGAGGCGATCGATCTTCTGAATGGGGCCAAACTCGGAGACCGCCAGATTGTTGTTAAAAATGCTCCGCCAAAAGTCTTTAAAAAAACGCCTGCAGGCGGTGGTGGCCGGAGCGGACGCGGTGGGGTGAAATAATAAAAGGGCGACCGATTGGCCGCCCTTCTTATTATCATCAGTCTGTTGACCAGGTCTTGTTAATCCCTGGGGACTGCCAGCATCCGGTCAAGCGCTCCTTTGGCCTTGATGCGGATATCTTCCGGAACGGTGATGACCGGGGATAACGTTTGCAGTGAAATCAGCACATCCTCCAGCGAAGTCAGCTTCATATTCGGGCAGAACAGAGCCGGAGAAGCGAGAATAAATTCCTTGTCCGGGCTGTCAAGTCGCAATTTATAAAGGATACCGGCCTCGGTGCCGACAATGAACTTTTTGGCCGGGCTGGTGCGGCAATAATCGTACATGCCGCTGGTGGAACAGACATGGTCGGCCAGCACCGACACTTCCGGAGCGCTCTCCGGATGACAGATAAAGAGTGCATCCGGATGTTCGGTTTTCTTCTGCAAAACAGCCTGAATGGTCATTCTTTCATGCGTAGGACAGAAACCCTCCCAGAAAATGAACTTCTTCTCAGGGACGAACTTGGCGATCCAGCGCCCGAGATTGCGATCCGGCACGAAGATCAGCTCTTCTTCCTGAAGAGATCTGACAACTTTCAACGCATTGGCAGAAGTACAGCAGATATCGGAATGGGCCTTGACCTCGGCAGAAGAGTTGACGTAGGTAACGACCGGAACGCCGGGGTGCTGTCGCTTGAGCTGCTCCAGCTCTTCCGCTGTGACCATGTCAGCCATGGGGCAGCCGGCATCTGGGCGCGGCAGCAGCACCATCTTGCCGGGCGACAGAATCGCAGCCGACTCGGCCATGAAGTGTACTCCGCAAAAAACAATTACATCAGCATCAGTCTTGGCGGCCTCTATCGACAGCGCCAGCGAATCGCCGGTTATATCGGCAATCTCCTGCACTTCGTCGCGCATATAGTTGTGAGCCAGTAACACGCCATTGTGTTTATTAAGAAGTTCCCTGATCTGCTGTTTGATAACATCACTCATCTTTTCAACGATCCTCCTGCGGGGTCTTTGCTGTTGACAAGAGTGCCACAAAAAATATATAAAAACAACTCTTCGGGATGTAGCGCAGCCTGGTAGCGCACCTGCTTCGGGAGCAGGGGGTCGCAAGTTCAATTCTTGTCATCCCGACCAATAAATTCAAGCACTTATAGTTAATGCTGTAAGTGCTTTTCTATTTGAATTATTGAGAAGTGACTTCGTGTGAGTTCTGTTAGACCTTTATTAGACTTACATATGACCTGCAATTTACTGATTATATGGAAAAAATTGAGGTCAGCACCTGAACCATTTTCTTTGAATTGTTTTTTTGAGATAAACCGAGGGGGGGGATTAAGCAGTATAAAATTTCTCAGACTTCCTTAGCCGTCCATGTTGCTCTCCTTCTCATGTTGTTTTTTGTATCACAAGTATTGATACAAAGTTTCACGACTAATACCCATGTCCCTTGTGCAATCTGTGCCTTTTTGTCGCCCTTCTCCACACGTTGTTTAATCTCAGCAATTCGATAATCTGTCATTGCTCGCTTACGTCCCTTGAAGGCACCTTTGGCTTTCGCAATCGCGATGACTTCTCTCTGTAGCTCTCTGATCAGATTTCTTTCAAACTCTGCGAAAGACCCTAAGATTGATAACAAAGAGTTTTGTTATTGGAACTTCGGCCTCATCGCTATTGAAGCGCAAACTCTCTTTCATAAAATCAATAGAGATGCCTTTGCCTGTAAAGGCTTTGACAATTTTTCGTAAATCATCAAGATTTCGAGCTAGCCTATCTAAGCTGTGAACTATGATAGTGTCGCCAGTTCTTGCATATTCTTGCAAGTTGAACCGTTAGCGGGTAAACGCCATGTCGCCGTTACCGAGCACCGCACCAGAAAAGACTGGGCAGAGCAGATAAAACAGATGTTGGATGAACGTTATCCGGATGCCCGTAAAGTCCGGTTGATCATGGATAATTTGAACACCCACAGTGTTGCTTCTCTCTATGAAGCCTTTTCCCCAAAGGAAGCGAGACGCTTGGCGGAACGTTTGGAGATTCACTACACTCCAAAGCACGGCAGTTGGCTGAATATGGCCGAAATCGAACTCAGCATTTTGAAAGGTCAGTGCCTTGACCGACGTATTGCAGACATGGCAACCATGCAGACCGAAGTGGCAGCATGGGAAGCAGACCGTAACAGCAGCGCGAAAAAAATTGACTGGCAGTTCACAACCACCGATGCACGGATCAAGTTGAAGCGACTTTATCCGAAATTATGAGTGTTACAAGGAACTCGTGTATATGCGTCGAAGTCACCTTTCTGTAATCCATAACTCACTGATATTTCTGCCCATGGGGTCAACTTGACTTCTTGACATTTATTTCCACAGTCATTTGGCCGAATGAGACAGCGTTTTGGCGGAATATGTTGTATTTGCGTTTTACCATTGAATCAGTTTTTTTATAATTTACAAATAGTTGAATTGTATTTGTGAGTAATATCACGGATATTTAGCATCATCTGGCGGTTTTGACCTTTTTTTTTGCACGCTTTTCTGCTCTTTGGTACGCAATTTGAACTTTGTCGAAACCTCATGCAGCTAAATTTAATGATAATGAAGCGAAGTACACACTTTAAAGGGGAGAAAATTAATGAAAAAGATTGCAACAATTTTGGCATCCGTAGCTATTGCAGGCCTCCCGGCCGCATCATTTGCAGCGACAGCGTCAGGCACACTCAACGCGACCGCGACTGTCACGGCAAAGTGCCTTGTCACCAGCACAGCGGATGTGGTGTTCGGCGCTATTGATCCGACTGTTAATGCAGACTATACCGGCGCTGGTTCGATTACAACCCGTTGCACCAAGAACACTCCTACATTTCTTTTTGTCGCTCCGACTGTTGCTGGCCCTTTGAGACTGCACAGCAATACCACCTTGGATGATATTACTTACGGGCTTTATTCTGATAGTGCGCGTTTAACAGCCTTTCCCAGCACAACGGGTGGGGCCAAGACCGCCCACCCCGGCAATTTGACAACTTCACTGTATGGCAAAGTGGTTGTAGCCAGCGGCATAAACGACACTGTTGCCGCTGCCTCAGACTACAGCCAGGCTTTAACAGCGACTATCGAATACTAGCAGGACAGGCACCGGATGCGGTGTACACTAAATGGTGTTGCGGATGAAGAGCGACCAGTCAGGCTGGCCGCTCTTCACGTATCTGACCACCAAGTATCAAAGGAGTGCTCATGTTTCGTCTGAAAAACCTGATGTTCCTGCTGCTGGTTTTGCCGGGCTTGTTAACTACCGCAACGACTGGCCGGGCTGCCAACTTTTCCGTAGCGCCTGTGCGAGTGGTGATGAATGGGTTGAACAGGACCGAGCGGCTGACGCTAAAAAACGAGTCTGACCGACCGCTGGTACTGCTGATCAAACCTTATCTTTGGACTCAGGGTGCGGATGGAGCGGATCGTTATGAAGAAATATCCGATTTAATCATTTTCCCCAAAGTGTTGACCATCCTCCCTGGCGAAGAGCGTGCTGTCCGGATTGGTATTGGAGCCGCGCCGACTCTTGTTGAAAAAGCCTACCGCATATATCTGGAAGAACAGCCGTCCAAGGATGATCAGACTTCGCAAGGGGCTGTAGCGCGCGTCCTGATGCGGATCGGAATCCCGGTCTTTGTCCAGCCGCTTAAGCATGAGCCGATCTTGTCTTTCACCGAAATGGCCATCGCCAGAAATGGCTTGCATCTGACCCTGGCCAATAGCGGCAACTCCTTTGCCATGGCGGAACAGATTCTTGTGCGTGGCTTGGATGCCAAGGGGACCGAGTTGTTTTCGAAGGTTTTGGGAGGTTTTTATCTGCTGGCAGGAACCAGACGCACCTTTGATGTGACGCTCCCAAAGGAACAGTGCGCTGCCGTAACCCGCCTCACGGCAAACACCAGGAATAACGGGACAGATATACACAAAGCTCTTGATACGATCTCCGGGGTCTGTGGAGTACCATGATTTGAATCCAGTGCCCCGAAATTTCATGCGTGTTATGTTGGATGGCTTTATCTTTGCCTGCCTTGCCGTCGCATGTTTCATTCCTTCCGCGGCACTCGCCGAAGAAACGATCATCCTCAGCATCACGCTTAATTCTATTCCACGGGGTGATTTTTTCCTGAAGCGCACCGGTGACGGGCATCTATTCATCCGTATGGACGATTTGCGCCGGATCGGTTTTAAAAAGCTGACAGTTCCGATTACCACAATTGAAAACGACGCTTATTTGTCACTTCTGGAACTCCACGGTGTGACAGCGGTTTATGATGATAAGCAGCTAAAGCTTGACCTTAAGGCCAAGGCCGAGTTGGTAGACCTGCCCAGAGAGACACTTGATTACGGAACCCGCCCCGGCCCCAGCCTGCCTCGTCCTCCAGGCGTCAGCTCTTTTCTTAACTATCGTCTGGATTACGGCAGCCAGATCAAGGCATCCAGTGGAACCTGGAATGCTACCGGCCAGGGCGGGATTCGCCGGGGAAACCTGCTGTTGCTGAGTGATGGCCTGTACCAGCGCCAAAGTAATCTGGAGCGCAGCGTACGGCTGATGACCAGCCTCTACTGGGACCGTCCCGAGGAGCTTGCCAAATGGGTGGCGGGAGACATTCTGGCAACGTCGGGCGAACCCTCCGGCCCGCTCAACCTGGGCGGCATCAGTTATGCCAGTTCCTTTTCAATAGAGCCTGGCCTGGTCACTTACCCGGTCGGTGAATTCAGCGGGATGGCCGCCTATCCTTCCGAAGCAGAGATTTATGTAAACGGCGCACTAATAAGGCGCGAACGCCTTTCTCCCGGCCAATATCGTTTTAGAAATCTGCCGGTAACAAACGGCGCCAATGCGGTGGATATACTCATCCGTGACCCATTCGGCGTGGAAAGTCACTTCAGCAACGCTTTTTATCTGTCTGACCGCCTTCTTAAAGCCGGTTTGCATGACTACAGCTACAGCGCAGGTTTTTTGCGCAGTGATTTCGGCAACACCAGTAACCGCTATGGTCAGCCGGTAGCGATTGCCCGCCACAATGTCGGGATGAGCGATTACCTGACCATCGGCGCAGGTGCAGAGGCCGGTAAAGATCTGGTCAATATTGTCCCGCGAGCCGTACTTAGCCTGCAAAACATGGGCATAATAAACATCCTGGCCGGCGGAAGCTATGAACGAAACCGGGGCATCGGGGCCACGATTGCCGGTAGCTATCAGTATCAGTCGCGACATATCAACTATCAGTTGAACCTGCGTCATTCCACGCCGGGCTACCGGACCCTGACAAGCCGATACAATGCCGATTCGCCGCTTCTGGAAGGCAGCTCCGGACTCAATCTTGGCACACCGCTTACCGGTTCTTTCGGCATGGATGCTACGTTCATGGAAACCTATGCCGGGCAGATAAGGCGCTCTGTCGGAGTTTCTTATTCCCGCTCTCTGACTAAGTCTCTTCATTTTTCAGCATCATGGCGGAATGCCTGGGGCACATTCAGTGAAAATACCTTCTTCGCAGGTTTGACGTATATTCCCGGCAAAGATAATACCATTTCGGCAACGTACCAATCCTTCCGGGGAGGGGACCGGGAAACGTTGACAATCCAAAAGAATCTGCCGGTTGGCGAGGGCTTTGGATATCGCGGGACAGTGGAGCGCGAACATGGCAATGAACGAACCGTCTATCGCGCCAATCCGGTACTTTTGTATAATGGCCCGCATGGCAGCTATAGCGCAGACTACAGGGGACGGCATGAGGAAAAGAGCGGGGAAACGGGCGGCGACTACCTGCTTTCGGCAGCAGGCGCGGTTGTGTATGCCGGTGGACACGTCGGTTTGACAAGGCCGGTCAGTGACAGCTTTGCAGTGGTGCAACTGGAGGGTTTGGCCAATACAGCAGTTCTGCTGGATAACCAGGTGGTGGCCCGCACAAATTCGGCGGGACTGGCCTTTATTCCGACCATGCGTTCGTACCAGGCAAATACTGTATCCTTTGATGACCACCAGATTCCGCCCAATTATTTGATCAAGAACTATTCGGTTCCTTTGTCTCCAGGTCAATGGGGCGGGGCTTGTATTTCTTTTCCGGTAGCCAGGATTCTGGCTTATACCGGACGGATATTGACGGAAGACGGACTGCCGGTGGAAGGTGTGCACGTTGACCTGCGTGGCAATCAGCGCGAATTTTCATTCACGACGTTAAGTAACGGGGAGTTTTATTTTGAAAACGTTGTAGCAGACAGCGAGGAAAATAAAATCTGGTCTCCGGTTTGCGGCGGACCTTCTCCATACAGACGGGTGGCAGTTCCTGGCAAATATGAGGCGAAAGCAAAAATCAACGGCCATGAGCGGATATTTGAGCTTGTCATCCCGGTCTCCGATGACATAATGATCTCTTTGGGAGACATCCGGCTGCCGGTTCGGGCGGGTCAATAGCAAGTTCACATTTTTAAATCCGGGTTGTGATGTTTCGCACTGACGAAGAAAGGGGTGGAAATGAATACGGCAAGAGGCAACACTCGATTCGGAGTAATTCTGCTGGCTGTGGTGCTGCTGCTTGCGCCGCTGAAAGCATTTGCCGCCCCCGGCGGCAACTGTTCGATCAGCTCAACACCATTGACTTTCATGCCTTACGATTTCCTGGATTCCGTGGCCACCAACGGAACCGGCACCATCTCGATTTCATGTGCCCCGCCGGAAACCTCGGTTAATGTGGCTATCGGCCCCAGTTCCAATTCAGGAGGCTTCTCTCCGCGCCGGATGAAAAACAGCCTCTCTGCCGATACCCTTGATTATAATATCTACACCAATCTTGTTTCCCCTCAAGTATGGGGTGACAATACCAACGGCACGACTACTGTCAATATCAGCAACACTGTCATCAAGAAGAACAACTTCCCTGATATCATCGTCTATGGCAGGATTGCTCCATTGCAGAATGTTTCGGTCGGCAACTACAGTGAACAGCTGACCGTGACCATTAATTACTGACCGCAGTGAAGCGGCCGTTCCGGAATGTTTACAGCCGTAATTGTGATTTGAGGTGCCTGATGACTGGAGACGGGACCATTCTTTTACGATTTCAGAAGCCCGGGCTGATTATTTGTCAGAGGGTCATGGCACTGATTTGAAATGGCCACTGGTAGGTACCGGGTTGGGCGTCGGCAGAAAGTATGAAGCGATAGGTTAACTCCAGTGCGGCCGGGGTGCGGGTGTGTGGCATCATCATCCAGCCGTTGCCGGAGGAAATTTGCAGATCGGTTCCAAGTCCTTTGACGAGGACTTCCTGAAAAGGTCCTCCCTGGCTTTCGAATGAGAGCAGATAGCCCGACGGATTATTGTTTTTAACCTCAATGCGGCTGGCGGCCGGCACTTCCACATAACCCTGGGCGATGTTCTCGCTGGTTACAACAACTGTCGGCTGTTGATGCAATACCTTGACGAGAGCGACGGCCTTGACCGATGCAGAGACCTGAATGGTATTGCTGGAACGCCCCCCGCCCCCGGACGAGGCTGCCAAGGCTTTGTCCGGTGCGGAAAGAGCCATCACAGTACCGAGAGCAGCCGTGACCAATACATTCTGCAAGCGGATTCCATGCTCGATCTGGTGCTGTTTGGCATATCCTATTTCAATCAGCAACTCGCCGATCTTCTTGGTGGAATGTTTCTGTCGTTCAAGAGTATCCTTCAGTTGCTCCTGGGTAATGAACCCGGCAGCAATCAGGATGTCCCCCAGTCGGAAGGCCACCGGAGTGGGGACCGCCTGCTGCTGCTTCAGCTGGGATGCCAGCACGGCATCACGCTGTTTTTCTTCAATGAAGCCAAGCCTTACCATCACCTCCCCCAGTTTTTCACCAGTACGCAACTGCTCCTGCAAGGCCAGATCAAGCTGTTCTTTTGTTATCTGGCCATTGGATAACAGAAGATTGCCCAACAACTGGCGAACTGCTGAAGCAGCTCTGATGGCATCGCTAAGCGGCAGCGCATGGTGTCGGATTGCCTGCGCCAGCTTTGCATCGGCAGAATCAAGCACTCCCATGTTGTGAAGAACATCAGCAAGCAGATCGTTGGCATTCTGCTGGTCAGCCAATGCGCGCTCCAGGTGCTGTTGACTCATCCAGGTGCCGTTTACCAGAATGCGCCCCAACAGTTTTCCCAACATGTTCCGAACCGGGTGGGTTTCGTACGCCAAATCACGCATTCTTCATACTCTCCTTTGCCACCTGCCGTAGTTGTGAAAGGCCCGACCGGAATTCACTACGTCGCTTGAAGTGACCATTATTGAGCGTGTTGCAATCATTTTACCTTGTCCAGTCATCAGATTAACCCAGTTGTACCACATTTTGAGCGGATTAATACCGTCGGGCTAAATTCCTTGCTGAACTTAACCTCAGAAATATTGTTGATACGCGATTTGACTTATCAATTATGCAGAAGGTTATCGAGCAATTCCCGTGCCGAGACAATCTGCTGATTCAGCCCTTCCCGGGAACAGTATCTAATGCGTGCAGTTCTCACCCCGCTGCCCCCGATTTATTTGCGGTTCGTATCCAAAACATCAAAACGCAAACACCCCCGGTGGAAAATCCACCGGGGGTGTTTGCGTAAAACTTACTTCTGTCAATAATTACCCGAGTATCGCCTTTATATCAGCTTCAGCTGTGGTGATCGGCCCGATGTTGAAGTTTTCAACAAGGAAGTTGAGTACATTCGGGGTGACGAAAGCCGGCAATGTCGGTCCAAGCTTGATGTTCTTGATGCCGAGTGAAAGCAGGGTCAGGAGGATGACAACCGCTTTTTGCTCGTACCAGGAAAGGATCATCGAGAGCGGCAGGTCATTGACTCCGCACTCAAAGGCGCCTGCCAGGGCCACAGCAATCTGAATGGCAGAGTAGGCATCGTTGCACTGTCCGACATCCAGAAGACGCGGGATGCCGCCGATGTCGCCGAACTCCAGCTTGTTGAAGCGGTACTTGCCGCAGGCCAGGGTCAGAATGACAGTATCCTTGGGGAGTTGCTCGGCAAATTCGGTGTAGTAGTTACGTCCCGATTTGGCGCCGTCGCAGCCGCCGATCAGGAAGAAGTGCTTGATGGCTCCTGATTTTACTGCTGCAACAACCTTGTCGGCTACGCCCAGAACCGCATTGTGTCCGAAACCGGTCAGAATCTCCTGACCTGGATTGTCCGGGAAGCCGGGCAGTTCGAGGGCTTTGTTGATGACTGCCGAAAAATCCCATCCGTCAACGTGCTTGACATCCGGCCAGGCCACCAGACCCCAGGTGTAGAGGCGGTCTTTATAGCTGTCGGAAGGCTTCTGGATGCAGTTTGTGTTGAAGATGATCGAGCCGGGGAAGTTGACGAATTCCTTGGCCTGATCCTGCCATGCGCCGCCGAAGTTGCCGACCAGGTGGGTGTATTTCTTCAGACCGGGATAGCCGTGGGCCGGTAGCATTTCGCCGTGGGTGTAGATGTTGATCCCTTTCCCTTCGGTCTGCTTGAGCAGTTCTTCCAGCATCTTCAGGTCGTGGCCGGTCACCAGAATGGCCTTGCCAGCCTTGGTGCCGAGCTGCACAGCGGTCGGAACCGGGTGGCCGTAGGCATCGGTGTGGGCATTGTTCAGCAGCCCCATAACGGTCAGGTTCTGCTTGCCGCACTCCATCGAGAGACCTACGAAATCCATCAGCCCCAGATTGGCATCGGTGGTTGCTGCCAGCGCCTTCTGGAAGAAGGCCATGACTTCGTCATCGGTTTTGCCGAGGATCATGGCGTGATCCATATAGGCCGCCATACCCTTCAGGCCGTACATCAGGATTTCAATCACGGAACGGATGTCTTCGTTGACATGTTGGGTGTTGATGCCGTGGGCTTCGCCCTGGCTGGTCATGCCGGCCAGATCGTCAGCAGGTTTCCAGTCGGCCACCGGGCCGGAGATAGTTACACCGGCCGCAGCCTTGGCCTTCTCCTTCAGCTCGTAGCACTGCTTGATCATGCCGCCGATACGGGCCGGCTCGAAGTCAACATTTGTGACAGTTGTGAAAAGCCCCTCGATCGTGAAACGGTCGATCTCGGCGTTGCGACCCAGCTTGTCGGCATAAAGCGCCAGGCTTTTCAGGCCGTACAACAGGTGATCCTGCAGTGCTGCAACCTGAGGGTTTTTACCGCATACACCGGAAATGTTACAACCGACACCGTTTGCTGCCTGTTCGCATTGGTTACAAAACATGCTCATTTTTGTTTCCTCCATTTTCATTAGTTGTTCGAGTAAACTCGACTGGTGGTTTTTTTCTGTCAATGTGGTAGAAACACTATACCTCTTTTTCACGACAATACTTGACTGTTGTCAAAAAAAACATTTTTAAGGAAAGTGTTCACTTGAAACCGAATCTGACTCTGATCGGCATGCCCGGCGCAGGCAAAAGCACCGTGGGGATTATCCTGGCAAAGCTGCTCTCTTTCGGGTTTGTAGATACGGACGTTCTAATCCAGATCAGACAGAAAAGATCGCTGCAACAGATCATTGAAGAAAGTGGTCACCTCAACCTGAGGAAGATTGAGGAACGTGAGATCCTGAATATCGATGTTGACAATCATGTCATAGCAACCGGCGGCAGCGCTGTCTACAGCGAAAAAGGAATGTCACATCTGCAATCTATTTCAGAAATTGTCTTCCTGAAAGTCAACTATGAGGATATTCTAAAGCGGATCAGAAATTTCAAAACAAGGGGCATTGCAAAATCTGCCGATCAGAGCTTTCTGGATTTGTACAATGAACGCCAGGTACTTTACGACAGATATGCAGAAATGACGATCGACTGTAGCGCTTTGGATCAGGAAGAGGTCGCCGGGAAAATCGCGAGTTATTATCTCCTAAGACTTGGATGTTCTGAATAGTTATTTATCGTATTTTCAAAGGTATTTTATCCCGTCCATCCTGTTAATCCATGTAAAAAGGGTTTAAATGTGCATGTGCTGACCGAATACCCCATACTGACAATCCTGATTTTCCTTCCGTTGGCCGGCTGCCTGCTGCTGTTGCCGGTCTGGAACTGCCGTGTATCGGCACGGCCGATCGCTCTGGGCGTGGCGTTGCTTGAACTGGCTCTGTCGGTCTGGCTGTATGTTTCACGGCAGGATTTGCCGGGAGTGCAAACAAAGCTGCCCGGCTATCTGTTATCGCAGGACGCCCCCTGGATCCCGTCCTTCGGTATCCGCTATACGCTGGGCCTGGACGGTATTTCACTGCTGATGGTCATGCTGACCGCTTTCACCTTCTGCATGGCGCTGCTGGTGTCCTGGAACTCGATCAAGGAGAAAACCGGACTGTTCCTGACACTGATGCTGACCATGGAAGCCGGAATCATGGGGGTTTTCCTGGCATTGGACCTGGCCCTGTTCTACCTGTTCTGGGAGGTGATGCTGATCCCGATGTTCTTCATGATCGGAATCTGGGGGCATGGCCGCAAGATCTACTCCACAATCAAGTTTTTCCTCTTCACCATGTTCGGTTCGCTATTGATGCTGCTGGCAATCATCTTCCTGCACCTGCTGCATGCCCAGCAGACCGGCCTGGCGACCTTCGGCCTGCACGACCTGCTCAAAACCCAACTCCCGGCCGACACCCAACTCTGGCTGTTTGCCGCCTTTTTCCTGGCCTTTGCGATCAAATTCCCGCTCTTTCCGCTGCACACCTGGCTGCCGGATGCCCATACCGATGCCCCCACCGCAGGCAGCGTGGTGCTGGCCGGACTGCTGCTCAAAACCGGCAGCTACGGACTGATCCGCTTCGGCTATCCGCTCTTTCCCCAGGCCGCCCAGGCCCTGACGCCGCTTTTTTACACCCTGGCCCTGATCAGCATCATCTACGCTTCGCTGGTTGCTTTTGCCCAGGAGGATATGAAACGTCTGATCGCCTATTCCAGCATCGGCCATATGGGATATGTCGCGATCGGCATCGCCGCCTGGCAACCGGTGGCGCTCTCCGGCTCGATCCTGCAGATGGCCAGCCACGGGGTCACGACCGGCGCGCTGTTTTGCCTGGTCGGAATGCTGGACGAACGGGCCCATACCCGTGAGATTGCAGCCTTCGGCGGCTTATGGGGCAACATCCCCAAATACTCATTCTTTTTTCTGCTGTTCTCGCTGGCCTCGCTGGGACTGCCCGGCCTGAATAATTTCGTGGGTGAATTTCTGGTGCTGACCGGCACCATGAAAAAATCTCCTCTGGTGGCGGCGCTGGCCTTTGTCGGAATCGTCCTGACCCTGATCTACACCGTCCGACTGGTGCAGGAGGTTCTTTTCCAGAAAGAACGCCAGCCGCTGCCACTGGCGGATCTGTCACTGCGCGAAATCTGCATCCTGGCCGCCTTCGCCGCTGTTGCCGTCTGGATGGGAATCCACCCCGCCCCGCTGCTGGATCTTGTTCATGCTCCGGTGCAATTGCTGACTGGAGGTGGATTGTGACCCAGGCCGATATATACGCATTAACACCCCTGATCCTGCTGGCCGGGGGCAGCGTCCTGGTTCTGCTGGCCGGTGCTGTCAAGCCGGGCCGGTACCTGTACGGGCTGTCCGGTGGGCTGATCGTCGCTGCCCTGCTTTACAGCCTGTTGATACAGCGCGGGGCAGTCATGCCAGGTCTGGCCGTCACTCCTTTCACGCGCTTCTTTGCACTGTTCCTGAACTCTGCCGGACTGGTCGCCCTGCTGCTGGCTGCCGGTTACAACCGCCGAAGGGGTATTATTGGTGAGGAATATCCCGCCACGTTGCTGTTCGCCCTGGCCGGGATGTGGACGGCCTGTGCGGCAACCGATCTGCTGATGCTCTTTCTTGGACTGGAAGCATTTACCTTCGGCTTTTACATCCTGGTGGCGATCAAACGGGAGTCGGTCAAGGGGGGCGAGGCGGGGTTGAAATATCTGCTGAACGGCACCCTCTCCGCCGCAATCCTGGCTATGGGCATGGCGCTTCTGTATGCCGCCACCGGAACACTCAAACTGTCCGGACTGGCTGTTGCGGCAAACCACCCCGAACCGCTGTTCCTGGTTGGCGGCTGTCTGGCGCTGCTCGGTTTGGCCTTCAAACTTTCACTGGTACCGGCCCATCTCTGGACAGCGGATGTTTATCAGGGAGCGCCGGCACCGGTCACGGCACTGCTCTCCACCGCCTCCAAAGGGGCTTCATTGGCGGCGCTCCTGTTACTGCTGCCGCTCTTTGGAACATGGCACGGGCTGCACGACCTGCTCTGGATACTGGCGCTGCTTTCGATGCTGGCCGGAAACTTCGCGGCACTGCTGCAGGGTAATATCAAGCGCATGCTGGCCTGGTCCTCAGTCGGCCAGATGGGCTACGTGGCACTGGCGCTGGTAGCCACGCAGTCCGGCGGTGTCCGGGCGGCAGTTTATTACATGGTGGTTTATTCTGCGGCCGGACTGGCCTCGTTCGGTGCGTTGTCGGTATTGTCGGATAAATACGAACTAGACACTCTCGACCATTATCGCGGCCTCGGTTATCGCTGTCCGCTGGCCGGGGCAACTCTGGCAGTCGCGATGTTCTCACTGGCCGGCATCCCCCCGGCGGCCGGATTCATCGGTAAATTCGGCGTATTCACAGCGGCCCTGCGGGGGGGTGAAACGGCTCTGGCACTGGCCGGAATCCTCACGGCGCTGGTGGCGGTCTTTTTCTATCTGCGGGTCGTGGTGATGCTGTATATGAAACCGGCACAGGATGTAGCTGAAGTCCGTTCGATTGATTATTATGAAATTCTGGCGTTATCACTTCCGACCGCCGCTACTGTCATGCTGGGAGTATATCCGCAGCCGTTGCTTGATCTGCTGACAATCATTCTAAACCGATAGCAAGGAGGTTTATCATGTTCCGCTACATCGCCCTTTCAATCTGCATTTTTTCCCTCAGCGCCTGCAGCACCGTCCCGATTACCGGACGCTCGCAGCTCAACCTGATCCCCGGCTCGTCGATGCTCTCCATGAGTCTGCAGCAGTACGACACGTTTTTGAAGGAGCATAAGGTCAGCACCAACATGGAGCAGACCCAGATGGTCAAACGGGTCGGTGCCAAAATCCAGCACGCCGTCGAGCGCTATTTTGCATCCAGCGGCCTGAAGGAACAGCTTGATAACTACAAGTGGGAATTCAACCTGGTGGAGGACAAGCAGGTCAACGCCTGGTGCATGCCGGGGGGCAAGGTGGTGGTCTACACCGGCATCCTGCCGATTGCAATTGATGACGCCGGACTGGCGGTGGTGATGGGGCATGAAATCGCACACGCCATCGCCGAACATGGCAATGAGCGAATGAGCCAGGGGTTGCTGGCGCAAGTGGGCGGAACAGCTCTCTCCACGGCGCTTGCCACCAAATCACCGGCAACCCAGCAGCTCTGGATGTCGGTCTACGGCGTGGGGGCACAGTACGGTGCGATCATGCCTTATGGGCGGATGCAGGAAAGCGAGGCCGATCATCTGGGGCTGGTGTTCATGACCATGGCCGGTTACGATCCGAATGTGGCGATATCTTTCTGGGAGCGGATGGCGGCCCAGAAAGGTGGCAAAGCACCGGCCGAATTCCTCAGCACCCATCCCTCGGATGCCACGCGAATCGCCAACATCAAACGGCTGATACCGGAAGTCATCAGCAAATACGCTGTTCATCACTAAGCAGGGCGAACAAACAACTTCCACAAATACCAAAGGCCACCCATGTATTCAGGTGGCCTTTGGTACTCGCAAAATGCTCAGGAAAGCGTAGTTATTTTCCTTACTGGTTAAAGCCATCCGTACCCATATTTTTTCAGGCCGCGAAAAGTGGCATCGTTGATGCTGGAATTATTCCGGCCTGTTCGGCCCGCTGCATCAGGCACGAAATCGCCCTCACCCCTTCATCCCCCAGATCGGAAGAAAAATCATTCACATAAAGCTTGATATGGGCCGCGCAGACTTCGGCGTTCATCTCCTGGGCATGTTCGCCGATATATTTGGCGGCCTGCTCCGGGTATTTTCTTGCGTACTCAACTCCCGACTGCAGCGCGCGCTCCACAGCGGCAATCGTTTCGACACCCAGCGACCGGCGCGCCACTATCCCCCCCAGCGGGGTCGGCAGCCCGGATTCCTGCTCCCACCACTCACCCAGATCCAGCAGTTTGTGCAGCCCGTAGCCTTGATAGGTAAAGCGCGATTCGTGGATCACCAGACCGGCGTCGGCATTCCCCTTTAATACGGCATCCATAATCTCGTTGAAGGGCATCATGATAAAATTGGTCAGTGACGGATCAAACAGACGCATCAGCAGCAGTGCCGTTGTATAGCGTCCCGGCACGGCGATGGTTTTGTTCTTCAGGTCGGACAGCTCAATCTTGCCGGCGGCCAGCAGCAGCGGTCCGCAGCCGCGCCCGAGTGCGCTTCCCGAACGAAGCAGGGCGTACTCATCACGGATATGACCGAGGGCGTGGTAGGAAACCTTGCTGACATCCAGCTCCCCTTCGATAGCCAGCCGGTTGAGTGTTTCCACATCCTCCAGCTGCTCCTTGTAAGAGAGTCCGGCTGTATCAACCAGGTTGTGGACCAGCGGGTAAAACATGAAGGTGTCGTTGGGACAGGGGGAAAAGCCAAGGGTTAATGGGGTTTTCATGTTTGCTCCTAACCCGGACGGACCGGATAAAATCAAAAAGCGCTACCAGCAATAAATGATTTGATTGGAGTTTTAAAGAAAAAAACAGGCCATTACCACACAGTTGCGTCGGCCCGGTTTTTGTCTTCCTCCCAATCCCGCCACTCCACCTGGTGCTTGATCAGGTAATGATCGACAGCCTGACCAATAGTGGGATAAAAATTTTCCATCCCCAGCCTGGCAAACAGCCCATAACGCTTGAGATGATCCTTGACCGGCCCCTTCATCTGCGCAAAACAGAGCTCGATCCCGGCTTTATGTAGTTCCTCGACAAGTTCGGCCAGCACATCGGCAGCGGTGATATCCACATCTGTGACCGGTTCGGCGGCAACCACGATCCACCTGGTTGCAGTCGGCGCAGATGATACTGCCCGAAGTGCCTGCTCCCGAAAGAACTCCGCATTGGCGAAGAATAGCGGCGCGTCCCAGCGAAACAGCACCAGCCCCGGAATCCGCCTGGCTTCCGGGTGGCGGGTGATATCGTGATACCCCTTCATTCCGTCAACCCGTCCCAGAACGGCGCAGTATGGCCGCCAGGCACGCCAGATAAATACGCACAGCGCCAGTCCGACAGCTATGAAAATCCCCTGGATCACCCCCAGCGTGGCAACCCCCAGAAAACAGATCATCGACAGATAGAATTCACCGCGTCGATGGTAGTACAAGCGCCTGACGGTGGAAATTTCGACTATGGAACTACAGGCTGATATGACCACCGCCCCCAGAGCCGCCGTCGGGAGATGTATCATCAGGCGTGGCGCAAAGATCAGCAGCAGAGCGATGCAGAGCGCTCCGACAACACCGGTCATCTGCGTCTTGGAACCGGCCGATTCGGCCACCGGAGTTCGTGAAGCGCTGCTGCTGACCGAAAAACCATGGAAGAAGCCGGAAGCCAGATTGGCAATCCCGAGAGCGACCAACTCCTGGTTGTCGTCCACATAATAACTGCCACGCAATGCATAAATTCTGGACAACACACTCATATCCGTAATAGAGACCAGCGCAATCGCTACCGCCCCGGCCAGGAGGGTTTTGAATTCTTCGACCGTGACGCTTGGAAAACCGAAGCTGGGCAATCCCTGCGGCAACGCCCCGACAGTCTGTATCTGCGCCTGCGCCGACAGATCAAACAGCCAGACCGCCAGCGTAGCCCCGACCACAGCAAACAGGACACCGGGCAAGCGCGGCGCCCAGCGTTTTGTTCCGAAAATGACCGCCAGACAAGACAGCCCGATAGCGCAGGCTGTCCAGTTGACGCGACCGTTCAGTACGCCATGTGCAAGCTTGATTGATGACTGGAGAAAACTGCTGCTCTCCACCGAAAAGCCGAATACCTTCGGCAGCTGGCCGATCAGCAGGGTCAGTGCGATGCCGTTCATATAGCCGTGACGGATCGGTTTTGAAAGCAGGTCGGTCACAAACCCGAATCTGGCCAGACCGGCCATAACACACAATATCCCGCTAATGACCGCCAGCATTGCCGCCAGGGCAGCGGCATGCTGCGGATCACCGGCAGCCAGCGGCAGAACCGTGGCGGCAATCAGGGCGGTCAGCGCCGAATCCGGACCAAGCACCAGAATACGGCTCGGTCCGAAAATGGCGTATGCCAAAAGCGGGATAATGGTGGCATACAGACCGTAAATGGCGGACAGTCCTGCCGCCTCGGCGTAACCCATCCCGACCGGGGCCAGCAGCGCCGTCAATGCCAAACCGGCCGCAAGATCTTTGGAAAACAGGGCGCGGTCATAGCGGGACAACAGATCCAGACCGGGCATCCAACGGCGCAAGCCGCGTGACCGGAAGTGACGGATTATCGTGGCTGCCGATTCGGAATTCATCAGAAAGGATACCTCTTGCAATACAATCCGGGCCTTTAATGTGTTTCGCAGATTGTATCATCTCGCAGAGCCGCTCACAATCGAACAGTCACAGCGCCGGAAAAGAAAATCTGTTCTCCAACCCTTGACACTTCACGATTCGTTATTATCTTTTGCTTAGTAAACACTCACGCAGAAAGGAGGTAATCAACATGGCAAGCTGGGATGTATTGAGAGAACTGGACAACTTGAGAAGGGAGATAGATCAGGCTTTTCGCGGTGGCTACAGTCGTTCGCTGGGGGGGTCTTTTCTGACTCCGGCGACTGCGCGGCGTTTTCCTCTGGTGAACATCTCCGAAGACGACGGCAACGTGTATCTGGAAGCATTGATACCGGGAGTTGATCCGGCCGCAATCGATCTGACGGCAATGAGGAACACGATCACCATCGGCGGCGAGCGGAAGCCGTTTGCCGAGCAGAAGGGGCAGATCGTACACCGTGCCGAACTCGGTTCCGGCACATTCTCCAGAACCGTGGAACTGCCGGTCGATATCGATCCCAACAAGGTCAGCGCCCAAAGCAGGGACGGCATTATGCTGGTGACACTTGGCAAGGCTGAACACGCCAAGCCCAAAAAAATTGAAATCAAACTCTCCTGATCCGGAGTCAGATGCTACAGCTCGAATAATCATGAAAGGAGATGTCTATCATGACAGCAAACAGCATTACAGAAAACAGCGAAGAAAAAAATCTGCAGTCCCGTGAAGAAACCAGGGCCAGCGAACGCTATATCAAACCGGCGGTGAATATTATCGAAACAGAAGATGGATTGACTCTGATTGCCGACATCCCCGGTTCTGCCAGGGATGGGCTCGATGTCAACGTGGAAAAAGGGATTCTGACCATAAACGCAATGGTCTCGCACTCGACTCCCGGGCGGCCGGTTTATTCAGAGTTTGAATTGGCTCCGTACTATCGCCAGTTTTCCATATCGGAAGTTCTGGATCAGGAGAAGGCGACGGCGGACCTCTCCAACGGGCTCCTGACCCTGAAGGTGCCGAAAGCGGAAGCTGCCAAACCGCGCAAGATTGAAGTGAAGGTGGCTTGAGGCGGAGTTGTAACGAATGGATATGGAGGGTTAGAACAGAAGGGAGCCGCGCTGCGCGGCTCCCTTTTTACTTTTCCAGAACAAACGTGACCGGCCCGTCGTTGACCAGCGCCACCTGCATGTCGGCCTGGAAAATGCCGGTCTCAACCGGCAGACCGAGGCGCCTGGCTGAATCAACAAAATATTCATAGAGCCGCTTCCCTTCCTCGGGTGGCGCGGCGGTGTCAAAAGAAGGACGCTTGCCCTTGGCGCAATTACCGGCCAGAGTGAATTGGGAAACCACCAGCAGCGCCCCGCCAATGTCCCGCACGGACAGATTCATCTTGCCGTCGTCGTCGCCAAAGATCCGCAGCCCGGCGATCTTTTCCACCAGCCAGTCGGCCGCCGCTTCGCCGTCACCTTTTTCCACTCCCAGCAAAATCATGATACCCTGCCTGATCTGACCGACGACTCGCCCCTCGACAGTCACACTGGCCGATGTCACCCTCTGTATTACTGCCTTCATTACATTTTTCCTTTGTTTGTCAGCAGAGGAAGTCAACTGCGACGACGAACTGCGTTACTTTCCGAAACACCACATCAAACCCTGACCAACTCATATTTCCTGCTCCCCAGACCGATCTTCTCGCCATGTTCCAGCTGCACTTCCCACGGTATTTCCGGCCAGACGCCGCGGAACTTGTCGCCGCCCGGTTCGTGGCCGCTCTGCAGCGCCGACCCTTCGTTGCCTCGGGCTCCGTTGACCAGATCGGCGCAGGCCTGGTCGATCGCCACCGGATCGGTCGAGACGCAGATGCCGATGTCGTTGACAATCGGCGCGTCGGAATGCCCGTAGCAGTCACAGGCCGGAGAAACCTGGGTGATGAAGTTGATGTAGATCGCCTTGCCGCTCTTGCCGGTCAGCGATCCAAGGGCATATTCGGCCATCTTGCGCATGACCAGATCGGCCGCCTCGTTCCACTGGATGTTGATGGCCTTGACCGGACAAACCGTGATGCAGCGCGAGCAGCCGGTGCATTTTTGCGGATCGATAACCGCATTGCCGCTGGTGATGACAATCGCATCGTGAGCGCAGGAACGGGGACAGATGCCGCAACCGGTGCAGTTGTTGGCCGCCACGACCGGCGCTACCGTGGAATGCTGGATCATTTTTCCCTTGCGGCTGGCGCACCCCATCCCCAGATTTTTGATGACACCGCCAAAGCCGGTCAGCTCGTGGCATTTGAAATGGGTCATCGCCACCAGCGAGTCGGCTTCAACAATCTCGGTGCCGATATAGGTTCTGTCCAGCAGTTCACCTTCAATAGCGACTTCGGTTTCTGTCACTCCCCGCAGCCCGTCGCTGATGATCAGCGGCGCTCCGACGCAGGCGTAGCCGAAACCGTTCTCGATTGCACAGGTCAGGGCTGAAATCGCCTCCTTGCGCTGGCCGGGATACAGTGTGGTCGAGTCGGTCAGAAAAGGCATCGCCCCCAGTTTCTTGATCTCCTCTACAATTTTTCTGGCAAAGACCGGCCGCAGATAGGTGTGGTTACCCTTCTCACCAAAATGAATCTTGACGGCGGTCAGATCACCCTCCGAAACCTGCTGCGCCAACCCGGCCAGCATCAGCAGCTTGGCTATTTTGTCAAACAGATTTTCCTTGCTGTTGGCCCGCATATCACTGAAATAAACCTTGCTCATTTTCTCCCCTTTCAATAAAAACGGCTGCAATGACTTAAGAGCAGCCGCATCAGAATAAATATCCCCACCATCGCAATGACGATCGCCAGCTTGCCAGCCACTTCGATTGGAATTATCGATTGATCAGACATGCGCTATCTGCCCAGCACTTCCCAAACCAGATAACCAAGGACGGTTGCCACGCCACCCGCCAGCGCGATCAGCGAAGTCGCTACCCGGCCGTTGCTCCAGGCGGCAGGCAGCTGGCCGAGCCAGAGCGTGAGGCGCGCCAAACCGTCCAGCGTGCCGTCGATACCCGACCCATCGACCTTTTTCCAGAAAAAACCGGACAGCCAGACAAATGGGCGGATCACGATCAGGCGATACAGATCGTCCAGCATCCATCCCGACAGAAGAAATCGAATGTGGAAAGGCGCCTGACCGCTCTCGGTTGCCAATGATTGCGCCCGCCGCTGCCCGGTATAGCGTGACCAGGCCAATCCCAGCCCCAACAGACAGGCTGTGGCGGCCATGATCTGCAGAATGATCTCGTTGCTGTGCGAGACGTGGCCGGTCGCGGCATATCCGGGGATGAGAGCCAGAAAGCCGGACAGCAGGCCATGCTCCGCCAGATAGGGGGGCAGGTTGAGAGCGCCGCCCAGCAGACCAAGCAGCGCCAGCGGAATCAGAGTCACAGTCATGACGGTCGGCAACGGTGAAGCAGCATCATGTTGGGATTCCCCATGAAACACGACGAAAAGCATGCGGAAGGTGTAAAAGGATGTCATCAGCGCCGTCAGCAGACCAAGGCCAAACAAGGTGCCGTAGAGCGGGCCGCCCTGCTCGAAGACCGCCGCCAGGATGGCATCCTTGCTGAAAAAACCGCCGCTCCCCGGAAAGCCGGACAGACAGAGCGCACCAGCCAAAAACGGCCAGTAGACGGCCGGCAGCTGACGTTTCAGCCCCCCCATGCGGAAGATGTTCTGCTGATGATGAAGGGCGGTAATGACGCAGCCGGCCCCCAAAAACAGCAGCGCTTTGAAGAAAGCGTGGGTCAGCAGATGAAAAGTTGAAGCGGTCAGCGCACCGGCCCCGACTCCCAGCACCATGTAGCCGATCTGGCTGATGGTCGAGTAGGCCAGAATCCGTTTCAGGTCACTCTGGACGCAGGCACTGGCGGCGGCATAAAAGGCGGTCACTCCTCCGGTGATGGCGATGGCGGCCAGTGTTACCGGCGATGTTCCGATCAGCGGGAACATGCGCGCCAGCAGGTAGACTCCGGCCGTGACCATCGTGGCGGCATGGATCTGGGCCGACACCGGCGTGGGTCCGGCCATGGCGTCCGGCAGCCAGACCGAAAGCGGAAGCTGGGCCGACTTGCCGGTCGCGCCGATCAGCAGCAGAATCCCCAGCGCAGTAATGATTCCGGCCGGCATCAGGAACCCCATCCCGTTCAGCTCGATGATCGAGACGGTTCCGAACAGCTGGAACAGCCAGACCATGGCAATCCCGAAGGCCGTATCGCCGATGCGGGTGACGATGAAGGCCTTGCGGCCGGCGGTGGCGTTAGCCGGTTCTGTGTACCAGAATCCGATCAGGGCATAGGAGCAGAAACCAACCCCCTCCCACCCCAGGTAGAGCAGCGGCAGATTCTCGGCCAGGACCAGGGTCAACATGGCGAAGACAAAGATATTCAGCAGTGCAAAGTAGCGGGCAAACGAAGGGTCACCTTTCATGTAACCGACCGAGTAGAGGTGGATCAGACCGCAGACAAAGGTGATCATCAGGGTCAGCGACAGGGAGAGTTGATCAAGATAGAGCGCAATCGGGGCTTTGAAATCGAAGGAGGAAAGCCAGGAACCGTACTCCACTTTGACCGGTACGCTGAATTGGAGCGCGGCCATGACGGTGCAGACAAAAGCGCCCCAGATGGCGGCACAGGCAATCGTCTCACCCGCCAAACGGGGAAGCCTGCGACCGATCAGGGCGTTGAAGATACCACCGGAAAGCGGCAACAGAAGTATCAGTGCCAGATATAGCTTCATGGTTGCTTCATCTTTTTAATTCCGTCTCAGTTGGTTTTTTTCCAGTTAAAGGATCGCAGTTGCAGGTTCGGCATGCAGTTTGGATTGATCCCCATCGCCGTCAGCTCGGCCGATGCAGCCGCCATGTCAAGTTCCTCGAGATGCTCCATCACCCGCAGCAGCTGGCCGTAATGCCCGGTGCGGTTAAGCAGGGCAGAGGCGACCTCTTCGTTCAGGTTGAGGTTTGCGATCATCTCTTCGATGGAGATATCGTAGATATTTCCCATCAGGGAGAGGATGCCCGCCATGAAAGCCCGCTCCGGTGATTCCTCGTCATACTGCAACTGGGGGTGGACAAACGCCAGCTGCTCCATAAATCCGGCCCGGGCGGCAGCCATATCAACCAGGGGATGATCAAAACCGTCATCGCCATCGGCGGCAAACAGCGCCAGCTGTATCCAGCGCTTGATCTGCACTCTGCCGGTCATTGAGATCGCGTGGCGCACTCCCTGGATTTTATGGCGGTTACCAAACGCTACCGAATTGACCAGCATCAGCAGTTTGTAGGTCAACGCCGGGCTTCCGCGGAACGCGAGTTCAATATTCACGATGCTGGCGTCTTCCGCCAATAACCGCATCAGCTTCAGCAACGTTGTCGCATCATCATTCATTTTCTTTTTCTGGATGATGTCGGGCCGGGCAAAGTAATACCCCTGAAAATAATCAAAACCGAGCTCATGACAGGCTTTGAACAACTCGACAGTTTCAACTTTCTCGGCCAGCAGCTTGCAGTTATACGGCCGCAAAAGCTCCAATATCCCGGGGAGTTCTTCCAGCGGAGTCTGGAACAGGTCGATTTTGATAATATCCACTATTTCGTATATTTCGTTAAAGTCGGGACTGTATTGATGATCATCCAGTGCCAGCAGGAATCCGGCTTCTTTAAGCTCCCGGCAACGCTCGGCCAAACCTGGCAACGGCTTGATGGATTCCAGCAGCTCTATGACAATATGTTCTTGCGGCAGGAGTTCAAGAACTTCGTCCATCAGCATGTCTAATTCAAAATTTATGAATCCTTTGCGCCCACCCAACAACTCGACTATCCCGAACGAGGCAAGAGTGTTTAAAATCACATTGGCCGTGGCCTGGGTGGCGTTCTGTACAATTGCGGCATTGACGTCCGTTGAACGGAAGAGCAGCTCGTAGCCGTAGAGATGCTCGTTTCTGTCCAATATCGGCTGCCTGCCGATGATGCAATTATCGCTCATCAGACAACTCCTGTTTCAGCCACTCATTTCGCCGTAGGCATCCGTATCGACACTTTTGCGTCTGCGATGCAGATACACGACCATCGCCAACGCCAGAGAGACCTCTGCCGATGTCAGGGCCATGATGAAGATCGCAAACAGCTGGCCATCGGCATTGCCCCAATGGGCCGAACCACCCACAAAGACCAGCATGACCGCATTCAGCATGACTTCGATGCAGACCAGCATCATGATCAGGTTGGCGCGCCAGGCCAGCAGCCCACCCATCCCGATAAAAAACAGCAACCCGGCCAGGGCCAGGATATGTTCGAGCGGGACGATCATGAACCCTCACCCGACCTTTGGCCACCCTCTCCCCGAGGGAGAGGGGCTGGGGACGAAGGAGACTGTTTCCCAAGGTAGAGCGCGCCGACCAGAGCAAACAGCAGTTGCAACGAAACCAGCTCCACCGCCAGGCCATGTTCCTGAAACAGCCGCAACGCCACGTCGCGGATCGGCAGGGAGGCCGGATAAGTTGTCGCCGCTGAGTGACGCGAAATAATCACCGTGGCCAGAGAAGCGATGCTGATCGTTGACAAGAGCGCCGCCGGAAGCCACTCGCGCCAACCGGGAGCCAACCCTTTATCGGGATGCCCCAGATCCAGCATCATGATCACGAACAGAAACAACACCATGATCGCGCCGGCATACAGAATCACCTCGAAGGCCGCCACCAGCGGCGCCATCAGCAGGTAGAAGATGACCGCCATGCTGAACAGCGAAGTCACCAGATACAGTATCGCATGCACCGGATGCTTTTCGGTGATGGCCAGGAGTGTGGCTATAACCGCCGTGGCGGCCAGTATGTAAAAGATTGATTGTTCAATCATGGCATAAGTGTCCGGACATCCACCGGCGGAGTTTCCTCCAACCCCGCTCCGCGCGGCTGGGTTACGGCTATCCCGGCATGCTTGTAGAAATTGTAGCTGTCATCCTTGCCGCAGCCATCTATCAGCAGATCTTCCTTCTCATAGAGCAGATCCATGATGTCCCGTTTGCAGATTTCGTAATCGGGGGTCATCTGGATCGCCATGGTCGGGCAGGCCTCGGCGCACAGGCCGCAGAAGATGCAGCGCGAAAAGTTGATCCGGAACCAGGCGGCGTAGCGGCGGCCATCGTCACGTTCTGCTGACTGCATCGAGATGCAGTCCACCGGACAGGCGGCCGAACAGAGGTAGCAGGCCACGCAGCGTTCGTCCCCGTCCGGATCGCGAGTCAGGACGATTCTGGCCCGAAAACGGGGATACGGTATCCGTTTTTCCTCCGGATATTGGATCGTAACCGGTTTGCGCAGCATATGGCTGAGCGTCACGCGGAATCCGCCCAATATGGCTTTGGTATCAGAAAATATACTCATAAAATAAAACGCGGATTTCACGGTTGTCGCTCATCTGACGGATTTACTGAATGTTTTCCGGTATCCGTCAGAATTCGCCCGATCCGTGTCATCCGCGCCCTTGTTCCCTTTCTGCGACTAAAGTATCAAGCGTTACCCTGTTTGGCACGCTCAGCTTTTTTTAGCAGCGCCGCGGCCAGTGGATGTCTGTTGTTCTCGGCGTACAGACTGGCCGTGTTACCGGCGGGAGTTTTGATTGAGGGGCTGGCGCCTCCGTCAAGCAGGGCCTGAATAGTTTTGTTGCAACCGTAGATGGCAGCAAACATTAGGGGTGTATGCCCCTCACGATCAACAGCATCAGTGTCGGCCCCCTTTTCAATCAGCATTCTGGCAATTTCGGTGTGCCCATTGGCCGCAGCGTAGTGAAGGGCGGTTTTGCCTTTTTCGCTGCTGGCGGTGATATCGGCTCCGCGATGCAGCAGGTCGTGGACAAAATCCTTAAGACCCTCTTTGGACGCATTGATCAACGGGGTGTGGCCATGACGGTTCTTCGCATTCACGCTTTCCATGTTTAAATCCTCCCTTATTGGGTTACATGATCGGACAGCACTGTCCGTGGATTAGCGGGTCAAAACCAGCCACCAGCCTGTGCCCAGTATGTTGATCAGAGCCAGTGGCGTCAATATTTTCCACCCCAGATGCATAAGCTGGTCATAGCGCAACCGGGGCAGTGTGCCGCGCATCCAGATAAAGAAAAAGGCAAAAGCCAGGGTTTTGACCGAAAACCAGATCACCGGCGGCAGCAGCGGCCCATGCCATCCCCCCAGAAAGAAAGTGGTCGCCAACCCTCCCAGCACGATGATGTTGATATATTCGCCGACAAAGAACAGGCCGAAGCGCATGCCGGAGTATTCGCTATGAAAACCGGCCACCAGCTCCCCTTCCGCCTCCGGCAGATCGAAGGGAATCCGCTTGCATTCGGCGGTGATGCTGATCAGAAAAATTATGAACGCCAATGGCTGATAGAAGATAAACGGCACGGTGGATTGTGCATTGACAATATCGGTCAGGCTGAAGGAGCGGGCCAGCATGACGATCGGCACCAGCGACAATCCCATGGAAAGTTCGTAGGAGATCAGCTGTGCCAGACCGCGGATGCCGCCCAGCAGGGAATATTTTGAGTTGGAGGCCCAGCCGCCGATGGCGACTCCGTAGACGGCGATGGAGGAGAGTGCCAGGAAGAACAGCAACCCCACATTCAGGTCGGATATCACCAGCGGCAGTTCGCGACCGCCTATCTTCAGCGGTGCGCCGAATGGAATCACGGCAAAGATCATGATGGCAGGGATGGCAGCCATGGCAGGGGCCAGGTAGAACAGCCATTTGTCGGCTGCGGCCGGCAGGAAGTCTTCTTTTGTGAGGAGCTTGATCAGGTCGGCCAGCGGCTGCAGCAAACCAAAGGGGCCGACACGGTTTGGCCCTTTGCGGTCCTGGACCCAGGCCAGAATCTTCCGCTCGGCAAACACCAGGTAGGCGGCCAGGGTCAGGATGACGAAAAACACCAGCCCCAGCTTGGCTGCGAACAGCAGTATGTCGAGAGAGAATGCCGTCATTTCCACCTTCAGTTAAGCTGCGGGAGGGATACCGGCTGACCATATCCGTATACCACAAAAGCGTGTCAAACGCTACCGGCTAAAAAGATTATGTTGCAAAGAGTTAAGGAACTATTACGGATGGAACCGGAGGTTTACAAAGAATATTCCAGAAAAGGATTTGAGGCTATTTTATCAACTGATTCATCTCGAAAATCGGCAGCAACACCGCCAGCACGACGATCCCGACCGCCACACCCATTGCCAGCACCAAAAGCGGCTCCATCAATGCCATCAGGCGCTGCAGACGGGAGCTGAACTCCCGTTCGTAGGCGACGCCGGCTTTGACCAGCATCTCCTCCAGATTGCCCCCCTTTTCGCCGACACCGGCCAGATGCACCAGCAGGGGCGGGAAAAGCGGACTTTTCTTCAGGCTGCCGGACAGGCTACCCCCCTGGGCGACCTCTTCCATCACCTGGCGCAGGAAAGAACGGTAGACCCGGTTGACCAGCACCTCTCCGGTGATTTCCAGAGCGCGCATGATCGGCACACCGCTGGAAAGCAGCAGGCCCAGCACGCGGGCAAACCGGGACAGAATCAGGCGCTGCAGCATGCCGCCCGCCACCGGGATTTTCAGCAGCAGGGAGTCGCGTTTCAGGCGCAGGTCGTCGCGCAGCATGGCTTTACGGTAAAGGGGAATTGAGGCGATTATCAGTCCGGCCGGAATCCACCACCAGCCGCGCAGAAAATGACTGACCTTGATCAGCATGATTGTAATCAGCGGCAGGGCCGCTTTGCTGTCTTCGAAGATAACAACGATCTTGGGAATTACAACCGTCAGCAGGAAGATCATTACCCCCCCGCCCACCAGCACCATCAGGATCGGATAGGCCATGGCGGAGGTTACTTTACTGCGCACCTGTTCCTGCTCTTCCAGAAAATCGGCCAGCCTTTCCAGCACCGCATCCAGTGCTCCGCCAGCCTCACCGGCCGCCACCATGCTGACATAGCTTTCGCCAAAGATGGCAGGTTCTGCCGCCAGCGCCCTCGACAATGAGGCGCCTTCGGCAATTCGCTCCTTTGCCCGCACCAAAGCCTTGCGGAGCGGCCCGTTCTCCTCCTGGTCGCAAAGCGAACCCATCGCTTCAAAGAGCGGGACGGAAGAAACCGTCAAGGTAGCCAGACGGCGGGTAAAAAGCGACAGATCGGCGGCGGAAACTGCCCGGCCGAACGAAAAACTCCTGGCGCTGTCTTTTGCACCACCTTCTTCCAGCACTTCACGCGCCAACAGCCCATTTCCCTTCAGCTGCTGCATCGCCTGGCGCTCGGAATCGGCCTCGATACTGCCGGAAACCGCAGAGCCGGCGGCATTGTATGCCTTATAACGGAACGTCGGCATAATCGTCCTGGGTTACACGCAAGACCTCTTCGATGGTGGTAATCCCGGCGGCCGCCCGGGCCAGACCGTCATCACGCAAGGTTTTCATGCCGCGGGAAATGGCGTATTCCTTGATCTCGCCGGAATGGCTGCGCCTGATGATCATCGAACAGAGTTCCTGGTCGATCGGGAGGATTTCGTAGATGGCGGTCCGCCCCATGGTGCCCAGACCGAAGCATTTGTCGCAGCCGCGCCCACGGTAAAGCTTCTCCGGCAGCGTCACTCCGGCATATTCCTCGACCGGACGGTACTCTTCGCGGCAATGAGGGCAGATCACCCGCACCAGACGCTGGGCCACAACGGCGGAGAGTGACGAGGCGATCATGAACGGCTCGATTCCCATATCCACCAGACGGGTCACAGCAGTGGCAGCATCGTTGGTATGCAGGGTGGAAAGGACCAGATGTCCGGTCAAACTGGCCTGGATCGCAATTTCAGCCGTCTCGGCGTCGCGGATTTCGCCGACCATGATGATGTCAGGATCCTGGCGCAGGATCGAGCGCAGACCGCTGGCAAAGGTCAGGTCGATCTTGGGGTTGACCTGAATCTGGCCGATGCCCCTGATCTGGTATTCGATCGGATCTTCAATCGTGATGATATTCTTCTCGCTGGAGTTGACCCGGTTCAGGGCGGCGTAGAGCGTGGTGGATTTACCGCTGCCGGTTGGACCGGTCACCAGAACGATTCCGCTGGTGCGGGTCAGCATCCGTTCCAGAGTACGAACGCCGATTTCGCTCAGACCGATATCGGCCAGCGACAGAATGCCTTTCTTCTTGTCCAGCAGTCGCAAAACAGCCCGTTCCCCGTAGAAGGTCGGAATGATCGAAACGCGGATATCCACGTCGCGACCGGCCACGATGACGCGGATGCGCCCATCCTGCGGCAAACGTTTTTCGGCGATATTGAGCCCAGCCATGATCTTGATACGCGATACCAGGGCGTCCTGGATGATCTTGGGTGGGGAGAGTTTTTCATAGAGGATGCCGTCAATCCGGAATCGCACCAGCAGGTCACGCTCATACGGCTCGATGTGGACGTCGCTGACCCGCTCTTTGACCGCCTCGGAAAGGATCGAGTTCAGCAGCCGGATGACCGGGGCTTCGTCGGTCAGGTCCAGCAGGTCCTGCGGTTGCCCCAGTTCGGTGGCGATGGTGGAAAGATCGACCCCTTCCAGTTCCTGCAGCACTTCGCGGGATGTTCCTGAAACACCGGCATAGACATGATTTATCAGATCGGCAAGAACCATGTGCGGCACCAGCACCGCTTCCATCGGCTTGCCGAACAGCATGCGCAACTCATCCAGCAGCAGGATTCCGCTGGCCCCCGAGACAGCGACCCGGATAGCGCCATCCCGCTCACTCAGCGGCAGGATCGAATTGCTGCGGGCGAAGGTCAGCGGCACACGGCTCAACAGCCCCGAGTCGATCTCTTCATGGCGTATATCAGCCTGGAAAGTTATTCCAAGTTTGAGGGCAATAGACTCCAGCTCTTCCTGAGTTGAAACGGCGCTCATTTGCCGGAAATCTCTTTCTGGACGTCAACCGGCTCCACTTTTTTGGCAGACTCGCCGAATTTCAGACGCTGATCAGCGGAAACCGAGGTCAGATCCTCGGCATCCTTGACAATGCGGGGTGTCAGCAGAATCATCAGGTTCGTCTTCCTGCGGGTTTTGGTTTTGGTTTTAAACAGCCAGCCAAGTCCCGGAATATCCCCGAAGAATGGCACTTTCTGGATATTTTCATCCTCGGTGTCCTGAATCAGCCCGCCGATAACAACCGTCTCCTTGTCCTTGACAATAATGCTGGTCTTGGTCGATCGCTTGGTCGTTACCAGATCGATGGCCTGCCCCTTGTCATTTTTGACCGCCGAAATTTCCTGATTGATATCCATGCGGATATAGTCCCCTTCGCTGATCTGGGGCTTGATCTTGAGGTTGATGCCGATGTCCTTGCGCTCCACCGATGTTGTCGTGCCGATTGTGCTCTGGGTGGCCGAGCCCTGGAACGGGACGTTTTCGCCGACATTGATTTCAGCCTCTTTATTGTCGGAAGTAAGAATGTTGGGGGTGGAAAGGATATTGACCAGGCCGTTTTTATCGAGCGCCTGCAGCAGAGCAACGCCGGTGACAGGACGGGTGGTATCTTTCAGCTTGTCGCCCACCAGAGCGGTAATTGCCGAGTTGGAAAGGACTGAGTTAAAGGTGCCGAAGGGGTCGTACATCCCGCCACCCTGCAGATATTTGCCGAGCGCGCCGGCTGCCACAGCGCCGGCCTGGACTCCCAAAGCCCTTGATTTATCAAGTGAAACCTCTGCAATCACGACCTGCACAAAAACCTGCTTGCTGCGGCGGTCCAGTTTTTTGATAACCTGGGAAAGGTTGCTGTAGTCGTTGGGAGAAGCCATGATCACCAGGGAGTTGGAGGTTTTGTCCGCCGTGATCGTGACCTTGCCGCTGTCCAGTGGCGAAGCCTGCGAGGCGGCTGCACCCGGCTGAGCGGCAGCCTGGGCGGTCATCCCCTTCACGACTCCATCCAGCACCTTGGCCATCTCGGTCGCGTCGGTGTTTTCCAGGTAATAGACATTGACCTTGCTGCTGGCCTCGGGTGAGGCGACATCCAGCTTGGCCACCAGTTCGCGGACCGCATTTTTTGTTTTGTCACTGCCGAACACCAGCAGGGCGTTCAGACGCTGGTCAGCCAGCACACTTCCGGCGCCAGTCCCGGCCGCAGCAGCGGCGGCGGCAGCCGGACCGGCCGGTTTGCTTTCGGAGCCGGTCAGCCATTGGCGAATGGTTGTGGCAACGCTCTCGGCCGAGGCGTTTTTCAAATAGATGATTTCAAGTCCTTCGCGAGTACGCTCCGAGTCAATGGTTTGCAGAATTTCGTGCAGCTTGCGGATATTGAGCGACGAGTCCACCATCAGAATCAGGTTGCCGGGGCCAAAAGCCGAGATGTGGCCATCTTTGGATATCATCGGCTGCAGGAAAACCAACGCTTCCTGGGCCGAAATATTTTCCAGCTTGGTTACCTGAGCGACATAACTTTCGTTGACCGGCAGCGTTTCACCTTCGGGAAACAGTTTGAAACCGGATTGCCGGGCACTGGCGGAAGGAACGATCTTGGCGACCTTGCCGCTCTGCACGACCGTAAAACCTTTCAGCTCCAGCACCGAGACGAAAACGTTGTAAGCCTCTTCATTCGAGAGTTTTGCTGGAGAATAAACCGAAATTTTTCCCTTGACCCGATCATCGAGAATAAAGTTTTTACCGGTCAGGTCGCTGATGAATTTCACCATTGTGGAGATATCCACCTCGTTGAAATTCAGCACGACACCCTTGCCGGCCGCCAAGGCGGGAGACGAGCAGAACATTCCCATCAGAACCAATGTGCAAAGTGTGTGTATTAAATATCGCTTCAAGTCTGCCTCCAGATTGTCCCTCTTCCAGGCTCTCCATGACAGCGGATGGAGCCAGGCAGGGCGGGCGTTACCTTATGTCGTAATTGAAAGTCACCGGCTGGCCATCCCTGATCAGGTCCAGCTTGAGGCGATTTTGCCCCTTGAGGGAAATGAATGATTGGAGCGCCTTGTCAGGAGAATCCATCGGAAAGTCATTCAGGCGCAGCAATACGTCACCATTTTTTATACCGATCATTGAAAAGACGCCGTTCGGCTTGACCTCCGAGGCGCGGAACCCCTCCACCTTGCCATCCTTCTGACTGGGAAGCAGCCGCGCATCGGACATGGCCTGGGCCGGGTTATCCAGGGCAGCGTTAAGGGCCCTCTGGTCGATGATATAACTCCCCGCCCCCTGATGCGCGACGGCGGTTGAAACAGCGGCGGCAGCCTGCGGAACCGGTGTCGCGGAGATGGAGGGGGGAGGCGCCATTGGCGTCAACAGCTCGACCTTTTTGTTATTGATTACGATAAAGGCCTTTTCCCTGCCCACATCTACCAGCCGCCCGGCATCAAAAACCATATCTCCCAGACGGAATACCCGCTCTTCCTGCTTTGTCATATGCCGCACCAGCGCAAATGTTTCCCGGAAAGAACCGACCGCCGTACCCAGCAGCATCAGTTCAGCCGGAGCAGTAACCGGAGCGGCCTGCGCCGCAGCTGTGGAGTTCACAATCGGAGTCAGCTGCCCCTGGGACATCTTGCCGAACAGGCCGTTGGTCAAGATCGGGGCATAGTAGGAGAGATCTTCAGTGCGGGGCGCAGTCGGCGCGGGAACGACAGACTCTTTTCCCGCTTTGCCGAAGAAAGAACTGCCCAGACGCGCCGAAAGCCGCTCGGAAGTAATTCCGGCGGCCAGCGCGATGATCAGAATGCCGAGCAGGCAATTTATGATGTTCAGAATTCGTGGCATGGCACCCGCGGCTAAATATTAATTTCCCCGCTGAAGACTTCAACAGCCGGGCCGGTCATGTAGATATTGCCATCCTCGGCCCATTCCATTTCCAGGTCGCCACCGGAAAGGTGGTTGAGGATCTTCTTTTCGGTCAGTCCGTTCAGGACGCAGGCGGCGGTTACTGCGCTGGAACCGGTACCGCAGGCCAGTGTTTCACCGGCGCCGCGTTCCCAGGTACGCTGGCGGATTTCAGTGCGGGAAATGATCTGGATAAATTCAACGTTAGTGCGGCGCGGGAACAGCTCGTTGTTTTCAATCAGCGGGCCGTAGGTGGCAACCGGGAAATTCTCGACGTCTTCGACAAAAATAACACAGTGCGGGTTGCCCATCGAAGCACAGGTGATTTTGAACGTTTTATCCAGAACGGTCAGTTCCTCGGCAATCACCTTCGCTTCAGGAGCGCCGGTCATCGGGATCTCGCCCCTGGTCAGGCGCGGCGGCCCCATGTTGACGCGTACTTTCTCAATCTTGCCATCAGCACCGGCAAAGAGTTGCAGCGTCAGGATACCGGCGCCCGTTTCGGCGGTAATTTCGGTCTTTGAAACAATCCCGTGGTCAAAGGCGTACTTGGCAACGCAGCGGATGCCGTTGCCGCACATTTCGGACTCGGAACCATCGGAGTTGAACATCCGCATCTGTACATCAGCCACTTTAGACGGCATGATCAGGATCAATCCGTCCGAGCCGATGCCGAAGTTGCGATTTGAAACCTGTATGGCGGTCTGCCTGGGGTCAACAACCGTCTCTTCAAAACAATTCACATAAACATAATCGTTTCCGGCACCCTGCATTTTGGTAAATTTCATCGCGTAGCTTCCCCTTGTTGGTTAAAATTGACTCTGCAACATAGCAAAATCAGCCCATATCAACAAGTAGTTTAATCGCGTAATTGCTAACGGAACAGCGTAATTGCCAACCATGTCAGTAGTGACTATACTTACTAATCACATCAATCAAATTTGACTGGATAACAACAACCATGAACTGGCTCTCCCACATCGGCAAGCAGGCTTCGCGTCTGGCGTCACTGGAACTGTTCCGTTATATCGGTCCCGGGTTCTTCGTCACGGTCGGCTTTATCGATCCTGGCAACTGGGTCACCAATGTGGCGGCCGGCTCGCAGTTCGGCTACAAACTGCTCTGGGTGGTGACGTTGTCAACGATCATCCTGATCGTGGTGCAGCATAACGCCGCCCACCTCGGCATAGTCACCGGCCTGTGCCTTTCCGAAGCCGCTTCCAAATTTTTCAAACCGTGGCTGAGATTTCTGATGCTGGGAAGCGCCATGCTGGCCTGCGTCTCGACGGCCCTGGCGGAACTATTGGGGGCCGCCATCGGCCTGAATATGCTGACCGGGCTGCCACTGCTGGCGGGTTCTGTTCTTTCGGCAATCTTCTCGGGCTGGATGCTTTATTCCAAAAACTACCAGCGCCTGGAAAAGTGGATCATGGGGTTTGTCTCACTGATCGGCCTGGCCTTTGTCTTTGAAATCTGGCTGGCCGACGTTTCCTGGACCCAGACCCTGTCCGGCTGGGTAAAGCCGGAGTTCCCGGTCGGGGCGCTGCCGGTCATCATGGGAGTATTGGGAGCGGTTGTCATGCCGCACAACATCTTCCTGCATTCGGAAGTCATCCAGAGCCGCCAATGGAACGCGCAGGGGGATGATGTCATTCAGAAGCAGCTCAAATACGAGTTTCTGGACACCCTGACCGGAATGGGCGTCGGCTGGGCCATAAACAGCGCCATGATCATCATGGCTGCGGCGGTCTTCTTCAAAAACGGAATAGTCGTGACGGAACTACCCCAGGTGACCCTCACACTGGCGCCGATCTTCGGCAAGCTCTCAGCTACGGTATTCGCCCTGGGGCTGCTTTTCGCCGGACTTTCATCGTCCGTCACCGCCGCCATGGCAGGCGGCAGCGTTTTTGCCGGAATATTCGTCGAACCGTTCGACATCAACGATCCCCATTCCCGTGTTGGAGTTACAATCACCCTGGTGGGGGCGCTGACCGTCATCATGCTGCTTTCCAACCCATTCAACGGCATTCTCTGGAGCCAGATCGTCCTTTCGCTGCAGCTGCCGCTGACGATCATACCGCTGATCCTGCTGACCTCATCCAAAAAAGTGATGGGGGGTTACGCCAACAAACGCTCGGGCAGCATCGTGCTCTGGGTTGTGGGATTGGTGGTGATAGGGCTCAACATCGCCCTGCTGGTGGATATGGCAAAATAGCGGCGGGCCGGATCAGGCTTTATTGCAACTGCAGCTGCACGAGCAATTTAATCCCCGTGCCTTGCCGAACGATTCACGACCTTCACGGAAGGCCAGCCATGCGATCAGCAGGGCGCCGATCGCATCCAGACTGCCGAGGCCGGTCAGTTCATAACCTATGCTCGAAATCAGCAGCACCAATGACAGATAAAGACAGGCCCTGGAACAGGCCGCATCGGCCAGGATGGCCTGGGAACCGAGTGCAGTACCGACTCTCGTCTTCTGGCGGATCAGGTACCACATGAACGACATTGAACCGAGTGAGACAGCGATGCCCCACAGGGTGGTTTCCGGCTTGTGCTGCTGATAAAGGTTGATGAGCGCCGTCAGAGCCAGACCGGCTGTCAGCAGGTAGAAGGCCCAGCCGGTAATCTGCAGGGCGCGCACCTCGAACTCATCTCTGCTTTCCCCGGCGTTGCCACTGATTCTGCGCAGCATGTGCCAGATACCTATCGCCGAAATGACCTCGATAAAAGAGTCCATGCCAAAACCGAACAGCGCCAATGTGTCATCGGCTGCGCCCGCCCAGACTGAAACCAACCCCTCGATAATGTTGTAGATGATCGTAAACAGAGCCAGATAGGTGGCGCGGGCGTGAAGCTGTTCTGTTGTCAGCTGTTTCATCTCAAACATGCTATTTCTCCTGTGGATGTCCAGCCTGACGCCAGGCAGACATATGTCCGTCCAGCAGCTCAACTTTCCGGTACCCGAGAGTGCCAAGCAGCCCCTTCGCCATCTGGGCGCGGGGACCGTGTTCGCAAGTCACCACCAGTTCAGTATTTTTGTCGGCGGGGATTCGCGCCAGACGCAGCAGGATTTTCCAGGTCGGGGCGTGGAGCGCGCCCGGAATGTGCCCGCTCCTAAATTCCATGCCGCTCCTGACATCGACCACGACCGGCGGCTGTTTTGACTTGATTCGTTTAAGCAGTTCCCGGGATTGCATCCTAACTCCTTTATTGCCGATGAAGTACGTTCAGCCTTCGGCAGGCATCCAGCGTAATTCCGTCCGCACTCCGGTACAGGTCCAGAAACCGGCGCAGCTCGTTCACAAAAGATTCCGGCTGCTGGCGATAGTTCGGCAGCATGTTGTCTAAAAAATCGTCGTAATCGTGGAACCGGAACAGTGTCCGGAACAGGATTGTTTCTTCCACAATCCACCCTTCCAGGGCGTGCATGGCACGGATGGCCGACTCCCTTTCAGTCCGTTCATCTCCGCTTCCGGCGCCAAAGCGCTCTTTTGACTCGGTGAACGAACCGCCATCGCCCGGTTCGACTACGGCAATCACACCTGATTTACGGAGCAGTTTGGCCGCCGCACGCAAACTGCCGGACATTTCCGCAAGCGGGACATGATGCAGGGAAAGCGTGTAGATAACGAGATCAAAGGATTCGGGTGGCAAGTCCGGGACTCCGGTCGGCGCCTGAATGAACTCGACATTGGCGGCATCAATGCCGGAGCGGGCAAACGCCAGCGCCGCAGCGTCCGGATCGGTTGCCAGCACCCGCTTGGCATGCTTTGCCAGATCCCGCGTTATCCGCCCTTTGCCGCAGCCGATTTCAAGAACTTCCTTGCCGGTGACAACACACTGGGACAGAATTGTGGCGATATACTGATTTGTCGGATCCTGAATCAAAAAAACTCCTCGGCCGGCTTTACCGGATCATTACGGGTCCAGCGGCAATTCTACCGCATGGTTACTACAAATGGGCGTTTATCTCAAACTCCGGCGGATCCATGAGAACTTTTTTCACTGTGCAAAGCTCGGCGGCCTTGACGATCGCATTCCGGTATTTTTCCGGGAATCCGTGGGGCAGGTCGATATCCATGATGATTTTGGCCAGAATTTTTCTTCCATCCTGATCGCTGTCAAACTCCATCCGCTGAGTTATCGCCAAACCTTCGGTGGCAATCTGCCGAAGCTGGCAGAAACTGAGCACGTAAATCCCGGCGCAGGTTCCCAGGGAGGCCAGAAAGTAGTCGTAAGGTGTCGGCGCCGAGCCTGCTCCACCTCCTTCAACCGGCTGATCGGTCTGGATAACGAACCCGCCCATTTCCGCATTAACCTTTTTCCCTCCCGGGAAGGTGATTTTCATTTCCATTCAAGAACTCCTCTCTTGCTGTTTTGTCAGTCAGCTACGGACTTTCTTCAGAAACGGCAACATCTTCGGCTCCCGGGTTGTTGTCGGAAATCGCCAGCGCCTTTTGCCCGGCCAGCGCCCGGGCGACCTTGCAGCGGGCGCTGGAGAGCAGCCGCTGGATCGTTCCGCGCGAAACCCCCATGCAGGCGCCCGCTTCCTCCTGGGTTTTCCCCTCACCATCACACAGGTGCAGGGTCTCCAGTTCATCGTGGGCCAACTGAATGATTTCCAATTCCTTGAGCGGGGTACCGGCCGGTTTGAAAACGGCCGAATACCCAGCCCGATGCGGACAAAGACAGATGCGTGGTTTACGTGGGCGCGGCATGACTAGTGGGAGCAGCCGTGGCTGTGACCATGTCCGCCACAGGTATGGCCAGGCATGTATTCTGGCAAACCGTCTGCCTTGAAGAGTGCAACGTTCTCGGCAATCGTGCCGCTGGTGGCTTTAAAAACCCGCATTCCGGAATTGGTGAGTTTTTGCAGCGCACCGCCGCCAATGCCCCCCACTACGACTGCATCCACCTGATGACCACCCAGACCCGCTACCGGGTTGCAGGCGCCATGTTGATGAATCTGATCACTGTTGTTGATTGATGTAAGCTCGCTGGTGACCATATCCACCACCACAAAGCCGGGCGCTGAACCAAAATGCCCGAACACCTGGCTATCCAGGCCCTGATTTTCTTCAACCGGAAAACATACTTTCATTGTGTACCTCCACCTTTAGTATTGTGCATATACACAAAATAGACATCAACGACTACTGAGTCAATGAATTTGTGCATATACACATAATACCCGGCAGTACTCGGTTTGCTTCCTGCTAAACGTCAAAGCGCCCCTCATCCGTCCCGCCGGGCAGGCTATGGCACAAGCGGTTTGACGCAGAGCAACTGCACCACCGAGGCCAGTCCGGTGTGACCGCGCCCCTCCTTGACATCCCGTACAAGCTTGAGCGAGTGACTGAATTCCAATCCAACAAGTTCACGCTTCAGCTCATCCAGCGCCAGCAGCATATCCGGTACTTTCGGCCCGCCGGTGTCATAATCCATCTGTTCCTTGCTGAAACCCTCCAGCACAAAAACGCCGCCCGGCTTGAGCCCCTGCACAACCGCGCGATGTAGCGGAATACGAATTGCGGAAGGAAGGTGGCAATAGCAGGAAACGATCCCGTCCCACTGCCCCTCTTCAATCCTGAATTCGCCAAGATCGGCAACAGCGGTTGTAATCTTGACGCCCCGTTCCGCCGCCAATTCTGCGGCTTTGCCCAGTCCTACGGCGGAGCCGTCCACCGCCGTAACCTGATAACCGAGCGAGGCCAGATATACGGCATTCCGCCCCTCACCCTCGGCGAGCATCAAGATTTTGCCCTGCGGAAGCTTGTCAACCACGGAGACCAGAAATGCATTGGGGGTCTTGCCGTAGGTATAGCCGGGCTCACTGTAGCGTTCATCCCATTTTGTTGTTTTCAAGCGAGGACTCCCAGTATCGTATATTTTGACAACATACTATTTTTCCAGGGCATAAGGCCAGGTCAGGATACCGCCGTCCATGAAGCGCACCTTGTCGAAACCGGCCGCATTGAGGATTTTCTGAGCTTCATAACCACGCAGGCTGATCTTGCAAAATGCGATGATCTCCTTGTCTTTGGGGAGAGTGTCCAGCTTTTCGCGCAACACGCCGAGCGGCACCAGCTTTGCCCCGGCAATCCGCACTGCGGCGTGTTCAGCCGGGGAGCGGACGTCCAGCAAAATAAAATCGTCCTCGTCATCCATCATCTGTTTGACCTCGGCGGGCGAAATCCCCCTGGCATGGCCGTTAAGCTTGTTTTTCAGGATATCGGCCGCCACGATCAGGTTATCCATTGCGGCCGAAAATGGTGGCGCGTAGGCCAGGTCGAGATGCGAAATCTGATCGGCGGTGGCGCGAAAGCTGATGGCGGTAGCCGCCGCATCGATGCGCTTGTCAGCTGCGCCCGGACCAACCGCCTGAAGTCCGAGAAGGCGCCCGGTTGCTTTGTCAGCCACCAGCTTGAGTGCGATCGGCTTTGCCTCGGGATAAAAGTGGGCCCGGTCCGGAGCGGGTGAAAGTACCGTTTCGACCTGATAGCCAGCCGCACGGGCGGCAACTTCGGTCAAACCGGTTTTTCCGGCGCTGAAATCAAATACCTTGAGGATGGCCGTTCCCAGCACTCCGGCAAAGGTGTCCTCTCCCCCCGCCGCGTTGATTCCGGCCACCCTTCCCTGCTTGTTGGCCGTGCTCCCCAGGGGAGCGTATATTTTTGCGCCGGTGACCAGGTTGGTCGTTTCACAGCAGTCGCCACAGGCATAAATATCCGGGTCTGAGGTGCGCAGGTTACTATCCACGGCAATGGCCCCGGTTTCGCCGATGAACAGGCCGGAAGTGCGGGCCAAACCAACATTTGGCCTTGCGCCAATGGCCAGAACCACCAGGTCGGCTGCAAAAGTGCCGTGATCGGTTATGACACCCTCCACCTGTCCATTGCCGCCAAAGCCAGAAACGCAGCAGGAGGTTACGACCTCCACCCCCTTTTCACGGATATGCTGTTCCAGCATCCTGGCCATTTCCAGATCCAGAACCCCCGGCAGAATCTGCGCCTGCATCTCGACCAGTGTAACATGCATGCCGCGCATGCTAAGCGCTTCTACGGTTTCCAGGCCGATCAGGCCGGCCCCGATCACACAGGCCCGTTTGCCCGAAATCGCCTGCTCTTTCAGGATAATGGCATCTTCAATGCTCTTGACCGTGATAATCCCTGGCAGCTCGCACCCAGCCAGCGGCGGAATGACCGGAAAACTGCCGGTTGCCAGAATCAACTTGTCATATTCGATGAAACTGTTCCCGGCGCCGGCGCTGGTTTTGAGTTCGACCCGCCTGTTCTTCCGATCAATCGCAACCGCTTCGGTTTCGGTAAGAACCTCAACCCCTTTGACCTTCCAGAAAAAGGCGGGATCACGCACAACTCCGACCGGCGTGCTCATCAGCTCCTTCTCGTCACAGACCGTATCTGAAACGAAGTAAGGAATGCCGCAGGCCCCGTAGGAGATGAAACTCCCCCGGTCAATCACCGTAATGGAAGCCTCAGGATTCATCCGTTTTGCTTTTGCGGCCGCCTTGGCTCCGGCGGCATTTGCTCCGATGATGACAATTCGCAGAGTCATGGGGTGAAACTCCTTCGCTTTGGAATGACTGGCAGAACAGGCCAATAAATCACACTTCATGAATTACGTGATTATGCACAAAATACAATTCAATTATATGTATGTCAATATGTTTGCTGGAAAATCCAGATATGCAGCCTTAACGCTCCAAGACTGAAAAAGATGGATAGTGGAATTTGGCTCTGGGATGGGAATCATGGATTCAAACTGCAAATACTGCTGCGCAGGCCTGTATCTGATCAATGCCCGTGCCCGCTGCAAGCGGCGCCCCGCTCACTGTGGCTGAACTCTTTGATCAGCGGACCGCCGTTGCAGGCCGAACAATCGAACTGGATTGTGGTATGGGTGATGTGGAAGTGATGCTGCAGTTCATGTTCAATGCTCTGCATCAGTTGGCTGCGTTGACCGTCATAGCCCGGTTCAATTTCGATGTGGGCCGACAGGGCAAAAATGTGCGAGCAGACCGCCCAGAGGTTGAGATGATGGACATCCGAGACCCCATCCAGCGATCGAATCCGCTCCGCCACCAGTTCGACCGACAAACCGCGCGGGACCCCTTCCATCAGGATATGGACCGCATCCCGCAAGACCCTGAAAGCGCCCACCAGAATCAGTAGACCGATGGCAATCGAGATGACCGGATCGGCCTGATACCAGCCGGTATAATGCATCAGCACGGCGCCGACAATCACTCCGACCGAAGCGGCCGCATCCCCGAGGACATGCAGAAAAGCGCTGCGCACATTCAAATCATCATGGGCGTGGCCATGCAATCCCTTGGCAGCCAGCAGATTGGCAATCAAACCGAGTACCGCGACCACCAGCATCGGAATCGTTTTGACCTCTTCCGGCGAAATCAGCCGCAGACTCCCTTCATACAGAATCCCCAGGGCCATCAGAAAAACGGTCAGGCCGTTAACCAGGGAAGCCAGCACCTCGGCCCGGTGCAGACCGAATGAGTGCTGCTCGCCGGGAGGCTGCGCGGCCAGCTTGATGGCTCCCAGTGACAGCGCCAGGGCGAACAGATCCAGAAAGACGTGCCCCGCATCGGACAACAGCGCCAGGGAGTTGGACCAGATACCGCCGATAATTTCCGCCACCAAAGTGATGGCGGTAAGAATAATCGCAAAAACCAAGCGTCTGGATATGAGATTGTCTAGATATGACATCAGAGCGCCTCCATCAAACTAACGGCTGTCATGATTGTACTCACCTTTCCACCGAAAAGCCAACCATCACAAACCAACTCTACACGCTCAATCCAGAGCCACTACAAATCCTCCGGTGATCAACCTGTCCGCCGAGCGCTGCTGCAACTGCTCCGCCTCTTTCAGTGACGGATAGTTTCCGGCGCGGACCCTGTAAAAGCGGCTGCCGTTGACGACCGCCTCCTGAATTGAGGAGCTGCCATAGCGCTGCTTGACCTCAGCCGCCAGTCTCCGGGCATTTTCATACATTCCGAAAGCGCCCACCTGGATGCCGAATGAACCTCTGTCGTAGCTTGCCGGAACCTGATATGCGGTCCTGCCGCTGACGGAATTGTCGAGATAACCGAGCGCTTCGATTTTTACCGGAGCGGTGCCGCATCCGACAATATCCAGGTCCCTGGCGGCCGAGTAGGAAAGATCAATAATTCTCCCCTCCACAAACGGGCCGCGGTCGTTGATCCGCACCACCGCCTCGCGGCCGTTGTCGCGGTTGCGGACTTTGACATAGACCCCCAGCGGCAGGGTCTTGTGGGCGGCGGTCATGGCATACATGTCGTATGTTTCGCCGTTGCTGGTCGTCCGGCCGTGAAAATCGCTGCCGTACCAGCTGGCGATGCCGGACTGGACAAAACCTTCGTGGCTGGCAAGCGGTTCATAACGCTCGCCGTTGATGGTGTAGGGGCGCTGTCCGGCTTTGCGGGTCGATGATGAATCTGGTCGATGTGAATAGCGCTCGTACCCGCCGCACGAGGCCAGCAGGGACGTTAACATCAGAACAATGATAAACCTGAACAATATTTCCCCTCCGTTTCAGATTTCCGGCAAAATTTCACCGAGTCCCGATTCTGACCTGGATGGCCGTTTCCAGAGATACTTCGCCGATCGTCAGGTAAAGAATGCCTTCCGTAATGGTGACCGACCAGTTGATCGAGCGCTCCAAGCTGGCCGCCACCACGGCAATGAAGGGCTGATCAATGACGATGACGGTCAGATTGTCCAGCCGTTCCAGCTTGGACAGATGCTGCTGTTCCCAGTTGGCAAGGTTTTTTCCGCACAACAGCAGCGCGGTCCGTTCCGAATGCCGGCTGGCCTTGATAATGCGATCCGGATCGGGCAGGCCGACCTCCACGCAGAGCTGCACCCTTCCGTCGCCGCTTTTGACCCAGAGATCCGGTTCGTCGGTAGCGCTGATTCCTTTGGTAAAGAGCAGCTCGGGTTCGTAAAAGATGGCGTATGCCAGCAGACGGGCCACCAGTCGCTCGGCTGTTTCCGAGGGGTGCTGGGCAACGGTAGTCTGCAGGGATTCGTAAACGCCGCGGTCGATATCCGACAACTGGACGGAAGCTTTGTAAATTGTGGATGGTAATGCCATGTGGGTGGATATCCTCGCAATTGACTGAATGCACATTCGAGGAGAGAGTATGGGGTATCGGAAATCAAACTTCAACCCGCATCGTTAATATTTGATTCACCAAAATCAAAAAAAGGGGCCGACCAATGGCCAACCCCTCGATGTTTGATGCATTTGTGCGCCTGACCGGCAGATGCACGTATAATTACTGCACCGTGAAGGAACTCTCCCGCGAATCCTTTCCCGCCGCTGACTTGATGGTGGTGATCACCCGATATTTACCTTTTTTAGCGTCAGCAGCCAGGATCAGCGGGACCGATGACTGATATGTTCCGGGAGTGCGGCTGACATTGGCTTCCGGACTTCCGATCAGTTCACCATTGAGCGTGACTTCGCGCGACTCCGTAATCGCAATCTCGTTTTCGCTGGATGGCGACATAACCGCGTAAGATGTCACAAGATTTACCGTACCACCCTGTGCCAGGACTGAAGGCTTGGCATCCGCACTTTCGATTCTTACAACTGTACCGGCAGATGGTGAGTAGGCATATTTGTTTGATGTTTCCTGAGCATCCTTCTTCTTGTCAACCGTGTAATTGCCGATTACTCCGCCAAGCACCGCACCGGCCAGCCCACCGATAAGAGCGCCCTTGGTGCGGGAACCCTCACCGGCCAGAACCGCCCCCGCAACTGCTCCGGTAACACCGCCAAGCCCGGCCCCGGTGGCCGCTCCCTTATGCTCTTCCGATACAGTGACACAACCGGAAGCCCCCAAAACAAATGCTGCAAGTGTAAACAGCGCTGCAATTTTCATTTTCATTTTTTGCCTCCCTTGTTCATTCAGTAACAATTGGCGACTTACATCTGTCTGGCAACTATAAAACACAATTGCCATTTGTCAAATATCGATAAAATTTAAATATACTGGCGGGTTTGGCTGCCGGTCTTGACCTTGTGACTTGTAACTTACAAGCTTACGGCACGACCTTAACCTCGGTCCCCACCCGCAACCGCCGCGCCAGCCCCATGCCATCCTCATTATCCATCACAAAGCAGCCGCCGGTCACCCGCCGACCAACCCTTTTGGGATTGTTGTTGCCATGAATCCGGTAGATCGCCCCTTTCCAGGTGCTGTGCGACATGGAAATCTTGAAAGGGCCCATGTAGTTGAGGGGATGACCGGGCGGCACCGCAGAGGGGAGATTGATGCCGCGTTCGCGAAACACCTGCCGCGAGTAGGGGGTCGGATACCACCAGGGATTGAATTGAATGCCGGTCACGCGGCCAAGGCCAAGCGGAAAGGTTTTTAGCCCGACGACTGCGGTTCCGACCGGATATTCCGCCACCTGAACCAGCTCCCCTGCGGCTTTTTTCTCGTAGAGCGTCAGCAGATTCCGACTGATGCTGATCTCCACGTAGTATGATGCTCCGGATTCGCTTTTGACGGAATCCACTCCGCCGGTTCGGCTCGCCGGAGTGATCCCGGCAGTAAACGCAGGAAGCGCGGAAAGAATAGTAATGATCAATATTGGAAGAACATGACTGAATTTCATAACAGATCCGGTTGAGAGAGAAATTTATTCCCATGACATCGCCATGCCCCATTCTACCACGTATCAGGGCCGCGCCTCCAAACAGAATCATCAGTTTTGCTGTCGGGCCGCATCTGTTCAAAACGAAGAAAGGGCCCTCATCGGGGCCCTTCCGCACATCATTGCCGATATCGGCAACTTTCATTTGAACTGTTGAGGCAGAAATTCCGGAGAGGAATTACCCTCTCCGGAATTCAGTTAATCGACTTATGGATTGGTGGTTCTTGGGAACGGCACCGCATTCACCCAGGCGGAGGAAATGATGGCACCGTTGTTTGACCGGATCCGGTAGTAGTAGGCGGTGTTTCTGGCCAAACCGGTCTGGGTCAGTGTTGTTGTGTTGGCTGCAGGGTTCACGGTATTGAGGCCTGCCGTAAACGCTGCGTTGGTCGCACGCTGAATCGTGAAACCGGTTTCGTTACTTGAAAGATCCTGCCAGGCGAGGACAATTGTCCGGTTGTTGCCATTGCCGTTAGGACCGTTTGTCGCAGTAAAGTTACCTGGAGCAACCGGCATCGCCGGAACAATTACGGCAACACTGTTTGAGAAGCCGGACGTGCCAACGAGGTTCACTGCTGCAACACGATATGCGTAGGTGGTGCCGAGCGCAACAGTGTTGTCAACGAAGGTCACATTGCCGGTGCCGTTCAGGACCGGCGCTGTGGCGATCTGGACGAATGCGCCGCCGTTTGTGGCGCGTTGAATAACGAAACCGGATTCGTTAGTGGCATTATCGCGCCAGGTCAGGCTGATCTGCGGACCGGCCTGAAGTGCAGCAGTCAGGGTGGTCGGCGCAGCAGGCAGGGAACCCAGAGTCAGCGGCAGTGAAACCGATGAGACGGTCATGCTTGGGAATTCGGCTCCGTAGCCGACAGTGTTTTGAGCCACAACCTGGTACCTGACGACCGCATTGGCGTTGTATGTCGACGGATCGGTAAGTGTACGTGGCCCGGTTGTGTTCTGCAGATTAAGTGGCGACGGGCTGGTTCCGACATCGGTCCAATTAATGCCGTCGGTCGTTTTCTGCACCAGGAAGCCGGTCTCGTTAATGGAATTGTCGGTCCAGGCCAGCACCAGCCTGCGGTTGTTGCCATTTCCGGTGACTGAAGACGTCAGACTGCTGGCAGCTTTCGGCGGCACAGCCACCGATACCGGTCGCATCATATCCATCTCTTCATGGCTCAGAATGTGGCAGTGCCAGACGTACTCCCAGCCGAAGTTTACAAGCTGGTTGGTGATTGGCGTGGTCGGGATGCCCAGGACATCGATGTTGTTGAACATGGCGGTCGAACCTATCGGCATCATCGGGTTCAACGGACGGATGCTGTTCGGAATTTCAAACGGCAGCGCCGGAATGACCGGGCGGAGCGCCACGATGGTATCTTCCAGCGGGCTGACCCGGACGGTGTCTTTCCAACCCAGTTCATTGGCATCCGGCTTGATGATGATGTTGTCCCAGGTTACGCGGTTCAACAATTGAACGTCGTACAGGTGGAAGTGGATCGGGTGTGTGTCCACCCCGTTGTGGGTAATTTTCCAGATCTGGGTGCCGTCCTGGGTGCTGATTGGTGCAATTGTTGTGTTAGCCAGATCGTACTTCGGCAGGTTAGTGGCATTGATCAGTTCGGTAGATGGATTAACATACGGATAAAGAGTGACGTTCTGGTTGGCCGGAGTGGCCGGAACGGTCTCGATACCGATGTTGGCTGTCATGCGGCCGAACTCGTCGAAGGCAACTGCATTCATCTCGTCGTGAAGCGCTTTTGGCTCCAATGGGAGCTGGAACTTAACAGTAGGTGCAAACAGTGTATTGAATCCGAACAGATTGCCGCCCTGGTCGAAAATGCGTGCCAAACCGTCACACCTGTTAACTGTCGGGCCAACAACATTGCACCAGCTGTTGGAGGCGAAGGTTGTGCCATAGGCCGAGTTGTAGTCGGACTGACCGACTATGATCGGATGCTGGCTGGACTCGAATACGCCAGTGCCCGTTGCATTGTGCGCAAAGGCAGCCTGCAGATTTGCCAGCATTGTCGGATCGACGTAATTGGGTGTCGCGATACCGCCGCTGCCCGACACCTTGACCTGCATCACAGTGCGGGTATTGGGGCCGTAGCCCGGCAGGACGCCAGGGGCGCCGACCGGCCACAGATCCGGAGCGCCGGTGTAGTAATCGTAAGTGGAAACCCTGGCCGGATAGGCGGCCGGTGCGTCATTGTAGAGGATCAGCGTCTTGCCGGCAAACTGGGAGAAATCGACGATCACGTCGGCTCTTTCGGCGGGAGCCAGAGCCAGGGAATGCTGGTCCACGTTGCCGACATCAAAACGGGTCGGGTCGATGATCCAAGTGATCGGCTGGTTTGGAATCACAGTCGGAGCCGGCAGGAAACCCCCTTCGGAACCGATCTGGAGCCAGGCCGGTCCGGCAGGGCTTACCAGGGTATCAGGTGTCGGAAAAATGTTCGGGTCGAGCTGGGCGGCGGCCAATTCTGTGGCTTTCAGTGCAACCTCGCTATCTGTCCCGGTTGTCGGATCAGCCACATACCACTGCAGGTTGAAGAAGCGGTCATTGGCCGCATTCAAAATCCGCAGACGGTAGGGCTTGGGATCAACAGTGGTCGTCGGATACGCCGTTCCGTTGACGATCGGGGTGTCGTTGAACTGCTCCATGCCGACCGAAATATTGGGTGTGCCCGGGATCAGGGGCGGCTCGCAGAACGGGTCAACCGGATACTGCCAGGTGGCCGGAATATCGGCGTTGCATGGCGTGGCCAGCGCGGTCGTAAAGCCGGTGGCCGGATCCATGTTGTAATACGGGTTGGCTATCGGCGGATACTGCGGTGTGGCTGGCGGCCAGAACCAGGGACCGTACATCCAGCGGCCATAGGCACTTATGCCGCTCATGTCACCGGGGTTCTGGGCAGGCATGTAAACGTGGTGATACCATAGGTCGCCCTCTTTACCCCAACGGGTGTAGTCCCAGGTCGGATCCAGTGCGGCCATCTGGGCAGCGTCCGGGACAAAGGTTCTGTCCTGGATTACCAGCGGAATCTGATCGGCGGGAATCAGCCCACTGCTGATCAGTGACTTCTCCATATTATCGGCAATCAGGTACCCGGCCGCTTCGCCGGCATAGACGTTAAGGCGGGTGATGCCCCAGGCGTGGTCGTGGTAGAACATCAACCTGGCGCTCTGCTGGTTGGTGTAGTAGAAGGTCGAGCAGCCGTCGTTGGCAGCCGAGCAGTTAGGCACGCCAGGGACGTTGTTCATGTCGGGAACGGTGCCGACGCTAACGCCCTGCGGCCAGGCGGTGTTCTCATTAGCCGGTGTGATCCACTGGTGCGGAGTGCCGTCACTGATCCAGGGGGTGATACCGCCATGCAGATGCAGAGTAGCCCGGTTATCTTTGAAACAATCCGGGTTGCTGTCCTTGGTGGCGCTGGTGCAGGCGGGGTTGCGCACCATGTCGTCAACTGTGCCCATATTCATCGGGTCCATCATGTTCATGGGGCCCATACCGGAGCCCATCATGGATGAATCTACCGGCAGGAACAGATTGCCGCCGGACCCTTTGGGGAGAAGGTTGTAGAAAACGATTCTGACCGGCCTGTCCTTGGTGGCAGCGACCAGCGGTCCCAGGTAGTGGGGGTCGTCAACACCGAAGGCTTGCGAACCGTCCGGCATCAGAACCGGCACGGAGGTGCCGTCGGGCATGTCGTTCATCAATGGAACCTGTTTGCCGGGGAAAGCCGGAGTAGAGAGCTGCACGTATTCGCGCAGCAGCGTTCCGGCCGGCGGCAAAGATGAATTCATCCGCTCCCGGTGCTGCACCAGGGCGATGACATAATAATCAGCGTCGGGACCATGACCTCCGGCGGTTGTGAAGGTCGTGGTATCGGGCACCGCCAGCGGCAAGTATTGACCCAGGTTGTTTTTGGCAACGTCGCAGTTACCAGGAGCAGGAGCCACAACAGAAGGGTTGCACAGCAGCGGAAGCCCGTCCTGGAACTTCTTGATACCGCCGGTTGCGCTCACATTGAGACAGGTCTCTGTGGCAGGACATCCGGCATTGGTGGTGCAGGCGGTCGTGGTGGTGACTGAGCACGTGCCGGGAGTGATAATTGGCAGTTGACTGAGTGCCCAGTTCGGGTACGGTCCAAAATAGTGGGGGATTTTTGTTTCATCGACGGCTTGCGCTGAAGGCGGGCCGCTTGCAAAAAGGGCGATCACCAACATCGTCAGGCACATGATGATCGTAATTCTCTGCCTGTTCATAACTTCCTCCTTATTCATTCATTTAGCCTGTTTTCACATCGTTACGAACTCAAAACGGTGCTGGTTACTTTTTGCCCTGGGACTGATGCCTCTTGGCCTGCCCTTTTTTCTGTACTTCAAGCCTTTTTTTGTCCTGCTCAAGCTTGCCCTGCATGGCCTTTCTGGCGTTTTTCAGGCCTTGCGGAACATTCTGTTTGCCAGTCGCTGCCGCCGGAGCGGCATTTGCTGCCACGATCAGCGATGTTGATAAAAACAACCCTACTGCCACTGCAAGTAATCTTTTCATTACACCTACCCCCTTTCACTTGACTGGTTTTTCATCACTAAAACTACGATATCGCGACAATATCCAGTAACCATGCCAACTTTAAATATCGCATAACAGCATAAAATTATTACTGTAGTATGATAAAACTTGATCAACGATTTCTGGCTCCTGTATTAATTGCATACAATGTGTAAATTTTACTTACACACTGTTGCAACGAAGTTAACAACAAGCAATTCCGATTCAAATCAAAGATGAAATCAAGGCGGCGAAGACGGGCCAACGAAGATAGCGCTTTGATTTGGAAATGGAATAATATGCTGATAAAAGCTTCGCCAAACCCTGTCTGACTTGGTGAATTTGACAAAGCGGCCACCCTGGTTCATATTTAATATAAACAACGTCTAATCGAACGGGGAGACACCACATGGCTGACATGGAACTGTTCTGGAGGAGTGATGATCAGGCGGCAAGATTGGCAGAACTGACCTGTCAGGAGGGTGAGTTGCGAGAAGTCCCGCTCCGGCGCGATGTCCGTTCTCTGGGACGGCTGTTGGGGGAGGTTATCCGGGAGCAGGCCGGCGAGGAAGCATTGGCGGCCGAGGAGGAGCTGCGTCATCTGGCGATCAAACATCGCAGCCTGAATAATGACCAGGGGGAGGCCTGCCTGGATTTTCCGGGTGAGCAGGAATTGCAGGATCAGGCCGTCCAGATTATCGGTTCGATGAGCACCGCCGATGCCTACCAGGTCGTCAAGGCCTTTTCCACCTATTTCGAGCTGACCAACCTGGCGGAAACCAACCACCGTAAACGCCGACGGCGAGCGGCCCAACTTGTCAGTGGCGAACCGGACAAGCCCGGTTCCCTGCGCGGCACCTTCTTGCGCATGCGCAATGCCGGAATCAGCTCCGATGAAGCCTTGAACTGGCTGCGACAGATACTTGTGACTCCTGTCTTTACCGCCCACCCGACTGACGTGGCGCGACGGGTGGTTCATTTCAAGCGACGCCGCATCGCCCGTGAGCTGGAGGGTCTTGACAATCTTCCCCTGACTAATGCCGAGGCTCGACAGGCACAGACCGCCATTCTGGCCGAAATCACCGCCCTGTGGCAGACCGACGAGGTTCGCCGGCGCAAGCCGACCGTACTGGATGAAATCAAGATGGGACTCGATCACTACCCCGACTCGCTGATTGCACCGATCAATCAATTGTACGAAGAACTGGCGGCGGCGCTCACCGGAGCTTACGGCAACACCTTCCCTCCCGATACGCTCCCGACAGTTGTCAGTTTCGGTTCCTGGATAGGCGGAGACCGGGACGGCAACCCCCACGTTTCTGCCGAATCCACCCGCGAAGCGCTGCAGAAGGCACGTGAAACCATTCTGGGCGACTACATTTTTTCGATGGAAGAGTTGCGACGCCTTCTGACACCTTCGATCTGCCGGACGGCGGTCACCACGGAACTGGCAAACACCGTGCAGAACTATCGTGAAAGCCTGTCTTTGAGCGACCATGAGAGTGCGGCCATACCGGATTGCGAACAATACCGTCAGCTGACCGGATTCATGCTTCATCGCCTGAGACAGAGCATGCTCGGCCCAGATCAGATCGATGCCTATCCGGCTGCCCTGCATTTCGAAAACGACCTGCGGCTGATCCGCAGCAGCCTGTCGTCCAAAGATGGCGAGCGGCTGGCCCGTGCGCTGATTGACCCGCTCCTGAGGCGGGTAAAAACTTTCGGATTCCACCTGCACAGCCTCGACATCCGCCAGCATGCCAAAATCCATGCCCATGCGGTTGCCGAACTGGCAGCCGGTGGCTCGACCTGCAGCACACCATCAATTGCACTGCCCGCGCCCCCCACCCCGGAAACAAGTGAACTGCTCGATACGCTGCGGGCGATTGCGGGGCTTAAGCAGCGCTATCCGGCTGAGGCCATACGGAGTTACGTCATCAGCGGCGCTTCCGGCGTTCACGACACCCTCTCCCTGGTCTGGCTGATGGAGCTGTGCGGCGTGCGTGTCGCCGCCGACGGAAACGGCGATCCGGGGCTGATGCCGGTTCCACTGTTTGAATCCATCGAGGATCTGCGCAACGCGCCCGGGATTTGCCGCACACTCTGGATTTCACCGGAATATGCGCCGTTTCTGAATTCGTGGGGCCGAAAACAGGAGGTCATGCTCGGCTATTCCGACTCGAACAAGGATGGCGGCATGCTGACCAGCTCCTGGGAAATCCACAAGACCCACCAGGAACTGCACCGGGTGGCGGACGAATGCGGCGTGAAACTGGTTCTGTTCCATGGCCGGGGCGGCACGGTCGGCCGGGGCGGCGGACCAACCCACCGGGCGATCGTAGCGCAGCCGGCCGATGCTTTCAGCGGTTCCCTGAAGATTACCGAACAGGGTGAAGTCATCAACTGGAAATATTCGGATGCATCACTGGCGGTCCGCAACCTGGAACTAATGGTGGCAGCCTCGCTGGAGGCGCTGGCACGCCCCGGTCTGGTGCAGACGGCCCCCGAAGAGGGGTGGGAACAGGCATTGGAGGAGATGTCGTGCGACGCTTACAGTTTCTATCGTCAACAAATTGCGGATAACCCCGACATCATCCCCTATTTTGAACAGGCCACTCCGGTGCTGGAGTTTGAACTTGCCAAGATCGGCTCACGCCCCGCACGCAGGGGCATTACCCGTGATCTGTCGGATTTGAGAGCCATCCCCTGGGGTTTCGGCTGGATGCAAAGCCGTCACGTAATCCCAGGCTGGTTCGGGGTCGGCTACGCCCTTGAGCGTTTCTCCGAAAAGGGATCGACAGAAAAGGAAATGCTGATCAGCATGATGCGACGCTTCCCCTTCTTCTATGACCTGATCCGGAACGTGGAACTGGCCCTGACCAAGGTTGATCTGCCACTGGCCCGTCAATATTCCAATCTGGTGCCGGACGCCGCGCTGCGTGAACGTGTTTTCGGCATGGTGGCCGAGGAATACCAGCGCACCCGCCGAAGCGTGCTGGCCGTGACCTGTCAAACGCGCCTGCTCGAGAAAAACCAGCCGCTGGCGCGCTCCACACGCCTGCGAAATCCCTATGTAGACCCGTTAAGCCTGATTCAGATCGAGTTGTTAAGGAGAAAACGAGCCGGAGATACGAGTGACGAGCTGAACTACGTGCTGGCCGCCACCATCAGCGGAATTTCGGCGGGATTGAGAAATACCGGATAGGGTAGTGCGGTAAGCTCCGCAGCCGGGAGGGTTATTGCAAACTAAAGGCGGCCTGATGGGCCGCCTTTAGTTTTTTCCTGTGCCGGTCAATACGACCGGTCATTTCTTTCCTGCTACTTGAAAGTATCCATAATATACTTCGCAATTGCAGTTGCATCCTTCTCCGGGATCGTTGCTTCGTCAAACTTTGTCATTCCGGACTCGGGATTGCGCATAATTTTCACGATGGCCTCGGGTGTGCTGATTTTGTGTTCCGCCAGAGATTTGGCTTTCAGGGTATACTCCGGCTTGACGATGTTCCCGCCATCGGGGTGACAAGCTGCGCAGTGTTGTTTGAACAGAGCTTCTCCGGTTTTGGCCATTTCCGGCTGTGCCGGTGCTGCCGCCGGTGCGGCCTGTGGCGCTTCCGCTTTCGGCGGCGTCTCTTTCTTGCACCCTCCGATCGCTGCTGCCCCAAACATTAAAAGCGCTCCCCATCGTGCTACAGTGACAATTTGCATGCCAACCTCCTCCCTACTCTTTGATCGATGCGATTAAAATACTCACACCATTCACACAACTATAACCCCTGTTTTCCTCAAGTCAACATTCTTGGTGAATTAATCCTACAGTCCGGCTACTTGCCCTACTTGGGCGGGACCATGCTGATACCTGGCTTGTTCATCAACTGGATTGGGGCCAGCTTCGGATTTATCCGCAACACTTTAGCAACATTTTCCTGCGCTTTGACCTGGTCTCCAAGAACAGCCTGAGCGCGCGCTATATTGGAAATTGTGAGCGGATTGGCCGTTTTAAAAGTGACAATTTCATTGACCGTGTTCGTCAATTTACTCTTAACGGCAGCGTTTTCCGGCTTTTGTTCAGCCTGAGAGGTTAATTCAGCAAGTTTGGTATCCAGGTCGATTCGTTTCTTCAGTTCAAGAGCCTCTGGCAACTGCGGGTTAACTGCCAGCGCTTTCTTCAGATTTTCCTCGGCAGCGGCATTATTGCCGAGTGCAACCTGTGCGCGGGCAACGGTGACGGAATCTTGCGGGTTCGAAAGAGGCCTGGCGGATACGTTTGCCAGCTCTTTATCCAGCGACTCACGCAGTTTTTTATCGGTCGGATTCGCCTGCAATTCATGTGTCGCCTTCTCGATCTTGACGACGCTGTTACTGAACTCGATCGACTTGATTCCTGGAAATCCGACCATTGCCACCGGGATCACAAAAAAGGCAAACAGTTTGCCGAAAGGCTTGCCGCGCACGACCAGCAACGCAAAGGCGACCAGCAGCACCAGAAAAAACAGCACTCCCAGTACAAGCAGCACCATTTCAAAGGGATAGAGACCGTCAAAGATTTTCATCAACTTGCCCCCTCTTTCCTTTTTCTGTAAAACCCGATCAAAAACTCGGCATCCATCGGTGACAGATCAAACTTGAAAATCGCCTCCTGAACGAGCGGCATGGCCGACTGGCCGGGATTCTCCTGCAGGTTGGCGGAAACCCATTTGACTGCGCGCCTGACGTCTTCACCATCTGGTAACAGCTCATGTAACATTTCAATACACCCCCCAACGATCAACCGCATTGCTTGCAGGCTACAGCCGATATCCTACCGGTTCCAGTTGACTCGCACAAAACTCTCTTCCTTGCTCCACTGATAATCAAGCTTGCCGCTATGAGCCTTGAAGATATCCCTGCCCAGCTTCTGGGCCAGCTTGTCGTTAGTAGTCGTAACCGTAAGTGTTTTCCCGTCCCTCTTAATCTCCATGATCCGGGCCAGGGGATTCTTGACCCGCCCTTTCTCCTCGGCGTTTTTAATTGTGTTGAGGATTAGCTCCTCATGTTCCATCAGGTAATCACCACTGAAGGTGACAATACCGGCCGGATTTTTATCCTGAATCCGATGGCAGGCCGGGCAGGTAATCTCGCTTCTCACCATATCCAGACCCAGTTTGGACGATTCGTTTTCATCCGGGTACCAGCGCTTGTTCCAGTAAAGCGCCTTGCAGCCGGTGCAGATCGCGACCTCCTTGATCCCATCTCTGGAAATATAAACATCGGTGCTGCGGGCGGTTCTTTGCCCCTTCTCCTCGTAACCTATTTTGCTTAGTCCTCTGGCTCGTGACATAATTCACCTCTCCTTTCATTGGGGGTGGATAATTTGCTGAGTGTAATTATATCACACTTACACATTTCTGCACCCGGCAGAAAAAAAGCCGTTTTGTCAGCATATTCACTGACAAAACGGCTCTCGGGGCTAAATTTGTTGTTGACCACTACCTGACGGCGGGCACTGTTCCCGTTTCCCCTTTCAGCTCTTCTTCCGGATTCGGTCCCGACAGATCACCCTCTTCATCCGGAAGCAGAGGCGCCGGAGACATCGGAGCGATCAGCTGGCCGCCATGCTTGGGACAATATTCCAAAGGTTCGCTTCCGGCGATGTAAAACTCGTCACGCTTTTCGGGACAGTCGGGGGCGGCCAGATAACCGGTCGTCGGGTCGATCGTAACTTTTACGACCGTATCCGGCTTGACAAAATCTCCGGCCGGCTTGACAGCCACGGCCTTGCGCATGAAATGCTCCCAGATCGGGGCGGCAATGGCTCCGCCGGTAAATCCTTTTCCGCCCGGCCTGGGTTTGTCGTAGCCGACCCAAACTCCGGTTACGACCTGCGGAGTGTATCCGACAAACCAGGCATCCCGGTAATCGTCGGTGGTGCCGGTCTTACCTGCCGACGGATGTGCCAGGCTGAACTTCTTGAGGCTTTTGGCCGTGCCGTAGATCATGACATCCTTCAGCATCTGGGTGGTTACAAAGGCGGTATCAGCCGAAAGCACCGGATTAGTGATCGATGGAATATCCGACCAGTTGCGACGTTTAGTGTCGTATATTTTCAGGATGGTTCGCGCTTCGGGGCGAATACCTCCCGTGGCAAGCGGTGAATAGGCCAGCACCAGATCACTCAGGGTGACTTCATCGGTACCGAGTGCCAGGGAAAGTCCGTTTTCCGCCCGCAACGGCAAGCCCATTTTAGCGGCAAAATCGGCAAAATACGGGACCCCGATCGCATCCAGCAGTTTTACCGCAATGACGTTGTTGGAATAGGCCAGCGCTTTCCTCAGGCTGAGATCCCCGTATAGCTCCCGTCCGTAGTTGAGCGGCTTCCAGGTTTCATTGTTCCCCTTGTCATAGGCAACCGGCGTGTCATCCATCATGCTTCCAGCGGTGAAGCCCTTTTCAAGTGCCGCGGCATAGATCAGCGGCTTGATGGCCGAGCCGGGCTGGCGCTTGGCAAAAAAGGCGCGGTTGTAGGAACTCTGGCTTATGTCCACGCCTCCCACGGCCGCCAGCACATCGCCGGTAAGCGGGTCCAGGCAGACCAGGGCGCCCTGCAGCGTCGGGGAAATTTTCTTGACTCCGTCATGCAGCGCCTGCTCTGCCAGCAGCTGCAGGTTCAGGTCCATGGCGGAGGTCACTTCCAGACCACCCTGCTCGGTGATATCAGCCCCATAACGTTCGATCAGCTTGCTGCGGATATGGGCCAGATATTGCGGGGCCTGCCCCGATTTGACAACTGATGGCGGATTTGCTCGAAGCCTCTGCTGCTCTCTTGCCGTGATCATCTTCAGATCAACCATCCGCTTGAGAACAACGTCCCTCCGCCCCGTAACCTGGGCCGATTTCCCCAGCGGATTGTAACGGGACGGATTCTTCTGGACGCCGGCCAGCATGGCACATTCGGCCTCATTCAGCTCTTCCGGGCTTTTGTCGAAATAGAGCCGGGAAGCCTGGGCGATGCCCCAGGCCCCGTTTCCGTAATAAATCTCGTTAAAATACATCTCCAAAATCTGTTTCTTGCTGTATTTCTTTTCAAAATCCATCGCCATGCGGGCTTCATCCAACTTCCGCTCGATGGTTTTCGCCCCGGTCAGATATCTGTTCTTGATCAGTTGCTGGGTGATGGTGGATCCGCCCTCCGCCATCCTCCCTTTTGCCACATCCTTCACCAGTGCCCGGGCGATCCCGCGCAGATCGATTCCGCCATGCTCGTAAAAACGGGCGTCTTCGACAGCCACCACCGCATTTTGCAGAAAGAGCGGAATCCGGTCAATGGAGACCCAGTACCTTTTCTCCGGCAGAATCCGCCCCGCAAAGCGGCCCTTATTGTCAAAAACCTTGATGGAGGTATAGCCGGTCGGCAGGATCGGGTAAGTGGCAATATTTTCCTGGGCCAGGGCTGATGTGACCAGGATCAGCAACAACAGGTGAGTAAATACCAAAGTTTTATTAGTTATTAACCGCAGCTTGAACAAATGGCAGAACAAGGTGTTTTCTCCTTCTGCTAAAGTAATTTAGCGCTAGAAGATACCGTTAACAAAGCAACACGTCAAACCCTATCTTTTCAATGAATTGCAATCCGGATGCTTTCTTTGAAAGACACGACGACGGATGGTGGATTTACATGGAGATGAAGTCGAGCAGATAGTGGTTGCGAAAAATCCACAGAAAGTTGTTGACCCCCTTGAGGGCATGCCGAAACTGTTCAAGTTCGTCATCGGCCATGAGTCTCGGATCAACGCAATTTGTGGGTTTGCTGCCGCTGGACAGCTCATGCAACTGCTTTTGCAGACGGAGTTGAACAAGGAAAGTGAAGGCCTTGGTGATAGTTTCAAAATCATCGTTTGAAAAAGCATCCAGTTTACTGAGAAGTTCCAGCTTGCTCCAGGTGTCTCCGCCGATGATGCCGTTTTCAAGTGCCAGCAGACTGGAGCCGGTGGTGATGGCAAAGATGCCGGATTTCTTGAGGTCAACCATTCCCTTGTGAATTCCATTCTGCTCGACCCGGATGCGCCCCAGAAAGGTGAAGGGTGACGGAAAGCGGACAACATGGGCGGCCATGTTGGGGAAGAAAAGCCCATGGCACTGAGCCGCTGTGCAGATATGATCTCGCAATTGTATAACCGGGGTTTCGTCGCCATGCAGTGCCCGCAGGTCTTGAAACGTACCGAAATTAAGTATGTTTTCGGGGGTGGGGATCTTGATCCACTGACTAAGAAGTTGCTTCCATCCGCTGACGCTGTGACACCACTTTGGATTATTGGCCATGATGTTGCCAGGACAGCGCGGGATGCCGACCTCTTCCAGCGCAGCTACCAGCCGGTCAGCAAAAAATTCAACTTTTCGTCGTTCGGAGTGAGGGAGATCGTCGCTGTAGACAATGGCGTTGTCCTGGTCTGTGCGCAATGTCTGTTCGCCCCTCCCTTCACTGCCAAGGACAAGGTACGTGGCCCCCTCGGGGAGCCTGACACCCTCCTCGCTGTCCAGCAGAACGATCAGGCGCCGGGTCACGGCATCGTTGAAAAGAGAGATGAGTTGCACGACACTTTTTATGCCTGTACCGGAGCCGATGGAGAGATTAGCCATCTCCGGCATTTTTGCAGCAACGTCCCCTAACCCGGAAACGGTGTCGGCGGAATCAATTTCCTGTTGCAGCCCCAAGGGAATCAAGTTGCAGTTCGACATGACTTATCCTGTCACTATCAAGTTATCTGTTTTTGACTTCCGCCCTCTTCACTCTTCTCTGCCAGCGGCACCGTAAAGTAAAAGACCGCCCCCTTCCCCAATTCACTTTCAACCCAGATTTCCCCACCCATTTTTTCGACGATCTCCCGCGAGATGGTCAGCCCCAGCCCGGTGCCGAGCGGATGGGATTTCTGAGGGTCGCGCGCCTGGAGAAAACGCTCGAAGACCTTCTCCAGCTTGTCCGAAGGGATACCCGGCCCTTCATCCGTTACGCTGATCAGAGCAAACCGTCCCTTCCTGACAGCACTGAGCCGGACGGCGCTACCCTCCGGAGAAAATTTAATGGCGTTGGCAAGCAGGTTCGTCAACACCTGATGGAGCCGGTCCGCATCGGCATGTACCGGGGTTAAAGATGGCTCGACTGCGCTGACAATGCTGATACCTTTTTCGGTAAAAAGTGGTTGGGCGGTGCCGATCGATCTGGCAAAAACCGGCTCCAGCTCCAATGTTTCCGGAAACAGCTCCAGCCGCCCGGCTTCGATCTTGGAGAGGTCCAGCAGATCGTTGATCATACGGGTCAGTCGTTCCGCCTCGTTATGGATAATGCCGACGAATTTCTTGCGCTTCTCCGCATCGTCCACATCGTAGCGCAGCAGGATTTCGGAGAAAGAGCGGATTGAGGTCAGCGGAGTCCGCAACTCATGGCTGACGGTAGAGAGAAAATCGCTTTTGAGGCGGTCCAGCTCCAGCAGGCGGCTGTTGGCCTTTTCCAGTTCGGCCGTGCGCCGGGCGACTTTTTCCTCCATGGCATGGCTGTAAGCCTGAACCTCGCCGTACAGCTGAGCATTGATGGCCGCCATGGCCAGCTGGTTGGCCAGCGCCGCAAACAGTTCGACAAACTCGTCGGTGAAATGGATCGGACCACGGGTGGTGTAGGCGGTCAAAACCCCGATCACCCTCCCTTCGTAGATCATGGGGGCGTGGATAAAGGCGCTGATCGGTATCGGCAGGGACAGCTTGGCCAGCAGCAGCGGCCGGTCGATCTCGCGCGTGTTCCCGACTACAACCGGTTTCGCATCCAGATAGCAGCTGCCGAAAAAGGTTTCCCGCGTGGGAACCATTGCGGAGGTAGTAACGTATTCATCGGTCAGTCCCACGTGGCTGCGGATCCGCAGGATGCCATCCTCGTTCATCAGCCGGACGCCCAGATGCTCGAATCCGAACTCGCGCTTGATCAGCAGGAGCACCTCCTGCAAAAGGGTGTCAAGGTCCAGGCTCCTGGAAAGGGCGTGTGACGCTTCGTGGAGCACCATCTGCTCACGCAGCCGCCTCTCCAGCGCATCCTGGCTTTTTACCAGCGTTTGGGAAACGCCGCCAAAAACGTCCAGAATCTCCACCGCCTGTTCGCGGGGCCAGGCCATGGCGCTGTTGATAATCATGCGGGCCGACGGGGTACCGAGGGCGCTGGCCAGGCAGCGCTCGGTGGCTTCCAGAAGCAGCTGGGGAGAGGAACGGTCGGGCAGCGCTCCAAGCACCTCCTGTGCCATCCGGGCGCCTACGAAGCGTGTCAGAAGTTCTTCCAGCTCGGCTCTCGTGGCCCATGCAGCCTGCGGCTCGGAACGTTGAACCTGCTCTGCGGGAGGCGAAGTCAGAAGACTGAAGACAAAGTAGCTCCCCACGTTAAAAACCAGACTCCAGATCATGGCATGCGTCCAGATACCAAACCCCTGCAGTCCGAAAAGCGCTCTGGGGCGCAGCAGCTCTATTCCCCAGGGGCCTTGAGTCAGAAAGGTCTCGTTCATCCAGCCCGAATCCACAAAACTTGGAAGCAGCAGGGTGTAAACCCAGATGCCAAAACCGGCCGTAAGCCCGGCCATTGCTCCGGTTCGGCTCCTCCCCTTCCAGCAGAGGCCGAACACTATTGCGGGTACAAACTGGAACATGGCCGAAAAGGAGAGCAAACCGGTTGCCACCAGGGTGTGCGATTCGCCGATTGTCAGCTTGAAGGCGTACCCCAGCAGCACCACTAAAAGGATTACACCCCGTTTGGCGTATAGCAGATGAACAGAAATGTCGCGGTTACCCAGATTCCGGAATTTCGGAAAAATACCGCCCAAAACCGCCAAACCGGGATGATGGAGGATCATGGTCGATAGTGCGACCGCCGCGACGATGACCATGCTGGTGGCGGCGGAGAAACCGCCCAGAAAGGCGAGAAAAGCCAGACCGTTATGACCGCGGGTCAGCGGGAGCGAGATCATGTAGAAATCCGGGACCAGGTTTCCGCCGTACAAGCGCCCGACCAGCGCCACCGGAAGCACCAGTATATTTATCAGGAGCAGATAAGCCGGAAAGGCCCAGCTAGCTGTCCGCAGGTGGCGCGGCTGCACATTTTCCACAACCAGCATGTGAAACTGGCGCGGCAGCAGGATTACGGCCGAAGCGGACAGGATACTCAAGGAAACCCAGGTTGGAAGCGAAACGTCCGCACCTTCGCCGAGCAGAAACAGACGTGACAGATTCGGATCTGCCAGAGCTTTCTCAAAAACCTGCGTCAGACCGCCGCCGATGCCGAAGACGATATAGAGTCCGATAATCAGAAAGGCGGCCAGCTTGACGGCACTTTCAAAAACCACCGCCGCGACCATCCCCTCATGCCGTTCCGAGGCGACCAGACTCCTGGCGCCGAACAGCCCGGCGAAGATCGACAAAGCCAGAGCCGCCCAGAGTGAGGCATCGCCAAGGATTCCGGAAGCTGCGTTTCTTCCGGTAAGCAGATCGAAGGTGTAACCCACCGCTTTAAGCTGCAGTCCGATATAGGGGGTAACACCGATCACCATCACAACGGTGGCCAGCGCGCCGAGAACCCACCCTTTTCCGTACAGGACTTCGAGCAGGTCCGGCAGACTTGTGACCCCTTCCGCACGGCAGAAAGTGACCAGGCGTTTCAACAGGGAGGGGCCGAGCAGGAAGATCAGCGTCGGACCAAGGTAGATCGGCAGGAACCCGAGTCCGGTGGAGGCGGCCTGCCCGACGCTGCCGTAAAAGGTCCAGGAGGTGCAGTAAACCGCCAGTGAAACGCTGTAGACCCAGGGATTATCCACCAGGCTGCGGCCGTTTTCCCTGGCCTTGTCCGTGGCATAGGCAATGGCGAACAGCACCAGCAGATATGCAATCCCGAGCAGGCTGACCCAGAAGGTGTCAATCACGATTCGCCTCCCCGCTCCAAAAGCCAGCTGACCAGAATCAGCACACCCCAGGCCGCGAACAGGTAAAGCGGCAGGATCGGAAACCCCAGGAAACTGCCCGGCCGGTTGAACATTCCCAGCAGGGGGGGGAACAGGGCCGCTATGCCGATCACAAACAGGGCGGCCAATCGGCGTGAGGATTTATCCATGGCTCCTCCGTGGTTCAAAATCTCGATGACTGCCAGCGCAGGAGCAGTTGACGGTCACAGAAAGCTTTTGCCTCGGCCAGGGTGTGCACCCCTCTTCCGGGCAGCAGCGAGATCAGCCCCAGAAAAACGTGGGCCGTGGCACGGGCGTCCCCCAGGGAGGTGTGGCGACCCTCGATGACGACCCCCATCCGTTCCGCCATGGCATCCAGGCTGTGCCCTTCGGTCCCTTGATGTAGGCCGTAGGAAAGGAAGAGCGTGTCAAGGATCGGGTTGTCGATCAGCGGAAGTCCCGCCTCGGCAGCCGCCATCTCCAGGCATTTCTTGTCGAAGGCCGCATTATGGGCAACCAGGATCGAATCTCCGACAAATTCGGTAAATTGCGGGTAGACCTGTCCGATGGAGGGCGCGTCTGCCACCATATGATCCTCGATATGGTGAAACTTTATCGATTCTGGCGGGATGGAGCGCCCGGGGTTGACCAGCGAGTGAAATATTTCGGCGTTCTGGATGCGCCCCCTGCGGATGCGCACAGCGCTGATGCTGACAACCTTATCCCCCTCGGACAGCCTGAGTCCGGTAGTCTCGGTGTCAAAGACGACGTACTCCAGATCATTCAGATCCGCCTGGAGCTGGTCGGTCCGCTCCACAACCGGTCGCGGCAGGAACAGGTCGAAGTCGTAAAATTCCGGTTCACCTTCCAGCAAACCATCCAGCCGGCCGCCATCGAGTACAGCTCCAGCCTGCAGCAGGGCCAATCGTATCGACAGACATTCGCCGGAAGCCTTGCTCCACAACTCACCCCGGTTTTTCCTGACCGCTTCTCCCAGACGGAGCGGCAATTCTCCGGGGGGGGCGACTTCCTGCTGCTCCAGTTCGGCCGGGTTGCCATGGAAGGGGCCGCAAATCCGGAAAGTAGTAACCACGGTACCTTCTTCCACCTGCAGATCAGCGCTGACTGTCAGCAGTTCCGGGTTGCTCTGCGTGAGCCAGCGCAGAACGCAGCACAACGATGCCACCCATGAAAACGGCTCCACCAGCACCGCTGGAATCGGGGTGTCGTTCCCTCCGATCCGCACCGGAATTTCGGGAACCAGTAACAGCGCTTCCTCGAGCAGGTCGCGCGGACTCGACGGGATGGCCGGCCAGCGCAAACCGCGGGCGGCACTGGCGGCATCGTCGATGGCCGTAACCCGCACGCTCAAACGGTTCATCTCTTCCGACACCGCCGTCAGAAATGCCATCTGTTTTTCCTCAGGCATCTCGCGGTGGCGCTGGAGTGTCTCGACCAGCGAGCGGGAGGCGGCCAGCGGTCCCCGCAGGAGCCGGGGCATTTCCCGCAGGGTCTCCTCAAACATCCTGTTTTCATCGCTGACATTGCTCAAATCCCGGAATACCAGCAGAAAGCCGCTCCGCTCCCCGGCCGGGCCCGGCACAATCGAAAGCGAACCTTTGAGAAGCTTCCCATCCTGAAGCGGAAAAAGCACATCCTCCACCGTCTCACGACCCTGTTCCCATCTTTCCCGGACCCTTTTCAGGTGAAAGGCGAGACGCTGACTGGGGAAGATGCGCGCCAGAGGACTGCCGATGCCGGAAGTATATCCCAGGTCCAGAATAATCCGTGCCCTCGGATTCATCAGGATTATCTCTGCGGCTTCGTTGGCCACGACCACCCCGTCAACCATCGTGCGCAGGACGGTTGCCAAACGGTTGCGCTCCTCCTGCACCGTGCGGGTCGCTTCACGCACGCGTTCTTCCAACTCCCCGTAAGCCTTCCCCAGGTTCTCCGCCATCAGGTTGAATTCCAGGGCCAGATCTTCCAGTTCGTCGCCGGTATCCAGTTCGATACGATGGTCAAGGTTGATACGGGCAACAATTTCGGCGCCGCGCCGTATCTTCAGGATCGGCCCCAGAAACTGATCGGCCATGCGCCAGGCCAGAATTGTTATCACCACGCTGAACAGCAGCAGGAGAGCCGCCGCCTGGATGCTTACTGAGACAAACTGGCCATGCAGCGGCGACGTCGGCTGAAGACGCTGAAACTCGGCCACGTAGTCGCTGACCACAAAGAACAGGGCTGCCATTGCGGCAACCAGAGGCAACAGCGCCAGGCCAAGAAACGACGCCACCACGCGGCGGCGCAGGCTCCGCCTTCTGCCAACCGGTTTTTCCTGCGGAGGCGCTGTCATGACCCGAGACAGGTTCTGACCGTGTTGAGCAGTTCATCGGCGCTGAACGGCTTGGTTACATATTCGTTAGCTCCCACTTCCAGCCCTTTCTTCCTTTCCAGGGTCTGACCCTTGGCCGTCAGCATGATCACCTTCGTCCCGGACAGATGCTCCCGTTCCCTCAGAATCCGGCAGACTTCGTAACCATCCTTGCGGGGCATGTTGATATCCAGCAGAATCAGGTCCGGGCGCACTCTTTCGGCCACCTCCAGCGCCTCGTCCCCATCCCGGGCGGTGTGGACCTGATACCCCTCCATCTCCAGAATAAACTCGATCGACATCAAAATATTCGGTTCGTCATCCACGGCAAGTATCTTTTTCACACTCATTGTTTTACCTCCCGTCTCAACGGTAACTGTTCTGCCTGAAATTATATCCCATAAACAAAGCATGGGAACAAGATTAGACGACAATTTTAATAATTTAACCAGACTTATAACCGGACTTTCCCGCAGGGCAGAAAAAGCAACTGGCTCCCAAATTGCTGTGAAGATTGTCCGTTACTTTTAATTAACGCCGAAGCGGGATCTTAGAACCGGATTTATTATGGGGGAAATTCAACCGTGGCAATTAGTTGCGACGATTTAACCGGGATACAACTCTTCAACGGACTCTCACCGGATGAACTGCAACGCATCGCAATTCGACTGGAAAATTGTGTATTTTTGTCCGGAGTGGTCATTTTGTCCAAAACCGAGTCGCCCGATTCACTGTATGTGATCCTCTCCGGCAAGGTCCGGGTCGAACTTCAGGACGGGGGCGGACAGATACTCAATCTGACCGAATTGGGCGCCGGACAGGTAATCGGCGAACGCGCCATCCTGACCGATGAACCGCGCACCGCCAATGTCAGGGCGATCAGTGAAGTGCGGGCCGCCCGACTGGCGCGTCACGATTTCGAGGCGCTGTTGCACGAAACACCGCTGATTTACTCGAACCTGTGCCGGATTCTTTCCCGCCAGCTCGGCAGTTGGGCGCATCGCCACCAGCGGGAAGAGCGCGAACATCGCGAAGTCGTCACCAACGTTATCGGCTGGCAGCTGATGCCCGAATTCGGCCAATTCCCCGGGAGTTCGGACTGGGTCCATTCACTGAATGCCAGACTTCGGCAGCTCGGCAATTCACGCAAACATGTCCTGATCACCGGTGAGCCGGGAACCTGGAAAGACCTGGCCGCCCGCCTGATCCATTTCCATAACGACACGGCCTGCCCGGTACTGTTTCTGGACTGTTCCTCCCCTCCCCCGGTCATTGGTCAGGAGGACAATCACAGCATTTCTCCCCGCGCCGGACTGCTGCTGGAAATAGCACAGGAAGCGGCTCTTTTCGGCCATGCGCCGGACGGCGCCGTTTATGCCCGCCGGGTCAGGCGCGGCATGCTGGAGCTGGCGGCCGGCGGCGATATCATTCTGCGCAACATCGACTGCCTGACTCACACTGTGCAGGAAGAACTGCTCAAATTCATGGAGAGCGGCCATTTCAAAAGGAGGGGTGAAACCAGGCTGCGGAGCGCCCGGGTCAGGATCATTGCCACCAGCAGCGAAGCGCTGCTCCCCTTGGTCGAAAGCGGGAAATTCAACGCCGCCCTGCAACTTAAACTCAGCAGAGAAACGGTTGAAATGGCCGCCATGCGGGACCGCAAGAAAGATATTCCGGTCATCGCCCGGACCCTGCTGAAAACGCTCAATCTCAAGCATCACAAACAGGTGCGCCGGATTTCCCAGGATGCCCTCAACCTGCTGGTTGACCATGACTGGCCGCTGAACGGCAGCGAGCTGTATCAGGTTATCAGCCGCGCTGTTGTGGTCTGCAACGACCAGGAAATCCTCCCGGAACATATTTTCCTCCAGGGACAGCCCTTCGGAGATGGCCGCTTCAACCTGCTGACACTCCCGGCGGTCGAAAAGATCGCCCGCCAGCCCGGTTTCCCGCGCATGCTGCGCTGGAGCACCGTGCCACTGTTTCTGCTGGTGTTGCTCTATACGCTGCTGGGGCCGCGCTATGACAATGCCGCCAACCTGGCGGTCTGGACGCTTTGGTGGCCGGCCCTGCTGTTGACCGCCTTCATGGTCGCCCGCGGCTGGTGCAGTTATTGTCCTTTGGAAGCCATCGGCGAATTTGTCGGAGCCAAGAAGCGGGTCGCGCATGAACCGATGAAATGGCTGCGGCGCTGGGGAGCGGCGATCAGTCTTGGCGGATTAGTCTTCATCCTGCTGGTGGAACAGGCCACCGGCATGTTTTCCCGGGCATTCGCCACCGGCCTGCTGCTGTCCGGACTGTTGGCGGCCACCGTTTCCGCCGATGTTGTCATCGGCCGCCGCGGCTGGTGCAAATTTCTCTGCCCGCTCGGCCGGATCGTCAGCCTGGTTTCGCGCATCTCCCTGCTGGAAATGCACAGCAACCACAATGTCTGCGTCAGCAGATGCAGGGTTGACGACTGCGTCAAGGAGAAGGGGTGCCCGATGGGGCTTCATCCGACCGGCATCGACAATTCCGACCACTGTGTTCTCTGCCTGAACTGTGTGCGCAACTGCCCGCACCACTCAATGCAGCTTGATCTGCGCAACCCGGCCTGGGGCCTTTTCAACAAGGCCCGCCGTGGATTCTATGAAGCGCTTTTCAGCGTAACCCTGGTGGGGGTCATCATTGCCGCCAAAGGCACTCCGCTGCTGGCGGGACGCAAACAGGAGGTTTTTCCACATACGCTTTGGAGTTTGAGGGAAACCGGGCTGGCATTATGTATCGTGGCCGGATTTACCGGCCTGGCCATGCTCTCTTCGGCAGGAACTCGCGGAGTCCGCTGGAAAACGGTTTTCACCACCAGCGGCCTCGCCTATCTCCCGCTGGCGATTGCCGGACTCTTCATGATCTATTTCAGGGCATTGGTGGAGGGCGGAGCGGCACTTGTCCCGCTGATAATTTCGGCTGCGGGTCTGGAACAGTTGCTGGATGCGGCCCGCCTGACACCGGAGCTCGGTACGCTGCGACTGCTGATCTATCCGGTACTCGTTCTGGCGGGACTGTTCTCGTGGGTCGTGCTGGGCAAGCTGCAGCGGCAGTACAATCTAAGTTCTTCCGGACTGGCGGGCCACCGCCTGCTGATTCTCCTGGCCGCAGCAGCCTTCATCAGGATTCTGTAAAGACAAAATGGCCAGCCGCCGGAAAATCGGACAGGTATCCGGGGGGAACCGGCGAATCATCCGGGCCGGGCGCCCAGACGCGCGAACAGGCCTCTGCCGCCCCTGGCGCCGAAAGCAGCGGCGCCAGCGGATCGCCGATAATCCGGTACGAATCCCACTGCTCCGGGCGGGGAGGACAGGCATTCAGAATCAGTTCGCCCAGGGTGCAGGCCGGATTTTTGCTGAGCGCTTCACAGATGTTGATGCCCCAGTACCAGTTATCGACGGTCTGGGTCGGACGGACGGCGCTGAAAGCTGCGGCGGCAATCCCGGAGAGCGTGATTGTTTCGGCAAAAGAGAGTCCGACCCGGTGACGGTTGGCGGTGTGGCAGGTCAGCGAGAGAATTGCGCCGGTCGGGCGCCCCTTGGCATGGACCAGATGACGGGTGTGCAGGCCGTGGTAACCAGCCCAGCCGTATGGCCGGCCGTGACCGCAGTACATGGCGACCCCCAGGCCGATCCGCATGGCGGTCAGCAGATCCCGGCGGATAATCCGGTCGGCCGTCCACCAGAAGAGCGGCACGGGGGGGGCTCCATTATCACCGTTCAGAATCTGGATGCTCCTGCGGATCATACGGGTGACATGATCGTCCCACTGCCCCAGCAAAGCAATTGGGCCGCCGCTGCCGGAACGATGATGAACTTCGGCAGCGGCGGCGGCATAACAGCCCAGATCAGACGGGTTGGTAAACGGCAGCCAGCCGACCGGGACCCTGCGGCCATCGGATGCAGTCGCAAAAGGTCCCGGAAGAGCTGTGCGCGGGGTCTGGCGGCGATTGCCGACCAGCAGTACACCCGCGACGTCATCAAGCTGATCCTGCCAATCGTCGGCAGGAGTGATGACCCGCACCGGTCTGCGTTCGCGCTGGGCTTCAATCAGCGGACGCAGAACCGGCAGGGCCTCGGGTGGTGCGCTAAGCAGCCAGGTTTCAGGCATGAACGACATTGGCATACGGCACATAAGGAGCCCAGGCGACCGGATCGCTTGGCGTTGTGTCGAAACGTAATTTCCAGTAGTGATCGATGATGGCGGCTTGCGCCTCCCGGTTGAATGAGTCAAAGGCCTCCTGGTCAGAGGCGGCATTGTTGCGGGCGGTCGTCAGGGCGGTTGCTCCGCCGAAATTATAGGCATTGTTGCCGAATTCAATCTGGGCGTGAATCGCCTCGATCATGTAAAGCGGCCCGGCCACAACGCTCTGCCAGACGTGGGTCAGTTCATGGATCAGGGTTTGCCTGACCACTTGAGCCCAGGATGCAAAGTTGATGACGTACATGGTGGTAAACGGACGCTGGCCGTTAACCAGTTCGATCAGATCGGCCGGCGGGGAGAGTACCGCCACCAGAACCGAATCAAGGTTGATCGATGTTCCGAAGACATCTGCGGCATCTTTACGCTCGTCGGCGGTCAGCGGGCGATGGATGCCGTACCATGTCAGGATGTAGGCAAAGACCAGGGCCAGTGCGCTGGCACCCAGACCGAAAGCGGCTTCGACGATCTCTTTGGCGCTTTGGCCAAGATCACGCATGGCATCCAGAATCCTTCCCCAGCTGTCATCGGCCAGCGAAGTCGCGGCAGCCAGTATCTGGGTAGTCGTGTTTCCGATGGTTTTCACGGCCTCAACGATATTCTTGATCACGTTGCCCGGATGGACAATCGTATCGGCAAACAGGTTTGCCAGCGTCACGCCCGAATCCAGAATCCCTTTGACGATCTCGGTCACAGCCTGAATGGTGCGATTGACGGTCCAGGCGACCAGATCGGCCACTGTCTTGCCGGCATCCAAAAGCGCCTTGGCAATCCTGCCCAGTGCCGGCAATGCGTCTTCCGCCGCCCAGGTCAGCAGGTAACTGATCGAGTTGTTGAGTTTGATGGTTGCCACCACCAGCTGGTCAATCGCAAAGTTTCCGGCGGCTACTGCCCATTCGTACACCACAGTCAGCTTTTCACCGGCATCTTCGACCGCTTTGACGATGGCGTTAAAGGCATCTGTTCCCTTGGCCAGCGCCCAATCCATGATTTCGAGGATGCTGTGCTTGGCATAGCGGATCGCCTCGACCGCCTGCCGCCAGAGCTCTTCCCCCATCGTTTCTACTTTGCTGATCACCCAATCCAGCACATCTCCGACCGGCCCCAGTGCGTGCAGGATGCCATGCACCATCCTGCGAAACATGGTGTAACCCTGCGAAATCGCCGTTTCCAGAAGATTGGCCACCGCCATGCCTGCGGCCAGCATCGCCTCCACCAATCTTGCCCCGACCCGGTAGGTGAAACGGGCCAGTGACGATGCAATTTCCAGCACCGTTTTACCCAGCGCCACCAGCGCCTTGACAATGTTTTTCAGCAGCCCGGCTGCGATATTGATGGTCTTCTTGAGGATGTCAACCATGGTGAGCCCCAACTCCAGGGCGGCCTTGATGACCTTCTGAATGGCGGCAAGGCCATGGGCGGCGACCGCCACAACGAGATTGACCAGCGTCTTGCCGGCGTCCAGCAGCCCCTTGACAACCCTTCGGGCGGTTTCGGCGGCCGTGGCAGCGATGAAGGCCGCCAGGTCAACCATGGTGCCGCCGATTCTGCTCAGTGAACCGGCCACCTCGTCCACATAATCAAGCGCCGAAGCGGCGATGTCGTTCAATATATCCGACACCTGATGTCCAAGATCCATCAACGCCCGCGAGACCGCGTCCAGCAGACTGGACGGCCTGGTAATCACCGCCACCAGGATATCTACGGCAGCGTGACCGAGGGCGACCAGAGCTTTGACGACTCCGCCGACAATCGCCGCTCCGAACTTGAGGGTCTGATAGAGGATGTTGCCGACCTCCTTGCCGATCGCAATCAGAGCCTCAACGAATTTTTCAACCACGCTGTAAACCTGTCCGGCCATCCAGGTTACCAGTTCGCCCAGAGTCCGGCCGATCTGGTCTATCGCTTTCAGGGTTTCCTTCAGCAGTTCCCCTGTGAAATGGACTATCGACGAAAGAACTTCAGTGAGAGCCTTGCCGGCCGCCTCGATACCGCGCAGGATCTGTTTCAGGACCTGGACTCCGGCGTTGAAGGCTCCTTCCACCAGCTCCGCAATCTCCATTCCGGCATGGATTACGGCTCGGACCATGTCTGCCACCTGATTGACCGTCCAGTTGATGACATCCTTGACCGCCGAAGCAATCGCACTGATCGCGCCACCTATTGCGCTGATAACCGCCTGAGCAACAGACTTGACCGCTCCGACCAGAGTATCGACGGCCCCCTCGACCCACTCCACAATCGCGGAGTCAGTGCCCGGCTCCGGCGGCGGAACTTCCTGTTCCCCCAGGCGAATTGCGGCGCCCGCTCTGGAAAACCACAGGGCCAGATCTTTGAAAGCATCATGATCATGCTGACCATCCGGACGGAGCAGAAAATCACCCATGACAACCTTGCCCTGCGCGGCGGGTAAAAAGCCGACCGCATGCACAACCGCCGCGCCGAGTCCCACGTTGCGGTAACCCTGGATACCGGCGCAGCGCTCCTCTTTTGGCGAGGCGGCCAGATGCTGGAAGAAAGTCCGGTGATCATGCAATGTCGCCAGCCCTTCAGCATAAGCTTCGGCCAGCTTGACCGCACTGGAACTGTCCTGGAGCATCGTCTGGCGGAAAGCGACCCCGATTTCGGCGGTTGCGGGCGGCGTTTCCTTGAAGCGCCGCACCATTTCGGCGCGGTCGGACAACGGGGCTGATTTCAGTGTTGTGATGAGTTGCATTTTAGACATTTAGTACACTCCTCAAACAGATGTAATAACCCCTTACCGGGGCAAAGAACCGTTGGCTTTAAACGCAAAAAACCGGATTGCTGTGCTGCTGCCCACACGGTGGCAGCGCCCGGCAATCCGGCCAACTTGGCACAAAGCGGACGGCACCGAATCAAGCCGTCAGACGCACAAAGTTCCGTAGATTTTCCGTCCTTTGATCACTCAAAGTTTGGCAAAACTAATAAGCAAAATATCATACAAAGCATATCTGTCAAGAAATATCGACAAATGCCGTTTTATTAATGCGAACCCCTGGCACCGAATATCGCCATGCCCGGATGGGCGCTTGAAGCAAGATGCGCTTAGGGCGTTGCAGTCAGAATTGGGGGATAAAACTTGACATTGGCCGGTGCATTATTTAGATAAGGAGTCCCATCCACCGCGCAAACAAACATATCATCCCCGAAAGCGAATATCCCATGACCGAAAAAACACCGCTGAACGACATTATTGCCGCCCGCATCGCCGAACAGGGACGGATTACTTTTGCAGATTTCATGGGCGCCTGCCTTTATGAACCGGGTCTTGGCTACTACACCTCTCCCGGGCGCAAAGTCGGCGCCGAGGGTGATTTTTACACCAGCATCACGGTGCATGCCGCTTTCGGTCGTGTAATCGCCCGCGAGATCGCCCAGATGTGGCGCTGCATGGCGATGCCGGCCAGCTTCACTCTGGTGGAGTGCGGAGCGGGCAACGGCCGACTGGCCTGCGACATCATGGATTATCTGGCAGAGCGCGAACCAGAGATGTACCACGGAGTATCCCTGGTACTGGTTGAAAAAGAGCCGTCGCTGGAATCCGCCCAGCGGAAAATGCTGGCGGCTCATGTTGACCGGATCGAATGGCTCTCTCCGGAACAATTCACTTCGGGAAACTTTACCTTCACTGGCTGCCTCTACTCCAACGAACTGATCGACGCGCTGCCGACACACCGCGTACAGATGACACCGGATGGGCTGCGCGAGCTGTACGTGACCATCAAAGATGGTGAGTTTGCCGAAGAGCTGGGTGAGGTTTCCACTCCGGCCATCGCTGAGTATTTGAAGCGCGTGTCGATAACCCTGCACACCGGCCAGCAGGCCGAAGTCAACCTGAGCGGTCCGAAATGGCTGACAGAAGCATGTGCGGCGTTGCAGAGCGGCTTCATTCTGACAATCGACTACGGCTATCCGGCAGAGGAGTTGTATACACCGCTTCGCAAGGCCGGAACGATGCTCTGCTATTACCGCCACCAGACCGAGGAAAACCCTTATATCCGTCTCGGATTACAGGATATCACCACCCACGTGGATTTCACGAGCCTGATGAAACAAGGCGAAGAGCTGGGAATGCAGAACGTCTGGTTTGGAGAGCAGTACCGTTTCCTGATGTCAGCCGGAATTATTGAGGAACTTGAGGACCTGGAACGATCCAGTCTTTCCGATGAGGAGAAGCTGCGGCTGCGCCTGACCCTCAAGAAGCTGATACTGCCGCAGGGGGGGATGGGTGATACCTTCCGGGTGCTGGCGCAGTCAAAGGGCATTGCCAATCCGCAGCTGCTCTGTCAACGCAGGATCGGTTTCTGATGACTCCGCTGGAATCCGCCAATATTCGAGGGATCGTCTTTGATCTGGATGGCACCCTGTATGTCAACAGGGCTTTTGCCGATACGATCCAGGATGCAGCAGTGACCTATGTTGCCGACCTGTTGGGGATCAAGCAGGCTCAGGCCTGCCAGCTGATGACCGATACCCGTTCGCGCCTTTCTGAGCAAAGCGGCGTGCTCCAGACGCTTTCGGCGGTCTGTTGCGAGCTGGGTGGCAACATCGTCGATCTGCACCGCTGTTTTGTGGAAAATCTGCAGCCGGAGGGATATCTTCAGAGGGATGAGCGGATAATCGGGCTGGTGAAACGTCTGTCGCAGCATTTTTCCCTGCATATCTACACCAACAACAACCGCGCCCTGGCAACCCGCATCATCAACCGTCTCGGTCTGGAGGGATTGTTTCAGAACATTTTCGCAATCGACGATGCCTGGCGGGCAAAACCGGATGAGCAGACGCTGACCGATATCCTGGCCAAGACCGGACTGGCTCCGGCCGAGGCGCTCTTTGTGGGTGACCGCTACGATGTGGATCTGCGCCTGCCGGAGCAATACGGCTGTCCGGTTTATCTCAGCCAGACGGTTGAACAATTGCTGCGGCTGGAGGATCTGCTGACCGGCAGAGGCGTTCCGGTCAAATCATAACCAGACGGTTTATATTTAAGAAAAAAGCCCCTTCGCAGATGTGAAGGGGCTTTTTTGTATTCCACAGTTTCAGTATTTTCTAAACATCACGCCGCAGGTAAGCCAGCAATTCCTGCATATCTTCTGGCGGTTCAACCGTAAACTCCTTGTATTCTCCGGTTGCCGGATGGATAAAACCGAGGCAGCGGGCATGCAGGGCCTGACGTCCAAGCCGGTTGATCATGCCGCGCAGCTGCGTATCGGGAATGTTGTTGATCCGGCCACCATCCGGGTAAAGCGGATCGCCCAGCAGCGGGAAACCGGCTTCGGTCATGTGAACCCGGATCTGGTGGGTCCGGCCCGTTTCCAGCCGCAATTCCACCAGAGAGACACGATTGTAGCGTTCTTTTATCCGCCAGCGGGTCACGGCATGCTTGCCATGCCGGGCCTTGCCGGAGAGGCGCAACCGCTCGGTCGGGTGTCGGCCGATAATCCCTTCGATCTTGCCTGAATCTTCCGCTGGATTGCCGAAAATCAATGCCTGGTATATCCGTTTTACGGAATGGACGCTGAACTGTTCTGAAAGCGCATGATGAGCCCGGTCGTTCTTGGCGACCACCAGCACTCCGGATGTGCCCTTGTCCAGACGATGCACTATGCCGGGACGCAGTTCGCCGCCGATGCCGGACAGGTCCGTGCAGTGGGCCAGCAGGGCGTTCACCAGCGTGCCGCTGGCGGTTCCGGGGCCGGGGTGCACCACCATGCCGGCCGCTTTGTTGATCACGATCAGGTCGCTGTCCTCGTAGAGCACATCCAGCGGGATTGCTTCCGCCTGCGGTTCGGCCGGCTGCGGCTCCGGTATCTCGATCTCCAGCAGCTCGCCCCCTTTCAGTTTATGCGAAGGGCGCACCGCTAATCCGTCCACCAGCACATTGCCGTTTTCGATCAGGCGCTGGATGCCGGCCCGCGACTCGCCCTCCATTTCACGGCTCAGGAACAGGTCGATTCTGACCGGTTCTGATTCTAACGGGTATGTCAGTGATATTTTGTCCATGGTACCTTTCAAGCCCGGCGGGCAGGTTAAGCAGGTTAAAAAGCAAAGGCGCACCAGATCAGGCGCGCCTTGTAGGAATATTGAATGTAGTCAGGAACTACCAGATTGAAGATTCTATTTTGCCGGCCCGCTTGATAAGAACATCCACGACGGCCGTGTTGTAGATCGTATCGGGATTGAGATCCGAGGAAACCCTGGAAAGCATATGCTGGCGTCCCTCCTCCAGCTCATCCTTGAGAACATCAAAAATATTATCGTTTTTGATGCCGACCTCAACCTTTTCCTTGTTGTACATGGCCACGTCCGAAAGAATCGCTCTGGCCAAACGTTTTGCCTGGTCGGGATTATCTATCATATTCATGGAAAATTTCCCTCATGCGGTGGAGTTCAAGCACCATACACTATTTTACGCGCAATGCAAAGTAGATGCTTGCATTGCCGCGCCGGACCAGAATTGTCAGGTTTCCGGAACGACTGGAACCGAGTGCGCGATCATATTCAGCGACGTTGGATATCCGTTTGCGGTTAATCGAAATGATCAGGTCGCCGCTGCGGAGACCCGCCTCGGCGGCAGGGCCGCCACGAACCACATCGGCCACGACCACTCCCTCATCCAGACCGCTCTCTTCAACCACCAGACCAAGCCGGTCCCCCTCACCACCATGCTGCCTGCCGCCGCCAGCTTCGCGCTGTTTTTTTGGAGCTGAATCGGCATTGCCCAGAACCATCCCCAGCTCAACTGCCTTGCCATCCCTAATTACGGTAACCTTGACTGTTTTGCCGATTCCCGCCTCAGCCACCTGGCGCTGAAGCTGTGCAGGATCTTTGACTTCGGCACCGTTCAGGGCGGTGATGACATCCCCCTGCTTGATACCGGCCTTGTCGGCCGGGCTCCCCTTGAGCACGTCATTCACCAGTGCGCCCCTGGTGCTTTTCAGACCGAATGAATTCGCCAGGTCCTCGGTCATCGGCTGAATCGTAACGCCCATATAACCGCGGCTGACACTCCCTTTTTGAATCAGCTGCGAAAAAATCGGTTTGGCCATGTTGATCGGAATGGCAAAACCAAGCCCCTGTCCGGCGGCCACGATGGCTGTGTTGATCCCGATCACTTCTCCATAGACATTCAAAAGCGGCCCGCCCGAGTTGCCCGGATTGATCGAAGCGTCGGTCTGGATGAAGTTCTCATAGGTCTCAATACCCATGTTGGAGCGCCCCGTGGCGGAAATAACGCCGACCGTCATGGTGCGGTCCAGGCCGAACGGGTTGCCGATCGCAATCGCCCACTGCCCCACGTCCAGTTTGTCCGAATCACCAAGGACCGCCACCGGCAGGTCGGTTACGTTTATCTTGATAACCGCGATGTCGCTCTTGGCGTCGCCGCCGACAACCTTGGCATCGTAGACCTTATCGTTGGAAAGCTTGACCTGGACACTCTCGGCATCCCGCACGACATGATCATTGGTGACGATATAACCATCCTTGCTGATCAAAAAGCCGGAACCAAGACTCTTGTCACGCCTGGTTTGCGGCGCTCCGAAGAAATCCTCAAAAAGCGGGTTCATCTCGAAAAAGGGCTGAACAAGTTTTTTACGGCTGATGGTCGAGATATTGACGACGCAGGGAGTAACTTTCTTGGATATGTTGCTGAACGCTTTCTGCGTGGCAAGGATATCGGTCGGCACATCCTTGACCGGGGCGTCGGCCGTGCCCCCTTTGCGGTTTGATTCAAGATACAACGGAGAATCATTTTTCCCGCTGCAGCCGGACAGAATGGAAAACATCAACGCACAAAAAATGACGGTCAAAGAGTTACGATTCAGATATCTCATATTCATCTCGCTTTCAAAAGGCGGTCAAATCCAACTTCCAAAGACTAATCATCCCGATGGCGGATGTCAATTGCAATAAGGGATATTTGCGGCTCTCCAGGGAGCTGTTCGAACTTTATCTGCTCTGCCCGGACGGGAATTACACGCCGTTCTAAACAGCAGAATAATGTTATTGAAACGGCAGACCGGTTTGTGTAAAAGTACACAATTATCTGAAGTTTCGAGTGGAGGGACCGAATGAGCGACATCAAGGCACAGATCAAAGCATTCCGTATCGGCGAAAAAATCAGGGCGCTTCGCCAGCAGAAACGGCTGACGCTGCAGGAGTTGTCTGAACTGACGACACTCTCCAAGCCGCTCCTGTCACAGATCGAAAATCAGCAGGTCATTCCTCCGCTGGCAACCCTGCTTAAGATTGCCAAGGGGCTCAAAATAGACATTCACTTCTTTTTCGAGGATGAAGGGAACCGTCAGAATTACGTGCTGACCAAACGCGAAGATGTCCGTGAAGACGAGAAGGTCCCCCGTCCGGTCGCTAATGAGACAGCTCGCCCATATACTTACCACTCCCTGGCCCAGGGGTTGCGCCACAAGCATATGGAGCCGTTTCTTGTGGAATTTGATAAAAAAGAGTGGGACGATTCGCTCTTCTTTAAACACGAAGGGGATGAGGAGTTTGTCTACGTAACCGAGGGAGAGCTGGACTTTCACTACAACAACGAGGTTTTGAGAATGCGCGTCGGCGACAGCATCTACTACGACTCCAGCCAGCAACATGGCTGGGTGGCGGTGGGAGAGGGCAAGGCCCGCGCGGTTGCGGTCATGTACGCCAAGGAATAAGCGGCTTTGGCCGGTAAGCTTCGACCGGCGTCCGGAGGTGTGAGATGAAAGTGCAGGTGCTTTCCCACTACGATAAGATTGAATCCGTCAATGTCCGCGATCTCAGGCAACTGATTGCAGCTGGTGAAGTTCTGGCATTTCGCCGGGCCGATGGCTGGGTCAAGGTTGGATCTGAAGCGATCCGGGGTGATGGCGGAGGCGATTACAACGGCCCGGAACGGCGCAACTTTATCCAGAAAGCGCTTTCCGATGAGCAGCGTCGAAATATGCACCATTGTGTGGTCGCGGTCACCGGGCCGGATCCGGACAAATGACTGTCTGAGCAGTTGCAAATATAATATTATCGAACGGCGGAAACTCTTTCCGCCGTTTTTTTACACCAACGTTCCTTTCAAACGGCTAATCAGCCACTGTTTATCCCTGCCATCAGCCCGGCGAAACAAACAAGACATTATTGGTCTTATTTACTATTTTGTGTTATACTTCCTTCATGTAGGGAGGTGAGCTGTATGAACGCGATTGATTTTATGACCCGCTTTGAGGAAGACGGCCTGCGCTTCTATGAGACTCTCGTCGGCGATGAGCGCAATCATGAACAGATTGAGTTATATAAACTGCTGGCTGACAGCCAGAGAAGGAATATAGATACGCTTGAGGCGGTCAAGAAAGCCGCCCGCGGTGCCAAGACGGAATCGGAACTGGTGGAGCGTGCCGATCATGTTGTGAACGGATTCCAGCAGTTGCTGTTTAGCCGCGACGTCACGAAGGAGATCAGCAATGATCGGGATGCATTTGCGCATGTGCTGCACGCGGAAGAGGAGATGATCAAACTCTGTGAAGGGATGGCCAAGGCCGAGCCTGATTTGAATGCCAAAGCGCTGCTGACCTGGCTGGCCGAAAACGAGAAGCGGCATCTGGCGGAAATAGAGGAGATTTACAATTTCGTTGAATCTCCAAGCTGTTATCTGGAGTGGGGCGAGTTTTCCAACCTGCACCCGCTCTGATCACTTTCAGAAGGGAAGGTGTGTTATGAGAGCTACAGAATATCAAAAAGTTTGTTACTGGACCGAGCAGCGTGACGAAGCGGTCACACTCCGGAATATCAGAACCGGCGCAATCGGGGTTTCGTTCGGTTGCACCAACGAAGGTGAAACGGTTCAGGTTCGCCTGGAAAACGGCGAACTTGATTCGTGGGAACGTTCGGAGTGTTCTGAAACGATCCATTGATCATCTCTGGTTGCGGATAGCGTTATTGAAAATTGGTGGTATTTTTGTACCTCCAGGTCTGTGCTTGGGTTTGCATTGTCTCAGGGCAGTAAATACATCCGATTTTGAGGTGATATTATGGAAACCAGACTGAGGGCGACTCTCCCGGACCATGAACTGTTGAGGCTTTACGAGCAGATGGTTATGTCACGGGAGTTTGAGGAGTCGTGTGCCGAGCAGTACACCAAGGGGCACATTACCGGCTTCTTGCATCTCTACAGCGGTCAGGAGGCGGTGGCGGTCGGCGCAACGGCCGGTCTCCATGTGGATGATTACATCCTTTCGGCCTACCGCGAGCATGCCCAGGCCATTGTCAGGGGGGCTGACCCTCGCCGGGTAATGGCCGAGCTGTTCGGCAAGGCAACCGGCATCTGCAAGGGCAAGGGGGGTTCGATGCACCTCTTTGATCCGAATCTCAACTTCATGGGTGGCTACGCCATTGTTGGAGGTCAGCTTCCGATCGCCGTCGGCCTGGCCTTTTCCGCCAAGTACAGGCGGGAAGACCGGCTGGCGGCCTGTTTTTTCGGGGATGGCGCGGTCAATCAGGGTACTTTCCACGAATCCCTCAACTGGGCCCGTCTCTGGGAACTCCCGGTACTTTTCATCTGTGAGAACAATTTCTACGGCATCGGCACCGAGGTGCATCGTTCCTCGGCCCTGGCCAGCATTCACAAACGGACCTGCGGCTATGACATCCCCTCCGAAAAAGTGGATGGCATGGACGTCATCGCCGTTTACAGGGCGGTCAAGCACGCTGCCGAAAGGGTGCGGGAAACATCGCTCCCCTACTTCATCGAGGCGACCACCTACCGTTTCCGCGGCCACTCCATGGCAGATCCGGCCAAATACCGCAGCGCCGCCGAACATGAAGTATGGAAAGCGAGAGACCCGATACCGGCGCTGGCCAAACGGCTGATCGAGGAAGAAATAACGGACGCCGGCCACCTGGAGGGGATCCTGGGCAACTGCCGGACTGTGGTGCAGGAAGCGGTCAAATTCGCCGAGGAATCTCCCTGGCCGGAAGATGAGGAGGTCTACAATGACATCTACGTCTGAAATGACTTACCGGGATGCATTGAATATGGCCCTGCGGGAAGAGATGAGCCGCGACCCCTCCGTTGTGGTCTGGGGGGAGGATGTGGCGCTCTACGAAGGGGCCTTCAAGGTAACACGAGGGCTGCTGGCCGAATTTGGCGAAGAGCGGATCAAGGACACCCCCATCTCCGAGAATACGATCGTCGGCGTGGCGGTCGGTGCCGCCATGGGCGGCTTAAGGCCGGTTGCCGAGCTGATGACGGTCAACTTTGCCCTGCTGGCAATGGATCAAATCGTCAATCACATGGCCAAGATCCGTTCCATGTTCGGCGGACAGACCTTCCTGCCGATGGTGGTGCGCATGCCGGGAGGCGGTGGCAGCCAGCTGGCGGCCCAGCACTCCCAATCCCTGGAAAGTTATTTTATGCATTGCCCGGGCCTGCATATCGCCTACCCGTCTACCCCGGCCGATGCCAAGGGATTGCTGAAAAGCGCTATCCGCGACAACAATCCGGTAATTTTCCTCGAGCATGAACTGCTCTACAACAGTACCGGAGAGGTGCCGAATGATCCGGAATTTCTGGTGCCGTTCGGCCAGGCCAACGTCATCCGCTCCGGAACCGACGTGACGATTGTCGCCTATGCCCGCATGACCATTCTGGCACTGCAGGCGGCTGCTGATCTGGAAAAGGAGGGCATCTCCTGCGAAATAGTTGATCTGCGCACCTTCAGTCCGCTGGATACGGAAACAATTATCGAATCGGCCAGAAAGACCGGTCGGGCCGTGGTGGTGGAGGAGTGTTGGCGGACGGCGGGACTGGGGGGCGACATTGCCCACCGCATTCACGAAGCCTGTTTCGACACTCTGCTGGCGCCTGTCAAGCGGGTTGCCGGACTGGATGTGCCGATGCCCTATTCGCGCAAGATTGAAAAAATATGCATCCCCCGGGCCGAAACGATTGCGGATGCGGTGCGTGAGGTTGTCAGCAGGAAATATTGAGTTTGATTTATTAGAATTGAAATCAGGGGGGAAGATATGGCAACGGAAATCACAATGCCCAAGCTGTCCGACACGATGACCGAAGGACAACTGGGGGCATGGCGCAAGAGCGTCGGCGATAAGATCGAGCGCGGCGATATCATCGCCGAGGTGGAGACCGACAAGGCGACCATGGATTTGGAGGCCTTCACATCCGGCACCCTGCTGGAACAGCGTATCCAGGCCGGCGAACTGGTGCCGGTCGGGACGGTCATCGGCCTGATAGGGTTGCCGGATGAGGTTGCGCCGGGAGATGCGCCTCCCGTGAAAGAATCAGCTCCAGAAGTCCCGCCGGTTGCAGTTCAAGAGCAATCACCCGCTGCAGCACCGGATTTACCGGCTCCAGAACATCATCCATTGCCGCCGTCTGGCCTGGCCGCGCCGATTGTGCGTCACCGCGCCGCCGAACTCGGTATCGACCTGGCGGACATTACCGGAAGCGGCCCGGGCGGAAGGGTTCTGCTGGATGATCTGGAGCGGCAAGCAAAGGTTGAGGAAACGCCGCAAGAACCACCCGTAATGACAACAATTGACCCTGTTAAAATAGCCGAGCCTGCCTCCACACGACAGAATGCCAACTTTGAGCCGCTCAACCGGATGCGGGCGGCAATCGCCAAAGTAACAACGGAATCGTGGCGCACAATTCCGCATTTTTACGTTTCGATTGATGTCGAAATGGGGCAGGCCGAAAAGGTCGTTCACGATTTGAAAGCAGAAGGGATCGCCGTATCCCTTAATTCCCTGATATTGGCCGCAGCCGCAGCGACTCTGGTCAAATATCCGGGATTGAATGCCACACTTACTGACAAAGGTATTCTGAAGTTCGCAACGGTAAATCTCGGATTTGCGGTAGCGATTGAAAACGGCCTGCTGGTTCCGGTCATCAAGGGAGCTGAAAACATGGGCGTACGTGAGTTGAATGACGAGGCCGGACGCTTGGCGGCCAAGTCACGGACCGGCAATATTGCGGCCGATGAAATCTCCGGCGGCACCTTCAGCGTATCAAACCTGGGGATGCATGGCGTAAGCTCCCTGGCGTCAATCATCATGCCGGGGCAATCCGGAATTCTGGCGGTCGGTGCGCTGGCAGAACGCGTTCTGGTACGGAACGGCAAGCTGGAGGTCGGAAAAATTATGACCGCCACCCTGTCCTGCGACCACCGCATTATTGACGGCGCCTACGCCGCCGGTTTTCTGAACGAGTTCAAGCGCCTGCTGGAGCATCCTTCCGAGCTGCCGGCCTGAGGATCCGGGCGAACCTGGCTCTTGCCTGTCCCGTCAACTTAAAGACATTTACAGGAGGAGGACATGAAATCATATTCCGAAGAGGAGGGCACAAATATCCTCATCAATCTCTCAAACCTGTTTCTCTGTCAGGCTGTCCAGAAATTTCTGGAGGGCGAGCCAACGCCCTATCGCGCTGTTGCAGCCATTGGCAGCAGCGCCGTACCAGAAGGTTACATCCCAGACAAAATTCTGGTAGACGCGAATACTCTCGTTCTTAACCCGCTCGCGCGCTGGCCCGATGCGAAATTAATCCTGATCGACACAGGCCTTCACAAAGAAGAGCTCATCACCCTTCTGCTAAACCACAAACTCTATGGAATAATCTCAACCGAAACGGATCTTCAGCTTTTCCGGAAAGCACTCAATGCGATCCATAACGGCCAGGTCTGGATAGACAACAGCAAGCTCAAGGCGCTCATCCACGGCCAGAATCAGCAGATCAAAGCGCCAGCCCATGAGACATTGAGCAAAAAGGAGCGCGATGTCGTACTGCTCGTGGCCGCAGGACGCAAGAACAGGGAAATCGCAGAAAAACTCAGTATCAGCGAACAAACCGTCAAAGCACACCTGAACCGCATTTTCAGAAAGGTCAATGTGACCTGCCGCTCCCAGCTCGTCCCGTTGGCCCTCACCTTCGCCTCTCCCCTTTCGCAGTAACTCCCAGCCATTCCGCTCGAAAGATCATGCCATGCAGGCAGACCTGCCCGCGTACATTCTCAAGCGTCATTTCCGGCGGTATTAATACTTAAGTAGCTAAAATTATTTAACCGTTAGTACTCTTGCCATACTCCTGGAATGCCCTATTGTTAACTTACTCCAAATCGGAGCTTACCAACAGATCAACATTCCGCGACGAAAGGAGATAAAAAAATGGCAAAGAAACCGATTGAAACAATGGAAGCCGCTTTTGCGGCCGGGCTGCTGCCCGACGATGTGGACAAGGAAAATTTCCAGATTGTTCTGAAAGAGCTTCTCAACGCCTATCGCCCGCTTCTCGAAGAAGAGCTGAAACGATCCCAGTCGCCGGAAGAGCTGCAAAAGGAGGCTCTCAATAGCGCCCCTTCCTGTGAAGATGAGCTGGCTCTGGCGAATCGTCTTTTCACCCGGCTGGCCGATGAGAAGGTTTTATTGCGAATCCTGCCGGCCAGCGCCATCGAGCAGCTTGGCCCGGTGGATCAGTGGCGCTGGTGTCAGAAGCATCTGCTCTGCTGCTACATCTTCGGCTGGCTTCTCTATCGGGCCAGGAGCTGGCGCGCCGCGGTCTACTACCTCTACCGCTTCTGGCTCTGCGTGCGCGCCTCGGTCGGCAATGATCCGACCGGGCGCATCCTGACAGAGGAAGAACGGCAGGATTTCCGGCAACTGGTCAAGGCCTTCGCGGAGGTCTACAAACCATATCTGGCCAGACAGCTGGCGAGCCTGGACAGCTCCTTTGAAACCGCCGACGATACCATTTCCGGCAAAATCGGCTGCGACGAAGGGCTCAGCGAGTCCGGCAACCTGATCAGCCAGTTCCTGACCATCGAACGTGCGCCGCTCCTCTTCGGGCGGGAGGTGTACGAGAAGTTCCGCCAGGACCCGCGCTTCTGGTTCTGTCGCTGCTGGTGTCTCTGTGCCATCCGGTTCGGCTGGTGTCTGGCCCGTTCACGGAACCTGCTGGAAGCGGTCAGGTGCCTCCTGCGCTACTTCATCTGTCTGCGTGAATGCTTCAAACCGCTGACCTGCAACCTTACCAAACCGCACGGCTGCACCGAGGAGAGTCCCAAATCGGGCGGCGGGGGTCTGGTAGTGGAGATCGTCGGCACCGCCACCGGCGGCTTTTTCCATCATTACACCCTGGAATGGCGCAAAGTCGAAGGTGACCCGTGCGAAGACAACAGCAACTGGCAATCGCTCGGGATCATCTATCCCGGCGGAGGCGCAACCGGCACTGTTCCGATGGTGGCGGGAACCCTGGGATGGCTCAACACAACGGCGCTGCCGGCCGGCTCCTATGAGATCAGGCTGTGCGTCTATTCGTCACTGCCCAACGCACCCCGCTGCTGTCACTGCACACAGTTCAGCCTCTTCAAGCGCCTGGTCTGGATCGATCGGGTCGCCAATGCGCCGGTGCAGACACCATTGGGTCCCTTCGTCTCCACTTCGCCGATCGTCAATACCAATCCGGGCGGCATCGTCGTACCGGTCGGCGGCTGCGTGACGGTCAAGGGGAGCGCTTTTGTGGGCGAATGCAACAATCGCAAGATCAAGTGTTTTGATCTCCGTTTCGGGCTGGAATGGCTGCCCGGACCGGGCGAGGTCGGCTTCAATCCGGCCGATTTCACCGGCTCGCTGCTGGTCCCCTACGGCCCGACCTGTTACACCGATGCCAACCCTGCCGTCGAGTCGCAGAAACGCGCGCCATGGAACCAGCTGATCGAGCGGGCGCTCACCACCCACTTTGTCGAGACTGAAATCGACCTGTTTGGTTCGCCCTTCAAAATCTGGAAACTGCAGGACTTCTGCTTCAACAGCGGCGGGCTCCTGCCGGTCGGCGTCAACAACACAGCAGGCTGTCCCGATGAACATCACCGCTGCCGAAGCGGCAAATACACCCTGCTGCTGCAGGTGGAGGACACCCTCGGCAACCTGGTCTACGATACCCAGCAACTCTGGTTCGACAACAAGCCGATCTCGGTGGAGTTCAGCGGCATCGAGGGGCTTCCGGGCTGCTCGGACCTGAAACTCTCCCAGTTCGTTCCGGGAGGGGCACCCTGCGGAGTTCCCTGGCCGCGCGGTCTGTCCGGCATCGCCTACGATGAGTATATCGACGAAAGCGACCCGACCTACCCCAGCAACAACTTCGACTACTACAACCTGGTCATCACCCGCCAGGGCGGGCCAAGCCTGGTGGTGCCGATCACACCGGATCTGGTCACCTATGGCGCCAACCCGCTGATCGGGATCCAGAGGGTCGGCGACCCCGGCACCCGCTGCGAGCCTCTGCCGGCCGTCGGCGGATGTCCGGTTCCTCCTCCGGTACCGGCAAAGATGGCCGGACTTCTGACCCAGCTCGACCTGCGGGCCTTCGACGCCGTCTGTGCGGCGAGCATCCCGGCCAGCGAGCATTACAGCATCCCGGCCGGCTTCTCGCTCAAGCGCGGTGAGTGCTGCGGCTACACTTTCCAGCTCTATGCCCAGGACAAAACCTGGAGCGACGGCTGGAACGGCGGCTACCATCACGCCTGGTCGCTGCCGTGGGCGGTCTGCATCTGTAATGATCTGAGAGGGGATGACAACAATTAGGGCATTTATTGGAGTTTCACCTGCATACTGTGCGGCCTGTGATCGGGGGAGAGAGAAATCTCTCCCCTTTTTCTGGGCGGTCATGCGGCAAGTTCTGGTATAATCAGCTCATTACCATCTATGCGACATGATATGATGAGACGGAGGACGCCATGAAAATTTTTATCAGCGGAGCGACCGGCTTTGTCGGCGGTCATCTGGTGCGCGAGTTGCTTGGCAGGGGGCACCAGCTGAGATTGCTGACCCATCGCCGCAAACGGAGTGTCGAAGGAGTTGATCAGGTCGTGGGGGATGTGACCCGCCTGGAGACATTCGAGCAGGCCGCGGCCGGATGCGACGCGGTTATCAATCTGGTCGGGATCATCCGGGAGTTTGCGTACAAAAATGTCACTTACAAGAAGCTGCATGTGGAAGCAACCGCCAACATGCTGGCCGCAGCGCAGAAAGGTGGCGCACGCCGTTTTCTGCAGATGTCAGCCCTGGGAACCCGTTCGACGGCGGTATCCGATTATCACAAAAGCAAGTGGCAGGCTGAGCAGCTGGTACGCAGCTCCAATCTGGAGTGGACGGTCTTTCGACCTTCGCTGATCTTCGGCCCGAAAGATTCATTTATCAATATGCTGGCGTCCCAATTGCGGCTGGCCCCGGTCATGCCGGTCATCGGTAGCGGGCAGTACCGGATGCAGCCGATCCATGCCGATGATGTGGCGCGCTGCTTTGCGCTGGCTCTGGAAATGCCTGAAACTGTCGGTCATGCCTATGAACTGTGCGGCAACGACAGCCTGCGTTATGAGGATCTGCTGGATACGGTCGCTAACGCCATGGGGAAATCCAAACCTTTTAAACCCCATGCACCGCTGGGGCTGATGAAGCTGATCATTCCGGTGATGCAGAACATCCCGCTCTTTCCAATCACCATGGACCAGTTGCAAATGCTGCTGGAGGAGAGCGTCTGTGATGGTTCCTGGCAAAAAACATTCGGTTTCAGTCCGCGCGGCTTCAAGGAAGGAATCTGCGAATATCTGCACAAAACTTGACCATGACACTCTAGCGTGGTATAAGGGACCGCATGAAGCATCAGTTTTTCAATACTATAGCGTTGTCTGTTGTCGCAGCGGCACTGTTCTTGCCGGTAACTCCGGCCCGGGCGGTGGAAGAGCAAGCGCTGGGAGAGCTCACAAAGCAGCAGCCTTCGGTTCTGGAGGAGCTGCTTCTGAAGAGCAGTCCGCTCGAATCGGTGGATGCGGTGGCGACCTACTATGCAAACAGGTTTGAGGGGCGTCAGACGGCTTCCGGACATCGCTACAATCCTGACAAATTGACCGCCGCACACGAAAGCCTGCCACTCGGGACGGTCGTGCGGGTCTTGAACCCGGAAACCAAGCAGGAAGTCCACGTCACAATCACTGATCGTTGCGCATCAAAAGCCTATCACTTCATCGACCTTTCCCGAGCGGCAGCCAAGAAAATCGGCCTGTGGGGCAAAGGCAAGCTGAAGGTTGTCATCTACCCGTTGCTGGAAGAAAAACTGAAAGAACCGGCATAAGATTCTGTCACATGACAGAAAAAGGGCGCTTTCCCGGATAGTGGGTTAGCGCCCTTTTAATTTTCGTTTTTTTGATCACGCCTACTCCAAAGCGTCAAATGTGATGCTGAAACAGGCTCCCTGCCCGGGATGGCTGACAACCTCAATCTTGCCGCCATCCTGTTCCACCAGTGTCTTTGTCACAAACAACCCCAATCCTGTCCCCTCGCCTTCCATCTTGGTGGTGAAGTATGGTTCGAATATTCTTGAAAGCGTAGCTTCAGGGATTCCGGGACCACTGTCCGTAATCGCCATTCGCACCCTGCCATCTGTTGTCAAATGCGACTGGACCAACAGAGTGCCCCCGTCCTGTTCCATCGCCTGCAGTGCATTCATGACCAGGTTAAGCAGGATCTGTTTCAGGGAATTGCTGTTGATGCTGATTGCCGGCAGGCTGTAGTCCAGCTGCCGGGAAACCAAGACCGCACGCTGGGCAGCTTCAAAGCCCACAAAGTCCAGCACGAAGTCAATTGTCAGATTAACATCAGACTCACCGCCAACTTCGTCGTGCCCACTGAAATTCAACAGCCCACGGGTCAACTGGGACAGGCGATGTGCCTCGGAACTGATACGGGCAACCATCTCCCGCACAAATTCCGGTACGTCATCCTCCCTTAAAATCATCTGCGCCGCAGATGTTATCAAGGAGAGTGGTGCGTTCAGCTCATGCACTACACCTGCTGAGATCCGTCCGAGTTCGGCCATCTTCTCGTTATAGGCCATCTGCCGGAACAGTTCTTTGCTGATAGCGCCACTGCTATGCATGTCTGCCGGTGTGGTCATACTTGCTCCAGATCTATGTTGCCGGTTACGGAAAGAAGCCGCCCACAATCTGGGCGGCTTCCTGTGGTTTGAATACTGGTTGAACCGGGATTACATGTTGTAGCCTGATTCTGAATGCTGGGTCTGGTCGAGGCCCATGATCTCGTCTTCCTTCTCGACCCGCAGACCGATGGTTTTGTCAAGAACGAAGGCGATTACTATGGTTACGATGAAGGCGTAGGCGCCGGCAGCGGCAATGGCAATGATCTGTGTAAGAACCTGTTTCGGCTCGCCGGCGATCAGTCCCTTGGCACCGACTGTTGCCAGAACACCGGTGGCGATTGCGCCGAAGGTTCCCCCAACACCATGTACGCCGAAGGCATCCAGTGAATCGTCATACTTGAGTTTTGCCTTGACCAGGATGGCCAGGTAGCAGACCACGCCTACAGCAGCGCCGAGAATAATGGCAGCGCCCGGGGTAACCAGACCGGCGGCCGGAGTAATACCAACCAGACCGGCAACAACACCGGAACCGAATCCGAGAGCGCTCGGCTTGCCGGAGTGGATCCATTCTGCGATCATCCAGGAAAGACCGGCGGCGGCCGGAGCAACGGTGGTGGTGGTGAAGGCCAGAGCTGCAGTGCCGTTGGCTGCCACCGCACTACCGGCATTGAAACCGAACCAACCGAACCAGAGGATACCGACTCCCAGCAGGGTCAATGGCAGATTGTGGGGAGCCATCCGCTCGTTGGGGAAACCATGACGCTTGCCGAGGAAGATCAGAACCGCCAGGGCAGATATACCTGAGGAAAGGTGGACAACGGTACCGCCAGCAAAGTCGAGTGCGCCCTTACCGAGCAGCCAGCCGCTTGGCCCCCAGACCCAGTGACAGATCGGATCGTAGACCAGTGTAGTCCAGACCAGTGCAAAAACACAGTATGCGGAGAACTTGATTCGTTCAGCCAGAGCGCCTGAGATCAGTGCGATGGTGATGATGGCGAACATTCCCTGGAACATTACGAAGACGTACTCCGGGATGGCGTTGGCCGATGTTGCTACGAACTGGAACAGCGTGTCAGGGGTGATGCCGCTAAGCATGAATTTGTTCATCTTGCCCAGGAATCCGCCACCCATATCATCACCAAAGGAGAGCGTATAACCGACAACTACCCACTGGACTCCGACGATTCCCATGGCCACAAAGGAGTGCATCATTGTCGAAAGTACGTTTTTGGAACGGACCATGCCGCCGTAGAAGAGCGCCAGACCTGGTACCATAAAAAGTACCAGTGCTGCTGACATCAGCATCCAGGCCGTATCTGCGCCATTGAAAACCGCAGCCGGATTGGCCGGTGCAGCGGCAGGGGCGGCAGCATCAGCCGGTTTGGCAGCATCAGCCGGTTTAGCGGCATCAGCCGGTTTGGCAGCGTCTGCGGCCGGAGCAGCGGCAGGGGTTGCGGCAGGAGCCGTAGCGGCAGCTGCGGGAGCGGCGTCTTTCTTTTCTTCAGCCATGGCGGAAACCGGAATCAGGCCGGCCATCAGGAGCAGCATTATTGATGCAAGGTATAGTTTGAATTTCATGAGTATCCTCCAGTAAGTTGTCACGTCTTTATTAGATCGCGTCGGAGCCTTTTTCACCGGTCCTGATCCGGACCGCCTCTTCCAATGGTATGATGAATATCTTGCCGTCTCCGATACGGCCGGTCTTGGCCACGTTCTGGATCGTCTCCACAACCTTGCCGACAAGATCATCACTTACCGCAATTTCCATTTTTATCTTGGGAATGAAATCGACCACGTATTCAGCGCCGCGGTACAACTCTGTGTGACCTTTCTGGCGGCCGAATCCTTTGACTTCACTTACTGTTATGCCTTCGATACCGATCTCGTTAAGAGCATCCTTTACTTCGTCAAGCTTGAACGGTTTGATTATCGCTTCGATGAGTTTCATTGCGCCTACCTCCTTGTGTGCGTGTATGGTTAAACTCCTTGAAAAAGACGGGGATGGGAGGCACCCCAACCATCCCCGGATTGAAGGAGGGACAGCCTAGAAGTTGATGTCGAGCTGAGTGGTGAAAGTCGGTTTTCCGCCCGGAAGCGAAGCGCCGCGCGGGTTGAAAAAGGGGTTGAAGAAGTCTGCGCCCACAAGCAGGGAAACCTGCTTGGAAAATGCCCAGGAACCGCCAACACTGAGAGCCCCAAGTGCGTTGTTGCCACCCTGGTAATCGACAGCCAGCCAGAGTTTATCGGAGATTTCACTCATGGTGCGATCCCATGATGCCAGAACACCGCTGCTGGTGTTTGAACCAAGATTCTTCTCTGCGCCGTTGTAACCGCCGACCGAAATGCGGCCGATTACCGGGAATGTTTTAGCAATCAATCCGTAAGCGACGTTTCCCATGGTGTTGCCGTTGGTTCCACGGTCGAAAGTACCGATACCAAACATACCGGCCGCTACAGCAGGCATTCCCTGGAAGAAGGCATCTTCAGGCACTCCGCCTTTGAAATTGAAGTAGATCGGGTGCTGGGCCATTGTGGAACCTGAACCCAGATTGTCTGTCATATAGTCAACGCCAACTTCGAGTTTGAATTTTTCAAAAGGGAGCACACCAACGGTTACACCTAAATCGTAGGTATTGGCGCCGGCATCGGCTGCATCCGAGAAACGGATGTAATTGTCGATACCCAGGTTGACTTCCTTGAAACCCTTGACATCGGTCGATGGAATCCAAATCTGGGTTGAAGGAGTTGCCATTGCCACACTACTTGCCAAAGCCACGATTGCCGATGCTGCCACCACAATTTTACTGAATTTCATCTTTCCTCTCCTTTTCATCGTTGATTTCGAACGGTGATCAGATGAAAGCTTCATTGGTCCCATCGCTGCACGTTCTGTAGAGTAGTTGTACCGCTTTGCATCGATACTTAGCATAGAGCGTGCCATATTTTAAATGCCATTTAAATACAAATACTTATGCCGTTTTATGACATTTTACAGCTCTATGGAACGCATCCAATGAACTTAACGGATTAATTTTTAAGCAGGTTATCCGGCTTAATTAAGCAGATATCGGGCAGAATCGTGCAATAACAGCTCAAATCATTGAAGGAACACTTCTGCTGAAAAAATATGCAGCATGAATAGAAACTGATTTGACGTAAGATGGCATTATCGGGTAGGTTTGTACTTTCTTATATTCTTGTATGGGAGGAGACAACATGCAAACAGCCGCAAAGATCAGCGAGGTCCCGAATTTCGGCAAAAAAGTTGTTACGGTTTCCGGCAAAGAGGTCCTGCTTATCAATGTCAAAGGCACCATCTTTGCCGTGGAGAACGAATGTCCGCACCAGGGGAGCCCGCTGGGCGCGGCCGTCGTCAAGGATGGTTATATCTCCTGCCCGAGACATGGCTACCGCTTTAACCTGACCGACGGCAAATGCCCGGATCATCCCGAGTTTGTCTTGACAACCTTTCCGGTCCAACTGAATGGTGAGGAAATCCAGGTAGACCTGGGCTGATTTTGGACCACCTCTTCGCACTGATTATTGCCGGAACCATGCTGATCTCTCTGACGGCCGCCGGTCATGCTCTGCTTTACAAGCGCGACTCCCGCTCGGCCCTGGGGTGGATCAGCCTCAGCCTGACCCTGCCGCTGATCGGTCCCTTTCTGTACTGGTGCCTCGGCATTAACCGCATCTCGCGCAGGGCCCGCAACTGGCAGGAAAGTGGCCGCCGCATCAGCGGCACCGATATCTACCCGCTGGAGGAACAGTCCGGCGCAGGGTTGCCGTTACCGGCAGCTGCGGCTCATCTGCACGATCTGCGCGTTCTGTCTGACCGGGTCGTCACGACACCGCTCCGTAACGGCAACCGCATTGTGATGCTCGAAAACGGCGACAACGCTTATCCGGCCATGCTGGTGGCCATCAGGCGGGCCGAGGAAACCATCAACCTTTCCAGCTATATTTTCGATGCGGAAGGAATCGGCGGCGATTTTGTTGAGCATCTCATAGCTGCTGCCGACCGCGGCGTTGAGGTACGGGTACTGATAGACGCCCTGGGTGAGAAATACAGCCGCATTTCCCCCACCAAAGCATTTCACGGTTCACAGGTCCGCCTGGCCCGCTACCTCCCGCTCCGCCACGGAGCCTACATCAACCTTCGCAATCACCGTAAACTGATGGTGGTGGACGGGCGCGAAGCATTCACCGGAGGGATGAACATCCGCGGGCGTCACCTTTTGTCAGAAACCAACCCTGCCCAGGCCATGCTGGATATTCATTTTTCGGTACAGGGGCCGGTGGTGGCGGATCTGCAGCGTTCATTTCTGGAAGACTGGTTTTTCGTCACCGGTGCAAAGCTGGATTTGCCGATCTTTTTCCCGATTCTCGAACCGGCCGGAAACGCCATGGTGCGCAGCATCAGCGACGGCCCCGACAAGGATTTCCGCAAACTGGAACAGATCATCATGGGCGCCCTCTCCTGCTCAGCACGCTCCGTCAGTATCATGACCCCCTATTTCATACCGGAGCGCTCAATGATCGCCTCCCTGATCACCGCAGCATTGCGAGGCGTTCAGATTCGCATCGTCCTGCCCGGGCTGAATAACCTCCCCTTTGTCCAATGGGCCAGCCAGGCCCTGCTGGAGGAACTGCTGGTCAACGGAATCAAAGTTTATTACCAACCGCCCCCCTTTGTGCACAGCAAACTTCTGCTGGTAGACGAAATCTGGTCGTTGATCGGATCGGCCAATCTGGACACCCGCAGCCTGCGCTTAAACTTCGAGCTCAATCTGAGCGTACTCGATTCCGAATTCGCCTCCGGCGTCAGAAGGCATTTCGAACACGCCATCCTCCAGAGCCGGGAAATAACATTGAACGAGATCAAAAACCGGCCTCTGCCGGTCAAAATCAGGGACAGCTTTTTCCATCTTTTTACCCCTTACCTGTAAATAGGACTAAAAGAGTATTTTTATCCTATTGACAAGTCAATGATTGGCTGGTATTAGATAAACATTAAATGTTACTTTCACTCAAAAGGAGATCATCCAATGTGCCTTACAACTCTGGTAACACAGCAAGCGCCTGATTTTACAGCAGAAGCGGTCATGCCTGACAATACTTTCGGAAACATCACCCTCTCCGGTTTCAAGGGCAAATATGTCCTGCTTTTCTTCTACCCGCTCGACTTCACCTTTGTCTGCCCTTCGGAAATTCTGGCGTTCGACAAACGGGTCAATGACTTCAAAGCCAAGAACTGCGAAGTGATCGGCGTGTCGGTTGACTCAAAGTTCACCCACCTGGCCTGGAAAAACACACCGATCGAAAACGGCGGAATCGGCAACATCCAGTATCCGCTGGTACAGGACCTGAACAAGGAAATCGCCAAATCCTACGGCATCCTTTTCAACGGCTCGGTCGCCCTGCGCGGATTGTTCCTGATCGATCCGACCGGCAAGGTCCGCCACTGCATCATCAACGACCTGCCGCTGGGCAGAAGCGTTGTCGAAGCGCTACGGATGGTGGATGCGGTTCAGTTCTCGGATACCCATGGTGAAGTTTGCCCCGCCAACTGGCAGGAGGGTGAAGAAGCCATGAAACCGACCGCCGAAGGGGTTGCCTCCTACCTGGCCAAACACGCAAAATAATCCGGAACCAGTACCCGTCTGTAAAGACGGCGGCAGAACAAAAAAAGAGACGCGACCCATCAGGTCGCGTCTCTTTTTTTGCCTTGATAATATCTCTCATTAATGGCCCGCTTTATGCTTCATATAAACGTTCGTCCAGGAAAACAGCCTGCCCTGAAACGGCCATCCAGAGCGGCTTTACCAAAACACACTGTATTACCGAGACTTTTGATCTTGAATCTGCGTGGTGGACGCATATCGCCAGAATACGGCCTCGACGCCATATCACCATAAAATATTTTTAGTTCGGTCAAACAGCGCAGAACCACTTCACCGCATTTGTTTTAGAATTATTTAATTGTAAAATTTGACATGACCTGGAATTGGGGTATAGAGGTTCAGTTGAAGCAGTCAGCAGGCAACAAATTGAAGGATTAACTTATCACGGAATATTTTATTAAGGGGCTGCAATTTAACAAGAAAGGTGGTGAACAGGTCGTCGGGAGGTTAATTGTCCGCAAGCTGTTTAATTACATGAAAGGAGGTTTCTGATGGCACGTAAAAGAATTTTCTGCCTGCTGACCGGTTTGGCACTGATGTTGACTTCGACAACAGCTTGGTCAGCAGAGGTACATGGCAGAAGCTCCACCCAGTTTTTGTGGTTTAATGACGTTTTTACAGAGAAGAAACAGGCTGAGTTCACCGAGTCTCTCAATCTGTCGGTAACCAAGTTGGACAAAGATGGCAAATTGTCGATTCATGGTTATGGCCGCATCAGCCAGGATGTTCGCAATGGTGAAGGACTCAATGGAAGACTCTATTATCTGTACGGAGATTATCGCGACCTGTTTGACAAGGTTGACCTTCGTATTGGGCGCCAGTACGTCAACTACGCTGCAGGAAGCGCCCTGATTGATGGTGGCCAGATCGAACTAAAAAAAGTGGGGCCGGTCGCTTTCTCTGTAATGGGCGGACGAAATGTTTTTTTTGATTTGAACGGAGAAGGCACCCGTTCACAGGATTTCGCCTTTGGAGCAGCAGCCTATCTTGCCGGCATCAAAGGTACAGACGCCGAATTAAGCTATTTCATGAAACTTGACAAGGACGGCATCGCCAGAAACCAGGTTGGAGCCGACTTGAAACAGTATCTCTTTAATTCGGTCAAACTATATGGCAACACCCGTTTCGACATCGTCAGCGAATCGTTTAGCGAGGTTCTGGCCGGGATTAAATATTTCCCCTCTTCCAATCTCATTTTCACCGGTGAGTGGTACCAGAGCTATCCGACATTCGATGCAACTTCGATTTACTCGGTCTTTGCGGTCAACCGCTACCAGGAAGGCGTCTTCCGCGCTGACTACATACTCAACAACATGATATCGCTTAATGCCGGTTACAGCATACAGGATTACGAAGGCGCGGGAGCTGATGTAATTGAAGTGGGCTGTCGCATCCGTCCCGTTGAGCACGTCCAGCTGAACCTGAACTATGACCACCGCAGTGGTTACGGCGGAAGGCTCAATGGCGGTATTGCCGAAATTATCTACGAGCCGATCAAGCCATTGGAACTGGCGGCCGGCATGCATTTCGATGTCTACGAGCGCGATCGTGTGACCGGCGAAGAAACCGCTCGCAAGTTTTGGGCAGCCGCCAAGTACAAACTGGCGCAGAACATGTCCGCCTCAGTCCGGATAGAGGATGACGTTAATGCCCGCTACAAGAGCGACTGGCAGGGACGTTTGGCATTCAACTATGACTTTTAGAAAGGAGGAACATCAGTGAAAAAATTATTTTTCATATTTGCGCTTCTGGGATGCGCCCTGGTGTATCTCCAGCAGCTGTCGTACGCAGAAAAGATGTCGCACAAAGAATATGCCAGGATGGAAATCAAAGAGTGCAATGACTGTCACAAAACCGAAGGCATAGCTCCAAATCACGATACCGATTTTATACGCGGCCATCGTGTGCTGGCAGGCAAGGCCGGAAACAACTGCAGTCAGTGCCATGAGCAAAAATGGTGTCTCGACTGCCATCAGGGTGGTGGAAATGGTGACGATCTGGCGAAGGAAAACTTCGGGCGCGATTCCAAACCCAAGAGCCATCGCAGTGATTTCATCAGCATTCACCCCATGAAGGCCCAGGATAACCCACAGCAATGCTATCGCTGCCACGAAGCGAAATCCTTCTGCAACTCGTGCCACAGCCGCTTCCCAAAAGGTTCACTGCGTATTAAATCGCATCTGAGGAGCGGTGAAACCCAAAGCTTCATCTGGTCAAGCGAACACGCCAGCGAAGCTCGCAGGAATCTCCAGTCTTGCCAGGCTTGCCACGCCGACGGAGATGTTTGCCTGCAATGCCACAGCGCTACGAAGGGCGCAAAGGTGAGTCCGCATCCAAGGGGTTTCAAAACTGATAACCGCAACAACAAAACATGCAGGGTTTGCCACTAATTTCAAAGCAACGTAAAGGAGAAGAGTTATGAAAAGTAAGTTATTGTTAAGTCTGTCAGCTCTGTCCCTGCTTGCACTCGCCGGGTGCGGCTCCAGCAGCAAAGAAGGAAGCTCGCAAACAGAGACCTTCAAGGCCTCGGCCGCCTGCATTGAATGTCATGCAGTCAGCAAGATCTCGCCTGTGACAGGTGTGGCGATTGTCAGCGAATGGCAGAAATCGGCCCACAACCTCAGAAATGGCGCCGCCTGCCCAAGCTGCCATACCAACAGCGGACATCCTGCCGGTGGTTCAATTGTAAAAGCGGTTCAGGACACCCAGTGCGCCACCTGCCATACAACCGTCAAACTTGGTGCGTTGCACTTCGCAACCTATACAACCAGCCTGGCTTCCCAGTACATCAGTCAAACTGACGCTGCCGGAGTACAGTGCCGCCAGTGCCACAACCCGCACGACACAACTTCTCTGATCCAGTACAATAGAGATTGGGCCGATTCCGGCCATGGCAACACCAAATATGTTCCTGGTGACGCCAATGCCAGCAGCGTGAACTCCCATTATCCATGGACCACAACCAGCCGCGACGCCTGCTCCAAGTGCCACACTACGACCGGCTATAAAAAGTTCACAAATGGCCTTGGCACTCCCTACATGAGCAACAACAAGAAGAACGAAACCATCATGTGTTCAGCCTGCCACAACGATTACAGCTGGACCCGCCGTGCCGTTGGCGCCCAGACGCTGGAATACAGTTACGACCCGGATCTGGTTCCTGGCGGCGGCTCTGACGCATTTGCAGGCGCAGCGCCGGCAACCGTCAACGGAGCATCTCCAGCGGTGCCTGTATTACTGCCCAATATCGGCGACTCCAATCTCTGCGTAGTCTGCCACGGTGGTCGCGGCAACTTCCAGTCCGCCCGCTCAACCCGCTTTGAAGGTCACCACGCACCAACCGGAGCCGACCTGTTTGCCGCCAATACACATGTAGGTTTTGAATTCGCCGGTCGCTCCTATACCAAACCGGTTTTCTTCGCCCACGATACAATCGGAGTTTCAGGTGGCGAAGGCCCCTGTGTCAGCTGCCACATGAAGTCGGCCAAGAGCCACACCTATGAAGTCGTAACTAAAAATGCCGGCGGAGTCATCACAGCAATCAATAGCCAGTCAGTTTGCAATACCTGCCACAGCGGCGGCTTTGCAATGGACGCAGCCAAACTTGAAGAAGAATCTTTGGGTTACCAGCAGGCCGGCCAATTACTGCTCGATTACCTCAACAATGTTGTACCCAACTACACCGGCGCCGCGATTGTCAGAGCAACAACTGCCAACGTCAACGCTCTCCATGTCAACACCTACGGCGCATACCAGAACTCATTCTACCCAACCGAGGATCCGGGTGGCTATGCCCACAACCGCTTCTATGTCAAACGCCTGATTTTCGATTCTATCGACTGGCTTGACAACCACGTGTTTGACGGCACAATCACCATCAATGCCGTAACCTATCCGAAAGCAGCAGCATGGTTTGGGGCAGACGCCATCACCGGAGTCGCCACACGTCCGTAAGTTAACACTGTAAGAGTACAGTAGATTGAGCAACATAAAATGCCCCGGAGCAATCCGGGGCATTTTATGTTGCTACGGCAAATACGGAAAACAAATTTGGTTCCAGTAAAAGCCATATTCTGCTAAAAGTAACATCCCATGAAAAAATTCATTATTTACACCGCTCTGGTAATTGCCGCTTATCTGGCATACATCGCCATATCCCTGTCGCTGACGCCACCGGTCTCCGACCTGGCCGACAAGAAGTTTAACACCACCATCCAGGTCAAAGATTGGCAAGGAGATTACCATCCCTTTGTGGTCGGGCCGAAAAACCGCTACTGGACGCCGTCATCACGGATTCCGGCCGAGATGAAATGGGCCGTGATCCTGGCGGAAGACTCCAACTTTTACAAGCATGAAGGCTTTGACGTCAAAGCGATCAAGAACGCCATCAAGTATGATCTGGAGAAGCGCAGCCTGAAACGCGGCGCCTCCACCATTACCCAGCAGACCGCCAAGAACCTGTTCCTCTCCCGCGAAAAAACCGTCACCCGCAAACTGAAGGAAATTTACCTCGCCTACCGCATGGAGCAGGAACTGACCAAGGGGCGCATTATCGAGTTTTACCTGAACGTGGTCGAACTGGGACCGATGGTCTACGGCATCGGGCACGGTTCGCGCTACTATTTCGGCAAATCCCCGTCCGAACTCACCCCGCGTGAATGCGCCTTTCTGGCGGCGATGCTGCCCGGCCCGCGCCTGGCTTACAATCCTTACAAGAACCTGCATAAAGTCGTCAAACGCTCCGATATGATCCTGAAGCTGCTCAGGAAAAATGGTGTTCTGACGGAAGGGGAATATCAGGCGGCGCTGACCTCGGAACTGAACATCGCCGGAATGCAAAAGAAAGTTGACCAGAGCGTCAGTGTGCCGCCGGCATTCACTTCAACCTCTTCGGCCAGACAGGAGACCCCTGACAAGCCTTTGGAATCCGGAGCGGAAAAGAAACCATTGACGGAGCAGACCGAGCCGCCAAAACCGGTTGACGCCGCCCCAATCACCCCAACAGAAAGCCAGACTGAGAAAAAATGAGCGACAAGATTGATCTGAAGAATTTAACCCTGCCAGCGCTGGAACTTTTTCTGAAAGGAAAAGGTAAGGAGCGTTTTCGCGCCACCCAGATTTTCAAATGGATCTTCCAGCATGACGCACACAGTTTCGATGAGATGACCAACATTTCCAAGGATCTGCGGCTGGATCTGTCCGAAACGGCCTGCATCAGCAATCTGGAACCGGAGGCGGTCGAGGAGGGTAACGATGGAACCCGCAAATACCTCTTCAACCTGGGAGACGGGAACGGCGTCGAATCAGTCCTGATCCCGATCGAGGGACGCAACACGCTCTGCATCTCGTCCCAGGCCGGTTGTGCCATGGGGTGCGAGTTCTGCCTGACCGGAACCTACAAGCTTACCCGCAACCTGACCACGGCCGAGATCATCAACCAGATCATGGCCGTTGAGCGTGATCTGGTCCGGAATCCACCCGCCCTTCCGGCGAATGTGCCTGTAATTGGCGATGATCTGGACGACGGGGATGACAGCGAGGACGGGCAGGCGGCATCGGCGGCCGGTATCCGCAATATTGTCATGATGGGAATGGGCGAACCGCTCCATAACCTGGACAACGTCATCCCGGCGATCCAGATCATGATCGACGGCAACGGACTGCAGTTTTCCAACCGGCGGGTGACGGTCTCCACCTGCGGATTGGTGCCGGAGATGGCGCGTCTCGGTCGCGAGATCCCGAACGTTAATCTGGCAGTGTCATTGAACGCCACTACCGACGAACTGCGCGACCGGATCATGCCGGTCAACCGCCGCTATCCGATCAGGGAACTGCTGAAGGCCTGCAAGGCTTTTCCACTTCCGGGACGCCGCAAGGTGACCTTCGAGTACGTCATGCTGGGCGGCATCAATGACACGCTGGCAGACGCCAAGCGCCTGCTGCGCCTGATCAGCGATATCCCCAACAAGGTCAACCTGATTCCGTTCAACGAGCATGAAGGTTGTGATTTCAAAGCTCCCACCAAGGCCGCTATCGACACCTTTCACAAATACCTGATCGACCACAACGTGACCGTCATTACCCGCGACAGTCGCGGCGGTGATATTTCCGCTGCTTGCGGACAATTAAAAGGGAAGTTGGAAAAAGCCTGACAACATATCTGCCCGGGATCTGCCACAAAAGCAGGACTCTGTAAAGTCAGGAAAAACCTCCGCTTGAAAAAGTGAATTAGCCGCCAACCGGTTATTATTTTTTCAGTCAGGACAGGAACAGGCTAAATGAACAACAACAAAGAAACCGAACGCGCGGAGCTGCACAAAACCATCTGGCGCATCGCCAACGATCTACGCGGTAGTGTGGATGGCTGGGATTTCAAGACCTATGTGCTAGGCATGCTGTTCTACCGCTTCATTTCCGAGAACCTGACCAGCTACCTCAATGAACAGGAGCGCAAGGCAGGCAGTCCGGATTTCGACTATGTCACGCTGAGTGACGAAGATGCCGAATTTGGCCGCGAAGAAACAGTTAAGGAAAAGGGCTTCTACATCCTGCCATCACACCTGTTTGCCAACGTGCGGTCGCGGGCGCGACTTGATGCCAACCTCAACGAAACGCTCTCCCGCATCTTTGCCGACATCGAAGGTTCCGCCACTGGCAGTGACAGCGAGCACGACATCAAGGGACTGTTCGACGACCTCGATGTCAACTCAAGTAAACTCGGCCCCACAGTGGCCAGGCGGAACGAAAAGCTGGTGAAGCTGCTCGACGCCATCGGCGATCTGCCTCTGAGCAATGGCGGTGGCTTCTCGCACAACACCATCGACCTGTTCGGCGACGCATATGAATACCTGATGCAGATGTATGCCTCCACCGCTGGCAAGTCCGGCGGCGAGTTCTACACCCCGCAGGAGGTCTCCGAACTGCTTGCCCGCATCACCGTAGTTGGCAAAAGCGAGGTCAACAAGGTCTACGACCCTGCCTGCGGTTCCGGCTCCCTATTGCTCAAGTTCGCCAAGGTTCTGGGCCACGATAAGGTGCGCCAGGGCTTTTTCGGCCAAGAGGTCAACCTGACCACCTACAACCTGTGCCGGATCAACATGTTCCTGCACGACGTCAATTTCGAGAAATTCGACATCGCCCACGGTGATACGCTCACCGATCCGGCGCATTGGGATGATGAGCCTTTCGAAGCCATCGTCTCCAATCCGCCGTACTCGATCAAATGGGATGGTGACGCCAACCCCTTGTTGATCAACGACCCACGCTTTGCCCCCGCCGGGGTGTTAGCCCCCAAGAGCAAGGCTGACCTGGCCTTCACCCTGCACATCCTTTCCTGGCTGGCGGTCAACGGCACGGCGGCCATCGTAGAATTCCCCGGCGTGCTCTATCGCGGCGGCGCTGAGCAGAAGATCCGCCAGTACCTGATCGATAACAACTATGTCGATGCGGTGATTCAGCTACCGCCCGACCTGTTCTTTGGCACCACCATTGCCACCTGCATCATCGTGCTGAAGAAGTCCAAGTTTGATAACGCCACTCTGTTCATCGACGCCGGCAGTGAATTCGTGCGCAGCGGCAACAAGAACAAGCTCACCGGTGCCCATCAGAAAAAAATCCTCGATGCCTTCGTTGCACGCAAAAACATTGACCACTTTGCACGCCTGATGAACAACGGCGACATTGCCGAAAACGGCTACAACATCGCCGTATCCTCCTATGTTGAGCAGCGTGATACCAGCGAAGCGGTGGACATCAAGGCGCTCAATATCGAGATTGCCCGCATCGTAGCACGGCAGGCGGAGTTGCGGACGCAGATCGACGCTATCGTGGCTGATCTGGAAGGAGCGCAGGCATGAGCGAAAAACCCTCTGGCGATATTATCCTATATCCGAGCGGCAACGGTGAGCCAACCATTGAGGTGCGCCTTGATGGTGACACAGTCTGGCTAAGCCAGGACCAGATGGCAGCCTTGTTTGGGAAAGCCAAATCGACCATTAACGAGCACATCAAAAATATTTTTGCTGAAGGTGAGCTGGTTGCGGAGCAGGTAGTGAGAAAATTCGGAATTTCCGAATTTTCTACCAAGCCAACCAATCTCTATAACCTGGATGTAATCATCTCAGTCGGTTACAGGGTGAAATCGCAGCAAGGCACCCAATTCCGGATTTGGGCCACCGAGCGCCTACGGGAATACCTCGTCAAGGGTTTCACCATGGATGACGAGCGCTTGAAAAACCTGGGCGGCGGCCGTTACTGGAAAGAGCTGCTTGAACGTATCCGCGACATCCGCTCCAGCGAAAAGGTGCTCTACCGGCAGGTGCTGGATCTCTACGCCACCAGCGTGGACTACAACCCCAAGAGCGAAGAAGCTGCGCTGTTCTTCAAGACCGTGCAGAATAAACTGCACTACGCCGCCCACGGTCAGACCGCCGCAGAGGTGATTGCCAACCGCGCCGACGCTGGCAAGCCTTTCATGGGGCTGCTGTCGTTTAGCGGTAGCAAACCCACCAAGGCGGAGATTATCATTGCCAAGAACTACCTCGACGAAAAAGAGCTCAAGCGGCTGAACACGCTGGTATCGGCGTATTTCGACGCCGCCGAGTTTCGCGCCCTGAACCATGAGCCCACCTATATGAAAGACTGGCTGGCGCATCTGGACCGGCTGATCGTGGCCATGGAGGCCAAAACACTTGAAGGTTCAGGCAGCGTCAGCCATCCGCAGGCCATCAAGAAAGCTGAAGCCGAATACACCAAATACCGCGCGCAGCTTACGGTCGAACCGTCCGAGGTGGAAAAGGCTTATTTGGAAAATGTGAAATCCGTGCAGCGCAAGATTGAAGGAAAGAAGAAATCATGAGCCGGATTAATGAGTTGATTGCCGAGCTTTGCCCGGAGGGGGTGGAGTTCAAGGAGGTTGGCGAACTACTCGACTACGAACAGCCGGGCAAATATCTCGTGGAGTCGATTGCGTATGACAACAACCACGCGACGCCGGTACTCACAGCAGGTAAGACCTTCATCCTCGGTTACACAGACGAGACAGACGGGATCTATCCGGCGTCTACCAATGAGCCTGTCATTATCTTCGACGACTTCACCACAGCATTTAAGTGGGTGGATTTTCCATTCAAGGCCAAGTCTTCTGCTATGAAGATGCTCACACCAAAACCAGATGCTATCGAAAGTCTCAGGTACGCCTACTACGCGATGCAAACGATCACCTATGCACCTCAAGATCATGCTCGACAGTGGATCGGAACGTACTCAAAATTTTGCATCCCCGTCCCGCCTCTCGAAGTGCAGCGCGAAATCGTGAAAGTGCTTGACACTTTCACTAAGTTGGAGGCGGAGCTGGAGGCGGAGCTGGAGGCGCGCCTGCGGCAGTACAAGTACTACCGCGACGCACTCCTCGCGTTCGAAGATCAGAATGTTCGCTGGGTCACGATGTCCGAAGTCGGTAAGTTCTTTCGTGGGCGGCGCTTCACCAAGGACGATTATGTATCTGACGGAATCGAATGCATTCACTATGGCGACATTTACACTCAGTATGATACCGCCACCATGTCGACGGTTTCGCAGGTACGTTCGGACATGGCATCATCACTGCGCTTCGCCAAGCCGGGCGACCTTGTGATTGCCGGAGTCGGGGAGACGGTTGAAGATGTCGGCAAGGCTGTCGCATGGCTCGGCGATGGAAATGTGGCCATTCACGATGATTGTTTCGCATTCCGTCATTCGCTGAACCCGAAGTTCGTCTCCTATTATTTTCAGACTGCGGCCTTCCATGCGGAAAAAAACAAATTCGTGGCCCGAGCCAAGGTCAAGCGGCTTTCCGGCGATAGCATCGGCAAGCTCGCCATCCCCTTCCCGCCGCTCGATGAACAGGAGCGCATCGTCACTATCCTCGACAAGTTTGACGCACTGGTGAACGACATCTCCAACGGTCTGCCCGCCGAGATCAAGGCCCGCCGCCAGCAGTACGCGCACTACCGCGACCGTTTGCTCAGTTTCCGGGAGGCTGCATGAATTTCTCACACGAAGACACGAAGGCACGAAAAAACCAAGAGAAGCATTTTTTTGTATTGCCTATTTTTTGCTTTTCTTCGTGGCTTCGTGCCTTCGTGTGAAAAGAGAGAGGAAGACAATGGACAAAGAAGAATTATCCCGGATTGTGGTTGATTGTGCATACCGGATGCATGTTGAGGTTGGGCCTGGGCTGCTCGAATCGGTGTATGAGGCTGTACTGGAAAAACTGCTTCGGGAAAAGGGGCTTAAGGTAACTCGGCAGCAGTCCATTCCGATTGAATTAATGGGATTACGCATCGACGAAGGATTCAGAGCCGATCTGATCGTGGAAGATCTTCTTCTTGTTGAACTGAAATCTGTTGAAAAACTGGCCCCTGTTCATTCCAAACAAGTTTTGACCTACCTTCGACTGCTGAATCTTCCGCTCGGGCTGCTGATTAATTTTGGTGCCGCCACCTTCAAAGAAGGCTGCCAGAGAATCGTCAATGGCAAACAGAACTTCGTGTCTTCGTGCCTTCGTGTGAACCAGAATCAAGAAGGTGTATTATGAGCGAAGACCTCACGCCGTACCGCATCGAACCAATTGCGCTTTCAAACGAAAGCACGGTCGTCGCCGAATTCCTCCCTGACAGGGTCCGGGAGACGGCCTACCAGTCCGAGGCCGAGCTGGAAAAAGCTTTCATCAAGCAATTGCAGCTGCAGGCCTATGAATACCTGCCGATCACCTCGGAGGCCGATCTAACCACCAATCTGCGCCGTCTGCTGGAGCGGCTCAACAAGATCGCTTTTTCCGACGCCGAATGGGATCGTTTTTTCACCACCTGCATTGCCGGCGCCAATGACGGCATTGTGGAAAAGACCACGCGCATCCAGGAAGATCATATTCAGGTGCTCAAGCGCGACGATGGCACTGTCAAGAACATCTACCTGATCGACAAGCAGCATATCCACAACAACAGCCTGCAGGTCATCAACCAGTACGAGGTGGAGGGTGCTCGGGCCAACCGCTACGACGTGACGGTGCTGGTCAACGGCCTGCCGATGGTGCATGTGGAGTTGAAACGCCGGGGCGTGGACATTCGTGAGGCATTTAACCAGATCAACCGCTACCAGCGCGACAGTTTCTGGGCGGGCTCCGGTCTCTTCGAGTACGTGCAGCTGTTCGTGATCAGCAACGGCACGCTGACCAAGTACTACAGTAATACAGTGCGCGACGGCCATCTGGCCGAACAGCGGAGCAAACGCTCGCGACAGAAGACCTCCAACAGCTTTTCCTTTACCAGTTGGTGGGCCGACGCAAAGAATCAGCCCATCACGGAGCTGACCGGCTTCGCCAAGACCTTTTTCGCCAAGCATACGCTGCTGAACATCCTGACCCGCTACTGCGTGTTCGACGTGGACCGCAAGCTTCTGGTGATGCGGCCCTATCAAATCGTGGCGGCTGAACAGATTCTGCAACGCATCGCGACCAGCACCAACCACCGGAAACTGGGCTCCACCGCTGCGGGCGGTTACATCTGGCACACCACTGGCTCGGGAAAAACGCTGACCAGTTTTAAGGCGGCGCAGCTGGCGAGGGGGCTGCCGGAGATCGACATGGTGCTGTTCGTGGTGGATCGTAAGGATCTGGACTACCAGACCATGAAGGAGTATGAGCGCTTTGAGAAAGGGGCGGCCAACTCCAATACCTCGACAGCGGTGCTGCAACGGCAGCTGGAAGACCCGAACGCGCGCATTATCATCACTACCATCCAGAAGCTTTCCCGCTTCGTTGTCAAGAACAAGAGGCATTCGGTGTATGACCAGCATGTGGTGGTGATTTTCGATGAATGCCATCGCAGCCAGTTCGGCGACATGCATGCCGAAATCACCCGGGTCTTCAAGCGCTACCACCTGTTCGGTTTCACCGGCACGCCGATTTTCGCCGAAAACGCTGGCACTACGGGTAATCCGCTAAGGCGCACCACTGAGCAGGCCTTTGGCGATAAGCTGCACACCTACACAATTGTTGATGCCATCAACGACAAGAACGTGCTACCATTCCGCATCGACTACATCAACACGATCAAGGCATCGTCAAGCATCAAGGACAAAAAGGTGTCTGCCATTGATACGGAGCGGGCGCTACTGGCCTCAGAGCGCATCACGCAGGTTGTGAACTATATCCGCGAGCACTTCGACCAGAAAACCAAACGAAATGCCAGCTACAGCCATGATGGCAAGCGTCTGATCGGGTTCAACTCGCTGTTCGCCACGGCCTCTATCGACGCTGCCAAACGCTACTACGCCACGTTCGCCGAGCAGGAAAAAGAACTGCCGCACGCGCGACGTCTCAAGGTGGGCCTGATCTACAGCTTTGCCGCCAACGAGGAAGAAACCGATGGCCTGCTGAGCGAGGAGGAGTTCGAACTAGAGGGGCTGGATCAAAGCTCGCGCGACTTTCTGGACGCCGCAATCAAAGACTACAACGCCCTGTTCGGCACGAGCTTCGACACCTCGGCAGACAAGTTTCAGAACTACTACAAGGACTTGTCTCAGCGCCTGAAGAAACGTGAGCTGGATTTGGTGATCGTGGTCAATATGTTCCTGACCGGCTTCGATGCCACCACGCTCAACACCCTCTGGGCAGACAAGAACCTGCGTGCCCACGGGCTGATTCAGGCCTATTCGCGCACCAACCGCATCCTCAATTCGGTCAAGACCTACGGCAACATCATTTCCTTCCGTGATCTCGAACAGGAAACCAACGACGCCCTGGCCCTCTTTGGTAACAAGGATGCCAAGGGCATTGTCCTGCTGAAGCCTTACGCCGAGTACTACAAGGAGTATCAGAAGCGGATCGAAGAGTTGGCAGAGAAGTTTCCGCTCGGCCAGGCCATCGTCGGCGAAGCGGCGCAGAAGGCGTTTATCAAGCTCTTTGGCTCGATTTTGCGGCTGAAAAACATTCTCACGGCATTCGACGATTTCGCAGGCAACGAAATCCTGAGCGAACGGGATTTCCAGGATTACCAGAGCCTGTATCTCAACCTGTACGCCGAATTCCGTAGTGTATCGGAGGCGGAGAAGGAGTCGATCAACGATGACGTGGTGTTCGAGATCGAGTTGATCAAGCAGGTCGAAATCAACGTTGATTACATCCTGATGCTGGTCGAGAAGTACCTGAAGAAGAAAGGTTCGGGTGAAGACAAGGAGATCCGGGCCGCCATCGATCGTGCGATCAATGCCAGCCCAAGCTTGCGCAACAAGAAAGACCTCATCGAGCAGTTTGTGGATTCCGTCTCCACAAAAGCCAAGGTCGATGCGGAATGGGTCACCTTCATTGCCGCCAAAAAGGCTGAGGAGCTTGACCGGATCATCGTGGATGAAGGGCTCAATGCCGACGAGACCAAGGCCTTTGTTGACTATGCGTTCCGGGACGGAGCGATCCCGGCCGCCGGTACGGCAATCACCAAAATTCTTCCGCCGGTTTCAAGGTTCAACAAAAGCAACGGCCATGGTGTGAAAAAGCAAACGGTGCTGGACAAGTTGGGAGCGTTCTTCGAGCGTTTCTTCGGCTTGATCTAAGGAGACAACAATTATCCGGAATGTGCTCCGCGTGCTGGTTTGACGATGAAAACCTGTCGACATTTCAAGCAAAACTCCTTGTCGTATGTGATGCGTCACAGCCATCAATAACGGGCAACACAAAGACCTCCGAAGTTCAAAACTTCGGAGGTCTTTGTTTGCACTGAATATGATGAGTATTTATACCTGTGGACGTCTTGAGCGGTATTCAATGACCGGCTCGTGACGCGGTGAGTTGCGTGAAGCGCCGGCCGGCTTGGCTGATTTTTCCCAAGGCTTGCCATTGCTGCTCTTGCCCGGTGCGCCAGGTTTACCGAAACGACCGCCGGTTGGCACGCCGCCTTTTCTTGGACCGCCGCTGCGACCAGCTGGCTTGCGCAGTGTGGTTTTTGGCTCAAGCCCTTCAATCATCTGCTCCGGCAGTTTTTTGCCGATGAAGCGCTCGATCCGCTCCAGATAGTTGCGCTCCGATGCGGATGCAAATGAGATCGCAATACCGGTGGCACCAGCACGGCCGGTGCGGCCGATACGGTGGACATAATCTTCGGCAAAGCGTGGCAGGTCGAAGTTGATAACGTGGCTGACGCCGTTGACATCCAGTCCGCGGGCGGCTACGTCGGTGGCCACCAGCAGGCGGATGGATCCGCGACGCATGCGCTCGATGGTCTTGTTGCGAGCCATCTGGGTCATATCGCCATGCAGGGAGGCAGCCGGAAAGCCGTTGCGGGAGAGTTCGCGTGACAACTCGTCGGCATCGCGCTTGGTGGCGGAAAAGATGATGGCGCGGGTCAGTTCGACGTCTCTGACCAAGTGGTCAAGCAGTTCTTTTTTGTGGTTGAGGTTGTCGGTTACATGCAGACGCTGCTCGATCAGGGCGTGGGAATCGGTCCGCACGGCCAGTTCGACACGCTTTGGCTCACGCAGCATGTTTTCGGCCAGACGGGCGATAGCGCCGTCCAGGGTGGCTGTAAACATGACGGTCTGGCGATCTTTGGGGGCGCTGGAAACAATTTTGTTGATATCTTCGCTGAAACCCATGTCTAGCATGCGGTCAGCTTCGTCAAGAACAAGCATTTCCAGACGGTCAAGGCGGATACTGCCACGCTCGAGGTGATCCACCAGTCGGCCGGGTGTAGCCACGATGATGTCTACCGGTGCGGAAAGCAGCCGCAGTTGCTCACGATAAGGCATGCCGCCTAAAATTGAACCGCAGCGGGGACGGATACCGCGACCGTAGCCACGGGCGGATTCCATAACCTGGCCGGCCAGTTCGCGGGTCGGGGCAAGCACCAGGATACGGGGGCCTTTGCCTGGAAGTGCCGATTTTACAGTCAGGCGCTCCAGGGCAGGCAGTACGAAAGCGGCGGTTTTGCCGGTGCCGGTCTGGGCAGTGGCGATTACATCGTGTCCAGCCATAACCAGCGGGATTGATTGTTCTTGAATGGGGGTTGGGGTTGTGTAGCCGCAGGCGTTGATCGCCGAGAGGATGGCCGGATTAAGGCCCAGTTCTGCAAATGTCATTGTTATTCCTTTTCTGGGAGCGGTGTAAAGAGACAAGCGCACACGGACCGAGGAATCAAACAGATGATTCCAGGAAAGGATAACAGTAACGTGCGGGCAGACAATGAACCTTCGCCTGCCATACGATCTGCTGGTTTCAATAAAAGGATTGAATATGCAGGGGGGCAGAATGCGATGATTAAAAGAGAAGCAGCGGACACCATACCGCTCCTTCATTTGTGTACAGCAATTGATAACTATAGAGATGTTGCTGCTGCAATGCAAGCATTAATTTCAGATTGCCGGAAAGAATCGCGTATACAGAGTGACTCGGCACTTGTCTAACCGCTCTGCGTCATGCTAACGTGTTTTCAGATGTTGATTCATAATTCGCCCACACTTCGATGGTGAAAGCAGAGTCGGCCACCCACCTGCAATGAAGGAGCAGCCCGTGACAAAACAGTTTGTCAGCAACATAAAAGATCGCGATCCGGTCAACTCCGTTTTCCTGGTTAAGGACAAAATCATGGCCATGGCCAAAAACGGAAAACCGTACATGAACCTGCGCCTGATGGACAAAAGCGGAGATATCGAAGCCAAACTCTGGGACAACGTCGAGCTGTTGGACAAGCAGTTCGACAAGGATGATTTCGTCAACGTCAGAGGCAAGGCCTCCGTCTACATGAACAAAATGCAGGTGGTAATTGCCGAGATCGGCAGGCTGGCGGAAGAGGAAGTTTCCCTGTCCGATTTTCTGCCGGTATCGCCCCGCTGCATTGACGAGATGCGCCAGGAACTCGCCGATGTGGTTGCCGCCCTTGTCAATCCGCACCTGCGCGGACTGATGCAGGCTTTTTTGTCCGACGAGCCGTTCATGAAGCAATACTGCGCCGCTCCGGCCGCCAAGGGGATGCACCACGTTTATCTGGGCGGACTGCTGGAACATTCTCTGGCGCTGGTCAAGCTGGTCAAGGTCATCACTCCGCTTTACCAGGGGATCAATGCGGATCTGCTGACGACCGGCGCACTGCTGCACGATGTCGGCAAAATCCACGAAATGAGCTTTGAGAGGGCGATTGATTACACCGACATCGGCAAACTTCTGGGACATATCACCATTGGAGTGGAGCTGGTCGAGGAAAAGATTCGCCAGGTGGATGGTTTCCCGAAGGAGCTGGGTATGCTGTTGAAACATATGCTTCTGTCGCACCACGGCCAGTACGAATACGGTTCCCCCAAGCGCCCGAAGACCGTTGAGGCGACTGTTTTGAACTATCTGGACGACATGGATTCCAAGATCAACGGCATCCAGACCCATATTGCCAAGGAAAGCGCCTCAACTTCGCGCTGGAGCGCCCATCACCGGCTTTATGACCGTTATTATTTTAAATGTAACGGAATGGGTGAAGATCAGGAAATCGACTGTTTGCAGGATGAAACCTGTCAACCACACTATGAGGAGGCCGTTTCAACCCCGGCGCCCAAAGCGGAGCGGCAATCCTTCAGCAATCAGCCGCTGAAGGGGCTGGAAAATCTGAAGCTGTTTTAGCAGTTCCGTTACAGTGCTAACCAACCAACCCCCGCAGCAGCGCCAGATTGACAAGGTCCATATCCTCGCCGTCACCCTTGGGGGTTTCCAGGATTTTTGGAATGTTGGTGAAACGGGGATCATTGAGTATGAAGCGGAACGGATTAAGTCCCAGCGCCCCCTGCCCGATATGCTCGTGGCGGTCAACCCGCGAGCCGAGTCCTTTTTTTGAATCATTGAAGTGGAAACATTGCAGCCGTTCCAGGCCGATCAGTTTCTCAAACTGCTCCATTGTATCACGGTAACCCGCTTCTGTTGCTGTATCGTAGCCAGCCGCAAAGGTATGGCAGGTATCGAAGCAGACCGCAAATTTATCCGGAAAACGCGAATTATTGATGATCGCAGCCAGCTCCTCAAAAGTCCTCCCCAGATTGCTCCCCTGTCCGGCGGTCGTTTCGATCAAAACCTTCCCCTCGAATTGCGGCACCTCATCAAACAGCTGGTCAAAAGCAGTGACAACCCGCTCCAGGCCGACCTGCGGAGAGTCAGTCAGGTGCGATCCGGGATGCATGACAACCTTGCCGATCCCGAGGCGGGCGCAGGTTTCCAGCTCGTCCCGAAAGGCGGCCAGACTTTTGTCGCGTGTGTCGCCCGGCGGTGCGGCCAGGTTGATCAGGTAGATGTCGTGGGATATGACTTCATGCAGCCCCGATGCGGCAAATTTTTGCCGAAACAGGGCGGCATCGGCTTCGCTGACCGGTTTCCCCTTCCACTGGTTGGAGTTGCGGGTAAAAATCTGCATTACCCCGCAACCGGCGGTAACGGCCCGGTCAATAGCCAGATGCAGGCCGCCGGAAATTGACATATGCGCGCCAAGATAATCGTTGCTCATTGGATCCCCTCGTTTTTCCCTGGTTCTCAGATCAAGTCAATATGGCTGCCGTAGAAATGCACATCAACCTCTTCACCGGCCGCAAAAACGGTGCTGTCGGCCGGCAGAATCGCCAATGCCGCTGCATCAACCATCGTTTTCAGAATTGCCGTCTGCTGGTTGCCGGCCGAAGACGCCAGCCAGCGCTTCCCGTCCCGTTCCAATCGGACCCGCACGATCTGGACCTTGCCAGCTTTTTTCCTGACCTCCTCGCACAGCACCGCTTTGAAGAGCGGGCGCAGCACCCGTTGGTGCCCCATCATCTTCAAAAGAGCCGGTCTGGCAAATTCCTCAAAAGTCATCATGGTTGACACCGGATTGCCCGGCAAGGAAAAGACCGGAATCGCTCCATGCAGTGCAAAAGCGGTTGGGCCGCCCGGCTTGACACCCACCTTCCAGAACAGCTGCCTTGCGCCCAGCTCTTCCAGCACATCCCGGACGAAGTCGCAATCTCCGGCCGAAACTCCGGCCGAGGTGATCAGGACATCGGCCTTGAGCCCTTCCAGCAACAGTTCCCGGTGGCTGCCGAGATTGTCACGGGCTATGCCGATGATTCTTGGAATGGCGCCCGTTTCCCGCACTGCGGCCGCCAGCGACAATGCATTGCTGTTGATGATCTCGCCCGGCCCAGGTGTTTTGCCAAGCTCGATCAGTTCATCACCGGTGGAGAGTATCGCCACGACCGGACGACGATAAACCGGCACCATCGCCATGCCGAAGGTTGCCAGCATGTTGACTTCCGGCGGGCGGATCAGCGCACCTGCTCTGACAAAGGCCGAACCGGCCTGCACATCCTCCCCGCAAAGGCGGAGATGCTGACCTTTTTCCACCATTTCATTCAGCGTCACCAACTGTTGACCGTCATCGGTTTCCTCAACCGGCACGACCGCATCACAGCCGAACGGAGTCGGCGCGCCGGTCATTATCCTGACAGCAGATCCGGCTTCAACCGTGACACCGTCTGCCCTGGCTCCCGCCGGCAGAAATCCGGTCACAACCAGCTGGCAGGGGATTTTGGAGCAATCGGCACTCCGGACGGCATAGCCGTCCATGGCCGAGTTGTCCCAGAGCGGCATATTCCAGGGGGCTGTCACATCTTCCGCCAGGATCCGGCCGACGGCATCCAGCAGCGGCACACGTTCCACCCCGCAGACATTGACACTTGAAAGAATGGTGCTGCGCGCTTCCTCAAAAGAAATCATCTGTTGGCCCCTTTCCGTAAACTACGCCAGAATAGCCGGAACATCGCAAAAACACAATATGATTGCCAAGCTCCGCCGGTTGGGTATAATGACGCATCTTGCGTAGCGTTGGGAGATGGCAGCATGAAACTGTCACAAGAAGCAAAAGTCGGCCTGTTTTTCGTATTGAGCCTGATCCTGTTCGGTATCATGCTGGAGGTCGGCAACCACTGGAAAATCTTTGATCACGGAACGCCTTACAAGGTAATGCTTCCGTCATCTACCGGCCTGAAAGTCGGAGACATCGTCAGATTGGCCGGAGTGGAAGTCGGCTCCATCACCAAAATTTCCGTTTTGGACGACAAGGTCAGGGTTGACTTCGAAGTAGCTCCCGGCACAAAAATCAAACAGGACACAACCGCCGGAATCCGCATGTCCAGCATGCTGGGGGGGCAATTCCTGGGCCTTTCGTTCGGCACCCCGTCCAGCCCGGACCTGCCGGCGGGCAGCACCGTTAAAAACTCGGATTCCGCCAGTGTTGACGCCCTGCTGGATAACATCGGCGGGCTGACCAAAGATGCCAAGCAGCTGATCATCGACCTGAACCGCAACCAGAACGAAGTCATGGGCAAGATAGCAGCCATGCTGGATCAAAACAGTAACGCCATCCACGACTCCATGACCAACCTCTCCAGCATCACCGCCAAACTCGACCGGGGCGATGGCTCCCTGGCCATGCTTCTGAATGACAAGACCCTCTACAATAACGCCACCGCCCTGACCGGCAGCCTCAAGGAAGTCAGCGCCAGGCTTGAGCGAGGAGAAGGCACCATCGGCAAACTGCTGAACGAAGATGAGCTGTACAACAGTGCCTTTGCGGCGGTCAAAGGGATGGACGACAGCATGAAAAACTTCAACGAGATCGCCAAGCGCATCAACAGCGGCGAAGGAACAGCCGGCAAGCTGGTCAATGACCCGGCCCTCTACAACGAACTGCGCCAAACGGTGGCCAACCTGAATGAAATTACCCGCAAAATCAACAGCGGCGAAGGGACGATCGGTAAAATGGTCAATGACGACAAACTCTACCGCGACGCCCTTACAACTCTCAAGAAGACTGAAAAGGCGATGGAAGGATTGCAGGACACCGGACCGATCTCGGTCATCGGCAGTGTGATCGGGACACTCTTCTAAACGACCGCAGACATCTCGTATTGCAAAAAAGGCTGACACCAACGGTGCCAGCCTTTTTCAGTTTGTTGCATTTATCGGTTTACAGATACCTGCCGACAATCGGTTCCAGTTTTTGTTTGGTCGCCTCGGGAATAACCGAGCGGTCCGTGATGATGGCGTACTGCATGGCGCTGGCGCAGGGGCAGCTCCGCTCGCCGCCGATTTCCGCCACAGCATGGCGGATGATGTCCTTGGCCATGGCCACGTTCTGATGGATGATCTGGATAATCGCTTCGACCGTCACATCGTCGTGCGAATCATGCCAGCAGTCGTAGTCAGTCGAAAGGGCGATGATGCCGTAGCAGATTTCCGCCTCGCGGGCCAGCTTGGCCTCGGTCAGGTTGGTCATGCCGATTACGGAGGCCCCCAGCGCCAGGTACGAAAACGACTCGGCCCGGGTCGAGAAAGCCGGCCCTTCCATGCAGATGTAGCTGCCCCCCTTGTGGACTGTGGCCCCGGCTTTGAGAGCCGCCGCGTAAAGCGTATCGGACAACGGATGGCAGACCGGATCGGCAAAGCCTGCATGTGCTACAATTCCGTCTCCGAAGAAAGTGTCGCGCCGGATCCCTTTGGTGCGGTCGATGAACTGATCGGGAATCACGATATGGCCGGGGGCGATGGCATCTTTCAGAGAACCGACCGCCGAAACCGAGATGATCTGCTCGACACCCAGCTTCTTCATGCCGTAGATATTGGCGCGGTAGTTGACCTCGGACGGCAGCAGGCGGTGCCCGCGTCCGTGACGCGGCAGAAACACCATCTTGACGCCGTTCAGAACTCCGGTCACATATTCGTCGGAAGGATTTCCGAAGGGGGTCTCGACGGTCACCCGTTCAACCTGCTCCAGACCTTCCATATCATACAATCCGCTGCCGCCGATAACCCCGATAGTTGCTTTACTCATTGCTTTAATTCCTTTCGCAGATGTTATTTACAAACTATTTCCAGATGAAGGTCTCATTAACCTGCATCCGCTTGAGTACGGTTTTCAGCTTGCGCTTTTTCAGCGCCTTTTCAAAAGCTTCCGGCGTACCGGTCAAGGCGGCAAACGTTCCGAAATGCATCGGCACCACCATTTTCGGCCTGACCAGTTCCACCGCCGCAGCGGCCCGCTCCGGCCCCATGGTGAACTTGTCGCCGATGCAGGCCAACATGACATCCACTTTGGAAAGATCGCCGATCAGCTTCATATCTCCGAACAGGTCGGTGTCGCCGGTATGGTAAATGGTCGGCCCACCGCTGATTGCAATCACGAAACCGCCCGGATTGCCGGCATAAGCCAGGCTTTTCGGCAGATCGCCCTTTTCCTCATACTCCAGAGCCGAGCTATGCACGGCATGCACGAAAGTCACCTTGACCTCGCCCCCCAAGAGCGTCACCGTCCCCCCGAAATTCCCGGTACCGGAGAAATCGGCCTGCTTGGCCGGGAAGTCGGCATATCTGACCATCGCCTTCATCAGGTCGTTGGTGGCCACCAGCTTTGCGCCGGTTTTTTTGGCAATTTCAACTGTATTGCCGATATGGTCGCCGTGGGCATGGGTCAGCAGGATCTGATCAACCTTGTCCAGACCGGCCAGAAGTTCCTTACCCTTCGGATTGGCCGGATTGGCCAGCCAGGGGTCGATCAGCAGCACCTTGCCGCTGGGTGTCGTGACCTTGAAGGCGGAATGCCCGTACCAGGTTATCCCGGTTGATCCGGCCGCAAAAGCGGCGGCAGATAAAAGCAGAAGCGCGCACATCGTGACTGAAGCAGCAAGCAACTTTTTCATGGCAATTCCTCCTAGGATTGTTGGTTTCACTCGCCTTCAAAAGCAATTTTCAGACCGGTGTCAGTGGCTGTGATGGTATATTTGGGGAAAGAGGAGCGGGTCGAATCCAGCACTATCCTCAAAAAACCCTTGTTAAGCCCGACCCGGGCCTTACTGATGCCGAATTTACCCATATTGAGCTTTCTGCCGGCCAAAACGGACGACGCTCCCGGAATATCGATCGCTATCCGTTCCGGCTTTTCCAGCTTCATGGTTTTGAATTTGCCGATCGGATTATCGGAAGTGATCTCAATCCCGGTTTCGGTGACTACGACAGCACTGATTCCGGGATCGGCCGACCTGACAGGTACGGATTTAACAGCCGGTTTCGGGCTGGTCGGCTCATCCGGAGTTTTTGCGACCGGAGTCAGCTCATCCAACTGCTCTCGAAACAAGATTTTGCCGTCTTTGAAATCGTATTTAAACGAACGGTTTCCGCCGCTCGGACTCCCCAGGGCATCACCCTCTTTGTAAAAAGGTACGGTACGAATGATTTGGCGACCATCAAGCCGGAACCGGTCGCCACCACGATAGCCGTTCGGGTCGTGCATCTGCGGCATTGAAGTGCGGCGAACTTTGTTACCATCGAGGCTGTACACATCCAGTGCGCCAAAAGCCTCACTTCCGGTACTTTTGCTGGCAAGCAGCAGTTCCGGCCTGCCGTCACCGTCCAGATCAGCCGCCCAGGCCTGATCGGCCAGATAATCCACGTCCGTACGGAAGCGCGAAAAATTCTTTCCTCCGCGGCGTACGGAAATATCCACAATCTGCACAGCACAACCGGCCGCCGGACGGCTGGTTATGTCAAAATCGGTCCCGGACTGATGCACTGTTTTTTTAAATGAACAGACGCTGGCAACTGCCGATGAAGGCATTGAAACGGCAAGAGCCAGAAAAGCAGCCGCCGAAATAATTATTTTATGTCTCATGAACTCTCTCCAGAGAATGATTTGACTGGCTTTATAGCAGAATACACCGTTCCAGTGAAGTCTATTCAATTGACAATATGCCATCCAAAACCTTAAAGTTGCCAGCAATCGAGGCAATAATGATCAATACCGATAAACTGAAGCATCAATTCAAGAAAATTCTTTCACTGGATGCCCACCCCGGTCATATTGCCGCCGGTTTTGCCGCCGGAGTTTTTATCAGTTTCACCCCGTTTTTCGGTCTGCATACACCCCTCGCCATTGCCATCGCCTTTATCTTCCGCCTCAATAAACTGACCTGCATTACCGGAGCCTGGGTCAACACCCCCCTGACCGTCTTTCCCGCCCTGGCCGCCAGCTACAAACTGGGTGAATTCATGCTGGGGAACAAACCGATGGCTTTCCATGTGAAAAGCCTGGAGTGGAGCAGCCTCAAGATGTACGCTTCATCGCTTCTGCTGGGAAGTTCGGTGATCGGCTTTTTCGCTGCGCTGGCCGGTTATGCGATCTGTTACTGGCTGGTGACTGTTCTCAGGCGCAAAGACGCCGGACTGACCGCAATTACACGCGAGATGGAAGAGCTGGGAGAAGATCTGGAGTAAGGATCCGATTAGCTCACCCCTGCTGTCCAAAATCCCTGGCAAAAGCATACATCACAATTGACACGCCCAACCCGGCCACCGGCAGCATGAAGGCGGTATGAAACGACCCGGCGGACACGCTGCCGGCCGCTTCGCTAAATGATCCGATGATAATTCCCATGACCTGCTGGGTCGTGGCGGCCCCCATCAGGACGAAGAAATTCAGCGAAGTCAGCGCAGTTCCGACGATCCGCACCGGAAACATGGAGCGGATGATCGGGTAGATCATGACGCCGCTGGAAACCGAAAGGCCGATCGCAAAGAAGACCGCCGCCAGCAAAGACCCCGGAATCATTTCCGCCCACCCCAGAAAAGCCGTCATCAGCATCAGCAAAAGCAACTGACCCGCCAGCAGGGTCTTTTTATAAGAGCGGAAAAAGCGCCGGGCGATTGTGTCGGTCACCATGCTGCCGGTGATAAAACCGAGTGAGGTGCACATCAGCATGTTGCCGGTTGCCTCGCGGGAAAGATGCAGCACCTCCATCAGATACGGCCCGCCCCACAACCCCTGCAGCGCCAGATAATTCCCATACCAGCAAAACGCGATCACCCCCAGCAGCCAGAAGTCGCGGCTGCCGAAAATCTCGCCCCAGGCGGCCAGCATGCCGCTCTTTGGATTTGTCTCCAGCTCTATTTCGGCCTGTTCTGGCGGACGATCCTGCACTTTGCTGAAAACCAGCATCGTCACCAGCGCCTGAGCCACACCGATCACCAGAAAAGAGCTGCGCCAGCCGAAGGCGCCGACCGCCAGCGCCAGCGGAGCGGTGGCCGACAGATTCCCCAGATTGCCGACCGCCACCATGAAACCAGAAACCCGCCCGAACTCCTGCTTGCTGAACCAGTGGCTGAAAACGGTGAAGGTCGCCATCAGCACCGCGGCGGTGCCGATGCCGATCAGCACGCGGGCCGCCATGGCAACCGCCAGGGTGTCGGCCTGGGAGAAGAGGAGCCCGCCGGCCGTAGTCAGAATTCCGCAGCCGCTGATAACCAGACGGCTTCCCAGCCGGTCGATCATCGGACCCAGCGGCAGCTGGGCCACGGCATAGACATAGAACAGAACCCCGGAGAGCGAACCGAGCTGTTGCGGCGTCAGCTGCAGCTCGCGGGAAATGTCCCCCGCCACCACCGCCAGAGAAACCCGGTAGAAATAAACCAGTATGTACATCAGGGCCAGAACGGCAAAGATCGTCCAGCGGCGGCGATTATGGGAGTGTGGATTGGTCATTGAACTCTCGATAGCAAACAAAATCAAACGGCTGCCTTTTATAGCTGTAAAGCTGAGAAAACGAAACAGATATGAGCAATTGACTCGCTCTGGTCGATAGGGAATAATGCCGCAGCTGGTTTTGCAGGAAAAGGAGCCGTAATGAGGATATTTGCCGCCCGCTGGGGCATCTTGATGCTGTTGATCGCCGCCGCAGCCCCCGCCGCCGCAGCTGAAGAAGGTACGGTCACAACGCTCTGGCCGCTGTTCGACTACCGCAGCAGCCCGGCCACCGGCTACAGCAACCTGTCAATACTGGGGCCGATCTTCAAACGCGAACACTCCGGTGACATCACCAGAACCGCCATTCGCCCGCTGTTTTTCAACCAATCCGACAAAGAATCAGACGACAGCGACATCCTCTATCCGCTGGCATCGACCTCATCCGGCGGCGGCGATTCCAGCACCCAGATCATGAAAATCTACCAGAAGCATGTCAGCCGCGCCGGCACTAGCGAGGAAAAGCGCGACTCGATGCTGTTTCCGTTCTACATCAGCGGAGAATCAGAAAAATACGGACCATACCAATCGTTCTTTCCGATCCATGGCGACATCTACCAGCGCTTCTGGCGCGACGAATACCACTACACCCTCTTTCCGCTCTATGGCCGCACCGTCAAAAACGGCACCACCACCAACAACCTGCTCTACCCATTCTTCAACACGGTGTCGGGCGAAAACGAGAGCGGTTTCCAGTTCTGGCCGCTGTACGGACAGTCCGCCAAACAAGGGGTCTACTCCAAGCAATTTGTGTTCTGGCCCTTCTACATCCGCGAAAGCCTGGGGTTGAATGGCGACAACCCCACCGAAAACCTGAGCATGATCCCTTTTTACGCTTCTTCCACTTCACCGAAGCGCAGTTCCACCCACACGCCCTGGCCCTTCTGCGGCGTCGTGCGCGACGGCCAGGGACAGGTCATCGAGCGCGACATATTCTGGCCCTTCTGGGTGACCGCCCAGGGGAAGGATTACAGCATCGAACGCTTTATCCCCTTTTATGCCAAATCCAAGGTCAAGGATTCCACCAGTGACTGGCTCATGTGGCCGATCTACCGGCACGAAACCATCGACTCGGCCAGCTTTCGCCAGGACAAGACCAGCCTGTTTTATTTCCTCTTCAGCCGCTCCGATGAATCCTGGCCCGAACTCGGCAAAGATCGCGCCCGCTCCGGCTTCTGGCCGCTCTACGCCTGGAAGCGGGACGAAGCCGGGGTGCGCCTGCTAACCATGCCGGCCCTGACCGAAGCGGTCATCACAAACGACCGGCTGGAGCGCAACTGGGCGCCGCTCTGGAGGCTGTTTATCGCGCAGTGGGACGACAAGGGCAACAATGCGGTTTCGCTGTTATGGAACCTGTACTGGCAGGAACAACGCGGCGAAGAGCTGGCCTGGGAACTGTCGCCGCTGGTTTCGTATCGTTCAACAGTTGCCGGAACGGAGTTCAAATTGCTGAAGGGGCTGTTCGGTTATGGCGGCGGGAAGGAAGGAACTTCGCTGAGACTGTTCTGGATACCGTTCAAGCTGTAGACCTCAAAACAGCAATCGCCAGAGGATCCGGTGAATTCATCTTAGATAATTATTGCAGGTATTTTTCAACATAGCTCTTTGCTTCCGCCAAACCAAGACCCATTTTCAACCGCACCAGCTTGATCGCCTCTATCTTTTCATCGCGACCCAGCAGGGCTGTCAACTGCGATTGAAATTCCGGATCCGTCATCTCTTTTGAAAAATCGAACCGCTGCCCCACTTGATCAGCGATGACCGTGGTGTACCGCGCGAGTAGCTGCCGCAGCTTCTTCCTGCCCGGCGTAATATGGGTCCATTCCATCTTGAGCTGGTCGGGGCTGATGAAGACGATCGGTCGATCTTGAAACTGCATCTTGCTCCGGCTGCCGGGGTACAGCTTCTTTTCGCGCTCTATCTCCTTTTTGATTCGCGTAATTTCCAGATCTGCGGCCTTGTTTTTTTGGGCGAGGAAAAGTTCATGCTTGAGATCGTCGACCTTGAAGTGTGCCGGCTTGCGCTGGTTTTCGAAATCCAGCACCTCCTTGATTCTGTCAATATGCAAATAACGTGGATCAAGCTTAATGACAAGAAACCAGCGTTCGATCTGGCTTTTTCCATCAATGCCGCTTGTGGTGTGGAGCTCCTGTTGCAGTTGTGCATCAGCTATCTCCAGCCACGACAACTTCAACGCAATCGGATCTTCCCCAGGCGAATCGTCATGCAGATAAGAGCGGTATTTGAGCAGGATCCCGCCGGAACCGATCCGCGCCAGCCAGTTTGACGGAGAGCGAATGGCCACCAGGGTGCGGAAAACGATGTGGCAGACACCCATCATCAGCAGGGTATACAGACCCGACAGCACTATCCCCAAGATGCTTACCAAAAAGCAGCTATAGATAAGGAATGCCGCGCCGAGCAGCAGCCCAAGCAGAAAGAAGATAAAGGAAAAACAGGAGCCCCAGAACGAGACTCGAAAGACGGTTTCGTCCCGGGTGGATGGCGGAAGATTTTGTTTATTGAGAAGGTTCATTTTTGGTTTTTCTAGAATTGCTGGTTGCACTGGAGAGTTAAATGCTTAACTTCCCAAGTAATAACATCACTCAATTTTATTCCAAAGGTTAAGTCATCTTTTTCAATATCGTAATTTCATGGTTTAAAATACTGTCATTTTCAGTAGTGTCCCAACGTTGAACAGTAGATGAGCCGTAACAGCCCGTTAATTCAGAGAGAAAGTGTCATTATGCCATTTAACGACTTGAAAATTATCCGGAGGTTCAGCCATCTTCACACAGCAATGTGTGGAGGGTTAAACCATGTACACCGGCAAGCTCGTTTTCTCTCAAGTGATGGAGCATTTACCGCTCCACGTTTTTCATCAATGCGTCGATCGGTACAACGGCAACTACAAGGTCAAGGAGTTCTCCTGCTCGAACAGTATCTCTGCATGGCATTCGCTCAGTTGACTTATCGCGAGAGTCTGCGGGATATCGAATCCTGTCTGCGGGCACAGAAGAGCAAGCTATATCACATGGGTATCCGCTCTTCGGTCTCCCGCAACAATCTGTCAAATGCCAACAAGGTTCGAGACTGGCGCATTTACGCCGACCTTGCATGTTCTCTCATTCAGACGGCCCGCAAACTCTACGTGAACGACAGCTTCAGACTGGAACTGGAAAACACGGTCTACGCTCTGGACGCCACCACCATCGACTTGTGTCTCTCAATGTTCCCATGGGCCAAATTCCGCAAGAACAAGGGTGCCATCAAGCTCCATACGTTGTTGGATCTGCGGGGCAGCATCCCGACATTCATCCACATATCCGACGGCAAACTCCACGAAGTCAACACGCTGGACATCTTGCCGCTGGAAGCCGGATCCTTTTACGTCATGGATCGTGGTTACCTGGACTTCGAACGTTTGTACACGATTACTCAGGCATCAGCCTTCTTCGTGATTCGGGGCAAATCCAACCTCAAGTGCCGGAGGGTCTATTCCCATCCGGTGGACAAGGCAACCGGCCTACTCTGCGATCAATCGGTATTGCTCACTGGTTTCTATCAAGCCAAAGACTATCCAGAAAAGCTGCGCCGAGTAAAGTACTACGACAAAGAAACCGACAAAACATTTGTGTTCCTGACCAACAACTTCACTCTGCCAGCCATGACCATTGCCGAACTGTATCGATGCCGCTGGCAGGTAGAGCTGTTCTTCCGATGGATCAAGCAGAATCTGCGAATCAAAACCTTCTATGGTACATCGGAGAACGCAGTCAAAGCGCAAATCTGGATTGCCGTGTCGGTCTACGTGCTTGTTGCCATCATGAAGAAACGGCTCAAAGTCGAGGCTAGTCTCTACACAATTTTACAGGTACTGAGCGTGACCATATTCGAACGAATGCCCTTGTTGCAGGCACTTACAGATTCAGATTACAGAAACGAAACAGACGAAAATAACAACCAACTGTTTTTATTCAACTAAACGTTGGGACACTACTGAACATTTTTCATTTTTTACCGCGTAAGAACCTTGCCTGGAATAACATCATGCTTGTACGCCCTTTTTCCGATATCCACACCGAGTTTTGGCAGCCCAACAAGATTAACCGTATTCTGGACATGGTGGTTCCGCCGCTGACGACAGACCGGGATACCATTGCTCTGGTTGCCGGGGATATCGGGCTGGCCCACCGTCAGGAAACCTGGCTCAAGGTAGTCAGTCTCCTGGCCAAGCGTTTCCTTGCCGTCATCTATGTCGAAGGAAATCACTTTTTCTACCACAACGACTTCTTTGGGCGCATCCAGGAGCTAAAAACCAAGCTGTCGATTCCCAAGAATGTCCATTTTCTTGAAAACGAGTCCGTCGACATCAACGGCATCATGTTCATCGGAGCAACTCTCTGGACGGATTTTCTGGGGAAGGATTTCTTCAAGATGCAGAACGCCCGGAAAAACATGAATGACTTTGCCGTGATCAAGAAGGCCGACGGGATGCGACTCATGCCAGAAGAAACAGTCGATCTGTTCCATGAATCGAAACGCTTTATCTTCGAGTCACTGGCAACCGCCTGCGACAAGAAGACGGTCGTGGTGACACACCATGGAGTCTCACCACTGTCAATCAACGAGCGGTTCCGGGAAGACAGCCTCAATTGCGCCTTCATGACCGACCTTTCCAACGAGATCATCGACCTTGGCCCGGATCTCTGGATTCACGGCCATACGCACAACTCATTTGACTACACTCTTGGCAAGACCAGGGTAGTGGTAAACCCTTATGGTTATAAGGATGTGGAGGTCAATCCGCAGTACGACAAACGGTTGATTATTGAGTTACAGGTTACTGACAGTTAATCAGACTCTCGACACGGTGCTGACAAAACAACATTCTCTCCTTGAACCCTCCATCGCCCATAAGCCGTCGACCGTAATGTTCACAGTCGCCATTCCCGTCGATGCTCGACGAGGTACTGTTGTGCTGGCCAGAGCTCACGGTCAGATGGCGGAATGATGCTGCGGCCGGAAAGGGTTTGCAGGAAGCCGGGGACGTTGGGGTCGGCGGCGATCTGGCGCGAGGTGATGACGGCGTAGGTATCGGACACTCCCATCATCCCCTCATCAAAGGCCCAATGGCAGAGTTTGCAGAGAGCCAAGCCGTTGCGGATGTCATCGTTCTGGCTTCTGCACCATGGTACGATATGGGCGGCATCCACTACGGTGTGCTGCTCCGGCGTGATGATCCGCACTCCGCAGAGGGCGCAACGATGGTCATAGGCCTTCACCACGATCCGACGGAAGCCCTGATCACGGGCCGCCGGGCGGTAATTGTCCACCTCAACAATTTCCTGCACCAGCGGCAGGTGAGCTTGCTCTTCCAGCATCTGACTGTAGTAGAACGCCTCGCGGTTGATAACCGACTGTTCCCTGAGCTGTGCAGCGGCATCCACCGAGAAGCAGGACTGTAGAAGAGCTTCCCGCAGTGCCTCCCGCCCCTCCCCACTCTGCATTAAGTGGAACAACCTTTCGCTCAGCTTGGCTCCCAAGGCGTACTTGCGCAGGTAGGTGACGGAGGAGGTATTGTTGATGATTGCCGGGGTGATGGTCGTGCCCGGTTGCGGCACCAGCTCCCAGAACGATTCCCGGTCGAGGCGGGAGAAGGGAAAGGCGATGCTGCTGGTCTGGCCCAGTGGGATGATCCGCCGCCAGTAGAGATTGAACAGTTCGTTCAGTTCCATCAGATCGCCGGTGACGGCGATGAACGGTGTGGTGATCACGCCCCGATGCACCAGGTCCAGCACCGCCAGCAGCAGAAGTGGCTTGTGCGGAGCCTTGCGCCTGGTGGCCTCGGTCCAGGTCGCGCCGGGGGCGCGGTTGAGTGAGGCGAAGTGTTTGATGTAGGTGGTGAGTGGTGTCATGGTTCCCATACACTGACTGTAGCATCGTTCAATGAGTGCCATATTTTTACTTTGGAAGAGAGGTATTGACTACTAAAGCTCTTATTTGACGGCCGTCTTTTGGTAATCCGATAGTTTGCTTATCGAGAAAAGCTTGTGCTTCATCAAATGTCATGTCTGAATTTTTCTTTTTTCGATAATCCTTCACGTCCCGTTGATTACAATAAAACCACTCCCACAAGATACAGACCGTATCTGTGATGTTCATCAATAAGATATCTTTGCAGCAACTGAGCAGACCCTGATCAATTCGATCTATATTGTCATTCTCGTAATGTGTTGCCCCATGAACGCGATCATCGTGGAGAAAAAGACAGCCAGCAGAACTGTCATGATTATAATGATGACAACCCCCAACGTGATTACCCACTTGTTGACCCCGCCCAGCTCCTGAAGCACCGGAATATAATTCTGGGCCGATTGAGTTGATCTAATTTCAGCAATCTTCACTTTCACATATCGGTAGTACAGATAGTTGCCGATCATGCCGATTCCAATGTGCAGGAGAATGTTGACTCCGGGTATGCAAAAGACAACAAATGTGATTGCGGCCAAAGCGTACATTTTCCTGTACAAGAACCAGAGGAAGGTGAAACCGAAACAGGACCAGTTCCAGGTAACGCGGAATTCTTCTCTACCCGAAATGGTGAATTTAGAAAAACATTGTATGTAATAGTGGGCATTAGGCCCGACAAACTCACGTATTTCATCACTGCTGACAGTGTCGATATTGATGGTATTGAAAGAATCGAGGTTGATCATGGAACCGCAGTAGCGGCATTTTATCGCGCCATCCTGGATAGTTTCCTTGCAGTAAGGGCAGATCATTTATGAAGACTCCTTGGGGCAATTGTGGACTCGGCACTAAATGCGTGCCAGCGAAACAGGTTCAGAATACACCCGCCTGCAGCATATGCAACCAAGTAATTGAAAACGACTCCCATCCGGCAATTCATATTAAATGCAAAAACAGTCGGCCTGCAACGTAACTTCAATAGGATAAGTGTTTCCACAAAATGTGTGGATAACCCTGTTGAAGTTGTTGATAACTGTTGCAAATAGTCATGTGTTATTGGGGGGTTTTTGCATCTTGCCCAACGAATAGGCACAGCACCTAACTACCTGTTATTGCGTGTCAATAGTTAATTTACATTGGATACAAGCATACCTTCATAATGAGGAAAAAGGTGGGAATCAATATGCGGAGGGGTCAGGGCGGGGCACGGTTTCCCGGCGACTGCCGAATGAAACCGTGCCATGTCTATCAGGCAGTTAATTCATAGGCTTCCAACAACATTTTTTTCTGTTTGGCTAATTCTTTTTCACCTTCGGAATAAAGATTTCATCCGGGTCGAGCACTTCATGGATGATACGCAGTTCCTCCCTGGTGGGAACGGCTGTTTCTCCGGAAACGCGGGAGATATCAAGGTCAAACTGGCACAAATCGCTGATTTCAGCCGGGCTCTTGCCCGGATGACAGGTATCCAGATACATCCGGCCGTTTTCCTGGTCAAAACGAAACACCCCGACGGTACTGATAACCGCTGAAGGACCGCCACGATAAGCGGCTCCGTAGAGTTCACGGCGATGGACAAATTCGCCTCCCGGCCATTTTTTTACCCGCCAGCCCGGGCTGGTGATGTAACTAACATTTTCCACAAAACGCCGTTTTTCATGCACCATGATGAAAACTGTCCGCCGGGCAAAGGAGTTGATGTCCGGGTTACCGCCGCTGCCGGTCAGGCGAAGTTCGGGGTTGAGGTAGTCGCCGATGCAGGTGGTGTTGACGTTGCCGTACAGATCGACCTCGGCCCCCCCCAGAAAGCCCAGATCAACCAGCCCGCGCTGGGCAATGCTGAAAGCGTCATTCAGTCCCGAGGAGCGCGAGGCGCCCATCTCGCAGCGTGCATCGCCGACCGAAGTGGGAAGTTCCGGAGGTCGGCCATCCAAAGTTCCAGCCTCAAAGATCAGCTTAAGATTAGGGGCATGGGTCTTCTGGGCCAGCATGATGGCGACCATCGGCAGACCGGTGCCGGCAAAAACGATTTCGTTATCGGCTACTTCGCGTGAGGCGGCGCAGCAGAGCAGGTCTGCCAGTCCGTATTCTTCCGGTTGTGCGTATTCTGACATATCATTTCCCTCCCTTTTTTTCGCGAGGACTGAAATTCATGGCACTGTTGGCCTTCATCTTCAACATTCTCGGCCAACCCAGTTTTTCCAGATAGCTGGTATGATCCTGACCATGGATCCACTCCCTGGCAAAATCATCAAACCCTTCCTGAGTGCGGGTGCGGCCATAGAAATCTTTCAAAAAGGCCCCGTCCACATCATAACGGCCGAACATACCGGTCGGATGAGCTCCGAAGGGACACTCCAGAATATAATCGACCTCAAAGCTCGGGATAGTGTTTTGATCGGCGTTGCGGCGCAGATACTCTTCCGGTACGATTTCCTCGGCTATGACAATGGTAATGCCCGCCGTCCTGGCCGCTTCCGGATCAGAATAATACTGGCCGTTGACCCGCACCGTCCCCTCTTCGCCGACCTGCTGGACGCAGAGCACCGCCACATCGACCTTGACCGCCGGAATCAGCACCTGCGCTCCGGCGTCATAAAAGGGATCTTCGGTAAAAATGTACTTATGCTTCGCGATCCGCTTGCCGTCGCGCAGCCCGGCTTTGCCGAGCATGTCGTACTCCGGGTTGTGGATATCGGTTCCCAGCGAGGTCTGGGTGACGGCATAAGCGGCTCCCTGGGCGGCAGCGGCGAAACGGAACATCATTTCGGCGTGGCTGTAATCCTCAACGATGATTTCCTTGTTGCCGACTTTGCGCGACAGATTGGCGCCGTACTTGCCATACAACTCATGACCGACCCAGCACGATTCCCAGATATCGACACAGCCGGCGCCGATCAGAAATTCCGACTGCGGCCCGCCGTTGACTTCGATCAGGTGAAGGCCGCGTCGATGCTGCCGGATCAGTTCATAGATCAGGGCAAATGGCCTGCGCCAGATGGTGAAACCGGAAAAGGTCAGGCTGGAGCCGTTCTTGATGACTTCGGCCGCCTGCTGCAGGGTGATTCTTTTTGAATTACTCATCCCATCCTCCTTATCAACTGAAATTCCGCAATATTTCCCTGGAAATTATAAGCCGCTGGATCTCACTGGTCCCTTCATAGATCGAGGTGATACGGGCGTCGCGGGTGTAGCGCTCAACCGGATAATCCTGGGTGTAGCCATAGCCTCCCAGCATCTGCATCGCCTTGTAGCAGGCCCGGTTGGCCGACTCTGTGGCGAACAGCTTGGCCATGGAAGCTTCCTTGGCGTAGCTTTTACCGCTTTCCTTGCGCCAGGCGGCGTTCATCAGCAGCAATCGCGCCGCCTCCAGTTCGGTGTAACCGTCAGCCATCATCCACTGCAACGCCTGGAAGCCGCTGATCTTCTGGCCGAACTGGACCCTCTCCGTCGTGTATCTGGTGGAGAAATCCATGGCGGCCAACCCGACCCCCAGGGCCAGCGAACCGATGCCGATCCGGCCGCCGGTCAGTTCGGCCACCGCGATCCGGAAACCGTCATTTAACTTGCCCATCATGGCTACGGCCGGGATTCGGCAGTTGTCGAAAATCAGCTCGTTGGTAGCGGAGGCGTGCTGCCCCATTTTCTTCTCTTCCTTGCCGATCACCAGGCCTGGCGTTCCGTTTTCCACCAGGAAGCAACTGATCCCCTTTCCTTTCGGGGCATCCTTGTCGGTCACCGCCCAGACGACGAACACACCGGCATAGGGGGCGCTGGTGATAAAGATCTTGGAGCCGTTCAGAACGTAGAAATCGCCGTCCCGAACTGCCTGGGCAGACATGGAGGAGGGATCGGAGCCGGCTCCCGTCTCGGTCAGCGCGAACCCGCCAGCGGCATATTCACCGGAACATATCTTCGGGATATAGGCCAGCTTCTGCTCTTCGTTGCCGACCGCCTGGATCACTTCGCAGACCATGTTGTTGACCGACAGCGTCACCGCCGTGGAGGCGCAGGCGCGGGCAATCTCGGTAATGGCCACGCTGAAGGCGACCACCCCGGCTTCGGTGCCGCCGTACTGTTCCTTGACGTTCAACCCCATGAAACCGAGTTCGGCCAGCTTTTTGAGATTTGCCAGCAGCGGCGCGCGGTCGTGACCACTGTCAATGGCCGCCGCAACCGGCTCCAGCTCTGCCCTGGCAAAATCCCTGGCAGTATCCTGAATCAACTTTTGTTCTTCCGTCAGGTCGAGATACATGTACGCCCCCTCCGCATTGATTTTTCAGCAATCCACACTACCGGACCGTTTCGATCGGCAGATCCAACTCTTTGCCCCACTCCTGCCAATAGTCCGAACTCTGACCGGCAAAAGCGGCCCGATACCCCTCAAAAGTTGCAATATTGAGAGCATCCTCAAGCCGCTGTTTGAAGTGCGGCTCCAGCGCCGCCACCGCCACCCAGCCGTCCAATGTTTTGTAAATGTTATATTCCGGAATACCGCCCCCCAGGGAAGCTCCCGGGAGGGTGCTTCCAAAACGCAGCGGCTCGGCGAAAGCGGCCACCGCCTCCGAAAGCGGCACGACCTGATGCCCGCCGTTCCCGCACCGTTCCCGGTTGAAGAGCAGCGCCAGCACGGCAGAGACAGCCAGTTCCGACCCGGCCATATCCGACAGCAGAGTACGCGGCATATGGGGCGGATCGACCAACCCCATCGACGCCTGGTAAGTCAGGTCATGGCCGGCTTCATTGTCGCGCGGAGCCGGATAGCCGGTAATCATCACCTGACAAAGCCGTGGAAACAAATCCTGCAGCGTCTCCACATCCAGACCCAGGCGGGCCATGGCCGATGGCCGTGTGGCCGTGATCAAAACATCGGCGCTGCCAAGCAGATCCAGAAGAATCCGCTTCCCCTCCGGCACCTTCAGATCCAGTTTGACGACCGTATGACCGGCCGCCATGGCGCGGTACCAATCGGCGAAATAGCACTCCATCGGATCCCCGGCCGGAGGTTCGACCTTGATCACTTCGGCCCCCATCCGGCTCAGGCGCTGGGCGGCCGCCGGTCCGGGCAGGTTGACCGCCAGGTTGATGACTTTTATGCCGTCAAGAACTCTCATCATGCCAGCTTAGCCGTCAACGCCGGCACAAACTGCATCACATCCGCCACCACCAGCACATC
>WKKS01000005.1 GCA_009684515.1 Geobacter sp.
AATGTAATCAAAGAGCAAACCCCAAAGAGGGGATGACAAATTTACAGAACGAATGTTGCTTTATCAGTGGAGGCGCCTCCATACCCAAAATTATAGTTGACGATTTATTTATATGTTCTATTATCCAAAAGCTGACAACACGTGTAAATATGTGGAACAGTGTCGCAAAAGATAATTAAAACAAGGAGGCAGCACATGGCATTACGGGTAGCTATCAACGGTTTCGGCAGAATCGGCAGGATGGTATTAAGGGCTGCAAGTAAAGACAAAAATATTGAATTCGTTGCTATTAACGATCTTACTGATGCTGCCACCCTGGCGCACCTGTTCAAGTACGATTCCGTCCATGGCATATTTCCTGGAAAAGTTGAAGCAAAAGACAACCAACTTATAATCAACGGCAAGACCATAAAAATATATGCAGTCAAAAACCCGGCCGAACTTCCCTGGAAGGCCGATAAAATCGACGTTGTTCTGGAATCTACTGGTATTTTTACTTCCAAGGAAAAAGCCGGGCTGCATATACAGGCCGGTGCAAAAAAAGTCGTTATTTCGGCCCCGGCAACTAACGAAGACATCACTATTGTCATGGGGGTTAATGAGCATCTGTACGATCCCAAAAAACATCAGGTCATATCCAATGCTTCCTGCACCACCAATTGTCTGGCCCCAGTAGCAAAGGTTTTACACGAGACCTTTGGCATAGAGAAAGGACTGGTTACAACCGTTCACTCTTACACCAATGACCAGAACATACTTGATCTGCCCCATAAGGATCTTCGCCGCGCCAGAGCTGCCGCCATGTCAATGATTCCGACGACAACCGGTGCTGCAAAGGCTGTGTCACTTGTTCTTCCCGAATTGAAAGGCAAGTTGGACGGCATGGCCATCCGGGTTCCAACCCCTAATGTCTCGGTGGTTGATCTGGTTGTCACGTTGAACAAAAAAGCTGATGCTGAGAAAGTTAATGCCGCTTTGAAAAAAGCATCCAGAGGAGCGTTAAAGGGGATTCTTGGTTATGAAGAAACGCCTCTGGTATCCATCGATTACAATGGCAACCCTTTTTCATCTATTGTTGATGCATCCTGCACGAAGGTAATTGGAGACAACCTGGTCAAGGTACTCTCCTGGTACGATAATGAATGCGGCTTCTCCAATCGGGTTGTCGATTTATTTCACCTGATCGCCTCAAAAAAATAAGCGTAACTTATATTGCAAAAAAAAAGAGGGGGAAGTCTTTCCCCCTCTTTTTTTACCGAAATAAAATATTACTTATCAAAGGAGAAGTGTCATGCCTATCCGCTATATTGACGAGATAAAGGATCTCAAGGGAAAAAAAGTATTTATCAGGGTTGATTTTAATGTCCCGCAGGATGACAAGGGCAATATCACAGAGGATACCCGCATTGCCGGCGCCGTTCCCACCATTAAATATGCTTTGGAACAGGGCGCTCGGGTAGTGCTTGCTTCTCATCTGGGGCGCCCAAAGGGTGAGAAAAAATCTAAATACACCATGGCGCCAGCTACCAAGCGTCTTTCCGAGCTGCTGGGGAAAAAAGTTAAACAAGCTCCAGACTGTTTTGGCCCGGAAGTTGATGCATTGATTGATGCTCTGAAGCCTGGTGAGGTGGTCATGCTTGAAAATGTCCGCTTTTACCCAGGTGAGGAAAAAAACGATCCTGATTATGCAGCTAAGTTATCAAATGGGTGTGAAATATTCATTAATGATGCTTTTGCGGTATCGCATCGTGCACATGCCTCCGTGGAGGCAATTACCAAAAATATACCAACTATAGCGGCCGGATTTCTGATGAAAAACGAAATGACTTTCTTTGATAAAGCCATGCAGAATCCGGTTCGCCCATTGGTCGCAATACTTGGTGGCGCCAAAGTGTCTGGCAAGCTGGAGGTTCTTGAGACCTTGTTGAACAAGGTTGACAAAGTAGTCATTGGTGGTGGCATGGCTTTCACCTTTCTGAAAGCGATGGGTTACTCAGTCGGCAAGTCTTTGGTGGAGGATGAACTGATTCCCACTGCTCGCAAGATCATGGATAAAGCCAGTAAAAAAGGCGTCATGTTCTATCTGCCCGTAGACTGCGTAGTTGCCAACGCCTTTGATGCCAATGCTACCAATTTTATTACCACGGCCCAGGAAATTCCTGAGGGTTGGATGGCTCTTGACATAGGGCCGGCATCGACGACGCTGTTTGCAGAAACTTTGCGGGATGCAAAAACCGTTATTTGGAACGGGCCGATGGGCGTTTTTGAAATGGATGCTTTTTCCAGAGGCACTTATGCCGTCGCTGAAGCTGTTGCAAATTGCTTTGCAACTACCATTATAGGTGGTGGTGACACCGATTCGGCAGTCCGTAAGGCTGGCGTTGAGAACCGAGTCAGCTACATATCAACCGGTGGAGGGGCTTTTCTGGAGCTTCTTGAGGGGAAAACATTGCCTGGGGTTAAGGCTCTCGATATCAAAGCCAAAAAATAGGGGGAAAGTAAGCCATGCGTAAACCAGTAATCGCCGGAAACTGGAAGTTGTTCAAGACAATCTCTGAATCGGTCGCTTTGGTCGATGCTCTCAAGCCTATTGTGGATAAAACACGAAGTGTTGAAATAGTAGTAGCACCGGTGTTTACGGCCCTAAGCCGAGTTTCGGAAGCAATAGCAGGATCCAACATAAATCTTTCTGCACAGAATTGTTTCTGGGAGGAAGAGGGGGCATTTACCGGAGAGGTTGCTCCAAAGCTCCTGAAAGATGTTGGCTGTAGTTATGTTATAATCGGGCATTCCGAGCGTCGTCAGTACTTTGGAGATACGGATTTATCTGTAAATAAAAAGGTGAAAGCTGCCGTTTCTGCTGATTTGACGCCAATTGTCTGTGTTGGTGAAACACTCGCAGAGCGTGAGTCAGGGAGCACCTTCACTGTTATCGAAGCTCAGGTGAAGAACAGCCTGACGGGTATTCCAGCCGAAGTTGTTGCTCGATTGATCATTGCATACGAGCCGGTCTGGGCTATTGGCACTGGAAAAACGGCCAGCGATGAGCAGGCGCAAGAAGTACATTTGTTCATTCGTGAGCTGGTTGCGCGTCTTTTCTCTCCCGGTGCGGCAGATAAGGTTCGCATTCTGTATGGGGGCAGTGTCAAGCCCGATAATGTTAAAGGTCTTATGGCTCAGCCCGACATTGACGGTGCTTTGGTCGGCGGGGCCAGCCTCAAGGCTGACTCGTTTGCATCAATTGTCAATTACGCGGCATCCTAGCTATGTCATATTTAGAACTAGTGTTGACTGGTGCCGCCGATTATTGACTTTACACTCTGACCAACTTTGTGTTACTAGTTCTTCTTTAAATTATTAGCAGGGGATATAGCATGACAATCGTTCTTACCATTTTACATGTAATAGTTAGCTTGTTTCTGATTGGTGTTGTTCTCCTTCAATCCGGGAAGGGTGCCGAGATGGGGGCATCATTCGGCAGTAGCGGTAGCCAATCCGTTTTTGGCGCTGGCGGGGGTACATCCTTCCTAAGTAAAATGACAACCGGTGCGGCAATCATTTTTATGCTGACATCGTTGACTTTGGCATATGTTTCCGGGATGCCTTCGTCGTCATCGATTATGTCCGGAAAAGGTGCGTCCGCTCCTGTGCAAGCCGTCCCTGCCACAGTTCCTGCTTCACCTGCCCCTGCGGCAGTGCCAGGTCAGGATGCCAAGCCCGCGACTGTGCCAGTAGCACCGGCACAACAAAAGTAGTTGATTATTGTTACTCGTTGTGATAGATAGAAAAACTCGATTGCCGAAGTGGTGGAACTGGTAGACACACCATCTTGAGGGGGTGGCGGGCAACAGCCCATGCGAGTTCGAGTCTCGCCTTCGGCACCAGTTTTAAAGTAACTAGTTGTAAAGCTTAAATAAACACCTATAGCAAGAGGCTAATTCCATGTGCTGACCCAAACTTGGGCACACAAGGAGCTAGCCTTTTGTCTTTATATATCGAGAAGATAGGTAGAAAGTACTATTTTAGGCTGAGAGTTCCAGTTGATATGGTTCAGTACTTAGGATGCCACCAGATACGCAAGTCTCTACAGACTTCTGAATATAGTTGTGCAAAGTCGCTAGCCCGTTCAATGTTGTTTGCTACGGAAAAACTATTTTCCCAAATCAGAGGGGGGTTTATGACTGAAGAGCAGATAACCTTGCTTGCTCAAAAATACAAGGCAGAAGTGCTTGATGGGCTTTCAAATAAGCGCCGTAAGCAAGGAGCGTCTGCGTACCTACCCAAAGGCATGCAACGAGAAATTGCTAGTGGGGGATTGCCTCTAAGCAACGAAGAGATACTAGCGAAAGTCATAGAGATTAATCAAGCGCGGCGGGAGGAGCTTTATAAAAGCATTCAGTTTAACGATTACGGGGCTGTTCGCGCTATAGCAAAGAAGATTTATACAGAACATAATACTTCAAGCACTGATAATTTCGATCTTCTGTGTGAATTCCTTCTAAAAGCAGAGCTTGAAATTTCATCAGTCATTATGGATCGCATGCAAGGCAACTTAGATAACTCGCACGATAGGGTAATAGAGCGGTTAAGCACTCCACAAGTTAATAAGCCTAGTTTTAAATCAATAAGGCTTACTGAGCTATGGGAAGAGTACTGCAAGGAAAAAATCGATACAGGCAGGTGGAGAAGCGGAACACTTATAAGATATCGAGCGGCATTCAATACCGTTATTGACATCATAGGGAATAAGCAACTTACAGATATTGACAGAACACTTGCAAGAGCTCTAAAAACTTCTTTGGAGTCGTATCCAAACAAGAAAGAAGACAAGTTAGCATTTAAAGGAAAGCCGTTTAATCCGAAGATGGCACAACATAAGGAATTCGAGCCACTTAGTATTAGCTCAATCAATTATGTAACTGGTTTAATGTCTGGTATGTTTAAGCATGCCATTACAGAAAATATCGGCGGCATTACATATAACCCATTTGTACAGCTCCAGCTTAAAGATCGTGTTGACGAATCTTTAGAGCGTGCTGCATACACCACGGAAGATATTAAAGGGCTGTACCTTGGGCTTACTAAGGTAGTGCAAGGGCACCCTGAAAAGTTCTGGGTGCCCTTGATCGGTTTGTATACCGGCGCGCGCTTAGAAGAGGTCTGTCAGTTAAAACCTGAAGACATCGAAGAGCAAGACGGAATATTCTACTTCAGTATAAACCATAAGCCAGAAGCACGACAAACAACAAAGACTGAGCGGAGTAGGACTTGTCCAGTACATGCTGATCTGATTGGCCTTGGATTTATTCAGTACGTCAATAAACAAAAGAAAGCTAAATCTGATCGGCTATTCAGCCGCCTGACATATAACGTAAAAAAAGAGCGATGGAATTTAAAAGTTGGTAGCTGGTATAACAGAACGTTCGAGCCTAAGTATATCAGTGCTGACGAGAAGAAATCATTTCATTCATTGCGTCATACGTTCGTTGACTGGTTCAAACAAAATGTAAGCCTGACATTTACCGATAGAGATATTCTAAAATCAATTGTAGGGCATGAGGGTAGGGACGATAAGGACGCTGGTGGGATTACCTTTGAGAGGTACGGCAAGGCCTATGTAATTGCTAAACAGTATGAGTTACTTAAAAAGCTGGACTATGGTGTTGACCTGGCATTATTGAAGCGAATATGTAGGCCTATGAACTTTTAGCGGAAATGCAACGGCCTATTTTGCAAATTCAAAAGTGAACTCACATTTTAGCCGTGGGGGGGGCACATAGCGGTAGAAATACCTATCGCGGATTTGGGGAACGGATAAGGCGTTGCGGGTTTCTATCTTATTTTACTCCCGCCCCCACTGGGGGGAGTGCTTGAACACTCCCTTCTAGTAATCAAAGCTCGAACATATAAGCGTTTTTGATCTCTTCCGGCTGTATGCAAAGATATTCTAAGGTCTGCTTCTGTGTGCTGTGATTGAACATGTGCATCAAGGTCGGCAGGTCGGTCTTGTTAACAGTGCGGTGCATGTAACCGAAAGTCTTTCTTAGTGTGTGACTGCCGTAGTTGCCGGTTAGGTTGATCTCTTTGCACCATCCTTTTACCAAGCCGTTAAGGTATGGCACACACAATGCCTTGCCGCCCTTTCGAGATTGGAACAGCGGTGTACTGTCGCTGGTGGCTGGGGAGTGTTGCTCTAGCAAGTCGCGGATGGCTTCATATACGGGCTGGTTGATGGTGACAGTCTTTGACTTGCCTGTCTTCTGTTCCTTTACGCTAAAGTGGTCAGATGGTTTCAGATGGCGAACCATGCCGACTGTAATGCTAACGATATCAGAGGCTCTAAGGTTTGTGTTGATCCCCAGTGTGAAAATTGCTAGGTCGCGGGGTTTGTCTGCTAATAGCCGCTTAATGGCTTTGATGTCCTTCAGCGTCTTGATCGGTTCAACCTTGATCGTGTCGCCCTTCTGTGGATGGTTTAATGCTGCCATGAGTTCCCCCCCTATGTAATCTAAAGTTATATGACTTTATCTGTGATTACTTTAGATTCAAAGCTTCCAGTTGTCAAGCATAATAACGCAAAAAACCCGCTATCCCTTGTTAGTGCTGGGATTGCGGGTTCTGGCTGAATCTAAACTATTGTCTATTAGTTTAGATTGGGGTTGGTTGGTTCTGCCTATAAAAGTTCCAGCTCAGAACTGGCAAAGCATGTAAAGCTACCCAGCAATTCAAAAGGGTAGCTACCGTTCCAGATATTTAAGACCTCTGTAATACTCCCCGCCGGTAACTCTGCGTTAACTCCTGCTTTGACTCTAACCTGATCTCCGATTTTAAACATGTTTTGCACCTCCTGCAAATAAAGTAAATATCATTTGAGGCACCTTACACTATTTAGCGAAAATTGCAATTAGTTCTTTGAAATCAGCTAATTAAGTGGTTACGCATTGTAATGTAGGTCTACATAGACTGTAGGAACAGCTCTGAGATTCCATTGAACAGCTTTGATACGTCCAGCACCTTGAGCAGACCGCCATTGCTGGTTATAAGATCGGCTGGCCTTATGTCGTAGCCTGACAAGGTAATAGATTTATATCTTAAAATGCTTGATTGGCGGTCAGGGGTGGTCTCTGTGGTTCCTACGGTCTGCTTTATGTGCAGGGGTAGGCTGGGATAGATCAAAGTTGGTTTATTGCCTTGTCGGCCTATATTATCGCGGGTAGTAGTGTCAAACCGGCTGAGTGTTGTTAAACGCGCCTTGTAGACGCTACCGATAAAATATGGTTGGTTGAGACCTCTACAGAAGTCAAAAGCTATCCAAGTCTGGCCTTGGCGGTCTTCAATGAGATTACCGGATAAGTCCTGATCGGCGTGGCATGTGTACGAGCTGAACGACATAGCGTCTTTTAGAATGATGCTGCAAGCGCCTGCGGTTGGCTCTAGGATTCTGCAAGTCTGGCCTGCGGTGCTAAAATACATATCTGATAAGCCTGAGAAGTCCATTGATTTTTGCTCCTGTATAAGTATGGTCTTGCTGGATGCTCAGAATAGGCTCTGAGGCTTCCAAATTTGAGCTGTGGCTGGTTTGTTTGCTACGGTGCATAAGGTAGCATGGAATAAAATTGATTTATTGTTTAAAGTAGGATAAAATAATAGTTTTAAAAATAATCACTTGACAAATCGGGATTTCGTGGTATAATAAACCTTGTGTTCCCCGGAAATATATGCATTTTCGATTCCTGCTCTTTTCCCTGCCGAAGGCTGATTTTGACCTTGGTTTTAAGCTTTTAAGGGGCGGTGCATGCTTGCAATGACCCCCGTAAATGTAACCCTTCTCTAATTCCCTTCTATATCCCTACAAGACATTCCCAGAATAGCCCTTTGTATGCGCTACAGACCCCTAAAAGCTACCATACAGACACATAAGATAGCATGGGGGTAGTGTGACCTACCCCCATTTTGATTTAAGCTGTGATAGGCTTTTTTCCTGCTTGGATATTCCAAGGGCAGAAGGCTACTAATGGGCATGTAAGTATATCGCACGGTGCGAAATCTGAGCCGTTAATGCAATCGTAACATTTGGCCTTTATAGCTTCACTACGACTCAATGAATTTCCTTCAAGGTGCTTTATCAGTTCCGTGCGCCCGGTTCTCTTTGGCATTGTGGATACTGCTATAATTCTATCTGCGGTTCTGTTCATTAGTTAGGCTCTTTTCTTTGTTTCTGGTTAGTGCTACCTGTGAATAAATTAGCCTGCCTTGTGCTGGTGGTGTTGCAACGCCGCAATGCTGGCAGACTACATCAAACAGTGTGGGGGAGAAGCAAAACTGGCAAGTACTTTCTGGCTCTGCTATGGGTATCTCAATCACTAGTTTAGTACCTTTGAGTAATGGCCGCGCACTTCCGCTTGCGGAGCAGGCACGCTAAGTGATTCAAAAGGCGCTAGTTGATGCTTGACTAAAAGCCCGTCTGTGTAAGTGCCGGTGACTTCGTAGAAGCTGTTAGAGACCTTGACAATGGTTCCTGCGGTCTGCTTAATATTGAATGTGGTTAAAATGTTGTCGGTGAATGTGCAAGGGGTTTCTGATCCTGCAAGCTTCAAGTTGACCCCGCCGGTTTTAGTATCGGTTTTTGAATAGACCGTGAAGGCGCTTGATGGTGTCCACGTCTTAGCTGTGATCCTTCCGGCAACGTGCTTGAACTCTGTAATGACACAGAGACTGCCTTTGCTGGTAACTTTAGTACCTACAGCTACCGGCGTACCTGGAGCGAAATGAAAGGTGTTGTCAGAGACTTGAAGGGCTTTGTAAATTCTATCTGAAGTGCCAAGTGTCACAGGCTCGCCTTTAGTCTCGATTTCTAGGGTACGATTCTGTTTTAGCTGGTACATATCGTCAAGAAGCTGGTCGGAATCTTTAGTTGTAGAAGCTGGTTCTACCAGCTCTTTCAATGCTTTTATAGTTTTCTTCAAGTTCGCTATCTCACGTTGATCTTGGCTTAGCTGTTTGGCCTTGGTTGGCTGTGGGTCTGCTAGTAGTGCTTTGATCTGGTTGATGGTTGCCGATGTCATTGGGTCTGTGGCTAGTAAGTTGGTTATCTGCTGTTTTAGTTCCATTATTAAGTTCCTTTATATGGTTGGATTGGTTAAAAGGGTTGCCACGGCTAGCAGGGAGATTGTCTGCTACCGTGGCTTGACACGCTCAGCCATGATTCCAAGCGTGTCTTATCGGTTACATTGCGGTTTGCAAGGCTTGTGCAAAGCAGGCTTTTAATTCTTGTCGGTCGCGGTCGCTGTCGCACTTCTCTAATATTTCTTGGTAGATTTGAAGTAGCTTACTTGAAAGTCTACGGGCTTGGGTGTGTCTGCCAGTAGCCTGCAAAGTCTCTACTTGCTCAATCGGTGTCCTTGGTTGGCTAGTGGTTGGCTTGTCAGGCTCTGAGGTTATACCTAGGAGGCTATTGATTTCGTCTACGTAGGCTTTGAAGATGGTTAATGTGTCTTTTAAGCACTGTGCTGTAGCAGGATTGCTCCCGTACTTGGATTTTAGAGACTTAATTTGGTTGTGGTAGTTCATTAAATATGTCCTTTGTAAGTAGTTGATTTTTATGAATGTGAGCGCTGTTTGCTACCCTATAGAATATAGAGAAACTGTCGCGCTATCGAAGTCTAATTCTGCGGTTAAAGACCAGTCCAAATCAATGTCAAGACGGGTATCACTAAATGCGTTAAGCGCCTTAGTCTGTAAGCGGTAGATATCCTTTTCTAATCCTGCGTATATCCGATGCTTTTTAAAGAGGTTTTGCAATTGCGCTATAGCGCGGGATAGACCTGCTGTGAAGTCTTCACCTGCTAGGTCTTTAGCTGGCTTGTGTTCTGTCCAATTAACCGGCTTAGTCTCTGAGCCTAAGAAATTTCGGTATGAGTCTATTTGAACCGGCCTCTTAGCTCTTTTACTGGCTGGTGTGATAAAATTCAGGTGTTTAACAAGCGCTGATTTAGATAGTGTCTCAAACGCCGCTATTGAATCAGGCTGGTACTTTTCAAGCAGTAGCTTGATATAGACCTTATCTCTAAGAGTTAATTCAAATTTTGCATGCTTCCCTATCTGCTGATAAAATTTTACGTAGTTCCCTGAGGCATTGCCGTAATGAATCAAATTAAAATTTGCATGAACGTCTGGTATTCCACCACGGCTATTAGAATCAACCTTACTGCCTGTAGATTTCTTCCGTGAGGTAGTGCATACGCCGGTAAGATATGCTTTGTAATTTTCCAATAGCGACATTCTTTTTATTTCGTCGGCGTCCAGATGGCCTTCATCGTCAACGTAGCTAATATCAAGGTGGTAGATGTTGCCGTTATGGCTACTCACGTAATCCCTGAGCTTGTGCATAGGGAACTGTTCTGCTGAATCAAAATAAGAGCCGTGTAGCTTGACCATGCCTGCGGCTGCGGTGGATTCAGGTATGCGTATTACTACAGATTCCTTAGCTCCTGAGTCTGGAACAGCATAGGTGTAGATGCTGGTTCCGTTCTTGTGCTGGTAGTGCTTGAAAAGATTTTTAGGTATCTGTAGCAGGTCTGCTATGTCTGCTATGTCTGCGGCGTAAACTGAAGCCTCTGCGTGGTGGAAGTGTATAATCATGGCTTATCCAAGGTTGCGGGGATTGAACCATGAAAACGTGGCTCTACTGTTTGATCTACCTAATTCGGCAAAATATTGTTAATGCTGGTTAAGGATTTTATTAGAGGTATGTAGAAAGCTTTATTATAAGGGCGTGTAGGAACTCGGGATTACTTGGAGGTGTCACAAGGAGCAAGATATATACTGATTTTAATATATTTTGGACTTGGTATACATGAAAACCAAAACAGCCTATATATTTGTTGTGGAGTGTCGGAGTTTGTTCTTGCATGCTGGTATTTATGAAGGTAGTATTAGGGCACAAACTTGGGCACAAACTGCGTAATTTGGGGCTAATGGAATTAGAAATATAGTTGTTTAATTGCAATTAGTTACCTTGGTGTTGCTGTTGCTTCTCGCCTTCGGCACCAGTTAATAAACAAGGGGTTACGGTTTTACCGTGACCCCTTTTGTTTTGCCTGAAATATGACTGGGAACTTACATATGATCCAATTACCTATCAAAAGCATTCTTCCCGAGCTCCTATCCACAATCAGTAAAAAAAACAACGTCCTCCTTTGTGCTCCGCCTGGTGCCGGTAAAACCACGTCCGTACCCCTTGTGTTGCTCAAAATGTTTCCCGCAGATGCCGGTCGCATAATAATGCTGGAACCGCGCAGAATTGCGGCCGTGTCCGCTGCCCGCTGGATGGCTCATTCACTGGGTGAAGCTGTTGGTCAAACGGTCGGATATTCGATTCGATTTGAAAGTCGAGTGTCAGCGGCAACCAGAATAGAGGTCGTTACAGAAGGTGTTCTGACACGTCGCATTCAGAATGACCCCATGCTGGAAGGTGTGGCAATGGTGATATTTGACGAGTTTCACGAGAGGAGCATTCATGCCGACCTCGGCCTGGCGCTCTGCCTGGATATACAGAAACAGCTCAGGAGCGATCTCAAACTTCTGATCATGTCAGCAACGCTTGAAGTGGAACCATTGGCGGCAATGTTAAACAACGCGCCGGTCGTAAACTCTGAGGGACGCTCATATCCGGTAGAAGAAATCTATCTCGATGATCAGGGTAATGAAAAACTTCCGCAAAAGATGGCTTCCGCAATTTTTAAGGCTCTCAATGAAACGGAAGGTGATGTTCTGGCATTTTTTCCCGGCAGTGGTGAGATTCGCGCCTGCGCGGCCAGACTTGCCGAATCCGGACTGCTTGCTCGAAATATCACTGTTTGCCAGTTATATGGAGACCTGTCGTTTGCTGAGCAGCAAAAAGCGATTCTGCCGTCCAAACAACGTAAAATTGTATTGGCAACCAGCATTGCTGAAACAAGCTTGACCATTGAAGGTGTCAGGGTTGTGATTGACAGCGGAGTGTCTCGCCGGATGCAGTTTGATCCAGCAACCGGTATGAATCGGTTGGTCACACTCCGCGAATCCCGTGCTTCCGCGGAACAGCGCAAGGGGAGGGCAGGGCGGTTGGCCCCCGGTATCTGCTATCGGCTCTTTAGTCGTCATACTCTAAATGCCATGATCCCACATACGCCCCCGGAAATACGTGAAACTGACCTGTCTCCGCTGCTGTTGGAGTTGGCAGCCTGGGGTACCCCGGATGTATTAGAACTACAGTGGTTGGATCTGCCGACAGAATCGGCCATAACTTCGGCCCGCGCTCTGTTGGTGGAGTTGGAGGCGCTTGATGAAAGTGGCCGTATCACGCCGAATGGCCGGGAAATGATGCGGTTACCGCTACATCCGCGCCTGGGCAGGTTGCTGCTCCGTTCGCGGGAACTGCATTGTGAAGAGCTAGGTTGTGACCTCGCGGCGCTGCTTTCCGAACGCGACCTATTGCGTGCATCGCGCTCAGATTCCGCTGTTCTTGCCAGTCATTCCGATGTGTCTGACCGGCTGGAAGCATTGTCCCATTGGCGGTCAAAGGGGCGGTGTGACGACCGGGTTGATCCCGCCGCATTGAAAAATGTAGATCGCGTTGTCAGCCAGCTCGCCAGGCTGATGAAATGCCCTGAACAGCAGAAAAGGGTCAGGGTTGATGATGATCTGATATCGCGTTTGCTGCTGGCTGCCTATCCTGACCGGGTCGCCAGGAGGCGCACTGTTGCTGATGACGCTTATCTGCTGGCCAACGGTCGTGGTGCCAGGCTTTCAAGGCGCAGCGCAGTTCGTGATGTCGAGTACCTGATTGCAGTCGCACTTGACGGCGGCAGTCAGGCGGAGGCGCTGATTCACCTGGCATCCGAAATCGATGAAAATGTTATCCGGACAGAACGCTCCAGGCATATTACTCAGGAAAACTCCGTCAGCTGGAGCGAGCGTGACGGACGCGTCATTGCTGTTCGGCTTGAAAAAATCGGAGCGGTTTCACTTTCTTCGGAAATATTTGTGCCGACCGATACACAGATTGTTCCAGCCGTGATTGCAGCGGTTCGTAATTCTGCCTTGAAGTTGCTGTCAATGGACGAATCTGTACGGCAGTTTCAGGGGCGGGTGGCGCTGTTGGGAAAGGCTTTGCCGGAGCGGGAGTGGCCGGACTTTTCCGATCCGGCGCTACTGATGAGGCTTGAAGAGTGGCTGGAACCGCACATTGCAGGGGTTCAGAATGCCAGAAAGCTTTCACAAATTGATGTCGCCGCTTTGTTGCGGCAACAACTGGATTATCGGCAGCAGCGCGATTTGGACGAAATGGCTCCCACACATCTTGCCGTCCCCAGCGGGTCCCGCATCAGGCTGGATTATAGCGCAGAGATACCGGTACTGGCGGTAAAGCTGCAGGAATTGTTCGGACTGAGGGATACTCCGGCAATCGCAGATGGGCGGGTGATGGTCCTGTTGCATCTGCTTTCGCCCGCCGGAAGGCCGATACAGGTCACCAGGGATTTAAAGGGGTTCTGGGATGGGGCTTATCAGCAGGTGAAAAAGGAATTGAAAGGGCGTTATCCAAAACATCCCTGGCCGGATGACCCCTGGAGCGCCACTCCTACCAAGCGTTTGAAGCCGAGGGTAAAATAAATGAGGCCTCCGGAGTTTCCAGAGCTTCGGAGACCTCAACAACTTAGGTCGAAAATGTCCACTCGGTAACTGAGCCGATGAGGTTGACTTTTACGCCCCGGTCCGGATTTGCAGAAAGATGGCGCATTATTGCGAAGACGGCTTCGGCCTCCTCCGGGATATTCAGAGTATCGGCAATTTCACTGGCTGTCATGTTGCGTTGTTCCCGCTCCAAAAGTTCCATAACGGAAGATTGTAGCGAGATTACCGCCCCAGCGGCCTTTTTGCCGGCTTCAACGCCCGGTTGGTGGTAAGCGTTGATATTGATCAGGCTGGCGTACAACCCGACCGTGCGCTCAAAGAGGGCAATCAGGGCGCCTATTGTAAAGGGGTCAACTTGCTGTACCGTAATGGTCAATGATTCTCGCCCCTTATCGTACAACGCCGTACGTGTTCCCTGGAAAAATCCAAAGAGGAAGTCTCCGCTGGTAATCCCGTCCTCCACCCGCATTGATTGGCTGTCACGGTCTTTCAGGACTTCGATAAAGGTAACAAAGAAGTTTGCCACGCCTTCACGCAGCTGTTGCACATAAGCGTGCTGGTCGGTCGAGCCTTTGTTGCCGTACACCGCCATACCCTGATTGACAACGGTTCCATTCCTGTCAAATTCCTTGCCGATTGACTCCATGATCAGTTGTTGCAGGTAGCGTGAAAATAGCAGCAGCCGGTCCTTGTAGGGGAGCATGACCAAATCCTTTTCTCCACGGCCATTGGTGGCATAATGCCACATCAGGGCCATCAGCGCGGCCGGGTTCCGTCTTGTCTCGATATGGCGGGTAACTTGATCAGATACCCTGGCTCCGGCCAGGAGTTGTTTTATGTTGATTCCCTGCAATGCAGCCGGCAGCAGGCCGACCGTAGAAGTTACCGATGTCCTGCCGCCAATCCAGTCCCACATTGGAAAACGCTCCAGCCACCCCTCGGCCTGGGCCAACTTGTCCAGTTCGCTCCCTTCGCCAGTGACCGCCACAGCATGCCTTGAAAAATCCAATCCTGCGTTACGATAGGCCGCCTGCGCCTCCAGCATGCCGTTGCGGGTCTCTTTGGTGGACCCGCTTTTGGATATGACTATTGTCAATGTGCTGGAAATCTCGCTGCCTAGTTCTGCAAAGAGCCGGTCAAATCCGTCCGGGTCGGTATTGTCCAGAAAGAGAGGTTTCATCTTGTCGGTCGAAGAGGACAGCGCATCGGCCACAAACTGCGGTCCGAGCGCTGAACCGCCGATGCCGATAATCAGCATTTTGGTAAATTTTTGATTGTTCTGTCCCCTGATAGCGCCAATATGAATCTGATCACTGAAGGTTGCAACCTGGTCGATGGCGGCGTCGATTTCGAGCTGAATCTCCGGAGAAGGAGCCAGGGACGGGTTGCGCAGCCAGTAATGACCAACCATGCGTCCCTCGTCCGGATTTGCGATCGCCCCCTTCTCCAACTCCCTCATCTCTGCGAAGGCTTGCTGCATGGCCGGTTCCATACGGTCAAGAAAACCGTCATCAAATTTCATGCGGCTGATGTCCAGGGAAAGGCCGATTTCAGGGGAGTGACACAGGAAAGATGAATAACGTTTCCAAAGATCGGTCTTGTTCATTGTCGGCTCCTGTTAGTGGTGGATACACAAAGGGCGGAGTTTCCTCCGCCCTTTGTGATTATGCATGATAATGGCTAGTTTTTGATGTTGTAAAAAACATCGTGTCCCTTGAAGAGGGCGGTGCTGTCAAGCTCGTCCTCGATCCTCAGCAGTTGGTTGTATTTGGCAACCCGGTCGGTGCGGCAAAGCGAGCCGGTTTTGATTTGTCCCGAATTAACCGCAACGGCCAAATCAGCCAGTGTGGTGTCCTCTGTTTCGCCCGAGCGGTGGGAGATGACGGTCGTGTAGCCGGCCCGCTTGGCCATCTCAATCGCTTCCAGGGTTTCTGTCAGCGTGCCGATCTGGTTGAGCTTAATCAGGATCGAGTTGGCAATTCCTTTCTGGATGCCCTCTTTCAGTATCTTGGGGTTGGTGACGAACAGGTCATCGCCAACAATCTGGATCCGCGAACCGAGGCGCTCTGTCATCAGTTTCCAGCCATCCCAGTCGTTCTCAGCCATGCCGTCTTCAATCGAGACGATCGGGTATTTGTTGACCAGATTTTCGTAAAAATCGACCATCTCAGAAGGCGTTTTAACCTTTTGAACTTCGTTTTCCAGTGTGTACTTGCCATCCTTGAACAGTTCCGAAGAAGCGACATCAAGGGCCAGCAGGATGTCTTCACCCGGTTTGTAGCCGGCCTTGACGATCGCTTCCATGATGACTTCCAGCGCTTCTTCGTTGGATTTCAAGTTTGGTGCGAAGCCGCCTTCGTCACCGACGGCAGTGTTGTACCCCTTGCTCTTCAGTACGTTTTTCAGGGCATGGAAAACCTCCGCCCCCATGCGCAGCGCCTCGGCAAAACAGGTTGCGCCGGCCGGCATGATCATAAATTCCTGAATATCGACATTGTTGTCGGCATGGGCGCCGCCATTGATAATGTTCATCATCGGCAGCGGCAGTTCGCGGGCGTTGGCTCCACCAATATATTTGTAAAGCGGCTGACCCGCTTCGTCAGCAGCCGCTTTTGCAACTGCCAGAGAAACACCCAGGATAGCATTGGCCCCCAGATTGGTCTTGTATTCGGTGCCGTCCAGTTCGATCATTTTCATGTCAATGCCAACCTGGTCGTCAGCTTCCATCCCGATGATCTCATCGGCGATCACGTTGTTGACGTTATCAACCGCTTTCAGTACACCTTTGCCCAGATAGCGTGATTTATCACCGTCGCGAAGTTCCATCGCTTCACGTTCGCCGGTGGAAGCGCCTGATGGTACTGCGGCGCGGCCAAAAGAACCTGATTCAAGGAATACTTCCACTTCCAGAGTCGGGTTCCCGCGGGAATCCAGGATTTCTCTGGCATAGACATCAACTATTTCACTCATGTACTGCCCCCTTGCATGAAATGATGTGGCATGGAAATAACCAATTTCCAGCACTAAAACCCCGTCTTTATAGCATACATTTCCCAAAAAAACAGCAGTACTACAAAAAAATGCTCTAATCAGGATAAAATTCAGGGTGGTTCCTTCAACGCTTTCAATTACTGGTTAAAAATGGTATGACAAAAAATGGCACTTAACCGTAGATTGGAAATGAACGAGGGTCCAAATGTCAGAAGATACACTTGGCAAGCTTAAGATTGACAAGAGTCGGCGGACTGTTGCGGGGCACAGAGGTCGCAAACTATTCCGCACAGCAGCGGTCGCAGTTGTAATCGCAGCTGTAATTATTGTATCCCTTTATTTCATTCAAAGTCGCCCTGTAGTGGTTGAAACAGTCAGTGTGACGCAGTTTTTCCCGACGCAATCATTCACTCTGCTGAACTCAAGCGGTTACGTCGTTGCCCAGCGCAAGGCCGCAGTCGCCTCAAAGACAACCGGTCGGTTGGAATGGATCGGCGTAGAGGAAGGAAGCAGGGTTGTCGGCGGTCAGATCATAGCCCGTTTAGAAAACAGAGATATTGAAGCCACGGTGCGTCAGGCCGAGGCCGCTCTTCAGAACTCCAGGAGTGTACTTGACCAGTCGAAGGCCGAATTGGCGGATGCGGGACAATCGTTTCGCCGCCAGAAAGAGTTGTTGGGGCAGGGGATAGTGTCACGCGCCGAATATGATTCAGCTGAGGCCCGCTTCAAGCGTTCCGAGGCTCAGACTACCGGTGCGGTGGCTGGTGTTAAAATTGCCGATGCTGCACTTCAGGGTGCGAAGGTCAATCTCGACTACAGTCTGATCAGGGCTCCTTTCGATGCGGTCGTCCTTACAAAAAATGCCGATGTCGGTGACATCATCACCCCACTGGGAGCGGCTGCCAATGCCAAGGCGGCTGTTGTGACAATTGCCGACCTGTCGTCGCTACAGGTAGAAGCGGATGTGTCTGAGTCAAATTTGAATCAGGTGAAAAAAGGGCAGCCGTGCGAAATAACGCTGGACGCTCTGCCGGGCATCCGGTTCAGCGGTATGGTCCATACAATCGTGCCGACCGCCGACCGCAGCAAAGCATCCGTCATGATCAAGATTCGGTTTCTGGAACATAATGCCCGCATCTATCCGGAAATGAGCGCCAAAGTAGCATTTCTGGAGCGCGTGGCGCTACCGGAGGATAAAAAGGCCCGTCTGGTGGTCAACCCCGTTGCAATTGTAACTTCCGGCGGGCGCGAAGGTGTTTACCTGGTCAACGGTGAGCGGGTTCAGTTCACTCCGGTTACTCGCGGCTCCAAAATGGGTGATCTGGTTGAAGTGTCCGGCCTTAAATCTGGTGACCGGGTTGTAATCAAGCCTCTGGACAAGCTTAAAAACGGCACCAAAATATCGCTCCCGGAGAAAAAATAGGCATGCTGCCTGATCAGAATCAAGAGATTATCGTCTCCGTAAATGCCGTCTCCAAATCATATTACCGTGGCAATCAACCGGTACCGGTACTTGAAGAAATTACCTTCGATATTGCCAGAGGTGAATACCTGGCCTTGATGGGACCTTCTGGTTCTGGCAAATCGACGCTGCTGAATCTGATCGCCGGAATTGACACGGTGGACAGCGGCTCGATTTTTGTTGATGGGTTGGATATTGCGCTGTTAAGCGAAGCCGAGTTGGCCGCCTGGAGAGCGGCGAATGTGGGCTTCATTTTTCAGTTTTACAATCTGATTCCGGTGCTGACCGCTTATGAAAATATAGAATTGCCTCTGCTGCTGACTGCGCTCACACGGCGCGAACGCCGTGAACACGTCGAAACTGCCCTGGCTGTTGTAAATCTGACTGACCGCGCCGAGCATTATCCATCCCAGCTTTCCGGAGGCCAGCAGCAGCGTGTGGCAATTGCCAGAGCCATAGTTACCGACCCGACTGTTCTGGTGGCCGATGAGCCGACCGGCGATCTGGACCGGGTCTCCGCCGGGGAAATACTGGGTTTGATGTCGCGGCTGAATTCGGACTTCGGAAAGACTATCATCATGGTAACGCATGATCCCCGTGCAGCGGAAAAGGCCCATGTCATTCGCCACCTGGAAAAAGGCGTACTCAGCGATGTTTCTACTTAAGCTTCTTTCCAGGAATGCCTTCAGGCATCGTTTGCGAACTCTGTTGACGATACTCGGCATTACCGTCGCAATACTGGCTTTCGGTTTGTTGCAGACCGTTGTAAGTGCCTGGTACGCAGGAGTCAACGCCTCATCGGCCGCCCGTTTGATCTCTCGCAATTCAATTTCACTGATATTCTCCCTTCCTATTTCTTATCAGGAACGAATCCGGCGGATCGAAGGTGTCTCGTCGGTTTCTTATGCCAACTGGTTTGGCGGTGTTTACATCAATGAAAAAAACTTTTTTCCGAACTTTGCGATTGAACCGCAGGGATATTTGGCACTTTATCCCGAGTTTGTTTTGGAACCATCCCAAAAGCAGGCATTTATCTCGGATCGCAAAGGATGCGTGATCGGCCGCAAGCTGGCGGAACGTTTTGGCTGGAAAATAGGCGACGGCCTGACTCTAAAGGGGACTATCTTTCCTGGAAACTGGGAATTCGTGGTGCGAGCCATTTACACGGGTGCCGATAAATCAACCGATGAATCCCAATTCTTTTTTCACTGGGATTACCTGAATGAATCACTCAAAAAGACGATGCCAAGGCGTGCTGATCAGACCGGTATCTATCTGATAGGACTGACTAACCCCCAGGCGGCAGCCGAAGTGTCAATGGCGGTGGACGCCACCTTTAAAAACTCGCTGGCCGAGACCCTGACAGAAACTGAAAAGGCCTTTCAGCTCAGTTTTGTGTCGATGACAGAGGCGATAGTAATCGCTATCCGCATCGTTTCCTTCGTGGTTATTATCATTATTATGGTGGTAGTTGCCAACACCATGGCCATGACAGCCCGGGAAAGAATTGGTGAATATGCCATCTTCAAAGCGATGGGGTTCCAGTGGTACCACGTTGCAGGAATGATCTTCGGAGAGTCTTTGTTTATAAGCATTACCGGAGGTGGGCTTGGAATATTGCTGACCTTTCCGGTGGCGCATAAATTTGGAGAAGTCATGGGTCAGTTTTTCCCGATTTTCCAGGTCGAGAGCTCCACCTTGTATATGGATATGTTCTTTTGTCTGATTGTTGGAGTCATTGCAGGTGTGTTCCCGGCTATGCGGGCCATCAAAATAAATGTTGCGGACGGATTGCGCAGGATCGGGTAAAGAGGATTAGAGGGGGATACATGAAAATCAGGATTCTTGTTGTGGATGATGAATTGAGTATGCGGGAGTTTCTCTCGATCCTTCTGGAACGGGAAGGTTATCAGGTCGAGGTTGCCGGCAGCGCCGAGGATGCTTTGCGCCAAATGGAGTCAGCTCTGTTTGATCTGGTGTTATCGGATGTCAATATGCCCGGTCTGGGCGGCATAGAACTTCTGTCTCGCATAAAACAGCTTTCACCTGACACCGGGGTGCTGATGATCACCGCGTTTTCGGCAGCCGAACAGGCAGTGGAAGCCATGAAGCTGGGAGCGTATGATTACATCTCCAAACCGTTTAAAATCGAGGAAATCAAGCAGCTTGTTAAGAACGCCCTCGAAAAGCAGGGGCTGAAACGGGAAAATGTTCTCCTGAAGCGAGATGTACAGGAACGGGACAGCTTCTGCGGCATAATCGGCAAAAGCCAGCGGATGCGCGAACTGTTTGACATGATCCAGAAAGTCGCCAACAGCCACAGCAGTGTTCTGGTGCTGGGGGAAAGCGGCACCGGCAAAGAACTGGCTGCCCGGTCGGTACATACCTGCAGCCCCAGAAAATCCAAGCCGTTTGTGGCCGTCAACTGCGGTGCAATTCCGGAAAACCTGATCGAAAGCGAACTGTTCGGGCATAAAAAAGGTTCGTTCACCGGCGCTGTCAGTGACCGTCCCGGTCTTTTCGAACAGGCGGAAGGCGGAACGCTTTTTCTGGATGAAATTGGAGAACTGCCGCTGCTGTTGCAGACCAAGCTGTTGAGGGTGCTGCAGGAACGTGAATTCAAGCGGGTCGGATGCACCCAGACTCGCAAAGCCGATGTCCGCATCATCTGCGCTTCCAACCGCGACCTGGAATCACAGGTCAAGGAAAACTCTTTTCGTGAGGACCTGTATTACCGGATCAACGTAGTGCAACTGCTGATGCCGCCTTTGCGGGACCGCATAGAAGATATCCCTTTGCTGGTGGAACATTTTTGCAGGAAATACCAGGTTGGCGGGCATAACTCATCGGTCACAATTGCTCCCCAAGCTCTCAAGGCACTCATGAATTACCCGTTTCCAGGTAATATACGCGAACTGGAAAACTGTATTGAACGGAGCCTGATTTTAGACCCGAACGTCATTTCGGAAAGCAATCTTCCGGAGCAGATGCTGGTCAGTAAAGTTCCCTGTTTTTCAGCGGATATTGACATACCCGAAGAGGGTATGCTGCTGGAGCCGCTTCTGGAAGAGCTGGAAAAGAAATATCTGCTCAAGGCGCTGGAAAAAACCGGCGGGGCCAAGAAAAAAGCGGGAGAACTGTTGGGGATGTCGTTTCGATCATTTCGATATAGGTTGGCTAAGTTTGGGTTGGATAGTGGGGAGGAGTAGAAAGTTGTAAGTAATTACTTGCAACTTACTAAAAATAGGTAACTTTTTAGTTGGAGATATTTACTCAGAGACCGAAATAGAGATTTATTAATGAGATGGCAGGCTAAATATTAATTGATGCAGTTCAGTAAACCACCGGCTCTGCCGGTGAGACTTGAAAAGGCTATGCCGTTCCTGCGACACTTCCTCCTGAGGAAAGCCCCGAAGGGTAATCAGCAGGAGGAAATGCCATGCGAGAGTGGCAAAGTTTATCCCATGTTAAATGGGAGTGCAAATACCATGTAGTGATAGTCCCGAAGTACCGTAAGAGGGTGCTTTTTGGCCGCCTCCGTGGCGAAGTTGGAAAGATCACCCTTCAGTTGTGTCGCCAGAAGGAAGTGGAACTTATCGAGGGGCATGCCATGCCCGACCACATCCACTTGGTATTGAGTGTTCCACCGAAGTACAGTATTGCAATGGTGTTGGGGTATCTGAAAGGCAAATCAGCTATCCACATCCATCGTATAGCACATGGTGTCAAGCAAGGTTTTACCGGGAGACATTTTTGGTCTAGCGGGTATTGTGTCAGCACGGTAGGCTTGAATGAAGAAATGATCCGAGCTTACGTGAGAGATCAAGAACATTTGGATAAACAAGAAGAGTTGGACTTTACCCAAAATCCCTAGCCCCTTTTAGGGGCTTTCCTCAAGCCACCCGCTCTGCGGGTGGTCATGACTTGGAGCTATTCTTGCAGTGGACCTGTAACCTTACATGGAGAGTGTATTATGAGTTCTAAATATAAACAAAACGGGTTTACGTTGATAGAGCTTTTAATCGTCGTGGCGATTATTGGCATACTTGCCTCCATAGCTGTCCCCATGTTCAATAAATATCGGATGAATGGATTCAACTCAAGTGCAAGTTCAGATTTGCGTAGCCTGAGAACGGTCCAGGAAAGCCTCTTTTCGGAGTATCAGCGCTATGGAGCTACTGCTGCTGCAGTTTCCCCCGGGCCTGGGCTGGATACTGGTGTTACTGTTAGCGGAGCCGCTCCTGCCATAATCTCAACTAATGTCCTGGGTGTTCCACACGGTTTAGCCCTTCCTCTGGGAACTAATGTCACAATTTGCGCAACTGCAGTTCCGCTTGATTTTTCTTCATATAATGCCGTTGCTAAGCATGCCAATGGTGATTCAGCTTATGGTGTGGACGCTGACTCAACCGTTATTTTCATTCATAAAGATTTCCCGAATATAGCGACTGCCGTTGGTTACGCAGTTAAGCCATCCGATGTTCCTTCACCGGTAGCGTCAACTATTGAATTCACTTCAGCTCTGGGTTGGTCCACTTTCTGACATTAAATGTGAAAATGGGTGACAAATTATGTCATCGGCTGTGGGTTTCAGAAGGTATATTTATGTTTGAACAGGATAGAAGTCTGTGTTGGTGGGCTGTTTGTCACTTTTTATGGTGAATTTTTAAATCTGGCTCTTTAATTGCAAAATTACAAAAGAACACATTGCAGCTCATCCCGCTCTCAAGCAGAGCATATCAAACCAGCACGAAAGGAGAAACACCATGTACAACAAACTGAGAAGTAACAAAGGCTTTACCCTGATCGAGCTCTTGATCGTCGTCGCAATCATCGGCATTCTGGCAGCCATTGCCATCCCGCAGTTCAGCAAGTACCGCATCCAGGGCTTCAACGCCAGTGCCAATTCCGATATACGTAATATGAAGACATCGGAAGAAAGTATGTATGCCGAGTATCAGCGCTATGGAGCAACTGAAGCGCCTGCAACTATTGGAGCTGCCACCGGTGCCTTCGCTGGCTCAGTTATAACTGGTGGTACAGCTGGTGTTGTTCCGGTCATAACACTAATTGATGCAGTCGGTACAGTGCGTGCGTTACAGATTCCAGTCGGCAATAATATCACAGTAGCTGCCGTATCACTAGCCACTTATACAGCATACAACGGTGTTGCGAAGCACACTAATGGCGACACTATTTTCGGTGTCGATTCAGATTCTACCATTAACTATAAATGGGTAAATTGGCCAACAGCTGCAACAGCGATAGGTGCGCCAGTAACTACTGCTGCCGTTCCTGCTGTAGTTGCCAATACAGAGGACTTTGTACTTACCGCAACTACATGGGTAAAAATGTAATCAGTTCCTGAATAATCTGTTTGACAAGGCCGGGCTTTGCCCGGCCTTTTTTTGTGAAAGATGTTGAAATGTTAGATGTTTTCGTTTATTCCTGATATAGAATGGTTCGCTTTACACGCCAGCTGATGATTTTAATTGGAGTATGCACAAATGATAAGTTTCGCTAGTGTCTCAAAGGAGTTTAAAGAAGGTGTCGCCGCCAAAAGAGTCAGGGCCCTGTCGAATTTAACTCTGGAAATTGAACGGGGACAGATATTCGGCTTTCTTGGTCCTAACGGCGCCGGTAAATCCACAACAATTAAAATTCTGCTTAATCTGATTTTCCCCGATTCAGGCCGGGCAACTATCAGGGGTATGGATGTTTGTGATAAGAATGTTCGCCGATTTGTAGGCTATCTACCCGAAAACCCATATTTCTACGATTATCTGACCGCTGAAGAGTTGCTCTGGTTTGGTGGCAAATCTTCCGGCATGGCAAAATCTGCAATTGTGGAACGTTCGAACTTGCTGCTGGATAAAGTACAGCTACTTGAGTCTCGTAAACGGCCGCTGCGGACCTATTCCAAGGGTATGGTGCAACGGGCCGGGCTGGCGTTGGCACTAATACATAATCCTGATGTGGTAATTCTTGATGAACCAATGAGTGGTCTTGACCCGATCGGCAGAAAGATGGTCGGTGATATCATCCTTGAGTTAAAAAAAGAGGGCAAAACCGTTTTCTTCTCATCACACATTCTTTCGGATGTTGAACGCCTTTGTGATAGGGTTGGTATTATTGTCGGAGGGCAATTACGACTTACCGGATGTGTGGCGGAGATTTTAAAGGGCGGTGATACGTTGGAAGATGCATTTATGCGCGAAGTACATATAGCTGGTCTCAAGGAGGTCCGTTGACAATGCAGCTGCTCTGGCCGATAGCAATAATTACATTTAAAGAGGGCATCAGAAACAGATCTATCTATGGCATTTCTTTGCTGGCGCTTTTGATGCTGCTGGCGAATTTTGTCATCTCCGGTATGGTTGCCCAGGAGGTCAGTAAAGTGGCAGTGGATATCGCTCTATCTGCGATTTCCTTTTCCGGCCTGTTACTGGTGCTGTTCGTTGGAATCAACCTGATGGCCAAGGATCTTGATCGAAAGACTATCTACATGGTTATGGCAAAACCGATATCACGTTCACAGTATCTGATAGGAAAATATATAGGTGTAATTCTCCTGATTACGGTCTGTATGTCCCTCCTCAGCTTTTTTGCCGCTGTTTCATTGCTACTGATAAAATTCGGGCATCCAACATTTTTCCAGCGTTTTTCATGGTTGATGGTTGGGTTGTCGTTCTTTTTTACGACTCTTATGCTTATACTGGTCGCTGCTTTAAGTTTCCTGTTTTCCTCGTTTACCAGCACATCGTTCCTGACCTTTATCCTCACAATAATATCCTACATAATCGGCATGTCGTTAAATGATGTCAAGGCGCTGGTTGAGGCTCCTCAGTCGGTTGGTATTACTGTATCACCGGTAACGGTCAAGATCGTTCAGGCCGCCTACTATGTTTTTCCGAACCTGTCGTTATTTGATATAAAGCTTCAGGCAGCACATGGTTTGCCGGTTCCTGTGACGTACGTTATAGGTATTGTGGCGTATACGATGGTTTATTCAGTCATTGTCATGACAATGGCTTGCCTGATCTTTAGAAAAAAGGAATTTCCATGAGAGTTTCTCGGATTTTTCCAATAGTACTATTGGTCGTTTTTATTCCGGTCCATTTTAATATTATATCGTACGTTTCTCAAGCGAACCGAAATCTGGCCAATGGCGATGAGGTGAATGTTTTACTTCCGTCGCCAATTCTGAAAATTACTAGTCTGGATTATGACGGTTTGGTCTCTGATGCACTCTATTTCAAGGCTATGTTGTTTTACGGCAGCACCTATGTTGGTGAACAACAACGCAAAATTTTTGATTGGGAATATACCTGGTTTTACAATACGCTTACGGCTGCGACTGATCTTGACCCCTATTTTCTTGACCCCTACTTCCTGGCCAATGGAGTTCTGGGATGGGAAGCTAAGCGAGTGGCTGAAGCCAATCTATTACTGGCAAAAGGGAGCCATTACCGCAATTGGGACTATTGGTTGCCATTTTATCTGGGTTTTAATTACTACTATTTTCTGAGTGATAATACGAAGGCGGCGGAATATGTGATGCAAGCTGCTCAAAAACCTGGAGCGGACCCTTTCTTCAGTGTTTTCGCATCCAGGCTGGCCTATAAAGGCAATCGAACCGAAAACGCGATTATTTTCCTGGAAGGTGTTCTGAAAACGAGCAGAAATGAAACTATGCGCAAAGACTACAAAATCCGTATAGCGACATTAAAGCTAATGTTAACTCTTGAAAAGGGTGTGGCTGTCTATAAAGAAAGAACGGGGAACAACCCCGAAAAGCTGTCAGTCTTGGTTGAACAACATATCATTGATCGGATTCCTGAAGATCCCTATGGCGGTGAGTTCTATGTTGATAATGACGGGGCTGTGAAAACTACCAGCGATCTGAGATATATGAAGAAAGAAAATAGTAAGAAATAATCGCAGATACGATCGCAAAATAAAAGACAGGCATATGTGCCCGTCTTTTATGCGATTTATTTACATGGTGGTCAAATCAACCTTCAATTCTTGGAAACAAGGCTTCCGACTTTGTTACAGTAGTACCAGTACTCAACCCCCCCCACTGAAGATTTTCTCGTGTGATCTCTTTAATCCACCCCAAGGAATCGAGCGCTTTGCCGGCTGTTGTTGGCAGAAAGGCCGAAAGGACACAGTGTGTAATTCTCTGTGATTCTAGCAAGCAATACATGACAGTTGCGAGTCGCTCCCGGTTGGCCGGCTCCTTGGCCAGCGTCCAGGGAGCTGATTCATCGATGTATTTGTTTCCGGCTGATATGACTTCCCAAATGGTCTGCAATACCTTGCTAAAGGCAAGCTCATCCATTAGTTTGTTAACCGTTTCTACCATTTCAATTGTTTTGTTCTTAAGTGCGCTGTCCGTTTCTGTCAACTCTGCCGGTGACGGTAGAACACCATCGAAATACTTGACGGCCATGGCAGTAGAGCGGCTGAGCAGGTTGCCGATGTCATTGGCTAGGTCAGAGTTTATCCTTTGAACAAGTGCTGTGTGAGAGAAATCCCCATCCAGGCCGAACGGTACCTCACGCATAAGGAAGTATCTGACCGCATCCACGCCATATTTGTCGATCAGCATGTTCGGCTCAACCACATTCTGGAGGCTCTTGCTCATCTTCTGACCTTCAACTGTCCACCAGCCGTGTGCAAAGACTTTTTCCGGCAGAGGCAGCCCGGCTGCCATCAGGAAGGTTGGCCAGTAGACGGTGTGGAAACGTAGGATATCCTTGCCGATCAGATGCACATTGGCCGGCCAGAAACGCTGGTATTCCGGTGTTGCATCCGGGTAGCCCAGTGCGCTCATGTAGTTGGTCAGCGCATCGAACCATACGTAGATGATATGTTTATCGTTTCCAGGCACCGGTATGCCCCAGGAAAAAGTGGTGCGCGATACGGACAGATCACGCAGCCCTTCTTTCACGAAGGAGATGATTTCGTTGCGCTTGCTTTTGGGCTGGATGAAGTCGGGGTGTGTTTCTATATGGTCCAGCAGCGCCTGCTGATACTTGCTCATGCGGAAGAAGTAGGACTCCTCCTTGAGTTTTTCAACCGGACGGTTGCAGTCAGGGCAGCGGTTCTCGATTAGCTGGGTTTCTGGCCAGAATGTTTCACAGGGGGTGCAGTACCAGTCTTCATATTCACCCAGGTAGATATCACCTTTTTCGAGGATATTACTGAATATCTCGCTGACGCCCTTTTTATGCCGCTCCTGAGTGGTGCGGATAAAGTCGTTGTGCGAAATCCCCAATCTTTCCCAGAGTGCCTGGTACCTTTTTACAACACGGTCCGCAAGCTCGAGCGGTGTTTCTCCGGCGGTAATGGCCGCTTTTTCGACTTTCTGACCATGTTCGTCACTGCCGGTCAGAAAATAAACGTCAAAGCCCATCAGGCGCTTGTAGCGGGCCAGAACGTCGGCGGCAACGGTTGTGTAGGCATGGCCGATGTGCGGCACGTCGTTAACGTAGTATATGGGTGTTGTGACGTAGAAGGTCGGTTTCATATCAAGCTCCTGATGATGCTGGCGGTGTGCCGCCGTCTGGTGTTCCGCCATGTGGTTTGCGATGCCCGTGTTTGCGTGATCGGTGTTTCTTGCTGCGCGGCTGACCCGTCTTGGCGGCATCCTGCTGTGGTTCTGTAGAAGCCTTATTGGGTGCTGCCGGAGAAACTGCAGCAGCGGCGGTTTTATCGGCGGCGACTTGAAGTACGGACTGCAGAGAACTTTTTTCCGGTTTGCGCCTCTGTTCTGTGCGGCGTTCGCGAGTTTTTTGTGTATTGCGGGACTGTGCCGGTGTAGCAGTACGCTGGCTTGACGTGTCGGATGCCGGTGCGGCTGTTACGGCAGCTCCTTCACCAATTATTTCTTCGCGCTTGATAACAACAATTTTGTTGTCATCAAGTTTGAGTGTGATATTGCCGGTCAGAATATTTACCTTGTCCACTACACCGGCGCCATTGGCAATACTGACCCGCTTTCCTGATTTTGGATAGTTTTTACGCAGGCAGCAGTAAGTGTCGTATTCGTAATCGAGGCAACAGAGCAGGCGGCCGCACTGACCGGAAATCTTGTTCGGATTGAGCGCCAGATTCTGCTCCTTGGCCATCTTGACCGATACCGGCTGGAAGTCCCTCAGGAATGAACAGCAGCAGAGTTCCCGCCCGCAAATACCGATGCCGCCAATCATCTTGGCTTCATCCCGGACTCCGATCTGACGCATTTCAATTCTGGTATGGAATGAGTGAGCCAGGTCTTTGACAAGATCGCGAAAATCCACCCGCCCGTCAGCGGTAAAGAAAAAAACAGCCTTGCTGCTGTCGAATTGATATTCGACCTTTACAAGTTTCATCGGCATGTTTCGCTCAATGATCCGTTTGACGCAAAAATCAAAGGACTCTTTTTCTTTAATGGCAATCTGCTCCAACGTTGCCAGGTCATCTGGTGTCGCTTTTCGTTTTATGGTCGAGATGTTGGCCGGCACCGCTTCATCCCGCTCTTTTGGCGGACGCACCACCTGGCCGATACCCAGTCCGCGCTCGGTTTCTACAACAACCTGATCGCCTTGGGCAAGCTCTATGTCGCCTGCATCAAAGTCGTACATTTTACTGGCTTTCGCAAATTGGATTGTTACTATGTGTGACAAAAGACCTCCTAAACCGGGCAAGCCGGGATCAAAAAAGTTTATCGCGGTCGCATTACGTGACTTGAGTCCGTTGCCGGGTCAGGTTTCTGCGGCGATGTTCATAAATAGATGGTCCAGGGCCAGCTTAGGGTTGGCATTCCTCTGGACGTCTCTACGGGTTTGGCAAATTGCTTCCAGAAGTTCCATGGTACGAGATATTGGTCGCCTGGTAGCGATAGTTTCAATAGCGGATCTGGCCGATCTGTTCACAATTTCCCCGCTGCCAGCTGCCAGGTGAAGTGCATCACGATAGAATGAAATCAGCAAATCCAGCAGTTCCAAGGTCTCTTCGCGGTTTCCTGAAAGTGCTTCGGCAGCATCAAAAACCGACGCAATCTTGTTAATATTCATCTGACTCAAACGGGATATGACGTTCTCTCTCCGGGCAGCAAGTGATTCGTTATCAAGCTCGATCGCTTTTTGCATACTGCCGCCAGACATCGGCGCTATCAGGCTGGCTGTGTCAGCGTCCATGCCGCTCTGTTCGAGCAGGGTCAGTATGTGTTCCGGTGAGAGCGGCGCGAATCTGATCAACTGACAGCGTGACCGGATAGTTGGCAAAAGTAGTCCCGCGTTTTCAGTCAGCAGGATGATCAGGGCATCTCCGGGCGGTTCTTCCAGCGTTTTCAACAATGAGTTGGCAGCATTGACGCTCATTCGCTCGGCTGGTTCAATAATACAAGCTTTACGGGGTGCTTCATAAGGTCGCAGCGATAATGTGCGCTGCATTTCCCTTAATTGATCGATGCTGATATCGCGTTTGTCCGGCAAAGGCTCAACGATGTGAATGTCGGCATGGCTGCCACCAGCCACCTTGCGGCACGATGGGCAAACTCCACAGGCGTCATCATCGGCTGACTGGCAGAACATGCCCTGAATCAGAGCCAACGTCGTCTTTTTGCGACCGCAGCCCGAAATCCCTTCGAAAAGATAGGAGTGGGCGGTTTTGCCGGTGCGCAGCGAGCGACGCAGAACCTCAACAATCCGCTCGTGCCCTAGAATGTCAGCGAATGGCACGAATACCTTCCGGAATCCGCGACAGAACAGCGTCCCTGATTTTAGAGGCAATGTTTTCGATAGTGTCAGCACCGTCAATTATAACGAAACGTTGCGGCTCAGTTTTGGCCAAATTATTGTAGCCAGAACGAACCCTCTGGTGAAAGGCCACTGTTTCCAATTCAAAGCGCTCTTCACGCGGACCGCTGGATAATTCTATTCTGCGGCGGGCTCTTGCGAGGCCGACCTGTGGGTCACAGTCAATCAGGATCGTAAGGTCAGGCGATATTCCTGAACAGGCATGTTTATTGAGGGTGTCGATGACTGCTCTGTCGAGTCCGCGTCCGTAGCTTTGGTAGGCTACGGTTGCATCGCAGAATCGGTCGCACAGTACAATGTTGCCATCTGCAAGTGCCGGAGCAACGACTTCGTTCACGTGCTGGGCCCGGGCTGCGGCATAAAGCATCAGTTCGGACATGGCAGACATCGCGCTGTTGTCGGCGTCCAGCAGAATTGCCCTTATCTGGTCGGCTATCGGACAACCGCCCGGTTCACGGGTCAGGGTGGTCGCCAGGTTACGGGAAATCAGCTCATCGGCTAAAAACCTGATCTGGGTGCTTTTCCCGGAACCTTCAACGCCTTCAAATGTAATGAAATAGCCCACAGTTACCTTCCGGATACTTACAACTGATAACAGTGTAAATTTAAATGACGAATTATAGGCAAGAGCCCCTGATTTATCAACCAAATTCAGCCATAAGACTTTCAGTTGCCAAAAACCGGCTGCATCGCTATAGTTTCAAATCGGAGATAAAACCGTTGAATATCGAATTACAACAACTTGAACAGCTTCTGAATCACAGATTCAATAATCCCAGTCTCTTGTCAAGTGCGCTGACTCATCCCTCCTATTTACATGAATCCGCCGGGACAGATGGTGACGATTATCAGCGGCTTGAATATCTGGGCGATGCCGTTCTGGGAATGCTGCTGGCTGAGATGCTTTACCATGCATATCCGGACTGGGATGAAGGCTCTTTGTCTCGTTTTCGTGCCCGACTGGCCGGGCAGGACGTGTTGGCTGACCGCGCTCGTATGTTGGGGATCGGGGATTTCATTTTTCTAGGCAGGGGAGAGGTGCTGACCGAGGGGCGGGCGAAAGACTCGATTCTTTCCGATATTCTGGAGTCTCTGCTCGCTGCTCTGTATCTGGATGGTGGCCTTAATGCTGCTCGTAACATGGTGGAACGGCTGTTTCTGGAGTTGGTTGCAGACCCGCAGGCATTGACCCTTGGGCGTGATTCAAAAAGTGAATTGCAGGAGTTGCTTTCAGCCTGCAACGCGCCCCTGCCTGAATATAAACTGGTTGAGGAATCCGGCCCCCCGCATGATCGTAACTTTCAATTTCAGGTTCTTCTTGATGGTCGTGCCGTTGGTGAAGGCCAGGGTAAATCCAAAAAAAATGCACAACAAGCTGCGGCTGCCCAGGCATTGGGTAACATTAAGGTCGTAGATGGTCAGATCGTGTGAAACCGGTCACGGTCCCTTTTTTTATAAGTCATCAGGGCTGTCCGCATACCTGTGTATTTTGTGATCAGCGCACTATTTCTGGAGCGGCAGGGCGGTTGCCGACTGCAAATGAGATCGTTTCTAAAATCTCATTATGGAGTGCCACTGCCGGAGAACGACCGCTCGAAGTAGCCTTTTTTGGAGGCACTTTTACTGCCCTTTCCCATGAAATTCAGGCTGGTCTGCTGGAGCCATTGCAGTCACTGTTAAAATGCGGCGAAATTTCAGCTGTCCGGCTCTCAACCCGGCCGGATTATATCGATGACAGGCGGGTTGAATGGCTTAAAAAGCTTGGCGTCACCACAATCGAACTTGGTATCCAGTCCATGGATGATGCTGTTCTGGACGCATCTGGCAGAGGGCATTCGGCGGCAGATTCTGACGCGGCTATCCGCTGCATAAAGGGGCATGGGGTGGCGGTCGGAACACAGCTTATGCCGGGGTTGCCTGGCGACTCGCTGTTTAAGTCACTCTCCTCTTTGGAACGGGTGAGCGTTGCCGGAGCTGATTTTATCCGCATCTACCCGACTGTTGTCATTCAGGGGACGGAATTGGCCCGGCGCTTCTCCGCTGGCGAATATTATCCTATGGGACTGGAGCAGGGTGTAAACCTCTGTAAACTACTCCTGCATCGTGCCATGCAGTCAAATTTGCCGGTGGTGCGCATGGGACTTCAGGCGGATGACGGACTGAATTCGGAAACGGTACTGGCAGGGTGTTGGCACCCATCTTTCGGGCAGATCGTAAGTTCGGCGCTTTATGGCGATCTGATTGACAGATATGTGTCGGATGACGAGCTGGTTACCATCTCCTGCCATCCAACCAGATTGTCGGATGTAATCGGATATAAACGGTCCAATCTGGCAAGGATGCTGGAGCGCAGAGTACGGGCGCAGGTAGTTTCGGACAATACATTGAAAAAAGAAGAGATTATAATACAAAAAGGCATTCGGAGTTCCAGGTATAACCTGATGACCGACCTTAACTACTCCATTCAAGAGGTTAATTAACAATGAGAAAAGAATCACTCAAGTTTCTTGAAAAGCTGCTCGATGCTCCCAGCCCTTCCGGTTATGAGCAGCCGGCACAAAGGGTTTTCCGTGATTATGTAGCCCCCTTCTGTGACGAACTGACAACTGACGTAATGGGCAACGTCTTTGGACGTATCAGCGGAAAAGGTAAGAATCTGCCGCGAGTCATGGTCGTTGGTCACACTGACGAGATCGGTCTGCAAGTCAAATACATCGACGACAAGGGTTTTTTGTATTTCGCTGCGGTGGGTGGGGTGGATGCCCATTTGACGCCGGGCAAGCGGGTTAATGTCCATACCTCCGCCGGCCCGCTGCCGGGGGTGATCGGCAAAAAACCGATACATCTGATGGACAACAAGGATCGTGAAACGGTGGTTAAACTGGAATCACAGTACATAGATATTGGTGCGCAAGATAAAAAGGAGGCCCAGAAGTTGGTCAGGGTCGGGGATGCCGTGACTTTTGACAGCTCATTCACCCGTTTGCAGGGAGATCGGGTCGCGTCACGCGGATTTGACGACAAGGCCGGATGCTTTGTGGTTGCCGAGGTGCTGCGTCTGGTGGCCGCTACCGGTAAAAAGCTTTCTGTTGATCTATACGGAGTGTCTTCAGTTCAGGAAGAGATCGGGTTGCGCGGCGGGACCACCAGTTGCTACACTATCAATCCCGATGTGGGAATCTGTGTGGAAGTTGATTTTGCCACCGATCAACCGGATGTGGAGAAAAAACATAATGGTGAGGTCGCTCTCGGCAAGGGACCGATCCTGGCGCGCGGCGCCAATATCAACCCACATCTGTTTGAATTGATACAGACAGCCGCCGACAATGAAAAAATAGCTGTGCAGCACACCGCCGCGCCACGTGCCACCGGTACGGACGCAAATGTCATGCAGATCTCGCGAGGCGGTGTGGCGACCGCTCTTGTCAAAATCCCGCTGCGCTATATGCATACTCCGGTGGAAACCGTTTCGCTGTCTGACCTGGAAGGTGCCGCCAGGCTTATTGTCGCAGCATTGTTCAGAATCACCTCGAAAGAATCGTTCGTCCCCAAATAAGTAAAATGTTTGATCATGCCACTGGTTGAGGTTTGTTGTTATGGCTAAAAGTTATTCACCGATTGTACTTGACTCGATCGAGCCGGAATATTTTCCGGCAGTGAATATTTATGTGAAACAGGGCCATAATTTTACACTTTATCGAAGCGAAGAGATGGAGTTGACGGAGAGCGGGCTCGACCGGCTGCGGCAAAGCGGAGTGGAGTTTGTCCATGTAGATAATTCCAGCGCTGATGAAGTGCTGCTTTACGTGGAAAACAACCTGAAGTTTATCTGCAGTAATGAAAAAATATCCCGAACTTCTAAAAATATGGTTCTCAGCCATATCATGATGAATAATGTGGCTGAGGTGTTTAAAAATCCTACCCAGCCTGAGACTTGCATCAAATGCCGCAACTTTCTGAAACAGCATGAATTTCTGATAGACGACCGCAGAGACCTGATGGAACTGCTGGCCAAGTTTTCGCACTATGATGTATATCTTTTCAAGCATAGCGCCCAGGTTGCCATCCTTGCCATGTACCTTCACAGGAAGCTGTTTGAGGCCGCTGGCGATGAACTTGTGGCAATCGGTGTCGGGGCGATGCTGCATGACATTGGCATGCTGGATGTTTCGTATGATATCCACGAAAAAAGCGGCGCCCTTACTCCGAAAGAATATCTGCGCGTCAGGCATCATCCGCGCATCGGCCATGATATGCTGCGCCAGATTGGATTAACGGATCCGATTTCACTTTCCATGGTGCTGGACCACCACGAACGCTACAACGGCACCGGTTACCCCCGGCAATTGTACGAAGATGAAATCCCCAGAAACACACAGATCGGAACAATATGCGACACATATTGCGCACTGACGATGGATCGCCCTTATCGGCCTGCCTCTACGCCTGAAGAAGCCGTCAGAATCATGCAGGGCGAAAAAAAGCTGTACCATCCCGATTTCTTTGACGCGTTCGCCGGTATTATCATGGGTTAGGAATTGTTTAAGGTGTTGCCGCGTAAAATTGTATACCCCATTTTGCCTTGACTTGACCGGAGCAGTGTACTAACTTCGTTAAAATTTCCATCCTCGAGGAGCTACCAACTATGCCCTACGACAAACTGGTCGAAGGTCTTACCTTTGACGATGTTCTTCTGATTCCCGCCCACTCCCTGATTCTGCCACGTGATGCCAACCTTGCAACACGCATCTCCCGCAACATTTCCCTGAATATACCGCTGGTTAGTGCCGCCATGGACACTGTCACGGAGGCGCGCACCGCGATCTGTATGGCGCGTGAGGGAGGGCTTGGCATTATTCACAAAAATTTCTCGATCGAGGCTCAGGCCTACGAGGTGGACAAGGTCAAGAAGAGCGAATCCGGAATGATTGTTGACCCGATTACCATGCGTCCCAACCAGAAAATCAGCGATGCGCTGGACATGATGTCGCGCTATCGCATCTCCGGCGTGCCGATTACAAAGCCGGACGGCAAGCTGGTCGGTATTCTGACCAACCGCGATCTGCGTTTCGAGACCGATTTCGATCTGCCGATCTCCGCCCGTATGACCAAGCGTAATCTTGTGACCGTTCCCGTTGGAACAACACTCGAACAGGCCAAGGAACTCCTCAAGCATACCCGCGTTGAAAAGCTGCTGGTGGTGGATGATAACCGCTATTTGAAAGGGTTGATCACCATAAAGGATATCGAGAAGGTCAAAAAATATCCATTCGCCTGCAAGGACAGTCTCGGTCGTCTGCGTGCCGGTGCTGCCGTCGGACCGACCGCAGATATGGAAGCACGCATGGAGGCGCTGATCAAGGCTGGAGTAGATGTCATCATAATTGACACCGCCCATGGTCACTCGCAGGGAGTTATTGATGCTGTTCACCGGGCCAAGTCGACTTTCCCCGGTTGTGAAATTATTGCCGGTAATATTGCCACTGCCGAAGCGGCCGAGGCACTTATCAAAGCTGGCGCTGACGGCATCAAGGTTGGCATCGGACCCGGTTCGATTTGTACCACCCGAGTTGTGGCAGGAGTTGGAGTGCCTCAGATTACGGCCATTCACGACTGCTCCCGGGTTGCCCACAAATACGGTGTGCCGGTCATTGCCGATGGCGGCATCAAGTATTCCGGCGATCTTCCCAAGGCGGTTGCCGCCGGTGCGGACAGCATCATGATCGGCTCGCTGTTTGCCGGTACGGAAGAATCGCCCGGCGATACGGTTCTGTACCAGGGACGTACCTACAAGAGTTACCGCGGCATGGGTTCGATCGGAGCCATGAAAGATGGCAGCAAGGATCGTTATTTCCAGTCGGATGTAGGAGAAGATGTCAAGCTGGTGCCGGAAGGAATCGAAGGAATGGTGCCGCTGCGCGGTCCGCTTTCGGCCAACATTCACCAGCTGATGGGTGGGCTGCGTTCCGGAATGGGATACACCGGTTGCTCCACGATTGCAGAGATGCAGGAAAAATGCCGCTTTATCCGTATCACCGGCGCCGGTCTCAAGGAATCCCACGTCCATGATGTCACTATCACGAAGGAAGCTCCAAACTACAGGGTTGGTAATCAATAATGTCCAGTGACATCCATAACCAGAAAATCCTGATCCTTGATTTCGGCTCGCAATATACCCAACTGATTGCCAGGCGGGTGCGTGAAGCGCACGTTTATTGTGAATTACACCCATTCGATATGGAGCTTGCGGACATCAAGCGGTTTGCTCCCAATGGCATCATTTTGTCCGGCAGCCCCAACTCGGTTTATGAGGAGGGTGCGCCATCAGTGGCAGAGGAACTGTTTGAACTGGGAGTTCCGGTGCTTGGCATCTGCTACGGTATGCAGTTGATGAGCCGTCATTTCGGTGGCGAGGTCGTTCCGGCCGGGAAACGTGAATTCGGCCATGCCGATCTATTGGCTGTCGGGCAGCCGGGGCCTCTCTTCAACAGCTTCTACGTTGATGGCAAAAGTCCGGTCTGGATGAGTCATGGTGATCACGTTTCACGTGTGCCGGACGGTTTCGAGGTTGTGGCGGCAACGACCAATGCTCCGGTCTGTGCCATTCAGGATGTCCAGCGCAATCTTTACGGCGTCCAGTTTCATCCTGAGGTAAATCATACTCCTCGTGGTGAACAGCTGATTGACTCATTCGTCCGCACAATCTGCGGCTGCGGTGGTCAGTGGACTCCCGGCAGGATCATCGATGACGCAGTGGAGCGGATTCGACAGCAAGTCGGTAGCGAGCGAGTAATTCTCGGACTGTCCGGCGGTGTTGATTCTTCAGTGGCCGCTGCCTTGATTCATCGCGCAATCGGTGATCAGCTCACCTGCGTTTTCGTGGATAACGGTCTGCTGCGTCTCGGCGAGGGCGATCAGGTTATGGCAACGTTTGCCGAAAACCTGGGTGTCAAAGTGCTTCGGGTGGATGCAGAAGAACGTTTTCTGTCCGCTTTGTCGGGTGAAAGTGATCCCGAGAAAAAACGCAAGATCATCGGTGGGCTTTTTGTTGATATTTTCGACGAAGAGTCAAACCGGATCGAAGATGCCAACTGGCTGGCACAGGGGACCATTTATCCGGATGTGATCGAATCGGCAGGAGCAAAAACCGGCAAGGCCCACAATATCAAGAGCCACCACAATGTCGGCGGTTTGCCGGACTACATGAAACTGAAATTGCTGGAGCCGTTGCGCGAATTGTTCAAAGATGAGGTTCGTGCCATCGGTGAGGAACTCGGATTGCCCAGACAGATGGTCTGGAGACACCCGTTCCCCGGTCCGGGGTTAGGGGTCCGCATTTTGGGTGAAGTCAAAAAAGAATATGCCGATATCCTGCGCCGCGCCGATGCGATCTACATTGAAGAGCTGTACTCATCCGGGCACTATGACAAGATCAGCCAGGCCTTTGCCGTCTTTCTGCCGGTCAAGAGCGTTGGCGTGATGGGGGATGGCCGCACATACGAATATGTGGTCGCTTTGAGGGCTGTGGAAACCAAGGATTTCATGACCGCCGGATGGTATCCGATGCCGTATGAAGATCTGGCACGCATCAGCGGCCGGATTATTAACGAAGTCAAGGGCATCAATCGCGTTGTGTATGATATATCCAGCAAACCACCGGCAACCATCGAGTGGGAATGATCGCTGTTTAATCCGATTGTTGCGGTGGCAAAGAATCGCTACCGCAACTTACCGGATTGCAGGTTTTTTAGACTTAAATTTCACCCCAGCCTATAATCATCAGCCTGACAAACAAGTTTGGCAACTGACTTCCAAAATGCAGTTATCAATAAACATCGCCGCAAATCTTTTACAACCTACTGAAAAGGAGCAGAAGCATGAATGCACCAACACGCTATTATGATGAATCTGTGAAAGGTTTCATCACTTGGAGCATTATCTGGGGGACAGTGGCTGTCCTGATCGGCATCCTGATCTCTCTGCAGCTCGCCTGGCCGCAGTTAAATGTCGCCCCGTATCTGACCTATGGCCGCCTGCGTCCGATACACACCAATGCGGCTATCTTCGGGTGGGGTATCGGCAGCTTCATCGCTCTTTTTTTCTACATTACACAGCGGCTTACAAAATCGCCGCTCTGGAGTCCGGGGCTGGCGAGAGTAACACTCTGGCTCTTTAACTTTGCCATTGCGTCTGCTGCTGTAACACTCGCTCTGGGAATCAACCGCACCAAGGAATATGCCGAGTTGGAATGGCCGCTGGCTCTTGTTGTTGCAGTTGTCTGGGTCTTGTTCTCCACCAACGTTTTCATGACGATCCTGAAACGCAAGGAAGAGCAGATGTATATTTCGCTCTGGTACATCATGGCGACCCTGGTGGGAGTGACGGTACTGTACGTGGTCAACAACCTGGGTGTGCCGCTGCACCTCTTCAAATCATACTCGGCCTTCGCCGGGACCAACGATGCCAACGTGCAGTGGTGGTACGGACACAATGCGGTGGCGATGGTTTTGACCACGCCGCCACTGGCAATATTCTACTATTTCCTGCCTAAAGTTACCGGCAATCCGATTTTCAGTCACCGAATGGGGATCATCGCCTTCTGGAGTCTGATTTTCATGTACCTCTGGACCGGAGCCCACCATCTGCTCTGGACCCCGGTGCCGGACTGGATTCAGACTGTTGCGATGGCATTTTCAATCATGCTGATCGCCCCCTCGTGGGGGGCGGTATTCAACGGCTACCTGACTATGAATGGCAAGTGGGAACAGATGAAAAGCAACTATCTGGTCAAGTTCCTGATCTGCGGCATAACATTTTACGGACTGCAGACAATTCAGGGGCCCATGCAGGCAATACGCACTTTTTCTGCCTTTATCCATTACACCGACTGGGTTCCGGGGCATGTTCACATGGGGGCTTTGGGATGGGTTTCGATGGTGTTGTTTGCGGCGATCTACTATGCCGTCGCCAAAATGAACGACACTGAGATTTACAGTGTCAAGCTGGCTGATACCCATTTCTGGCTGGTTCTGGTCGGGCAGTTGATCTACTCCATTACGATGTGGACGGCTGGTGTTCAGCAGGCGAGCATGCTGCTGGCCACGAACCCGGATGGATCGCTGCATTACAGCTTTATGGAAACCATGATCGCAATCTTTCCTTATTACAAAATGCGTGCTGCCAGTGGCTTTATCTACCTGGCCGGTCTGCTGGTGTTTATCTACAATGTTTATAAAACTTACCAGAAAGGCTCTTCGGCAGAGTCTGTCAGGGCATAACAAATCCATACAAACGAGGACGTTGCCATGCTGGAGAAAAATCCCGTTATTTTTATAATCCTTGCTTTTGTCGTGATCATGATTGGTACTACCGTAACCATGATTGCACCATTCAAGTGGATCAACGGACCCAATGACCGGATTGCCGAAGTCAAACCATATACACCGCTGCAGCAGGAAGGGCGCGACATCTACATGCGGGAGGGCTGCAACAACTGCCACTCGCAGACGGTGCGTACACTGGCTGCCGATGTGGAACGTTACGGTTATGGCGGCGGTTACTCCAAGTCGGGCGAGTTCGTCTACGACCGTCCGCATCTTTGGGGCTCCCGTCGCACCGGTCCCGATCTTGCTCACATCGGTTTAAAGTATCCGGACCAGAAGGGGATGTGGCACCGCAAGCATATGGAAAATCCCCAATCGGTGGTTCCAGCCTCCAATATGCCGGCCTACGCCTTCCTGAATGAGCCGCTGGATACAACCTATTCAGAGCGCAAGATGAAGCTGCTCAAGTTTCCGTACAGTCAGGCCGACTTGGATGAGCTCAAAGGGAAAACTGAAATGGACGCCATCATTGCCTACATGCGCAAGCTGGGAACGGATATCCCCATAAAAAAGGCTGAGGCGGGGCAACAGGCATCAGTTTCAAAGAACAACCCGTTCAGCGATCTGAAAGCTGTCAAAGCTGATGCATTATCAATTTATGCCAAGGATTGCGCTTCCTGCCACGGCGACAAGCGAGAAGGGACGCTGGGGCCGGCCCTTACAGGTTCATCCAAAACCGATGCAGAGCTGTTTGCGATTATTTCAAAAGGGATTGAGGCTAACGGCATGCCCTCATTTGGCGGATCGCTGGATGAACAGAAAATCTGGAAGCTGGTTACGTTGATCAAACTGGGAAAACAGAATGATTGACGCGAGGATGTCCTTCTTGCTGCTGACAGCCATTTTACTGGTTATCATGGTAATAATTATTTTCATTACTCTCAGGAAAAGCAGAAAAAAGAAACTTGAAGAGCCCAAGTACAGGATGCTTGATGACGATTGAAAAAGACCAAGGAGCGAACGATATGTCAGACCAGCATGATTATGATGGAATCAAGTATCGCGATGAGAAACATTCACCAAGTTTTTTTCGTATCTTTTTCGTCCTTCTGGCTGTTTGGGGTGTGCTCTACATGGGATACTACCTGTTCAGCGGCTGGAGTTCCCAGTCCGAAGCGGATGCTGCGAAGAAGGCGCGTGATGACAAAAAACAGGCTGCCCACATGGTTGCTGAAACCAAAGGGACCGGCGCGACCGGCAGCGATCACAAAGTCGAAGATTACATTGCCGCCGGTAAACAGCTGTACGGCAATCTATGTGTCGCCTGCCACGGAGCAACCGCCAAGGGTGGCGTTGGCCCTGATCTGACAGTCTCCACTTACAAATACGGGAAAGACCGCCTGGATATAGCCAAGAGCATATCTGACGGACGTCCCGGCGGTATGCCATCTTTCAGCAGCCAGATCAGTAAAGAACAGATAGAAGGTCTGGTTGAGTACGTGTTGTCACTGAAATAATCAACTTTTGGAGGGTATTAACTTGGCTGCAATATCATTTGAAGAAATCATGTTCACGATCATGTCAGCAACCCAGGATACGTTTAAAAGTTACATGAATATTGATCTGCTGGCCGGAAAGGTTGAGAAGAAGGTCGATCCGGTCGATTCGGATGTGACCGGGATAGTAGGCATTGCCGGCGACCGGGTCGGTTACATAATTATTGCGACCGATAAAGCAAGCGCCCAGTGCGTGGCCAAAGAACTTCTGATGGTTGATGAGGCTGACGATGAGTGTATTCGGGATGCCATGGGCGAACTGGCCAACAATATTGCCGGTGTGTTCAAGACCAAATATCATGAACAGTACGGAAGTGTTGCTCTGGGGCTGCCTCTGGTGGTGTCAGGCCGGTTGCGAACTGTGACAGACTCTGCAGATAGCAACGAAGTTTCGAGCATAAATGTGCAGTGCAAAGGGGTGACGATACCCTTCAAAACCGTTGACGGAGCTATTTCGATAACCGTTATGGTCTATATGTAACCGTTTTTCAAAAACTCCAAACCACCAATTGATTAACTGCCAGCCGGTCGAGCTTCGTCGCCATTCCGATGGATTGAATCCCTGACCAAAACAGGTCGAACGAGGCACAACACCCCATGACAGAACTTCTTGAACGCTATGGATCACTTTTGCGTGAGGTTGACGCCTGGTTCCAGGCCTGTAGCAAGCTATATCCGGACCAAATCAGGTGCCAAAGCGGATGCAGTTCCTGTTGTCGCGGCCTGTTTGACATCACCCTCCTGGATGCATTTTATCTCAAATATGGATTTGACCAGCTTTCCATCTTCCAACAAACTGACATTACAGCAGATGCCAGCCGTCGCCTGAATGCCCTTTCAGCACAATTTCCGGCATTTGTTGAACCGTGGGTTTTGAATGTCATCCCGGAGGACGAGTGGGAAGAGCTGATGCCGGAGGAAGATGAAACCCCTTGTCTGCTGCTGTCTGAATCGGGCGAATGTCTGCTTTATGAACATCGCCCGATGACCTGCCGCCTGAATGGTATTCCGCTGATAGACCGGTCCGGTGAAGAGCTGTTTGACGAATGGTGCACACTGAATTTTACAGAAAAGGATCCACTGTTGCTGGATGGACTCCGCTTCGAGTTCCTTGAGTTGTTTGCCCAGGAACTATTGATGTTTCAGGAGTTGATTGTCAAACTGGCCGGGGCAAGGCTTAGTGAGCTGGATCTGTTTATTCCGGCCGCAATAGTTCTCGACCGGGATAAGGTTGTTTCAGTAGTCAAGGCATTGATTGACAAAGACAAAAAATCATAATGTCCGCTGTCGCTCCAAACTTCACTTGAATTCCATCCTGTAGTACAGGTCCGCGCCGCTTTCCCCTCCGCCGGTCTGGGTTTCAATCTGCCAGTTTTTGAAAAAATCATATCGCAACCGGAACAGGTTGTTGCCGGTAAATAGTGACTTTCCGTAACTGATATAGAGTTCCGGTGTCAGATATTTACCAACTGTAAGTACTGTCTCTGTGACGCCCGGCTGCTGCGCTGCAGGCATGGCTCCCGGGGCGGTGACCTGAAGCGGTTTGTACCCTGTCGAGCCGGATGTCCCCCCGACACCATCCTGAATTTCAAGAGTGCTGAACCCCAGGTAATTCTTCAACTTGTCTTGCAGTACCTCCGCCTGGCCGGAAGTCAGCAGTGCACCGGCCGCCTGGGTCAGCAGACTGGAATTTTCTCCGCCGCTGCCGAGCGGGTGGCCGAGGACCACATAGGAGAGGATATCCACATCCGGCATGGCCGGTTCGGAATAGAGTTTGGTGACCGGATGCTGAATAGTGCCAGCAACGGTAACTCCGGCCCGCACATTGCCGATGGTGCGCAGAGCCAGGAAATCCAGGCCCGGCTGGCCAATCGGGCCGCCGGCAAAGAACAGACGCCCACGGACAATTTGCAGGTTAACTCCGTAGGTCCGGTAACGCCCTTTGGTTACCTTGATCTCTCCCCGGCTGTTAATCTGGTCAAAGCGATTGAATGCCAGATCCATGGCTCCGTTTAACTGGGCGTCGATACCGGAAACCTTGACGTGAACTTTTTCACCCAGCACCACCCGAACCTGGACGTCCAGAACAAGAGGAGAAACTTTTGCGGCCGGTTCGTTTTTTCCTTCCAGAACGACATCCTTGCTGGGTGCGATCACCGAGCTGGACTGCGACCCGACAATATTCAGTTCCGGCAGGAGCAATTCACCGCGTACGGTGAGGTTTTTGGAGGTTCCTTCAAAAGTGAGTTTCGGAGAACTCAGTATCTGCAGCTCTGGAAAATTAACCGTCTGAAAGTTCTTGCCGCTGATACTGCCCCGGTAGCCGGTCACTTCCCAGCCGGTCAGATAGATTAACGCCGTACCTTCAATCTGGCCGGAACCGGATAACGCCCGGAATGAATCGATCCGGATGAGATCTTTTTCCAGGTTTGCCGTCAATTGAACTTCCTTGAGATGTATGCCGGCGGTGGGTAGGTAAGCACCGGCCCTGGCGAGATTCAGCTTTCCCCCGATCTGCGGTACAGCCCAGCTCCCGCCGATGTCGAGTTCGGCGCTCAGCTCACCGGTGCTTTCCTGAACAAATTCCGGAAAGGCGGCGGTAATAAGCCCTTTTTCCCGCACCAGACCGGTCAGCGTTACCCGTAACGGCCCCTGTGGTTTGACGCTCACCGGAAAATGTGCCGGAACCGGCAGCCGGAAGCTGCCCCGGACTTTTCCATATTCAGCCATCGTCAGGGAAAGGGTTCCTGCCAGGGTTTCGCCACGCCAACCCCATGAAGCCGCAGCCGACTTGAAGCTCAGGTTCAGTTCTCCATCAGGCCTCTGCTGTTGCAAGGTTCCTGCGGAAATAGCGGCATTGCCATCCAGTTCGAAACGTTGTCCCGGGAGCATGATCCCTTTGGCATTGCCGCTGATGCGCCCTTCAAGAACAGTGTCAGTCGGAAGCCAGGGTTTGAACAGCGCCAGGTTGATCCTGTCTATTTCCGCTGTAAGATCCCCCTTCTCCGGCAAGGCCAGGCGCAGCGGAGCTGGTGAAGAAAAAGTCCCTTTCAATTTGCCGCCATCCGCCGTGCCAAGTTCCATTCCAATCTGCAGTCCGCGTTCACCTCCTTCAACGGTCAGCTGACTCCGTTGGATGGCCAAAGTGTTTCCCCGGGCGGTGAAAGTGCCGTTGCCGGATGCGGTTCCCGACACTGCCAGCCGCTTTTCTGGCAGAAAGCCTAGCTGGATATTTCCATTACTGTTTCCGGTTATCTGCATATCTTTCATGTATGGATTGGCTCTCGACAAATCAAGGCCGCTCCATCGCGCCCGTACCTGTCCGATCCTCGGCTTCAGGTTCAAGTCGGCGGCCACTTCCAAACGCTCGGCAGCCCCCGCTTTCAGGGCCAGTGTAGACAGGGATAGCCTGATGGCGCTGACCGTAAAATCAGCCGGAGCATCCATGTCCCACGGCCCGCTGCTGTCCCGGCCGGCGAGATGGTTGATCTTGCCTTTCCAGATAGAGTCTTTGTACCCGGCAGCGATCTTGAGCCGTGCTTCGTTGTCTCCTGAACTCAGTGTTGCGCTGACGGTGTGCTGCGGCAGGGTCCCTTCAATAGCCGCTGTTACGGCACCCATCGTGTAACCCTCATAATTCAGATCCCGCAGGGCTGCTTTGATCTGCATTGGATAGTCAGGACCTTGCTGGAGCTGTGCGCTCAAATTGACCGTTGCGACCTGCGTGCTGCCGTAGGACAACTTGTTTCCAGTTGCTTTGATCGTGCCACTGAGTTGCTGCTCGTGCCAGCGCATCCACCCACCGGCCTGGAGAGAGCCGCTTGATCCCGGAATCACTTTGGAAAAGTCGTTGATTCGTGCGGTCAGTGAGATTCTCTGACTCAGCTCACCCGAGGCGAGCAGATCAAAGCCTTTGCCCCGCAGCGCCAGCCTGGCAAGGGAGATGTTGCTGCCGGCAAAGTCCGCCTTCAATTCTCCGGTCAGGGGCTGCCCATGCAGGCTGCTTTCCAGGATAACAGCGCTGACGTTTCCGGTAACGGGCGACTTTTCGGGCCAGGCCAACCTGGCGGTGGCGTTGAAATTTGCCATACCCTTCCAGTCAGGTGAAATCCGGGCGGGGTTGAGATTGCGACCGTTGATTGTTCCGTTCAACGCAAAGCCGTCGCGCCAATCCAAATCCAGGTTTCCTGCTATTGATCCATCGAGGAGCGATCCGGTCAGCGGGGCCAGTCTGATCCCCCGATTGTTTCCTTGATAGTCGGCGGAGATGGAGGCTGATTGCCATCCTTTGGTCAGGTTGGCAAAGGTGAAATTTCCTTTGTAGTTATCCAGGGTTCCGGCAAATTTCAAGGTGCCGGAAAGGTTGGTCGGCACGTTCAGATCGGGGGCCAGATCAATGCCGACCGCCTTGATCTGTAGCGTCATCAGTGTCTCAGCGGCCGTAAATGATATTGATCCATCCGCAGTTATCAAACCTTTTTGTCCCGCTCTGGAAAGGCGCAGACTACGCAGATTGATGGCGTTTTTAGCCATTCCCGCCTCAACGCCAAGCTCCAACCGTTTCCGCGTTCCGGCGCTCCCGGCGATCGCTAGGGTCCCGACAAACCGCTCCGGCCCCATTCCGTGGCCTGGTCGAGCCTGCAGAGTAAAACGATTCATCTCCGCAATTGGTTGTTCCAGAGCTATGGCAAGGTCAGCCGTCAGGGATGGCCGTTTAAATCCTGCCGAAATACTGCCGTTTATGCTTCCGGCGGCGGCCGCTGTCTTAAAATCAGTGATGGACAGGATTCCGTCCTGCCAGGTGAGGGAGCCGGCCATGTCATTCACCAGCACAGGCTGTTCCTGCAGGTGGCGATAGCTGATTTTTGTCACCCGCAATCGCATGATCCTTCCGTCAAACAGTTGTGCACGTTCGGACAGGCGCGGCCAGTCCAGCGTCGGAGGTTTGTTGTCGGCAGGAACGTCATCCTGAATCCGTACTCCGTTGATGACCAGTTCCTGCACGGCGACCGTGCCGGCCAACAGCAGGAGCGGCTTCCAGCGCAGCTCGATTTTGTCGGACTCAAGTTTCTGTTGCGCCAGATCCACCCGAACGCCGGTGATGATCAGGTGGTCGAGTATTCTCCCTTCAATTTTTTGAGCCGAGAAGCTGATTCCGCTGAGAGGAACGACTGATGTCAACAGCCAGCGGCTCCCCTGCGTTGTGGCGACCGACCACGTAATGGCCGCAAGAGCAATTCCGGTCAGGGTGATCGCAATTACTGCAAGAAGAGCGGTTTTGGCCAGCAGTTTCATAGCTCGAACCCCACGGTGAAGTGGAAATGAACTGTCGGGTTGTCAGCACCGAGCGGTATTGCAACGGAGAGATTCAGGGCACCTACCGAAGTGTAGTAATGCAGGCCGACGCCGGCTCCCTGGTACAGGCTGGCATCAAGGAATGAGTTAAAGGTGTTGCCGGCATCGTAAAAGAGTGAAACTCCCCAATCCTTGAAAAGTGCCCGCTCCAGTTCGACGCTGCCGGTGATCAGCTGTTTGCCGCCCACGACCTTGCCGGAGGAATCGCGCGGGCCGAGGGATTTGTAGGAGTAGCCGCGGACACTCTGGTCACCGCCGGTAAAGAAGCGCAGGGAAGGGGGGATGTCTTTCAAGGGGTCGCTAAACAGGGTTGTTGCACACTTGATCCGTGAATGCAGCGATAAACGCCAGGGAAGTTCCAGTAGATGGCTCCCTTCGGCCAGAATCTGGAACAGGGCAGTGTCTGAACCGAGCAGCTGGTGTGTGCCGCGCAGATCAAGGGCGTAGCGAAATCCACGACGGGGGCGGACCGGATTGTCGTAACTTTCTTCGGAAAAACGGAGTCCCGGCAGCAGCAGACGTGCCGTGGAGTTCTGGTCGCCCACGGAATAGTCCTCATATTGGGCCTTTACATAGGCGGTGCCCAGCCTGCCCTTGCCGAAACTCCGGTTTCTGGCCAGTTCCAAGGCCAGTATCCGGCTGGAATAGGTGTTGGTGTCTTCCTGCTGCAAATTGAGCTGGAGAGTAGTGGAGCTGCGGACATCCTTCGGGCTGGGAATAATGTAGCCGCTCACCAACCCCTGGAGCAGTTCGGCTACATACAGATTGGAATACAACTCGTGCCCCAGGTGAAACATGTTCAGGTCGCGGTAACGCAGGGTGAAACGTGCCCCTGTATCCGTGCCGTAGCCGACGCCGGGACGCAGGCTGATGCGCGGCCCGGCCTCCAATTGTACTTTGATCGGCACCTCGAACTGTTCTGCTTTCTGTTTTTCCGGCGTGACAATAACCTCCTTGAAACGTTCTGAGTTTGTGAAGTTACGCTGGGTTTCGCCGAGGCGGGCATATGAAAAAACTTCTCCGGAACTGTAGGTCAGGTGTCGGCGCAGGAAGCTGTCCGGGTAATCCGGTGCCCCTTCAATCTGAGTAGTGCCGAAGTGATACTTTCCTCCCGTTTCCAAAGTCAGTTCGATGGTGGCATAAGTTAAAGAATGATCGATACGGATTTCGTGTCTGGAAAATTCCGCATCCAGGTAGCCGAGATCCTGGGCGCGGGCTGAGAGACCAGCTTTGCCTTCTTCGTAGCTTTGCTGAAGGAGGATGTCCCCCTTTTCCAGCGGGAAATCTTCAATCAGGCTGCGTAGCTGACTTTCCCCTTTGCCCGCTCCAGTCATAGACACCGTTATCTGGGTCAGGCGCACCGGCTCTCCAGGCACAACATTGACCAGCAGTCGATAGGTGTCTTCGACCGGTTTTACCACAACCGAAATCCTGGCCTTGTAATAGCCGAATGGCTCCAGCGCGGTTTTGGTCTTGTTTTCCACCTGCTTCGCAAAACGATCGAGCCAGAGTTTATCCACTTTTCCCTCACGCACCAGTCCGGCCGGGAGAGCGAGCGAGTCCCTCACATTTTTCAGTGCCTCATCCTCGACGCCGGACACGACAATTTCAACCGGTTCAGCGGCATGCAGAGGAGCCGTCGTGAAGAGCAGGCACAACAGGCCCGACAATGCAGCAAGGATTAAAACTTGGCGCGATTCGAGAAAGTGGTTCATGTATGGCGATCCGGAATCAGGCATAGGTTTATTTGTAACACAAATTTCAGAAAATGAGCGAGAGCGGATTGTTTGAAACCCGGCAGCCAACGGCCGACAGGAATTCGTGGAGATTAAAAAAAACCCGCCGGAGCGGGTTTTGGGTTGCGTGATAGTTACAGCCGTGCCGTCGCCGGATCGCTTGACAGCAGGCTTCTAGTTGAAGAAAAATCTGAAGCCAAAGGTTGTTGAAATTGCGGTTGGATCGAAGTTTCCGATTTTACCGGCCGAGTTGTTGATATCGGCGTCAGGAGCGACTACCAGCTTTACTTCAGCTGTCAGGGCCAGTTGCTTCATTATGAAATAGTCTGCTCCGCCACTGGCGTGCACGCCGACGGTTGAATCAACGTTGCGCCCCTGGTCGGCATCATTGATAAGTATGTCCAGGCCGGCACCAAGATATGGTGACAGCCTGGGGTAGTCAGTTGTGAAACGGTACTGTGCTCCCAAGGAGTAGTTGGTTACACCGAAATTGCCGAACTGCGAGCCGATGTCACTGCGGGTTATATCGAATTCCGCCGCGAAATGATTGTCGATGCCGTAGATAAAGCCACCTCCGCCAATAAAGCCGGTATCGGTTTCGTTTTTATATGGGCCGATATCGCCATTGGATGGGATCTGGAACCCGATTTTGCCGGTTACTCCGACTTTGCCTTTGATGTTGTCCGCTGATGCATTGCCCGCTGCCAGTGACAGAGTTGTTGCCGCCAAAACAAATACAAGAAATCTTTTCATAAATTACCTCCCTTTGATTTTTTTAAATGCATGTTGCTATACGGATAGATTTTGACCGGAAATTATTTCCTGAACTGACTCTCGGGTGCCACTCCTTCATTAAGTATGATTGCCTCCACCCTCCGGTTGTGCTGCCTGCCGGTCGCTGTGTCATTGCTAGCCAGCGGATACTTCTTGCCGTACCCGATGGTGACAATTCTTTCACTGGCAACGCCTCGTTTTTCAAGTGCGCTTTTGACCGATGCGGCACGTTGTTCGGAAAGTCCCAGATTGTACTCATCTCCTCCGACGCTGTCGGTATGTCCTTCCACCAGCAAGTTTCTGTTCTGCTTTTTCTGGAGGAATTCGGCCAGTTTGTCCATGCTGATCTGGGCGCTGGCATTCAGGTTGGATTTGCCCGTGGCAAACAGCACATCTCCGATCGTCAGCACTATTCCGCGGTCGGTCAATTGGCCCTGTAGCTCTGACAATTCCTTCATCAGCTGGGCAAGTTCGGCCTTGGCCTGTTCCGCTTCGCGGGCATGGCTTTCAGCTTCGGCCCTGGCTTTTTCAGCCTCTCTGGCTTTTGCATCTGCTTGTGCCTGCGCCAGCGCGGCTTCCTTGGCCTGGATGTCGGCAAGAATTCTGGCGCGTTCGGCCTCGCTGGTTGCCGATGCCAGCTGCTGTCTTGCCAGGCCGAGTGCAGAGGCTTTCTCATCCAGATCCTGTTGAAGCAGTTTTCGCTCCAATTGACTTTTTTGCAGCTGCACTTCCGCTTTCTCCTTGCCCAGTTTGACGATTTCGTTGCGCGTGACGACCCCTTCTGCCAGTGCTACGGAGGTTTGCGCCTTGCGCTCAGCCATGTATGCAAGGCGTGAAACGTCATCGAAAAAGAGCTTTTTTTCTCTGGAATCATATCCTTTCAAAGGGTCAAGCGGGTTGGGAGAATAGGCTTTCTTACTGATCATCTCTGCTTCCTGCAACGACTTTTCTGCATCGAGCAATGTTTTCATCGAATATGATTCCACAAGCGGATTGCTTTTTGCCTGGGCATAGGAAGTGCGTGCCTGCTCCAGGCGGTCTTTCGCGATCTGCTCGCTGGGATCAACTGCTCCCGAGCATCCGGACAGGAAGGCTCCAACGGTAATTGCAAGGGCGGTCGCTTTCAACTGATTGGAAATACTACTGTTATTCATATCAATTCCTCCTATTGAATAGCGCGGTTATTTTACGGTCGGCATCTGTCTGATTTCATCGCGTACACTCTGTATCGCCTCACGCAATTTCATGGCTTCGATCTTGGATTTTTCAGTCGGCGCCAAAGCCCGTGCGTAATCAGCATCTACCATGGCTTCATCGATAAGCTTGTTGGCAGTTACCATATCTTCTGACAGCACAGCCGATTTAGCTGCCGCCAGCTTGGTTTCTGCAGATTTGAGAGGCGTCGGCGCATATACTTCGGCATCAGCCGCTTTGGCGGCATTGATGTTGCTTTCCAGCTGTGGGAAGCGCGAGCTGGCCGTATCGATAGTGGCACACCCGGCTGCCAGAGAGACCACCATGACGGCCAATCCAGTTGTGACATATCGTGAAGCGCACTTGTTTTTCATATTTGCAATCCTCCTTTTCTTTTGAATCGCCCGAAAATTTAATCTTTCGGGACAATAATCTGCGGCTGACTTCAGCCGTGTCATTCAGTCCTACGGGGTTTTGTTAACGGATTCTATCATGCGCGGGCTGTTTTACAAAATGAATTTCAAATTAAGCGTACTCGGTTTGTGGAGTTGAACAATTGGAACAGCAGTTGAAATAAGCGTTTCAAGGGTCGTGAGTCAGGCACGCATGAAAGCTTGGTTATTTTGCTTGACGGTGGATAGTGCCATTATTTGTGCTATAGATTGAGTTATTATTTTTAAAAGAGGATAATGAGATTCAATCGAACACGTCGTGTCAAATGCTCATATCTGGATTTAAACGTTTCGTGTCGCGAGATATTTTAAAGTTATACGTCACTTACAATTGCCGGTTGATCTTTCAGTCAACTCTTGTCGAAACTACTAAAATGGAGATAGAACCTATGTTACGCTTTGCCAGTTTGAGTAAAACATTTCGCGCGGCGCTTGTGGCAATGACGCTTCTTACGGCGGGCTGTGGATCGAGTCTGTCTTCGCAGCAGGCCGGATCAGGGGTCGTCAAGATAGATCCCAAACTGCTGCTGGCCAGCATTACCGCCGCAATTCAACAACCGGCAACCCAGATTTCGAGGGCTTTGGCTGGCTGGGAGTGGAGCGGTTTCATCAGTAACTTCGGAACCCTCCTGACCAGCGTGAATTATACCCTCGATATGCAGAAGATCACTTATCAATCAACCGGGGCGGATGGTCAGATTCACAACATGACCGGATTGCTGATTCTTCCCAGATCGGTTCTCGGCTCCAAGCCATCGGTGCCGATCCTGATGTACCAGCACGGCACCGAGCCGTTTCGGACTTACTCCCCATCCCGATTTCTGGCACATATGGATCGCCCCGCCGACTATCCGGAAGTAATGGTGGCGGCCGCAATCGCCTCCACCGGTTATGCGGTTGCCATGGCGGATTACGAAGGGATGGGAGACAATACCAGTATTCAGCCCTATGTCCATGGCGCCACACTGGCGCGGCAGGTGATTGACATGCTCAGGGCCAGCCGTGACAGGATTGGCGGAACAGCCGGTAACAGCAGTTCGCCCTGCTCGTGGAACAGCCAGCTGTTTCTGATGGGATATTCCGAAGGTGGCTATGTCACCATGACTACGACGCGCGAATTGCAGCTTAATCATGCGGCAGAATTTACCGTTACCGCCTCGGCGCCGCTTTCCGGTCCCCATGACCTCTCCGGCGTGATGCGCGGGATCATACTCTCCAATAACACATTCAAAGCCCCATATTTTCTCCCGTTCCTGCTCACCAGCTACAATTACGCTTCCGGGGGGGTATTGTTCAATCCCGCTTCCGTCATGGCTAACAACTATAACACCACCATCCCGCCGTTGTTCGACGGCAACACTCCATCGGATAAAATCAGCGAGGCGATGGGGATGGGCTTCAGCCCGGTAAATCTGATCGTTCCGAACAGTGTCCTGACGGCTCTGTTCGTCACACAACTGGCAGTGAATACGAGTCCGGAAGTTGCCTTCCTGAAGCAGAACGACTCTTACCGCAGCCTTCTGAATGTGAACGCTGCCTGGGTTCCGGCTGTGCCGATAAGGATGTATCATCACCGTAACGATGATCTGGTCCCCTATGGCAACTCCCAAGTCGCCTTCGATGCTTTCAGTACCGCCGGAGCAAAGAATCATGCGCTGCGTGGGCCAGGAGTCGAATTGGTGGAGGAGTTGGTGTCTTTGAATATTTCTCCGTCTGATCCGGTTAAGACGGTCCACTTCGGCGCAGCATTTCCTGAATTAAGTGATGGTTGGAACTGGCTCAACGGTTTTAAAAATTAAACTTTAAGGAGGAAAGGCCATGTCTGAAATTGCATATGTCTCTCAGGTGCTGATTGAACGGGTAAAAGGGGTGTTGCGCCGGGCGTATCTCCCGGCCGAAAAGGAGCCGGTCCTGTTCGGAGTTCATGGAGCGATTGCTGCGCATTACGGGGTTTCTCCAGACGTCTCGGAACCGCATGCCACGACCATCGATTATATCGTGGCCGCCGCAGCCGGTTGACTGACCGGGACCTTCGGCGGTACGCTGGAGTCACGCAAGGTTAGAATCGGTCCGGATGGACTTGTTGGCGAAGCGAGCGGAGAGGTGGAACTGGATGGCACCGTTCTCGTCATCAAAAGGATTCATGTGGTTTACAGAGTTGCGACTCCCTCCGAGGATAAGGATAAAGTCGAGAGGGCCTATTCCATTCATGCGGATAATTGCCCGGTTTATCGCTCGTTGATAGCGGCCATCGACATCACGACAGAACTTTCATGGCGCGGTCAGGACTGACGCATTTTCTGACTTAATCCACTGCTGCTTGCAACCGGGAGAGGGGCCGGACATGAAATCAATGCCTGTTGGAAAGTTTTTAAACTACATGGAGGGTGATCGAAGCTCAATATCAAGCAGTCAGAAATCCAAAACAAGGAGTAAGCCATGGAAACCATCAAACGCATACTGGTCATCAGCAGGATGATTCCATACAGCCGTAAAACCATCAAGTTTGGTGTTTCCCTCGCTCGTAAATACGATGCCAGGCTGTATGTTCTGCACCTTGTCTCCAAGCCTGTCGATTTGTTGGCGGTAAATGCGCCGGGCCTTTTCCCCGATGAGGTCTATAAAAATTATGCGAACAGTCAACAGGAAGCAAAAGAACAGCTGGACAAAATCATCGATCAAGAGTTACGAAGTGGGTATCCCATAACTGAACTGGTCAGCGACCGTGATCCGGTCGATGAAATTGAAAGAGTGATCAGTGAGGAGCATATCGACCTGCTCTTGGTGAGCGCCCATCAGGAAGGGATACTTGAACACGCACTCTTTGGTGGGGAAAATGACACCTTGGTCCGCAAGATGCCCTGTTCTGTCCTGCTGGTTAAAAACGAACCTGAACCGGTGGAATGGTAGCGAAAATGTAAAATACCGTTTGTAAAGAGGAACAAATTTAATCATAAGGGGAGGCATGTCATGGCACTCGGAGCCACTTGGTACACGTTGGCAGATGCGGAAAGTAAATATGGTCTGAAAGAGTCGGATGTCCTGAAATGGATTGAAGAAGGACTGGTTCGATCCGAAATATCGGATGATAATATATTACGGGTCAACATCGATGACCTGAAGCTGAAAGTGAAAGAGATATCCGGGCTTTGAAGCCAGTAACTGCCCACATGTCCGGCCAGTCTGGAGGTCCGGATTCCGGAAAATCAGTGGATAGATGGCAGCTATACATTATTCTCTGTTCGGATAATTCACTTTACACCGGGATTACCACTGATATTGAAAGGCGATTCATTCAGCATGCTGAAGGGAAGGGTGCCAAATATTTTAAGGGACGTCAGCCGCTGCGGGTGGTGTATCTCGAAGAGGGGCACAGCCGCTCATCCGCAAGTATAAGGGAATCTTGCATCAAGAGCATGAGCCGGGCCGACAAGGTTCTGCTTGTGTCCGCGTAAACTGTCGCGTATTTTAATTCTTCGAGTGCAATTCACAGCTCTGTTTCCCACTGTCAAGTCTAAGGCGCTAAAAATATCAAATCAGCAGAGCGGTCTGCAGTTGTCCCAGGGGAGTAGAAGTATGAAAATTGCGGAATTTCTTTCAACCGCAATGGAACGTTGCAGTATTACAAAGACGACATCGCTGTTGTTGTGGCTGTCCCTGCTGACCGGCTTGGTACTCTCGGTTCTCTCCGGTTTGAAAATATGTAGTTCAATGTGCAGTGAAACTGCGAAGTATTCCGTATTCGGGTTTGATTTTGGCTGGTTTGGAACCGTTTTTTTTAGCCTGGTGCTGCTGATGCTGGCGTTGCGTCGGCGCGTGCCTGCGCTTGGAACGCTACTGTATTACTGCATTGGTGCTGGTGTGGGGGCCGAAGTACGGTTGATCTGGATACAAAAATATGATATCGGCTCATGGTGTCCAGTCTGTCTCGGCATTGCCGGGACCATTGCGGTTGCCGCTCTTGTTTCAACCCGCGAACTATCAGCCGTCAAATCAATTACAGGAGGATTCATGAAAGCAAGGTTTATACTAATTACAATTGTGCTGGTTGCCGTTCTGATCGGTTTTGGAAGTGCCCTGGTCGGGGTGCAGAAGGAAGCCGAGGCATCAGAACTTGATATATATTTGGGTAAACGGAAAAGTGATACTACGGTTTATTTCGTTAGTGACTGGTTTTGCCCGGTTTGTCGCAAGATAGAGCCGGATATCGAGAAGATGTACCCGGAATTCAAAAATTCAGTCCGCATGGCTTTTGTAGATATGCCGATTCACCCGGAATCCGCCAACATAACCCCCTACAATATCCAGTTCATGCTCTACGAAAAGGAGAAGTACATTTCGCTGCGGCATGCATTGGGCGTGATCTCCCACACAAACAAGGCCCCGACTCAGGAACAAGTCCAGAAGGCTGTAGCTCCATTGGGTGTGACTCTCCGGCCGCTCAATTTTATGGAAGTTCTGGGCGGTATCAAGCAGTTCGAGGTCATTTACAAAGGCTTCAAAGTTAATGCAACTCCAACCGTCGTTGTTGACAACTCCAAAACCAAAAAACGCAAGATGCTTGTCGGCAGTCACGAAATATCCGCAGCTGCCATCAAGGCTGCCATTGCAGAGGTGCAGAGATAGTTTCAAGTTGTTATGGAAGGGCATCTAGAGTTGTTGGACAAACCACCAAACTCCGGGAGGGCATGATGTACATAGCCAGAGACAAGAATAACGACCTGTATCTTTTCAACGAAATGCCCGGCCGGGGAAACGAATGCTGGTGGGCTCCCTCGGGAGTTGACGGAACGTACCTCCGGCTCGACAAATCGCTTTACCCGGAAATTACCTGGGAATCAGAGCCACTGCCCGTATCATTGACAAAGTTGTAACTGTCTGAAATTTTACAGGATAATCCGGGAAACCGCCGGAAACTACCCCTGGCCGCAACGTGGGGGTGCTTTTCCCCGTAACATTGGGCTGGCAAGTGCCCAGGCGTTGATCTCCTACAGAGTCTGGCTGCCGTCAGGCACCACTTCCTGCCCGGGTGACATATCTTCGCAAAAAGGTGGTCATCTTCCTGCTTTGATGCATATCCATTCCTGTCGTTGTACCCGTCTCTTCTTAAAATGAAGTGCTAAAGAAGCGAACAGCCAGGCCGTCAGATCTTGCGGAATAATTTGTTCATTTGGCATGTTAACCAGCGGAACCGGCCAATTGTTTCAGTCTGCGGTCTGTATTTTAAAATCAGTTTCTGCCGGACCACTGGAGAGTAGCTTTATGAATTCCGCCCCGATCTCACTTGCATACCGCCGCTACGCACTTGGGGTTCTTCTGGCGGTGAATCTGCTTAACTATATCGACCGGCAGGTGCTCTTCGCAGTGTTTCCACTGATCAAAATCGAATTAGGTCTTAGCGATACGGCGCTCGGCTTTCTCGGCAGCGCCTTTATGCTCAGTTACATGCTGATTGCCCCGCTCTTCGGCTGGCTCGGCGACCATTGGAGCCGGACCAAACTTGCCGCCGGAGGACTGGTCGTCTGGAGCCTGGCCACGGTCTTGGCCGGCTTTGCCCCCGGATACAGATCCCTGCTGGCCGCCCGTGCCGCCGTCGGGGTTGGTGAGGCCAGTTTCGGCACTGTCTCGCCCGGGTTGGTCGCTGATTTCTTTCCGAAGGAGCGCCGTGGACGGGTTCTGTCCTGGTTTTATGTTGCCATTCCGGTCGGCAGCGCGCTGGGTTATCTGCTAGGCGGGGTGCTGGGACAAAGGTATGGCTGGCATGCCGCTTTTCTGCTGGTCGGTCTGCCCGGACTGCTCCTGGCTGTTCCGGTTGCACTATTACGCACTCCCCCTCGCGGTGGCGATGACGAATCTGTGCCGGATCCAAAGGTAAAAGATTCCGGAGGATACGCGGCACTGTTCAGAAACCGCTCGTTTGTCTGCAATACATTGGCTATGGCAGCGATGACTTTCGCCATCGGGGGACTGGCCCAATGGATTCCCTCTTTCCTGTATCGGGTTCATTCTCTTGATGTGGCAAGGGGCAATACGATGTTCGGTGCGACCACTGTAATGGCGGGGATATTGGGGACCCTGGTCGGCGGCTGGCTTGGCGACCGTTGGCAGAAACGGAGCGGAAAGGGCTATCTGCTGGTTTCCGGCTGGGGGTTTGTAATCGGCACCCCTTTTGCCGTCTGGGCCATTCTTGCACCCGGTTTGACCGGTTGCATGTCGGCAATTTTCATCGCCGAGTTTTTTCTGTTTCTAAATACCGGACCGCTCAATACCGTCATCATAAACGTGACCGGATCGGCTGTTCGCGCCATGGCCTTTGCGGTTAACATATTCTTTATCCACGCTCTGGGTGATGCTATTTCACCATCGATCATAGGCTGGCTGTCCGACCAGTGGGGGTTGCGCAACGCGCTCCTGATCACTCCGTTGGCCATGTTGCTGGCCGGGCTGCTCTGTTTTGCCTGCGGCAGGTTTGTTGTGCAGGATATGGTCCGGGTAGACGGATAATTTAATCCAAAAGTAAAGGGGTTAGCCGATTTGGCTAACCCCCTGATATTTATGGTGGGCGCTACTGGGTTCGAACCAGTGACCCCTGCCGTGTGAAGGCAGTGCTCTCCCGCTGAGCTAAGCGCCCGAATGCCTCGAGTTTCTAACAGAACTGTTCGTCTCTGTCAAGCTTGCACTGGACCGGAGCAACGGTAATTTCCCGGTTAAAGTCTGATTTGCTGAAGTAAAAGACCTGGTTGGTCTTGTTTTGTATATATAAATTGATATGTTATCGTGTATACGATATTCAGTTTTCGATTGACGACGAGCAGTAATGATGGCAGTATTCCGGACACTTTAGGTTAGATATTTTGCATCTAAAACCGGTTCGGTGAATCGGTTACATTCAAGAAAGCAGGAGGGATTGTAATGAAGAGTTTGGCTAAATTTATGAAAACCTTTGGTGCGGTTGTTGCGCTGATGGGAATAACGGCTTTTGGCGCCGTTGCGGCGGACGCTCCTAAAGCGACACTGACCAGTAACGATTGTGTGAAGTGTCACTCAAACCCGCCTGCGGATATTGCCGCCAATGGTGGCGCACACAAAACCAGTGTTTCTTGCCAGGATTGTCATGCGGGCCATCGTCCGGCCGTTAAAAACAATATTCCACAGTGCAGCCAGTGCCATACCGACAAGTCGCACTACAAGCTCTCCGGCTGCCTTCGTTGCCACAATAATCCACATACACCAAAGATCATCAAACTGGCCAACAATATTACCGATGAGTGTCTGACCTGCCACAGCCAGCAGATCGTCAAGTTGAAGCAGGTGCCAAGCAAGCATACCAAGCTGGCCTGTAGCTTCTGCCACAACGTCCACGGCAAGATTCCTCAATGTACTCAGTGCCATAAGCCGCATAGCGCTGACATGGGTGCTTCTGACTGCAAGCGTTGCCACCAGGCACATATGCCGACCGCAGTAACATACGCATCCGATACAGCTAACAAGATGTGCGCCGCCTGCCACAAGAAGGCTTCCGAACTGCACAGCAAAACAGCTACAAAACACAAGGATGTTGCCTGCGTAACCTGTCACAAAGACAAGCACAAAACAGTTCCGGCTTGCCAGAGCTGCCACGGAGTGCCGCATCCTGCTTCCATGATGGCACGCTTTACCAAGTGCGGCGAGTGCCATAACATCGCTCATGACCTGAACCACTGGAGCCCTGCTTCTGCGGCGCCGGAAAAGTCAGCGCCCGCTGCAGCAGTCAAAAAGGGTCACAAAAAAAAGTAAACAGATAAAATAAGCATGATGCATCTGAAGGGCCGACGATTAAAATCGTCGGCCCTTCTTTTGTTTTACGACAGAAGTTCAGTGGTTTAGATGGCAAACAATTAGTAAATTAACATTATGGCGGGCATGTAACGTGCAGATTGCAACGGAAATTGATAACGATAAATTTAATTAAACTTTTGCAAGATAAAATCCACGGTTAATTGATGTAGATATGATGGGGTTTGGAGGGCTAAATGTTTTTTTGGGGCAATTCGCAGATCAGGTTTTTAGTCTGGGTATGTCTGGTCGTTATTTCGTCTTTTGGCGATGCTGAAGCCGTCTTGCAGTGTTATGACTGTCACGGTACAAAAGGCTCTTTTGATGTCAGGCCTGAAGATTCTAACGGCAGAAATATATCTACCGGCGGATTTCAGGGTAATCATCGTCAACATCTGGGGGCCGGAGTTACGGTGGCTTCGTGCACGAAATGCCATCCCGGCAGCTCCTCTTACAACTCCGGACATAGAGATGGCCTCATAAAAATATCCGGCAAGATAAACGCATCTCCGCTAGTTACGCCATATAACAACTCAACTACCCCATTTCCCCAGACGGCGACTCCGTCTCTAAGCAGCTGCAACAGTGTTAATTGCCATTTTGAGAATATCACCCCCACGTGGGGAAGCAATCCCGCATCCACCGGATGCGGCAGTTGCCATGGTTCACCGCCGCAAGATGGCAACCACCCGGGCGTGTCAGGCGCCGGCAAAAAGCATGGAGACTATTTTGGAACAAGCGGTGCCGACAGTTGTGTGAAGTGCCATAGCAATAATACTACTTTTGCACATGCAACCAGCGTCGGCAAACGGGGTCTGGTCGTTAAATTCACCAAAGCGCCCAACAGTGGCGGCAATTACAGTGGTAATCTCAGCTACCCGAATTATCTGCCAAGCCAGAGTCCGGCCAGAAACGGAACCTGTACAAATATCTACTGCCACAGTGATGGACGGGGTGGCGTTCCCTTTATCACTCCGCAATGGTCCAGTACAAACCCGATCAAATGTTATGGTTGTCATGGTGGCCGCGTCGATGACAGCACTCAGTTAAATTGCAATGCCGTACTGGGGATCTGGTCTGCCTCTAAAACGAAATGTATCCCGGATTTGACGATGTCATCCAACGGGCATCACCGTCTGGTTGGTCCCCAGTGGATCAGGAAGTACCCCTGCTATTATTGTCACAGCAATACAGCAGATGCCTCCGGAGTGATCAAAAACTATTCGAGCCATGTGAACGGCATTAAAGATATTAAAATGGCTCCGCAGTGGAATATTGACGGCAGGCCCGCTGCCGCCTACAACCCGGCCACAAAAGTCTGTGGCAATGTCTATTGTCATAGTGACGGAACCAGCGATCCCGAGGATGTGCGACCGTTTGCCTGGACCGAGCCGAAGACAGAGTGCTACAGCTGTCATGGACACCCGGCGGGGAGTTGCTCATCTGTTAATTGTCACGATGGTCGTACTGACGGAGTGACCGGCAAGGTATGGACGGTTAAAAACGGTTGGCCGGTCGGCAGCGAGTGGATGGGCGCCATGCCGATGTTTCCGAACCAGGGTGCCGGAACACCCCGGGCCAATTCTCACACCCGGCATGCGCAGACTAACTTTACCTGTGACCAATGCCATTCCAAAACCATTAAGGGAGATTGTGGGACTTGCCATAAAAACGGAATACCCCCGGGAGGTATGGGAGAGGTCGCGCACATAGACGCAGCCTTCCATGTCAACAAAATCAAGGATGTCTCTTTCAAAGATATGCCCGGTGCCGTATATGACAAGAATGCCAAAACCTGTTCAAACGTCACCTGTCACACCGGCGGAGTTGACCCGGTATGGGGAGGTTCAGTCAATAGTGCCCAGACCTGCATAGCGTGTCACGGAACTACCGGCTCGGATGTGGATGACTACAATGCTTTCAACGGTACCCAGGGGAAAATAAATCTGACTGAGTGGGTCACGACAGGGCATGGCCGTTATTCATCGGCATCAAATACCGGCTCATACCCCAAATCCGGCAACCCGGCCGCCAATTTCCCTGGCAATCCGTGCTGGTATTGCCACGATAACAATGTTCTTCACAAAAACGACTCCAATCCCTTTCGTTTGCAGATGCATGCCCAATACAAACAGCGCTTCGAAAAGGAATGTGTTTACTGCCATATGGAAGGGAGCAACCCAGAGTGTCTGAGTTGTCATGTCGGGCAGTCCGAGTCACTGTCGCCGCAGGCAACCGCAGGCGGGGTCTTGTTCAAATTCAGAAACGGCTCCACCGTCACCAAGTATTCCTCTACCCACACCTATCTCAATAACTGTATCAACGGTGGGTGTCACGACTCAGACAGCAGTCGGCATAAGGTTAACGCGGGGGTCTGGACGGCCGAACAGAAAAACGATGTTAAAAACCAGTACATGATGATGGGTGTCTGTCTGCAGTGCCATGACGATGACAGCAGCAATCAATGCAGCAGCTGCCACGTGGCGCCGACAGATAAACCACTGAAGTATTCGCTCGGGTTTGACCCCGGCACCGGTTTCATCAAGCCAAAGAAAGCCAGGGCATCGGCAGGTCATTTCGGCCATAAACATTACCAGGATTTCAAAGACAGCGGCGGCTGGATGAAGCATTACACTTCGGCCAGATCACCGATTTTCGGGACCTATTCAATCGCTAATGGAACCTGGAAAGGCGGTAAGTTCTGCTGGGATTGCCATGACCCGCATGGCGACAGCAACATTTATATGATCCAGAGCAAGGTCGCCACTGAAACAGACGGCATATTCGGCATCCCCAAAAAACGATCAGATGTCGTTTTTACCGATAATGCCAGCGGCACCAACTATGTTACTAAAAGCGGGGCCGGTGTCACGCTGTTTAACGGTATTTGTAATGTTTGTCATTCGCCGGGTGGAAAACACTATACCAGCAGCTCCGGAGATGGCCACAATTTCACCCGGCGCTGCACCGGTTGTCATGAACATCGTTTTGCCGACAGCCATGCCAACAAACAGAGCTGCGACAGTTGTCATGCCAGTACGAAGCCGGTTCCGAAACACACCGCTTTCGGGTTGCCAAGGGATTGTACCAAATGTCATTCAGGTACGGTCGGGAACCGGATGGATGTCATGGGGCAGATGCGGTCAAATTCCCATCATGTTCAAAGTGTTGAAGTAAACAACAGGCATTGTTACCAATGCCATTGGGAAGCGACTCCGGAAGGTTTGATAGATGTCCGCTACCACGCCGGCTACAATTACAAGAATTACTCATCATTGAAAAACGATGTGGTTGATCTGGTTATTTACGGGCCAGGCTCTCGGCCCGCAGTTTACAAAAACAACAGCAGCGCCGTTCAGTTCAGGGCCAGTAACATGGGCAGTGGAGCGGAAAGAAATGAGGTTGCAAAAATCAGCAACCATTGCATTTCATGCCATAGTGATCAAAATAACAACACGGTTCCCTTCGACGATTGCAAAACTCCACGACAGTATTCCTGGGATCTGCAAAGCGTAGCTTCCCGCTACTTGCAGCTCGGCACAGCCACATGGGGAAAATATGCAGCGACCGCCAATGCGGCCAAGAAAAACATCAGCAAGGCATTTTCCGCCCATGGCAATGCCATAAACAACGGTGGCGGCTGGGATCCGGCCAATGGTCTGGACGGCACTGTTCCAAACAACCGCACCGGCGTTGCCAATGTCCAGTGTTTCGATTGCCATAATTCGCACGGTTCCAAAGTTGTCGGTATTACATCCAGCTATGTGACTTTCAACGGAACCAACAACGGTGCAAACCTGAAAGAAACCAAAAAAGATATGGGCGGATATGCCGCTGACTACAAGGCGTCTTCAAACAGTTCCGGCATCAATCCCTACGGCGCCGGCGCCGGGCAATGTTTTGACTGCCACAACAGCGCAACTGCCGGGTCGGTTGTGCCAAGCGGGAAAACCCCCTGGGGATACAACTCGACCTTCGGCGCAACCGCCCCGATCATGGGATACAAAGATACACCCAAGTTTGGTCAGGCAACCAAGGGGTCAACAGCCAGATTCGCCGAACGTGAAAGCCGCAAAACCATGCTTGGCGGTCACCTGAAAGCTTCCGAGCCTGCCGGTTCACTGCCCAATCTTGTCAAGGATGCCGGTACGGTCAGCAGCGGCACTGCCACTTCTATGGCTGACGGCGGCAAAAACTGGACTCCGGCGGATAAGTGGAAAAATATGTATCTCCTGGCGGTTGGCGGCGTCAACAGCGGCCAGTTGCGTAAAATAACCGCCAGCAGCTCCACTGCGCTGACAGTTGAAGCCTTCGGCGCTAATTTTGAGGCCGGTAATAGCTACAAAATCGTTCCGTATTCCACGACAATTAACGGGCTTTGCACCCCCTGTCACGATCCGCACGGCGTAAGTCCGACTTTGGGAAGCAACCAGGCTTATGCGCTGCCGCTTCTCAAAGGCACCTATATGACCACTCCCTACAAGGAAGATTCTCCTCCTCCCGATCCGACCGGCACAAATGTCATGCCTGCTTCTCCGGCAGTGGCAAAGTCGTGGGGGAAGGTAAAGACTTATGGCGGGCATCCGACACCTAATCAGCCGGTTGCCAAATATAATCTGGATCGCACCACATTCAGCGGTTCCAACCGCATATCTGAAAGCGATGACAAGTTCGCCGGTTTGTGTGTGAACTGCCACAAGAAAGAAAACCTTACGGACGGCATCAATAAAAACCAGAATTTCAAGACAGTGGACCGGATTCATGAATCGGTCAAAGGATGGGGGGCCAATACGGAGCATTCCTTTACCTGTTCCAAATGCCATCAGCCGCATGTATCCGGCCTGCCAAGGCTGATGCAGACCAACTGCCTCGACTACAGGCATCGTGGTAACAGGCCGTCCGGCGGAACATACTGGTCGGCTGACTCCCAAGCGTCAGGAACCGCACATAATTATAACGAACATCGCGGTTACCCAATCGCCAGCACATTGGGCACGACCGGCACTCCGGAGGCGACTGCCAGTTGCCACGCCGGAGCGCCTATGAATGCAGGAACCTGGCCGGATAAAAACTACTGGAACAGTGTCACGCCTTGGTCGTTCCCGTAGTGGAAGCAAGCTTTACGGGCGCTTTTGAGGAAATGTTTGTGTTTAAAAATGCCGGAGGCAATTTTATATGAGCCGAAATTTTGAAATTAATAGCAAGAACCTGATATTCAGCTTCTCCACCATCCGTTATTCCCGCTTCGGACTCTGTCTGCTGGCGTTATTAATGCTGATTTGCACATTAATGCCGGTGTCAATGGCGCATGCAAAGGGTGGTGATACTGTCTCACCCTTCCCGGCAATCGATGTCAGAGCAGGTTTGCAATACGCCAAGGCGATGGCCGTGGATTCCACCGGGAACATCATCGTGGTCGGTTACATGAACAGCGGTTCCAGCAATGATTATCTAATTGCAAAATTCAAGGCTGACGGAAGCGGACTTGCCGCCTGGGCTCCAGTTTCCTATGGCAGCGGCGGAGACGACGTCGCAACGGCGGTGGCGATAGATTCGGCAGACAATATTATCGTGACCGGCTACGTCTGGAACGGAGTTAATAATGACATCCATACCGTCAAGTACAACGGGGCCACCGGCACTGTGCTGTGGCAGCACACATACGACGTTGCCGGCGGCAATGACACCGCAACCGCTATAGCTGTGGATAGTTCCGGCGACATATACGTGGCCGGATACTCGTTTAATGGAACCAGGCGCGACGACTTTCTGGTTGTAAAATACCCGTCTGGCGGGGCAACTCCGGTATGGACAGAACTGTATGACGATACGGCCTATCCGAATAACGATAACCGTATCCAGTCGATTTACGCAGGTTCCGGCGGTTTTGCCGTAACCGGCTATTCTTCAAAGGGGGGGGCGGATTTTGACCTTCTTACACGCAAATACGCTTTTGATAAATCTCTGATCCGGGAATGGCGCTACTCTTCTTCCGGAAGTCGTGACGACCGCGGAGTCGCTGTAAAACTTGATTCTGACGGAAATGTGATCGTGACCGGCTTTATCACAAATGCATCAAACAATACCGATATCTACACAGTCAAATACAGTCCCGGCAGTTCCACTCCGCTATGGGAGCAGATCTACGACGGCAACGGAAATGATGAACCGAAAGGGTTGTGGGTAGACAGCGCTAAGGACGTATATGTAACCGGTTATACAACCACGCTGGGGGGCAATCAGGACTACTTCACGGTTCGCTATAGCAGCAATGGCGCGGAGCTGTGGAAAGCGATTCTGGATGCCGGAAACGGGTCAACTGATATTCCGGTCGGGATCGTCGCGGATAATTCGGCTGACGGAGCTGTTTTTGTGACCGGTTACAGCACGGTTTCTGGCAGTGAGGATTATCTGACGGTGAAATACAAAAAGGATAACGGAGCGCTGCTCTGGGAAAAGAGCTGGAACGGTTCCGGCAACAAGAATGACCGTCCGGTTGGAATCGCACTGGAACCGGCCGGTGGGGCGAACCCCGGAAATGTCTGCGTGGCCGGTTGGTCTGATGGTGCAACAGGTTATGATTTCGCGGCGGTCAAATATGACTTCGGCGCGTTGAACGCTCCCGGCGGCTTGTCCGCCGTCGCCGCCTCCAATAGCTCAATCACACTGAACTGGAAGGATAACTCTTCGAATGAAGACCGGTTTTATATCCAGCGGAAACTGGGGGAATCCGGAACTTTTGCCGATATAGCAACCGTTCCGGCTACTTTGCCCGCCAATACGATCACTTATACAGATACCGGGCTTGCCGCCAATAATTACTATTATTACCGGGTACGTGCTTTCAACGCTTCCAACGGAGATTCCTACTACAGCAATGAAGCGCGCGCACTGACAAAAGTTGTAAGTTATGATTCGCCAGTTTGGAAGTTCATCTACAATAATGCCGATAATCTGGAGGATATCGCCACGGCAATTACGGTCGGCAGTGACGATCATCCTGTTGTAACCGGCTACAGCAATCAATCGGAAGAGGGTGTGCCGGGACAGTATTCATACGATTACATGACCATCAAGGTTGATCGTGCCAACGACCAGCTGATTAAATGGAAGGCGGTCTACGATAGTGGCGACGGCGGCACCGACATGGCGTCCGGTGTGGCGCTGGACAGCAGTGGTAACGTGATTGTGACCGGTACGGCCTACCTTTCAGGCGGTTCGGAGAAAAGCGACGATCTTTATACCATTAAATACGAAACTTCCACCCATACGGATCCTGTCAGCAACCCTCCCTTCATGTGGGACCACCAGTACGGCACGCAGGCCGGTATCGATTTGGCCACGGCTATTGCAATGGTGCGGGACGGCTCCAATAACAGCGTCGTCATCGGTTACGGCGGAAATCCCGCCGGTAACGACGATATCTTTATCATTAAATACGCCGCCGACGGCAGCCGGCCCTGGACGCCGATAGTTTACGACAGCGGGCGAAATGACCATCCTACGGCTGTGGCGCTGGACAAGTCCGGAAATATTTTTGTGACCGGCTACAGCTACGATACCGCTGCCGATCCTTCCGGCAGCTATGACTGGTTTACTGCCAAGTATGATGGCAGCAGCGGCGCTTTGATCTGGTCAGATACCTACAACAGCAGTTACGGCGATGACGTTGCCACTTCGATAGATGTGGATAATGCCGGAAATGCGTACGTTACCGGTTATGCCGAAAATGCGGCTGGATACTACGATTTCCATACAATCAAATATGACGGGGCGGCGTCGCCGACCAATCGCAGGATTTGGGAGAAGAGCTACAATAACCCGGCAAACCTTGACGATCAGCCTGTGACGGTCAAAGTTGATCCGATCGATGGAGCGGTCGTGGTGGCCGGCACCAGTTTTGTAAGCGCAACCGACAGTGATTTTCACCTGATCCGTTATAACTCAGCCGACGGCGCGGTCATCTGGGACAGGAATTTCGACGTGCCCGGCAAATACGATTATCTGATGGCAATGACGATGGATTCATCCGGATACATTTATCTGGCAGGAAACAGCCGTACCGGACCGTACACCAATGCTGCGTACGATGATTCCTCCGATGTAATGTCGCTGATTTACGATCATGAAGGTACTTTTCTGGGAGCGATGACATACAATGGCTCGGCCAACAAACAGGATGAGGCAACCTCGATCGCAGTCAATTACCAGGGTGAAGCCTTTATCGCCGGATCGACCAAAAACGCGCTCAATGATGACTATCTGGTCTACAAGCAGAAGAATAACTACATCCTGGTTCCGGCTCCTTTTGTACCGGCGCCGCAGCCTGATTACAGCAAGGTTAACCTGACCTGGCGCGAAAACACTCCCGGCACGTCATTCCGGATCGAACGGACTTTGGGGCCATCCACTCCCCTCAGTGTCTGGGGTCTGGTAACCACAGCGTCATCAGGCACAACCACCTATCAGGACAGCGGTTTGGCGGCAGGCACTAATTATTGTTATCGGATTGACGCCTATAGCGGCAGTCTGAATTCCCGTAAAATAGAAAGATGCGTTACCACCAGTCTGGGCGCTCCAGCTCTGAATCCGCTGTCGGTTGACTCGGCAACCCAGATTACGCTGGATTGGAGTCAGGTGGCCGATAATGCCGGATACAGAATCGAACGCAAAATAACCGCAGGGGGCGTCTGGGCCGAACTGACCACCAAAACGGCGGGCCAAACTTCCCATGTTGACAGCGGTCTTACCCCGGGCACGATCTATTATTACCGGGTCAGCACGATTAGTGAAGCAGGCTTTTCACTGCCCGGCAGCGAACTTAATGCAGTTACAAAACCGGCTGCGCCTTCCATGTCAGCCAACGGAACTGTTACTTCAGCCTCGGTGGTGGTCAACTGGACCGACGTTGCGGGAGAAACCGGATTTAAGATCGAACGCAAGGAGGGGGCGGCCGGGAGTTGGTCTCAGGTTAACACACGCGGGACGAATGTTCTCACCTACACAGATACCGGTCTGAATGCGAACACCCAGTATTATTACCGGGTCAGAGCCTACAATGCATCCGGAGACTCCAGCTACAGCGGAGAGCAGGTCGCTTTAACCAAATTCACCAGTCCAAACCTGTCAAGCGCCGCAGGTACAGCTACCAACAAGGTCGATCTGGTCTGGTCAAATGTTGCCGGTAATACCGGATATACAATTCAGTATTCGGCCTGCTCCCAGAACGGTGCTACCTATGGGGCATCATACTGTACCAATCCGGCCTATTACTCGACCTGGAACAATCTGGCAGCGGGGACTGACGTGATTGGTTACCAGGTTGGCTCTCTTGTGCCCGGTTATGCCTACAGTTTCCGTGTCATTGCCAACACTGCCGGCAACAGTTCCGATCCGAGTAATACCATCATTGGATGGACCCAAATGACCGGTCCGACGCTCACTATCACTCCGGCATCGGAAACGTCCCTGACAATCAGTTGGGGGGATATTGCGGGAGAGACCAATTACACCCTGGAACGTAAGTTGGGAGTGGCCGGAACCTGGGCCGAGCTGGCCGGTTCCATCGGCATGGCTGCCAACACTACAACCAAAACAGATACCGGCCTTAGTCTTTCAACCCAGTACTGCTACCAGGTCAAGGCCTACAGCACAAATATTAACGGCCCTTCGGCAGTCTATAACTCCAACAGTTCACCGGAACAGTGTCTTTTTACGCCTCTGGCCGCACCGGTTCAGAATGCGCCATCCGGTGTCACCTCCGCCCAGGTTGCTCTCTCCTGGAGCAACGTGACCGGCAACACCGGTTACGAGGTGCAGCGCTGCAACTACTACGATATGCAAATCCCGCAAAATTCGACTAACCCGGCCTATCTCAATAATGATACTTATTGGAATACCTGCTCCACTGTTGCCACTTTGGCAGCTGACACACTGACCTATCAAAACACCGGGCTGGTTGCGGGATATACCTACCGCTACAGGATTCGGGATTCCTACAGCGGCGGATATTCGGCCTGGAGCAACGCACAGGCGATCACCACCATTCCCACAGCGCCATCGCTGAACGTTCCCACGTCTCCTTCGACTTCCCAGATTAACCTCGTCTGGAACAACACCAATGGCGAGACCGGCTTCAATCTGGAATGGAAACAACGCACCGGCGCCGATTGCAGTGCCGGAGCCTGGGGAGGGCCAATCCCCATGTCGCAGAACCTGACAACCTACAGCCATGCGTCCCTCGCCGCCGGGACCTATTACTGTTACCGAATTTATGCCTCCAACAGTGCGGGGAACTCTTTCTACAGCGCGGAGCGGAGCCAGACAACTCTGGCAGTCCCGCCATCCGTGAGCGATCCGAGCGGCGTGACCGCGGCACAAGCCATTTTGAGCTGGAGCCAGATAAGCGGAAATACCGGATACAAAATCGAGCGCAAAACCGGTGTCAGCGGTGCCTGGAGTACGATAATCACGACCGCCGCCGACGCAACTTCTTACACCAACAGCGGATTGTCGGCCGGAACTAATTATTACTACCGCATAAGCACCAATAATGCCGCTGGTTCATCGGCGGCCAGTTCCGAAGTGTCAACCACCACGACCCCGCTTGCTCCGTCAGTCACGGCAACGACCGTTTCGGCTGATCGCATCGATTTGTCGTGGACGGTCAAATCGGGGGCAACCAATTACAAGATTGAACGAAAAACCGGGGCGGGCAGCTACAGCCAGATAGATGATGTGACTGCGGGGTATGTTGAAAATTACTGCGGCTATGATTTCCCCACCGTCGCCTGCCCATCGCTGTCATCAGTTGCAACAGTTTATGCGAGTGGCGGACTGACCGGAAATACGACCTATTGTTATCAATTGAAAGCCTGGAATCTCACCGGCGGCGATTCTGCCTACAGTGTCGAAAAATGCGCTACAACCTCTGCCGTGTCGAGCCAGAACCTGTCAGCATCCGCCGTCAACTCGGCTAAAATAAGACTGGATTGGACAGCGGTGGCATGCGTTCCGATTGGCTGCGACAACCCTGACGGTTTTGAAATCGAACGGCAGGTCCGTTATGGCAACTGGGTCAGGTTGGCTGTCGTTGGAGGCACAACCTTGAGTTACATTGACACGATTTCGATCGAACCGAACAAGCAATACAGTTACCGGGTGAAAACATTCAAGGGGAGCGATAAGTCCCCCTACAGCAACACCGCTACGGCGACCACACCGACTTATGCTTCCAGTCCATCGAGCTGTCCGTAGTTTGCGACAGGGCGATGGACTGCCGATATCAGGAACAGGTGTCAGAAGAATATGAAAAAAAAGCTTGGCTTGTTAATGCTGTTCTTGTTGTTGCTTGCGGCACAATTCGCAGCTGGTGAGGAACTTGGGAATGGGCGTTTGACCGGAATTCTGGCGCGCCAGGATGGCCGCCAACTGTCGCATGGGGTACTGTACCTGTTCAATGGCGCCGCCGGGCCTCCGCCCGTCATCGAAAAATACTGGCGGATTCCGGATCAGACCGCCGAGCTTGACGATCAGGGGCGCTTTGACCTGGAACTGACTCCCGGGACTTATTATCTCGCCTATATCAAACATGACAATCCGAACGATGTCGGACCTCCCAAAAATGGTGAGATTATCTGGGTTGGCAGGGATTTGAACAGTCAGCCCATTGCATATCGGCTTGGGCCCGGGGAGATGCTCAATCTCGGCAGGCTCTCCGAAGCTGTCCCCTACGATCCCGCTATGATCAAGGTCGGAAATGGGGTGATTACAGCAATCGAAGGGCGAATTGTCGGCGAGGATGACAAACCGATTGCGGATGCGGCCGTATTCGCTTTTATGACACCAACCACAGTCGGAAGACCGTTATTCACATCCGAACTCAGCGACAACCTCGGCAGGTTTCTGCTTCGTGTAGAGAGAGGCGGAACCTATTATTTGAAAGTTCGCGGAAAACATGGTGGCGGGCAGCCAGGACAAGATTCGATACTTGATGGCGAAAGGGATGAAAGGCTGGCCGCAGTTACCGTTGCAACAGGCGAAATTGTGAAGGGTGTTATTCATAAGGCGCTAACCCTGCGCGGGCGCAAATCCAAAAGAAAATCGCCGACCGGCAACGAATCAGGCCGGTCATCAGGGCGCCATGCTGATCTGGATAATTAATGTCAAAGCAGTGAAGGCGGGTGGACACGTGAGCAGTAACGTTTTGATGGAAAACCGGTTAATGATTTTGCCGATTTTATTGGCCCTGACAATTTTGTGGTTGCCTTTGGAGTGTTTGTCCGCAACGGAGCCGGTTACGAATATTTCCGGCAGGGTTCTGACCGAGACAGCCCCGCTGGATGGGGCACAGGTTTACATTTACAGAAATTATGATGACATCAGGGCCGGCCGACACATTCAGGTGTCCGCTGCCGCTGGTCCGGATGGAGTCTACAACTCAAGCTTGCCGCAGGGAAAGTACTATTTTGTCGCCAGGGGGAGCCGGAACGGCAAAGATTATTTTTCTTATCACGGCAATAATCCGGTCAGGATCGGAGGCGAGGATACTTGGATTACCATGCTTGCCAATCCGGTTGAAAAACCGGTCTTTTCAGAAGCGGCAGAAGGGGACACTTTCCTGAAGGGAGTTGTAACTTACAAAGGGCAGCCGTTGAAGGATGCCTATGTGACTGCCTACAAGGCGGGAACTGGAACTTTCAAGGGACTTGGTTTCAGGACAGAGTCGGTCAGCGAGGAGGGGCGATTTGAATTCCCGCTACAGCCCGGCAATTATGTAGTGGTTGCGAAAAGAATCGAAAGCGGGAAAGGAAACCGGCCGCCCAAGAGTGGGGACCTGTACTGCTATTGTCCTAATAATCCGGTCGAAGTGCTTGCGGATAAAGCAACAACCGTTGAGGTTCCCTGTTACCCAAAGGATAACAGGTCGTCATTTACAGATATTCCCCAGCTCAAAACCGGCCGCTATAAAACCATCGACCAGCGCGACCTGAACGGGAGTTCGGGAATCAAAGGCAAGGTCACAAATTCGTCCGGAAAACCGGTCGCCGGTATATTGGTGCTTGCCTACCGGACTACAAAGCCGGTCTTTCTGACCTATCACTTGAGTCACGGGACCGAATACAGCTCCGAAACCGCCGCTGACGGATCTTTCTTTATCCCGCTTGATGTGGGTGGCGACTTCTATCTGGTTGCCAGAAATACGCTCGGGGATGGACCGCACCGGGGGGAGTTGTTCGGACTTTATAACGGAAACAGCAGGCATGTGGTGGCATTCAAGCAGGGCACGGTCGTTGATTCTGTTGACATAACGGCTGGAAGGGTCATGGACGAATCGGGTCAGTCCGCTGAGTTGTCAAATTCGACCTCAGAGGCGAATGCGGATATGCCCGGGCAGAGCCGCTTTGATAAGGAATCGTCTAAAATCAGTGACACTGTTCTAACCGAAGATACTGTTTGGCGGGGTGATGTTGTGATCAGCGGAGTTGTTGTCGTTAAAAAAGGCGTGACTCTTACGGTAATGCCGGGGACATCAATCCGGTTTGCCAAGGTTGACCGCGATCAGAACAACGTGGGTGATGGTGAGCTCAGAGTTGAAGGACGCATTGTCGCCAGGGGGACAGCGGCTGAACGCATTGCATTTACTTCCGCCGAGAAGTCAAAGTCAGTCAGGGATTGGTCCTATATCCATCTGTTAGCATCGCAGGAGAATAACGTGTTTGAGTACTGCCGTTTCGAATACGGCTTTTCAGGGGTGCAGGTGCATTATTCAAATGTGCGGATTGAAGACTGCCTGTTTTCCAATAATCACGAAGGGTTGCATTTCAATACGGCCAATGTAGTGGCAGAACATAATACGTTCACAGGCAACGGCTCGGCAATCCGTTTCAAGAGGTTGGAGGGGAGGGTGGTCATAAGAAACAATGAAATTTACGGCAATGAAGTCGGAGTGCTGTTCGGGCGTCAGCAGATTAATGCGGTGGATTTCAAAAATCTCAACAATCCGATTGATTATCCTCTTTTTGCAAAAAACAGCTTCCACAACAACAGAAAGTATAATTTTTCCATGGGGGAAGGGCAAAGCCTTGATATCAAGGTGGAAAACAACTGGTGGGGATCTGATCAACCGGTGAAAATCAGTGAGGGCATCTTTGACAAGGGTAACGATAGTGAACTTGGGGAAATATTTTTCAAACCGTTTCTTTTGTCTCCGCTGCAAAATTCCGGAGTCAGGGGTGGCGTAGTTAACATGTCGAGTGTCAAATGAAGAAAATCAAGCGTATGGCAATCCTGATGTTGCCCACGGTCATGTTTATGTGTCACGGGATGGCAGAAGCAACCTTGAAAAGCGCCGTTTCAAACTTTTATTCGCGTAATTCACCGGACACTCTGATCCGGTTGTATGAGGATCCAGGTCGCCAGGAATGGCAGAAACCAATGCAGGTGGTGGATCTTCTGTCTGTCAAGCCGGGGGATGCTGTGGCCGATATAGGTGCCGGGACGGGATATTTTTCTGTTCTTTTTGCTAAAAAAACCGGCGATTCCGGAATGGTCTATGCCGTAGATATCGACCGGAACATGGTCGAATATGTCAAGCAGCGCGCGGAGAGGGAAGGGTTGTCAAACCTCCGGGCAATACTTGCAAAAGCGGACGATCCGATGCTTGCGGAGGACTCCACTGACCTCGTTTTTATCTGCAACACCTACATGTTTATCGAGGATAGAGAAAGTTATCTGGCACGCCTGAAGGATGCCATTAAGAAAAACGGCCGACTTGTTATTATCTCGTACAACCTGATCGATTCGCCGGAAGGTCCTCCGATCCACACCAGGATCTCAAAAAAGATAACCGTCAGCGAAGTTGAAAAAGCCGGGTTCGTGCTTGAAAAGGAGCATTTTATCCTGCCGTACCAGCATTTTCTGATTTTTACAAGACGGGATTGAAATGACTGGAAGAACTTCTTTCACACATTAATTGTTGTCTGGAGATGTTTATGAAAATGATTGCCTTAATATGGATAATTATGATGTCGCTTGCCGTAACTCAAAATGTCGACGCATGTGTCGGCAGGATTCTGACGATAGGAATATCCAATTCAGTTAACGAACAACTCCTGGCCGAAATAGTTTCGCAGCTGGTCAGCGAAAGGACCGGTTCAAATGTAAAAATTGTTCACTTCAACAGTCCCCAGGAAATGTATTCGGCCGTAAAAAAAGGAGAGGTAAGCCTTGTAATCGAAAATCTGGACCGGGGTTCTCTGATGGTTGCCAGGGCACAGGAAAAACCTTCCAGAGCAATCTTTGATGCGGTGAAGAAGGAGTACCGCAAAAACTATAATCTTATCTGGTTTGAGCCTTTTGGGGAGAGTCAGTTTTATGCGCCGGTAGTCGCAATTGATGTGCTTGAGATTCTGCCGGCCCTGCCAAAGCTGGTTGGTAAGCTGGCGGGTGTGTTGACAGAAGATACCTACGCGAAATTGTTGAAAACTGCAAAAAACAATGGCAAGGCGCGAGAAGTTGCGAAGGATTTTCTGAAATCCAGATGTTTGATCTAGCTGTTAGACGATGTGGAAGTTGGCGTGAATTATTTTTTGCAGTTCTTCTATCTTGATCAGCGCATGTCGAATCTGCTCGCGCTCTTCAGCCGGCAGTTGATATGGATTTATGTAATAGGAATCTCGTTGGATGCCCTTGATATTCTTGATCTGCAACAGGATGCGATGTTTGGTGAGAACATGATAAGCGTTGGTAAGGTCGTTTGCGAAGTGTGCGGAAAAGCTTCCTTCTGTTTGTAAAAATGATATCCGTTCGATGGTGCTTGTGGCTGGTATGCTCTGATTGATAGCCAGAATACGGACGTTCATAACGAGTGGCGCCCAAGCCAGAAGCTTCAAGTTGAACTCGCCTTTGTGCTCACCACTCCCTTCTGTCCAGATCCGTTTCAGAAAACCAAGTGCCAGCTGCATTTCAGTTGCCGTTTTAGCCATACCCCACAGTACCTGGAAATAATCCTTTTCCATATCTCGAATCATTGCTATCAGCCGTTCTGCCAGGCTTTGATCCCCAGCCACATAGCGGGCGTCTGACAGTACGATCAGGTCCATCATGTTTTTTCCAAGATCTTCCACTTCATATCTGACAATCGAGAGCAGGCGCTTGCGCCATTGGCTGAATGATCCGCGCCAGCTCAGGTTGATCGGCATTATGCCGCCTGTGCAGCGTTGAAATCCGGCCTGTTCCAGTTTGTCAACCAATCGAGAGGCAAACTCCTGAAAATAGCTGTCTGCCTCTTCACCGCCGTCGTCACCATAAACAATCAAATTGTCCTGGTCAGTGATCAGAGTTTGTTCCTTGCGCCCATCGCTTCCCATGCTTATCAGGGCATATGGTACCCCCGGTTTTGGCAGGCCGCTGCTTTCCATCTCTTTGTTGACGATCTCCAGGGCACGCAGAGAGAGAGCATCACGGTAATGTGTGCATGACCGGTGTAGTGTCGTTACGGAGTAGTTCAGCAGGAACCGATCCATTTCTATTCGATTCAGTTCGTCGTGAATCTCTTTCAGCTCGGAGCCGTCTGCTTGTTGAATTGATTTTATCAAGGCGGACTGTTCGTTGTTCCAGGCGGAAAGCTGAAGCTGGTCTGACGAAATGGCTGAATTGATCAGTTTCAGCAAGGATGGGATGTCTTCCGCAGAGCAATATCTCGTAATCTCTTTCAAATCAGTCACATTGCTGGTTGCGTGATTGCTAGATGATCGCATGTATTAATATCCTTGTGGAGTTGCCAATGATGGCATACGAAAATACAGTAACAGCTGAAGCCCGTCCACTATATCATAACCAGCCAAAATTAAAAGTAACAGTCCGGCATTGTATTCGGCTTACGAATTAGTTTCTTGTGTTGTGATATCAGCAGGTTTGTGGCATATGTCTTCACGCTGCTCCGGAGTTGTTCCCCCTGTTTTTCCATAAGTGAACTGGCTGGTCGTCAAGTTGTCGCGGAGAATGTATAGCGGAGAATGTAATAAGGCGAGTCGTCAGAAAGCGGAAATAAACATGACTCTTTCCCAACGCACAGTTCTTATTATTGTCAGCACATTCATTGTCCTGCTTATTATTCTGGCGGCTACTTCCGACGTTATTCTTCTAAAAAGTTTTGCGTCACTTGAGCGAACAGTGCTGACTGGAAATGTTCAGAGAGTAAGAAACGAAATAGACAAGACGTTTGACGAACTTGATTCGACTTCACAGGATTTCTCAGATTATTTGTTAAAAAGTGGCACCACAAATATATCCAACTATAATACGCAAACATTTGTTAACCATCATGTCGATATTGTCTTGGTTTTTTCATCTTCAGGTCAGATTCTGTTCTCTCAGGCGGTCGATTTCCATCACCATAAGCCGGTTACCCTCCCGGAAAATTATCTTGTTCAATTAGCTCGGGTTCCCACACTGGCCGCACCCACAACTAACAAAGTCGTCAGTGGAGTAATCCTGCTGGGAGACGAGCCACTACAGCTGTTTTTGCGTCCTGTACATGATTCGGGTGTTATGGTGCTGGTGGGCCGTTATCTGGACGATGACGAGGTCCGTCGTATTTCGACGTTAACCACTTTTTCAGTCCAGCTGTTTACGACAGTTTCCGGCACCAAGACTGCTGAGGTCGCCCATGTTTTGGCCGATTTTAAAAAAGGTATTGTCAGCCCCCACATGGTTCTCGACTCGGACAGGATAGCGGGATATTCCCTGTTCAAAGATCTTTCCGGTCAGCCGGTTCTGATAGCCAGGCTCGTGGAAAAACGCGTTTTGTATGGCCAGGGTAAAGCGGCCATTGCCTACGTACTCCTTTCGCTATTGATAGCTGGCACTGTTTTTTGTTTTGCCATGCTCTTTTTTATAAAGGGAACCATCCTCAAGCGAATCGAATTTCTTAGTGGAACCGTTAAAAAGTTAAGTTCAGAACCCAACCCGTTTTCCCGTTTGCCATTGTCCGGCGAGAATGATGAACTGACCGAATTGGCAGGATCAATCAATGCCATGCTCGATTCGATCGAAGTCGCTGAAAATTCTACGCGTGATAGCGAAGAACGCTACCGGATTCTGTTTGAACGTGCTCCGGACTCGATTTTTATCATCGGTCTTGATGGAGAAGAAGTCGGGAAAATAATTTCGGCTAACAGGGCGGCCGCAGAACAGCACGGCTACACAATTGACGAGCTCTGCAAGATGAGTATTTTTGACATTAATATCGATGTGGACAAAGAGAATACCGCCTCTTTGATCAAAAGGATTTCTGGCGGTGAGTGGATTACCAAGGAAGTCTGGCACAGCAAGAAGGATAAATCGCGGTTTCCAATGGAAGTACACGCAGGTATGGTAAAAATTCAAGGCTGTTCCTACATACTCGCTTTTGATCGAGATATAACCATCCGGAAACTGGCTGAAGAAAGTGACCGGATGTATTTAGAGCGGATCCGGCAGCTCAATGCAGAGCTGAAACGCAAGGCAAATGACCTTGCGGCAGCCAATTATGAACTGGAATCATTCAACTACTCGGTATCTCATGATATGCGCGGCCCTCTGACAAGGATTTCAGGCTACTGTCAGATTATGCTGGAGGAGGATGTCGTTCTTGACCCGCAAATCAAGAGTTACATAGGGCGAATCCATGAGTCCGGTTTGTGGTTGAATGAGATGATTGATGCCATGCTTCATCTGGCGCAACTGGCTCGTGCAGAGCTTATTCCGGAGCTTGTTGATCTGAGCAAGCTGACTGAGGAATTGACTGCCGAATTGAAGTTGCTTGAGCCTGACAGGAATACTAAAACGGTTGTCATGAAAGATGTTATCGCTGCCGGGGACCCGAGCCTGCTGAAAATATTGATTACCAACTTGTTGAATAATGCCTGGAAATATAGCTCTGGAATCAAGGACGCGTGCATTGAGTTTGGAATGCGCAAGGAAGAAACCGGACCCGTATATTTTATCCGGGATAATGGCGCCGGTTTTGACATGAAACTTTCGAGTAAGCTCTTCAAAGTGTTTTCCAGGCTGCACGACTCTTCCGAGTTTAGTGGCACCGGAATTGGCCTGGCAACCGCACAGCGAATAGTTGCAAGGCATGGCGGGCGTATCTGGGCGGAAGCGGAAATTGGCCGGGGCGCCACATTTTTCTTTACACTGCAGCCAGATATGCCTTCGATTGGCCCCCGCAGTTAAAATCCAGGACGCGCCCTTGACGCCGATACCTGAATTTGTTTTTAAAACCGCTTTAAACCAGGTGGTTAAAATGATAAATGATCATATGTTGCAACTTTAATTTGACCGGAGGAAGTAATGTCTCAGCAGATTGAACTCACTGTAGGGGCCCTTTTGGACGATATGGCCCGTCGTTATCCAGAAAACGAGGCGTTGGTTTATCCCGAGCGCGGCTTGCGATACTCATACGCCGAATTTAATGAGGTCTGTCGCCAGACAGCTAAAGGTCTCCTGAAGATGGGAATAAAAAAGGGCGATAAAGTCTCTATCTGGGCTTATAACGTCCCGGAATGGGTAGTCTTGCAGTTTGCCACAGCCAAGATCGGTGCAGTTCTGGTTACTGTTAATACCAACTACAAATCCGCTGAGTTGGAGTACATTCTTAATCAGTCCGATTCCACAACGCTTTTTATGGTCAACTCTTTTAAAGATACCGATTATGTAGCCACTTTGAATACGGTAGTCCCGGAACTGCCAGGTTCTGCGCCCGGGCTGTTGTCGTGCGCCAAATTGCCCTTTCTGAAGCATGTTGTCTTTATTGGTGACAATGCTCCAAGTGGGATGCTCAGTTTTGCCACCCTTGCTGAGATGGGGAAACTGGTTTCGGACGCCGAACTGGAGTCGGTAGAGGCAACCCTGGATTGCCATGAAACAATCAACATGCAGTACACATCCGGCACAACCGGTTTCCCCAAAGGGGTCATGCTGACCCATTACAATATTGTCAACAATGGCTTTAATATCGGTGAATGCATGAAATTTACCGAAAAAGACCGACTCTGCATTCCGGTCCCCTTTTTTCACTGTTTCGGCTGCGTGCTGGGTGTTATGGCCTGTGTCACACACGGTTCGACAATGGTTCCGGTGGAAATATTCGAGCCGCTGGCTGTATTGAGGACGATCGAGGCGGAAAAATGTACTGCCGTGCATGGCGTTCCGACTATGTTTATTGCCGAACTGGAACATCCCGATTTTCACAAGTTCGATTTGACCTCTCTGCGCAGCGGTATTATGGCCGGTTCCCCCTGTCCGATCGAGGTTATGAAAAAAGTGATTCGAGATATGCACGCCACTGATATAACCATTGCCTATGGCCAGACAGAATCATCTCCGGTTATTACCCAGACGAGAACTGACGACCCGATTGAATTGCGAGTCGCAACAGTTGGCCGGGCGCTGCCAAATGTTGCAGTCAAAATAGTCGATATCGAAACAGGTGAGACCCTTCCGCCCGGCAAGCAGGGCGAGCTTTGTACTCAGGGATATCTTGTTATGAAAGGTTATTACAAAATGCCGGATGAAACCGCCCGGGCCATCGATTCCGACAACTGGCTGCATACCGGCGATCTGGCGATTATGGACGAAAACGGCTACTGTAAAATAACAGGACGTATCAAGCAGATGATTATCCGTGGCGGCGAAAATATCTATCCACGGGAAATAGAAGAGTTTCTTTATACTCACCCCAAAGTTTCCGATATCCAGGTTTATGGAGTGCCGGACCGGAAGTTTGGTGAACAGGTCATGGCGGCGATTATCCTGAAAAAAGGGGCCGAGATGACGGAAGATGAGGTGCGTGATTTCTGCAAGGATAGAATCGCCAATTACAAGATTCCAAAATACGTAAAATTTGTGGACGGATATCCGATGACAGCTTCCGGTAAAATCCAGAAGTTCAAACTGCGTGAGATGGCTATGAAAGAACTGCAATTGGAAAATGCCAGCGAGACCGCTTAGCTTAAGTTCTTATACTGGCAGGAAACGTTAAGGCTAAAAAGGAAAATCAATATGATCAAGAGAATCAGTGCCCTGCTGTCCGGATTTGCGACCGTGTGGCTGCTCTCGGCCTGTGCAATCGGCAATTATGCGCCTCCCGATACGTCTGCTTATCATGCGTTGCGCAAAAACTTTGACGTAACGATAGGGTGGAATGTTGCCGGAAATGACCGCCAGACAACGATAGACGGTTATGTCCGCAACAACCGTTATCATATCATGCAGGATCTGGAACTATGGATAACTCTTCTTGGTACTGACGGCAGGGAACGTGCGCAAAAAAGTTTTTTTATAATACCTTCTGAACTTCCCCAGGACGATGTCGCCGGTTTTTCAATTGATTTTGGAACAGGATTGCGGCCCGGCGATAAACTCCGGTTTTTCTATCGCTATAAGGGTGTTGAGGATAACGAAGAGGCCTCTTCGTGGGTCAACAGTTTCGAAGCACCGCTCCGATAGTGGCAATGGCTACATCTCCGCTTTATTCAAGCTTTTTGAAACAGCAGCCTGGCAGTTGGCATGTCACCGCTATGGTTTTCCTCGGAAAAAAGTATTTTGCCGGCATAGCTTCCAAATAATTGCTCCAGTTCGCCTTTGCGAAGCAGATAGGCCGGGTTGTGACTGCTCAGCAGTTGCGGAGATTCCAGTATTGTGTCAAACAGCAGCAGTCCTCCCGGCTTAAGTGCACGAACCTCGGATGGTATTAAATCCCTCAACAGAAAATTAAAATTCAGTATCAGGTCATACCGTTCGATAATTTCGAATTGTTCAAGATCAACCCGCCTGAAATTTACCACAACGCCGCCCGCTTCAGCCCTTGCCACCGCCTTTGACAAGCCGATGTCCGAAATATCCAGTCCCGTAACATTGAATCCGTTCTGAGCCAGAAAGACACTGTTTCTACCTTCACCACACGCGATATCCAATGCTTTGTTACCTGGTGCAAGCCGCTTGATCCGCTCAATTTCATTCATCAAAAACAGGGAAGGGCGTTCTCCGAGATAGGAGTCCTCTGATTCGTAACGTTTATTCCATTTGATTCTGTCCGATTCCATTTTCTCTCCATTTTGGTTTGCATAGTTGCAAATGAACGGAAAAAACCGGTTTGCAATTGTGCAAATAAAATCAACGTGCTGTAAGTGACTGTTATTACACTACTAATATGCAGTGTTGAATCTGCGTATATCGTCTGTGCCCTTGGCTGCTACAGGCATCTAATGCATAAACATTTGCAATATTGCAAATTCGGCAACTGTGTTTCATGGATCAGCATCGCTAAAATACCGATATTACGCTGTTAATTTGTCTGAAGAGCGGGTTGGCACGCAGTGTGCTGTATACAGTATCAGAATGGTAATGAGGAGAATATGAAAACAGCCAGCATCTGTCCATTTTACGGCAAAAACGATGATTACTGCGACGTTGGCTGCGGTTATATCTCGCCGCACGATGTGAACATGATCATCAGATACTGTAGCGGCCGCCATACGGAATGCATGAAGTACATGGAGCTTGCCGACCGCTTTCCTGGCGAACTAAATCATTTGGTAACGAATTGATTCATAATTAACATCCGAGAAAGGAGAAGGCAATGTTGTACAACCTGACGCTTTATTTCAATCAGTTTCACGCTGTTCTGGCACTTACCGTCACAACGCTGTTTATAGTAATTCTACTTGCAAAGGAGAAAAACGATGAGCGAAAAAGAGCTTGAATTGATGGCCAGGATTGAGTTTCTCGAGCGTCACACATGGCGTAACAGCGCAATATTGAGAGCTGTGGCAATGGTGGCCTTCACGGCAATGATTGGAATCGTAATTGCCTCTGGTGTTGTCGGTGGCGGTCGTGGAAGTCACTGGTCCGGACCGGCCTGGAATACGATGTGGCTGTATGGCCTGTTTGCCGCCAATGCGGTGTCGATGTTCTGGACAACTCACAAGGAATAGGGGGGAGATTAAAATGCCAATGAAAATTTCGAATGCCATTCTTCTGCTGGTGGTCTGCATCGTATGCGCCGCTTTCAATATGCAGATTTTTGCAGGTCTCGATGAAATGATGGGTGACCAATACTGGACTGTGGACACCACCCAGGGTGATAACGGCTGGTACGCTATGGGACTGTTGCCGCACGTAAAGAAAATGCCTAAGGATGAGGTCAAGGCACTCAACACCGATGCCGATCCCAAAAACAATGTGATTATTTATGCCCAGAGCGGTGACTTTGCCGGTAAGGCGGTTTATGGCATCTGCTTTGGCATACCGCTGATCATGTACCTGATCTGGTTTGCCTTTATTCTCGGATTTCCAGACAAGGTCGATCCCTACCTGTTGCCGCGAAAAATATTTACCATAGCAGTCATTATCGGCTGCTCTGTAGTTGCCAATCTGTTCCTGATGCGAATCGCCGGTGATTTTGCCCGTGATCCAATGTCCCGTATTGCTAATGTAGCCGGTAATCATGCTTCACTGCTTTTCCACAATGCCGGCATCTGGTTTGCGATCCTCTTCTCAGCCCTTGGAACTCACAGCCATTCCTACAATGAAGTTCAGGCACCTGACAGCCGCCAATGGCATTCCCAGGCCAACGAGAAGTTTAACTGGATGTTTTGTCTGCTGGGCATCGTGACTGTGCTTGAGGTTATACTTGTCAAAAACAAGTTGGCCCTGCCGGATGCCGCCGTCGATTATTCGGTCTGGATTATCTGGGTTGTCATTTTCATGCGTATGTACGGATTCTCTCCCAAATACTGGGTCAAGCGACCGACCGGTATTGCAATCATGGTGGTTGGAACATTATTGACACTGCCGGCGTTTTATCTGCTGGAGCGTCTTACTGGAACCCTCGGCGCAGGTTTTGCGTCTCCGATCCTGGCCAAGGCTCTGGGAGCTGAAAACCAGAATATCGGGTTGTCGCTGATGATATCGATCTATCTTGTGTTCTGGATGGAGTTTGCAACTGCAATCCGAATGAACGGCCCGATGAAAAAAGCCGTTGCCAAACAACCATAGACCAGGGGGAACGGATATGTCCGATATCAAGAATAGAGGTTGGCAGGTTGTTATAGCCGGAACCGGCATAAATCTGGCGCTGGGTGTATTATATGCCTGGAGTATCTTCAAGGGGGCCATCAAGGCTTCGATCGAAAAGGGCGGGCCAGATGCTTTTCAATGGGATCTGGCATCGGTAAACGATCCCTATGCCGTATGCTGTCTGACATTTGCCTTTGCCATGATCATCGCAGGCAAGTGCCAGGACAAGATCGGACCTGCCAAGACCGCCCTTATCGGCGGATTGTTGGTCGGAACCGGATTTACTGTATTGGGTTTCTCGACAAGTTACATGGCCTGGGTGCTTGGGTTTGGTGTCCTGGGTGGCGCCGGTTTCGGCTTCGGTTATTCAGCTGCCACTCCTCCGGCAATCAAATGGTTCTCTTCCGCTAAAACTGGTTTGATTGCCGGTATCGTAGTAGGCGGTTTTGGTTTGGCCCCGGTTTATATCGCACCACTGTCATCCTGGTTGCTGGGGAACTTCGGTATTCAGAATTCCATGTTAGTGCTTGCCGCCGCTTTTACAGTCGTCGTTTGCGGCCTGTCATTCTTTGTGGTAAATCCGCCAGCCGGTTATGTCCCTGCGGAACCATCCGATCCCGGTCCGGTGGCCGCTATGTACGCCGCCAAACCGAAGGTCAACGCAGCCCCCAGTGAAATGCTGCGCTCATACAAGTTTTATGTTCTCTGGCTGACCTATTTCATCGGCGCCGGTGCCGGTCTGATGGTTATCGGCAGTGTGGCCGGCCTGGCCAAGAAGAGCATGGGCAACATGGCCTTTCTGGCGGTTGCCATTATGGCGGTTGGTAACGCTGGCGGCCGTGTAGTGGCTGGTGTTCTGTCAGACAAGATCGGTCGCCGCGCGACACTGTTCATCATGTTGGCCTTCCAGTCTCTGCTGATGTTTGCCGCCATGCCGGTTATCGCTACAAATAATGCAGTGCTTCTGGTGGTGCTGGCGACGTTCATCGGTTTCAATTACGGATCCAATCTGGCCCTGTTCCCCTCCTTCTCCAAAGATTACTGGGGAATTAAAAACTACGGCATGAATTATGGCATCCTCTTCAGTGCCTGGGGGGTGGGCGGTTTTGTAATGGGTAAGGTGTCAGGAATGCTGAACGCCCAGCCGGGCGGTATGGCTACGTCTTTTGTACTATCAGGCGCGCTGCTTGCCGCCGGTGCAGCTTTGACAATCTTCCTTGCCGAACTCAAGCCTGCAACGGAAGGTCAGGAAGAACCCTCGCAATGGAAAGAATTCTGGGCTGAATTTATGCTTGGGGCCAAAGTGTTTGCCGGGTATGAACAGGCTCAGGTTCGTCTTCCGAGAGAGGCCACCGTTTCTCGTTAGTTTGTGAAAATCAGACGGTCGTCCACTGCCGTCTGATTTGTTTTGTCAAGGTGGAATCCCAAACATAGCCAATCGGCACTGTTTTCTGCCAAAAACAGGAAAGCCCCGGGGAAAACCTCGGGGCTTTCAAATTTTGGCGTATCCCGTACATCTTGACTTTTATATATCAACTCTCGTATTGTTGACCGGTTAACTTATTAAAGATTGGAGAAAATATGTTCAAGTTCATCAAGCCTTTCGTTTTGGTCCTACTGATAATGATATCTCTTCCGTTGACCTCTACGGCCGCGCCCGCCAGCAAAGTTGTCGCTGTTGTCAATGGTGTTAATTTGTCCGAGGCCGATCTTAATCAGGAAATTAATATACTCATGCCGATGAATCAACCGTTCCATGGGAAAATTTCAGATGAAAAACTGAAAAAAGTCCAGTCGGATGCCATGAAAATACTGGTCGATTATGAACTGAAAGCTCAGGATGCCCACAGCAAAGGAATGAAAATTCCACAGTCTGTCATTGATGAAGAGATGAATAAGCTGGCAATAAAATTTAAATCCAAAGAAGGTCTGGTTGCTGCTTACAAGGGTGCCGGTTTTACAAATAAATCTTTTCACAGGATAATGGAACGAAGGTTGCTGGCGGAGAAGATACTGGCCGCAGAAGTGGATGACAAAGTTTCAGTAACTCCAGAAAAAATAAAAGAGTACTACGACACAAATCTCGAAAAATACAATAAACCGGAGGAATTCCGGGCCAGTCACATACTTTTAAAAGTGGACCCGGGATCCAATCAGGAACAGCGCTCTGTCTTGCGCGCCAAGGCAGAAGCATTACTTAAGAGAATAAAAGGCGGAGAAAAATTTGAGGAAATTGCGCTGAATGAGTCCGACGACCCGTCCAAAATCAAGGGTGGAGATTTAGGCTATTTCCACGCGGGGCAGACGATCGGAGAGTTTGATGCTGCTGTCACAAAACTTAAAGTCGGAGAAATAAGCGACGTTGTTGAATCCCTGTATGGTTATCATATTATCAAACTGACAGATAGAAACCCGCCGCGCCAGATACCTTTCGAAGAAATCCAGGATAAAATCAAGAAAGATATGATTGCATCCCAGAAAAAACAGTTGCTGGAAGATTGGATGGACGGATTGCACAAAAAAGCCAAAATCAAGTATCCCGGAGTTAAGTGACTGTTGATTGCTCTTGTCGTAATTCCAACTTACAACGAAAAAGATAATGTAGTCAGATTGGCATCCTCCATTCTTGCCCAGCATGCTGATCTGCAAATACTATTTGTCGACGATAACTCGCCCGATGGAACCGGCAAAATAATTGATGATCTGATTCTGAATAATGATCGAATTCATGTTTTGCACCGGAGTGGCAAACTTGGCTTGGGGTCTGCATACCGTGAAGGTTTCAAGGTAGCCATTTCCATGGCCGCTGATTATATAATTGAGATGGATGCGGATTTTTCACACGATCCGGCCGTACTTCCCGAGTTTCTGTCTGTTGCCAATGACTTTGATCTGGTGATCGGTTCACGTTATCTGAATGGAGTCAGTGTCGTTAACTGGCCGATCCGGCGCTTGATTCTAAGCTATTTCGCTAGTGTGTATACCCGCTGGGTTACCGGACTGCAGTTAAGGGACTGTACGAGCGGCTTCAAATGTTTTCGCAGAGCGTCTTTAGAGGCCATAGATTTGAACAGTGTTAAATCGGACGGCTATTCGTTTCAGATTGAAATGAATTATCGTTGCAAGGAAAAAGGCTTAAGCATTAAGGAAATTCCGATTATCTTTATAGACCGCCATGCCGGTAGTTCTAAAATGTCCCGAAGGATCGTCAGAGAAGCGGTGATAATGGTTTGGAAATTGCGTTTGCAAACCTTGTTGTCAAAGCTCTGGAGGAAATAGACTGCGTATGTCACATGACTTATGGTCGATTGTTTTAATAATTGGTGCAGCAGGCTGGATCACATCCAGCATCTTCTTCATGTTCAGGGCGTTTCCCGAACGGGACATATTTAATTCGGCTTCGGGAATGCGTTGGGGCGGCGCCGTAGTTGTTTCCTTTGTTGTGTGGATAATCGGAATGCTCAATGCGTGAGGGCTTTTGATAAGATGATGTTTAGAACTACCCGTTTGATTTTCATGGTCATAAACACACTGTTGATTGTTGTGACAGTTAGTGGTTGCGCATCATTGAAAATGGATGACGCCGCCTGGCACGACAGCCGTTATGAGATGATATGGCCTCAGCCGCCTGAAAAAGCCCGCATCAAGCTGCTTAAAGTAATCCGGGGCGCTCAGGATGTGGTTGTGTCCGCTTCGAGTGCTGTCAGCAAAATGTTCGACTTCATTGTCGGAGCAAGGGAGGAGTACGCTGATTTTTTCACTCCGCAGTGCATTGCCGCTGATGGTGACGGTTTGATTTACATTGCCGATCCGTCAATTGGATTGGTGCACGTTTACAATCTGGCGACCAAGGAAGTCGGTTATATATTTCAGGCGGGCGATAAAAGACTGGTTCGTCCGGTCGGGGTAGCACTTGATGGGAAGAAGAATTTATATGTGACTGATGCCCAGCTTGGTTCCGTATTCAAGCTCAGATTGGACGGTTCATTGATTGCGGAGCTTGATGGCAAAGGCAAACTCAGGAGTCCGGTCGGGATTGCCATCACGTCCAGGGGCCAAAAAATTATAGCCGATTTGCAGGCTCGCAAAGTGTTCGTATTTGGCGATGATGATACTCTGCAATATGAAATCCCCGGTTCTGATTTTAAGGGTGAGTTGCGCATGCCGGTTTATGTGTCTGTAGACAACAAGGATAATATTTATGTCACGGATACAATGAGTTTTACGCTCCATATGTTTGATCCATCTGGCCGATACATACGCAGTATCGGCCAGATAGGTGACAGTCCCGGATCCTTTGCCCGCCCCAAAGGGGTTGCTGTTGACAGCGATCAGAATATTTATGTCATGGACTCTATCCTGGGTAATTTTCAAATTTTTGATCAGCAGGGACGCTTGTTGCTTTATGTCGGGCAGGAAGGCACTCTGCCAGGTGAAATGATGCTCCCAAGCGGCATTTTCATTGATAAAAACGACAGAATATATGTTTCAGACACATTCAACCACAGAATCCAGATATTTCAGTATTTGAAAGAGGATAAAATCAAATGAGCCATAAATGGTTTCCTTTGCTTTGTGCCGGATTACTTACGCTAGCTTTTGCCTGGAGTGCCTGCGCAAAAGGTCCCATGGTTTCGGGCATGGGTAACAAGCATAATCTTTCAGCACAAAACACAGCGGTAACATTTCGAGCTGTAGATGATGCGGTGAACAATCCTGGCGGACAGCAAGTCTGCATCTTCTGCCATACTCCACACAATTCACAGTCGCAAGGGCCGCTGTGGAACCGCCGCGACACATCGCAGGTTTTTGCCCGCTACACCTCAAATACGCTAAATATAAAAAATATAGCCGCTTCGCAGTATTCCAATACTGGTGATGCCAGTGGACAGCCTAATGGTTCTTCACGTCTCTGTCTATCATGTCACGACGGGGTCACCGGTCTCGGGGATGTTTTTAGAAGCGGCCAGATGGGCGCGATTCAAATGCTTGGCGGAAACAATATTCCCCAAGCCAGTGTGGCCTCATTTCACCCCTCTACAAACAAAATGAAGGTCGGTCATCATCCGGTGTCATTCGTATATGCGACCTCTTTCGATTACAAAACCCAGACCGGTACAATGATCGGATTGAATGGTGCCTCGTTCACAATCCCAAAACTTAGTGCTCAGCCGCAAATGGCCGACAAGGTAAAATTGCAGGATTCAAAGCGGGATGCTCGCGGGTGGATGCAATGCACAACCTGTCACGATGCACACCAGAATATGGGGAATGATACAACTGTGTATCCTTCCACAACCCGAAAAGTAGTCCCATTCTGGGTTTATAGCGGAGCTACCGCCGTTGCCGGTCATGATGCTGTCTGTAACAGTTGCCACAAACTGGCGGTTACTACGCCAGCGCCGTGGCCGTCACCTTAAACATTATCCGGGAAGGTCAATATTATGATCATGCGGCTTTTACCAGTTATGTCCTGTATGTTTTTCCTGTTTTGCTCAGCTGTCGCCAATTCTGAGACCATAGTTCCATCCCATCTTAACAAGGACTATCTGCCTTTTGGCTGCGGCAGTTGCCATGTGGGCATGGAATTCAAGTACGGTGGCGGCGCCAATCGCTGTTTGCTGTGTCATGGTAAAATGTCCCAGGAATCGGTAGGCTGGATGAAGGACCGCCAACCGGTTGCCGACATTTCCAAGGATTTTGGTAAAAACTACCGTCACCCAGTTTTTGACAAGTCCGGCATTCACGATTCTAAAGAAATCCTGCCCGAGATAAACCCCTCTACGCCCAGGCACTCCGATTGTGTTGATTGTCACAATCCTCATCAGCTCGCGCCTGAAGCCCCCTACAATGGAATCAAGGGCAAAAAAACCGGTAACTTTAACACCCAGATTACAAAGGAATACGAGTTATGCTACCTTTGCCACTCCGATAGTGCAAATCTCCCGCTTAATGCTGTAAATAAGCGAGTTGAGTTTTCAATGAGCAATCCATCCTTTCACCCGGTCGAAGGCGAAGGAAAAAACCTCGCTGTAGTTAGCCTTATGCGCCCATACAGGGAAAAGAAAAGTTCACCTAGCGATATTTCTGTAATTAAATGTGAAAGCTGTCACGGTAGTGATGATCCGAATTCGCCGCGCGGACCGCATGGGTCGAAATATCAGGGACTGCTGATTGATAACTACTATACAGGCGACAAAATTGCTGAAAGCAGCTTTACTTATGCACTCTGCTATCGTTGTCATAAACGCTCAAGCATCTTGGGCAACGAAAGTTTTACCGGTCACTCTCGTCATATTACCGGAGAGGGGAATTTTAAAGGTGGCGGGACATCCTGCTACACATGCCATTCTTCACATGGAAGCGTGGAAAACCGCTATTTAATTAAATTTAATCGCGCCTATGTCACCGAAAGTTCCAGCGGCAAGCTCAAGTTTGTTGAGAAAGGTACCTATACTTTTCATGGCGAATGCTGGTTAAGTTGTCATGGTGTTGACCATAATCCAAAGTCTTACTGACCGGTGCATGTCTAAATGCGTTACTTAATCCTCTCTACAGCTTTACTTTCAAGTTTGCTGGTTTCGGTTGGTTACTGCTCTGCAGGGGATAAAACTGCCAGCGAAAAGTTTGGTGCCAGTCCGCATACGGAAACAGGTGACTGTACGATATGCCATCTATATTCTGCTGAAACATTGCGGAGTTGGTTTGTTTTCGGATCAACTAAAAAGTTGTTGAATGGAAACTTGAATGAAGTCTGCCGGAATTGTCATGGGTCCGGTTTTGGTCATGGCGTGGGTAAAAAGACAAAAGTCAATCATGCCAATCTGCCACTGAACCATGATGGCGAAATAACCTGTGCGACAACATGTCATGATATGCACGTTCGAACAGAGGATCAAAAACAGAAATATTTTCATTTACGCCGGCCTTTTGATTCTCTTTGCATCTCCTGTCACGATACTTAGTACGCTGAAAACGATAATCTGTTGACGAGATGATAGATAGCGACCACTGGCATGATGCCAGTGGTTTTTATATTTTATTATAATGCTAATTATGGTATCAAATTAAGGTTATGGCGCTATTTACCTGCAAACTTGGAGCATCGGACGGTAAAATTCTTTACAGGGAATTTGAAGCTGCAGACGGTGCTGCCTTGCGCAAAAGCCTTGAAAGCCAGGGGTTTTTTGTTTTTGAAGTCAAGAAGAAACCATTTCAGTTTCTTTTTGACAAGGGGATAAAACGCCGCAAAATCGACGGCAAGGCTCTTCTGACATTCAATCAGGAGATGCTGGTACTGATCAAGTCCGGTATACCAATCATGCAGGTGCTTGATGCAATTCTGGAACGTCACGATTCCGGCGCTCTTTCCGAGGTGTTGCAGCAGGTGCGCGAAGATGTCAAGGGTGGCGCTGCCTTGTCGTCAGCCATGGAAAAGCATGGTCGCGCCTTTCCCTATCTGTACGTGGCTTCAATTAGAGCCGGCGAACGCACAGGTGATCTGCCACGAACAATCCGCCGATACATACAGTACCTAAAGCGAGTGGGCGGCATACGCAAGAAAGTAATATCGGCCCTCTTTTATCCGACTATTCTGGTAGTTTTCGCTGCGATGGCAATAACCCTGCTTCTGGTTTATGTCGTACCTACGTTTAGCCAGGTATATACCGACTCAGGATCACAGCTTCCACTCTTGACTCAACTGTTGATCACGTTTACTTCTATATTAAGACGCTACTTCCTGTTTGGAGCAATATTGATCGCCGGGGTGATAGCAGTTTTTAGAAAATGGAAAAATACGGAAGCGGGAAGTTACGTGTTTGATCGTTTCAAATTGACGATGCCGCTCATCGGTGACGTGTTTACAAAGTACTCTGTAGCAAGCTTTTCCAGAACATTGGCAACTGTGTTGGGAAGTGGTATCCCGATTATAGAATCGCTTAGAATGTCGATAGGCACACTCAATAACGTGTATATGGAAAAGAAGCTTTTCGAGGCGGTGCGACATGTGGAGGAAGGGGCCCGTCTCTCTTCCGCACTTGAAAAAATCAATATAATGCCTTCTTTAGCATTGCGAATGTTAGGTGTCGGAGAATCGACCGGCTCTTTGGAAGACATGCTGATTGATATTTCAGATTACCTGGAAGATGAACTTGAAGAGCGATTGCAGATTCTGACCACGGCCATCGAACCCGCAATCATGGTAGTTATGGGCGTAGTAATAGGCGTGATAATAATAGCGATGTATCTTCCAATATTCAAACTTGGCGGAACGGTAGGTTAGTGGGTTATGCAACCTTTTAGACGCAAAAACATAGGTGCGATTTTAATTGAGCGTGGAAACCTGACTTCCGACCAGTTGGCTTTCATCGTTGATAAACTCGGCTCAACCCGGATGCGGTTCGGGGAAATCGCCGTTCATGAAGGTTTTGTATCTGAAGAAGATATAGCCATGGCTCTATCGGAACAGTTTAGTCTTCAGTACGTTGATTTGCGCAATTTCAAAATGAATGAGGAACTGCTCAACTCTCTGCCTCCGGACGCTATTTATCGGTTCAGGTTCGTACCTATTGAAATGAATTCCCACTCAATAGTGGTTGCTGTCAGTGACCCGACCGACGTAATCAAGCTTGATGAATTAGAACTTCTGCTTGACCGCCAGATTCAGATCAGAATCGCTTCTGAAACAGCTATTGCGGGTGTGATTAAGGCTGGTGAAGGAACCCGCCGCGTGTTGCGTGAGGTCTCGGAAGATTTTATGCTCCAGTTGGTCAAGGAGACTGACCGTGGCGAAGAAATACTGTCGGTTGAATCAATTTCTGACGACACCAGCCCGATTATAAAACTGATTAACACCACTATATTAGATGCGCTGAATCGCAGAGCCAGCGATATTCATATTGAGACCGGTCACGATGGTGTTGATATAAAATATCGTATAGATGGTGTGCTGTATAAGGCAAACGAAACTATAGACCAGCATTTTCAAGCTCCGATCATATCCAGGCTTAAAGTCATGAGCGAGTTGGATATTTCAGAGCGCCGGATTCCTCAGGATGGTCGTTTCAAAATCCGGTTTGGCGAGAAGTCGATTGATTTCCGGGTGTCAATCATGCCCAGTTCGCTAGGCGAGGATGCCGTCATTCGTATTCTTGACAAGGAAAGTATTGCCAGTGACCTGAAAGGTTTGACCCTGGAGAACCTGGGTGTCAGTGAAAGGGAAATTAAGCGTCTGCGCAAGAAAATCCGCGAGCCGTATGGAATGGTTCTGGTGACCGGTCCGACCGGTTCTGGCAAGACGACAACCTTGTACGCTGCACTGACAGAAATTCATACTGGCGAAGATAAAATCATTACCATTGAAGATCCTGTTGAATACATGCTGCGTGGCGTTCTCCAGATACCAGTTAATGAAAAAAAAGGTCTGACTTTTGCGAAAGGATTGCGCTCGATTTTGCGACACGATCCAGACAAAATCATGATCGGGGAAATACGTGACTCTGAAACAGCCCAGATCGCCGTACAATCCGCTTTGACGGGTCATCTTGTCTTTACGACCGTTCATGCCAATAACGTATTCGACGTTATTGGCCGTTTTATCCACATGGGGATTGACCCTTACAATTTTGTTTCCTGCCTCAATTGTGTTCTGGCTCAGCGCTTGGTCCGCAGGGTCTGCGCTTCTTGCCGCCGTCCGGTGCAATACTCCGACGAGGAATTGATTGAGGGGGGCGTTGACCCGGAAAAATTTCGAGGTAAAACTCTGTACGAGTCAAAAGGATGTGATGAGTGTCACGGTACCGGATATCGTGGACGTGTCGCTATCGTTGAATTGTTGGAACTAAATGACCAGATCCGGGATCTGATTATTGCCAAAGTGCCGGCGACCCAACTTAAACAGGCAGCAAGTGCCGCCGGTGTCATGTTTCTGAGGGAATCGGCTGAAGAAAAGTTTGCTGCCGGAATAACAACGCTCAAGGAGATAAATCGCGTCACATTTGTTGAGTGACGGGGACAGGTTGATTATGTTGTTTTCCAAAACTTCAGTTGGATTAGAAATCAGGCCGGACGGTGTCAGGTGCGCGATGGTGGCCGGTTCTCAAACGACACCGCGAGTCGAACGGATCGCTTCCGCTCTTTTCCCGGAAAATACCGTCATGGTTTCGTTGAAGGAACCAAATATTATTGAACCGGATCTCTTTGTGGAGAAGGTAAAAGAAGCTCACAACCTTCTTCTAAGCCGCTCAGATAGAATCTCTGTCTCTTTGCCGGACTCTGTTGGCCGCATGTTATTAATTAACCTTGAAAGCAGATTCAAGAGCCGTGCGGAAGCTCTTGATCTAATTCGCTGGAAATTGAAGAAAAGTATTCCGTTCGATCTTGCTGATACTCACCTCGATTATCAAAAGCTGGCTGTTCGTGAGAATGGTGAATTGTCACTGCTGGTTGCACTTGTTTCAAAATCGGTGATTTCCCAATATGAAGAGTTACTGCAAAAAGCAGGGTTGCAGCCGGCCCAGATTGATTTTAACTCATTTAACCTTTGCCGGGTATTTGACCGCAATCTGTCGCATGACGGTAACAGTGTCATGATTTCGTATTACGATAACACCCTTGGTGTAATCGTATTTGCCGACGGTATTCCCGAGTTTATTCGAATAAAGGATCTCAGTGGCACAGTTGCGACGGACAGTCGTGTCTTTATGGAAATCAACAGCTCCCTGATGGTGTTTCAGAATCGGTTTCCCGACCAATTGTCAAAGTCTGTATTCTGTCTGGCGGCTCCTGATGTCATACATGATTTTCGGGAAATGGTAGCGGAGGCAACCGGATTTAATGTGACTGCATTAGAAGTAAAGGGAATTGTTACTCCAGGCAACTCAGCACCTGGTGACCAAGTCGCCTTGTATCCTTACACTGCCGCCATCGGCGCTGCCTTGAGGAGCCTCTGATGCGATACAGTATTAATCTCGCCTCAACCACCTATATCGACAGACGCCTGATTAACAGGAGCTGTTTTGGTATTATTGCGTTACTGGTTGTTCTGCTTTGTTGGAATGTTACGAAGGCTTCTTGGACTTTTAGTGAACAACGCCGGATTAATACTGAAATCAAAGCTCTTGAAGGTCGTCTCATCAATAAACCTGGCGGAGTATCCGATAAAGAGTTTGCACAGCAGCGATCTCAAATTGGTTTCTACAATGAAATTATAGATCGTAAGTCGAAAGATTGGCTCAAATTACTCGATATGATTGAAGGTGTTACACCGGACGGCGTCTCCCTCGCCACTATTGCACAGGGGAAAAAAAAGGATGAACTAGCTCTGGAAGGTCGTGCAAAATCATTTGGTAATGTCCGGCAATATCTTGAAAAGCTGGAGGAATCCAAGGGGTTTGCCAATGTTTTGCTTTTGTCGCATCAAGAGTTTGTAACTGCTGATAAGGGACGAGCTGTGCAATTCAAGATATCGTGCAAGGTACAGTATTAATGACTCCGATCATTATAGAAATAATACGTCAAAAAAAGATTATGTTCGCGGTAATACTGTTGCTGTTTTTGTTGAATGCAGCATTAATTGTGCTGACCAGCTATTACCAGAGTTCAGAACTGGCGGTCGCTCAGGTCAAATGGAGCGACTTAAGACGTAAGAATGCATCTGCCGGGCATGTAGATTCGAGCGTGTTGTATCGACAGGGTTTGAGTGACCTGGAAAAACTTAAGGCAAACATTCCGGCAAAACACGAATTTGGCCGTGTGTTAAGCGAACTTCTGGAAGCGGCTTCCGCCAGTGGAGTCACGGTCGGATCAATCACTTATAAGCCGACTGTGATAAAGGAGGAGGGGTTGCTCTCCTATCAACTTTCATTTCCTGTTGCCGGTGGTTACGCAGCCATTAAAAGTTATCTGGCGGACTTGCAGAATAATTCTGGCTTACTGGTTATCGACGACGTAGTTTTTTCGAATAGTGATCCCTTTGTTGAAAAAGTGGTTATGGATCTGCATTTGACGGTTTATCTTCGGGGGGGGGTATGAATCGTCAGCGCCTAATACTGTTCGTTCTGGTGATCGTCTTTGTGCTTGCAGTCATATGGAGTTATACTGCAATACCGCGCCCCAAAACTGTCGCAACGCTTAAATATTCTCCGAACAAGCAATTAAGGCCACCCGAATTGACGACTAAAGTGGTTTCTGCTGAAACTGCAGACAACCGCGTTCTTAAGCTGGCAGTTTTGGAGCAGGAACATTCGAGTTTCAAAGGGTATCGTCGCAATATCTTCAAGCCTATTTTTGTTGATGAATTTAAGATGCTAAAGCAAAAGGCAGTTGCGATAAAACCACCAGCGCTTCCGCCTCCGCCACCTCCGGTAATTGCACCGGCAGAACCGGTTGTTGCAAAGCCTGTGTCTGCGCCTTTGGCACATTTTACATTTCTAGGCTTCCTCAAAAAAGATTCTCAGAGGACGATTTTTCTGGCCAAGGACAAAGATATTATTCTGGTGAAAAAAGGTGACAAAATAGCTGGCCGTTACGAAGCCTCTTCAATTACTGACCAAGCTTTGACGCTGCTTGTAACTGATACCGGCGATGAAATAGTAATACCTCTAATAGAGAACAGATCGCTTGCAGGATCCAAGTAACACATTTAATCAATACGTTAAGGAGACGCTACTAATGCGCTACCTGAGCCTGACCATATCAATTCTGTTTTTAGCATCCATTGTTCTCCTCTCTGGCTGTGCCGCGGGAACCAAAGCTTTTAACAAAGGTGAAGATTTCGAAGCCGAAGGGAAGTTCGAGGATGCCATGTATAGTTATGCAGAGGCATTTCGTAACGATCCATCTGTCAATTTGTACAGGATGCGTTTTCTGACGGTCAGGGAAAAGGCGGCTGAACAGCGTTTCAAGCTTGGCGTTGCGCTGTCTGAAAAAGGGAAATATATAGAAGCGTTACCCGAATTCCAGGCTGCATACGGGATTGACCCAACTCAGGGCAGGTTCAAGCAGCATATGGAAACAACTGCAATTCTTAAGGATGCCCAGGTCGCTTTCGTTGAAGGCCGTGACTTTGAAAAAGCCAATAAACTTAAAGATGCCTATCGTCTGTATTTGCGTGCTTTAGACCTGTCTCCCAAAAATAATGAGTATCAGGAAGCGGTCTCGCGGATTACCGGAATGAAAAAAAGCAAGCTTGAAGGGCAGGAATTAAGTCTGAAATCCTCCAAGCCGATCACCCTCAAGTTCAAAGATGCAAAAATGAAGGATGTCTTCAACATACTTACCCAGCTTTCAGGAATTAATTTCATTTTTGATGAAGGCGTGAAGGATACGCCGGTATCAATTTACCTTGAAAATGCATCTTTTCAGCAGGCCTTCGATCTTTTGACCAACATGAACAAGCTTGGGAAAAAAATACTCAACGAAACCACCGTGCTTATCTACAGCCGCACTCCCGATAAAACCAAGCAGTACGATGATATGACCGTGCGAACATTCCATCTTAATTACATGGATGCCAAAAAAGCGGTCAATCTGATAAGGACCATGATTCAGGTCAGAAAAGTTTATGTGAATGAAGATTCCAATTCAATCGTGGTACGTGACAGCCCCGATGTTGTAGATGTCGTAGAAAAAATTCTTGACGCTAATGACATGCCGGAAGCCGAAGTTGTTCTTGATGTTGAAGTTATCGAAATGAGCGACAAAAATGCCCAGAATGTCGGGCTGTTGCTTAGTAACTATAATGTTCAGTTAGGCGCATTTTCACCAAGTAACTCGAAGCTTATGGGCACCAGTCTTACATCGGCAACCACAACCTCAACTACGAGTACTCAGACGGTTGATACAAGTGCGACAATTGACAACCTTTTAAGGGTGTTTACACTAAAGGGATATGGCGGGTTTGTAACAGTCCCCAATGCAACCTATAATCTTGGAAAAACTTTGGCCAAGGGGGAAGTTCTTTCGAATCCAAAAATAAGGATAAAAAACAAGGAAAAGGCGAAGTTCAATGTTGGCACCAGGGTGCCGATTACAACCACAACGCTGAATGGAACGCTTTCACAGGTCAACGTTCAGTACGTGGATGTTGGTGTCAAAGTTAATGCCGAGCCGACCATTCAGCTTAATAATGAAATTACCATCAAACTTAATCTTGAAGTCAGCTCAATACTGACAAAAGAAAAAATAGGCGATGCGAGCAGTTTGACAACGGTCGTGACAATAGGAACAAGAAATGTTGAAACGGTCCTAAGTCTTAAAGATGGCGAGACCAGTATAATCGGCGGATTGATTCAGAACACCAGCAACAATGACAAGACTAAAATATTCCTGTTGGGTGATATTCCGCTGATCGGGCCATTGCTCTCCAATCACAACTCATCCAAGGACAAGACAGAGCTACTGCTGGCTATAACTCCCCGGTTGGTTCGAGGAGTATCTGTACCGCTGCCAAGTCTTGCTTCATTTGTTTCAGGCAAAGAGGACGACCCATCGCTTGAGCGCTCGATGGCTTCCTTTGATCAGGAGGCTGTCTTTGACGCTGTCGCCAAGTCCAAGCTTAAGAACCAAAGTGCCGAAAAGGCAGTTGCCCCTGCAGTAAAGACTTTGCCAGTAGCGACAGCACCAACACCGGCAGTACCAGCCGTACCAGCCGTACCAGCCGTACCAGCAGTACCAGTAGTACCAGCAGCACCAGCAGCACCAGCAGCACCAGCAGCACCAGCAGCACCGGCAGCACCGGCAGCACCGGCAGCACCGGCACAGCGCGCGCTGCTTCAAATCGCGGCACCATCCACGGTAGCTCTTGGACAGCAGTTTAGTGTTGATCTTAAAGTGACCGGCGTAACAGATCTGACCACAGCTCCATTTGTACTAACCTACGACCCGATTTTTGTTGAATATGTATCCATGACAGAAGGGACGTTTATGAAAAATGACGGCAAACCGACTACTTTCAGCAGCAAAGCGGACTCGGCCGGTGGTGCGGTATCAGTCAGTTTGTCGCGTGCTGCTGGAAACGGCGGGGTGTCTGGAGGCGGAACTCTTGCAACGGTAATGTTCAGAGCCAAAAATCAGGGGCCTGCAAGTTTTGCATTCCGAAATGTTGCGTTCAGTACGGCAAATGGTACTGCTCAGACCGTCCTGCCGTTCAGTACAGCGGTTGATATCAGGTGATGAAGGCTTCTATGCGATCCCCTGCCTGCTTGTCTTCCCGACGGGGTGTGTCGCTGGTGGAACTGGTTGTCACGCTCACCATACTGGGAATACTAGCCTCTGTTATACTGCCTCTTTCGAGCATGACCGCAAAGCGCACACGAGAATTGGAACTGCGACGGGACCTGCGAACAATGCGTACGGCCATTGATGAATTCAAAAAAAACTATGACAAAGCGGTTGACGAAAAGAAAATCTTGTCTTCAATGAACAAATCAGGGTATCCCGAAACGCTTCAGCAGTTGGTTGATGGCTACGATTTCGGAGGGTTGACTTCAGGTAAGAAGAAATTTCTGAGGAAAATCCCGAAAGATCCGTTTAATGTCGTAAAACCCGGGGAAGAACCCAAGTGGGGTTTGCGTTCTTACGCCGATAAACCGGATTCGTCCAGTTGGGGGGGCGAAGACGTGTTTGATGTTTACTCGTTGAGCGAAGGAACCGCTATTGATGGTACGAAATATAATGAATGGTAACTTCATGTTAAAATATACTGCCAATGCAATCAGGTTGCACAAATCTGTCACTTCACAGCGCGGTTTTACCCTGATCGAGCTTATGATTGTAATCTCCATAATAGGGATTCTGGCAGCAATTGCCGTCCCTAATTACCAAAGGGGTATAATCAAAGCCAAAGAATCTGTGCTTCGAGAGGATTTGTACAACTTTCGTACAACCATTGATCAGTTTCATGCTGACCAAGGTAAGTACCCGGATTCGATAAGTGAGTTGAAAGAAAAAAAATACATGCGGGACATACCCAAAGATCCGTTCACAAAATCCACTGAGTCATGGGTGACCGTAGATCCGCCACCGGATAGTTCGTCTTCGCCCTCCGGATCCGTTTCCGTTTCCTCGATGGGGAGCGATTCTGGCGGAGGAACAGGCCCAGGAAAGGTGTATGACGTACACAGTGGTTCGAATCTGATCGGTACGGATGGAACCCCATATAATGAATGGTGAAATATGATTCAGCTCCACAATGTATCAATGGCTTACCAACAAGACGCTTCTGCCCTTAATAATGTCAATTTGAAAATTGGAAAAGGCGAATTTGTTTTTTTGACCGGGCCATCCGGCGCTGGTAAAACAACGCTGTTGCGCTTATTGTATGGCGCACTCGCTCCAAATCGTGGTCAAGTCCTGATAGACGGCCAGAATATCTCCCGTTTGCCCGCCTCCCAGATCCCGTATCTTCGCCGCTCGGTCGGCGTAGTATTTCAGGATTTCAAGTTGTTGCAGAATCGTACCGTATTTGAGAACGTTGCCATTACTCTGGAAGTCCTGGGCTGGGGCAAGGCTGATATTGGTAAAAAGGTAATGCATATCCTCAAGCAGATGGGAATTGAATCCAAATACAGTCTCACTCCTCAGCGACTTTCAGGCGGCGAACAACAGCGAGTGGCGCTGGCCAGAGCTCTTGTAAACGATCCAAAAATTCTTCTTGCGGATGAACCAACCGGAAACCTGGACGATGCAAATAAGAATCAAATTCTGTCAATATTCAAGGAAGCGAATGTAAGAGGCACGACAGTCGTTGTTGCAACCCATGACCGTCGTTTGATCGAGCAGAGCCATAAACGTCTTGTTGTATTAAATAAAGGGGAAATCGTTGAACAGATGGAAAAAGGAAAAAACGGCGACGATCAAGCCTTATAAGAGGCCGACGCTTTCTGGAGACGGTTTTGGTGGCAGGTTCGGTTATTTTGTTGCCAGGGCGATCACCAATATCCGGCAGAATATTTTTGTAAATGTTGTCACAGTCGGAACAATAACAATTGCCCTGTTGATTGTTTCTCTTTTTCTACTGGTTTTTATCAACCTCGAAGGGGCTGTTGAAAATTGGAGTGAACGGGTTCAGGTAACCGTCTATTTTGACAAAGAGCTGACGACTTCAGAGCAATCCGTATTTCGCGACAAAATTCTGGCGCTGCCTGGCGCACTGCGTGTTGGCTATGTTTCCAGAGATGAAGCACTGAAACGCTTCAAAAATCGACTGCGCGGGCAGGAAACCCTCTTGGAGGGAGTCCGGTCAGATGTGCTGCCATCATCATTTGAAATTGCACTTAAACGTGCCAGTCGCGAAACAGAAAGTGTAGAAACTTTTGTGTCGGCGTTAAAACGGATACCCGGTATAACTGAGGTTCAATACGGGGAGGAGTGGGTACGGCGGTTCAATTCATTTCTGAGTTTTGTGCGCCTGATGGGAGTTCTTGTAGGTGGATTCCTGGTCATAGCGGTCTTGTTTATTGTCTCTAACACAATCAAGCTTACCATTTATGCGCGTAGAGACGAACTCGAAGTCATGGCGCTGGTAGGAGCCACCCGTTTTTTTATTAAGGCGCCTTTTTTGCTGGAGGGTTTGCTGCAAGGGCTGGCCGGTTCCACAATATCAATAGCACTCCTTTTCGGATTGTATGAAGGATTTTTGCATAATGCTGATAGCTTTTTGACATTCAATCCTGTTACATCCGGCCTGGGATTCCTTCCCTTGGAATATATTGTGGGCATTTTTGTTTCTGGGGCCGTCCTCGGTTTCGTTGGCAGTTTCACTTCGTTGAGACGCTTTATAAATGTATAACTGATGAAACTGCTGATATTTACACTCATAACTGTTGTTTTTATAGTGTCCCAGTCTCTTGCTCAGAATACCAAGGATGAATTGAGCGGAGTCAAGCGGGAGATCAAAGCAAAAAAACAACTTATCAAGAAGACTCGCAAGGTTGAGGCCGTTATATCGACCGAACTCCAGGAAATTAATAAAAATCTGGATCAGAAAGTGACAGATCTGGGGCGTCTCAATAATGATCTGCTGGGTGTTGAGCGCAACCTTGGCCGGATAGGACGTGATATCGGCAAGGTCACAGCCGATGCAAACCTTAAAAGGGCTGATATTGAACGGCGTCTGTCCTCCTTATACAAAGCTGGGGAACTGGGCACTTTACGCATGTTTTTTTCCGCAGAGACTTTTCCGCAAATAGCTGAAAATATACGCTATATGAGTTCGATTCTGGATAATGACAAACGCATTTTCGTGGAGTACAATCAGAAAATAGAAGAACTTAAAAAGCTTAAAACTGAGATGGAACGTGATGCGATAAAAAAAGAGCGCATTATGGGTGGAATCGAGCAGAAGAAGCTTGAAATAGAGCAGGAAAAAAGAAAAAAATCAGATTACTTGGTTAAGGTGCGGCAAGATCGAAAAAGCTACGAATCTTCGCTGAAAGAATTGCAGGTTAACGCTTCCAGATTGCAGGCTATGATGAATCGTCTTGAAGCTTTGAGTCGTCGCAAGTTGTCGTCCCGCCACGAAAAACCTGGCAGTAAGTTAAAACATATGGATGAGTTGCCCCCCGTTCCGGATCGGGGTTTTGCTTCTCAGAAAGGTCGCATGTCACTACCCGTAAGGGGGGAAGTGGTGGAGTCTTTCGGCAAACATAAACATCCGGAATTCAACTCATATACATTCAGCAAAGGTCTTTCCATTTCTGCTGGTTCCGGCGCCGACATAAAGTCCATATACGAGGGAAGCGTCATATTTGCAGATTATTTCAAGGGTTTCGGTAACATGATTATTGTGGATCATGGCGGTGGCTATTTCAGTCTGTATGCTCATGCTTCGCGCCTTTTGAAAAAAGTCGGCGCCAATGTTTCACGCAATGAATCAATAGCAAGTGTTGGCGATATTGATTCAACCAAAGGTCCAATACTTTACTTTGAAATACGCCATCAAGGCAAACCGGTTGATCCGGCTGGATGGGTTCGATGAAAATAATAAATGACATATATAAAACCGGAGGAATGAGATGAGTGCACCAGGTAGTAGAAAAACACGAGTAATTGCAGGTTTTGCAATGATAGTCGCTGTGCTGGTTTCTTTTATTGCAATTAGCTCGCAACAACGTTGCTCGGCTGAAGGTAAGGGTAGCGACTATGAATCAATCGAACTTTTTACTGATGTGATGGCGATTGTCAAAAAGAGCTATGTTGAGGAAGTTGACACAAAGAAACTCATATACGGTGCAATCAACGGCATGTTGTCCTCGCTGGATCCGCACAGTTCGTTCATGCCTCCGGATACATATAAGGAAATGAAAATAGATACCAAAGGTGCTTTTGGCGGTTTGGGTATTGAAATATCAATAAAAGATGGGGTGCTGACTGTCATTTCTCCAATAGAAGATACCCCGGCATTCAAGGCCGGCATCAAAGCTGGCGACCAAATCCTGAAGATAGACGAAAAGTTTACTAAGGATCTGAATATCAACGATGCTGTCAAAAGGATGCGTGGGTTAAAGGGTACAAAAGTGACCCTGACCATCATGAGAGATGGTCTTGACAGACCGAAAGAATTCCCGCTGATTCGCGACATTATTCAGGTTAAAAGTGTTAGATTCACCATGATGGATAGTGGTTACGGATATGTGCGCATTGCTCAATTCCAGGAAAAAACCGATGAGGATCTTGGTAAAGCACTTAAAACTCTAAAAGATCAGAATAAGGGCGAGTTGAAAGGACTTGTTCTTGATATGCGTAACGACCCGGGCGGGCTGTTGGATCAAGCGGTCAGAGTTGCCGACCACTTTGTTCCGGATGGTCAATTGATTGTTTATACCGAAGGACGTGAAAAAGATTCTAAAATGCAATTTACTGCTAAAAGAGGCGGGAAAGAACCTTCATATCCGATCGTGGTGTTGATTAATGGTGGCAGCGCCAGCGCTTCTGAGATTGTAGCCGGTGCCTTGCAGGATCACAAACGGGCAATTGTTATGGGTACCCAGAGTTTCGGGAAAGGTTCGGTCCAGACCATCATCCCGCTTTCGGATGATTCAGGGCTTCGTTTAACAACTGCCCGTTACTTTACACCCAAGGGTCGTTCAATTCAGGCCAAAGGAATTACTCCTGATATCGTTGTGGAACGAGTCGAACTTCCAAAAGAATCTGCCGCGAAAAAAGACGGCATGCATCTGAGGGAAAAAGATTTGGAGAATCATTTTGAAAGTGAAGATAAGTCTGAAACAGCCGGTGAGGCAAAAGATGTAAAGAAGGATGAAAAGAAAGAGAAAAAAGAAGACAAAAAAGACGAGCGGACTCAGAAACTTGATGAAAATCTGAAAAATGATTATCAGGCAATGCGGGCGCTTGATCTACTCAAAGGATGGGAACTGATAAAGTCGATGGATGGTTCTAAATAGATTTGTGGTTTTGTGGGGTTCAGCGTGAAGTTGATTGGAACATGCATTGTTGTATTGCTTGTCAGTTATTTATCCAGCGTGGTTGAATCGAATGCGGCTACCAAAGTCACAGTCACTCAATCGTCCGAGACGGTTTACACTGTCTATGTGAGTGATGTTGCTAAAGCCTCTGCCATAGATTTTACAATCTATTATGATGCTGACACGTTAAGTGATCCGGTTATTTCAAGCGGGCCAGTGGCAACTGGTGCTGGTGCAATGCAGTTTCCCAATGTTGCGAAGCGCGGGGAGCTGAGAGTTGTTTTTGTCACAACAGCCAAGGGTGCCTTTATCAGGGACAACGGTCTGCTTGCCACAGTTACATTTACCAAGAAAGGAACTGTGCCGTCGCGTCCGCCTGAGCTAAAATCTGAAATGTTTTCAGATACCGGCGCACAAGTATCAGTTGAGTCAATTGTTACCCCTCCAGCCGGTGCAGAAATTGTGGGTACTCCGGGGTCTACGGACTCGACTGTTGCTGCTACTACCAACAATAACAGTAACAATAATAGTAATAACAGTAATATAGAAGCTGGTGTCAATCCGGTATCTGCCAATCAAACCGTGCAAAACCCGGTTGGGACTATGGGCAGTGTGACGAAGGTGGCTCCAAATCAGAGTGGCAGTCAAACAACGATTGTTGAGTATCAGTCAGCATTTTCCAGTGTGGCGCAGGAAAAAAGTTCCACTCAAACTGACGTTGGCAGCGTAGCCGAGAGTACACCACCGCAATCAGGGCAACTTACTCGTTCAGAAAAATTGCAGAGCAGTGCCGATCCGGTTGATCGAGATAAAGAAAATTTTCCCGTTTCAAAAAAAGCAGCTGAGTTGCCACTTGTAAATATGAAGTCGCTAGATAGTGTTGCTGAGCGTTTCCGCGTTTACAAGGGGCCACGAACCTTGAAGGGGTTCTCGGCTCTGTTTGATGACAAAAAATACAAATCTGCCGGCGTCGTGCAAATACCGAAGATAGCAGTTTCCGATGGCAAAAAAATGGTCACTGTCAAGATTACACTTCCTGCTGGTTCTGCTGTCCCCAGTTTTTCGCTGAAAGGGGCCAATTTAAAAGGACTCAAGAGTTCTTCAGATAAATATCTGGAGTTGGAAGCAGTCCCCCAGAAAAACAAGTTAGACGTACGTTTGTCATTGATTATGGCTAAAGAGATGGCTGAGATACCTTTATTGGTTGTGCCACCAGTCTCAATTGATATTGCTGCCCTCTCAGATCAGGCCATGGAAAATTTGTTATTAAAAGCTGTTTCCGGAAATAAGGTTCCTGTTTACGATCTGAACGCAGATGGCAAACAGGATTATCTCGATGATTATATTCTTGTTGCCCATTGGATGCTTAAGCTGAAAACGGATAAACATACGCCCGCCGTAAAAACAGTTGTTCCCCGCTGATTGTGACAAAATCAAAAAATAACAAATTCAGTAAAAATAAATCCGGGGCCAGAATTGCCGCATCGGCGGTCTTACTGTTGCTTGCCTTTGTCGTGATTGGATATTGGGTGTTCTCTCTGGCAAGGAAACCAGTGCCACCGGCAGTGAAACATGTCCTGCCACCGATCCAGGTCGTGACACCAACGTTGCCGTTCGCCAATGCTTCAGCAGTTAAAACAGTGCCTCATGCGGGTAAAATTCAGACTATACCACCACTCGAAAAGTATTCTGCAGCAACTGCCACGCCAGAAAATAACATACCTATCCGCTCGAAAACTCCAGGATCTGGCCGCCTTGCCATTGTAATCGATGATATGGGTGGCAGTCTCTCCGAAGCTCGCTCTCTGGCGGCAATTGGTGTACCGTTGACTTTTTCGATCATCCCCGGCCTGCAAAAATATCGCGAAGTGGCTTCTTTTGCCGCTTCGGGCGGGATCGAAACCATGATCCATATTCCCATGCAATCAAAAGGGTGGCCAGGCAGAAGGCTGGAGGCCAACGGCCTGCTGGTGACAATGGCGGATGACGAACTTCGGGAGCGGGTGGCCGGATTTATAAAAGATATTCCAGGGGCGGTAGGTGCCAATAATCACACCGGTTCTGAGTTTACCGAGCACGCTGACAAGATGCGCAGTGTACTGGAAACTCTGAATGAGAAGGGGCTGTTCTTTGTGGACAGCGTTACTACTCCACAAACTACAGGCATACTAGTGGCGCACGAGTTGGGGATGAGGTCGGCTCGTCGGAATACCTTTCTGGATAACGAGCAGGAGCGAAATTACATACTTGGCCAGCTAAATCAGGCGGTCAGGTTGGCGAAGAAAAACGGTGCAGCTATTGCCATCTGCCATCCCCATCCGGCAACTATTGCGGCGCTGACTTCGGCGTTGCCCAGGCTGTCAAGTCAGGGGATAACTCTGGTATCAGCGTCAAAACTGGTCAGGTAGGCATTAACGCATCGGCTATGCGCGACTGAGCTTTTTGAATTATCTTGTAGTAATCTTCGTGTAATACCGCTTCAGGATTGGCTGGGTCGACCGGGTAGACCGACAGCCACCCCCCTTCACGCAATTTCCCCTCAAAGCCAGATAAGGCTTCATTCAGTAGCAGGTACAATTTGTCGTGCAGGCCGTCAAACTCGCCGGAATCGAATCCTGGCATTTCGATGTTTTTTTGAAGCAGTTGTTCTCCCGCCATGTTGAACTGCCGGTAATCGAGAAGGTTTTCGCCATTATCAAAGCGTGGTGCCAAGAGTGAAACCGCCCGCCCAGCCTTGTCTGCAACGGCCATTCTGGCTGCAGTGTAGGCGTCGGATCTGCTGGTCAGGCCATAAAGTGTCGAGCAAAGCATATCGCCCACGCAATCGCCATGCAAAAAACCTCTTGCTGCACGATCTGATGTTTCAAAATAGAAGCTGCGACCATCCGGTTTTTCTGCCAATAACGAACCGCAGATCAGGCAGCGGTCTGCCAACCCCTCCAGTCGAGCCAGATATGATTCTTTTTTTCGAGATTCCTTTTCGAGCAGCCAGTTGTGATAAAGGCAGGCTCGGGTTTCGCTCGTTGCGTCAACAGTTCTCAAAATATCACGGGTTATTTCCATGAACTGACTATGAACCTCCGTACCGCGTGCATGGGTCAGTATCGGATAAATCTTGCCGTCAGGATTTGTATTGAGGCTTTCTACTTTTGGACTCTTTGAAATGTAGGAGTCAAGGCAACGATATCCGCGATTGACAGCAAATGCCCTCAGCAGCGTTTTCTGGTCTTTGAAAATACCTTCAAATTTTATGCGTGAGTCTATCAGGCACGGAATTAGAGCCAGTGATTTTTTATCAATTCCCCGCTGGTCGAAAAGGGTGAATATGTTCTTGCAATTTTCGAGACTCGGCATGTCCTTGACAGGAATTAGTACTCTGTCGGCTGCATACAAAGCATTCTGGGTCAAAATGTTAAGGTCGGGACGAGTGTCAATGATAACGATGCCGGAAAGTCCGGACTCAGCCAGCATTTTCGTTAGTGACATTGGTCCTTTGAAGCGTTCGTGGATATCGCCTAGTTCGGTCGAAGAAGGGATATAACCAACTCCGTATTGTCCGGTACGGACTACTTCTCGAGCCGGTGTGCCCATCAGCAGGGCGTGTACGTCGGCCGCATCGTCTGAATTCTTTTTTATCTCAAACATCTTGTCGATGGTGAAGTGATTGTCAAAAGATAAAATTGTTACCGGAAGGTCCTCTCGCATGGCTTTTAAATAAATGGCCAAATTCGTGGCAAGGGTTGTTTTTCCGACCCCTCCCTTTTCAGATGAAATAGTTATTGTGTATGGATAAGGATGCATTGTAGTTACCGCCGTAGTATATCGTATTAAGTGTTGTTCGAGTCGCAGGGAAGCAGATACTAGTCAATTTATGACGACCGGTCAACCGTTTGATGCTGCACATTGTAAGCGGTCAGTGACGCTTCTATTGCATCTCTAATTATCCCGGTTATAATCATGCCACTTGCGGGCATTTGTTTAGCAAAAAATATATGATCCAAAGGAGAAATACACATGGGGCTGTTGGATAAAATTAAGGGTGAGTTGATTGATGTCATTCAGTGGCTTGATAATAGTAACAATACCATGATCTACCGTTTTGAGCGCTATGGAAATGAAATCAAGTACAATGCCAAGCTAATCGTGCGGGAAGGGCAGATGGCAGCATTCATCAGTGAAGGTCAGTTGGCTGATGTTTTCAAACCGGGCACTTACACGCTGGAAACCGGTAATCTTCCTGTGCTTGCAACCATTCAAGGCTGGAAATACGGGTTTGAAAGCCCTTTTAAGTCAGAAGTCTATTTCTGTAGCACTCGTCAATTTACTAATTTAAAGTGGGGAACGCCTGGCCCGTGCACGATGCGTGATCAGGAATTTGGTGCGGTACGCGTGACCGCCTTTGGCTTGTATTCAATTAAAGTTAAAAACCCCGCAGTTTTTATTCGCGAGATCGCAGGGACAGATGGATTGTTCACCACTCAATCGATTGAGGATAATCTGCGCGGTAAAATAGGCACGCGTATAAAAGAGGTTATGCCTGAAACCGGCATCCCCGTAATTGATTTGGAGGGTAAAGTTGTGCAATTAGGGGAGACTTTGAAGGATCGAATTTCACACTCCTTCGATTCTTTCGGATTGGAGCTGCTTGAGGTTCAGGTGCAGGATATCGGACTCCCTGATGAGGTTGAAAGGGCTATCGATAAAGCTGGAGCTATTAGAGTAATCGGTGACATGCAGGCATATACACAATATGAGGCAGCCAGTTCTATTCGAGATGCAGCCAACAACCCGGGAGGGCTTGCTGCGGCCGGAGTTGGCGCCGGCATTGGATTGGGCATGGGGAGTCAGGTGGTCGGGGCCATGGGGGGGCTTCTTAATTCTCAAGGTAGTCATAATTCCGGGCAGAGAAAAGATTTTGCACAGACCCCGAAGACGCAATATTTCTTGGCGATCAACGGCCAGCAAACCGGCCCATTTGATCTTGACGGACTTCTGCAGATGGCTCAGGCAGGGGAACTCAGCCGATCCAGTCTGGTTTGGAGGCAGGGAATGACTTCCTGGGATAAAGTAGAAAATGTGCAGGAGTTAGTATCCTCATTAGGTGCGATTCTACCACCGCAACCACCCGTCTGAATCTTCAGGCACTAACATGATTTCTTTTAAATATTAAGACATGGCACAAAGTCAATTAGATAAGGAGATTGTCATTCATGCGTTTAACACCCGCCACCGAACTAGAGTATCGCTGTAAAAAACTGCAGGACTATATGGCCGCTGATGGAGTGGATGCCGTTATAATAATCCAGAATGCAGATTTGTTTTACTTTACCGGTACTGTGCAGAGCGGCAATCTATACGTTCCAGCTCACGGCCAGCCTATTTTCATGGTGCGGAAGGATGTGGGGCGGGCACGCATGGAATCAGGATTAAAGGAAGTCCTGCCTTTTGGCTCTATGAAAGAGATTCCAGGCATACTGAGCCAGTATAATTATCCAGAACCAAAACGAATCGGCCTGGAGCTGGACGTATTGCCGGTAAATTTTCATGAGCGGTACAAAAAGGTTTTCCCTAATGCGGAATATCTGGATGTCACACATCTTATCCGTAAGGTCAGGATGATAAAGTCGCACTACGAAATTCATCTGATGAAGGATGCCGCTGACCAGAACGACCTTGTTTATCAACGCGCCAAAGAGATTATACGTGTTGGTGCCACTGATCTGGAAATTGCTGCGGAGCTGGAATATACCGCCCGAAAAGCGGGACACCAAGGGTTGGTACGCATGCGGGGCTTTAATTCAGAATTGTTTTATGCGCAAATATTTTCTGGCGTGGATAGCGCCGTTCCTGCATACGCTGACACTCCTCTTGGTGGACTGGGCCTTAATTCCTCCTTTGGCCAGGGTGCCGGCTTGAAGCGGATTGAACCCGATGAGGCTGTCCTTGTTGATTTTGTCAGTTGTGTCGATGGCTACCTAAGCGACCAGACACGAGTCTTTGCTGTAGGTAAAATATCTGATCGATTGCTCAGAGGTTACGAAGATATGCTTAAAGTACAATGCAAGATGAAAGAAATAGCGGTCGAGGGTGCCACGTGGGGATTTATCTATGAACAGTGTCTGGCATTGGCGAGTGAAATGGGGTATGCCGATAGTTTCATGGGTATCCGTGGTTCACAGGTTTCTTTCATTGGACACGGGCTCGGAATAGAGATAGATGAATACCCGTTTATTGCCAAAGGTTTCAACGAGATGGCTCTAGAAGTAGGAATGGCATTTGCTTTTGAGCCTAAACTTGTATTTCCGGGTGAAGGGGCAATCGGTATTGAAAATACTTTTTATCTTAGTAATGAAGGTCTTAAACAACTAACTCACTCAAGCGAAGAATTAATTTGCATTCATGTCTGATGCCATGAAATTTTTTGTTGCATTTTTTAAATGTAGTCAGTATAAGTGGAACAAGTAATTGTATACAGTATCCTAAAAAAAGATTTCCCAATCGTTTCATTAGTTTGAATTGTCAGCGTTTTTTTCATTATGTTATCCAGTCTTATCCAGCCGTTCATCCCAGCGTAGTCCACACCACGAAAGGAGAGTACCCAATGGCATTGAAAGACACACTTAAGCAGAAGATCGAGGAACATCGTCCACGTATCACCAAACTCACCAAAGAGTTCGGCAAGGTGAAAATCGATGAAGTCACTATCGACCAGTGTATCGGCGGAGCCCGTGATATCCGTTCGCTCGTGACAGATATCTCCTACCTTGATCCACAGGAAGGTATCCGTTTCCGCGGCAAGACTATCCCTGAAACTTTTGAGGCGCTGCCGAAGGCTGCCGGATCAAGCTATCCTACGGTTGAGTCATTCTGGTATATGCTCCTTACCGGCGATGTTCCGACTCAGGCCCAGGTTGACGAAGTTGTTGCCGAATGGAAGATTCGTCAGGCAGTTCCCCAGTATTGCTTCGACGTAATTCGTGCTCTTCCGAGAGACAGCCATCCGATGGTAATGCTCTCAGTTGGTATACTCGCACTTCAGAAGGACTCCAAATTTGCCGGTTTCTACAACTCTGGCAAGTTCAACAAGATGACAGCATGGGAGTATGTGTACGAAGATGCTTGTGACATAGTTGCCCGTATCCCCGTCATTGCCGCTTTCATCTACAACCTCAAGTATCGTGCAGACAAGCAGATCGCCATCGATCCTACCCTTGACATGGGTGCCAACTTTGCCCATATGATCGGCCAGAGCGAAGAGTACAAAGATGTTGCACGTATGTACTTCATCCTGCATTCCGACCATGAGTCCGGCAACGTGTCTGCACATACCACTCATCTGGTACACTCTGCTCTTTCTGATCCCTACTATGCATACTCCGCAGGTCTGAATGGTCTGGCCGGTCCGCTGCACGGCCTTGCCAACCAGGAAGTTCTCGACTGGACCCTTAAGTTCCAGGAGAAGTACTGTAAGGATGTTGAGCCTACCGCAGAGCTCATTAAAGCTGCTCTTTGGGATACACTCAATGCTGGTCAGGTCATTCCAGGTTACGGTCACGCAGTTCTTCGCAAGACCGACCCGCGCTATACTTCGCAGCGTGAATTCTGTCTCAACACCCCGGGTCTCAAGGACTACCCGCTCTTCAAGGTTATCGCAATGATCTTCGAAGTAGCCCCTGGCGTTCTTACAGAGCACGGTAAAACCAAGAACCCATGGCCGAACGTTGATGCACAGTCCGGCGTCATCCAGATGTATTATGGTCTGACAGAATTCGAATTCTACACTGTTCTCTTTGGTGTAGGCCGCGCACTGGGCTGCATGGCTAATATTACCTGGGACCGTGGTCTGGGTTATGCGCTTGAGCGTCCGAAGTCTGTTACAACTGCAATGCTTGAGAAATGGGCTGCTGAAGGCGGACGTAACATCGCTTAATCATTTGTTAGGCATGTATCATCACGGGGAAGCAGAAATGCTTCCCCGTTTTTTTATTAGTGCTTGCAAAAAAAAATATGTATTGTATAAAGGACTGGATAAGTCGTATTTGGATGCGGCGATAAATAAACTTTATGCAAAGGAGACAACACCATGCCAAAGCTTCTTGAGGTCTACAAATGTGAACTGTGCGGTAATATCGTCGAGGTTATCCACGCTGGTGGAGGAGATCTTGTCTGCTGCGGACAGGAAATGAAGAAGATGACTGAAAACACTGTAGACGCTGCCAAAGAAAAACATGTCCCCGTTATTGAAATCGGTTCAGGATTTGTCAAGGTAACTGTTGGCTCTGTTGCTCACCCGATGGAGGAAAAGCATTACATCGAATGGATTGAACTGATTGCAGATGGCAAGGCTTATCGTCAATTCCTCAAGCCGGGTGAAGTCGCAACCGCTACATTCAACGTTACAGCATCCAGTTTAACTGCCCGTGAATATTGCAATCTGCATGGATTATGGTCTGCGTAGACACGCCTAATATCAGATAAAGCTAGACTTGCGGGATTCCGGTAAAACGGGATCCCGTATTTGTATGCAGAACGCCTTTACAGCCACTCACCTCTCATGTATCATTCACGCCGATGAAGCGCATACTAAACTTTTACATAATTCGTGAAATAGCATCTTTGTTTTTGCTCGGCATCACTGTGTTTACCCTGATTCTTTTGATGGGGCGACTGATCAAGTTGACCGAGTTGGTCGTATCACGTGGCGTACCGTTCTTGGATGTTGCCAGAATGATTATGTATCTGATGCCGTCTTTTCTCGTGTTTACCATTCCTATGGCTTTTCTGCTGGCGGTTCTTCTGGCATTCGGTCGGCTTTCTGCCGACAATGAAATCACCGTTATCAAGGCAAGCGGAGTCAGTTTAGTTCAGATTATGCCTCCGGTTTTATTCTGTGCAATTGTTGCAGGGCTGCTGGCGTTGTCAGCCAGTATTGTCGGGATCCCGTGGGGCAACAGCGCTTTCAAGGAGCTGAGTTTCAAGGTGTTGAAACAGAACGCATCAGCCACAATACGCGAAAAGGTATTTTGGGATGAAATTCCGGGCATCATTCTGTATACGGATCAATATGACGACCAGAAACGGGCATTGAAAGGGATCATTATCCATGATGGACGCAATCCTGCCCGGCCGATGACAATCTTTGCCAAGCAAGGTTCTGTCAGCGGCGGAAGCGAACGTCAGTCGCTAAAACTATCGCTTGCAGATGGAAGTATTCACTCTGCCGGTAAGGCTGATGAATACCGTCTGGTTCGTTTTGGGGAATACGTCATGTCGGTTGGAGGCGATTCCAGTGCTGCTGGAGCGTCGCATAATGAGATTGATATGAATGTCAAAGAGCTCCAAAGTCGGATAAATAATCCGGCCACTGCCGTCAGAACTCGTCTGAAAATGCTTTCCGAATTGCATAGTCGCTTTGCCTTTCCATTTGCGTCGATAGTTTTCGCATTCATTGCAGTGCCACTCGGTATTCAAAATCGTCGTTCCGGTAAATCAGCCGGATTTTCGGTTAGCATCGGCATACTGCTGGCTTATTACCTTATGCTCTCTTTTGTCAGGACACTGGCGGAAAAAGGCAGTATTCCACCAGCAATTGCGTTATGGCTCCCCAATATCATTTTCCTGGCACTTGGCTGGTACCTGTTGCGTCTGGCTTCACTAGAGCGGAGTGTGCCGCTCCCATCGCTGAATGATTTTGCATCTTTGTTTAAGGGCAAGGCCCGTTGATATGTCAATTCTGAGCCGATATATAGCAGGTACATGGTTACGCCTGTTTGCACTCTGTCTTGGCAGTTTCGTATCTATTTATCTCGTACTTGATATGATGGACAAAATTCCGCGTTATCTTCGTGTCGGCGCTTCTATGGGAGATATTACCGGATTTTTCTTGAACAAACTTCCAGAAATGGTCGGCCAGACCGCCGCTTTTTCCACTCTGATGGCAACTCTCCTGACACTTGGCCTTTTATCGCGCAGTTCGGAAATCACAGCGATGCGTAGCTGCGGAATCAGTCTGATGCGAATTTCATTTCCAATGCTTTTGCTGGGTATGCTCATCAGCGCCTTGTTGCTTGTAAATGCTGAACTTATTATACCTGCCAGCTATCAAAAGATGGATTATATAGAACGGGTCAAAATAAAAAAACAGGGCGTCAATGCTGTCTTCAAGCTAAACAATATCTGGTACCGGAACGACCGGATGATTCTTCAGGCGATGGCTTTTGATCCGCAAAAGAGTATGCTGAAGGGTGTGACAATCTGGACAATGGATGATTCCCTAAATCCGGTGAGCCGTATTGATGCAGAGCGTGCCGAATTCAAGGATGGTCATTGGACTCTCAAACAATTGCAAGTTAAGGACTTCAGCACAGATGTCGGTTATCGGGCAACTGTAGTTCCAAGTATGGAGGTTGCTATTAATCTGAAGGTAGACGATCTCAAAGTGCTTGATAACAATGCCGACAATTTAAGTTATGGAAAACTTCGCGATTACGCCGAAAATCTGCAACGCGGCGGATTCCAGGCTTTTCGTTACCTGACGATGATGCATTCCAAATTATCAACACCTTTTGCGGCATTTGTAATGGTCCTGTTGGGAATCCCGTTTGCGATGAAAAACAGCCGCTCCGGCGGAGTCGCTCTCGGTATCGGAGCCAGTGTGGGGATCGGTTTTGGTTATTTTGTGATCAATGCCGTTCTTTTGTCCTACGGTCGAAGCGGGGTACTACCTGCTTTACCGGCAGCATGGGGAGCAAATTTGATTTTCAGTCTGGTGGGAGTCTGGATGGCCATGACTGTCAAACGCTGATCGAGAAGGGGTAATTTATGACAATACATAAACTCTCGCTTGTTATTTTGGTATTGTCTTACTTTGTTAACAGTTCCGAACTGCTGGCAGCCGAACGACCGCAGCGTGTCAAGACACAAGCGGCGGCACCTGTTGTGCCGGATCAGCCGGTCATAGCTGTTGCGCCAACCATTCTCAGCATAATTCCAGCCCAAGGGGAACCGGGCGGTAAGGTGACTATATTTGGTAGCGGCTTCGGAGAACAGTCGGCTGCCTACCTGGGGAGCGTTGAAATTCCTGCCAAGGTAACTGATGGCAGGCAATTGGAGTTCAATATTCCTCAGTTGGAAGCCGGTTTGTATGCGCTGTATATCAAACGTAGCGATGGTATAACCGGACGGGTCTACAATTTTACGGTCCAGGCGCTTCGGCCGGTTCTATTGTCGGTTGTTCCCGAAAGTGTAAGCGCCTGTGCGCGTGGCAGTGAACGTGATGTTACGGCCAACGGTAAAAACTTTGCTGAAACGGCTTCACTTCTTTTTGACGGCGCGGTGATCAATAGTCGCTACATATCTCCCGAACAGATCGCCTTCACCGTTCCGGCAGCAACGAGCGGCATCCACCAGATAACCATAAAAAACGATCCGGAAACCGGTACGTTGCCGAGAACACTTACTATTGAAAGCCGACCTGAAATCAGCCAGGTCTCAATTGGTGACGAGTATGTAAATTATTATGAATTGAATATTTATGGCAGGAATTTCCAGCAAAACTCGTCTATCTATGTTGACGGACAACGTATTGGCGGCAAAGGCGGCCAGGAAATGGTAGAGCGTGAAAAGTTGATATTCGTGGATTGCACAAGACTTATTTATCAACGCCATCCCTACTCATCCACAAACAAGGACTTTCATATCCAGGTGTTGAACCAGGGAGGAGAGGGGAGTCAGGTTGTTAATGTGACTGCTCCTTAAATCTCCTAACGGTTTTTGTTACTAAAGAACAGTTTAAAGTCATTCCGGCTTGCCCCTGACTACAAACTTCTGGATTGATATGTTGATATCACTTTTGATTTGTCCCTTTTTAACCTCAACTACAGCCGGAGCATCCGGCCTTCCATAACCTCCCATAAATTCACCATCTACAGGTTTGCCGCCGCCGTAATGGCTTCTTACCTTAAGATAGTACGTCCCCTCGTTATTGACATTAACCAGGAATTTTCCATCGTTCCCTGTCCCTTCGGAAGCGTATTGCGGCTTGCCGACCATTTCCGGCGATGTATATACAAACACCCGCAAACCTTCCAGCGGTTTCCCTTCTTCGTCGGTTACCGTTCCTTCAATTGCCGTCATCCCTTTTTCATATTTGGTCTGGCGCTTCTTAAATACGGAAGCTTCTGAAATTGTACCAATCTTGGTTTCTTTGCCGGATTTTACAATAATGAGTTTCGCTTTGCCTCTATTGTCACGGCTGTAGTACTGCAGGTCGCCGTCACGGGGCGGTCCAAAGGTGCTCTCATCAGCGCGCTTTCGCATCACCAGATAATACCTGCCTGGAGGCACCTGAACCGAGAACTTCCCATCATTGTCAATGCTGGTTGTCACATCCGGTACCCTCAGGTATTTCTCACTGGCAGGCGGAGGGCCGACGGCCATATCGAATAGCAGAACCTGTGCGTTGGCCATTGGGCCATCGTTTTTGGTTATCCATTTGCCGGAGATAGTGCCTTGTTTTATCTCAGCAGCAAAGCAGGTCGCAGTTACAAAAACAAACAGGAGCAAACAGTAAGTAATATATCTTCTTATCATAAACACCTCTGCGGAAATAACTTGCGTATGTCCTGCGTCTTTAATGTAACAGCCATTAGTAAGTCTTGCAAATAATTGTGGTTCTTGTGTCACTGCCTGCCGGGTTGCCCCGGAAAGTAGCGATTCAACAAGTCTCCAAAGCGCGGATCGTTATCGAAAACCGATAGCTGCGGGTCAGTTCTTAGCTTGAAATAGTCTTCGTAGCCACGCTGCAAGGCCTTCTCCAGCCACATGAGCGCGTCATCCGGATTACCTGCTGCTGATTCTGCACAAGCCAGGTTGTAAGCATTTACGACATTGTCCCTAACCTTTGATTCCACCTGGATAAAATAGTCACGGGCCTGTCTGAAGTTGCCTTGAGTTAGTGCCAAAGTTCCCAGCATGGACAGCACCTGCCAGGCTTCAGGTTGCAGCGATTGTGCGTGTTTATATGCCTTTTCCGCTTCAGCGTAATTGCCGCGCTTCATATAGTTAGTGCCCAGACTCGACCATCCAATGACATGGGTCGGAGTCGTTGCTAGAAGCCTTTTGAGAAGTACAAGACCTTTATCCAGTTGACCCTCTTCAGTATACAGATCACCCAAACCAGCCAGTACTTCTGCGTTGTCTGGTTCACTTGCCAATACCCTCTCATAGGCATGACGGGCGGCATCAACCTGACCGGAAAATCTGAGCGCCTCGCCATAGCAGGCCCAAGCCTTGTTACTGGCAGGCTGTTTGGCCACTGCATCGCTCCAGAGGGAGAGGGAATCCCGCCAGACTCCGACTCTTTGAAAGGATACAATCGAGAGGGCGATCAGCCACGATGCGATCACACCGTAAAGAACATGCTTGCCGCGAGAGCCGAAATGATTGCGCAGATATACTGCTGCAGCGCCGGCAAGAGCTGCAGCAGCTATTATGGAGACATTGATGTAGCGATCGGTGATCAACCACAAAATCGGTACAATCTGTGCGAAGGGAAGCAGCCCAATCCAGAAAAAAAGGAACCAGAAACCCAACCTCCGATCAAATTTGTACAGACGGACTCCACACCAGGCAACAGCAATTAAAAGCAGTCCCGCTACAAGCACAGTGCCATCCGCTGTTGAATGGACAGGGGGTGAATAAACTGCGCTCAGTCCAGTTGGCCACAACAGTCGCCACAGATAAAGGCAGAACACCGGCAGCATTGTATAGGCAGTAGCCAGTGGGCTTCCGCCATGATATGGCATTCGGATGCCACCCTGAAAATCCGTATTCTGAAAATGCATGGATAGCAGGGCAAAAATAACAGCTGCAATGAAGTAGGTGATCTTGTCTTTCAGGGATAATCGACGCTCTCCAACCGGAAAACAGATATCATATAAGATTAGGATCAATGGTAGTACCAGTGTGGTGGATTTTGCCATCAGCGACAGGATAAAGGCTGCCAGCGAGGCGAGATATGCATTTCTTCCCTGGCCAGGTTCACTGGATTTATAACGCCGGTACGCTTCCCAGGAGATTAAAAATAAAAACAGTGAAAGCACATTCTTACGGCAGGAGATCCAGGCTACCGATTCAACCTGCAAGGGATGTACAAGAAAAAACGCGGCAGCCACCAGGGCAAACAGTCGCTCACCATGCAGGCTGCGAAATAAGCGGTACAGCAGCAGACCGTTCAGTGTATGAAAAAGGATGTTGGTAGCCAGAAAACCACCCGGATTCATACCCCACAGGCTGTAGTCCAGCATGTAGGAAAGCATCTGCAGCGGAGCGTAATTGGCCTGGTAGATGGAAGAGAAGATTGTTTTCAGGTTATGCCAGGAAAAGCCACGAATGGAGTCGTTGTAGACCAGGTACCAATTGTCATCCCAACTCATCTGGAATTCATGTCCCAATGCCCTGGCGTATATGGCCACGGTCAGCACCACAAGCAACAGATAATCTGTTCTGTGGGAGCGGTTATCAGGGGATTGTGAAAGACTCATTTGACAAAGAGAGTTGTTAATCTGGTTTTAAGGATAAACAGGATCATGGTCATACCCAGGCTGATGGCCTTGCTTAATTTCCCGGTGATTTTTGAAACCCCTTTGCGGGGAAGGTATTCTACTGGAATTTCGATGACTTTGCGCGAAGTCAGGATGCTCATAATCATAAACTCTGGCTGGAAATGGGATTTCTTGACTGAAAGTTGATTAACGAATAGTGCAAGCACGTTTCTTTTGATCAGTTTCATAGTGCAGCCGACATCGGTCAGGCAGGGGCCATTGAAAAGGTATTCCAGCAGCTTTGCCACCGCCACATTGCCGATTCTCAGCAGCCAGCTCATATTTGCGCCGGACCAGATCGCCGCTTTTGAAGTTCGTGTGCCGAAAACCACATCATAGTCGTCGGAGTAGATCAACAGCTTGATAAGATCCTGAGCTGAAAAGGTGCCGTCCGGTTCACACGTCACAATAATATCGGCGGTGGCCTCCCGTAGTCCTCTGGTCAGTGCTGCGCCATAACCAGGCTGCTGCTCGAAAAGATAGGTTGCATTAGTTGATAATATTTGTTCACGGGTGCCGTCAGTCGAGTTGTTATCAACAACAAGAACCTCGTCCACAAACCCGGTCTCGAAAAAGTCCAGAATGGCCTGCCGGATACTTTGCTCTTCATTGAAGGCGGGAAATATAACTTGAACGCTCTGTTGTTTCCACATGTGTCAAGCCCATGCCGAAGGCAGGTTGCGGCTGATTTCAAGTTCCTTGAATTTAACTGTTTGGCGCGGCCCCACACTCTTTATCCAGTAAGCCATTCTGCGGATACCTTCTTCAAGGGGGAGGGGCGCGGGCAGATCGAAACAGCTTCGCAACTTTCCGTGGTCACTGACAGCGTCTTTAACCTCGCATCTCTCTTCAAGAATTGTAATCTCGGGATTTGCTTCCATTTCACTGGCAATGATCTTCAAAAGATCTTTTATGCTGCAGTGATTGTCGGCACCGATGTTAAAAGCCTGGTTATATGCCCGCATGTTGTCAATTGCATCGGCCATGATTGGTGCAACATCTGAAACATGGCTGAAGGCTCTGGTTTGATTGCCGTCACCGAAAATGGTGACAGGACGGTTCTGCAAGATCTGATTCATAAAAATTCCAATTACGTTGCGGTAGGCGTCGCCGGTGTTTTGCCGTTCTCCATAAACATTATGCGGGCGGAAAATAATGTGGTTAAGGCCGAACATCCTATGGCTGGCATCTAACTCCAACTCCACCGCATACTTGGATATAGCGTAGGAATCTTCGGGATGCGGCGTCATATCTTCCGACATGGGGAGTTGCCCGGCACCGTACACGGCGATTGATGAACTGAACACAAAACATTTTATGTCATGCATGACAGCCAGATTTATCAGATTTACAGAACCGAGCAGGTTGTTGGAGTATACGAAGCGCTTGATGAAATGACTCAAGCCTTCGGCGGCGTAAGCGGCGAGATGAAATACATAGTCAAAATTATACGTTTCAAACAGCTGCTTTAGCAGATCATAATCGAGAATTGACCCTTCAACGAAAATCGCATCCGGGTTGATATTTTCACGGCAACCACCGCTCAGATCATCAATAACAACAACTGTATGTCCATTTTCAAGTAGCCTGTCAACCAGGTGAGAACCGATAAAACCGGCGCCGCCAGTTACTAAAACAGTTGCCATGAACTCCTCATTTGCAATAACCGGGTTTAATGCCGATGGTCTATTTGTTCCCGCCATACGTACAGGTTCCCGCTTCTATACAACCATCGCCTTGGCTGTCGCCATATTTAATGCATCCAGCCATTCCCCAAGGTTTAATTCTCAATAGATAACCATATCCATGATCACGGCAAAACTTGCTGTCTTTAAATTTTATAGACTCGCCGTATAAGGGTTTTGAATTGCCGTCTGCACAGGAGAACCAGACGTGTTTGGAATCACCCACGATAAACATGTCGGCGCTTGGGCAATAGTAGGTTATGTCACGTGAATTAAAGATCTGGTCATCAATCGTTCCCAGTGGTGTGCACACGTCTGACCATAGGTCGTTGTTGGTGCCAGCGGGACAGCAGCGACCGTTTTTTTGTAGTAGAAGGTCGTTTTCACAAAACGGTTTACCGATGTCATTCTTAGCCGCATAAACCGCGCTCACTGGAATAACGGGCTTCACAAGGTTTATTATGTTTTTATCTGCGGCAAATGCATTAAACGCAAAGCCCGAAAAACAAAAAACCAGCAGGCAGATTGACCTGACTCTTTTAATCATAATTCCTCCCTTACATCAAAATGAGTGGGTTCAGAATATCATTAAACAGCGATTCTGTAATGAAAAAATATACCCGCCACGGTTACATCTGCTCGGCATCCTTGACGTTCAGTTGAATAACGAATATCAAGAATTAAGACCTGGTTGTAAAATTATGCCAGTGTGATTAGAATGCAAACCATGATCGAGTTTCCATTAACAAGACGCCAATTTATGTTGCTTGCCATTCAGCTTATGGCAGCCTCCCAGTTGCCTGGGTGTCGTTCATACTCGTCTGTAATCGGTAAAGATTCAATAAAGCCGCTGATTGTGGAAGATCACAGTCTGGCCTTGCCGCACTGGGCGGAAAAAGGCATTCGTAATGCGGTACTGATCAATATTGACACCCATGACGACATCCGCTGGGTTCAAGATAAGAATATTGATGCCCTTCGAGACATCTACCGCAGGAAAGATTGGAAGCTGTTCAGAGAGTCGGGCAGCCTTTCGGACAACACCTTATACCACATTGGAAACTGGATCTATGCGGGAGGACACCTGGGCATATTCAGTGAAGTCTACTGGGTTATTCCGTTTGATGTGCTTTCGATGGAAAACCCTGATCTCCAGATGCGTCGTTTCTTGCGGGATTATGAGTTCAATGAGCAGGAAATCCAGACATTTTCTCTGCATGGCCGTCAATTCCGTGGTTCGTTCCACGGAATTCCGCTGACGGTTTGTGATATAAAATCACTTCCGGATATAAGCGATCCGGTTCTTCTCAGCATGGATACAGACTATTTTCCGCCATATTCAACCGTAAATGAAAAAAGCTATCTTTCTGCTCTACACGAGGTATTTCAGGCTTTGTATGCAAAAAAATACAAAGTACTGGATGCGGTCGTCTGCTATTCGGTAAACAGCAATTATCTGCCACCTTACTTACGCTGGGTTGGCGACACAATCGCTGCGATTCTTGAAAAGCCAGGCATGATCAATAAAGAACCGCTAGAACAGCTCACCCTGTTGCAGCAGATCGATAACAGCTATCGCGGTACTGATGCTACTGAAATGCTGAAACTGATTAGTTCATGGATGGTCAAGTATCCGCTCCCGTCACTGCAGCTTTACAAAGCATACGCTCATGTGCTTCAGGGAGAGTCTGATCATGCTTATCAGGCTGCAGTTGAAAGTTGCAAAACAGATCGACTCTATTGCACAGGACTGCCGAACATCGGCTCGTATTATTACAGCGAGGGTCGCTATAAAACAGCAGAAAAATTTTTCGTTGCCGGTTATGCCGCCAATCCGGGCATGTCTAATGACCTGTTTTTTTACGGTCATTGTTTGCGGAAGCTTGGCAGGTTGAATGATGCTTTAATCAGCTACGAAAAAGATGAAGCGATCAACGGGACATTTCCGACACGATTTCTGATAGCTGAAATTCAACTTCTTCAAAATGATAAGAAAACGGCTGAAATATCGATTGCAAAAGCGGTCAAACATTTGATGACCAGCAGATACGCACAGGTTGTAAATCATGAAACCGCCGGTGCCATTTACACTGTCCTTGATTATTGCGACCGGGTAGGATTAAACGATCTAGCCAGAAACCTGCGCAACTGTCCGGCAGTAACAAGTATGTTTGCGCAATATCCACGGAAATGACGTATTGATGCCACACATCTGATACGCCCCAGCTTCTCCCCGATAAACCGGTAAAGCATAATCCATAAAAGTTGTCCAACACAAACCTGTATCAACCAATAAAGGTGAGATCTGCTCAGCAGTCTCACCTTTATTGGTTGTTTTGGGCTATTTATCAGCAGGGATGCACATCTGCTGAGCCGACAACCCGCGGTTTGATGTAGTTACGTTTTTTCATGTGATGGTTTCCTTTCCGCACACTATCGTGCAAATGACGTCATACTGTTACCAAGGCGACTTAGTGTTCCAAAGCTGTTCGGCGCCAGAATTGTACGCTCCTCCAGCAGTTGCGCTTTCATGGCAGAGAGTCTGGCTTTGTGTTGCAGTAACCCTGCTTTCTATTCCTTTGCCAAAGAACCATTGACCTGCAGTGGATTTCGGCCTTGATCCTGTGCCGCCGCCGCCTTGCGGGAAGCGACCGGTACCGGCGCCGCTGGAACCGCTGCTCTGGGCCTGCGGAGCCGACATGCTGCCGCCGGAAGCCACCCGACCGCGGTGCTTGACATCCAGGCAGTTGGTTACCAACAGTTTCGGCAGTTGAGAGTTGTGTGGTGTATGGCACTTGGAGCAGGTATAGGCATGTGCCGCATTGCTCTTGTTGCCGCCTGTTCCGGTCGTTACCGCCCATCCTTTGACAGCGTTGTGGATCCTGGTTACCGATTTCCAGCTGCCGGTGCTCCCGGCGGCGCTGGTTACGGCGGCCGTGTTGTTGATATCGGCTTTGGCGTGGCAACCGGTGCAGAGACCGGCAAACTGTGTATCAGTTGTGCTCTGCAGCGTGTTGGGCGTGCCCGGGAAGGTCCAGGCAGTTGATCCTGAAGCGGCACCCATCGTATTCTGATCAATCTTGTAACCCGGTGTGCTGCCGACGTTCAGTGCCGATTTTCTACTGCCTCCACCGCGTGCCTCATTGGTATTGGCCGGAGCACCATCCTGCTTGTATGGCGATGTGACCCAGGTACCCTTCAGCATTGGAACGGCATACGGCTGGTTGGCGCCGAGCGATGGACTGACGCCGTGCGGATCGTGGCATGGAGTACAGAGCCCGTTAATGGCGGTTGTGCCGTTCTGCGGTGTAACATCAAAACTCCGTTTTGTTATTGGGGTCGTCATTGTGGTGTAATGACCGAAGTGACCGCCCTTGTTAGTGCCGTTGCTGGCCTTGTAGGTATAGGTCTGAGTCGCGGCAAAGGTGCCGTCGGCAAAGTTCGGTGTGTCATTGTAGCCGTAAATTGCCTGGCTAGAGCCGAAAGTGCCGTTGTAGCCCCACGGTACTGTTGAATTGGCAGTAGCATTGTTGTGGCAGTCGAAGCAGAGCGCAGCACCCGGATTGTAGGCGTTCTTGTTGGGCGCAGCGGCGTCACCGCCGGTCAGTGGCATGTAATCTGCGGTATAACCACCCTTGCCGTTGGTTGTGGATTTGAGAATTGCTCCTTTATAGCGCCCTGTGGCACTGGAGTAGCTGCTCATGATGCCTGTGGCGTCAGTGCCGTGTGAGTTGTGGCAGTCGAAGCAGACTACGTTAACTGTGCCGCTGGTGTTGATGTAGTTATCAGCGGTTGTGTTCCAGCCGCGCTTGTTCAGGCTGGCCTGGCCGTGGGCCGAGTAGGCCTTGGTGCTGTTGGTGGTGCCTTTTGCGGCTGAATTGTTAGTGGTGACCTTGCCCCAGTTTGTGGTGGTGCCTTGTGTATAGCGCTCGGCTATGCTCAAGCCATCCCAGGCGTAGCTCTTCGGATTCTTGCCGTCGCCGAAGGGGTTGATCGGTGTGGTCGTGCTGTTCTGCAGGTTATGGCAGCCAAGGCAGTGGTTGTTTAGCTTGGCGTATTGTGCCCTCTTGCCAGCGGCAGAACCATTGGCCGAGTAGGTAATAAAGCCCGCTCCGGTGGTTCTGGAACCCGGACCCCAAATAACCAGATCTACCGGTTTGTTGGCGGTGCGGTCGTGGCGGGAGAGGTTGACGGTGCCGAGTGTGTCAGCCGCCTCCAGGTGACATGGGTAACAGTAGCTGTTGCTCATGGTTACGCCCTGGATATGGTGTGACTGACCGGCAAACTGTGGAATGACCGCGGCACGGGCGCCAACTTCACCGCTGTGACAGCCGATGCAGGTTGGTTTGTAGGTTCCGGTGTCGTAGTTGCCGGTTGATGGGACGCCCCAGGTTGGGCCGGTTGTGGCAGTTGTGACATGGCAGAGGATGTTGAAGCATGTTTTGCCGGCACTGTTGTAGGTCGCTGATGGGCCTACAACGCTGGTGTCGAAGATAACCTCAATGGTGCCGTTGACGTGTCTGCTTGAGGCGAAGCCCGAGCCCAAATGGCAAATGGTGCATTCAATGCCGTAGCCTCCGAGCGCGGAGCTCTTGGAATGCTTCTCGTGGCTGCCGTCAAAAGTCGAAGTCTGATTGATGTGGCAGCTGCCGCAGTTGAGAGGTGGTCCACCCCATACCGGCAGCGGGCTGGCAAAGTTGCCTCTGCCGTCGCTGTGGCAGTAGACGGCGCAAGTGCCGAAGCTTGCGCTCGGCGCAAGATTCAGGGTGGAACCTTTGACTCCGGCAGTTCCGTTGCCGGAGGCCGGTGTGTAGGCGGGATTTGTAACCAGCTGATTCAGTCGCTTTGCTGTGGAGTAGAATTCCCACTCGACTTTTCCATCCACGTGATAATTGTTTTCCTTGATGCCGTGGCAGTTGGAACAGGCCAGTCCCAGCATGCCGTAGCCCTTGCCGACGTGGACGCCGTGTGAACCCCTGGTCTTGTAGGTATCACCGGTTACACCGTGACAGGAACCGCAAGCAGCCTGGGAAGATCCGCCCTCCCAGCTTGGTTTGGTGTTGGTTCCGCCACCCAATGCCGCCAGAGTGCTGGTTCCGCCGCCATGGCAGTACAGGCTCGAACAGGTGTTAACCGACGAGGCGCTGTTGGTGCGTCGTACGACAGTGCCGGCATTGGTTGATTTGTAAGTGATCTTAGGCGTGTAGTTGTCCGCCATAAGTGTTGAATAGCCGTAGAAAGTGCCGCTGACAACCTTGCCGCCGTAGGCGTTGAAGCCTATCTCTAGCTGATAGCTGGGCATTTCCGGTGTGTAGTTGTAGTGGCAGACACCGCAATCGCTTTTTATGCTCGGGTTGAGGAAGTGGGCCTGGTGAGCTCCCACAAAGCCGGCGGTCAGGGCGCCAATGGCTGGATTTGTCAAACCCTTTTCATCGATTGGCGGACGACCGTGGCAAGTGTTGCAGCTGTCTACGGTTCCGTTGACATGCAAGGCAGGCTTCGTAAAACCATAGCCGGTGCTGTCCACATGTTTGTGGCAAAGAATGCATTGGTTGGCGATGTATGGTCTGTTATTGTTGTCATCCCAATGCGTGTAACCCGACTCAGGTGCTGGTGGCGGGTAGGAATGGCACTTGACGCAGTCGTTGGTGCCGACGCCGGTCAGGAATGGCGCATTCCAGACAGCTGGCGCGGGTGACCCCAGCGTTCCGCCGTCATATCCTTGGCCGATCGGGCCGATTGAACCGTATGCACCGGTCCCTTCGTTGGAGGCCATGCCGCTGCCGTGACACCAGAGGTTGTTGCACGACTTCGAGCCGTAGTTGTAGGTCGGCTGGTGGGCCGCACTGGTGAAAGTGCCCTGTAGGCCGCTGGCGGCCAGTGAGCCAAAGTTGACTTCAGCTGGCAGCGGTGTGTCCATGTGTCCCGGGCTGTACGGTCCGGTTGGGTTGTAGTGACAGCTGGCGCAGACGATGCTCGCCGAATATTTGTAGGGAGCCGACGAAGTTATATGCCGGAAGTGAGCGCCTACGTATGGATCAGTATTTGACTTGGTGCTGTTGGGGCCGGCCGTGCTGTAGAAGCCGCCGGAGGAGGTGGCTGCACCGTGACATTTTTCGCATAGTGGAATGGCCGTTTCAGCACCCCATTTAAGATCCGCTTTAGCTCTTCTCGAACCATGGCAGTTACTGTTGTAGCAGCTTCCGTATACGCCGGAACCGGTAATCTTTGAGGAGCTGTAGGAGTAGTGGGTGTTTTCTCCGAGACCTTCAAACTTGAAGTCAATCCTGTCATTGGCATGATTCAATGGGTTGGCGTCACCGCCGCTGCCGTGGCAGATCCGGCAGTCGAATCCGGTTACGCCGCTGCCTGCATGCTGCGGGTGTCCGCCGGTCATGTTGGGCTGGGCCTGGTGGCAGCTGTTGCAGGTCGTAGTGCCGCCCCAGGTCGGGTTTGAGAACACAGTTGGAGCTCCGACCCCGTTGTTGTTTGGCGTCACAACATTGCTGTGGCAGTACAGGTTTGCACAGGAACCGTAACTGCCAGGCGCGGTTGGTGCTTTGGCGCCGGTAGAGCCCTTGTTGGCGCCTCTGTAGAGGGCTGAGGTGGTAATGGTTGACAAATCCCATTCGACATTGCCGTTAATATGGGCGGAACTGGTGGAATAGTTGCGCATGCCGTGGCACGTGCCGCAGGCAATACCGTTGCCGAAGCCCGGCTCGGAACTGGCATGCTTGTGGTGACTGCCGGAGGTGGGTGGGTCGTCGTTGCTGGCGGCGTGGCATGATCCGCAGCCGACTTGCGTTATGCCGGTCCAGGCCGGTTCGCTGTTGTAGCCGCCATTGCCTTCCCAGCCGTGGCAGTAAACATTGCAGGTCATGATCGTTGCGGGGGCCTGCTCGATGGTTGTGCCGGGCGCTCCCTGGTAGGTGTAGTCGTTTCCGGGAGGCAAGGAGCGCAGTTTGCCGGAGGAGATGTTGCCTATAAAGCCGGTAAAATTGGCCGGTTTGATGCTGAAACCCATGTTCAGCTTTTTGTCCGGTATGGCGCTGGAAGTATGGTTGGCGTTGCTGTGACAAGCCTGACAACTGAGTTGACGGGATTTATGCTTCGCATGAGATCCGGCATTTGTCGCGTACGGAAACAGGACATTGGTGGGGGGCACGACCAGCTCGGCTTCCACTGTGGGAGGGTCGCCGTGACAATCGTCGCAGGAACCGACGATGGGTGCCGCTTTGAAACCGAGGCGGTGGGGGTGGCATTCCATGCAGTCGCCGTTATTATTGTGCTGTTTCCAGGATATCTTGCTGGAACTGTACTGGTGGAAACGGGTGTTGTGATGACATACTTCGCAGACATTGGAACTTGCCGTGCCGGTCCGGTTGTCATTGCCGAATACACCGGCGACATTGGCGTTTGTGGCTGTGGAAATAATTGAAAACTTGACGGTGCGGCTGCCGGTCGGAGTCTGAATGACATCCTTGACCTGTTTGATGTTGCTGCTGTTGGGGTTATGGCAGGTGCTGCAATTATAATCCATACCCCAAGACCCATATTTTGTGCCCAGCTGCAGGCTGCTGTGGGTCATCGCCCCGAATTTGTTCACAACTACGTAAACCGGGTCTGCGCAAGTGGTTGAATTGAGATCGGTGCTTTTGGTTACCTTGACATGAAAAGTTTTGACGGCTTTCTCCGCTGCTCCCGGTTTGGCGGTAATCACAAGTTGAGTGTATTTTGATCCCCGGTTGGTGGGTATCACGTAGGAAAGCCCGTCAACAAATGAGGATGCCGTGAAGTTGCTGTCAGCCGCGTCGGTGCCAGGGCCGACAATTGATAGCGTAAAGGTGGTGGCCGGGCAGACACCGGTGTCCTTGTTTGTTATGCCGACCGCCAAGGAAACGGAATTGCCCGCTTTGACATGCGAGTTCATCGGGTTGATAACCAGCTCCGGAATTTCCGTGCAACGGTTCTTGATGCTGGCCGTGGTTGACTTGGTGGAACCATCGCTGATGTTGCCGACTGAATCTACCGCGCAAACACGGTAACCGTAGGAAACACCTTCATCCAGTCCTTTGTTTGTGTAGGAGAGGGCGTTGCCGGCGTAAACTGCAAACGTCTTTGTGCCGTCCGCAGTGCAATTGCGGGGAGCCGGCGCATTACCCAGTCCGCGTACCAGTATGTAGCTGACTGCACTGCCGCTGGCGTCGGTGGAACCGATCCAGTTAAGATCGATTTCAGCGCGGTCGGTGTCGTTGTGATAGGTGCCGGTGACAGCCGACAGGGTCGGTTCAGTTGGCGGGAGTTGATCCATGATGATGGTGGAGCTGCCGGTGTCATTCACCACCAGATTATTGGTGATTCGCGAGTGAGATAAGGCGGTGACCCTGCCTTTGACGTTGAGGGTGATGCTCTGGTTTGGTTTTGGAGTTATCGCCACAAAATACTCGGTATTGGTCTGCGTGGCGGCAAGGCCGGTGGTTGATATCTGCCAGTTATCAAGCTGGGTCGGGGCTGTCAGATGACCAAGTGACGTGCCGGAGCTGTTGAGTATGTCAACCCTGGATACATAGGCCGAAATCAGTTTTCCGGGAGGGAGCGTACTGGTTGTTGAAATCGAGACTGTCACGTTGCTGATGGTGTCATTGACACCACCATTGGTTTTAATGGCGAAGGCATCAACCTTGGTTGCGCCTGCTCCGGAAGGGATGATTACGACAGGTGGTTCCGACGTGATGAAGTCGCTGAGCGTTGTAGTGGGAAGGATGGTCAGAGTGCCGGATGCGCTGTCGCTGTTAACTCCCACTGTACCTGTCGTTGCGACGGTGACGTCACTGACGAGGGCGGTGAGGATTACGTTGGTGTTGGGGGCGTCATTGATGCTGACGCTCACCAGGAATCGTTTTATACCGGTGCTGACTGCCAGTGAAAGGCCGGATATGGTGGCGCTGTTGCCGCTGATGGTAGTGGTCGAACCGAGAGGCGCTTCGCCATCCAGGACGCCGAGCGTGCCTGTGTCGGCATACAGCTTGACATTTTTGATGTTGGTGCTGTTGAACATGGCATTGCCGGTTACGGTTATGGCCGTGACGGTTTTGGGCTTGGCTGCAGTGAGAGTGAAGCTGTTAATCGCCTTGTCAGCTGAGGATGCGTACACGTTGGCGTTTGCCACATTGGAACCGTTACCGACATCCACGTTCTCATTCTCTGCCGCTGTTTCCTGCACAGTCAGCTGGGCCCCGACCGAACTGCCCAGGCCGATGCGGCAGTTGGCGGTAACGCCGATCTGGATTCCAAGACGTGCGCCGAGCGGCACGTTGCTGAAATCCTGCCCCGCCAGTGAGGTTGTAATGGTCTGGCTGATCGAATTGCCAACTGTGTATGTGGATGCTATCGGTGAATTGACCCGGACTCCGCCGCTTGTTACGTAGAAGAGCCTGAATGTGACGGTGCCGCCGCCGCTAGGGGTGTAGAGGCGATAGACAAAAGAGCCCCCCTTGATGGTTTTCATGATTGATTTGTAACCGGAACCGCCGAAATAAAGTCTGATGAAATCCGACTGGGCGGTGGTCGTAGAATATCCCTGTCCGGCGACGCTGGTACAGCTGTGGATCGGGTAATTGAGCAGGCCTGTAAGCGGGAAGTTAGAGCCGGCTGTGTTTCTGGTGATACAGGATGAGTCAGTGATGCTTTCCGCTCCCGTTTCTGAAATACCCACCAATGAAGTTCCCAAATCCCAGTCAGCCGGATAATTCTTGGTAACCGCCACACCGCCGAACTGGATGTTCGGAGTGGAAGAGGATGTGCTGGTGACATTGGTCACTCCGCCAGATGCACCTGTGACCGTGAAGTAAGAGCTGTCGGCTATTCTGGCTCCCGCTGTAGTATTGTAGGCGGCGTTTCTGCGAATATTGAAAACGATGAAGTAGCGTACCGGAGTAGACGTGATCGTTTGGGGAGTCGCCAGGGTGTAAGTCTGGCCATTGAGTTGGCTGAAGTCGTAAGGCCCGCCAACTGCCGTGTCCGAACTTTTGAACAGTCCGTCACCATCCGTGTCCTTATAGATCGTGAACGAAACATCGCCCGGCTCATCATCGTTGACATACAGGCTGGTATTGGTGCCGATCTTGTCAAGTTTGCCGCCAGACCAGGTCGCTCCGCCGCCGACATTGGAATACAGGTCGAACTGGAGCATGGGCACGTTGCTGTCACCCTGGGTTACGGTGGTGAGCTGGCCATTGTAGTAGTCGGACAAGTTGTTGACCGTCAGCGAGTTTGCCACATAAGGTGCCTCTGATACGGTGAAGAAAGCGTAGTTTGTGCTGTTGCCCCAGTAGAAGCGGGCCGAAGAAGAGGTACTTGCCATCTGGCATGTTATGACAACTTTGACCCGTTGTCCGGCCGGGATGTCTTTCGGGGCTGGATTGGTAAACGTGAATTCCAGTGGTGTTTGGACTGAGGGGTGTGCCTCCATGGTGTTGGAAGTCCATAATAGAGTGCCGTTATTGGCAGCGCCGGACGGATTGTAGGCATAAACATAAGCCTTCCAGTTGATGTTGTTGGTTGTACCGTTACGATCCCGGACGCCGATTGTGACCGCCGGGGCGGTTAGAGTTTGTGTGGTTGAATAGACCGGCCCGTAGGCTCTCATCATGGTTTGTTCGGATGTATTGGAAGAGGCGGTAACACTCCTTGATGTTGAGTAGGGTGTTCCCTTGATCATTGAAATCTTGCCGCCCAGGGTTGAAGTAGTGTTGGTGCTTCCGTCAGCACCAAGATTGACCGCCGAGGAATCGCGGGTAAAGTAGTAGGTGTTTGTGGCTGTGACTCCGATCAGCGGCTTGATCACTCCCTGGTACAGGAAAATTCCCATAAGCAGCGTGAACACGATACCGATTTTTGTCTTCCAACTCATCCCACTGAACTTCTTGGCGATTATTTTTCCCATGGCGGCGCTTCCTCCTGAATTGTGTGAAAGACTATATCTGAAACCCTCCCGCATTTAAGGCGGAGGCGAGGCTGATTCTAAAGCGTCGTATGACAGCTGATGCAGTTGGTAGTTCCGTCATTGTCGCTCCACTTGACACTCTGTCCGTTATGGCAGGCCACGTTGGAGCAGGTTTTGGTGGAGCTGTTCCACATGCTGGCGGTGTCAAGCGGATTCTTGGCGGAATCGTAAGCACCGCTGACCTTATACCCCACATTTCGCTTCCATGCACTGCTGTATGGCAACAAATTGAAGCTGACCGTCCTCATCTGAGCCTTGGACTTGATGCTGACCGGCTGGAAGGCGATGTTGACTGAGCCGTTCACGTGCATCGACTTGTCGGCAATTGTCGCCAGATTGCCGAACTGGGCGCCGACCGAGTTGCCGCTGACATGACAGGTCAGGCAGACCGGGTTGCTGTCGTTGCGGGCCGTGGTGACGGTTGCATAGTGGCAGACATTGCAGCTGATGGTGGTGGATGTGCCGGAGTTGCCGTGGCTGCTTTTGCCGGTTGTTCCGGCGCTGGCCAGTCCGCTCGGACTGCTGTAGATCTTCATGGCATGGATGCCGATCTGATGCCCGCCAGCCGTGCTGGTGTAACCGAGGAACTTGGTGTTGTAATGGGACTTTGAACCGGCGATGCTGCTGTTAGGCGCATTGCCGTGGCAATTGGCGCAGCGGTCGCCGGTAAAGGTGCCGCCGTACCAGTTGGGAGTAGTGGCATACACCAGCGCCGCCGCATTGCCGTTACTATGGCAGTAAGCGGCCGAACAGACCACGTTTGTCTTGGTCGTGCCGGTAATGCCGCTGTTGACAAAGCCGATCCCGATTCCGGTCGCGCTGTTCTTGCTGCGCAGGGAGCCGACGCCCGCCTCATCCTTCTTGAGGGTCACATTGACCGCCCCGTTCATATGGTTGGAAATTGCAACCGGATGGCAGTTGGAACAGCCGAAGTTATATTCCCCGGCGGTTGAGCGGTTGGCGGTATAGTTGTACATGGTCGGGGTCAGGCTGTTGCTGATATGCTTGGCATGTGAACCGCTGGCCATCAGCACCGCCAGGGAATGGCAGCCGAAACAGTTGATCGGGGTAGCCGTGCCCCAGACCGGCGTCGTTGTATTGTAATGGCAGGAAACATTGGAGCAGGTATTGAAACCGGCCCGGGGAAGCTGAGAACCGTTATAAGTGCCGGTACCGTAGAAAGGATTGATGATGATGTCAATTTTACCATTGGCGTGAGTCGTATTTGCCGCGCTATGACAGAAAGTCGCATCGCAGCTTGCACCCGAAGTCAAAGTCTTGCCGCCGATATTGTGGCAGATGGCGCACTTCATAACATCTGAAGTTCCGCCAAAAGAGAGCGCCAGGTGCTTGGTATGGCTGCCGGTGGACATGATCGAGCCGAAAGAGTGGCCGTTATCCCCCTCATGGCAGCTGCCGCAAGCGCCGGTGCCGGCATTGCCCCAGGTGGGAGTCTTGTAAACCGGCGCTCCGGTGCCGGTTGCCCCTGATTGTACGGTGGAATGGCAATAAACATTGTTACACTGTCCGAAGGCCGTTCCCGGATCTTTGGCATAAGGTGTCGCCTGTCCGCCGTAAGTGCCGTTAACGGCTGTGGTCAGGCTGTTGAACTTGATGTTGACCTTGGCGTTGACGTGGCTGGCCGGATCGATGATCGTCATGCTGTTGTTGGCAGTGGCAGCATGGCATTTGGCGCAAGCGATCGTGTTCAGGTTGGCGGCATTGACATGCTTGGCATGGCTGCCGGTGGCCATCGTATCGCCGGAGGCGTTGTCCGATTTGTGGCAACCCTTGCAGGTCAGGCTGCTTCCCCAGGTTGCGACAGCATTGGTCGAGAAGTTGCCGAGAGCCTTTTTGCCGTTGCTGTGGCAGTACAGATTGCTGCAGTTGCCGAAAACGTTGGTCTGGCTGGGGAGGTAGTCATTTAGCGGACCGGAATAAGAACCGCTGCCGTTGTTAGGCGCAGCAGCAAAACTGATAATCAGATTGCGCTTTCCAGCGCTGGTGGCGTGGGCAAAAGTAGTGTTATTGGAATGGCACTTCTGGCAGTTGGTTGCTCCGGCATAATACAGATCATGCTTGGCGTGGCTTCCGGCTGCACCGCTTGCTCCGCCGCTTGGTGGCATGCCGTGACACTTGTTGCAGTCATTTGGCGAGGTGAATGCCGTGTTTCCCCAGACCGGGGTAGTCGCTTCGAAGTGACAATTTACATTGGAACAGGTACCCAAAACCGGCACTGATGTCTGGTTGAAGAAGATTCCCTTACTGTATAAAGCGCCCCCCGCTTTGGGTGAATTATTAACGTTTGACACCATCTCAATCCGTCCATTTCTGTGGTTGGAAGGGTAGGTGGAAACATTGACTCCATTGCCATGGCAGATGGTGCAACTGGACACTGCCGCTCCGGCACCCAGGTGTGTGCGGTGGTTGCCCTGGAAGCCGCCGGTGTTGACATTGCGGGTGGCCGAGTCCAGCGGACGATAGTCGGTCGGACCGGAGGTGCCGTGGCAATCGTTGCATTGCAATGCGGCAACGGCTTCAACTGGTATGGAAGTGATCGCAAATAAAGCGGCGAATATCACTGCTGGTAACAGTTTCATAATAGACCCCGTTTTAAGTAGTGGAACCGGTATTTAGTGTTCTTAATGGAAAAGTGCGCGAATGATTATGATGTCAAATTATTTACTGACAGACTCTGATGCACGAAAAACGCCAATTGTATTGGTTGATCTTTATGGGGATTGTATGGAATTAATGTTTTTAAGGCGGGGCTGTTGAAAAAAACTCAAATAATTCAGTCGCTTCTGGTTAGATGTGTAAAGTGTTTTTTGATGATAATAAAGTTTGAAATGTGGCTTTTGGCGACGGGTTGCAAATAAAAATGTCTACTGAGTGTGGCTATTTGGCCGGTCTGTTTGTTTAATAACTGTATACTGTAAGTACGAAAATAATCCGGGCCATATGATCAAGTCATGATGGCCCGGATTGACATTAATCTTATGTTACAGAGACTTTTTAATCATATCTGCGATCTTGGAATGTCCTTTAGCTACAGCTATATCCAGCGCACTTTTACCATCAGCCGTTACGGCTGCCGGATTCGCCTTTTTATCCAGCAGTTCTTTTGTAATATCCTCGTTATTTTCCGCCGCAGCAATTATCAGAGCCGTTACTCCAAACTTGTTGGTGATATTCAAGTCAGCGCCAGTATTAATTAGAAATCGGGCTATGTCACTATGTTTCCGGGCCAGTGCGAACATCAGGGCCGTATCACCATCTTTATGAACATCATTCAAATTTGCTTTTGCGGAAACAAGAAGTTTAACTATCTCCAAATGGCCGTTCATCGCAGCCGACATCAATGGTGTGACATCTTCGCTGTTCCGGTTGTTGACATAGGCTCCGTGTTGCACCAGATATTTTGCGATTTCAACGTTGCCGGTATTTGCGGAGATCCAGAGTGCATTGACTGCCAGGCTGTTCATATAGTTCAGCCAGGCGCCATTTGAAACCAGCAGCTTTACCGTATCCAGATTGCCAGACATAACGGCCAACATCAACGGAGACATTTCATCAATATATCCGCCTTCGCTGATTTCAATACTCTCAGTGTAGTTAACATCCGCTTTGGCTTTGATCAGTTTTTTTACAGTGCCAGCATCCCCCCGCATGGCCGCGTCCAGGAGATCACCGTTTATGGAGCGCGTCGAGTTGCTGCTGATGATTTCGTTGCCATTTATTATGATTTCATAAAGGCCGTCTCTGGTAGAGCCTTTTTCGCGGCAGTTCCTGTAATCTCCCCTGTAAGTAGTGATCGGATTGCGTTTGACTATTGAAACATTTCTGCTTCCGCCATAGCTGCAACGCATGGTCTTTCCGCTGTTTTTGCTCACCTGGTCAAGGCCGCCCAGGTCTTTGATCATTTCTATCATTAAGTTGGAAGTAGCCTCCTGGTCGTACTCGTAGCAGTGGGAGACTGCTGGGATGCTCAGGAGTGCTGTAATGACTAACAAGGGTAAAGTTTTAAACTTCATAAATATCTTTCTCCTGCTTGATATTTGGTGTGGGAAACTGCCATGTTTGTACAGCTTGGCTCAAAATGAAGAACCCCAATGATAGTTAATAACATCGGGGTCCCTGCCTGCCTAAGATAAGGATTTACGCAAAAATATGCGGATTGGATCTTATTTCAGTCTTACTCCAATATCATCACCCTGTGGCACCGTATCTGTGGGAGTCGTTTCGATCCCGCCATTAGGGCCGGCCGACAGAATCCAGACAGCATTGGCCGGAATGGCAAATGAATCCGCATTGATCATGTAACTGTTGCCCCATGGGTCAGCGCCGATTCCAGCCATATAAGGGCCTTTCCAAACCGAATTTGGATAACATGCGTTGGCGTTGACCAGATGTTCCGATAGTGTACTTGGATTGGCCTGGTTCCACCCCGCAGGAAATGCATTGGGGGAGTTGCCAGTCGATGTAAGCATATCAATATTTTCTATGCATCCATTGGGAAGATTCGAGATCGGCCATTTACCCATATCTTTTTTGAATGTGAGAATGGAGCTCATGATTGATTTGGTGTCACCGACCGCCCGCGACTTTTTCGACTCATCAATCTGACTGAAAATCATCGGAACAAGTATGCCGGCCAATATGGCTATGATCGCCGCTACAACGATGACCTCAATGAGTGTAAATCCCTTGCTGTTTTTCCATGTCATAATGCCCCCTGAACTAAAGTTATTTTGCCTGCTCAGCTGATCTAATCATTTCTACAATTTTTGAATAACCTTTTCCGTTGGCAATATCAAGTACTGTCATGCCATTTTTGGTCTTTTGACCGAAATCCGCCTTTTTATCAAGAAGGATTTTTGTTATTTCTTCATTTCCTTCTGTAACCGCAATCATCAGCGCTGTCACTCCAAATTTATTCCGGATATTTATGTCAGCGCCAGAATCAATCAAAAGTTGTGCAACATCCGCATGTCTCATGCCCAATGCAAACATCAGGGCGCTATCGCCGTCGTTGTCTTTGTGAACTAGGTTGAGGTCAGCTTTTGAGTCAATGAGATACTTAGCTACAGCATAATGGCCTTGCATAGCTGAAGTCATCAAAGGTGTAACATTCTCGCTATTTCGATTATTAATATAAGCACCGCTTTTTATAAGTTCTTTGACCGCCCCGAGGTGCCCATTGTTGGCCGCCAACCAGAGTGGGTTAACTACATCGCTGTTCATGTAATTAACCCATGCACCGTTCTTTACGAGCAGCTTGATCATTTGGGTATTGCCATTAAATGACGCCCACATAATGGGTGTCCAGTCGTCGATATAGGTTTGATTGGCAGTGGGAATGCTCTCTGAATAATTAACATCAGCTTTGCGTTTGATTAGTTTGCGGACTATTTCGATCTTATTTTCACGAACGGCGTCAAACAGTTCGCCATTGATAGACCTTTTTGATGTTTTACCAATGATCTCACCATTCTGGATCATGAGCTTGTAACTACCGTCGCGTGTGATGCCCTGTTCCCGACAGTTATTATAATCGGCGTTGAATATTGTCGCATCACCAAGAAGTGAAATTGTCACTCGCTTCGTACCGCCAAAGTTGCACTTGAATAGTTTCCCATTGTTTTGTTGCTGTACATCAGGTGGGCCAAGATCATCCAGCATTTTCCGCGCCTCTTCCGGAAGCTCCAGGGCGTACGCCTGAGCGCAAAAGATGGTGGCCAGAATTGTTGCCAGCAAGTGTTGCAGATTCATGAAGCCTCCCGATGTGTGTGACTGGTGATTTTTGGAGCATTTATGTTGTTAGGCGCACTGATTCGCAGCAGTTTGGTTCGGTGTCTTACCGCTTGGAAGATTCATTATATATGTAGATTTGCCAGATCCTCAGTACAAATTGCAAAGGTGAGACTTGGCTGCCGTCTCACCTTTGTGACATGCGTAGAATCAGTTATCAGCAAGGATGAACATTTGCCGAACCAACTATTCTTGGTTTGATGTAGGTACGTTTCTTCATATGATCATCTCTCCTTTCTGCGCAACAGCGCTGTTTCACAAAAAAACACTGGTTTCTACCACGGCGTTTTGTTGTTCCACTGCTGGTTGTTTGGATAGCCTGCAGCACCTGCACCAGTGGCAGTGCCATGGCAGTTTCTGAAAACTCCGGATGAACCGGAAGCGCTAAGGCCAAAGAACCAAACCCCCGGGTTTTGATCTTTGTTGTTGTTGGTTCTCATGTTGCCGCCGGCTGGGTACCGTCCCCTTCCGTCCCCTTTATTGCCGGTGACTATCTGATGTCCACTTCCGGCAATGCTCGTGCCTCCACCACTACCGGCAGAAGTTCCATTTGTAGCACTGATTGTTCCACCAGATACAACCCTTCCCCTGTGGTTAAAGTCGAGACAGTTGGTCACCATCAGTCTAGGCAGGTTCGAGTTGTGCGGTGAATGACACTTGGAACAGCTGTATGAATGAATTGCATTGCTGGCATTACCATCGCTGCCGGCCGTCGTAGTTGCCCAGCCCTTGACTGTCCCATGGATTCTGGAAACCGACTTCCAAGCATCTGGAGCTACTGCCAGACCGGCCTTGGGTGCCAGAGCCGCCTTTGTGTGGCACTGCATACAAAGACCTGCAAACTGTGCGTCAGTCTGGGTTATGCGGTTTGCCGCGTTGGGGAAAGACCAACTTGGAGGATTCTGGGCAGATCCGTAGTTCGGGTTTGACAGAGTGTTGAATGAAGTCGTGCCGAAAGTATTTTGGTCGATAAAATACATTGGAGTGCTGCCGACAAGCTGTCTGATCGGCTTGCTGGTCGAACCGCCTGTAACACCATTGCTGCTGGCTTCATTTGTGCCGCCTCTAACCTCATTCACGTTAACTGGCGCCACATCCTCTTTATAAGGTGATGTCATCCAGGTGCCCTTCAGAAGAGGTACAGCATAATTCTGATCGGACACAAACGCGGTATTTGGCGTTATCCCGTGTGGATCATGACAAGGTGTGCAGAGGCCGTTGATTGGCTTGGCCACCGCAGTTGTCAGCGGGGAGCTGGCGCCGAAATGACCGCCATGATTTATCTTGGAGCTTCTGATAGCAGAACTCAGGTTTTTGTAAGGATACCTGGTGCCAGTACCGAAGGAGTTGTTGCCGAAGTATGGGGCATCCCTGTAGCCGAAAATGGCTTGGGTTGCGCCAAAGGTGCTGTTGTAACCCCATGGAGCAGTTGCTGAAGCAGTGGCAGTATTGTGACAATCAAAACAGAGTGCTGCGCCGGCGTTGTAGGCATTTTTACTAGGTTCTGCCGCACTGCCGCCAGCCTTTGGCGCATAGGTTGCTGTGTAACCACCCTTTGCATTGGTTGTGGATTTCAAAATACCGCCTTTGTTGCGCCCGGTTGCGCTGGAATAGCTGCTCATAATGCCGGTTGCGCTGGTGCCGTGAGAGTTGTGGCAGTCAAAGCAGACAACATTGACACTGCCGCTGGTGTTTGTGATTACCCCGTCAACGCCGTTTGTTGTATCCCAACCGCGCTTGTTGTTTGTAGCACTGCCGTGTGCGGAGAATGTTTTGGTTATGTTTTTCTGAGCTGCGTTGGTTGTTGCTGCGTATTTGCCCCATGTGGTTGTTGTAGACTGATTGTAGCGCTCTGCGATGCTCTTCGCGTCCCAAGCGTAGCTCTTCGGATTCTTGCCGTCGCCGAAGGGATTGATCGGTGTGGTAGTGCTGTTCTGCAGGTTGTGACAGCCAAGGCAATGACTGTTAAGCTTGGTGTATTGCGTTCTCTTGCCAGCGGCCGAACCGGTGGCAGAGTAGGTGATGAAGCCGGCGCCGGTGGTTCTTGAACCAGCGCCCCAAATTACCAGATTGACCGGTTGGTTGGCGGTCTTGTTGTGATAGGTAGTGTTGATGTTGCCGCTGCTGTCTGCCTCAAGGTGACAAGCGTAGCAGGTAACCTTGCTCAGTGTTGCTCCCTGGACATGGTGCGACTGACCGGCGAATTGCGGAATGATCGCTTCCCTGGTATTTACCGAGCCGCCATGGCAGCCGATGCAGTTGGCGGGGTGGGTGGTCAGGGTTCCGGCATTGCCCCAGATCAGGCCAGGTGTGGAGGTATTGTCATGGCAGGCGATGTTGGTGCAGTTACCCGCGCTGTAGGTTGCGGATGCTCCAGCGACGCCGGTATTGAAGATGATGTCGATCGTTCCATTGACATGTTTTACTGTTCCGGAACCGGCGCCGTTGTGACAGATCGCGCAGGAGATGCCGTAAGTCGTCACGTGCTTGAGGTGGCTGCCGGTCGGTGAAACAGTCTGGTCGTTGTGGCAGCTGCCGCAGTTAAGTGCACCACTGCCCCATTGGACCGGTTTATAAGTGCCTTTGCCGTCGCTGTGGCAGTATACCGAGCAGGTGCCGTAGACTGCGCTCGGAGCCAGGTTGCCGGTATTGCCGCTCTGGCCGGCCGTTCCTGTAGCCGGTGTGTAGCTGGCGGTCGGGCTGATGCGCAGGACTGATGAATAGAACTGCCATTCGACTTTGCCGTTGACATGGTAGTTGTTTTCTTTCTTGCCGTGGCAGTTGGCGCAATGCAGTCCAAGTTGTCCGGCGCCGGTCCCGGCATGCCGTCCATGTGAGCCGCGGGTGACATAGGTGGTGGATGTGACACCGTGGCACGATCCGCAGGTTGCTTCGTCATTGCCCAATTCCCAATCCGGCTGGATGTTGCTGCCGCCGCCGAGAGGAGCCAGAGTTGCGGTTCCGCCACCGTGGCAATACAGGTTGGAACAGGCATTTACCAGAGCCGCGTTGTTGCTTCTGCGGACAGTAGTACCAACGCTGGAGGAAACATAAACCGTATTAGTAAGTGTTGAGTACCCATAGAAGGTACCTGTGGTGACCTTGCCACCGAAGCCATTGAAGCCAATTTCGAGTTGATTGCTCGGCATGGCAGGCGTGTAATTGTTATGGCAGGTGTTGCAGTTACTTCCGATATTCGGGTTCAGGAAGTGGGCATTATGCGCACCGGCAAATCCCGGGTTAAGTGCGTTGATCGGCGGATTGGCCAGAGTTGCCACGTCGGTTGGCGGTCTGCCGTGGCAGGTATTGCAGCTGTCAATCCTTCCGTTTATGTGCAGAGAAGGATCGGTAAAGCCGGTCGCGGTTGAATTGAGATGTTTGTGGCAGCCCATGCAGTCAATGCCCACAGTCAGTCCGTAGTGGGTGTAACCCGGCAGTGGCGCCGGTGGTGGGTAACTGTGACAGCGGGTGCAATCGGTAGCTGCGTTACCGGTCAGGAACGGCGTGTTCCAGGTCGGGATGGTCGGGGTGCCGAGAGTTCCTCCATCCACAACTGCTGATGCATATAGACCGCTGCCGGTGTTGGAGTTCATGCCGCCGCCGTGGCACCAGACATTGCTGCATTGTCTGGTTGCATAGTCGTATTTGGGAAGACTGGTGTAGTTGCTGTATTGGGTGCCGCTGCTGGCAATCGTGCCAAAGGTCATCTCGGCCGGTACGGCATCATCAATATGTCCCGGAGAATAAGGTCCGGCCGGTTTCTGGTGGCAGGCGCTGCAATCCGAGGCGGTTGCAAAGTTGTAAGGAGCGGATTTGATGTGTTGATCATGAGCTCCAACCTGCGGATCGGTTTTGACGCCTGTAGTCGGCGAACCAGGTCCGGCGGTGCTGTAGAAGGCGGGAGTCGAAGCCGAACCGTGGCATTTTTCACAGAGCGGTGTTGCTGTGGCTGGTCCCCAGGTCATTGTTCTTCGGCCATGGCAGTTGCTGTTGGAACATGTGCCGTAAGCTCCTGTGCCGGGCAGCTTGAAGGCGCCGTAGGAATAAGTCGTATTGGCTCCCAATCCCTCAAAGTCAAAATCAATCTTGCCGTTGGCATGGTTTAACGAGTTTGCGTCTCCGCCGCTGCCGTGGCAGATGCGGCAGTCAAAACCGGTTACGGCATCGCTGACATGCTGCGGGTGGCCGCCGGTTGTATTTGGATTGCCGTGACAGCTGTTGCAGGTTGTGACGCCGCCCCAGGTGGGAGTGCTGTAAACGGTCGGACCGGCGGTGCCGTTGGCCGACTGGACGTTACTGTGGCAATACAGATTGGAGCAGGTTCCGTAGGATGCGGATGGCGCCAATGTGCCGGTGTTGCCTTTGTTGGCCCCTTTGTAGAGAGCGGTCGGTGAAACAGCCGAAAGATCCCACTCGACTTTGCCGTTCAGGTGGCCAACGCTGGACGAGAAGTTGGCAAACTTGCTGCCGTGGCATTTGGTGCATGGAGTGCCGTTGCCGCCCGGTGATGTGCTGGCGTGGCGCATGTGGCTGCCGCCGGGGGGAGGGGCGTCGCCGGTTGCATCATGGCAGGAACCGCAGCCGACCTGATTAATACCGGTCCAAGATACTACGTTGTTGTAGCCGCCACCGCCAGACCAGCCGTGGCAGTAGATGTTGCAGGTAGTGGTGTTGGGTGCTGTCAGGACCGTGGTCCCGGGTGCTGCTGACCAGAGATAGGTGTTGCTGAGGTTGTTTCCGGTAAAGGTGCCGGTCGTTACGCTGTTGGCAAAACCGGGATAGTTGGTGTTGTTGATAGCAAAGCCCATATTGATCTGGTTATTGCCGGCCGGGGTGCTGCTACCGATGTGGTTGCCGTTGCTGTGGCAGACCATGCATTGCAGATTCCGTTTGTTATGTTTGTCGTGGGCTCCCGGATTTGTGGCAAAGGGGTAGAGTGCATTGGTATCCGGGCTTACCATCTCCTCTTTGGCTGTCGGGGGGTAACCGTGACAGTCAGTGCAAAGGGTTCCAATTGCGATGCCTTTAAAACCTTTGTTGTGCGAATGACACCTGATGCAGTCACCACTGTTGTTATGATCTTTCCAGGCAATTTTGCTGGCGCTGTACTGATGGAATCTGGTGTTGTGGTGGCAAACTTCGCAGACGTTTGATGAGACAGTCCCGGCACGATGGTCGTTGCCGAATACGCCGGATGTGACAGCCGTTGAAGTTGATGTGGTGGTAAAGACAACCGGTCGATTGCCCATCGGTGTATTGATAACGCTTTTGATCTGTTTGATGTTGTTGCCGCTGTCCGAATGGCAGGTGTTGCAGCTGTAGTTGGCTCCCCAGGCGCCGAATTTCTTGGTACCGAGCTGCAGACTGCTGTGAATCATTGCGCCGTAGTTGCTGACGGTAGCGCTTACGATGTCAGGGCTTTGAACTGCGGCACCGCCGTTTTTGCTTGCCGCAACGCGGAATGTGTTGATCGCGCCCTGGGCTGCGCCTGCTTTGGCAGTGATGGTAAGTGTGACGGCCTGTGCTCCGTTATTGGAGGAGAGGGACAGGTTGTTGGCTGAAAAGGTCGAAGGGGTTGTAAAGTTGACGCTGTCTTCAGCGCCCACAATCGATAGGACAAAGGTGCTGTTTGCGCAGGCGCCGGTATCGTTGTTGCTGACGCCGACCGTCATCTGGGTCTGGGTGCCAGGCTTTATGTAAGCTGATGAAGGATTTACAGTTATGGTGGGAGGCTGGGTGCAGTCGGTGGGAATCCCGGCAACTGCGGATGCCTTTGCTCCCGCATTAGTGTTGTTCGCCACATCGGTGGCACAAACCCGGTAACCGTACATCTGCGCAACACTCAATCCGGTATCGGCAAAATTCCGGCTGGTGCCTTGATATACAACTGTGCCGGTCGAACAACTGGTTGGTGGCGGCGCGTTGCCGGCACCGCGCACCACTTTGTAAGCCAAGGTTGGATGAAGTCCGCTGGTGTCGGTTGATGCGGTCCAGCTCAGGTTGATATCGCCACCTGCTGTTCCGCTGACGGCTGTCAGAACAGGGTTGGAAGGCGCTTCGCCATCGATGGTAACTGTTCCGCTGGTAGTGTCGGCGATTACCAGACCATAACTGGTCTTGGTGTGAGAAATTGATATGGCAAGTGCGCTTACGTTGTAAGTTTTGACAACATTGGTTTTAGGGGTGATGCGAACGTAACATTCAGTGGTTCCAACGGTTGCCAGAAGGCCGGTCGTGGCGATCTGCCAGTCGTCACCGGTGGTCGGCGCTGTCAGCGTGCCGTAAACTGTTCCGTTGCTTTTGTCGACGATCTGCACAGAAGCCACTTTGGAAGAGATCAGGCTGCCATCCGCCGGAGGAGTATTGGTGGAGAGTGTTACGGTAACCTCTTTAATGGTGTCGCTGGCTCCACCGTTGACTTTTAAACCGAATGCGTCAACGTTTGTAGCGGCACCATTGGCAGAAATTACGGTATTGGCCGGTTCCACCGCTCCATTGGTAAGTGTAGTAGTCGGAATGATCGTGAGTGTGGCTGATGAGGCATCCGTATTGTTGCCGATAGTTGCGCCGCCCAGCGCGCTTACCAGGCCGTTGACAATGATATTGGTTGATGGGCTTGCTGATATATCATAGGCTACCAGATAGCGTTTGGGAGCTCCGCCGATCGCTTCTGAAAGTCCGGTTATGGTGGCACTATTGCCAACAAAAGTAGAAGTGGAACCGATCAATGTGTCAGATGCATCCAGTACACCGATGGTGTTTCCGTTGTCGGCATACAGTGAGACTTTCGAAATGTTAGCGGCAGTGGTCATGGCGTTGCCGGTTATTGTAACGCTGGTCACGGTCCGATTGGAAGTTGCGCTCAGCGTGAAGCTGTCCACCACGTTGTCAGTTGAGGAAGCCAGTACGTTGGCGTTCGGGATGGTGGAGCCGTCGCCGATGTCGACATTCGTATTTGCTGCTGCGGTTTCTTCCACAGTCAGCTGGGCGCCGACCGAGCTGCCGAGGCCAATTCCGCAGCCGCTGCGATTTACACCGATCTGGATCCCAAGGCGTGAACCGGCCGGTACGTCAGCAAAAGTCTGGCCGGCGAGTGTCATGTTGATGATCTGACTGACCTGTCCTGCGACGGTGTAGGTCGATGATACCGGCGAGTTTACTCTGGTGCCGTCAGGCTTGACGTAGAACATTGTGGCCGTGAACGTGCCGCCGGATGTTGTTGTGCTGATGCGGTAAGTCAACGAGGTGGCTTTAACCAGAGTCATGATGCTCGAATAACCACTACTGCCGTTGTAGTAGAGGGTCGTGAAATTGTTATTGGCCTGATTCGAAGTGTAAAACCGGCCGGAGACGCTGGAGCAGGTGTGGTTTGGGTAGTTCAGCAGGCCGACCAGTCCGCCTGCGGTTGTAACGTTGCCGGCTATACACGCTGCGTTGGTAGCGGTCGGGCCGGATGTTTCAGGAACCAGCAGCGTCTTGGTGTCGTCCCAATCCGCAGCGTATACCTTTACCACCGGGGTTCCTGTGCCGTTTATTTTCGGCATGCTTGATGAGGTGCTGGTGACGTTTTTAGCTCCGGCAGCAGCGGTGACGGTGAAATAGGAATTATCTACTATTCGTGCTCCGATTGTCGTTGCTGCGGTGGCGGAACCTGAAATATTGAACGTGATGAAGTATCGTTGCGGAGTTGTGGTCAGTACCTGAGGAACAGTCAATACGTAACCGGAGGCTGTTGCCTGGGTATATGAGTACGGCCCGCCGATCAGGGTGTCGGTCGGTTCGAAGCTGCCATTGCCGTTGGCGTCTTTGTAAATTGAGAAAGTAGCATCTGACAGCACAGTATTGGTACCGATTTTGTCCAGTTTTCCGCCGGTCCAGTTACTGGCAACGTTTTGGAATAGATCAAATCTGAGCATGGCGATATCGTTCTGACCGCGAATTACCGAGGTCAGGCCGCCCGCATTATAGTCGGCAAGATTGCTGACTGTTACGGAGTTGGCGACTGCTGCCGCCTCTGAAACGGTCATGAACGAATAATCGGTGCCGTTGGTGGCGCCCCAATACAGACGGGCTTGCGAGTTGGTGCTGGTCATCCGGCATGAGATAACGACCTTGAGCCGGTGATTTGCCGCAATGGTTTTTACACCCGGGTTGCTGAACGTTAATGGCTGAGGGGAGGTGGCGGAAGTGTGTGATTCGTCGGTACCTGTGGAAGACCAGAGCAACAGGCCGTTGTTGGCTGCCCCGGCCGGATTGTAGTCGTAAACGTCCGCTTTCCAGTAGATCAGGTTGGCGGTGCCGTTGCGGTCACGTGTGCCGATGGTTACGGCTGGGGAAGTCAGTGTCTGGGCGGCGCCGTATGCCGGTCCATATGTGTTAATCATAACCTGCCAGTTGGTGCTGGAAGCTGCATTGACCCTGCCCTGGGTCGTATATGTACCAACCGCCATTGAAATTTTGCCGCCGGTGCCCGGGTTGGTGCTGGTAGTGCCGTCAGCGCCGACATTCACAGCCGTACTGTTGAAATAGTAGGTGTTGGTGGCAGTATCACCAATCAGCGGCTTGATGACACCCTGGTACAGGAAGATGCCCATGAGCAGCGTGAACACGATGCAGATCTTTGCCCGCAAACTCATCCCACTGAATTGTTTAGCTATGATTCTTCCCATGGCGCTGCTTCCTCCCGAACTGAGTAAAGGTTTAAAATTTTATTCCGACCCGTATTGAACGGGCCGGGGCTGTTTCGTCCAATTTTGCTAGAGTGCCGTATGACAGCTGATGCAGTTGGTAGTTCCGTCATTGTCGCTCCACTTGACACTCTGTCCGTTATGGCAGGCCACGTTGGAGCAGGTTTTGGTGGAGCTGTTCCACATGCTGGCGGTGTCAAGCGGATTCTTGGCGGAATCGTAAGCACCGCTGACCTTATACCCCACATTTCGCTTCCATGCACTGCTGTATGGCAACAAATTGAAGCTGACCGTCCTCATCTGAGCCTTGGACTTGATGCTGACCGGCTGGAAGGCGATGTTGACTGAGCCGTTCACGTGCATCGACTTGTCGGCAATTGTCGCCAGATTGCCGAACTGGGCGCCGACCGAGTTGCCGCTGACATGACAGGTCAGGCAGACCGGGTTGCTGTCGTTGCGGGCCGTGGTGACGGTTGCATAGTGGCAGACATTGCAGCTGATGGTGGTGGATGTGCCGGAGTTGCCGTGGCTGCTTTTGCCGGTTGTTCCGGCGCTGGCCAGTCCGCTCGGACTGCTGTAGATCTTCATGGCATGGATGCCGATCTGATGCCCGCCAGCCGTGCTGGTGTAACCGAGGAACTTGGTGTTGTAATGGGACTTTGAACCGGCGATGCTGCTGTTAGGCGCATTGCCGTGGCAATTGGCGCAGCGGTCGCCGGTAAAGGTGCCGCCGTACCAGTTGGGAGTAGTGGCATACACCAGCGCCGCCGCATTGCCGTTACTATGGCAGTAAGCGGCCGAACAGACCACGTTTGTCTTGGTCGTGCCGGTAATGCCGCTGTTGACAAAGCCGATCCCGATTCCGGTCGCGCTGTTCTTGCTGCGCAGGGAGCCGACGCCCGCCTCATCCTTCTTGAGGGTCACATTGACCGCCCCGTTCATATGGTTGGAAATTGCAACCGGATGGCAGTTGGAACAGCCGAAGTTATATTCCCCGGCGGTTGAGCGGTTGGCGGTATAGTTGTACATGGTCGGGGTCAGGCTGTTGCTGATATGCTTGGCATGTGAACCGCTGGCCATCAGCACCGCCAGGGAATGGCAGCCGAAACAGTTGATCGGGGTAGCCGTGCCCCAGACCGGCGTCGTTGTATTGTAATGGCAGGAAACATTGGAGCAGGTATTGAAACCGGCCCGGGGAAGCTGAGAACCGTTATAAGTGCCGGTACCGTAGAAAGGATTGATGATGATGTCAATTTTACCATTGGCGTGAGTCGTATTTGCCGCGCTATGACAGAAAGTCGCATCGCAGCTTGCACCCGAAGTCAAAGTCTTGCCGCCGATATTGTGGCAGATGGCGCACTTCATAACATCTGAAGTTCCGCCAAAAGAGAGCGCCAGGTGCTTGGTATGGCTGCCGGTGGACATGATCGAGCCGAAAGAGTGGCCGTTATCCCCCTCATGGCAGCTGCCGCAAGCGCCGGTGCCGGCATTGCCCCAGGTGGGAGTCTTGTAAACCGGCGCTCCGGTGCCGGTTGCCCCTGATTGTACGGTGGAATGGCAATAAACATTGTTACACTGTCCGAAGGCCGTTCCCGGATCTTTGGCATAAGGTGTCGCCTGTCCGCCGTAAGTGCCGTTAACGGCTGTGGTCAGGCTGTTGAACTTGATGTTGACCTTGGCGTTGACGTGGCTGGCCGGATCGATGATCGTCATGCTGTTGTTGGCAGTGGCAGCATGGCATTTGGCGCAAGCGATCGTGTTCAGGTTGGCGGCATTGACATGCTTGGCATGGCTGCCGGTGGCCATCGTATCGCCGGAGGCGTTGTCCGATTTGTGGCAACCCTTGCAGGTCAGGCTGCTTCCCCAGGTTGCGACAGCATTGGTCGAGAAGTTGCCGAGAGCCTTTTTGCCGTTGCTGTGGCAGTACAGATTGCTGCAGTTGCCGAAAACGTTGGTCTGGCTGGGGAGGTAGTCATTTAGCGGACCGGAATAAGAACCGCTGCCGTTGTTAGGCGCAGCAGCAAAACTGATAATCAGATTGCGCTTTCCAGCGCTGGTGGCGTGGGCAAAAGTAGTGTTATTGGAATGGCACTTCTGGCAGTTGGTTGCTCCGGCATAATACAGATCATGCTTGGCGTGGCTTCCGGCTGCACCGCTTGCTCCGCCGCTTGGTGGCATGCCGTGACACTTGTTGCAGTCATTTGGCGAGGTGAATGCCGTGTTTCCCCAGACCGGGGTAGTCGCTTCGAAGTGACAATTTACATTGGAACAGGTACCCAAAACCGGCACTGATGTCTGGTTGAAGAAGATTCCCTTACTGTATAAAGCGCCCCCCGCTTTGGGTGAATTATTAACGTTTGACACCATCTCAATCCGTCCATTTCTGTGGTTGGAAGGGTAGGTGGAAACATTGACTCCATTGCCATGGCAGATGGTGCAACTGGACACTGCCGCTCCGGCACCCAGGTGTGTGCGGTGGTTGCCCTGGAAGCCGCCGGTGTTGACATTGCGGGTGGCCGAGTCCAGCGGACGATAGTCGGTCGGACCGGAGGTGCCGTGGCAATCGTTGCATTGCAATGCGGCGCTCCCAGTGCTGGAAAATAGCAGAACGGTAAACAACGCGGCAGATATAGTTTTTAATGAATGTTTCATGTTAAACCCCACCTGTGTACATGAGTGCGCTAATATGCAAATTCTAACGGAATTAATATAGTCTAACTACCCGTTTATCCAATACAAAAACAACGTTATCTTTATCTGCATAAAATGAACCAACCGGGAGTTGTGTACTAAATTAGTTGGATTCTAATCTTTTCGTTCTGAGAGAGTAAAGCGCGATTCTAATCTGGCCATGGCAAGTTGGTTTGTATCGATCTAAGTTTGACGAAGATTTTTGTCTAACAGACTGGAGAATTATCGAGGAAAAACAGAAATGCCCCCCGGAGTGACCGGGGGGCATCTGAATAAATCCTGTTTGGTGTGTTTACTGTGTATTGCTAAGTTGAATCAGTTAATCCCGTTACTTGTATGATTCTTGTCGCCGAAACTGGACAGCAGCATATTGAAAACTGCACTCAGACCAGAAAATCCATCATTTAACGCTTCAAGCTTATGAAATGATGAGGAACCATAGCTGTATCCGTATTTTACCGAGATACTGAAACTCTGGGTGGTGTAGGCGCCTTTGCTGTCAGAAACTTTGATTGTAACGGAGTAGGTGCCTGTGTTTGAAGGCTTCCAGGTTATCATGCCTGTACCAGAATCAATGGTCATACCGTATGGATATTTAGTCAGTTCGAATTTAAGCTGATCACCATTCGGGTCTGAAGCTGTTACATCGTAATTATATGTCTGCTTTCTGTAGGCTGTAGTAACCGGCGATGAAGTTATTACCGGCGGATAGTTAATTGACGGAGTATTTACAGTCCATGTAAAACTCGTCGATGTGGAAAAATTGCCGTCAGAAACTGTAACAACTGTTGCGTTGTCCGGTGATGCGCTGTTTGAAATAGATCCACTGATCAAGCCTGTACTGCTGATGCTTAGACCTGACGGCAGGCCGGTAGCGCTGTAGTCGATTGTGTTGCCGTCTGGGTCGGATGCCTGAATTTGAAGTGATACCGCATCCCCTTTGTTGTTTGTCTGATTGCCAGGGGTGCTGATCACGGGCGGATTATTAGACGTTCCCCCGTTAGCAGAAACTCGGCATGTGAATCTCTGAGTTGCCTTGCCGCCTTTGCTGTCAACTACTTCGACAGTTACGTAGTTTGAACCGGTTTGTGACTGTGATGGAACCCAGCTGATCAGGCCGGTATTAAGGTCGATGGTCATACCCGATGGCGCGGAATAAAGCCGGTAGTAAAGTGTGTCACGATTTGAATCAGTGGCAGTAACATTGTAGCTGTATGGTAATTCAGCTGTTGCGGTGGTGACCGGTGTGGAGGTGATTCTTGGAGCGTAGTTTGACGGCCGCGAGACAACAGTCACCTTGAAGCTTTGGGTTGCTGATAGTCCGGATGGATCAACTGCCTTGACCGTGACAGAGTAAGTGCCTTTATCGGATGGATTCCAATAGATTAATCCTGTCGTTGAGTTGATTGTCATTCCGGATGGTTTTGTAGTCAAAGAGTAATTGAGTAAATCGCCGTTCGGGTCTGACGCAATAACTGGATAGTAGTAATAGCCATCTTCATAGGCGGAGGTCAGAGGTGCTGATGATATGACCGGTGCCTGCAGGAGTGGTGCGCTGTTTACGGACAGCGTGAAGCTCTGGCTGGCAGAAAGGTTGCCAGGGTCGGTAGCTGTGACGGTTATGGCATATGTTCCGGCAACACTGGTGCTCCAGCTGATAACCCCTGAGTTGCTGATACTCATGCCGCTTGGATTGCCTGCAAGAGAATAGATCAGCAACTGTTTCTCCGGATCGCTCGCAGAGACCTGATAACTGAATCCGGCTGGAGCAGTAATTGTTGCGTTGGCAATTGCCAACATAGACGGAGCCTGGTTGGGAGCCGGATTTACAGTGATGCTGACGGTTGCGGTGGCGCTGTTATAGTTGTTCGTATCAGTCGGCGTGAAAACGGTTGATAAGGATTTGATTCCAGCCTGGTTAAGGATGGTGCCGCTTGCCGGTGTATAAACAAAGCTGCCGTTTACATTGGCTGTTGCGTTTAACTGTGTTGCGGACAAGGTCGTTCCGAAATCAACAGCAGCCGGAGCAGACCAGCTAATGGTTGGAGTCGCTTTGCCTACTGCCAGCGTAACGGTTGCTGTCATGACACTGTATGTGACACTGTCGGCTGGGGTGAAAGTGACCATTAGAACCTGGTTGCCGGCGTTCAGTATGGTTCCGGCGATTTGGTTGTAGACGAAGTCGCCCGGGACGTTTGCTGTTGCATTCAACTGTGCCGCGGAAAGAACCGTGCCGTAGGTGATTGGCGTCGGGGTGGCCCAAGTGATGACCGGCTTTTGTTTGCCGTTGACAGTGATGCTGACAGACGCATTGGCGTTGTTGTAGTTGATATTGTCGTTAGGTGTGAATGTCACCATGAGAGTCTGGATACCCTCAGTACTCATGATAGTACCATCAGCTGGCGTGTAGACAAACGAACCTGATACGCTAGCGGTAGCATTCAGCTGTGTTGCAGATAATGCTGTTCCCAGGTTGATCGCTGCCGGAGTCGCCCAAGAAACCGTCGGAGTAGCCTTGGCGATCGTCAGGGTCCCGGTTGCGCTGCCGGAGAAGTCAGCATCTGTTATCGTCGCCACCACGGCATAAGAACCGGCCGCTGTCGGAGCGGTGCTGCTTCCGGCATAAGTAACACTGGTGTTGAGGCCTGCTGGATTTGTGGTGGCAGTTATTGATTTGGTGGACCCACTATAGATTTGATTTAGATTGCCTAGTGTGACAGTTGCGGTGGCTTTGTTGACAGTCAGAACTACAGTCGCGGTAGCATTGTTGTAAGTGGTAGTGTCAGTCGGAGTAAAGGTGGCCGTCAAGGTTTTGTTACCAGAGGTCAACAATGTTCCAGCAGCCGGAGAATATACAAATGTGCCTGAAACATTGGCCGTAGCGTTCAGTTGAGTTGATGTCAGCGTAGTCCCGTAAGTAATAGGTGCCGGGTTGGCCCACGTTATAACAGGAGTTTGTTTGGCGACTGTACCTACAGTAATGTTAAAGCTGTACGTGGCGATGCCACCCAAGCCGTCACTTACCTGCGCTGTAACTGCATGTACCTGATTGTTCTGAGCCGTTGTTGGAGTCCATCCAATTACGCCGGTTGTACCAATGGTCATGCCTGTCGGATTCGTTGTCAGGCTGTAGGATAGGGCGTCTCCATCCGGATCGGAGGCGACTACCGGATAGCTGTAGAACACCCCAACAGTGGCAGTTGCTGCCGGCAGTGTAGCACTTGAGATCACTGGTGGATTGTTGACATGAGTAACTGTGATATTGAAATCCTGAAAAACATAATGCCCCTGGCCGTCGTTGACCATGACTTGGACGGCATTCGTTCCGGCTTGTGCTTTTGTAGGTGTCCAGGAAACAACATTACCAGTTATGGACATTCCCAACGGAGCCGTAGTCAGTCCATAACTCAAGGTGTCGCCGTCAGCATCTGTGGCTGTTACATTGTATGTGTAGAGTTGGTTGTCATTGGTTGCAGTAACCGGTGTGCTGGTTATTACCGGAGCCTTGTTCACCTTAATCACTGTAAGAGTAAAAGTTTTGCTGGCTGAGAGTGAACCGGCACCATTGTCGGTAACTGTTGCTGTTATTACATAGGTTCCGACTACTGCCGACGGATAATTTATAAGACCGGTTGAAGAAATGGTCATTCCCACGGGGGCGCCACTCAGGCTGTAGGTAAGTGAATTGTTGTCAGAATCACTCGCTACGACCTGCGTGCTGAAAGAGCCACCCTCACTGATGGATGCGTTCGATATATTAAATATGGATGGAGGATGGTTGCACAACGAATCGGTTGGCACCGGATACAGTGCCGGGTTGGGGAGGCGGGTTGGGAATGCTTGGTCGCTTACCAACAGTACATTGTTGGTTATGTCAGTCAAGGAATTGACCATGACAGATAACTGTTTGGTCTGTTGAACTGACCCGGCTGCCAGAGTTGGCAGGCTCCATGTTATTGTGTTCGCAATTGAATCATAGATGCTGCCATCTGTGGGTGGAATAACAGTTGGTGCGGTATTATTTGGCAGATAGTCAATAATCTTGATGTTGCTGAGGGTTTCGGTGCTTGAAGCCGCGTTGGCGAGGTTGTCAAAGGTTATTGTGTAGTCGGCCTGACCACCGTATGGCACACAGGTTCCTGATTTTGTCAACGAAGCTGTAATTGGTGCTGTAGGATAAAAGCTATCAGTAATAGTGAAACTGACTGATTGACCGGCCGGTATGGCAAGATCCCACTGCTTAACGAACTGTTTGTCGCTGCCGTATGCGTAAGGAATTACTAGGTTGGAAAAATTGGACGGGAAAGTGTCAGTCAAATCTGCTTTAATGGACCCGCTGCCGTCGTCAATATCCAACTTGCTGGGCGGTAGAGACGAGTCGTGGACATATGTAGTGTTGCCGGATAATAGTGTGCCATTCTGATAAACCTTGTTGTTGTAGACTTCAATGTTGTCGTTATCACCTACGGCTGCGCCAGTGTCGCTGATATCATAATCAGAATACTCGAACAGGTGGTAGTCGAGTGCTGCAGTGGAAGTGTTTGTTATTGTGACTGTTTTTTTGAGACTAGCTTTGCCAACTCCTGTAGCAAAGGGAGTTAGTTCATAACGAACCGAAATGTCAAATTTACCGGCTAACGTGTAAGTAGCAAGAAGACTGGAAGTTGTAGGCTGGGTTGTAGCCACTTTTTTTGGGAGCGTGTCAATTGACGCCTCAGCGCCGGTTGAGCCGACTCTGTACCAGAACCACTGTTGCCAGGCCCTTTCTACTCCATCGACACTGAATGAGTTTAAGCCAGTCAGTGATGAAGTTGAGTCATCAACTTTTGCATAAGTATCTATGTTGACAGCTGTGTTTCGCATAGTGAAGTTTTTTGCCTCACCTGTTGAAACGATAACAGTTATGATTAGAAGGATCTGGATTAATATTGCTGCTGGTTTTGTTAAAACGCTCATCTCTCGACTCCTCGCAAATCAAAATTACGGTGCGTTTCCGGTAAATTGTGTAAGCTATGCATTAGTTGATAAAAATCTCTATAGTTGCTTTCTTTTTCAGCTCTTCCACTTCTTGGTTAACCTTGTTTCGTTTAATATCACCCTGGAGATAACCGGTGATGTACTGCCTTACATCATTGAATTTCTTTATTGTTTCAGGCTTACTATCTTCAATCCTGATAATGTGAAACCCGTACCGCGTTTTTACTATGCCGCTGGTTTCTCCAGGTTTAAGAGCGAAAGCAACGGCATCGAATTCTTTCGGCATGAATCCTTGTTTGATATAACCGAGGTTGCCACCATCATTTTTGCTGGAACAATCGGATTCCTGAATTGCCAACAACTCGAAATCCTTTCCTTGTTTTACTGCGGCAAGGATTTTTGAAGCCTTGTCATGTGCTTCGTGTTCCTGCTCTTGTGTCGGCTTTTTAGGAAGTCCAATCAGGATATGCCTGGCTTTTACCGATTTTGATTCCGAAAAGCTTTGACGGTTATTATCGTAAAAATTTCGCAACGTCTGTTCATCCACGGTTGGATTAAGCAAGCCCTTGTACTCAAGGTACTTATCAATAAGAATATTTTTTCGAAGCCTGTTGTTATAATCATTGAGCTGATCCTGAGTCATGCCGGTTTTATTATCAGTTTTTTCCGCAGTCCCGGTCGAATGCTTTGCAAGTATATCGTCAACACCTTTTGGATTGAGAGAAGCTCCTGCCTGTGCCAGTAGCTCTCTGCCGATAAGGTCATCCAGTTCCTTAAGTCTAATGAATTTCTGCAATTCATCTTTCGATAATTTAGAGCCCATCTGGCTATATTGTCTTAAACGACTTTCAGGTACTGATCCCAGTTCGGCACTGTAGATAGGGGCACCGTTAATTAGAGCTGCTATCTTCGGCATGGAAGTTGTTTCAGAAGCAATCACCGCTGTAGTGAAAGTTAGAAGAATACACATTGCAATTAGGCTGATTCTAAGCTTCATGTTATTTCCAAACTCGTTTAACATTTAATGTTTTCACCTTGGTTAAGGATGTCAGATAAACAGAGAACGCATGGAGAGCTACTCCCTGTTTTGCGGCTTTAGAAGTAAGACTAATGGCTATATTGCTGTTACAACAATTGAAGCCGATGAGCCGGACTTGCCTTTAGGGATGAAGATGAGTGAACCGGATGTTTCAATACTAATGGTAACTTCTGAGGTGTCATTCGCAATATTCTGGTTCTGCTGTTTGCGGTGTCTGAGGAGATGAGGTTTTTCAATTTCCACATACCTTGAGCCATTACCGTCTTTGGCAATTATCTTTACTTCATGCATGTCATTGAGGGTGATTTCAACTAAGTAATTGCCGCCCTCTAATGGTACTTCGAGTGGCTGGGAATCGCGAAAATTTTTGGACTTCGTAAGTGTATACTCCCACTTTGTGGGGGTAGGGGGAGCTAGCGCTTTGGCAAGATCCACAAGGCCAAAACCGAAATATTGATCGCGACCCGGATCACCGAGGTCTTTGGCGCTTGTATCAAGTAGTGTACGAACGTCGTCAGCAACACGGCCGTCACCATTTTTATCAGCGATTTTGCTAGCCAGGAGAATTGCAGCAGCACCGGTTACATGGGCAGTTGCCTGGGACGTGCCATTCATTGAGCCGTAACCGCCGCCGCGCATGGTGGATTTAATGTTCATACCGGGAGCTGCAAGTTCGTTTTTGTCGGCAAAATTGGAGAAGGTGGCGAAGGTGTCATCCGGGTTTGTTGCCGAGACGGCTATAACAGAGTCATACGCTGCAGGGAATTCGATTGAATTGCTATGGGTGTTGCCGCTGGCCGCTACAACTATTATCCCGGCCTGATATGCTCTGTCGCAGGCATCCTTGAATGCCGCCGAATCTATCGGGGCTCCAATGCTCATGTTTATCACATCCATCTTATTGCTGATGGCCCATTCCATACCAGCCAGAATGTCGCTAAGGTCCCCCATGACCATTCCGCCAAGAACCTTGACAGCATAAATTGATACTTCAGGCGCGACACCTACGACTCCTGTTCCGTTGTTTCTGGCACCGATAATTCCTGCGATGTGTGTGCCGTGACTTATATATCCATCATCGAACGGGTCGTTATTGTTGTATACAAAGTTATAGCCACCCTTGTAATTGTCTTTCAAATCAGGGTGGTTGTAGTCGATGCCGGAATCCAGTATGGCAACCTTGATGCCAGCTCCGGTGATACCTGCAGCTACGGCAGAATTGCCACCTATTCTGGCTACTCCCCAAGAGTCGGTATATTCCTGACTGAGAGTAGGAATAACTGAAATCGGCTCAGTAATGCCAACCAAGACATCTGTTTCTATGTAGGCAATTGCCGGGTCTTTCTTCAATATTGCAATTTCTTCTTCGGGAAGTTGACCGGAAACTGCGTTAATAATCTTGTGGGAACGCTTTATGCGTCCGCCCGAGCGGTAAAACTTCTGCTTTTTGTTTTCTTCTGTGATGCCTGACTCTTTTTTAAAGCCGATAATTACCTTTCTGTCTGCGGCTACAGCTAGTGTTGTGAAGCTAAGCAATGACAGTAATGTGATGATTGTAACTTTCTTATTCATTCGATTTCCTTCCTGAACAGTGCTGTAAGAGAACCGTTACCACATCAGTGTATTCATGGGGAGGCGACGCCTCCCCATGAATACTGTGCCAATTTGCCTGATGTAAGGCTAAATCTGAATTAGCGGGTTTTCTTTGCTACAGCTAGAACAATCTTGGAAACGGAGCCGTTCAGAGCCTTGACCGTTACTTCTGCACCAGTAGCAAATGCGCGGCTGGATGCAACAATCTTGGTTGGGCTCCAGGAAAGAATCCTGGCTTGAGTTGTGTCAGCAAATACGCCCATCCCGGAATTGTAATCGGCCGGAGGCACCATGCCGAAACCGCTGCCGGTGATTGTCACTGTGTTCTTGGAAGCCATTACAGCAGTCTTGATAGCCAGTTCAGGGAACACAACCAGCTTGGCAAGATTACTTTTTACCCCTTCCTTAATGACAGTCAGGTTGTAGGTGCCTTCAAGCAGTGCAGGTACATTAACCTGGATTTCACTGTCGGTGAAGGATGCAGGAGTAAGGGTGGCCGAGAATGTGTCATTACTGATGGTTACAGATGGGTTGTAGGTTACACTGTCACCGCCGACGTTAGTGAAGGAGGCGCCGGTAAGGGTCAGTGATGCAGCTTTGTTAGCGGCCAGTGTGTAAGCACTTTGACCTTGAAGCGATGGTACGATCGCTGTTGCAGGATTGGTAGCGGCATTGCCGTACCAGGACCAGTGGCAACCCTGGCAATCCCAATTGTTGCCTATGTGGCCGAAACCAGCAAGCTCGCTACCTGGAGTAACAGTGCCAGTTGCTGATTTCAGCTGGATGTTGTGAAGTGACTTGACGCCATGGCAAGATTCGCACTGACGAATTTCAAGACCAGGATTGTTGAAGTTGTGACACCATTCGCACTTGCCGATTCCAGCTGGTGTGGTAGCTGTGGCTACTGCTCCTATGCCAGTACCATGGTGAGTGTCGGCATTGCTGGAGATGGCACGCGGCAGGTTTGTAGTAGGATCAATGGCGGCTGCATTTGGTTGGTGGCATGCAACGCACCCTTGTACTGTGACAATATTGCCGCTCGGATCTGTTACCTGACGACCGTTCTTCATTGGCGTAATCGAGCTCACACCGTAGGTTGGGATGTAATGGCCATCAAGAGGATTGTCAATGAAGCTACCGTGGCAGAATTTGCAATCCTGTGCCGCAGCTTTGGCGGTGGTGTGATGAGGGGATGCTTTGTGACAATTGCTACAGGTTCTGAAGTCGGCAAACGTAAACCCACCAGTGCCGTCAGGTACCATTGTGTGGCAGTCAAGGCAGGCCAGGCCTTTGGTGTTGATCAGGTTGTGATGGCGTGGGACCAGGACTGCGTCACTGATGTGGCATACAAGGCATTCATTGCGGGTAAAGGATGTGAATTTTGCGTCGTAAATGCCCAGTGATTGCGGAACTGGTGGCGGTAGAGCCATAACAGCTGTTGCTGCTCCAATTAGGAGTAATGCTGAGGCGATCAGGCCCGTTACAATTTTCTTGTTCATTCTTTTTGCTCCCTTCGTTTGGTATTTCTCAGTAGCAGGTGTGTTTTTGTGGATTAGCAGGGGTGCACATTGGCAGATCCGACTACTCGTGGCTTGATATAAGTGCGCTTTTTCATAGTTCACCTCCTTTCCGGTAATCCTAGTGAGGACCTGCTTCCAGTCAGATCTAGCCATTGCCTAGCTTGTCTGAGAATAGTTGCCGACCATCAAGGAACTCGTAATGTCAACGGACTGCTGGAAGATCCGCTTTATTCACTTTGTTCTGCCATCCCCAGGTAACGCCGTTATAAATGGTGACTTTCTTGGGGTCTTTCTTGTCTATGCTTGCAAGGTATGTTTCTGATTTCCATTCATGGTCATTTTCCGGGTCATTTTTGTGGACATCATATTCGAAGTGCGGCGGCAAAGCCAAAGTTTGAGGAGGATTATGCTGTGCCGATTTAATCACTACATCAAAAAAAGGAACACCGGACTTGCTGTCTGAAGGAGATCTGACGGCAATCCTGTCTTCACTGGTTCCGTGGCTGGATCGACGTTTATGGTTTGAAATTATTCTCTGTATCCAATGCAACTCTTTCTTGTTACTTGATACCGGATCACCTTCGCCTGGAATATAGTCGAAGGAAATTCCTCCGCCTCCAATTCTGTTATCGAAAAAAACATAGTACGCCGAAACCGCAAAGGAACCTTGCAAATCCTCCTTTGCAGGAATGAACTTCCAACCCTTGGACGGTGGAAAGTCTGATTCAAGAGCTTTCAAAAAGTCGTCTGAACCGCCTCTTACGATACTGGCAAAAGCGATCGGTTGACGCGTTATGATTCCGTGTATGCCGTCATCCGTTTCGTAAGTTATAGAAGGAACAAAAGACTTCTGGGAAGCGGATAGTTCTGGAACAATATTGAAAGCCGAAACACAGTTAATGTCAGCTAATATTATAAGAAGCGCTAATATAGTTGTTTTGTAAAAATTAATCAATAGCATCTTTAAAAAAATCTCATCTGGTTATTTTGGCGGATCGGCTACTTAGATTGATGAAATATGGTCATGTTAGGGGGAAGTGCCACAAATAACTCTCGTTGTCCTTGAAACTTGTCCTTCTTGCCGACAATGTATGAAAACATTCCGGCAAGAAGGACGATTAAAACTTATGTTTAAATCCCAACCAGCAAGTCGACTACCTGGTTGAAACGTTGTAGCTGCCCACATCAGACCATGCCGATACAAGTGAAGTCTTTGTCTTATCCCGTGCCTGAACGCGCCAGTAGTAAGTATAACCAGTGCTTACAGACGGAGTGTAGCTGGTGGTTGAAATCCATCCGGATGAGTATTGCACCGACGAGAACGAAGAACTTCTGCTGACCTGCACCTGATACTGAGTGCTGGCTCCGGGGTTGCCATTTAACGATGCAGCCCATTGAAGGGTTGTGGAACATGATCTGTAACAAACCAGATTCGGTTCAGGTATGAGCACTGGAACTGTCGGGGCACTACCTGCGGGAGGAGTCGTGTCGCCCGGAGGTGTTGTCCCGCCACCACCTGGTGGAGGAGTCGTCCCGCTGTTTGTCCATGGAGTCCTGGAGTTCCACTGCTGCTTGGCGTCATTGTTATCATGACATTCTGTGATACTCGACGAACTGCCGCCTTCTGAACCTCTGCCGCTATATATGCCAGGGAAGTGGCCACTTCCTCGGCCTTCAGAACCCGATTTGCTGCCGGATAACACCGGGCTGGTGTTATTGGCAACACGGCCCCTGTGGTTGGAGTCAAGGCAGTTACTGATCATCAGGCGCGGCAGGTTTGCGTTGTGCGGCGCATGACACTTGGAGCAGGAGTAATTATGTTTGATGGTGCCGTTGGCGGTTTTCCAGCCTTTTACCGATTCGTGAATACGGTCTTTGCTTTTCCAAGTGTGGTTGGTGCCGTTAGTCAAGGTTGATTTTGCATGGCAACCCAGGCAGAGACCTGCAAACTGATCTGCCGTCTGGGTAATATTACCCGAGGTAAAGGTATTCTGATCAATATGGAATGAAGTTGTTATCGCTGCCTGGTACGCTGCTATATCAGAACTGGTTGGTCTTGGAGCATCTTCTCTGCCCGGGCTTCCCATGCCGATATAAGCTTTGTTATCTGCGGTTGCTACATCTTCTTTGTAAGGTGAGGTCAACCAGGTGCCTTTCAACAGCGGTACTCCGTACTGTTTGTTTGATCCCATTGTTGGACTGACGCCATGCGGGTCATGACAAGGTGTGCAGAGACCGCCAACCTGATGAGCTGGAACGCTGGACAGGGTTGAAGATGCACCGAAATGTCCACCCTGATTTGTGAGTGTGCCTTTATAGGCATAGCGTAGTGCATATCCGAAAGTGTTATTGCCGAAATATGCTGAATCATTATAACCCATGATCTGTTGAGTCGATCCGTAGGTCCCTTTGTATCCCCAAGGAGTAATACCGGCAGTGTCTTTCATGTGGCAATCGAAACAGATGCCTGCGCCAGGATTGTAGGAATTGTGCTCGGCAACGCTGCCGCCTGCTGCTGGTTTGTAGGACATTGCGTAACCGCCCTTGCCGGCAACGGTATCTTTCAGGATGCCACCATTGGTGGTGGCACTGGTGTAGCTGGTGGTTGTTCCTGTTACACTGGAGCCGTGCGAGTTATGGCAATCGAAACAGAGCACGTTTGATGTGGCCATACGGTCCGTCCAGGTTTCGCTGGTATTCCAGCCGCCCTTGTTGTTGACGGCATTTCCGTGGGCAGAAAATGCTTTGGTAACATTGTTTTTTGGGGTCACGTTTGTGCCGGTGTATTTGCCCCAAGGGGTCGTGCCGGTGTCACTGAACTTGGCTGCGATGCTGTTGGCGTCCCATGCGTAGGCCGCCGGTGTTTTCCCATCGCCAAAAGGCTGGATGGTTTTGTTCGCATCATTGTGGCAACCGATACAGACTGCGTTGATCTTGGCCATTTCTGTTCTGGAGCCGTTGGCAGTGTATTGTACTGCCGTTGTTCCGGCTACGTACATGGATGGACGTGCACCTGCTCCATATATAACCAGTTCAACTGGTGATCCGGAAACGCTGGAACGGTGGTAGTTGCGGTTGATGCTGCCGTCACTGTTTGCCTCCCAGTGGCACTGGTAGCAATGTTCACCGGATGGATCTACTCCCTGAACGTGATGGGAGTTGCCACTGAATTGTGACGTGATTGCAGCACGATTGTTGATGGAGGCCGAGTGGCAGCCGAGGCAACCGCCTTTGCTTCCCCACTGTGCGAGAGAGTTGCCGTGGCAAGCTACGTTTTCACAGGTTTTTGTGGAAGGATTGTATTTGGCATTAGGGCCGGCAACAGCCGGATTAAAGACTACGTCTACACTGCCGCTCAGGTGTTTGGAAGCTGTGGCCAGGGTGTTGCCAGCTGTCGAGCTTACCGTTGTGAAGTGGCAGTTTGAACAGACAGTTGTATCGGCATATCCAGCGGTGTGACCACCGTGGCTGTTGGCCGATGTGGCGCCGGGGCCGCCGTTGGCGTAATCAGGGGCACCCAGTGGACTCGTGATGCCATGGCAGCCGTTGCAGCCGAATTTTGCGCCGGAGGTCCATGCGGGAGGATTTACGTAAACCAGATTGTTCTGGTTGCCGTTGGAGTGGCAGTAAAGAGTTGTACAGCTGCTTGTGTTGCTGTTGTAGGAACTGGTGCCGCCAGCCGCAGCGGTGCCGGAGAACATGACATCTTTCAGCCCGTTAACATGCTTGCTGATGTTGGTTTTGTTGTTGATGTCTACCGTTGCTGAATGGCAAAGCACGCAGGCAAAGCCGAAGCTCAGGTGTCCGGAGTGGGCATTTGTTGCTGGAGATGCGTCATGGCAGGCGTTGCACTCGTTGGCGGTACCAATAATGCTGCCTTTTGCGTTTGCCCAGGCTGGTGTTTTGAATACGGTTACACCGCCTTTGGGTGCGCCATTACTGTGGCAGTACGTGGCTGAACAGGTTCCGTTTGCGTTGTACAGGGGCGTTGTGCCACCGGTGGCTGCCAGTGATCCGGCAGACTGTTTGAAAACCTGCTGGAAATTGCCGGTTGCGTGGTTATTGCCGGCATGGCACTCATTGCAGCCGAATGTGTAAGGTGCGCTTCCGGCGTGAGGAAGATGGCCGGAAAGGGATTCGTCCTTGAATACACCGGACGTTTTATAGTCGTATTGTGAATTCTTTGCGTAACCTTGTGGCCCCCCTGCAATGTTTTGTTGCGGCGGGAAGCCGTGGCAGCCTTTGCAATCTGCCGAGAATGAACCGGCTGAGGCGTTGTGGGTGTGGCATGAACGGCAGACATTCGAATCTGTGCTGGCATGTTCAGATGGATAGCCGGCGCTGGGTGCTGGTATTTCGTGGCAAGCTCTGCAGACGCCAAATTCCCCTGCAAAATTACTTTGAGCATCCAATTTCTGATTCAAGACTTTTCGGCGGTAGGAGTTGAGTTTTACTCCGCTGGAATAGTTCATGTAACGACGCACAAGCCAGACGTTCGGATCTGTTCCGTCGCCTGGATCAACGTGCGCAGCGTGGCAGTCAGCGCATTGGATGTTTTGTCCATTACGATTGTGAGCAGATTTGCTGGCATGGCAGTTTGTACAAATGTTGATGGCGTTAGCCTGACGGCCACGCATGTCTGTGCGTAGCAGATAGCCCTGGGATGTTGAAAGCTGGCCGAGTGAACTCGCAGCTGCTCCGTCAACCGTAGCCGAGTTGGAATCTGTAAAGTGGATGCCGTGACAGGTACTGCATATTAGTTTGCCGTTTGTCAGTTTCATTGCCGAAGTCGGGTTGGCAGGGTTGGCGTTTACCGGAAGTGGCTGATAATCAGACGGCTTCAGCTTTACCTTGGAAGTTGCGCTGGTGTAGTTGAAGTTGATTGGGTGAGTTCCGGTTTGAACATTTCTCTGTACTCGGACAGAGTGGCATTCAAAACAGAGCTGGTCACTGTCATTTGGAGAACGCATCAAATTGCCGCCAGAGAGAAGATGGTTTCCGTGGCAGCTGGCACAGCTGATTATCCCCTTTTTACTTGCATTAAGCAGAGGTATGGCCCCATTCAGAGGCAACGCCGCGCCCGCTGCGGGTGCGTTGGCTGGAGCGGCCCAGTTATGTGATGTCTGCTTCTGTACTCCTGCCGGTGCTCCCAGATCCGTGGAACCGAATGGATTTGCAATGTCCTGATTACTGAAAGCTTTAACCATGGTGTCCGGTTTGTGGCAATTTACACAAAGGTTGTTTAGACCAGTTGTGTTAGTCATGTCGTAACTGTAGCTGTTACCAGAGTTATCTGGAATGTGGCATCCGGTACATCCCAAAGTTGGGGTGTGCGGAGATTCAACCGCCAATGCCCAGGAAGACATGATTAGAACCAAAAACATTGCTACAAATACTCTTTTCATAATGTAACTCCCGAAAGGTATTTTACAGATACGTTAATTTCAAAAATGAGTGCAATTGCCTGTCAAAGTCTAATGTAAAAACTCACAAGCTGATTTCAATTATTGTGCCAAGCTATAATGTGATGAAATCATTTGTTTTAAATGTCAATAGGTTTAACAGTGTAAATTATATGGACAATTTAGATTGCGTAGTCTGATAGCGTAATATTAAAAATACTGTTGTGATTCCCAAGGGTAAGGGCTCCCATGACCAGATTGTATACGTAAAAAAGTGTAAAATATTTCGACAAGGTTTGGTGGGTTATTGCTGGTAAAATGTATGGTGTCTTGCCGATGTGGGTATAACGTACTGAAATACTGTGATTGATTGGGTTTAGTGCGTTCTCCTCTGCCAGTGGAGCATCGCAAGCCTCACCTAAATAAACATGTTTGCAACTGTCGTCTTACTGGCAATTATTTTGTAAACCGGAGAGAAAATACACGACGGGATATTAATTAACAAGGCTAATGTTAGTACCTTGTCAATTGATGCAGCAAAATAATGTTAATTATAATTTGCTGATACGTGTTGTTCTGCTTGTCGGAACGACGGTTCGATTGTTGTCATCGTTTTCCATAAATGTTCAGTAATGCCGGTAAGAAAACCAGAAACACAGATACGCTTGCGATCATCCCGAGCGACATAACCGCTCCAATGCTGAAGACTCCCTGGTGGTGCGCCACCATTAGTGCTCCAAAACTGAAAAGGATTGTCAAGGCGTTTAGGAATACTCCGATACCGGCGCTGCGGGTAACCACCTGGCCTGAAGTCTCGTTGCCCTGACGATAACGGTTTATTATGTAGATGGCCGAGTCTATTCCAACCCCGAGAATTAACGGCAGCACGATGATGTTAGCCGAGTTGAAGCTTACTCCCATCAGTCGCATTCCGCCGATCATCATAAGTAGTCCCGCTGCCAGTGGAAAAGTGCCCAGCAGGGCATAACGAATGCTTTTGAAGTTTATCAACAGGATGACGGCGATGCCGATAAAGGCGTAGATGAATGCCTTGAGATAAGCGTCACGCAGCACGGACAACGATTCAAAAACCATTACCGGTTCGCCGGTGATGTTGGGGATAACCCTTTTGACCTGTGTTACGAACTCTTGCAGCGGTTCTCTCTCAAATATTTCCTTTTTAGCTGCTACCTGCAATAGAATCTTACCGTTTTTACCTACAAAGCGCTGCATCAGCTGAGGTGGCACATCAGACTCCGCTACTTTTGAGGCTCCCAGGCTTTCTTTCAGCATCTTGAGTTTGTCGGGCAGTTCGGCGAACATGCTTCCCTGGAAATCACGCAGCATGCCAAGCGCGTTGTTGTCCTTTTCCTTTTCAAGCGTCTTGAAAAAAACATCCAATGTTGTTAGGAAGGCTCCGACAGATTTCGCCTCTGGCGCCTTGCGGTTCGTCAGGGTTTGCTCAAGTTTTGCAACGCGGTCCCGGAAGTTTTCAAAGACAGTCGGCAGTGCCATAGCCTGCAGGTTTTCTTCGTACGGCACTGGAACTACATCGGCGAGTGTTTTCTTCAGCGCCGCCAATTCAGCCAGTTTCTCATTCTGCTGGTCCGGAACTAAGGTCAACGGGCTGACGACATGGTCGACGGTTGAAAGCTTTTCCAGTTGTTTGGTCAGATCGAGGGCCTCAGCTTTATCTTTTGCTGTGACTACGGCAAAATAACCGGAGTTTTCCTTGCTGCGCATCAGCCTGTATGCATATTCAACCGACTGGAGTCCCTTGGCTTGCAGATTCATCAGGTTGTAGTCAAAACGCATCGTCAGGGTAGGGTAGAGGCAGATCAGTGACAGAAACAGTGTTACGGCAATAACTGCCCGTGGTTTTGAAAAGATTGCCAGGAAGAATGGGCGCTCTGAAAGTGATCGTGTTTGTTTTTCTGTTACTGTTCTGGTTGGAGTGCGGAACCGCTCCAGGAGCACCAGCATGGCTGGAAGTACTGTAAAGGTGGCAATTACACAGATAACTATGCCACCGGCGGCAATAGTGCCAAGTTCGGCGATCCCCTTGAAATCCGTTAAGATAAAGGTGATAAAGGCCATTGAAGTGGTAGCAGCTGCCAGTGTGATGGATCGGAGGTTAGTTGCCAGTGCTGTCTCAATAGCAGACGGTCCCTCCGCTCCGTTCCCCAGTTCTTCCTGGTAGCGTAATATGACTTGAATACCGTATTCAATGCCGAGTCCGATCAGCATGATTGCGAATACCATCGAGAGGATATTAAGATGCCCCACAGCCAGTGTGGCAAAACCGAAGGATAGACAAATTCCGACTATCAGTGAAACCATCGCTGCTATTACGTTCAGCAGGCCGCGGAATGCAAAAAACAGCAGTGCAACGGTAAGCGACAGAGAGAGTATTGTGGCGATTTCTATATCGCGTTGACTGGTGGCCATCTCTTCGTATTCAAGCACAGGAACGCCGGTCAAGCCGCCTTTGACACCCTTAAACTCCGGTCGTTTCAATGTTTCATCAAGAGCAATTCTGGCCGCCTTGATTGACTTTTCGGAGGCGACAAAGCTTCCTTCTTCCTTGACCGGCAGCATTGTGATGACCTGCTGCTTGCCGGCACTCTCCAGCATGGAAGGCTTGCCGCTGCTATTTCCTTTTAGAAAAGAGTCCATCGAAAGCCCGCTGGTTTTGCCATCAAAGGACTTAAAACCCTTGTCCAGCGTGGTCAGCATAAATGTCAGACTTTGAAGTGAGGATGGATCACCGCTTTTTAGATAAGAATCAATCTGTCCGGTCAAGCTCGTGAAAAGGGTCTGTACAGAGGGGGCTGCCGACAAATCCTTCAGTACCGGAGCCGACATAGTCAGAGTGTGGCGCAGCGATTTGATTTCGTCCAACGGCATGAAGAGCAAACCGTTTTTTCTGAAGAATGGCAGGCCGCCCGGATAGAAAACTTCGCGGAAAAGCGCACTGTCATTTTTTAATCTGGCATGCAGAGCATCGGCAGCCTTGGTCGATTTCTCGGCATCTTCCGACTCAATAACAGCAACAATTTCTTCCTGATCGCCGAACTCGGCCCGGTAGGCTCGATAATCAACCTGAAAAGAGGCGTTTCTGGGCATAAGATCATCACGGCCGGTCAGGAACTCCATGTTGTTATATGTATATATTACGGACGCAATCGAAAGCAGGAGAGCCAGAGCCAAAATCAGACGTGGTCGGGCGGCAACGAAGGCGAATAGACGGCTTTTATCGCTGTTTGGGGACACAAAGTACTCCTTTGGGAGGAAATCAACTCTTCTCAATAGCACTCAAAAGCCTAAAAAGTCAATTGTAGTAAGGTTGTGGATAGTGGTATTCAGTTCCCACGAAAAGGAGTGAGCATGAGAATAGAAGAGCTGAAGGTGATTTCAAACCGCAGAACGCAGTTCGTCCCAATTACGGAAAAAATTGTCGAATGCGTGGCAAGCAATGGTTGGAAGGATGGAGTTCTGACGCTTTTTGTGCCGCATACAACAGCGGCAATTACAATTAATGAAAATGCTGACCCGGATGTGGCCCTGGATATGGAATCATTCAGCGACCAGTTGATCCCGCAAAGTACGCATTTTCGCCACTCTGAGGGTAATTCCGATGCGCACATCAAGGCCAGTTTTTACGGATCCTCTTTGCAGATAATTGTGAGGAGCGGCAAAATGTGGATGGGCATTTGGCAGGGCATCTACTTTTGCGAATTTGATGGGCCGCGTGAACGCAAGCTATTTCTGGCTTTTTCCCGAGATTGACAAACATAAATGTTACTTGGGCACCTCCAGTTCTTCCGGAGGCTCATTTGGAATGATCGGATTAGTGTGTAACTGTTGCGGCACTTCTTGAATGGTTTCGTCAGCGGTCGGAGCAGGTTGTGCATCGGGCACAGGCTCTTCAGTTAATGGAGGAGCATCTACAGTTGGTTCGATTGCAGGCGTGGGAACCTCCGTCTGGAGATCGGTTGGTATTTCGACCGGGTTTTGTGCTCCCGGCGGTGCCTCGACCGGCACAGCCACTTCCGGCTGAATATCTGCGGTTGGCTGGATTTGCTGTTCCGGTTGTGGAACAGGTTCTATGTGCTGAGGCGGTTCTTCTGGCGGGAAGACCGGTTGGTTATGTTCTGACAACTCAGTGTTAGCCAGGTCTGGCTGAGGCCACTCTGATTCAGCGAAGCTGATAACAGGCATTAAAAAAACAATCGTTGAAATCAGAGCCAAATACTTCTGTCTGAATGTGTTTATTGGGGAATTATTGTTGTTTGTCATTGCCCGCCTCCCCATCGTTTTTGCCGCTTATTCTATCTGCAAAAACTTCCACTCCTGCGTTTTTAGAAGCTGTTTCCATGAATTCCTGTAATCTTGTTGCTTCATAATCACTCTGCAATTTTTTGCGAATGTATTCCCTGGCTTCATCAAAGGTAGCGGTGCGTTTTTCTCTGCGTTCGTCGATCTTGATAATGTGATAGCCGTATGGGGTTTCTACGACGCCACTTATGTCGCCACTTTTGAGGGCGAAGGCCGCTTTTTCAAACTCCTCTGAACTTGTGGCGCCAGGTGAAAGAGTTCCGAGTTCGCCACCTTTTTTTCCGGAATCAATATCGTCGGAAGCTTCCTGGGCCACCTTGGCAAAATCTTCGCCTTTTTTCAGGCGTTCCAGCAGGGTTTCAGCTTTCAAAAAAGATGTATTTTTATCTTCAGCCATCATCTCCTTGGTCGCCTCGATGAAGATGTGGCGTACTTTGATCTGCTCCGGAATCAAAAACTTGCCCGTGTTTTCCTTGTAATATTTCTTTAACTCATCATCCGTGACCGTTACTTTCGCAGCAACCACTTTAATCAAATATTCTCGGGCGATGTAGTCGTCAATAACATGGCCGAGTTGTTCTACCACATCCGGTTTTCTGTCAAAGCCCTCTTTCCTGGCTAGCGCTACAACGGCCTTCTGAGTCAGCAATTGTTTGACAAGGTTTACCTTCAGCGCTGGTTCGTCCCGAAGCTTATTCTGGATATCTACCGGTTGCGCGGCGACAAGTCTCTCCAGATCGGCTGCTCTGATGGTGTAATCAGTACTTTTGCCAACCACCGGGTTGATTTCATCAGCTTTGGCAATGCCATTTAGGGCGGCAAGCAGGAAAGTCGTACCTATGGCCAGTTTTACAAACATTTCATTCTCCTGGTAGGGTTTAATAATGTCGTTCAGGTAACGTCAGGTTGCGATGAGTTGTGGATGTGATCCAAAAATTTAACAGACTTGTGGAGAATAATGTCAAACAGGATGAAAACTGTCAATTGGATATGCTCAATAAAATGCTAAGGGAAAATCACTTTATTAAGAAGTGATGAATACATGATTTTACTGCGATCTAAATGATTTTACCCACGGGCGCAATATAGATACCGAACTCTTCGCTACCATCAACGCCCAGCAGATCGTCTATCAATGTCTGGTTGTAGGCAGCTATGGCGCAGGTGCCAGTGTCAATTGCTTCGCAAGCCAGGTAGAGATTCTGGCAGACATGGCCGGCATCCAATGCGATTACTTTATAGGAAGCCTCCGCATATCGCCATTCGGTTCTGGAGGGTGTTACTGTCCAGATAAAGGTGACTGATGCATTGCCGGCAAAGCTTTGACCGTGGGTTGCCGCAGTGAGGCGTGCGGACATATGCTCTACAGATTTTATGTGAACAAGCGAGTTGGTCAGTGGCAGGTAACGATATATTCCGGGCTCCAGTCCTTTAACTCTGTTGACGGCAAGATATGTTTCAAATGGATGACGGCAACCGGCGGAAGGAACCGTTCGCAATACAGCCGCTTCATGAATTTGTTCACGAACTCCCTGGCAGGCCCAGAGGAGAAAGGCAAGTTCGTCAAGCGAAAGTGACCCAGCGGTAAAACGTCGGTGGCTCTGCCGTTTGGAGATGGCGGTCTGTAGGTCACATGGAGGAATTGACCAGTTGTCCTGATCAGGCAATTTGACAATCTGGGCGTCAGTCGGTGCGGGCTTCTGGGTTGGTGGTGGTCGCATCCCGCGGGATTGCGCTGTTTCACTGAAATCGACTTCTTCCCTGATTCGGTCGGTCAAAAAATATCGGCCACTTTCAGTGGTGATTGAAGGGTGTTTTTTCATGTGCGACACCATGTGTATCGGTTTGCAGGAAATATGTGCTTATGGATTGTTTAGCTTTTAGAGCCGATTAATGCTTTGATGAAGCTATTTGTCACCTTCATGCCGGTCAATGAATATGTTTTTCTCCAACCGATCAAGCCCTTTTGCAAGCAAGCGAAACCCTAACATCATCAGTATGAAGCCGGAAACAACGAAAACAACTGTTTTGAAGACCAGTGCCACGATTCCCATAGTCATAAACGCAATGCCCAGTTTTTGGCAGCGACCCTGAAGTTCAACTCCTTTGCTGTTTACTGAGAAAAAATATAATTGATAGCACGTTACCAGAAGCGGCAGAGCAATTAGAAATTCTATGTAATGGAACATGGCCGACTCCCTGATGATTGATGAATAGCAATTCAGAATGCTACCACACGGCGCATTTGTACGCTTATAAAAAAACGTGCGGGAAATTTTTTTTCGCTGGGGGAATGTTCGCCGAAGGGTGATTGCCTTGATAAGGTTGGCGGATTTGCTGCTTCAAACCAAAACAGGCCAAGCAATGATGCCTGACCTGATGTTTTTGGAGCGGGAAACGAGATTCGAAAATTGCTAGCAATTTCAGCATTTTACATAATTAACAAATATATCAGATAGTTAGCAAGCACTCCGTCGGTAGTTAGTCCAGTTAAGTCCAGTTTATTTCATCCCGTTTCAACCTGTTAGGGGTCAGTGGGGGGGCAGCTGTCACAATAAATACTCCGCAAAGCGTTCCCTGCTTTTTACACCTCTTTCCTTTTCAAGATAGATATTACTCTGGATTCATAGGAAGATAGAAACAGGAGATCTCGACAAGTCAGATCGTATGAAGCGGCAACAGTACCTAATTTATGAACCAACTCATCTCGAACATACGGATTCATTGGATTGATGGTGGCATATACAAGCGACAAATAAATAGCTGCTAAGTTTCTCTTCCTTTGGGTTATATCTATTTTGATCATTCCTTTTTCGGCATCTAGCAATGCCACAAGATCATCGTAAAAGAGATCAAACTCAGAGATAGCTTTTTCAACAGAAGCTTGAATCACTTCCTCATCTTCGTATTTAACAGTATCAACTGAAGATAAAATATCCTTCATGTATAACCCTCCTCTAAGTTTTTCGAATCCAGCGTGTGCATCTTTAACCTGAAACGACTGTCGCTCTCTGTACCATTGGTACGCAGAGAACATCAATCCAGTTTTTTCAAGTTTAAGGCTCTGTACTGCAGAAGATACACTGCCTAACTTGCATAATTCTATCGACTTGAATACATCTGAAAAAAGAACATCCGAAAAACTGAATTCCCTCTTGAGTAGCTTATCATGGGGTATATTAAAAAACCTTTCAGCCCAGCCTTCATTAAAACTTGACGACGTTTCCGTAATTCCAGATAAATTGTTCTGGGATAAAACAGACTTGACGCTTTCAATATCCCGTTCATACAAATGAAGTGAATCAGCATAATGCATTTGCGTCCCAATTTCGACACCTAATGCATTAGCGATATATTTCTGTAATAAATAGAATATGACAATATTGTATGGAACACCTAGGTAAAGATCGTTCGACCTACATGTAACAGTAATATTGAGCTTGTTATCCCTGATTTTCAAATAGGCAGCGGTATTACAAGGCACGTCAAGAGATATAGAACCTAGGTCCTCAACATCCCACATTGTTAAAACAACCCGGCGTGAGGAACTATCTTTTTTAAGAATATTTATTGCAGAATCAATTTGATCAAGCTGGAAATAGTGCCTGAGTCTATATCCATATGCCCCGTTCAAGGTGGAACCATCATCAGAAAATTTCTTATAATCTGAAATATAGAATGACAATGGCTCAACCAAATTACTTCCACTAATTAACCATGAAAACTCCGCCAAGGCAAAAAGTGGGTTAAATCCACGCCCATTTAAAATAATTAGCCTGATGTCATCTTCGACTAATTCATAACAAGCTGGTCCAAGATCCTTAACCGCCCCAACTCTTGATTCAGAAAACGGTACGTTGGCCTGATATCCGTACTCCAATATTTTATAATAAAGTAGGTTTGTAGATTCAGAGGAGAAGAATATCACTTTCCTTTAAACCTTTCTTTATTAATAGCTAGTTTCCGAAGAAATCCATCTTCAAGGTCGATATTAAGGTAATTTGATATTTTTATAATATATATAAGCGCGTCAATAACCTCTTCGGAAACCTCGTCGGATTTTTCAGAATATGGAAAGTCACCACGTCTAATTTTTTTTACTATATTCGCCAGTTCCCCTATTTCACCGAATAAACAGACTAAAAGGTGCTCAAGTTCTTCAAGGCGGATTTCTCCAGTGGTAGAACGAAAAGAAAATTCTGGTCGTAATGTGTAATCGAATTCGCTCTGCATTTTTTTTATATCATCAATTGTTAGCGACATTTTTCAACCTCTGCTATGAGCAGGCTAAGGTTTTCTAAATACTTATCGGAAATCGGTTTTATGTCAGTGTGATGAGAACTTATTATTCTGATTGAGCTCAGCTGCTCAGCAGAATCAAGACAGGCATCAACAAGGGTTTTGAAATGAGGATTTGTTAGTGTGCCGTTTATACGCTTATTAACGGTGGGATCATTTATATTTTCTTTTATGTACTTAAGAGAATTATTTTCCACAAATGTGGTATCATAAAGTTTTTCTTTTAACAAATCGGCAAGTTGCCCAACGTCATCCTGAAGAAGAGCCAATATTTTGCCATCACGCATTGACTCTATTTTGGGCCGAACAAGTGTATTGATTTTTGGATTTATATATCCTCTGAAAGCAATTACATGCAGATTCACAAATTCAATTTTTTTGAGTTGAGAATATATCTGATTACATATTATTCTAATTTCTTCAATGTTGATTCTGAAAAATTTCGAGACCTCTAAAGCTCTAAAATATGTGGTTACATACAGGGTATTATCAGCTTCAAGTGAAAATTGTAGAATCATAAACGAAGGAATCGGATCATCCCCCTTTTTTAATATATCGTTTTGCGAAATCAAGGAGATTATTGCCCTGTTACCGTTATGCTTATTACGAAGTTCCTCAATTACATGTGGTACCCCGAGCGGAGTAATAAATTCACCATGATTCAAATATAAGTGATCCGGTTTTTCTGGATTTTGAAAATCTTCCGCTAGCTGTTCAACGTCTTTAAGTTCTGATACTAGTACAAGTGAAATAGGAAATCTGACTTTAACGCTAAAATTAATACAATATTCTTTAGCAGATTCTTCCACAATGGATTCGGCAAGCTGCACGCATTCGCGCAACGAAGAAATTTCCTTAAATTCATCACTATTTGCCATTATGCCCCCCACCAATTACGAACTTAATTATTGAATTATGAACTTCTGAAACAGGAAGGTCAGCCTTTACCTGTAACAGCTTTCCATTGTATTCACTAAAGATTCTTTTATAATTATTGCTGACAGCAGTAAGCTTTACTTCATTTTCATACACATCTTGATGAGACCTATTTTCCATGCGCTTTAATGAAACTTGTATAGGGTTGTCAAGATAGATAACAATATCGGGCTCAGGAAATTTATTATTAAGACTCCTTACAAACTCGAAATCATCTTCGTTTTCACAATGATAAGCAAATGAAGAAAAGTAGTACCTTGTGCTGATTACATGATTTCCATCATTGATTAGTTTAAAAACTCCGTCGACATCATTATAGAGATGATCATGCCGATCAGCCGCAAACAAGTAAGCCATTTGATGGTCGAATTTTTCTTTGTCATTTGAAAAGATCACTCTTCTCTTCATTCCTTCACGGATGAGACTTCCAATTGGACCAGTTGAAGGTTCTGTTGTGACAATTGAAGGTTGGCCTGATTCACCAAGGTATTTTGCAAGCAACTGTGCTTGTGTTGACGTCCCTGACCCGTCAATTCCCTCAAATACTATAAACATTGGCTTCATAAATCATCCTTAGAATTAAGAGTTTGTGCATACATAGCCACCAAGTCGACCATATTTAACATTATCTTTTAAATGCACAAATTCTTTATAAATTATTCTATCTGGCAATATCTGATAGGTATTAATGCCCGTTACAGCTCCGTTGAAGGAGACAGTTCGAACACCGAAGCAGTACATATGCGAAGAACCAAAAGGAAATCTTTGCGAAAAATGTTGATGTCCATGAAATAAATAGTTGAATTTATATTTGTCGAGTAGCAAAAGAAGTTCATAAGCGTTCCTAATAACTGACTGATCTTGCTCATTTATGTTTAAGATGTGGTGATGAAAATAAGCAACTCTTATTTTTTCATCATTTTTGATTCTCAATACTCTATCTAATTCAGCTATATCAACATATCCGTACTTATGATCTAAACGATATGCCGTATTTATGCCTATAAAAAGGATGCCGTTATTAGAAACGATAGAAACACTATCACTTTTATAGCTACAGATATTATCGCCTCTAACTCCATAAGCAAATGATTCAAAATCTTTAAAATATCTCTGGCCATTTGCTATAATGTCGTGATTGCCAGGGCACAACAAAACATTTTCCCTCTTGAAGGGGACTGTTCCAAAGAGAGTTTTAAAAAATCTGGTTGCGATCGTATACGAATTCAAATCCCCCTGAAAAGCAATGTCACCAGTAACTAGTAATATGCATTCTGGATCACCAATTTCAGAAAATAATTGCTGAATACCGCATATTATTTCAGCTTCTTGGATGTTCTTTCCTGAGGCACCGCAGTGAATATCAGAAATATGGATTATGTTTTGGTTCATTAGAGTCTCTTTGCGCCATATAAAATCTTGTAAATGTACCAAAATTTAAGACTAAAGTCCAAATAAAGAGTTAGTTGTCAAGATGCCTACATACTTCCGCGTCAGATATGTGGACTACTCGATGCTTTTATTCGCGATACCAAACGGAATATGCACCATTGGTATGTCACCCGCTTCGGATTCGAGATGGCTTTTTTGATCATCGAAATACATGTGTGGCTTCAATGTTGAAAGTATTCTGTCTTTTTGCATCCCACCAAGAAAAAAGGTCTCATTTGCGCAAACTCCCCAGTGTTCCAGAGTGGTTATTACCCTTTCATGAGCAGGTGCATTTCTGGCGGTAACAATCGCAGTTCTAATGATACGCTGATAGTCTCTATTTTTTTCTTCCTCTCTATCTTCCAACTTCTGCATGTACGATAGTTTTTTGAATAGATCAGCTAGTGGCCCTGGTTTGTGTGGTATATGCGAATTCAGTACCTCGTACTTGTGAAATGCAGGTAAATCAGAACCCTTAAAAACGACTTCGGATTCATCGTCAGCGATTACGCCATCAAAGTCGAAAGCAATTATTAATTCATCATTATCATCATCTACTACTACGCTTGGCAGTACAGTTCCACCCGGATACCCTTTAGCAATTGCTTTCAAAACATCTTCTTCATTTGCCGAAAGAAACAGAGATGCATTAAATGCGGGAATATATTCGTATGGAGATTTTCCTTCCATAAATGCTGCCCTTGAAATATCTAAACCGTAGTGAGCTATCGATCTAAATACCCTTTTTCCGGTAGCTGCAGAGTTTTTGGAGAGTAGTACGACTTCTACTGGAGACTGTTGAGGGAATCGCTTATTGATATTTAAAAATCTACGAATAAATGGGAAAGCAACTCCTTTTCCAAGCTCCTTATTCAAATTTTCGGTTTGGAACTCCTTATATGCTTTCGGACCTTTCTCTAAGAAAATAGCATGCGATTCTGAAAGATCGAATAGTGCGCTTGATGAAACGGCAATAACCAGTTTTCTGTCTATTGGGTATGGCATATAATTCCTTTGTCAATTTTGTTATTGACCTGATCCGGTCAACTCGCTTGGGATATCAACCAACATTTTTCTGACCATCTCCGTTCTAACTCTGCAGTCGCTTAAATAATTCTCACAGACTTATCACATTGATCATGTCCAAACAAAGCTTATTATTTCAGCACTTCCCGGAGACCAGGGAAGGCGCTATAAGCCGACCAAGTCGAAGGGTGATGGCGAACGTTAGTGAGCGCAAGTGCAAAAGGCGGAACGTTAGTTCCGCCGTCCCAATAACTCCGATAAGTCCATTAACCTCAAATGTTCCCTAATTGTTTCGTCCGGCAATCCGGCATCTTTACGCCGGTTTGACAGACGGCCTGTAGTCTTTGGCGATTATGACGCCGCCGTAACGAAACAGAGTGCAACGCCGTGAAGTGAAGCGCGGTGTGCTATGAGTTGCCGTTGATTCTTTGAATCTATCCTGGCGAAAGTTAGACGGCGCGGCCTTGTGCGCTGGCTGACTGTAGCGGTCTTTCCCACTTTTTAAAGCTTTTCTTCAAAATTATAGATATTTCAGCTACCATGACCGCCATCATTACAAAAGATGACCGGAGACAGATATGAATAACGTCGAAATGTGGGCAAAAGACAAGCCGCCACTCATTGCCCAGTTTGCCCCACAAATGGCCGCTTTCTCACGTGAACTGCCTGATTTGTTCCGCAACCTGAAAAAACGTAATCTTGCCAATCAAAAATCAGACTTACCGCACCTGCCTTCCTGGTATGCCCTCTACCGCAATCATAAAAAATATTGCGAACCTTTTTTAAAAATGCTGGTTGAATCATCAGAGTATGCCAGCCAACTCCTGACACTTGGCGTCGATTTACATGAACACTCTAGACAGAAAGAGGTCATTGCAACGCGCACACAAACTGACGACGATCTACGCAACGGCAGAGTATTCTGGCATAACCTCAAAGAACTCTCCTTTGCAGACCTGAGGGATGATTTTGAAGATCGAAAGCTTGATTGTGCCACTACTGCGACCATCCAAAAATATATCTCCGAATACAGCATGGAAATCTCATTCATCTTTCAGGTATTCACCCCCTGTTACATCCTCTACAAAATGCATCCGATACATTTGTACCGCAAAGCCTGTCGCAATGATTCCAAAGGCAACGTCAATATCAGTGCCATCGATATGTTGCTGCGTCTTGATCCGCTCATGCTCCATGATCCGGCAATCGGCCAGCAGATTCAAAAAGTCCGGCTGTTCGGCAGACAGACCACCTATCAGAACCTTGTCGAAGCCCCCTTGAAACCATTTAAAGCCACCATCACCAACAGCAAAATAAAGGCATCAATTGCGTCGCTGATTTCCATACTGGCTGAGCAACTTAATCAACCGCTTACGTCAAGAGAAATCAGGAAACTTTTTGACGCTATAGCCAAAGATGCTGACAAAGTTGACGATGATAAGCATATCCCTCGAACTACGGAAACATTCAGCAAATCCATACAGAGAAAACGTTCATCCTGGGAGCCACTACTTCCCCGGACAGTAAAACCTTAAAGCAGTGTCCGGGTAACCGCTAAAATCATGGCGATAATTCAAGTATCACACTACTTGAAGGAGTCTCCATGAAATCGAATCACAACGATCTATCAGACAGCAGCTACATTCACGAAACCACAATCTCAAACAAGAACGCTTTCCCGTCAGGGGTCGCCCCCTCTGGGGGAAGCCCTGACGGGAAAGCGGAACCTTCCTCCAGCAGGATGGTACCTGTAACACATCCTGCTTCCTCCCCACTCGTTGAAGAGTTCCAGTTTCTCCTCTGCGGCATTGATTCCCTTGACCTCGGTTTATATGTTGCCTGGGGATCAGACTGGAAACGCCGCCTTCAATCTCTCGACAAAAAGAAACAACAAGCCCGTAAAAACGGCGGTCTGCTTATCTCCATGCCCTCCGGTAGAAACTGTATCTTCAAGCCAGGTGGCAAGGGCGAGAACTACCGCTTTCATCTCCAGTTTGACGCCTACAACCTTTTTATTGGCAAAGCTGCTCGCCCTGGAACATCCCCCAACGTCTATCTCTCCATCAGTGCCAAGATACTCTGGCAAAACGGCATTGAAACTGCTTTGTCATGGATCGCACTTGATCTGAAAGCAATCGGCGGTGGCACGATCCAACTTGCCCAGGTCAGCCGCCTTGATCTTTGCGCCGACTTTCTGGTTCCCGGTGGCGTCTCTCACGAATTCATTCTGTCCCACAAAGTAACCCGCAATGACAAAGGCAAGCTCTACCTCGACAAGAACGAACTGCAAACCTATTACGCCGCCGATGGCAAGTCACCTATTCAGCTTCGTATCTACAACAAGGGACTGGAAGTCAAACAAGGTGGTGTCAAACTCTGGTTCCTCAATCTCTGGAAGCGTGAATCAACCGATGACATCTGGAGAATAGAATTCCAAGTGCGCCGCCCGGCACTCAAACAGTTTGGCATCAACTCCCTTGACGATCTGAAAGAGAAACAGGCCGGTCTATGGGGCTATCTCACGACGAAATGGTTTTCTCTCCGCCTCCCCGATAACGACAAAGCCGAACGTAAAACCATTCATCCCTTTTGGTCTGCCATCCAGGAGTGTTTCAAGAATCATGCTCCTGGCACTGACAGCCAGGTGCACCGTGACTATGGGACATCCGGCGCCGCCTCACCGGAATGGCATCTTTCCCATATAGACGGCTGTCTTTCCTCCTTTGCCGCCTTCCTGGGAATAACCAATCGCCTTGATGCCCTGCAAGAGCTTCAAAGCCGCCTGACCAAACGCAACAACGCCGCCGACTTTGAAACCGCCTGCATCAAGAAAGCAATTCAACGCGGCACGTTGTCAGATGGAGGTGGCCGCTAATGGACTCTTTCAGCGACTCCGCACTTTCCGCTTATTTCCCCGGCCTGGTGGATATCTGCCAGAATGAAGACAGGCAACTCGTTTATGCAATCCGCAAAGATGACGAACTGATCTTTACCCAGGAGTACAGCTCCGACACGGAAAGCTTTGCCATACCGGAAAGAAAACATTTCCAGTTCACCATTCCACGCGTTTCCGAAGTCATGCGCTACTTCAACCAGGATGATGATGCCCTCTATGACGATCTTCTGACCTACCTGAAACGCTTCTCCGGTCTGGACGATGTGCAATGGGCTATTGTCGCTCACTACGTCTTTCTGACTTATCTGCACGATCATCCTGGTATCGACTATTGCGGCTATCTCCTTTTTTACGCCGTACCGGAACGAGGCAAGAGCAGAACCGGCAAATCAGTCACCTATATAGCTTTCAGGGGAATTCATCTGATTGAACTACGGGAAGCTACCATCTTCCGCTATAGCCAGAATCTCCACGGCACACTGTTTCTTGATCTGCTCGATGTTTCCAAGAAAGCGGAGCGGGGTGGCTGTGATGACATTTTGCTGTTACGGGCTGAAAAGGGTGCCAAGTGTTCCCGCGTTCTCTTCCCGGATCAGGGCGCGTTCAATGATACGGTTTATTACGATATCTACGGCCCGACAATCATTGCCAGCAATGAACAGTTGCACAACATCCTTGAAACCCGCTGTCTGCCGATCATCATGCCGAACCGTCCCGGCAACTATGAGAATCCGCGTCCCGAACTCGGCCTTGAATTAAAAGAACGGCTAACTGCCTGGAGAGCGAAACACCTCACCACTTCCTTCTCTGACCTGGAACCAATCGACGGCATATCAGGCCGACTGTGGGACATCACCAAGCCGATGTTATTTATGAACAGTCTGCTGCCGGTTGACGCTTCAATACTTGAAGATTCGATTCTATCAATCGCCGGTGAAAAAGATGAATCAAGAAAAGATTCTCTTGAAGGCCGCTTGGTTGCCATCATCAAGGAAATCACCGACGAGGGTGGCCTTGGTCGCTTCGTTGAATGGAGCATCAAGACCGGTGACATTCGCAACAGGTTCAACATGGGCAGACCGGAAGACAAGCATGTTTCACCACAATGGATTGGCAAACGCTTAAAGAGCATGAGTTTCCACAATCGGATTGTTCACGGTTATTCTGAAATTAAGATCACCGCCCAAGAATATGCCTTGATCCTCAAGCAGTACGGACTGAACCAGAGAGAGTCGGCACACTCTACCAACTCTATACCTGAAAAAACCGAACAACATCAGCAAGTTTTGAAAGAGGTAGAGAGTGGTAGAGAGTCTGCACCGGTACGGATGGAGCGACTTACCTTCACGACACCGGAAGAGAAAGAAATCTACCTGGCACGATTGACCGAATTGAAGGAAACAGGCGGGCTGTCAAGGGACAATATGGAATGTCAGGCTCAGGCGCATCTTGAGCAATGGAGGGCTGACCATGATCTTCCCTTCTAAACGCCTTTTCAGAGATGCAAACGAGGAAGAATTCTATCAGGACAAATTAGCGCGGTTGATCGCGGATGACCGCCTGGACGATGAAGAAACGGAACGGTGTGCCTGGGATGCTGTATTGAGACAAAGAGACCATGACGACTGTTAACAGCCCCCATACTGCTATGCCTGAACTCTTGACGGTGGAAGAGTTCGCCCAACGCCTGCGTGTTGGTCGCTCCACCGTATTTTTATGGATTGCCAGCAAGAAGATGATTCAGGCGATTCATTATTTCAAGATCGGCAAAACAGTTCGCATCCCCTGGAGCTTGGAGCTGCTGGCCTCACTATCCACAAAGAATGAGGAAACGGAACCGGCTCCGGTACGATCCGGGAAGAATCAGCGCATCATCAATCTCGACTATTGATAATCATTTAAAAGGAGACTAGTCTCTTAGTCGGACTACTACCGACGGAAGGAGGCTAACGGAATGGGGACATAACATGAAGAAGGCATCAAGCATGGTTTCGCTGAATGAAACCCTGCAATCTGGCGGCACTATTAAACGCCGCAAAATCTCTGAAAAACTGTATGTGGACTTTTACTACTTCGGCAACCGTATCACCAAGTCCACCGGCCTTGACGATACGCCACAAAACCGGGTTAAAGTTCGCTCGTTCCTTGACAACTCAATGCAGAAAATCGAAGCCCGAACATTCAGGTTTGCTGATGCGTTCCCTGGTGCAACTCGTAAAGAGAAGAAATTATTTACTGAGCTTGAAGGGCAACAGTTCAGTCCCGAACCACAGCATGTTACTTTTGGTGAGTATGCCAAAACATGGATGAATCGGGTTCTACCGACTATTACGTCACAGTCGAAACTGAAACTGTATGAATCGGTCTTGAATTCCAGGATTATGCCTTACTTCAAAAAGATGAACTTCTACAAGATCACCAGCACGGAGTTGCAAAACTTCATTGCCAGCATGAAGAAAGAATCAGGGCCGGACAAAGGACAACCTCTTTCCCGCGTACGCATCCAGAATATCTTCATTCCCTTTCGCCGTATCTGGGAAGATGCCGCCGATCAGCATCGCTGGAATTTACGGAATCCGTTTGAGACGATCAACAAGCATTTGCCGTCAAAGATTCGTAAAAGAAACGGCAAGGTGTTCCGTTATGACGAATGGAAGGATTTCATTGCCTGCGCTCCGGTGTTTTTCAGGCCGCATCTTGAATTTCTGATAATGACCGGTTTGTCAGCAAGTGAGCTGGCCGGACTTCGGAAAGAGGACGTTTCAGATAAGGCAATCACCCTGAATCGTTCTATCGTCCTGGGACATGAGAAAGAACGGCTCAAGAATGATTTCCGTTACCGGCGTATTCCTATGACGGAAGCAATCAAAAAGCTGGTGAATCAGATGAATGAAATTTGCCCGAATTCTCCGCAACTCTTCCCAATGGAGAACGGCAAACCATTCGACGGCAATTCATTCAGGAAGATTGTCTGGAACAAAGCCCTGGAAGAGTCACAGATTGCCTACAAGACGCCGTACAGCACACGGCATACCTTCTGCGCCTGGGCGCTTACTATCGGCATGAACCCTATGAAGCTGGTTAATTTGATGGGTCATTCAAGCAAGCAGATGGTGTATCAGGTGTACGGGGATTACGTGGAAGACCTGGAGGATGATGTGGATGATATTATTCGTTATTTCGGCGTCGATTTTCTGATCAGACCAGGCAAAAAAACATCCCCACTACTGACTTATGGGGACAGTGTGGGGACAGTTGGTACGTTGACTCATTTAACTCACTGAATCAATTATGTTTTTTTGGAGCGGGAAACGAGATTCGAACTCGCGACCTCAACCTTGGGAAGGTTGCACTCTACCACTGAGTTATTCCCGCTATTGATATATACAAAACAAGTCTGAACCCTACTAGGAGTATCAGACTTGTCTATTGATTGGCTCCCCTTCGCGGACTCGAACCACGGACAAGGTGATTAACAGTCACCTGCTCTACCAACTGAGCTAAAGGGGAATAATGTTGTTCTTGTGCACGCCCGACCTGTGGGCTTTTTCGGGCTTTTTGTGGAACAAGCCCCGCTGTGCAGCAAGGTGGAAACATATAGCACAGGCTTTTTGTAACTGTCAATACGAAAATTAACTTACTTTGCCAGAACGTTGTCAGAATACTTTCAAAGATTTTAAAAATGCCCTATTTGGGGGGTGGTTGCTTTTCATTTTCCTGGGAAAAAGCTTTCTCTTCCAGAAATTCGATAAAGTTAATCGTGCGGGTTACGAAGCGCAGATTGAAACGGCTTTCGTAAAGTAGAAGTACCGATGCTGCAAACAAAAACAACCCTCCTGCCAGCGCAAGCATGGTAGCTATCCACGCCTGTTCGGGGTTTCCGTAGGCCAGGTTGACGCCGATGGCAAGGCTGGATGCAACAAACAGTACGGTTGCGGTATAAAGTGCGGCCATCGCTTTTTGAATCAGGACCGCTCTCCGTTTCTGAAGTTCAATTTGCCCCTTGAGGTTCAGCATGCGTTCTTTTGGGTAGCTGATTTTGCCCTGCAAGACCGCCTCGACTTCACCTTTCATGACCGTTACCCTGTCAAAAATACGCCCCAGGCGGGCTGATGTCGAGAAAATGAGCGTTCCACAGGCCGAAATCAGGACTGCCGGAGTGATCATGGATGTCAGGATGCGGGAACTTGACAGTGCTTCAAATAATTCTTTTTCCTGAATAGCCATATCAATCCCTGTAGCGCCTGGTTAGGTCCGCATAATCATCAATCCGCCTGTCACGCAGGAATGGCCAGATGCGCCGTACTCGCTCGCTTCTTGACAAATCAAGCTCGGCATAAACTACGCCCTCTGTATCCCTGGAGCCTTCCACAAGGAATTCACCCTGTGGACCAACGGCGAAGCTGCTTCCCCAGAAAAGGATGCCGGTATCCTGGTGTTGTGTCGATGTTTCAAATCCAACCCGGTTAACCGCTAGTAACGGCAATCCATTTGCGATCGCGTGACCCCTTTGTACCGTAATCCAGGCATCACGCTGGCGTTCCTGCTCTTCGCTGCTGTCGTTTGGATCCCAACCGATGGCGGTCGGGTAGATCAGCAGATCGGCTCCAGCCATTGCCATCAGGCGTGCCGCTTCAGGATACCATTGATCCCAGCAGACCAGGACGCCCAGTTTTCCAACAGTGGTCTCTATCGGTTTAAAGCCAAGATCACCCGGTGTGAAATAAAACTTTTCATAGAATCCGGGATCGTCCGGGATGTGCATCTTGCGGTAAGTTCCGGCGATAGTTCCATCTTTTTCCAGAATTACAGCAGTATTGTGGTACAGGCCGGGAGCGCGTCTTTCAAACAACGACGCTACGATAACCACTCCGAGTTCGCGGGCCAACGCACCAAGTGCCTCTGAGGATGGTCCCGGAATCGGTTCGGCCAGATCGAACAGGTCCGGATCTTCCACCTGACAGAAGTAAGGACCGGTATGCAGCTCCTGCAGTACGATCAACTTTGCTCCGGTAACGGCAGCTTCACGGATCATCTCGCAGCTCTTTCTCAGGTTAGTGTCGCGATCATTTGTGCAACTCTGTTGGATCATGGCTGTCTTGAGGATTGTCATGCCAATACCCCCTGGGGTAGCTGCATTGTCACACAATGCAAGGAGCCGTGCTGCTCAAGCAGTGGCAGGCAGTCGATGCCGATGGTTTCTCTTCCTGGAAAGGCCTGTCCGATCAGCTCAAGAGCTCGTTGGTCGTTTTCCGGGTCGCGGTAGGTAGGAACCAGCACGGCGCCATTGATAACCAGAAAGTTGGCATAGGTGGCCGGAAGCCGATGGGCATCTTTGTCGAAACGGGCTTTCGGCCAGGGGAGGGGAAGCAGTTTGTAGGGCGAACCGTCCGGCGCTGTGAAACTCTTCAGCTCTTCCTCCATCAGATTGAGGGTTTCAAAATGCTCATCGCAACCGTTGTTGCACGCCTGATAAACGATTGTATTGTCAGGACAGATTCGTGCCAGAGTGTCAACATGTGAATCAGTGTCATCACCGGCCAGCCATCCGTTATTAAGCCATAGTATGCGGCGGGCTCCAACTAATGATGCCAGTGCCTGCTCGATGTCACTTTTGCTCAGCTGGGGGTTGCGGTTTGGAGACAGCAGGCACTCGGCGGTAGTCAGGAGTGTCCCCAGTCCGTCACTTTCAATGCTCCCCCCCTCAAATACCAGACCGATTGTGTTCAGGTTTGGCTTTAGAATTCCCTGTTCCTTTAAACGCTTCGAAATCAGGTTGTCGTGGTTTGCGGGAAACTTGAGCCCCCAGCCGTTGAAGCCAAAGTCCAGCAAGACCGGTTTTTCATTGAATATGACCGTGATCGGTCCGAAATCCCGTGCCCAGGTGTCATTGTTTGGTATTTCGCAGATGGTCACATTCTTAAGGTCTATCCCGGCAGCTACCAGATATTCAGCTGCAGAGCGAGGGTTTGGGGCGGTCAGCAGTACGCGTTCGAAGCGTGAGATATTTCGAATGATTTCGGCAAAGACCGGACGGACTTCATTCAGCATCTCTGCCCAGTCGGTTCCTTCGTGGGGCCAGGCCAGCAGCACGCCATCCTGTATCTCCCATTCGGCTGGTAATCTTGGATTCACAGTTAAGTACTCCTTGGTGTTAAAGTGGGCGGGATTATAAGTTATAGGTGCATCCTGCGCAAGCATCCTGTAATCCACCGGAAATAAATTCAAGTTTTGCCTTGATTTATCCCCTCGATTGCATTAGTAAAATGTATTCATAAATTGTATACAGTATGTCGATCCATGCCCCATAACTACACCAATCCCCGCACAGAAAGGAGAGCATCAATGTCCACCAAGCCGTTCGTTTATCAGGAGCCGTTCCCGCTTGCCAAGGATGAGACCAAGTATCGCAAGATCGAGGGCTCTGAGAAGTTCGTGACCGTTGAGAAGTTTGCCGACAAGGATGTTGTCAGGGTGTGTCCGGAAGCACTTTCAATCCTGGCCAACGAAGCCATGAAAGACGTCTCTTTCCTGCTGCGCCCTGCCCACAATGAGCAGGTTGCCAAGATACTGAGTGATCCAGAGGCTTCAATGAATGATAAGGGTGTGGCACTGGCTTTTCTGCGAAATGCCGAAATTGCCGCCAACCTGGATCTTCCGGTCTGCCAGGATACCGGCACCGCTACTGTTGTGGCTAAAAAAGGGCAGCAAATATGGACCGGCGTCAGGGACGAAGAGTGGCTCTCAAAAGGTGTTTATAAAACTTATACCGAAGAGAATCTGCGTTATTCCCAGACCGTCGCTCTGGATATGTACGAGGAGATCAATACCGGCACCAATCTGCCGGCCCAGATTGACATAATGGCCACCGACGGCGATTACTACAAATTTGTCTTCATGGCCAAAGGTGGCGGATCCGCTAACAAGACCATGCTTTATCAGGAAACCAAGGCTCTTTTGACACCGGACAAGCTGTACAAGTTCCTGGTGGAAAAAATGAAATATCTCGGCACCGCCGCCTGTCCCCCATACCACATCGCTTTCGTTGTCGGCGGCACTTCGGCCGATGCCTGCATGAAGACCGTCAAGCTGGCCACAGCCAAGGAGCTGGACGGTCTGCCGACTGTCGGCAATGAGCATGGACAGGCTTTCCGTGACGTGGAGCTGGAGGATAAGCTGCTGGAAGCGGCCCAGAAACTCGGCATCGGCGCCCAGTTCGGCGGCAAGTACTTTGCCCACGATGTGCGCGTCATTCGTCTGCCGCGTCACGGCGCATCCTGTCCGGTCGGTATGGCGGTTTCCTGCTCGGCTGACCGCAACATCAAGGCCAAGATCACCAAGGATGGTCTGTTCGTTGAAGAAATGGACCGCAATCCGGGTCGCCTGATTCCGGAACAGTACCGCGGAAAGCATGAGCATGGCGTCAAGATCGATCTTAACAAACCTATGAAGGAAATTCTGGCCGAACTGACCAAACATCCGGTTTCCACTCCGCTGCTGCTCTCCGGTACGATAGTGGTCGGTCGCGACATTGCTCACGCCAAGTTCAAGGAGATCATGGACAGCGGCAAACCGCTGCCCGAGTATCTGCTCAATCATCCGATCTACTACGCCGGTCCGGCCAAGACTCCGCCGGGTAAGGCTTCCGGTTCCTTCGGGCCGACCACTGCCGGACGAATGGATAGCTACGTTGACGAGCTGCAGTCCAAGGGTGGTTCACTGATTATGATCGCCAAGGGCAATCGCAGCCAGCAGGTTACCGACGCCTGCAAGAAGTACGGCGGGTTCTACCTCGGTTCCATCGGCGGCCCGGCGGCTGTCCTGGCGGAGGAGAACATCAAGAAGGTCGAGTGTATCGACTTCCCTGAACTGGGGATGGAGGCGGTCTGGAAAATAGAAGTCGAAAACTTCCCGGCCTTCATTCTGGTTGATGACAAGGGCACCGACTTCTTCAAACAGCTTGGCCTGTAGTTTCGACTTGGTTTGCAATTAAATTGCCCCCGGTTGCTTATGTGACCGGGGGCTTTCTATTAAGAATCTTGCCAGCATGGCGGAATCTGATATACATTGCGGCATCACATGTGAACGGGGATAAAAATGATAGAAAACGAAGAGCTGGAACAAAACATTGATGAGGATTTCGAAGGTGAAAGTTTTGCCGAGCTGTTCGAAAAGAGCGGCGGGCAGAAAAGCCGCTGGATGGAGCCGGGGCAGAAAGTATCCGGGCTGGTGCTGAAGGTCAGCAACGAATGGATATTCATGGATACCGGCCAGAAAGGGGAGGGGGTTATCGACCGGAAGGAGTTCCTCGATCTGGACGGCAATGTCACGATCAAAGAGGGTGATATTGTCATCGCCTATTTCCTCTCATCCAGCCATGGCGAGATGCGTTTTACAACCAAGCTTGGTGGCGGCGCGTCCGGCAGTTCGCAGTTGGAGGAAGCCTGGCAGGCCGGCATACCGGTAGAAGGATTGGTGGAAAAGGAGATCAAGGGTGGCTACGAGATCAAGCTGGGTGGCACTGCCCGCGCTTTCTGCCCATACTCCCAGATCGCGCTGCGACGAGTTGAAAACCCGGAAGCACTGATCGGTACCCGCCTGGCTTTCCAGATCAGCGAGTACGGTGAAAACGGGCGCAATATTATTGTTTCCCGACGTTCTCTGCTGGAGGAAGAGCAGCGACGATTGAAGGATGAGGCCCAGGCTGGAATCAGCGAAGGTATGAAAGTTACCGGCACAGTTACCTCGCTGCAGGATTTTGGCGCTTTTGTCGATATCGGCGGTCTGGAAGGACTGATTCCAATTTCCGAGATTGGCTGGAGCCGGGTCAAGGATGTGCGCGATGTTCTAAATGTCGGTCAGCAGGTTCAGGTAGTGATCAAACGTATTGACAAGGAAAATGACCGGATCGCGCTAAGCCTCAAGGATACGTTAGCCGATCCGTGGGAATCTGTGCCGGGCAAATATCCGGAGGGGTCCTTTCACCCCGGCCGTGTGGCCAGGTTGGATACTTTTGGAGCTTTCGTAACTCTGGAGCCTGGTGTGGACGGTTTGATTCATATTTCAAAACTGGGAGCCGGCAAACGCATCAACCACCCCCGCGAGGTGTTGAAGGAAGGTGATGAGCTTGAAGTCAAGATTGAGAGTTTTGATAAAGCCAATCGCCGGTTGTCACTGGTTCCGGCCGGTCCGGCCCGTGCTGCTGCCGAGGAAGAGGCCACACTTTCCGAATTTCGCCGTCAGTCTGACGATGCGCCCAGAGGGATGGGGACATTGGCTGATATGCTGAAAACCAGGACGAACAAGGGTAAGAATAAGTGATGACGGAATGCGGTGATGACGAAAAGTGGGACGACTACTGCAATCGCTGTGGCTTGTGCTGCTTTGAAAAAATCGAGGATGAGCGGGGTAATATTTTCTACACCCAAACCCCTTGCCGCTACCTTGACGTTGTCAACCGCGAGTGTAAAATTTTTGAGCGTCGTTTCGAGATTAACTCCAGCTGCATAAAACTGACGCCAGAACTGGTTCGCACGCTGCGCTGGCTTCCGCCCGGCTGTGGTTACCGTAAAAAGGTCACAGGAGGCGGAAACGGTTTGGATTCAATTCCTGAAAAGCGTAGTTCTAAGAAGGGGCGCGGATCAGCATGACTGGTCCGTGCCCTCAATCAGTAGCACAGAGTCTATCGCAGTAATCCTTCCACTAACTCCAGAACAACTTCGGCCCGATTAAGAGTGTAGATATGAACTCCCGGTGCTCCGGCCTCCAAAAGCTGCTGTGCCTGCGCACGGGCATGTGCTACGCCGACTTCCTGCACCGCCGCCGCTCCGCCCCGCCGGTCAGCTTCTTCCAGCTTTGCCATAAAATCAGCCGGAATAGTCGCTCCACACATGGTGATAATGCGTTTTATGACTTTGAGGCTGACTACCGGTAGAATACCGGGAATAATCGGCTTGATGATGCCCGCTGCGCGTGAGCGCTGGACAAAGTCATGATACAGTTCGTTGTTAAAAAACAGCTGGGTTATCGCAAAATCGGCGCCATTATCCAGCTTTAGTTTCAGATAGGAAAGATCTGACTCCGGGCTTAGAGCTTCGGGATGAGTCTCTGGATAACCGGCTACCCCTATTCCGAAAGCAGGATGGGCTGAACTTATCAGGCTGACCAGGTCGGAGGCGTGCTGCAGGAGCGGGGAAGAAACCGGATTGGTATCTGTGTCCTGGGGAAGGTCCCCGCGCAGCGCAAGAACATTCTCGACTCCGGCGGCAGTCAGCGCATCCAGGAAGCTGGCAACATCATCGGTAGAAGAGCCGATACAGGTCAAGTGAGCCATGGTTTCAAGTGTGTACTCTTTCTGCAATTTGGTGACTATTTCCAGGGAATCAACATGCGTGCTTCCCCCGGCTCCGTAGGTGACCGAAGCAAAGAGCGGGTTCAATTCGGCCAGACGCTCAACTGTATTAAAAAAAAACGGCCATTCATCGTGTTTTTTTGGCGGAAAAAACTCAAGAGAGATGAATTGACTGCCCTGTCTGATTTTATCGATGATTTTCATGTTTCTCCCTGAAACAAATAAACCGGTATTATTAAGAGGATGAAGTAGCAATACATATCTGAAAACTGCAACAAAAGGCAAGATAAGGATCGCCGTTCTATTTTTGCTTTGACACTGTCCGACCTGATGACGTATACAAAGGTCCGGCTATTTAGTGCCTTTTCCCAGCTAGTTAGGCAGTTATTTGAAGTTGTGACGTGTTGGGGGGAATGCAACAATTGCTAATCCACTTTTTCAAAGAGAGAACCTGATCCATGCTTAACCTGAAACCAGAAATAGTCGCACAACTTGAACGTGTCCTTAGCTCTGTAGAAATGCTGCTTCCCAAAGCGATCGCGCCGATCGACTGGGCTACCTGTCCTGCAGCTAACTGGCGCCGCCACTCATTCTCCGGTTATCTTGAGCCGGTCAAGGTCACCGATACGACCACATTGGATGAGTTGCTGGGAGTCGACGAACAGAAAGATATCATGGTCAGCAATACACGGCAGTTCCTCGCCGGACTTCCAGCCAATAACGCGCTGCTGTGGGGATCGCGCGGATCCGGCAAATCATCGCTTGTAAAAGCGCTTCTGAATAAATTCGCTCCGGAAGGATTGCGTTTTATCCAGGTTGAAAAAGAAGATTTGATCTATCTGTCAGAAATTTTTACTGCTGTGGAAAATAAGCCATATCGCTTCATTCTCCTCTGTGACGACCTGACTTTCGAGGTTGGTGAGCTCAGCTATAAGATGCTGAAAAGCGCCCTGGATGGTTCTGTTTATTCGGCTCCCGAAAACGTCCTGATCTATGTAACTTCCAATCGTCGTCACCTGCTGCCGGAGTACGAATCAGACCATATTGGTGGAAAGTTTGTGCGCGGCGAGTTGCAGCAAAGTGAGGCGCTGGAGGAGAAAGTGTCGCTTTCCGACCGTTTCGGTATCTGGGTTGCTTTTTATGCCTTTTCCCAGGATCGCTATATCGATGCAGTGCGTCTTTCTGTCGAGCGTGAAGCACGCCAGCGCAAAATACAGATTCCCTGGACCAGTGACATTGAGCGTGAAGCGATTCAGTGGTCGCACGACAAGAGCAAGCGCTGCGGACGAACCGCTTACCAGTTCGCAAAAAACTGGGTTGGTAAATATTTGCTGACATCCAAGGGAGTATGATAGTACTCTAACATAGTTGCTTATCAACCTTTTGGGGAGGCATTATGAAAAGAGTGTTTCTGTCTGGTCTGTTTGTGCTGCTGATCGCTTCTGTTAGCCATGCCGGTTTCTTTGATGACCTGACCAAGGGTGTCGGGATTCCAACTATGCAGAGCGGGGCCGGCTCGCTTGACGAGGGGACTATCGTCAAAGGTTTAAAGGAAGCATTGGCGACCGGTACCGATCGGGCTGTCAAATCTGTATCCAAAACTGATGGTTACAACGGAAATCAGGCCATCCGGATTCTGATGCCGGAAAAAATCAGAAATGTTGCCGATGTTCTTTCCAAGTTTGGTTTTAACAAGGAGGTTGACGAATTTGTGCTAAGCATGAATCGTGCAGCCGAAAAGGCGGCTCCCAAGGCGGTCGATTATTTTACATCTGCCCTGAAAGATATGTCTTTTGAGGATGCCGGGAAAATACTGAAGGGTAGTGATACTGCGGCTACTGAATATTTTCGTGGTAAAACCGGTGAAAAGATCTTTGCTGCCTTCAAGCCGATTGTAGCCTCCAGCATGAACGAAGTCGGGACATCCCGTTCCTACAAAGAATTGATTCAAAAGTATGATAACATCCCGTTTGTTCCCACCGCTGATCTCGACCTTGATAACTATGTCACTTCCAAGTCCGTCGATGGTCTTTTTCACATGCTTGGTGAAGAAGAAAAAAAAATCAGAACAAATCCTGCCGCCAGAGCGACCGATCTGCTAAAAAAAGTTTTCGGCCAGTAGATGACCCGGAGGGTTCGCTCTCTTACAAGGTAGTTTTAAAAACAAACCACCCAGAAACCAGGTGACGCTATGGCGCGAAAGATATTCATTGCTGCCACCGGACAGAATACCGGTAAAACCACTACCAGTCTTTTTTTGATGCATCTGGCGCGTAAAAAATACGCCAGGGTCGGATTTATCAAGCCGATCGGCCCCAAGCCGTCAATGCTTAATGGCCGCGAAGTCGACAAGGATGCCGCTCTGATAGCGCAGGTGTTCGGGCTTGTTAAGGATCTGCGTTATATGTCACCGGTCGTCCTGCACACAGGTTCAACCCGGCAAGTTGTGGATGGACTGATATCAGTGGCCGATTTGCAGAACCGTGTCCTCGAAGCCTGCCATGAGTTGGAAAAGAAGTGTGATCTGCTGATCATTGAAGGGGCCGGTCACGCCGGTGTCGGTTCCATTCTGAAACTCTCCAATGCCCGCATTGCCAGCATGCTGAATGCGCCGGTTCTGATGGTTACCGGAGGTGGCTTGGGTAACGTGGTGGATTCAGTGCATATGAATCTGGCACTGTTTGAGAGGGAGGGCGTTGAAGTCCGGGCAATATTGGCCAACAAGCTGATACCGGAAAAGCGCGACACAACTCTGGACTATCTGCGTCGATGCTTTTTAGATGAGCATTTTCAGGTTCTGGCAGGTTTCGATTATCATCCGGTTCTGGCTAATCCTACCTTGCGCCGCGTAGCCGGTCTGTTAGGTTTGCCCATTTATGGAAACAAGCGCGACACCCATCGCATCATAAATCACGTCCAGATAGGTGCTGCTTCAACCCAAAGAGTCGCCGAAATACTAAAAGATTCAACCCTTTTGATCGTAACCAGCAGTCGTGACGAACTGCTGGTTACGATGGCCAATCTGTACCAGATTCCTTCCTATCGCAGCAAAATCGTAGGTCTGCTCATTCCGGGGATCATGCCGGTTGGGCAAATCACCCAGCAAATTCTTGACAGAAGCAACATACCCTACCTTCGTACTCAAGAGCATACCACAACAGAGTTGCACCGGATTATCACCGAGGATGTTTCCAAGTTGACTGCAGAGGACACCGAGAAGTTGGCGTTAGTCCGCACTCTTGCGGAAGAAACCTTTGACTTTGATGCCCTTGATGCGATTTTTTCATAAATCTTCCAAAGTTTAAAATACAAGAAACGTGATGGTCTCGATTGCATCAGTATGATTGCATACAAAATCTCTTGACAAGATTCTTGGTCATCAATATATTGAAAATCATTCTCAAGAGGGGGGGCGCATGATTCTTGAAAAGAAAAAAGCTTTCAACTCTTTTGCCATTAGCAAAGGCCTGCGCTCCACCCGCCAGAGGGATGTCATCCTCGATATATTTCTTTCTACCCACCAGCATGTCAGTGTCGAAGAACTATACCTTAAGATAAAAGCCAGCAATCCCGGCATCGGTAATGCGACGGTTTATCGTACGCTCAAGCTTTTTGTCGAGGCTGGCCTGGCACGTGAAATCCTGCTGCATGACGGCCAAACCCGCTATGAGCACGTCATGGCGGGAGAACATCATGACCACCTTGTCTGTACAGGTTGCAGCAGCATTATTGAGTTTGAAAATGAAACTATTGAAAAGCTGCAGGATGAGATTGCAGCGCTGCACGGCTTTATGATCAGGAGTCACAAACTGGAAATTTACGGGCTTTGTGCAGAGTGCAGGAAACCTGGTTAATCTGGGTTGCTTGCCGGTTTTTTTTGAATGTTCAATGAAAATGAAAATCAAAAGCAAGATAAGGGTATAATTTATGTCTTCAAGTTGTTGCAACTCCTCTTCAGAAACCGCTCTCCGCGAAGGTGTCCGTCGGGTCGCGTTGGTAGGAAACCCTAATGTGGGCAAGAGCGTTCTATTCAATGCTTTAACCGGTGCATATGTCACTGTTTCCAACTATCCCGGAACTTCCGTGGAAGTTTCCAGAGGTAATGCGATTTTGGAGGGTGAAAGCTGGCAGGTGATTGACACGCCTGGAATGTATTCGATCCATACGATTACCGAGGAGGAAAGGGTCGCCCGCGAAATCCTGCTGAACGAGACCCCCGATGTTGTACTGCATGTCCTGGATGCCCGTAATCTGGAGCGTATGCTGGCCATGACGGTGCAGTTGATAGAGGCTGAACTGCCGGTGATTCTGGTTGTCAATATCATGGATGAAGCTGAACGGATGGGGCTCAAGATCGATCTTGAGCTTCTTCAGGAACGGCTGGGTATCCCGGTCATTGGCGCCGCTACCGCCCGCAAGCGCGGATTGGATGAGATCAGATCCGCAGTAGCCGAATACGGCCAGCAAAAGCATGTGCGCCGTCACTTCCCTTACAGCCGTCTTCTGGAACACGACATTAACGAGATCGCCGGGATGATGACCGGTGAGTATATCCTATCCCGCCGCGCATTAGCGATGTTGTTGCTACAGCAGGATGAGGAAATTATTTCGATACTGCGTCACCGCGAAGGCGACGGGTACGCTGTGCTGGCCGAGGTGGCGCGGGACATATCCTTCAAACGCCGCGGCTCATTTCATCTCAATCTGTCTCTTGAACGCAATGAGATTGCCAAGGAACTCGTAATGGGAGTCTTTGTTGCTCCGGAAAAGCGGGTAGTAACCTTGTCAGAGCGGTTGTCCAACTGGTCGGTGAAGCCGTTGACCGGGATTCCTTTGCTTCTGATTGTGTTATACTTCGGCCTTTACAAGTTTGTAGGAGAGTTTGGTGCCGGTACCGTCGTGGATCTGCTGGAAAAACAGATCTTTGTCGAAATTGTCAATCCCTGGGTGACCAACCTGGTCAAGAATGCAATCCCCTGGGAGATTGTTCAGGAGTTGATAGTCGGAGAATATGGCATCATTACCCTTGGCATCCGCTACGCGGTTGGAATCATTTTGCCGATTGTCGCCACATTTTTCATTTTTTTCTCTTTTCTGGAAGACACCGGTTACTTCCCGCGTCTGGCGCTTCTGGTTGACAGGGTTTTCAAGTATTTCGGCATGTCAGGGAGAGCTGTGATCCCTATGGTGCTTGGATTTGGCTGTGACACTATGGCTACGATGGTGACACGTACTTTGGAAACCGTTCGTGAACGGGTTATAGCAACAGTACTGCTTGCCTTGGCGATTCCCTGTTCAGCGCAACTGGGGGTTATTATCGCGCTCTTGTCAAAAACGCCTGGAGCACTGGCGGTCTGGGGCGTATTTCTGCTTCTTATTTTTATTGTGGTCGGCCTGTTGGCTGCTCGACTTCTGCCGGGCGAGGCGCCCATGTTTTACATGGAACTGCCTCCCATGCGTCTTCCGCAGCTATCTAATGTGCTGACCAAAACATATACACGTATGCAGTGGTATTTTATGGAGATCATGCCGTTGTTTGTGATCGCCTCCATACTGCTCTGGCTTGGCAAGGTTACCGGATTCTTTGAAAAAGCCGTTGAGGCCATGACTCCGGTAATGAACTCGATCGGGTTGCCGAAAGAGGCTGCGGTGGCCTTTATCTTCGGATTTTTTCGCCGTGATTATGGAGCAGCAGGATTGTACGACTTGCAGACCAAGGGACTTATGGACGCCCGTCAGCTAACAGTGGCTGCTGTCACGCTGACTCTTTTCATTCCATGTGTAGCTCAATTTCTGGTTATGAAAAAGGAGCGGGGCTGGAAAGTGGCCGGCGGTATCGGCTTGTTCGTCAGTCTTTTGGCGTTCGGCAGTGGTTATGTTCTGAACAAGTTGCTGCTGGTGACCGGCTTGCTGGCTTAGAGTTCAAATAAAATCTATTAGGTGATGGAAATGATATGCGGGTTCTGTGGACATACCTTTGACGAAACTGAAGGAAAACAAGGTTGTGGAGGTTGCCCGGGCGGCTGCCACTCGATCCATTGTCCACGCTGCAACTACAAAAACCCTGTGGAACCTGAACTGATAAAAAAAATACGTAACATATTCGGTAAGAACAAAGCTCACAAAGGAGATGTGGAATGAAAATGTCAGACAAGGCGGAAGAAATTCTGGAGGCACTCTGGATTGCTGTAGAAGAAAAGAAGCTGGCAGCTCTGGATCCGCAGGACTTTTCAATTTCACTGGACGATCCAGCCTATGCGGAATTGACCGGTCGCGCCTTGGTCGAAATTAAACAAGGACTTGTTTACTTCAGACCAGAAGGCAGGGTCGAGGGGCGCACCACGATTCGTAGGCATCGGCTTGCGGAGCGCTTGATGATGGACGTGCTCAATATACGGGGAGAAGCAGGTGACTATAAAGCCTGTGAGTTTGAACACCTGCTGAATGAAGGTGTGGATACAAAGGTTTGCACTATGCTGAATCATCCAACTACATGCCCGCATGGAAAGCCGATCCCCCCCGGAGATTGTTGTGACCAGGCCCGTGCAGAGGGGGATCTTGGTGTTGTTCCTCTGACAGAGTTTAAATCCGGACAGGAAGGTGAAATCGCCTATATTCAGACCGATGACAGCAAGAAAATGCAGAAGCTGATGGCGATGGGGGTGCTGCCCGGCAATCGCATCATACTGTTGCAGGCTTTCCCTTCGTACATTTTCAGGGTCGGGTATTCGGAGTTTGCCATCGACAGCAATCTGGCAAAAGAGATCTTTGTAAGGAAATAGTTGGATAGACAGTCAGCTGCCTCAATAAATCCTCAGCTGATGCTTTTGAGTTGAGATAGTGCACTGCCTATGGTATTGATGAGGACACCCGCTGCTGTAAGCGGGTGTCTTTTTTCAGTTTTACGGTCTGTTGAGCCGGAATCTGTTGCTGAGAAAATAGCACTTATTATTAGCCGTTTAAATGATCTTACAAATTGGATCAAAGGAGTTTGGATAGTATGACCCGCGAAATAAGTATTGGAAATATCAAGATTGGTGGCAAGCGTCCTCTAGCACTGATCGCAGGACCCTGCGTCATAGAGAACGAGACAGCTACATTGCGTCACGCCGAGAAGCTGATGACCATCTGTAACGGGGTTAACATACCGCTGGTATTTAAAGCTTCCTATGATAAGGCCAATCGCACATCGATCAATGCTTTTCGTGGGCCTGGTATCAAAGAGGGTCTTGCCATACTTCGCAAGGTGAAGGAAACCCTGGGCTTGCCGATCCTTTCGGACATACACTCAATCGAGCAGATCGCACCTGCGGCTGAGGTTCTTGATGTCCTTCAGATACCGGCTTTTCTGTGCCGTCAGACCGATCTTTTGATCGCTGCGGCAAGATGCGGACGTGTGATTAATGTAAAGAAAGGGCAGTTTCTAGCCCCCTGGGATATGAAAAACGTTGCTGAAAAGATTGCTGCCAGTGGTAATGAAGACATTATACTGACAGAGCGCGGCGCCTCCTTTGGATATAATAATCTGGTCGTTGACATGCGCAGCTTTCCGGTGATGCGATCGACAGGTTACCCGGTAGTATTCGACGCAACCCACAGTGTTCAGCTGCCCGGTGGACAGGGCGACAGTTCGGGGGGGCAGCGCGAGTTTGTCGAGTATCTTTCCCGCGCGGCTGTGGCAACCGGCATTGACGGGATTTTTATGGAAGTTCATGAGGACCCGGATAAGGCACTCTGTGATGGTCCCAATTCGATTCCATTGAGTGAGCTTGCCACGTTATTGAACACACTTAAAGCTGTTGATGCAGTTGTTAAGCAGAAGGTGTCAGCATGAATGTTTTGAATGAGGCGCGCCGCGTCATACAGGTTGAGGCAGATGCGTTGTCTGCCATGGCAAGCCGGATTGATGCTTCTTTTGAGGCTGCGCTGGACTTGATTCTGGCCAGTTCCGGGAGGGTCATAGTCAGCGGCATGGGCAAGTCCGGCCTGATAGGGCAGAAGATTGCCTCTACCATGGCATCGACCGGTACGCCAGCCTTCTTTCTTCACCCGGCTGAAGGTATTCACGGTGATCTGGGCATGATCATGACCGGGGATGTGGTTATTGCAATTTCCAACAGCGGTGAAACTGAGGAAATACTGCGTATTCTTCCGTCCATCAAGCGTTTGGGCGCACATCTGGTTGCGATGAGCGGTAACAGTTTGTCGAATCTGGCGCGCTCCAGTGACGTTTTCCTCGATGTTTCCGTCAAGGAGGAAGCGTGTCCGCTGGGGTTGGCTCCAACCGCTTCCACCACTGCCACACTTGCCATGGGAGATGCGCTGGCTGTTGCCCTGCTGGTTAAGCGGGGCTTCAGGGCTGAGGATTTTGCCATTTTCCATCCCGGTGGTTCTTTGGGTAGAAAATTGCTTCTGCGGGTTGAGGATTTAATGCATAGCGGCGAAAGCATTCCACTTGTTCTGGAAGACACCACCATGAAGGATACGCTGTTTGTAATTACTGCTAAGGGACTTGGCGTGGCCGGCGTCTGCGACAGCGCCGGTGCGCTACAGGGCGTTATCACTGATGGTGATCTTCGCAGATCCCTGGAGAAGGGTTACGATATCCTGAATCAACGGGCTGATGAAATTATGAAACGCGGGCCTTTGCGCATCAAACGCAGCGAATTGGCTGCGGCAGCCTTACAGGTCATGGAGCATCGTTCCATTACATCTCTGTTTGTGTTTGATGACGACCAGAGTGTAACGCCATGCGGAATAGTGCATTTGCATGATATCCTGAAAGCCGGTATTGCGTGATGAAATATAAACTCAAAAATATCAAGCTGTTGCTTCTGGATGTTGACGGAGTCATGACAGACGGTGGCATTATCTACGATGGCAACGGCCTGGAAACCAAGACTTTCAATGTCAAGGATGGGCACGGAATAAAAATGCTGCAGCGACATGGAATAGAGGTCGGCATTATAACCGGCAGGACTTCCAAGGTCGTTGAAATACGTGCTGCGGAACTCGGCATCGAACTGGTTTATCAAGGAGCTCTCAAAAAGCTGGAAAGCTATAATGACATAAAGCTCAGAACGGGACTTGCTGATAGTCAAATCGCATATATCGGCGACGACGTTATCGATGTTCCTGTTATGAAGCGAGTAGCATTTGCCGCGGCTCCTGCAGACGGTCTTTCAGATGCCCTTAAAGCTGCCGATTACGTTACCCGGAAAGAGGGTGGCAAGGGCGCAGTGAGAGAGGTTTGTGATATGATTCTGAAAGGATGCGGGTTTTGGGGTGAGGTTGTAAGTCGTTATGAACTGTAACCTTCAATCTTTGTGCCAAAAATGTTATCGTTTGCCACGTTCTGCTGGACAGTCCCCCTCCTCGATGGTATAGTTCCTAATAATTATGGTATCGCCCGTTTTAATCAGGCCCCTGCTGGCCATTATCGTGACGGCAGTATTAATAGGTATTGTGGCCACCATCTACCGGAGCGGTTCTCATGATCAACCTCCGGTACAGTCGGCTCTTCAGCAGCTTCCCCAAAATATTGACATAGCTTTAAACAAAGCCCGTTTTAGTGAAATAAGGGACGGCTCTGTTATCTGGGAACTGTTGGCCGATCATGTTGAGTATGATAAAAGCGCCGATGTTGCTCATCTGTCCGGTATACTGATGGAATTTGTGCGCAGCAGGTCTTCCGGTTCTGTGACTGTGACTGCCGAGCACGGGGATTATTATAGCAGCAATAACGACATCCGCCTGAATGGCGAGGTTCATGTGCAAACCGAGGATGGGATATCTTTTGACACAGATACAATCGAATACAGTTCAGTAAAATCCAGATTCAAAACATCAGATAAAATCTTGTTCAGGCAGCAACGCCTTAATCTGTCGGCTGTGGGAATGGAGATGGATGTTAGGAATCAGCGTGTCCATTTTAACAGAGCTATCGATGCTGTCGTCGCTGGTTCTGCACCACGGCAAACGATTCCACCAACATCAGTGAAAAAGTCCGTTCGTAAAATGGAAAAACGCTTGGTTAAAAAAGCAAAGAAGCGTCGTAAAGGTAATAAATAGATGAAAAAACTTTCTTTCAGCATATGGGTGCTTTTTTTGATGTTTGCATCCGTGTCACTGGCTGCTTCCGCTGATAAAAACAGTCACAGAGACCGCTCCCGATTGCCGATTACTATAAAATCCAACGAATTGACCGCCGACAATAAAGGTAAAACGGCAATTTTCACCGGTAAGGTAGTTGCCAAACAGGGCGATATAACCATTTTTGCCGACAAGATAGTTGTAAGCTATGCCGAGAAAAAAAACGATGTTGATAAAATTGAAGCCGTCGGGAATGTGCGAATTGTTCAGCAAAACAAGACCGGAATCGCTGGTCAGGCGGTCTACGATAGTCATGACGGCCGGATAACATTGACCGGCAATCCCAAGGTTATGCAAGGCAGCGATAGTATCAGCGGGAAAATTATTACCTATTATGTAGATGATGATAAAAGTGTTGTTTCTGGCGGAGACGATCCTAAATCACGAGTTGAGGCGGTTATAAACCCGCCTGCCAGGAAGGGCAATGCAGACGGTCTCTGAAAAATCTCGACTCTGGACTACAGCACTTCAGAAAAAATATGGTAACCGACAGGTTGTGAATGGAGTTGATATATCCATTCACTCCGGAACTATTATCGGTTTGCTTGGCCCGAATGGGGCTGGGAAAACAACCACTTTTTATATGGTAGTGGGTCTTGCACAGCCGGACGGTGGTCAGGTATTTCTTGGAAGCGAAGAAATTACCGGTCTTCCAATGTATCAGCGTGCCCGTAGAGGCATCAGCTATTTGCCACAGGAAGCTTCCGTGTTCCGTAAACTTTCAGTCGCGGATAATCTTCTGGCAATACTTGAAACCGTCGAGCCGGATAAAAACACCCGCCGCCAGCGCATGCAACAACTGCTGGAGGAGTTTAATATAACTCACATCGCCTCCGCTAAAGGATATGCTCTTTCAGGAGGCGAACGCCGCCGGGTTGAGATTGCACGGGCACTCATTACCAATCCGTCATTTGTTTTGCTAGATGAGCCGTTCGCAGGTATCGATCCGATTGCAGTGGCAGATATTCAGAACTTGATCGTGTCGTTAAAAAATAGAAATATCGGGGTTCTGATTTCAGATCATAACGTTAGAGAAACATTGGGAGTTTGTGACGCGGCCTACATCATGAATAGCGGGGAAGTGCTGGAATTCGGCACTCCTGACGAAATAGCGAACAGTAAAAAAGCACGGGAAATATATCTTGGAGATGACTTCAGGCTATAAACAGTTATATGTTTAATACAGCTTATGCTGAAACTTATTTGATTTGAGTACCGATATTTCGGTTTGGGGGCTTTTGTTTAATGGCAATGGAGATGCGCCAACAACTTAAAATGTCGCAACAGCTGGTGATGACGCCGCAATTGCAACAGGCCATCAAGCTGCTTCAATTGACCCGATTGGAACTTCAGGATATTGTACGCCAGGAATTGGAGGAGAATCCTCTTCTGGAAGAAACCGCCGAGGCCGAAGATATTCGTGAGCCGGATACTTTGGAAGTTGCCGAGCAGGAAAACGAGCCGGCAGAGGACACAACTGATTTTCATGAGGTTGAAACCGGTGCGGATACACTTCGAGACTGGGATAGTTATCTTGACGGTTATAATTACAGTGCTGGGGAGCAATATAGTGGCGAGGATGACCGCCCTTCTTTTGAAAACCTGCTGACCCGTCAAGGAACGTTGATTGATCACCTGTTATGGCAACTCCATATGGGGCAGTATTCTGAGATGGATGTGCGGGTTGGTGAGGTTATAATCGGCAATATTGACGAATCCGGCTACCTGCGGGCATCCCTGTCAGAGATAGCGGCTGCCAGTAATGCCACGGAAGAAGATGTAGTCGATGTTTTGGATTGCATTCAGGAGTTTGATCCGCCAGGAGTTGCTGCCAGGGATATGCGAGAGTGTCTGCTGATTCAGGCCCGATTTATGGGAATGAAAGGCAGCGTGGTTGAAGGAATATTGCTGGACCATATCGGAGATCTCGAAAAACGCAACTACAAACAGATTGCCCGTGCATTAAAAGTTGATATTAACCAAGTGCTTTTAGCAGCCAAAATTATTGGCGGGTTTGATCCCAGGCCTGGTTCCTCATTCAACTCGGATGACGTGCATTACATATCACCGGACATCTTTGTTCACAAGGTGGGAGACGATTACGTCGTCATGCTTAATGAAGAGGGTTTGCCAAACCTCAAGGTAAGTACTCAGTACGCGGATGTACGCGGGAATGGTTCTATTGATTCCAAGGCTGAGGAGTATATCAGCGAGAAGGTGCGTTCGGCTTTGTGGCTGATAAAAAGCATTCAACAACGTCAAAGGACAATCTACAAAGTTGCCAAGAGTATTATTCGTTTTCAACGCGAATATTTTGACCGCGGCATAGAGTATCTTCGCCCGTTGGTGTTGAGAGATATTGCGGAAGATATCGGTATGCATGAATCAACCATCAGCAGGGTAACGACCAACAAGTATATGCAGACTCCGCAAGGATTGTTTGAACTAAAATATTTCTTCAACAGTGGCCTCTCAACCAGCGAAGGTGAATTTCTCGCTTCTGAGAGTGTTAAAAACATGATCAAAGAAATTATTGAAAAGGAAGACCCCAAAAAGCCGCTTTCAGATCAGAAAATTGCTGAGTTGCTGTCGGGACAAACAGTCAACATTGCACGGCGGACTGTAACCAAATATCGCGAAATGCTTAAATTTGGTTCGTCGTCGGAACGAAAGCGACATTTTTAACGCGCTGTCTCATTAGATAGCCGTACATATGCAGCACCCAACACACAGGAGGATAGTATGCAGACAACCATGACATTCAGACACATGGAACAGAGCGATGCCCTTAAGGCTTACGCTGAGGAAAAGCTTGAGAGAGTAACTAAATACATTGATGGCCCGATCAGCGTGCAAGTCTATTTTTCGGTTGAAAAAAAGATACGCCACATTGTTGAAATTGTTATTTCAGCTAAGGGTATCAGTACCAAGGCTTCCGAGGCGACAAATGATATGTATGCCGCCATAGACGCAGTCATAGACAAAATTGAGCGTCAGCTTAAACGTTATAAGGAAAAAATCAAAGCTCACAAACCGAATGGTGATGAGCATAGCCGTCAGCTTTCAAAAAAGATTTACGAAGCTGATAGCATCGAAACCAGTGCAGAGCCGGTAGTTATTAAAGCTAGTACAGAAATTGCCAAGCCGATGTCGGTTGACGAAGCTGTTATGCAGATGGATCTGCTGCATAAAGATTTTATCGTATTTATTGACGCTGATAGTGGTGATATTAATGTTCTTTACCGTCGTAAAGACGGTAATTATGGTCTTATAGAGCCGCATCGGGCCTAATGCCCCGGGGAATTGAATTGGACGGGATTACACTTTCAATACAGGATCTTATGAGCGAGACCAATTATGGTCTCGCTTTGACGCTCCTGGCAGGCGAGCGTGGTTTGACTAACCGCGTATCGAGTTCCCGTATCCAAAAACCCGGCTTGGCGTTGGATGGCTACACCGAGCATCTGCATCCAGATCGGATACAGGTGCTCGGAAATACAGAGGTTTCCTTTCTTAAGCAGATAGATACAAAGGTTGCATCTGAGAATCTCAGCAACCTTTGCAGTTTCCCGATTGCATGTTTCATCGTGACAAAAGGTCTGCATCCTCCACAACTGCTGCTTGAACTGGCTGAACAAAATTCCATACCGGTTCTTGTTACTACACACCAATCCTCCACTTTTATTTCACTGATAACAAAGTTTCTTGAAGAACGGCTCTTGCCAACGACCCATATGCATGGAGTTCTGATTGATGTGCTGGGCGTCGGGGTGTTGCTGACCGGCAAGAGCGGTATCGGTAAGAGTGAGTGCGCTCTGGATCTGGTCATCAGAGGTCATCGCCTTGTAGCCGACGATATGGTGCATATCAAAAAGAAAATGCCTGCCGTCCTCGTTGGTCAGTCAGAAGAGTCTATCCAGTACCTGATGGAAATCAGAGGCCTTGGTATCATTAGCATAAAGGATTTGTACGGCGTTTCTGCCATTCGCGACAAAAAAATTATTGATATCATGCTGGAACTGGTTGAGTGGGACGAACTTCATGAGTATGACCGACTGGGAGTTGATGACCGCACTTCGACTATTCTGGGGATTGATATCCCGCACATAATTATTCCGGTCAGACCGGGCCGCGATCTTGGATCCATCATCGAGGTTGCTGCGCGTAACTATTTGCTAAAGGGGATGGGATATCACTCCGCCCGCGATTTTCAGGAACGGCTGCTGTCTAAACTGGAGTCTCGTTCGATCGGTGACGAGGTCGAATAGTTAGATGCGAATTATAATCATCACAGGCATGTCCGGGTCAGGCAAGTCCACAGCGGTGCGAGCCCTTGAGGATGAAGGCTTTTACTGCATAGATAATCTGCCTGTCCGGTTGTTCAAGAGCTTTGTAGACTTGATCGACAAATCCGGCGAACCTTTTAAAGGGGTTGCGCTGGTAGCTGATATTCGCGGCATGGAGTTTTTCAAAGGGCATGAAAACGCTTTTTCCAAGGTTGCTAAAGAAGGTCACAGCCTGGAGATATTGTTTTTCGACGCTTTGGACGATATTTTAATTCGGCGTTATTCGGAGACGCGGCGCAAGCACCCTGCAGACGATCATTGCTCGGTGAGCGAGGCGATCCGTATAGAGCGTGAATGTCTTGCCGGTTTACGCAATATGGCCACCAGAGTAATAGATACTTCCGAGTTCAATGTTCACCAGCTCAAGGAGTTCATTCTCCGTCTCATAAGAGGTGAAGAGAAAGAAAACTCTCTGGTGGTTGAAGTTCAGTCATTTGGATTTCGCTATGGTGTGCCGCTTGAATCAAGCATTGTCATGGATGTCAGGTTTCTCCCGAATCCATTTTTTATTCCGGAGTTGAAAGCTGCTTCGGGTTTGGATGATGCTGTGCGTGATTATGTAATTGATAATACTGTTACTGCGGCGTTTATGGACTATTTCTTCCCGCTGCTCGATATGCTTTTACCTGCCCACAGTCAGGAGGGCAAAGCTTATTTGACAATATCAATAGGGTGCACCGGAGGACGTCATCGTTCAGTTGCAATCGCGGAGGCCACTGGAATGCATTTGCAACAGATTTGGCCTTCTGTAAGAATAACTCACAGGGATATTGAAAAGGGACATTAATGATAGGATTAGTGCTTGTTACTCACGCCGGTCTTGCAACGGCTTTAAAGGCTTCAGCAGAGATGATTGTCGGCCCGATCGAAAAAAGTGCGGCGGTTGAAGTTGCTCCTGGAGAATGTGCCGACGATATTATGGCAAGGGTAGTTGACGCTGTAGAACAGGTGCAGGACGGGGGAGCGATCATAATGACCGATCTTTTTGGAGGTACCCCTTCCAACATGGCCATGTCGTTTTTGAAGGATGGCACTGTAGAGGTTGTTACCGGAGCCAATCTGCCCATGCTGATGGAGTTTTGTTCCCGGCGGGAAATAATGGGAGTCGCAGAACTTGCTTCGGCGCTGCAAAAGTGTGGACGTGAAGGCATCATTGTTGCCGGTGAATTTTTAAAGTAGATACAGAGAAACGAGGAAATCGGCAATCATGCTCCAAAATGAATTTCTAATTGTAAATAAACTGGGTCTGCATGCTCGTGCCTCCGCACTGTTTGTAAAGACAGCCAGCCGTTTCACTTCTGAAGTCAAGTTGGCCAGAGAAGATGTTGAGGTAAACGGTAAAAGCATCATGGGAATCATGATGCTGGCCGCTTCTAAAGGGTCCACCGTCAGGCTGACCATTGATGGCGCTGATGAGTCAGATGCTATGAATACCATGGGCGAATTGATCATCAATGGATTCGGTGAGGAATGATATGCAGGTATTCCCGGGGATTGCAGTGTCGCCCGGGATTGCCGTTGGAAGATTGCGAGTCGTTGATCGACGGCGTATAAACGTATCTGAATATCCAATACTCCAGGAAGACGCAATTTTAGAAATTGAAAGACTGGAAGTCGCAATTGCAGATACCCGCACTGAACTTGAGAGTCTGAAATCCCACCTTGCAGAAACCACCGGTGAAGATCACCTTTTTTTCATTGAAACTCATCTGATGATTCTGTCCGATGAACGCCTGCACTCTGAAACCTCCGCTATAATCTCATCAAATCTGATAAACGCCGAGAGCGCCTTGCACAGGACTTTGCAACGATATCGCGAGGCTTTTGCCAATATAGAAGATCTATATCTTCGTGAGCGGATAAATGATGTCGAAACAGTCATAGAGCGCGTTCTTAAATGCATGAGCGGTGAAAAGACAGAGCCGCTTCCGAAACATGAAAGCCGGTCAATCATTGCGGCCCATGACATAACTCCCGGAGATATGCTGCAAATAGACCGTGACAATGTATTGGGCATAATAACCGAAATAGGTGGTCGCACATCACATACGGCCATATTGGCAAGAGCCTTTGAACTGCCGGCTGTTGCCGGAGTTGAAGGGCTTTTCGAGCCAGTGTTGGATGGTGCTCCGGTCATTATTGACGGCACAGCTGGTGTTGTGGTCGTCAATCCTGACCCGGAAACTTTCCAGGTTTTTCTCAACCGCAAGCATCACTACGAATACCTGGAAAGCGAACTCCTCAAAACGGCAAACCTGCCGGCAGTGACGCTTGACGGCCATGAGATTAAACTCAGAGGCAATGTTGAGATTCCCGAAGAGGGGGCTTCAGTCCTCAGGCATGGCGGTATCGGAGTCGGGCTCTACAGAACAGAAATCCTGTTTATGAACCGGTCAAAAATGCCGGATGAAGAAGAACAGTTTCTGGTTTATCGCTCCATGCTTGAAGCAATCAAGCCATTCCCGCTGACTATCAGAACTCTTGATGCAGGCGGCGACAAACTGCTGGACGGTATGGAACACGCGTTTGAGCAGAATCCTGTGCTTGGAATGAGAGCCATACGCCTTTCTCTGAGTATGCCGGAAGAGTTTAAAAAACAGTTGAGAGCCATCCTGCGCGTCAGTGCCGAAGGGGCGGTTCGTATCATGTTCCCGATGATATCCGGACTCGATGAGGTGCGGGCGGCTAAAGAGCTTCTGGAAGAGGTCAAGCTTGAGCTTAAAGTTGCCGGAGTACCTTTTGATAAAGAGATCAAGGTCGGTGTCATGATCGAAATTCCTGCGGCTGTCACCGTTGCAGACCTGCTGGCACGTGAAGTCGATTTTTTCAGCGTTGGTACAAATGATTTAATTCAATACACGCTGGCCATTGACCGAACCAATGAACAGCTTTCAAATTTGTACCAGCCCATGCATCCGGCAGTATTGCGATCTCTGCGGCGAATTGTTCAAGAGGCTCACAGCGCAGGCATTGAAGCGTGCCTGTGCGGTGAGATGGCCGGAGAACCTTTATATCTGCCGGTTTTATTGGGGCTCGGATACGATGAACTGTCCATGGGGGCAGGCTCTCTTTTGCGTGTAAAGCAGATTATGCGGCGATGCACACGTGAGAGGGTCATTCAAATTGCCGATGGTTGTTTTGACTTTGCAACCGCTGCCGAGGTGGAAATGTATCTTAAACGACAAATAACCCTAGACGTAGCCAAGAGTATTGATTGATGTCTCCTTACACTGTTTATGCGATATTCGCCCTTGTTTTCGGAATGGTGGTCGGTTCGTTTCTGAATGTCTGTATCTGCCGAATGCCTAACAATGAATCTGTCGTATCACCTCCATCCCATTGCCCGAACTGCAGCTACCAAATCCGCTGGTACGACAATATCCCGGTCATCAGCTATCTGCTGCTGCGTGGCAAATGCCGAGGCTGTGGTTCCCGGATTTCCCCGCAGTACCCGCTGGTAGAACTGTTGAACGGAATCATCACACTGTTGTTGTTTCTGCGCTTCGGCCCTACACCCGCCTTTGCAGCGTTGTTCGTGTTCTGTTCGGCGTTGGTAGTCATTACTTTCATCGACATAGAACATCAGATTATCCCCGACGAAATATCCCTTTCCGGAATTGTTCTCGGATTTGTACTGTCGTTTTTTCTACAGGGGCACGGCTGGCTTAATTCGCTTCTGGGAATACTGCTTGGAGGAGGCAGCCTCCTGCTTGTGGCGTACGGATATCAGTGGCTGACCGGAAAAGAGGGGATGGGGGGAGGGGACATAAAGCTTCTGGCCATGATGGGCGCCTTTCTCGGATGGAAATCGATTCCGTTCATCATATTTGCCAGCTCACTGGTCGGATCGGTTATTGGCGTATCCATAATGTTGTTGCAGAAAAAAGATTCCAAACTGGCGATACCATTTGGACCATATCTGGCTTTCGGCGCCGTTCTGTATATTTTCTACGGAAAGTCGCTGATTCAGTGGTACCTGAATTACGGCGGTTTTTATAAAGGTTGACGACATGACTAAATATCGCCCCTCTCTCACCGTTTCAATCATGGCCTTCCTTGGTTTTCTGCTGGTTATGACATGGCTTTTGTTCAGTCTGCTGGCCTTTAAAACATCCGCAAACGATCTCTATGCACAAAAGGTTGAACACGCCCGCACACTTCTCGCAACATTTGTCAGTCAACTCCCCGAAAACCTGCCGGTTTTTCCGGATGGAATTATCTCCTCGGATTCTTCCGCGTCGATATACGTGCAAAAACTTTCCGACGATGCATCATTTACCCGGTTGACCCTGTTGGATGGGAACGGCAAGGCAATTTTTACAGCCGGCCGGGATGATAGTGATGTCTATCTGCCTTTCAGTGTAATTAAAGCATCCGCTGACGGCAATGGCGTTCTTTCCGATGGTAGCGGTATCGCCAATGTAATCAGCATTACACGCAACGGAGTTTTGGTCGGCAGGGCGGGGTTGTCACTGTCGCTGGCGGCTGAAAAAGCGCGGCTGCTTCGAACCCGGCAGTTGTTTGTCGCATACTTCGTGCTGGATTTTATCATGTTGATGGGGTTGGGTTCTTTCATCCTGTCCCGGATTGTAGTCAATCCAATCAACCGATTATTGTCAGCTACCGGAAAAATTACCGGAGGACAGTACGGGCAGCGGCTGCGGGTTTCCGGCAGTTCCGAACTTGCACAGTTGGCAGAATCTTTCAACGAAATGTCAGCGGCACTTCAGAATAAAGACCGGCAGGTTTCGGAACATGTGTCCGCCCTGGAGTCAGTTAACAATGATCTTTGCCAGGCCCGAGAAGAAGCCATCCGTACGGAAAAAATGGCTTCAATCGGCCTTCTTGCCGCCGGAATGGCCCATGAGATCGGAACACCACTGGCATCGATCATGGGATACGCAGATCTGGCCGCAGCCGAATTACCAGAAAGTACAGTTATCCAGGATTACGCACAGCGTATTTCCGCCGATTGCGCCAGAATAGACCGGATTGTAAGGGGCCTGCTGGATTATTCCCGTCCGCATGTATCCACTGTTGAAACAGCAGATGTCAGAAAGGTTGCCGTATCTACTCTGGAACTACTGACTCAACAGGGTGCTTTCAAACAATTAAACGTCACGATGACGATTGATGAAGGCATGCCGCTGGTAAAGGCTGACCCTCATCAACTGCAGCAGGTATTAATCAATCTGCTGCTCAATAGCCGTGATGCGCTGAAGGCCAACGGTTCACTAGCGCTCAAAGCCAAGGCAGACGGACAAATGCTGCGCATCGATATATTAGACAACGGTTCCGGTATCGCCGACAAAGATCTCAAATATATCTTTGACCCGTTTTTTACTACCAAGGCTCCCGGAAAAGGGACCGGTCTTGGATTAGCCATTGCAGCACGCATAATCGAGGGGTTCGGAGGTCGCATTACCGTAAAAAGCAGGTTGGGTGATGGCACCTGCTTCTCGGTCTGGCTGCAGTCGGTAACGAGTAAGTAGTTTCTCCGGAACTCCGGCATGAACTGAATAAACGGGAGGAAAAGTGGGTAGTAAGCATATCCTTATCATCGACGATGAAGAAAATCTGCGTCACATGTTGACTCTGATGCTGACCCGACAGGGGTATGTGGCCGATAGCGCGGCTCACGGCGAAAAAGCCTTGTCATGCATAAAAGATAAGGCCTACGATTTTATTCTGTGTGATATCCGCATGCCCGAAATGGATGGCAAAACTTTTCTTGCCAGGGCACTGGAGCAACACGTCAATGTTCCGATTATCATGATGTCAGCCTACGGTACGGTGGAAACCGCCGTCGAATGCATGAAAATGGGAGCCTATGATTTTATCTCCAAGCCCTTCAAAAAAGATGAAATTGTAATGGTGTTGAAAAAAGCCGAAGAACGTGAGCGTCTGAAAGAAGAAAATAGCCAGCTGCGGGCCGCTGTCTCAGGCCGTTTTGCCTTCGGTGGAATTTTAAGTCGAAATGCACGTATGGAGGATATTTTCAGCCAGATCAGAAAAGTGGCAGATTTGAAAACGACGGTCATGATTCTTGGTGAATCAGGCACCGGCAAAGAGCTGGTGGCGCGGGCCATCCATAACAATGGCGGCAGGGCGTCCAAACCTTTTGTTGCGGTAAATTGTGGAGCGATACCCGAAAATCTTTTGGAAAGCGAATTGTTTGGCCATGTGCGCGGTGCCTTTACCGACGCCTCAGACGATAAAACCGGGCTGTTTGAACAGGCGGACGGCGGCACGCTCTTTCTTGATGAAGTCGGCGATATGCCACTTGCCTTGCAGGTCAAGCTGCTGCGCGTACTTCAGGATGAACAGATCCGCCGGGTAGGAGCAAACAGCTCACGGAAGGTTGATGTCCGGGTCGTGTCTGCCACTTCCCGCGACCTTCTGGCAGATGTGAAATTGGGAGCCTTTCGTGAAGACCTGTATTTCCGCCTGAACGTGTTTTGCCTGAATCTGCCCCCCTTGCGGGAGAGGGTAGAGGACATACCCTTGTTGGCCGAGCATTTTATACGAACCGGCGCCAACGGTGCAGAACGTCACTCTCTCCGTATAGAACCGGATGCCATGCGCTGTTTGATGTCATATGGCTGGCCCGGCAACATCCGCGAGCTGGAAAACGCCATTGAACGTGCCGCCATCCTGTGTGACGGAGGAAATATAACCAGTAGCAATCTTCCATCCTCCGTGATGGCTGGAGCCGACTCACATCCTCAATCAATTCGTGATGAAAATCTTTCAATCAAAAAAGCTGAAGAAGCCATGGAGCGCGACCTGATTGGAAAAGCGCTGGCCAAAACTGGTGGGAACCGTACTCAAGCGGCCAAAATACTGGAGATCAGTCACAGATCGTTGCTTTATAAATTAAAAGAATTTGGCATAGAGTAAGCAAAAATTGCGTAGTGCGGGACTTAATCCCGTCTGTTTACTATGTACTAATTGCATAGCTTTGAAACCTGCTCGTAATAAATTCAATTATATTAGTCCATTATACCTCAGTGCCTGATGGCACTCTTCTTGCTGCTAATTGGCAGTACTCTTACACATCGAAAGGAAATGTAATGATTAAGGAACTTTTTATCACCGTTGCCGTTTTAGCTGTTTTCACTTCCCCCTCTTTTGGTATGGCCAAAGATGGCTGCGGTGCTGCATGTAACACCTGTCATTCTTTAACAACCAAAGAAGCAACTGATCTCCTTAAGCCTACCGGCGCCTCCGTACTGTCGATTAAGGAATCACCATCCCGCGGTCTATTTGAGCTGCTGGTTCAGAAAGATAGCCAGAAAGCCATCATTTTCATCGATTATGGCAAAAAACATTTGATCCAGGGCATGATGGTTGATTTAGCCAAGCTTGAGCCGGTTTCCTCCCACAAACAGGAACTCCCTCAGCAAAAACAGCAATCATCCATAGATGTTAAATCGATACCCACCCAAAACGCAGTCGTCATCGGCAATCCCAAAGGCTCAAAAAAACTGTATGTTTTCACCGATCCGGATTGCCCCTACTGCCGCAAAGGTCATGAAGAGCTGAAAAAACTGACAAAAATTGCACCGGATGTTGCCATCTACGTGATGCTGTATCCGTTGCCAATGCATCCGGGAGCCTACGACAAGGCTCGTGCCGTTTTTGAGACGAAAAACCACACTCTGCTCGATAATGCCTTTGAAGGTAAAGAAATTCCCAAGCCAACCAAAGAAAGCAGCAAAAAGGCTATTGATGAAAACATCAAGTTCGCCAATGCCAACGGTATATCAGGTACACCGACCATGGTCATGCCGGACGGCAAGGTTGAAGTCGGGATGCGGGATGCGGAAACGCTGAAGAGGATGCTGGAAGGGAAGTAGATAGCGGATTGAAAAGTTAAATCACATTCTTAAAACAGGTAGGATAGGTTGTCATCAGCCAAAGCAACATGTGAGCGCAAGGAGTCTGTCATGAAAAATGTCGTGCGAATTACCGGATATATTGCAATTTACATGATACTGGCAGTGGGAACGGCTCAATCCGCTGTTGTTGGCGATTACTGCATCACTCCCGCTTTTATCCAGACACCGATTCTTCCGAATCTCCTGCTGCTGATTGATAACTCGGCCAGTATGTATGATCTTGCCTATTCCGATAACGGCAGAAAAACCTGTTCGACTTCCACCTCCACCTACTGCACAACGGATGCGGGTTGCCCACCGGGACAGACCTGCTCCAAATTCAGTCGTCAGCCCTATTATTGCTTTGACCAGAGCTTTTCCACCGCAACAAGCTATACGGGCTACTTTGATCCTGCGCAACTCTACAAATATGATTTTACCGCCAATGAATTTGTAGAGGACAACACGGCATTCAGCTGTGTGGCTGGGAGCGGGGAAACCGCCAAATCGATAAGCGGTCAGTTGTGCGTTGTCTATTCCAGTGCAAACAAAGCAACTGTTTTTAAAGCATCTGGCAGCTACCTCAACTGGCTAACAGCATCCAAGTTTGACGTTGAGAAAAAGATACTCACCGGCGGCAAGTACAACGGGGTCCATCTGTTGGCAGAGTCGCGCGGCTGCGTCGGCCAGTCATTCATTAAAAAGGCGAACACAGCTGATTTTATAAATTTCAACAGTCCCGAATCAAACAACCTCAATACCTCGCTTGGTATCACCTTCGGTGTCCGTGGCCCCTACGATCCGGTCAATGCGGCAGCTCCATCACCGGGGGGGCAGACCTACCTGGATATTTTCAAAGGCAATTACAATCAGGGGCTCTGCCAACTGGCAATGGATGCAATTGTAAGCGGCGGAAATGCGGATATCAAAAAAACGGTTGATGATTGTCTGGCATCCACAACCGCAACAACGGCGGTCACCAAGGCCAAAGTGGCATTTCAACAGAGCATGCAGGCTTGCTGGCAGATGCGTGAAGGTCATGCAATCGGCATTGATGATATAAATACGGTTAAGAACCAGTGTACGGATGTTTATACCGCATATGCAACCTGCTCGAATGACCCGAAAAAGGTTTGCACCACCGCCACCGTGGCTACAGACTGCGGTAGCGGCAACAGTTGCAATTACGGCCCGGCTGCAATTGTACCGGGCAATTCCGCACTGCTGTGCGGCAACGAGTACGAGGGACAGTATTATTATTATCAAGGCGGTGGTACAACCGGTACTTGCACTTACAACGGTGCTGCCTGTACTAGCGATGCCAACTGTTCACCCACGACATTCAAGCAATGCAAGAAGACCACTAATAATTGCACCACCGATGCTGATTGTCCGGGGAGCGGTAACAGTTGTTTCAAGACTGTCACAAACACCTGTTCCACCTCCGCGGTTGCCGCCGGTTGGAGTCTTATTCCAGGTGTTACCGATGCTCAGATGATTGCCACCCATACCCAGTTCTGCAATGACTTTACTGCTACGCCGGCAACAGATCCAACTGATTCTCCCTCTGACACCAGCAAGTATGAAAACGTTCCCGCCATCCTGAGCGGCACCGGCGTCGAGGCACAACTCGGTCAGCCAATTGGATCACTTACTGTGCGAATCAAGAAAGCTACAGCCCCGACCGGGGTTATCAACGATTTCAGCAGTCAGATCCGTTTGGGGGTCATGAGCTTCAATGATTTTGGCTCTGCCACCGAAGTTGCATCCGGGATTCTGCCGGTTCCCAAGCTCTGTTCAAACGATGCCACCAAGGCCTGTACATCCAGCATTGATTGTGTCTCACCCGGCACGTGCGATGCGACAGTAGCCGGCACCAACAACCGGGATGGTGGCAAGATCTTGTATTATATCGGAAAAGGCCGCTGTTCCGTAACGTCAGGTACTGTCTGCTACAATGATGCCGGATGCCCTTCGACAGAGAAGTGCGTCAGCGACGGCGTTGGAACCTACTCAAGCGGCGGGGTTATCCAGACCGTTAATAATATAACGGCGAATTCTTGGACACCCTTTGCCGAAGCTTTCTATGACGCCATCGGCTATTTTGCCAAGACCTCGTCCGGCACCAGCAGAACCGACCTTCGATTGAATACCTCCGATTTCGATGAAAATCGTAATCCCTCCCAGTACAGCTGCCAGGCGAATAATATCCTGTTGATTACGGACGGCATGTCTACGGCGGATCGTAACAGCAGTGTCGATAATCTCGCAAAACTCTATACTGCAGCGGGCGGTTCGACAGGTTGGACCACCGGTACCGGCGGATGTCCAACCTACGGCGGCAGCGTAAACGTTGACAATATGGCCTGGATCGGCAGAAACCTTAATATCAGTACGTTCAGCAAAAGTACCGCCTCGGCAGCGGTTGACGTTAAAGACAAGGCCTCTAATCAGTATGTAACAAGTTTTGTGGTGTTCAACGGTGATTCTAACGGTCAGGCGGGCGAATGCGATTCCAAAACACTCCTGAGTCAGACCGCCGTCAATGGCGGCACATCCCTGTTTCAAGCGGTTGATCCAGATTCACTGAACAAAGCACTGTACGATGCTTTCAAACAGGTTGCCTCTGGTCTGTCATCCGGCACAGCAGCATCAATCCTGAGTAATAGCGAGGGGAGCGGCGCCAACCTTCTGCAGGCTGTTTTCTATCCGGAAAAAACATTTGAAGATACTACAAAAGCTACCTGGACTGGTGAAATGCAGAACATGTGGTATTACGTCGATCCATTCATTGCAAACAGCACTGTCAGGGAAGATACCGATTTTTCTTCAACCACTCCGGACCACATTCTGAATTTGAAAAATGATTATGTAGCCCGTTTTTATTTTGATAAAGGCGAAACAAAGGTGGAATTAAAACAGGACACTGATGGGGATGGACTTGGTAATAACCCGCCGATTGCCACTGCTGCGAAACCGGATGATGTGAAGAGTCTTTGGCGCGCCGGTAAACAGTTGTGGGCCCGCACCGCAGACTCAAGAACCATACATACCAGCGTAGATGGATATTCGCTGCTTTTGCCTACGGTAGAAGTCCCTCCCAAAGGTGGGTTCTATACCGGCAATACTAGGGCCACAGCACTGCAGCCTTATCTTCAGGCTTCCAGCACGGACAGCAATGCCGAGGCTATCAAAATCATCAACTACGTGCGCGGTACTGATCAGAGCGGCTATCGAAGCCGGACCGTAAAACTTTCGGTTGGCGGTTCGCTCGTATCAAATGTTTGGAAACTGGGAGATATCATCTCCTCCACCCCCAGGCTGCAATCTACCAATAAGCTCAACTTCTACAACCTGGCTGCGCCTGCCGGATATAGTGATAAAAGCTATGGCAAATTCATTAAGTCTGCTGCCTATTCGAACAGAGGAATGGCTTATGTGGGTGCGAACGACGGAATGCTGCACGCCTTTAAATTGGGTAAGCTGACTGTAGAAACGGGTGCTGATACCGGCGTTCCCACCGTAACCAGCACTGGCACCGTCAGCACACTGAAAATCGGAGGTTTTAACAAGGCGACTCTGACCGGTACAAATTTGGGTGAGGAACAGTGGGCTTTCATTCCCCGGAGCGCACTGCCGTATCTTAAATACTATACAGATTCAACGAACTACAAACATATCTATTATCTTGATGGTCCGACGGTGCTTTCGGACATATCCGTTAACAAGACTGGAACTTGCGCAACAGACTATTCACTCTGTCCACGGGATAATGATAATGGCACCAACTGGAGCACCGTACTTATCGGGAGTATGGGGTTGGGGGGAGCCTCAAAGCTTTTGTCAAACGGCTGCATCACCGATGCCGCTGCCAATGGCACCTGCGTGAAAACACCAATATTTGATCCGGATGATACCGGTACTCCCAAAACCAAAGGCGTCGGATATTCTTCCTATTTTGCACTAGATATAACAAATCAATATTTTAATTCGGATGGTTCTCTAGCATATCAACCGGTTATGAAGTGGGAGTTTCCTCCCCGGGATGCGGCGGATAATTTTGGTCTGGGGTATGCAACTTCTGGTGCGGCAATTGTTAGAATTGCCGCAAAAAAGACAGTTGGTGGTGTCGTTAAGCCTGATACAGCAGCGAACGGGAAATGGTTTGCCGTTTTTGCTTCAGGTCCGACGGGTCCGATTGATACGACTACCCAACGCTTCATGGGTAAATCCAATCAAAACCTGAAACTGTTTGTCGTGGATTTGGGGGCGACTGTTACCCAAAGTGCTCCATTTGTTCTGGGTACCAATTATTGGGTTATTGACACCGGAATCGCCGATGCTTTTGGCGGCAGTTTGGTAGGTAGCGCAATTGATACAGACAAATGGGACACCAGTTCCGATGGCAATTATCAGGATGATGCACTGTATGTCGGGTATACCAAGAAAAGGACTGACAGCACGGGTGAAGTTACCTGGACGGACGGCGGTGTTGGCAGGCTGTTGACTAAGGAAAGTACAAATCCGTCAGAGTGGGTTTTCAGCAAGGTCATTGATGGAATTGGACCGGTTACCACCGGTATCGCCAGGCTTCAGGACAGAAAAAACAAGAAGCTGTGGCTGTATTTCGGCACCGGACGATTTTTCAATATTGACGATGACTCCAAGAGTAGCCAGAGCGCTGCCAATAATCAACGTTATCTAATGGGTATTCAGGAAGAGTGTTATACCGCGGCGAATAAGATAAACCCGGCTTGTGCTCCAAGTTCTCCACTGACCCTTTCTAATTTGAAAAATCAGACGACCAGTATTGGTACGTCATTGGGTTCAACTGAAAAAGGCTGGTATGTGGAACTCGATGCTAAAAACGACACGGACAGTCTTGGCGCGGAGCGCTCTATCACCGATGCGGTCGCACTAACAAATGGCGGTGTGTTTTTTACGACATTCAAGCCAACCACAGATGTCTGCAAGTATGGTGGATACTCGTATGTTTGGGGCTTCAATTATGCAACCGGCGGAGCAGCGGCGGCAACAGCATTGACAGGCAAGGTTCTTATACAGGTATCGACCGGTGCTTTTGAAGAGGTCTCGTTGAGTTCGGCTTTGACCGCCAACAACGGCAGAAAGATGGGCACCCCGATGATCGGGAAGCCGCCGGTAGATGCGCCGCCAATTATCAGCAGTGCTGGCAACAAACCACAGAAAAAAATCCTGCATATCCAGGAAAGATAGTATGAGCATCTTCTCTAAAGACATTATACGTTGCAATCCTGCTCTGCGATTGCTCTGCGTGTCTGACAGGCATGGTTCTCAGTTGAACCAAGCCGGGTTTTCTCTGATTGAACTGGTGGTTACAATAGCAATTATGGGAATTGTAATGGCCACAGCGACCCTGTCATTCAACTCATGGCAGAAGAAAAGTAAAATTGAGTCTCAAACGCGGGAATTATTTACTGATCTTGTGGACGCCAGAACCAGATCTTTTACACAAAAAAAAGTTCACGGGATAATCTTTCAGCCAAACAGTTATGTGATGAAATCCTACAGCTCGGTGGTCGAATACAAAAACTCCACTGCTGCTGCCGCGAATGGAGTTCAGCTACTGAGCAAGTCTCTGAAATATGGCTTGACAAAAACTAATACAGTGACAGCAATTACAGATAATTCAATATTTTTTGACATCACAGGTTTTACCACTACGGCTACCGGTTTCACGATTGTCGTAAATCCGGTTACTGCTTCACCGAATCTAAATTGTCTGGTTATTTCTGCTGCTCGGGTAAATATGGGGAAATGGAATGCAACAACATCCAGCTGTGTGTTTAATTAATAAGTCCGGTTTTACCCTGATTGAGTTTTGCATCGCGGTGTTGATCATGATGGTCGGCCTGCTTGGACTTCTTCAGGCGGTAAATATGGCAACAGAGCACAATCTTGGTAGTCTGCTTCGCAACGAAGCCATATCTCTGGCCGACGAAAAAATGGTCGAGGCCAAAATCCTGCCGTTCGCCAACCTGGTTTCCGATGCCAGTTATATAAACAGAAGGACCAGAGGGGGCTTTAAGAACTATTCCGTAGTTAGGACAACCCAACCGTCCCGCACGGTTGAATATCCTCCGGGTGTTTATACTGTAACTTCGCAGGAAGTTTCTGTGCGTGTTTCATGGCGATACAAAGGCACTCAACTTAGCCATACTGTGTCGACTCTGATAACCAATCCAGCTCAATAGTAGTCTGACAGGTGATTTCAACAATGACAAATAACAGGGGTTTTACCTTAATTGAAATGCTTGTCACGATGGTGCTTGTCATCGTTGTGATCATGATTACCGGATCGGCGTTCGAATCTATTCTGAAAAGCACCGGTCGCCTGACTTCCAGTGAAGAAAGCAATATCGAGGGTGTGATTGGTTTGGAGATGTTTCGCCATGACTTGCACCAGATGGGCTACGGTCTGCCAGATACGTTTCTGACACCCGCGCCAACATATATTGAGGCGAAGTTCGCGCCTGCAAACAAATTTAATGATGCCCCTAGCGGAGTTCCACGCCCGATTGCTTCATGGGATTCATTAACCGGGTTTACCGACACCAACGCTGATTCGTCAAGTTCAGAAACCGGCACAGCTACAACTACTGCATCTTCTTTTTCAATCTTGGATGGTACAGATTATCTCGCTATTAAGGCGACCACTGTTGGGCACAACAAAACATCAAAAAAATGGACATATATGACGTATTCCGCTCTTGCAGGAGCCGCTTTCAGTGAAAGGGGACCTAATAAGTGGTCAAATACGGAAGAGAACTTCGTGACAGGCGAAAGAGTAATTGTTATTAAGCCTACATTTACCGACAGCGGAACCACCAAAACATTGATCTTTAATAACAATAATGGTGGCAATGCATCAATCTACTGGTCTGATGTTACTACGAATAGTATCAGTGATGCTTTCAGGCCGGGTCCGGCCGATTCGACATACTTTCTTTATGGTGTAGATGACAGTGCTCTTGGAATGCCCTTTAACCGTGCGGATTATTTTGTGGCACGTCCTTTAAATACATCAAAGATACCAGCTACGTGCGCGCCCAATGTAGGTATTCTATATAAAGCGACTGTGAACCATAAAGACGGCAGACTCAATTATATGCCCCTGCTTGATTGTGTTGCCGACATGCAGGTAGTGTTCGGGTGGGATGCGAATAATGATGGTGTGATAACGGAGTCTTCCGCATATAGTGATACTGCTGCAATCTCCGTTGCAGGGACTGCATCCGTCGCAGATATTCGGACAATAATGCTTGATCCTATAGAAATAAAAAATAAGCTCAGATACGTTAAGGTCTACATTATGGCTCAGGAGGGGCGTAAAGACGCAAATTTTACAAATACCGATGTATTGGTCAATAATACCTATTCGGTAGTTGTTGGAGATGCGAGTTCAGCAACACCTTCGAATGTGAACATAACAAAAGGGTATACTGCCGCTAATCTGGCGGCCAAACAGTGGCTGAACTATCGCTGGAAGATATATCGTATCGTAGTAAGACCTAAAAACCTTTCTAACTGACGACAGGGGTATTACTTTGAAACTGCTCGCAAATCAAAAAGGAATCGCCTTGATTACAGCGCTAATGTTGACGCTGATATCGTTAACAATAGTAATGTACCTTATGTATATGATTACGGCAGGTGTGCAGATGTCTGGCGCTAATAAGAGGTATAAAACGGCACTGGAAGCTTCATATGGTTCGACGGATGTGGTTTTGAAAGATGTGCTTCCAATTGTATTCACGAATTTATCAACACCCGTAACAGCATTAAGTGCTTCCGGTTTTGCATCTTCGCTTGACTTGTCACCATCTGCTGGATCATGCCTTAAACAAAAGTTAACTCGTCCTGCCTCCAAGTGGAGTGCTGCGTGTAGTAATTCTACAGATGCGAAAACGGGCGCTGACATTACACTTACATTGAATTCAACAACAGCTTCACCTTTTAAAGTTTATACCAAAATTGTGGAGACAATGTGCAGTGACCCCAGGCCATATCCTGCCGGTAATTGCACCGGTAGTGATCTTTCTGGATTAACTTTGGACAGTGGATCAAGTGTCGCAGGTGGTAACAATGGTGTTACAGTACAGCATTTGCCAGCTACTTATCGAATAGAAGTCCAGGGTGAACGCAGTACTAATCCATTGGAAAAAGCCAAGCTATCAGTACTTTATGCATATTGATAACCTGGCATTCGCTGACCATAGTGTGGAGGTGTATCTGTAATAGATTAATTAGTATTGTGTAGTAATCGGTTAGTTTGGCAGTTGATGGACAGGTTACCAGTAAACCGTCAAGTACATCCAATATTTAATCATGTGCATAATTAAGCATAAATGCTTGACAATGATATTATTTAATGTATTTGTATCATAACTCTGTTTATTAAATTGGACGCGTATATGAGCTCACTGAACAAGCTAAAATCAATTCGAGAGTCACGTCTGTTAAGTAAGTCCGAACTGGCCCGCAAGGCTGGGGTTTCTCCACTTACAATTGGTCGTATTGAGCGTGGTGAAGTCTGTCGCATGGAAACCATGAGGAAAATCATTCTAGCGCTGGGTTTTAGTCTTGAAGAAAAAAACAAAGTATTTCAGGACCAGGCATAACGGGATCGAATATGTTTTTTTTCAAAAAGAAAAAAGAGGTTGTCGGTATTGATATTGGTTCTAGTTCTATCAAGCTTGTTCAGTTGAAGGACAACAAAGGATCATATCAACTTCTAAACGTCGGTATTATTGAATTGCCACCAGAGGCTATTGTTGACAACAGTCTTATGGATAGTGCGTCAATTGCTGAAAAAGTGAAAAATCTTGCATCCAGTCTTGGAGTTAAAGTCAAGGACGTTGCCTGCTCAATATCTGGCAATTCAGTTATCATACGAAAAATAGTTTTACCAACAATGCCGCAGGAAGAACTTGAAGACCAGATATCTTGGGAAGCCGAACAATACATACCTTTTGATATCAATGATGTGAATATGGATTTCCAGATACTGTCAGCCGATAGTATAGACCCTTCCAAAATGAATGTACTGCTCGTCGCTAGTAAAAAGGATATCATCAACGACTATATTGCGGTCTTTTCTGAGGCAGGCCTGCACCTTTCAGTCGTTGATGTTGATTCGTTTTCTGTACAAAATGCTTTTGAAATAAATCATGATACTGAGTCGGGTGAAATTGTCGCATTGATAAACCTTGGTGCAAGTGTCATGAATATAAACGTTGTCAAAGACGGCATAACTCTTTTCACAAGAGATGTTCAGATGGGTGGTAATCTCTATACCGAAGAAATACAAAAACAACTCGGGATGAGTGGTCAGGATTCTGAAAAGTGCAAGGTGCTCGCCAACGAAACCCAGAATAAACCACTGTTAGAAGTTCTTGTTAAAGTAAATGAAACGATAATTCAAGAGATACGCCGTTCCCTTGATTTTTATAATTCGACAGCAAGTGACGAAAGAATAACCGGTATCTATATCAGTGGTGGTGGCTCCAAAGTATATAAACTCATTGAAATGATATCAGAGAAAACAGGGTTAACTGTAAATACGATTAATCCATTTGCAAAGTTAAAGTTCAATGAAAAAGATTTTGACCCTGAATACCTTCAGGAAATCGGCCCGCTAATGGCAGTACCGGTAGGGCTCGCGCTCAGGAGGATTGGGGACAAATGATTAAAATCAATCTGTTACCTGTTCGGGCTGCAAAGAAGAAGGAAACTGCTGTACAGCAGATTATCATATTTGTTGCAGTTATCGCGATAGTTGCAGTTGTTGTAATGTCGTTATACTTTGTTAAACGCGTTCAAATAGCTGCTACTAGGAACGACATAACATCTGCAAATAATAGAATTAGCGAACTTAAAGCAAAAATCGGCAAACTGGAAGAATTGAAAAGCCTTAAGGAGCAGGTTAAGAAAAAGCTTGACGTGCTTACTCAGTTGCGAAACAACAAAACTGGACCTGCTAATAGATTGGCAACCCTTAGCGACCTTACGCCAAATCAATTGTGGCTTACTGGATATAATGAAAACGGTTCTGACGTAAAAATATCCGGGATAGCATACACAGAAGAACTAATTGCCCAGTTTATGAGAGCGCTGGAAGCTTCAAATGATTATGTTTCAGTCGAGTTGACAGTTTCTGAACAGACTGAAATTGCAGGCACCAAGTTGAAGAAATTCGAACTGACGTCGAAACTTAAGTCGGCGTCTAATCCGTCGCAAAAACCAACTTCACCTAATAAATAGAGTTCAAAAACAGAGGGCGGACAGAGTATGGATCCTCGTGTAGAACAAATACTTAAGTTACCAACTAAGCAAAAAATTATGATTGTGGTTCTGGCTGCAATTATTGAAGCGTCTGCTCTTGTCTGGTTTATGTATCTGCCAAAACATAATGAGCTTGCAGGCGCTAAATCGGAACTAGAGAAGTTACAGACTGAAATTGACGACAAAACCAGAATTGCAAACAATTTACCAAAACTCAAGGCAGAGTATGACCAGCTCAATGTTGAGCTGAATAAAGCTTTGACTGAACTGCCAAATTCAAAAGAAATTCCATCCTTGTTAACTAGCATTACTTCATTGGGTAAAAACGCAGGCCTGGATTTTCTCGTATTCAGGCCAAAAGGCGAGGTGCCCAAAGACTTTTATGCTGAAGTACCGGTTGATATAGTTATTTCTGGCTCATACTACAGCGTAGCGAACTTTTTTGCCGCTGTAGCTAATCTGCCCCGCATTGTTAATATAACCAACGTATCATTTACAGAAGTTAAAAACGTCGGTAATCGCATGATGACTAAAGTTACTTGTCTTGCAACGACATTCCGCTTCCTTGATAAGAAAGAGATTAAGGATGATAAAAAAAAGTAATATTATAAAAACACTATGCCTGTCCTTAGCTTGTATGCTTTTGTTATCTGCGTGCAAAAAAGAACAGTTGCCGCAACCTGCTTCTGTTCCACCCCAGAAGTCTGCAGCTACGGCAGCTAAGTCCACTGTCGTGCAGAAAGCTATCAGTACTGCTTCACTTCCCGTCATGCAGGTCAATAAATTTGACTTCAGCAATAAAAAAGATCCGTTCAAACCATTCGTCTCAGAAAAGACAAATCGCAACAATTCAAATGAGCACATTAAAAAAACTCAAAAGGATGAATTGCCGATACATAGTTTTGATGTAGGAAAGTTCAAACTGATAGGAATTATTACCGGCGGAAGGGAAAACCGGGCAATGGTTACAGATCCAAATGGAAAAGGTTATGTGCTCAAGGTAGGAATGACAATTGGCAATGGAAATGGAAGGATTACATCAATCACTTCCAGTGGCGTGGATGTGATTGAACAGTTTACTGACGACAATGGCAGGGTTCGTAAGGAAAATATTAAAATAACCCTTCCCAGGAAACAATAAGGAGTTCTGCATGAAGTGGATGACAAAAGCAAAGATGATGTCAGCCTTAGCATTCGTTATTCTGAACGGCATAATTTTGTGTGCGCCAGGATTAGCTGATTCGGCCATCAGTTCATCTTCTAAAATTGCACTCTCATCAATAGAGTCTATAAGCACATCAGGAGAAGGCGACTCTACTGAGCTTGTGATTAAACTCTCCTCTCCAGCAACATACACAAGTTATAAAACAACCGCACCTCTAAGGCTTGTAATAGATCTTTCCCAAACGACTACAGGAACAATTACCGCACCAATAATTATAAATAAAGGCAACTTCAAAACAGTAACAGTTAGCAGATTTGATACAGATGCAGGTGTGTTGACACGCATAGATGTTGAGTTGGTGAAAGATAGCGAGGCAATCCTGACTGCGATGCCAGCTGTGCCTGGTGAGTTAAGGTTGACTTTCCCTTCTTCTTTGAGCGGATCAACCACAATTGATTCATCATCAGAGACAGTTGCGCCCAAGAAGATGGTCGAAGCTCCTCCGCTGTCTGATATACAACCCGTAACTCAGGTTCCTGCCGAAGTTGTTAAACCGAAATTAACCTCAATCAAAACTGTTAATAATTCAATTGTCATGGAGCTAGATGCTCCAGTTGTTGATTTTAAGACGTTCCGTCTCAGTAAGCCTGAACGATATGTAATTGATCTAATGGACGTTCAGAGCGCTCTAACCACAAGATTGTTGCCATTAAATTCAGCTGGAGTCGCTTCCGCCAGGATTGGTCTCTATCCCGACAAAGTTAGAGTCGTTCTTGATGCCGTTAATGGCGCGTTTCCAGAAGCTAATGCTGCAAAAAATGAATCAGGAGTTGTCATAACTCTAAACCCTAAAACAGTTGATGATAATACTAATACCAAGTTGACGGCCACACATTCTACTGAACCACCTAAAACAGCTGCTAATAGTGGGAACGCACCTCATGCTGTTACCAAGCCCGCCGGACCATTGGAAGCTAAAATTGATGATTTGAAAGTTACAAATTACGCCCAAACTGACAACGTGAATTCGCCAGCAACGGTTCAGATGATAGATTTTCAGGTTGTTGATGGTTTGTCCAGGGTCTCAGTGAAAATAAAAGGCAAAATAATTGCCGACCAACCTATAAAAACTCCTGGTTTCATAACGTTAACAGTAAAAAATGCGATTCTTCCAAAAAATCTTCAGCGTTCACTTGATGCCAAGTCATTCATTTCACCTGTACTTCGAGTGACTCCACTTATGGTTGTTGGGAAAACCGGCACAGACACTAAAATCCGTATTGCAATGCGTACTACTGCACAGTTCGAAATGCGCCAAGAAAGTGACATGTTGTTTGTTGATATTAAAAATCCTGCCGGACTGACTGCTGATAAACTAGAAATAGATGCATTTGATTCAGGATCTAAAGTGGCACTTCAGGCTGTACCAAACTCACGTGAAGACGAGTTGTTGTCTGCACAGGAACCACCACCAGTGATCTCTGAGCATAGACATGGTTACAAAGGACGTAAAGTCACACTTGAGTTTGCAGACGCTGAGGTCCGAAAAATATTTCAACTACTGTCTGAAGTCAGTAACAAGAACTTTGTTCTAGGCGATGATGTCACCGGTACAATTAGTCTCAAACTTGTAAATGTGCCTTGGGACCAAGCCTTAGATATAATTCTGGAGACCAAAGGTCTGGATAAACGAGAAGATGGAAACATTATTCTGATAAAAGGAAAAGGCAAGTTTAAAACTCAGGCCGAGGAAGAGCAAGAAATCAAAAAAGCTTTGACAAAAGCTATTGAACTAAAGACGGAAACATTTAGCATTAACTATGCGGATATAACGACTATCGCCTCTCAGTTCAATGGTCTTAAGAGTGACAGAGGGACCATATCGCAGGATGCACGCACGAATAAGGTAATCGTTAAAGATATTCCGCAGATCTTAAATGAAATGCGCAAGTTGCTAGTACAACTGGATGTGCCTGAAAAACAGGTTATGATTGAGGCTAGAATTGTAGAGGCTAGCTCTTCATTTACACGAAATCTGGGTGTTAACTGGGGTGTTCATTATCGTGATGGATCGGCTTCATTTTTAGGCATTAATTCGTTGGATACCGGTTTTGGCGGTTTAACATCTGCGCCACCTACTTCTGGTACTGGCTCTAGTGCTGGCGGAAATATGGGAATTTCTTTTGGCACTTTGTCAAGTAACATCCAGCTTGATATGAGGTTGAATGCAGCTGCTAGTGCCGGTATGATCAAGATCGTTTCTACTCCCAAAGTTGCAACTCTAAACAACAAAACTGCCAAAATAACACAAGGTCAGCAAATACCCTATACTTCGTCTACTTCTGATAAAGTAGAGACAAAATTCATAGAGGCTGCACTTTCTCTCGAAGTTACGCCACACATAAATGCCAACGGTACCATTGGTATGAAAATAGATGCTAAAAACGACTCACCCGGTCAGACAACGTCTGGATCAACCGCTCCTTCCATCAACAAAAAACAAGCCATAACTGAAATGTTACTTCGCGATGGAGAAACTACAGTCATTGGTGGAATTTATGTTGATTCTGATAACACTTCAGATGAAGGTGTCCCATACTTAATGGATATTCCATTACTGGGAAAGTTGTTTAAGACAAATAACAAAACCAAAACTAAAACTGAACTCTTGATATTTATCACTCCTAGAATACTTGGTTCGATATAAGTAGAACGTGATATTGGGCTTGTAACAATACGCCCTTATTACAGAGACTTGAATATTACTTGTTTGAGATATTACAATTACTATTCAAATACTCTGTGGCATGCAGTCATGTAGTACTGTTAGTAATTGACACAAGAAATCTGGATTATTAAAACATTAGAAGCGACAGTTCAGTTATAAACCGGAGGTTATATGATTCAGAAGCTTATCTTTTTGTTTCTGCTGGTTTCTCTTCAGCTGACTCTTACCAGTTGTGGCAGTAGCAATATGGGCGGTGGTGCCGCTTTTAATACTGTGAATGCTTCGGTCTCTGTGGATTCAGCGAAGAATCCTTTGTTATCAGACTTGGCAGCATGGCCAGACCAAACGGCTATCTGTACCAGTGACCCTACTAAAGCCCCTACTATAGTGAACGACCTTGTCAACTTTACAATTACGTCGAAAACATCAATTACCAATGGGACACCATCTGCGCTTTCTGTACAAAAAGTTACACTTACATTTACTCCTGCTGACACACTTACTCCCGCACTTCCATCTTCTTTCGCAGTTCAATACACGAATCTATCTGGTTCTACGGTTCCAGCTGGAGGGTCTGTTTCAATTCCGGTTGAAGTTGCGACTCATAATTTTAAAAATTATTTCTGGAATACGGTTCTGTGTCAATTGGTCCCGGTATATTCGTACAATGTAACAGTGGCATTTGACCTGATTGAAGTTGCTACAGGTAAGGCTGGAACCATTGCTGCTGGAATGGTTGTCAGAGTTGCAGATTTTGCGGACAAATAAAAACAAATACAGTGTCTCCGTATTGTAAACCACAAGCGAGGTAAATGATGAATAGCATGTTTTTTAGATGCGTGAGCTTACTTATACCACTAATATTTCTGTTTTCAGGATGTTCTGGCGATACCTCACAGAGTTCAAAGGCTGTAAACAAAGCCAAGTCCGTTGGGGGAAGGGTTCTTGCTAATGACCAACTCATAAACACAGTTGATAATCTTGATAATGCGCTCCCAGCAGTAGCCTACGATAATGTAAGCAATCCATCACGTTTTTTAGTTGTCTGGACTCATACAAATCCCGATAACACTACAGATATAAAAGCACGTCTGTTCACTGGAACAGGAACTGGCAGTACTTCGGCGTTGACCCCGATTACCTCAGATATCGTTGTCACAAATGCAGTTGGTAATCAATCTCAGCCAAAAGTAATTTTTTCCCCATCAACTTCTAGATATCTGATTGTATGGACTGATTCAAGGAACATTGGTTACAGCCAGATTTACGGTCAGTTTCTGTCAATAGATGGCGGCTTGTTGCAAACTAATGGTACAGCTGGAACTACTGCAGATAATTTTCCAGTATCCATACATAATTCTGGTGCGTCGCCTAAATATCTAAGTCAATCTGATCCGGATATTGTCTACAACTCTGCCGATGGTAAATTCTATGTTTCATGGGCGGATGTCAGTGATTTTGATCAAGTCCAGCCACTGAGTTTTACGACTACTGACCCATGCGGTGGAACACAGACTTTCAATTATACTCTTGCAGCTCCAGTTGTTTTGGATAACCTATTAGTTCGCTATGTAACTATTTCACCTGATGGAAGTTCGTTGCCTGTAAATGCCGCCAGTGTAAACAACTGGTCGCGCTTTACAGCTGGTGCAGTTACAAAATCTACCGCCTCTTATACAGTGCCTTATAATGAGTCCAAACCAAAGCTTGCCTATAGCCCGATTAATGGAGAAGCATTTTTAGCGTGGAGCGGCATTTCAACAGACGTAACTGCGACGTTCTCTTTTACACAGTCAACTGTAACTCTACCGACTACTCCACCGACATCATCGACAATCTGTACCAAAGATCCGATCACGTTTGTAACGACGCCAATTGACGCTAATACGAAGGTCAAGTTTCGCAGGAATCAGGGCCTTGGTGTTGCGGTTGATTATACTTTTGGCGGCGCTACAAACAATACCAACTATCCAGCAGTAGCATTTAATCCCAATACCAACAGAATATTGGTTGCGTGGGAAGAGAATCAACAAATTATGGGACAGTTGGTGGACGCATCCAGTTTCGCTGCGTATGGTCCCAGTATTACCATATCAAGTGGTATCGGACCGCGTACTTCTCCTGTTGTTTCGTATGACAATGTAAATCAGCGTTATCTTGTAGTTTGGGAAGACGCAAGAAATCAGAGTACCAACTTCTCAAATATCGATATTTATGGTCAATTCATTGATCCAAATGGGAACTTGAGTGGCGGTAACACTATAATCACGACAGTTGATAAAAATCAGCTTGCGCCCGCAATCGCGTTCGGTGGAAATTTGTTCAGGCAATTTCTGATTGTCTGGTCAGATGGTCGAACTCCTGGCCATTCTGATATCTATGCCCAGTTGCTTGAATATTCCGTTCTTCCCCAACTTGTACTGGCGGACAGTTTTGGCAACCCAATCTTGAATGGTGCGATAGATTTTGGTAATGTTAACATTGGCCAAACAAAAGATATAAACTTTAAGATTCGCAATGATGGAAACTCCACCTTAAACATACCCGCAATTGGCAGCCCTGCAGGTACTATCGGCATGTCTTCGCCTCAGGCTCCATTTACATTTCTGACTCCTATTCCAAGTACCATCAATGCAGGCACCAGCTACGATATGACTGTCAGATTTGCACCATTGGCGTCTGGGTCGTACGCTGATACTTCGATTTATAATACGGTGATTAATTCTGATGCAGGAAAGTCCACTCTCTTGTTTAGTGGAGCTGGGGTCGGATCAAATGCGCTTAACATATCAACTTCCAGTTTCCCTGAGGCTACTTTGGGATCTGCATACACACAGACGTTGAGTGGGATTGGTGGTTCGACTCCATACTCTTGGAGTTGGTCTCCACTTTTCCCCAGTGTTTCAACTCCACCAGGTTTGACTCTGGCCGGCAATGTGATATCCGGGACACCGACAGCATCTGGCACATATACTTTCACAGTAACTCTTTCAGATGGTGCAGCGACAAAAGCAACTGCTAACTTTACATTGAAAGTCACTAGTGTGACCATTTCAACGACAGCACTTAAGCAGTGGACCTCAGGTGTTGACTATGGGAACGGCGTAGCCCAAGTATTTGCTGGCAGTACAACTAGTGGCACTCCGTTGACTTGGACAGTCACAAATGGGAACCTTCCGCCTGGAATCACATTATCTGCAAATGGTACTTTAATTGGAATTCCAACGCAACCAGGTACTTTTACATTCACAGTTAAAGCAACTGATGGAGTTAACCAGTCCTCAGTGAAAGACTTCTCAATAACAATCAATCCGACTCCTGCTATTTCAAATACAACGCTTCCAGCTGGTAACATAGGAACAGCATATAATCAGACTATTTCCAGGAATGGCGGCACATCTCCATTATCCTGGTCAATAAAAACTGGCTCATTGCCCTCAGGCTTGGTTCTTGATATTTCAGCTGGTACTATTTCTGGTGTTCCATCTTCATCCGGAACCAGCAATTTCACTATTCAGTTGACAGATTCGACAGGTAAATCTGTTACTCAGGATCTCTCTATTACTATCAATTCAGCTCTTATGATCACCACCTCTACTTTGCCCTTGGCAACCATAAGTTCAGCATATTCTCAGACGCTTTCCGCTGCTGGTGGTAGATCACCATATCTTTGGTCGATTACAGCCGGTGCGTTGCCTGCTGGGTTGTCGTTGAATGTAAACACCGGAATGATTAGTGGTACTCCTAACACGGCAGGTAATTATGATTTTATCGTAAGTGTAAAAGATGTAGATAACATTACGGTGTCATCTACACTTTCAATTATAGCTTCTAGCTCAAGCATTTTAACTAATGCTGCAATCACAAGCGGAACTGGAACCATAGCGACTATCAGTAACGTACCTGCGAACAGTTCTTTGCTTGCTATCACCTCAAAGCCTGCAGATTTTAATATTAATAGCGCTCTTGACATAGTTGTTAATTCAGTACCGTCAGGAGGTACGATTACTCTAACGTTTGATTTTGTTTCTTTGCCGTCAAATCCGGTCTTTTATAAAGTTACTAATGGTGTCTGGACGAAAATGAATTCTACTGACTATACTTTGACTGGAACTAAATTGTCCTTTTCAGTTACAGATAATGGCGCTTTTGACAGTGACTCTCGTACGGGCGTTATCCGCGATCCGATCGTTGTTGGTTCAGTAGTGACAGGTGGAACTACACCCTCGACAGGCGGCTCAACTGGCAGTAATATTGCGCCGTCCTCATCCAGTGGTGGCGGTGGCGGTTGTTTTATAGCAACGGCAGCATATGGTAGTTATCTAAATCCGCATGTAATGGTATTACGCCATTTCCGAGACGACGTACTTATGCAATCTGATCTGGGAACTGCATTTGTAAAATTATATTACAAGTACAGCCCCCCTGTTGCTGACTACATTGCGCATCATGAATCTATGCGTATCTTGATGAGGTTTGCTCTGACACCCCTAATCTTTGCCGTCAAGTATCCACTAGTGACTGCCGCGCTATTCTTTTTGGGCGTATCGATTCTTGTCGCACGCAGAGTATCTGATAAGAAGCATGTCGCTGTTCAATGTACACACAGTAGTTGATAAATAAGTAATTGCTTTAAAATAAACTTTAAAGAGAAGGGCGCTTTTTCTATGCGCCCTTCTCTCGTAAGTGGATATTGCTGCGTGTATAGTAGAACTGATTATCTGACAGGAGTTTAAGGGCAATCGCCATGCCTTCCGAAAATAACCAACAAT
>WKKS01000006.1 GCA_009684515.1 Geobacter sp.
TCGAAAAAAGAACAATGGTGTAAAAGAACAATAAAATTCAGTCTGTTATAGCTGTACTCTTAAAATTTACCGGACAGTAGTGAGGTTGAAAATCAAAAATACCCCGCAGCCCCGAGGAATCCGCAAGTCCCCCTCGGGGCGAATACATTTGAATCAGTGTTTCACCTGTTGTTGACAACAAGTTTAAGTTTAGGACGCTCAAATGGAATTATCTCTGCTGTTTGTACAGGTGCAGACTTTTCTGGAAGGGAAGTGAAATCTTCACCAAACTCAACCGAGGTAATCAGCGACTCCGGCAGCAGCGCCGCGTAGTGCCTGCGGCAGATTTCCGGCGAATTTCCCATGATGGTAGAAATCTTGTACAGGCTTTCCCCTTTCATGGCCAGTTGGGATCCGAACGTGTGTCGAAAATCGAGGCAGGTCCAATCCAGACCGGCAGCATCGTTTGCATTTCGGATTTCTCTCGAAAGGTTGTCCGGGTCCCACTGACAGCCATTAGCTGTCGGAAAGTACAAATTACCTTCAACCTCCTTTGGCTGGTAACGATCAAGGTAGGTTCTCAACGTCCTGCTGATCGGCACGGCACGGTTGGTCTTCGTCTTGGGTTCCCAGTACTTCCCTTTGACGTTTTTGGCGCAAATGCGGATCATTCCGTAGACGCCTGCCTTCAGGTCCACATCATCTGTGGTTAGCCAGCAAAGCTCTTCCCTTCGTAAACCGGAATAAATGTAGACGGCAACTATCGTCTGCAGCATTGGATGCCCGTCGAGCGCCTTCAGCTGTTCATTTATCTGCGGCAGGGTAAGGAAGCTGATCATTGGGGCGCGTTCCCTGTACCGCTCAACCTTTGCCGCCGGATTCTTGTCGGCAGGCATTCTGATGCCGTTTTGCTGCATGGACCAGTTACAAAGCCTGCTGAGAATCTCGCGATAGCGGTTGGCGGACTTGGGCGATAATGCTTTCCGGCGCACCTGGGTTGCTATGAAGTTGGCGAAATCCGCTGTCGTCAGTTGCTCGAAGTAGTTGGCCTCGATGTAGCACGGAGCCTGTGAGGAGGGGCGCTTTATCGCCTTCTGTGCGATTTTGCTGTTTTTAAGTTCAAGGTCGCTGCAGATCGGGCCGAAGATTGCGCGGAGGTAAGAAATGTCCCGCTGAACGCTCTTGGCGGTTTTCCTTTAGCGCATGCCTTCGATGTAGTCGGCGACTACTTTGGAAATTGGGGTTTTTGAGGGGAGGGGGTTGTCGTTTCCCCGATAGAGAGATGATTCAAGTTGGCGCAGTTTTTCTTTGGCCAGCTGCAAAGTAGAGGTTTCGAGGGAAACTCTTTTCTGCTTCTTTCCGACATAATAAACTGCGTAGTAGACGTTACCGCGTGAGATTAATCCTGCCATTTGATTCCTCCGATGGCAGATCCCTTAATATTTTGGTGTACAATTTGGTGTACACGGATAACAAAAAAGGGACCTGCAGTTTATGCAAGTCCCTGAATTTGTTTGGTTGCGGGGATAGGATTTGAACCTATGACCTTCGGGTTATGAGCCCGACGAGCTACCAGACTGCTCCACCCCGCGACAATCGAATCCACTTTATATCAGCACTTAAGATGAGTTGTCAATACAAATATGATCTAGTCGTAAAAAACTTTTTCTTGCTTTGATGAAATCAATCTTTGTCAGGAATGGATATGGCACCCTTGCCCAGCTTTGAAGCCAACTCCTTAGCGGCTTCCTGCTCCAGCCTTTTTCCCACCCGGACACGGTACCAGATTCCTTTGTCTCCCAAGTTGGATTCTACAATATGTACATTATATCCTTTGCTGATGAGTTTGTTCTTCAGAGCGTCGGCTTCGGATCTCAAGCTATGTGATGCCACCTGAACCGTGAAACCGTTAGCGTCCGGACGGTTGGCCGGTTTTTCCGCGATGGGTGGAGCTGGAACTGGCGGTTTGGTGCTGTTGACGGTTCCCTGCGGTTGGGCCGGTTTAGTCAGGTTTGACGGTATGGCTGCCTGTAGCGGTTTTTTGGCATTCTTGTCATCGGCACTGTTTATGCCGCTGCCAAGTACATTGTTTTTCTGGCCGCTGGGCAATGTCTTGTAAAAGCTGAGTGGTGACTCTTGTGGCGTTTGGGCACCGGCCGCCGCCGTCTGTTGAGACGTTCCGCCCGCAGGTGGTTGTTGGGCTGCTCCCGCAGCCGGTGCTGCTGGCTGTGGTTTGACGGCAGGCGGCTGGTTTGCAGAGCTCTGCGGAGAGTTTTCAAGGCTCTGCTGCTCCATGGCGGCTTTGAACCCTTTTTTTGCATAACGCTGCGACAGCATCCAGCCGCTGCCAAAACCGATCGCCAGAGAAATTACTCCGGTAATTATGACAGCCAGCAGGACGGGGCTCGAAGATTCTTTTCTGGTTCGATTGGCACCGGTTTGGGGTGCTGTATAGGATTTTTTGGGTTCATTGTAGTCAATTCGCATATGGCCTCCGCTACATACGTTCCGGTGCTGATATGCCAAGAATGGATAGGGCGTTTTTCAAAGTCTGGGCAGTTCGTTTCAGGAGATAAAGGCGCGCGGCGGTCAGTGCCGTATCCTCTGAAATCACACGATTCTTGTTATAGAAGCTGTGGAAGCAGCTGGCCAGCTCAGTCAGGTAGTAGGTCAGACGGTGTGGTTCAAAATGTATGGCGCAGTCGTCAATGGTGTCTGGTAGGGATGTCATTATCTTTATCAGCTGCAGCTCTTCCGGGGTCGTCAGTAGTTTCAATTCATCTGCGGCAGGTTTTACAGGAGCTTTAAAACCTTTTTCGGCGGCATTTTCGAAGATGCTGCAAATGCGTGCGTGGGCATACTGAACGTAGTAAACCGGGTTTTCGTTGGTTTGCTGTTTGGCCAGGTCGATGTCGAATACCAGTTGGGCGTCCGGTTTGCGCATGATGAAAAAGAAACGGGTTGCATCGCGGCCAACTTCATCGATCAGGTCTCGCAGGGTAACATAGCTGCCGGCCCGCTTGGAAATTTTAACCTCTTCACCGCCGCGCATAACCGTCACCATCTGGTGCAGCACGTATTCCGGCCAACCTTTGGGAATACCAATGTCCAGGGCTTGAAGCCCGGCCCGGACGCGGGTGATGGTGCTGTGGTGGTCGGCCCCCTGCTCGTTGACAACACGGGTAAAACCCCGCTCCCATTTTGCCTGATGATAGGCTACGTCAGGTACGAAATAGGTATAGCCACCATCAGCCTTGCGCATGACACGGTCTTTGTCATCTCCAAAATCTGTAGTTTTCAGCCAGAGGGCGCCGTCCAATTCGTAGGTGTGGCCGTTGGCAATCAGTTGTTTTACGACGGAGTCAACGCGTCCTTCGGTGTAGAGGCCGGATTCCAGTGTGTAAACGTCAAAGCGGACATCGAAAGCGGCCAGGTCGAAATCCTGTTCGCGACGCAGCCAGGCTACGGCAAATTCGCGGATTGCATCCAGATTTTTAGGGTCACCGTTGGCGACAGTGTGTTGGTCGCTGGCTTCAACCGATTCGCGTGCCAGATAAGCGCGGGCCACATCCTTGATGTATTCTCCCTGGTAGCCGTCGGCCGGCCAGCGTTGATCGTCCGGTTCGATGCCGAGGCAGCGTGACTGTACTGACAGGGCCAGATTGTTGATCTGTGCGCCGGCGTCGTTGTAGTAAAACTCGCGGGTTACATCCCAGCCGGAGGCATCCAGAATGCGGCAGAGCGTGTCTCCGATGGCGGCTCCGCGCCCGTGGCCGATGTGCAGCGGCCCGGTCGGGTTGGCGCTGACAAATTCCACCTGCATCTTTTTGCCTTCGCCGGTCGCCGTACGTCCAAAAGTATTACCTTGGGATTCAATCTCCAGCAGGCTGGCTTGCCACGCTGTTGCAGCGACAAAGAAGTTGATGAAGCCGGGGCCGGCAATTTCTGTTTTGGAGAACAGCCCATTGCCATCTCCCAAATGCCGGATCAGGATTTCCGCCACCTGTCGCGGAGCCTTGCGTTCTCCTTTGGCCATCTGCATGGCAATGTTGCAGGAAAAGTCTCCATGCTCCGTGTTGGCCGGGGTTCCGATGGTGATGGTCGGGAGCTGAGATGTACTCAATTCCTGGGAGGTTATGGCGGAGTTCAGCGAGGATTCAACAAGTTCTGCAATTCGGTTTCTCATCATTGTTTTTGAAGTTCTTTCTGATCGGTTGGTATGTCCGCATCCTCGGCAATCTCTCTGATGCTGACGTCCCTTGAAAAGTCGGGACATCTGGCACCGCCATCCGGGATGCAAAATCTTTTTGAGCAATTTTCCCGCCAGGCGCAGACCGCACAGCTTTGTTTTGCCATAAAAACCTCAAAATAGTTGCCGCAGAGTAATAAAAGAAAATAGGGAAAACTGCTATCGGTTATTTCATAGGTGCAAACAGGTGAACAGCCCTATCGATATGTTTACGGTTTCTTTCCAGTGCTCTTGCTGCCAGTTTTTTCCGCGTTCTCCGTGGCAGGGCGGGAATTGTCCTTTTCAGTTGGAAATTGGTAGATAACCTCATTGCTGCGAACCAGACCAAAATCACGGCGCGCGATGCTTTCCAGATAGCGTCGGTCTGATTTAAGGGCAACAATCTCATATTTCAATTTTTCATTTTCTGTTTTGTTATCTGCCAGTCGGGCCTCAATCTTGTTTTTGTCCTGCTTCAGCTCAATAATGCGCAGTAAACCCTTATCACCGAATACGGTGAAAAAGAGGATAAATGCCAGGCATCCGGCCGGGATGACATACATTCTTTTCTGAAGTGGAAATTTCAAATAATCACCTGCTTATTGTGCGTGCAGCGAAATAATCGACTGTCCTGCCAAGTCCGGTTTCGAGATTGACCAATGGCTTCCAACCCAGTTTTTCTTTTGCCAGCGAGATGTTCGGTTGGCGCTGCTTCGGATCGTCCTGAGGCAATGGATTGAAAATGATCTTGGACCGTGATTTGGTTATTGTAATGATTTTCTCGGCAAACTCAAGGATTGTGTTTTCAACCGGATTGCCCAGGTTAACCGGTCCGATGAAACCGTCACACTCCATCATGCGGATCATCCCCTCCACCAGATCATCCACATAGCAGAAAGAGCGGGTTTGCGAGCCGTTGCCGTAAACGGTGATATCTTCGTTGCGCAGTGCCTGCAGGATGAAGTTGGAAACTACCCGGCCGTCGTTTTCGGCCATGCGCGGACCGTAGGTGTTGAAGATGCGGATGATGCGGATATCGACCCCGTTTTGGCGGTGATAGTCCATCATCAATGTTTCCGCCACCCGTTTCCCTTCGTCGTAGCAACTGCGGATACCGATCGGGTTGACGTTTCCCCAGTAATCTTCCGTCTGGGGATGGATCTGTGGATCGCCGTATACTTCCGAAGTGGAAGCCTGCAGGATGCGGGCTTTAACCCGTTTGGCCATTCCCAGCATGTTGATCATGCCCATCACGCTGGTCTTGACCGTTTTGACCGGGTTGTACTGGTAATGTACCGGTGATGCGGGGCAGGCCAGATTGTAGATGCGATCCACTTCCAGCAGAATCGGTTCGACGATATCGTGGCGGATCAGCTCGAAACGGTGGTTGTCCATCAGGTGGATGATGTTGTCCTTGCTGCCGGTGAAGAGGTTGTCGAGGCAGATGACGTCATGTCCTTCGTCCAACAGCCGTTCGCAGAGATGTGAACCGATGAATCCGGCGCCGCCGGTGACGAGAATACGCATATTATTTCACCTCTCCGCAGATGCCGCCGCCGCAGCGCCCCAGCGGGACGTAGCAGAAGCCGTTGGCAGCCATCCGAGCAGGTTTGTACAGGTTACGGCCATCCACGATGGTTGGGGCGCGCAGGGAGGATTTGATCCGGTCAAAGTCCGGGTTGCGGTATTCGTTCCAGTCGGTGATGATCGTCAGCGCATCGGCGCCGTCCAGGATATCATACTGGTCGTTGCTGTACTCAATCCGGTCGCCGAAGTGTTTTTTAGCTTCAAGAATCGCTTCCGGATCATGGGCGCGAACCGTTGCTCCGGCTGCCAGCAGGCGCTCGATGATTGTCAGGGAGGGGGCTTCGCGCATGTCGTCGGTGCGTGGTTTGAATGAAAGCCCCCAGCAGGCGACGGTGCGGCCGGTCAACGGCTTTTCCTCATCGGGTGAACTCAGAATCTTGATCAGTTTGTCGGCCAGAATCTCTTTTTGTAGTTCGTTTACTTCCTCGACCGCTTTCAACAGTTTAAAATCATAGTCGCACTCTTCAGCGGTCTTGATCAGCGCTTTGACATCTTTCGGGAAGCAGGAGCCGCCGTAGCCTGGGCCGGGGAACAGGAAATCATAGCCGATGCGGGAGTCGGAGCCGATCCCTTCACGCACGGCAGCCACATCGGCACCCATTTTTTCGCAGAGATTAGCGATCTGGTTCATGAAGGAAATACGGGTGGCCAACATGGCATTGGCCGCATACTTGGTCATTTCGGCACTATGGATGTCCATCACGATCATGCGGTTCTGTTTGCGCATGAAGGGATCGTACAGTTCCTTCATGATCTCGGCGGTGCGCACGTTGTCGGTGCCGATCACAACCCGGTCCGGCTTCATGAAGTCGTCGATGGCGGCTCCTTCTTTCAGGAACTCCGGATTGGAAACGACGTCAAATTCCAGATCTACAGCACGGGCGTTTAACTCTTCCTGGACAGCCATGCGAACTTTGCCGGCGGTGCCGACCGGTACGGTGGATTTGTCGACAATTATTTTAAAGCCGTTCATGGCGCGGCCAATATCACGCGCCACACCCAGGACATATTTCAGGTCGGCGGAGCCATCCTCTCCGGGAGGTGTGCCGACGGCTATGAAACAGACCAGTGACGCCTGAACCGCTTCGGTCATCTCGGTGGTGAAAGTAAGCCGTCCATCGGCCTGGTTGCGCAGAACCATCTCTTTCAGGCCAGGTTCGTAGATCGGAATGATGCCCTGTTTCAATCCTTCAATTTTGACATGATCCACATCGACCGCAATGACATTATTGCCACTTTCAGCAAAACAGGCCGCTGCCACCAAACCGACGTAACCGGCTCCGAAAATACAGATTTTCATTTAATGCTCCAGATGGGAAATAATTGAGTACTAATAACACAATATCTGCTTGTTATTCCAGCGATTTTCTTGCGATTAAGCTTCATCTCTCAGTTTCAGTGCGGCACTGTAGGCCTCACTTCGTGATACTCCAGTGATTTCAGCTGCTTTCTTGGCGGCATCCTTCAACGATAATGCATCATCCCGCATCAATGTTTGAAGCGTCTCCTCCAGAGATAGCGATTCGGGTTCGATCTTCTCACCCGGTTCAATCAGGATTACAATCTCGCCGCGGACCTTGCCTTGGGATACAGTCTCCAACACTTGCGATACACTTCCCCGGATCAGCTCTTCGTAGATTTTAGTCAGTTCGCGAGCGACCACCACATGCCGCTCTCCAAGGACTTCGAGCATATCCCGCAAAGTTTCCTCAAGTCGGTGTGGGGCTTCGTATAACACCAGAGTGCCGGGCAACTTTGCCATCTCTTTCAGAAACGAGCGACGTTTCCCTTGTCGTGAAGGTGGGAAGCCGGCAAAGGTGAAGTTGTCACTCGGCAGACCGGAAGCTGACAGGGCTGCGACGGCGGCGCATGCGCCAGGGACCGGGATGACCGGAATTCCCTCGGCGACGGCATCCCGCACCAACTGGTAGCCCGGGTCGGAAATGCAGGGAGTGCCTGCGTCAGAGATCAACGCCACCGATTTGCCCTGGCGCAGCATATTCAGGATTCGTTCACCCTTGAACTGCTGGTTGTGGTCAAAATAGGAGGTCATCGACTTGGATATGCCGAAGTGGGTCAGCAGCTTGAGGGAGTGACGGGTGTCTTCGGCCGCCACCAGATCAACCTCGCCCAATATCCGCACGGCCCGGTAGGTCATGTCTTCCAGATTACCGATCGGAGTGGCTATTATGTACAGGGTCGCGGCTGACATCAGCGCTGCGCCAGGGCAAGTTTCAACGCCAGTCCCGCAAATATTCCGGCGGCGGCGCGATTGAGCACCTTCTGGGCAAAGGCGGACTCGCGGAAGCGCTCTCCCATCGTCCCGGCCAGGATGCTGATCAAACCGAATACAATGATCGTGGCAACCATGAAAACAGCTCCCAGCAGCAGTAACTGCAGTGATAATGCCCCCTTGGCCGGATCGGTGAACTGCGGCAGAAAGGCCAGGAAGAAGATCGATACCTTGGGATTGGTGATGTTCATCAGGATACCGCGTCGATACAGACTTCCGGGACTCATGACTTCCGCCGTTTTCGAAGGGCCTCCCATAGTGCCGGCATGGAAGGCCTGCCAGGCCAGAAACAGCAGGTACGCTGCACCGGCAAATTTAAGCATGGTAAAGGCGGCTGCCGATGCTTTGAAAATAGCTGCCAGCCCCAAAGTCACCGCTGCCGTGTGAAACAGAAGACCGGTACAAAGGCCGAGCGTGACCAGCAATCCGGCTTTGCGCCCATGCTGTGCGGCCTGGGTCATGACGAACAGATTGTCCGGGCCGGGCGAAAGGGCCAACAGGGTAGATGTTGTAAAAAACATGAGGAGTATTTTTGATTCGATCATTTTACAGTCCGGTTTGATGTTATCGAGAGACGGCAATACTTCGATAGGTGCTGTAATTTCCAACGTAATGGTGTACAAGGGATTACTGTTGGCTGTCAAGTCCGTTGGCCAAATAATTCAAATTTTGCATATAGTTGCGCAAAAAAGGACGCTCGATGACAAAAATAACTCTCAATAAAAACGAAGACCGGCGCATCAAGTCCGGCCATCCCTGGGTATTCAGTAACGAAATTCGCGAAGTATCGGGCGAGCGCACTGTTGGAGTTGCAGCAGAGTTGTATGATGCGGTCGGCGGTTTGATCGGCGTCGGACATTACAATCCCCATTCGCTGATTGCATTCCGGCTGGTTTCACGACAAAGAGAAGATATCGATTCGGTGGAGTTCTTTGAACGGCGCATCGCCGCTGCAATTGCCCATCGGAAGGCTTTGTATCCTGCCATGGATACATATCGTGTTGTCTATGGCGAGAGCGATTTCTTGCCGGGACTGGTGGTTGACAAATATGCGGACCGCCTCTCGCTGCAGCTGCTTTCAGCCGGGATGGATTGCCGTCGCGAGCAGATTGTGGAGGCGCTGCGGAGAGTGCTGGCACCGGCCGGAATAATCGCCCGCAACGATGTGGGGGTACGGAGCTTGGAAGGGCTGGGTGAGAAGATTGAACTGTTGTGGGGCGAGATACCGGAGACTGTTGAGATGGAGGAAAATGGTCTGCGCTTCACCGTCAATCTGAAGGAAGGGCAGAAAACCGGCGGTTTTCTGGATCAGAAACAGAATCATCTGCTCTTGAACGGAATCTGTGATGGTAAAAGCGTGCTGGACTGTTTCTGCTACACCGGAAGCTGGGCTATTCATGCCGCCTCTTTTGGAGCAAAATCTGCACTGGGAATTGATATTTCAGCCAGGGCAGTGGTCCAGGCCGCCGGCAATGCCCGGTTGAACAAGGTGCTTGACCGGGTGCGCTTTGAAGAGTGCGACGCTTTTGAACGGCTCCGCTCGCTGCACCAGGAAGGGGAGCGTTTCGACGTGATTGTGATGGACCCGCCCGCCTTCGTCAAGAGTCGCAGGAACATTGCCGAAGCAACCAAAGGCTACCTGACCGTCAACCGCCGGGCATTGGAACTGCTGCAGCCGGGCGGCTACCTGATCACCTGCTCCTGCTCGTACCACATGGGTCGCGAAGCGTTCCGCGATATGCTGATCCAGGCTGCCCGTCTGGCAAAGCGCGAGGTGCGGTTGGTGCAAACCTGTTCCCAAGCCCCGGACCATCCGGTACTGCTGTCATTTCCAGAGTCGGAATATCTGAAATGTTTTGTGCTGCAGGTGGTGTGACGTGAAGAAAGGAGTTATCCAATGATCAAAGGAAGTGAAATACGACATGCCGAGCATCTTGTTGACCATCTTTTTGTGGACCGCTGGTCGCCACGAGCAATGTCTGGCGAAGAAATCCCGGCTGATCAGCTGCTGTCACTCTTTGAAGCTGCGCGCTGGGCGCCTTCTTCAATGAACAACCAACCCTGGCGGATGCTGTATGCATCCCGCAGCAGCAATCACTGGCAGTTGTTCTTCAATTTGCTGGTGGACAGCAACAAAGTCTGGTGCGCCAATGCAGCAGTGTTGGTAGTAGTTGTTTCAAAAACCACCTTCGCTAACGGCAAGCCATGCCGCACTCATTCCTATGACAGCGGAGCGGCCTGGATGAGCCTGGCGTTACAGGGAAGTATGCTGGGGTTGGTCGTACATGGAATGCAGGGTTTTGATTATGAGCGAGCCCGGACCGGGTTGAATATTCCGGATGATTTTCAGGTGGAGGCTATGGCGGCAATCGGGTTGCCGGGTGATCCGGCAAATCTGCCGGAAGTGCTGCAGGCCAGGGAGATACCCAGTGAGCGGAGACCCCTGGGGCAGACAATATTTGAAGGACCATTCACTCTATGACTGAACAGTTGACATTGCCCAAACGTACTTTTGTCATCGGAGATATTCATGGCTGCGCCGCAACCTTGCGTCAGTTGGTGGATGTCGTTATTCATGTTTCACAAAATGACCGACTTTACCTGTTGGGAGACCTGATCGATCGCGGGCCGGACAGCAAGGGAGTGCTGGATTTTGTCTTTGAACTTCGGGAACGTGGAGTTGAGGTTAACAGTGTTCGCGGGAATCACGAGGAAATGTATCTGAAGGGCTGCGGCGATGCTTATTTCATGAAGCTTTGGAGCTCCAACGGCGGTCAGACGACACTTTCCAGTTTTCAGGCTGACGGTCCGGGCGACATCCCTGGCCGCTACCGTGATCTTATGAGATCTTTCCCGCTTTATATCCTGCTGGATGATTTTGTTCTTGTTCATGCCGGGCTAAATTTCGATCTGTCGAATCCTTTTGATGACACCAGCGCCATGCTCTGGAGCCGCTCCACTTACGTTGACCGGCAGAAAACAGACGGGCGGCGTCTGATCTGCGGTCACACGCCGGTTTCCCGCGATCAGCTGGAAGCTTCTTTGAACAACAACAAAATCATGCTGGACAATGGCTGCGTCTTCGGCGGACGACCCGATATGGGCTGTCTGGCCGCGCTGGAACTGGAGAACATGATGGCTTATTACCAGGAAAACATTGACAGTTAGCTCGCCGTCACAATCCGGAAACTTCCCGTTCCTTCGGATATTCCACGACAATCCCGAAAGTCAGCCCTTTCTTCTCACCCGCTTGCAGTGATGTTTTCCAAACTACTGTGCCGTCGTTTTTGATCTCATCCGGCTTGATGGATGGCTCATCCAGCGATACCCTGATTTCCGCGTCGGAGGAGAGCGGCAGCTGGTCAAGCAGGGTCAGCGCCAGCTGCTCTTTGCGGTAGTTGGCCAGTTGGATGCGATAACGGTACTCGACACGGTTTTTCCCAAAGATTCCCGCCTCGCGCCGCTGCTTCAGTTCTTCTCGTTTGACGGTCAGCTGATCGTCCGTACCGAAAAACAGGTCAAACTTTTCTCCGGCGGCAACTTTTTTCAGTTGCGAACTGCCGGTGTAACTGTTGCCGGCAAAGATATTTATTTTGCCGGGCAGGAGCGGGTAGGCGGCCCGATTGACGATTTCCGACTTTAGAAATACATATTGGGAAAGTTTTGGGACTGCCAGATATTCAATGCTGACCGGCAGTTGTTCAATGGCGATAATGCTGCTGTGGCGGGTACCGTCAGAAGGTATCTCCACTGCCTGAGGAATATGGAAAACTACCGAAGATTGCTCTTCGCTGATGCGTGCCGTTGCAAAGTTGGCCGGACTGTCTGCTGGAGCATCTTCCATCCCGGCCAAATCCATTGGAAGCTGAGCTATTTTGGCTCTGGAAGGTGCTGGAGACGCCGCATACATCTCGGACCGAAAAGCCGGTTGGGGTCGGTAAAAAGATATCTGCCACGGCTGCAATTCCGGCGGCGCGCCTCCCTGAGAGGGGCGGGCGGTGGAGAGGGTCAGATCGACATTGTTCCACTCCTCCCCGGTTTGTTGCCAGACCATTGCCCGGTAGGTCAGATCGGCCGTTTTGGTGTCGGCCGCCAGGCGCACATCATAAGCCGGTTCCCAGCTTGCCCGCGGAGTGATTGAGGTAAGTTCAAGAGTCAGGCTCCCTTCGCTGGAAACCTCCACCGCAACCTCAACGGATTTAACCTCTTTACGACCCGAACCGGTTTCCTGGTCCCGCTGACGGTGGAGTGCGTCGATCTTGTCCTTGATGTTTCTTTTTTCAAGATCTAATTCACGGAATTGTTCATCGGCTTTGGTTACTCCCGCTCCGACAAAGCTGGAGGCCTCCTGCAGTCCTGCTGAAGTGGGACGGCCGATGGCCAGTTCTTTGGATATACGTTCGCCCCAGGCTACGCGGATCGATTCAAGAAAGGCTTTTTGAGAAGAAATGCCAGCTTTTTTGGCATCCAAGGCACCCGAACGCCGCTCCAATCCTTGAATTTCCTCATCCAGCTCTTTGACCCGCTTTTCGCCACTATGCTCCAGGAAGCTCCGTTTGATCTCCAGTCCCGAGATGGTTGCCGCTGCGGTTCCCTTTCCCTCGACCCGTACCGAATCATCCAGTATGAGCGTTGGAAGGGGCTCAAAGGTGATCAGATAACTACCAGCTTTAAGGTTAAATGAAGCACTGCGGGTGCTCATGGCTCTGTCGCTGTAAACCGTAACTGTCTTGATGCGGGCGGCTGCCGGTATCCGTTTCAGATCGGCGGATATGGCCAAAGCCGGAAGTTGCAGAAGTATCAACAGGAAAAATAAACGCTGGATCTTCATGGCGATTCCCCTCCTCAATCAACGGTACTTTATTTGCGACCCTTTGAGGAAGTGCGCGGCCCATCGCCGGTTTTTCTGGCGGAGACCGGCCTTCCGCTTTTGGCGGGGCGGGCTGTTCCTGCTGTACGCTCACCCCCCCCTTCTGCGGAATCTTTTGCTGCTGATGGTCGTCCCGGTCTGGCAGACTCTTTGGCGGCAGCCGGTCGACCGTAGCGAGCTGACTCTTTGGCCGCGGAGGAACGCCCTGATTTCGGGGTTTCTTTGGCAGTTGCCGGTCGTTTGCTCTTTGAGGAGCTTCTCGCTCCGGCCGGCCGGTCTTTGGCCGCGGAGTCATTACCCGCTGCTGCCCGTGCGGCGCCGGTTGGCTTTCTTCGCACAGCGGCGGATTTGGCCGGTCGTTCATTCTGCGGTTTGGCAATGCTGACGACGATGCAACGGTCGATCAGATAAGTGCCATCCAGGGTCTCGACGACCTCATCAAGATTGACCTCGGACAGCATCCGCACATACCCGCAACGCTTGAACTCGCCGGTACTCTGGTCAACAATCAGGTGCACCGATGTGACCGGACCCATCAACGAAAAAAGTTTGCGCAGGTCGTCTTCGGTGGCCTGTTCTGAAATATGTCCTACGTATAATTCCTTAGCCATAATAGTTCCCTTTGTGTTGTTATTTCTGCTTCCTGTTGATTGCGAACGGGCCCCATGACTGATCAATTGACATCAATTCCAGCGTGTTGACGTTGACATGCGGCGGTTGGCTGACAATCCAGCGGACCGTCTCTGCGATGTCTTCGGCTGTCAATGGATCGGTCCCCTGATAAACGCCGGCTGCCTGTTCGTCATTGCCTTTGAAGCGGACCTTGGAAAACTCGGTTTCGGCCATGCCGGGCTGGATGCAGCTGACCCGCACTTTCGTTCCGAGCAGGTCCGTCCGCAGATTGCGCGAAAACTGGGTTACAAAGGCCTTGGTTCCCCCGTAGACATTGCCGCCCGGATAGGGCCAGTCTCCGGCTGTCGAACTTATGTTGACAATGTGGCCCCGGTTGCGTTCCACCATTCCAGGGAGGATAAAACGGGTACAGTACATCAAACCCTTGATGTTGGTGTCAACCATCGTTTCCCAATCGTCCAGATCCGCCCGCTGGGCCGGTTCCAGTCCCAGAGCCAGGCCGGCGTTGTTGATCAGTACGTCGACGGAACGAAAACGCTCCGGCAGAGACTCTATCGCACCCTGCACCGCCTCGCGGTCTCTGACATCCAGCGGGATTATATGCACATCCGCCGTGCCAGCGAACTCTTCCTGCAGTCGCAGGAGCGGATCCACGCGGCGCGCGGTCAATATCAACCGGTTGCCGTTTATGGCGAAGATGCGGGCACAGGCCGCGCCAAAGCCGGCCGATGCTCCGGTTATCAAGATGGTTTTGTTCTCCATTTCGCAACCTCCTAATCTTGTCACTGTTGTAACTGGAACTTTATCAGCTATAACTTCAAAAGCGAGTCAATTTCGGCCATTATCTGCTCCGCATCAATTCCACGCCGCTTGCAGAGACCAAGCAATTCCTCCGGAATCGGCGCACAGATTGTCAGTGGCCCGGCTTCCGGTCTGATCAGGATGGTTCGGAATGAATGCAGGGCAAAGCCGGACAATTCGGGCAAATCTCCGCCGCCATAGCGTTTGTCAGCTATAACCGGATGTCCGGTCATCGAAAGGTGGCGACGGATCTGGTGCATGCGTCCGCTGATCGGCGTGACCGCCAGAAGCGAGCAATTTTCTCCACGTAGTACGGTCTGGAAACGTGTCTCGGACTCTTTGTCATCCAATGGTTCAGATATTATACCACTGTCATCCGTATCTCCTTCAACCAGCGCCAAATAAAGTTTGTCCAGGCCGCTTTCCTTGACCTGGCGGCCGTAGATACCGGCTGAACTGGAACTCTTGGCCAGAATGACTGTGCCTGAGGTGCCGCGGTCCAAGCGGTTGACCGGATACAGTTTGCACGGGGTGCCACGACCGGTCATGTACGTCTGTCCGGTTTCGACCAGGTTTTCCTCCAGTTCGGCGGTGCGGTGCATCGGCAGTCCGGAGGGTTTGTTGATGACGGCAATCTGGTCGTCTTCGTAAAGAAGGTCCAGTTCCGGTCTGGCGTTAGTGATATAGCCGGTGCTGGCGCCGCTTTCCTTGAGGGTAACGGTGTCATTCAGGGCAAGCATCGTGTCTGAATGAACAACAGCGCCATTCAATTTGGCGGCGCCCCCCTTGATCAGTTTACGGGAATAGCCTGCAGGCGAAGTCGGCATCAGAGTCCTTAAAAAACTCTCCAGCCGACGGCAATGGTCGTGGTGGGAAATATTATAGGTCAGCATGATTTTAGTCGGGGTGGATCAGGCGGCTGTTATTCCGCGATCACGCATCAGATGTTTGAGTGAGCGGTCGTAACTTTTTTCGCCGGCAGGGGTGAACATGCAACCGGTGGCTTCGCCGCGTTCGCGGTGAAAGGCGACACATTGGCAGCAGTTGCCCCGGCGGGAGCAGGTGGTGTAGGTACATTTGCAGTTTTCACCGGTTCTGGTACACGTCATGTTAAACGACCAGTCGGTCATCTTTGTAGCCGGCGTTAAGTTCGAGAGCTTCATTCATTGATCGGATAGCCACTTCCAGCTGGCTGTCATCCGGTTCTCTGGTCGTCAGGCGCTGCAGGCCAAGACCGGGGGCAATCACCATTTTTACCAGAGGATGATTGTCGTGAGTTGCGCTCCACTTCAGGAATTCGTAGGAGATGCCGGCAATCATCGGCAGCAGGAACACCCGTGAACCGGCTTTGAGATAAAACGGCCAGAGTTTGGGGATCAGGGAGAATACGGCGATGCTGACCAGCATGACGATCAGCAGAAAACTGGTGCCGCAGCGCGGATGGAGGCGGCTGTAACCGCGAACATTTTCGATGGTCAGTTCGTCACCGGCCTCGAAGGCAAAGATCGATTTGTGCTCGGCGCCATGGTATTGAAAAACCCGCTGAATGTCTTCCATGCGTGAAATCGCCCAGATATACACCAGAAACACAATGACCCGAATTACACCGTCCACCAGATTGAAGATGATGTTGTTGTCACCAATAACCGGAGTCATCAGTTTTGTCATGTAGAGCGGGAACAGGAAAAACAGGCAGATTCCGAATCCGAAGGCCACCGTCATTGTGCCGGCCATGGCCCAGGAGGAGAGTTCCCCGCCACCTTCCTTGACCCCTTCTTTGTCCTTTTCTTCTTCAGTCATCGCTTCGTTGGCCGAAAAGTTGAGGGCCTTGATGCCGATGATCAGTGAAGTGAAAAGTGCTACCGCACCACGGATAATTGGAAGTTTTACGATTGGAAAACGTTCGGACAGCGGAATGGACAGCTCTTTTTTGACTACAATTTCTCCGTCTGGGCGGCGAACCGCAATTGCAACTGCACGCGGGGCACGCATCATAACACCCTCAATAACCGCCTGTCCGCCGACATGTATCTTATCCATGGATTCCTTTCATTGTGGCAACTTTCAAAATTGCACTGATGGCGACAATGCAGCTCCGCCGTTACCCCAGGTTCTTGTAAAAGTCACGCACTTCCTGAGCCTGTCCGCAACAGAACTTGCCTTCAGGACAAGGGCCGCCAACGCATCCGGGACCTGCTTCGCGGAAGATGACCGGAGCAACCTGCTTCACCAGCCGCAACATATCGACACTCATCTGACGGATCTCCCACTGGGCCCTCTGGCAGCAGCGCAGGGCGAAAAAGTGCAGCAGTTCGCGGGCGTTCATGGTCATAATGATTTTGGTCTCTGTGGCGTTGGGGAGGATGTAGCGTGCGTCTTCAGCCGGTATTCCCATCTCAACAAGTTGTGCATAAGCCTTGTGGACGGTCTCGGACATGAAAGCAAAAATCTGACGCGCCTCCGGGTTTTCAGAGATTGTATCCGGCATGATGGAGGTGAACTGATCCTTGTGAGACACATAACGCTGGGATTGCTGCGAGAATGAGGCGATACGGTGCCGAACCAGTTGGTGCGTGGTAACCCTCGAGATGCCTTCGATGCCGAAGGTAAAGGAGGCATGCTCCAACACCGAGTGGTGCCCCAGAGACATTATTTTGTCCAGAAAGGCTTCAATGTCGGTGTCGGCCAGCTTTTCACGAAGGTCGTTGATGGAAGTCGGCGAGTAGCACAGTCTGGCTGCTAAGGCCACGGTGCGTTCAGGGTTGGGAGTGTGTTCGATCAAAGTGACGTTGTTCATAGTGCCCCGGCGCGAGCCATTTCAGGGAAAACTTTGTATCGTTCTGAATCTGGAACGCTCTGGATTTAGAGTGTGATGGTGCAAAAAAAGGGGATTTGCCTGGCGACAAACCCCCTTAGTGTGTCTTCGCAACGGCTTATCAGACTTGGCCGTAACGCTTTTTGAAACGCTCAACACGACCGGCGGTGTCAATCAGTTTCTGTTTGCCGGTGTAAAACGGATGGCAGGCCGAACAGATTTCGGTGCTGATCTCTTTTTTTGTGGAACGTGTCAGGAAAGTGTTTCCGCAAATGCAGCTAACGGTTACCTCGGAATACAGTGGGTGAATACCTTCTTTCATCTCTTCCTCCTTCAGTCTTGCTTTACAGCGTTAAATTAATTCGATATGAGCAGTAACTTGTAATCGTAACGATTCGGACAAATTTATGCAACCATTTTTTGCTATTTTGACATCGAGTCCAGAAAATTCTGATTTGTCTTGGACTCAGCCAGTTTGTCCTTCAGAAACTCCATGCTGTCGACAACGTTCATCGGGTGCAGTACCTTGCGGAGAATCCAGATCCGGTTGAGCGAGACCTTTTCAATCAATAACTCTTCTTTTCGGGTCCCGGATTTGTTGATGTCTATGGCCGGGAAGGTGCGCTTTTCAACCAGTTTACGGTCAAGGTGCAGTTCCATGTTGCCGGTGCCCTTGAACTCTTCGAAAATGACTTCATCCATCTTGCTGCCGGTGTCAACCAGGGCCGTAGCGATAATGGTCAGCGAACCGCCCTCTTCAATGTTACGTGCTGCGCCGAAGAAGCGTTTCGGTTTTTGCAGGGCATTGGCGTCAACGCCACCGGTCAGAATTTTGCCGGAAGGGGGCAGAACCGTATTGTAGGCACGGGCCAAACGGGTGATCGAATCCAGCAGGATGACGACGTCTTTTTTATGCTCTACCAGGCGCTTAGCTTTCTCAATAACCATTTCAGCAACTTGTACGTGGCGTGTGGCCGGTTCGTCAAAGGTGGATGAAACCACTTCTCCGTTGACCGAGCGCTGCATGTCGGTCACCTCCTCCGGGCGCTCGTCTATCAGAAGAACGATCAGGTAAACTTCGGGGTGGTTGGCGGCGATTGAATTGGCAATATTCTGAATCAGTACGGTTTTTCCGGTGCGGGGTGGCGCCACAATCAGGCCACGCTGCCCTTTGCCGATCGGGGCGACCAGCTCGATTACCCGCATCGCCAAATTATCGGGTGTTGTTTCCAGCGTGAGCTTCTCTTGAGGATAGAGCGGGGTCAGGTTGTCGAACAGAATCTTGTCGCGGGCGACTTCGGGTGGTTCGTGGTTGATCGATTCGACTTTGAGCAGCGCAAAATAGCGTTCACCTTCTTTGGGAGGGCGAATCTGACCTGAAACTGTATCGCCGGTGCGCAGGTTGAAACGTCTGATCTGGCTGGGAGAAACGTAGATATCGTCCGGGCCCGGCAGGTAGTTGTAGTCGGTTGCCCGCAGAAAGCCGAACCCGTCTTGCAGGGTTTCCAGCACGCCTTCGCCGAAAATTGAACCGTTCTGTTCGGTCTGGGCATTAAGGATGGCAAAAATCAGATCCTGTTTGCGCAGGCTGGAAGCGCCTTCGATGTTGAGATCCCGCGCAATAGTGTTGAGTTCGCTGATCTTCTTGCCTTTAAGCTCCTGTAAATTCATCTGTTCTCCTGCGTGAAGTCTTTCATGGTATTGGATTGCATTATGATCGTGATAATCGTGTTGGGTATAGTTCGCGGAAAAAAACCTTTAAGCGGCATTGTAGAGGAATTGCTGAATATGTCCTGCTCATCAAAGTTATTTGGAAAGTTACCGAGGCTTGTCGCTACAATTTATCAAGAATGATTATGGGGTTAATGCTTGAGTATCGAGACAGATGCTTGAGGTACTGTCGAAGTTACCCTTTGTTTCTCGGGCTTGTCAATAAAAAAACAGCACGAGTTGCGCTTAAATGTTAAGCCGTTGCCGCAACATCTGACGGCTGTTTCAAAAAGCCGTTGATAACTACACCCGCCATGGTCAATCCGAAGATGGAAGGGAGGTATGAAATGCTCCCCAGAATTACTCGCCGATGCTCACAACGGAAGGTTTGCTCCTCACGATTGGGGCAGATGCAGTCGGACCCGCAACCGCTGGATGCCGGGTCAAGTTCCCGATGTTCTTCAGTGGAATAGACAACCTGCACATCCGAAGTAATTCCGCTCTTGCGCAGTATTTTGCGCATGCTGCGGGCCATGCGGCAGTTGCGGGTGGCCGAGATGTCATCAACATGGATTTTGGACGGGTCGAGTTTGTTGGCGGCCCCCATGCTTGATATAACCGGAATGCCCCGCTCGCGGCAGATCGTGATCAGGGCCGCCTTGGCCGTGAAGTGGTCGATTGCGTCCAGTACGTAGTCCGGTCGCCTGCGGAGCAGTTCTTCAGCATTCTCTTTCGAAAAGAAAGCCTTTACCGGAATAACCTCGGCAGCCGGATTGATATCGTGCAGGCGCGCGGCCATAACCTCGACCTTGTGCTGACCAACGGTGCTGGAGAGAGCGTGTATCTGGCGGTTCAGGTTGGTCAGGCAGATATCGTCGAAATCCACCAGTGTGATATGGCCGACACCGGCCCGTCCCAGCGCTTCAGCAGCATAACTGCCGACTCCGCCAACTCCGCAGATCATGACATGTTTGTTGGCCAGTGTGGCCAGTCCGGACTTGCCGATCAGAAGTTCGGTGCGTGAAAATCGATGCAGGGTCATGGGCTAGTTACCGCTCTGCCGGTTAGATGGGGTGTATTCATCCAAAAGTTCCTTTGCAAGCTGTACAATATCTGCCTCTGGAATGTCGCAAACCGAAAAATCGGTCGAATCCGGCTTGCGGAGGTTTGGCACCGAGTCTGTTTTGATGACGCGGTTGCGCTCAGTGGGACATATGCAGACCGGCGTTGCGCCAAAAAGAGTGATGGAAGGCGTCCCGCAGGCCCAGGCAATGTGTGTCGGACCGGAATCTCCCCCTATCACCAAATCAGATCGCCCGACGGCGGCCTTGAGCTGGTTCAGGTTCATGCGCGGCAAAATTCTGACATTGGATGATTTCTCTGCGATCAGGGATGCGGTCTGAAACTCCTGCTGGTTGCCGTAGCAGACCAGGATATTTTCACCCAGCATGTTTGCCATTCTGGCGAACTTCTCCGGCGGATAATTCTTGTAGCTGGCGCTGGTTTCCGGCACCAATAGTATGTTTCTTTTGTGTCGCTCAAAATAATCATCTGTGATGGCGATATCTTCGGAGCTCCAGAACAGGTACGGTTCCGGCGGACATAACTCGGTGGATTGAACATCCAGACCAAGGCACTTGGCCGCAAGTGCTGCGTAACGGGCTACGGCTGGCATTTCCAGCGGGATCGGGATGCTGCGGCCATAAAAAAGAGCCGCCAGAGGTTCTTTCAACATCTTCCGGTCGAAACCGTAGCGTGGGCCGCCTGCAATGACGGAAACAACCGCGGATTTGAGCAAACCGTGAAGATCTATGACGGCATCGAATTTTCCGAACGATCTGAGATGACGCCACTCCGTCATTACGGCATTCAGCGATTTCTTCTTTTTCAGTTCCTTCAGATCAACTCTTACAACCTGCTGGATGCCGGGATGGTGGTCAAGTATCTCAGCAAAGCGCTTATCGGCAAACCAGGTGATGTGGCAATCGGGCAGACTCCGCCTGACCACCTGCAAGGCGGCCATACAGAGGATGATATCGCCCAGCGAAGTGAGCCTAACAAAAGCAATTTTCATGTTTACTTTTGCGTCCGATACAGTTCCGGATTCAGGGATGGGTCGTTGTACATCTTGAACTGCTTGTAAAGCTTCATGATCTTCTTTCCGGTTTTATAATCATCCAGCAACTGCACAAGAGCCTGATACAAGTCGTATCGCTGCAGTTTCAGAACGGCCAGACGGTGGAGTGAGCGTTCCTTATGGGCGGAATCAATGTCATCCCTGCGGCTGTCCTCATCCATGTGGTAAACCTTGAGGGACATGATCGATATGCGATCGACAATGCTGCCGGGTGTTTCAGAGTTGATCAGTTCCGTCGAAGGCTCGGGGGCGGTTTTTGAGACTTCAGCCAGGATCGCTTCGTCCAGTTTTTCGATCTGATCGTTGCGCTGCTGGTTCAGCTTGTCAATGGCGCGTTTGACAGTGGCAATAGCACTGTCATCAACGTCTGTGCGACGGGCCTTATCCTCTTCGTGCCAGAGCAGATAATTTCGCCAGGCCAACTCCAGCGCCAGAGGGTTACAAGAAACAACTGGAACTTCAAAGCTGTCGGAATTTGTGTGCCAAAATGCGATGCAGCGGTCAAATGTTTCTTCCAGCCCGGTCAAATTAAGGGTGCTCAGCATAAATATCCTTTTCATTCGTGTATTAATCGATCAATTGAACGACAGCATCGAACAGGGCGTCCGGTGAAATCGAGGTGCGGCACTCCTGGTCACGGTCGCAGGAAGTGCGGCCACAGGCGGCGCAACTCATGGCGGCCTGGACCGAGCGGTGCTGCTTCCCGCCGGGCGCATAGGTAGCGGAACTTGTGGCGCGATAATAAGAAACTGTCGGAGTACCCACGGCCGCCGCCAGGTAAACTGGCCCTGTATCGCCACCGATCACCAGATCGACTCTTTTTATGATTGGAATCAACTCCCTGATCCGCAACCAGGGGAGCAGTCGTACAGAATCGCCGACCTCTGCTGCAATCTGCTCGGCAAGTGCTTTCTCATCAGGGCTTCCCCAGTTAACCAAAATAGTTGAGCGGGGATATCGCTCAACTATTTTGTTAGCCAGCTTGATCCAACCCTCGGGGTACCACAATTTTGTATTCCAGGTGGTGCCAACCTGGAACATGAACACCAAGCCGTCCGGTAAAGCCGCAAGATACCGGTCGGCCGCCGTTTCATCCTCCTGCGATGATATGATGTCGCCGGTAAGATCCATCTCCCGGTAATCCCTGCCGAACAGGACACTGACCACCCGCAGATAGCGGTCGGTAACATTCTTGTCAATCGCCCGGAACGGAATCTGCCGGGTTGTGAAAAAAGCATTCACCTTTTCCTGCAGCACTTCTTTGCTGAAGCCGATGCGTTTTTCGGCGCCGGTCAGCCAGGCAATCACTCCGCTTTTCAAATTCCCCTGAATGTCAAACACCAGATCGTAAGAACGCTCCCGGAGAGAACGGCGCAATTCTTTCAAATCATGGCGCGTCTCCGCAGCAAAAGGGGCCTTGCGCCATTTTTTAGTTCTGATGACATGCAGTTGAGCTATGCCCGGATTGTGTTCAATGACAGAAAGAAACGACTCCTCCACGACCCAGTCGATCTCGATACCCGAAGAGACCTGTCGCAGATAGTCAATCACCGGCAGGGCGTGAACGACATCACCGAGGGAGGATGTTTTTATGATCAGGATGCGCAAGGCACTTCTTTCCCAAGTCGGATACTATTTGTCAACTTGTCGCCATTTTTAAGTGCACACTTGATTAGCGAGCAGATCTTGTTAATGTCCTCTTCTGTTACGGCCGTCCCTGTAGGAAGTGACATAACTCTCTGTACTAGTTTTTCGGTCTCTGGCAGCAGCAGACCGGCGTGAGGAAAATGTGAACTGTATGGCTCCATTTTGTGACAACCGGGGAAGAAGTAGCGGCGTGCCATTACGTTTTCGGCGTGCAGTACCTGCAAGAGCAGGTCGCGATCAATTCCGGTTACCTCGGAGTCAATTTCCAAGACTACATATTGATAATTGTAACTGTTTTTGCCGTTGAAGGGTACAAGGCGCACACCAGGTAGATCACCCAGTCCAAGAGCGTATGCTTTGTAGTTTCGATGATTCAGCTCAATGAGGCTGTCGAGGTGTTCCAATGAGGTCAGCCCCATGGCGGCAGACACCTCTGACATCTTACCGTTAGTACCAATGTAGATAACGTTATCGTAGCCGGCGAACCCAAAGTTTTTCATCAAGCGGATGCGTGCTGCCAAATCATCATCGTTAGTGGTAACGGCACCACCTTCAAAAGTGTTGAAAAACTTTGTGGCATGGAAGCTGAAAACCTCGGCATCACCGTAACCGCCGATCATACGGTTGTTGTGTGAACAGCCAAAAGCATGGGCTGCATCGAAAAGAAGTCGCAAATTGCGTCTTTGTGCAATCTCTTCCAACGGCTCTATGGCGCACGGCTTCCCCCATAAATGTACTCCTATGATGCCCGTGGTGCGGGGGGTAATGAGTGACTCGACTCGCCTTGGATCAATGGAATGGGTGGTTGGGTCTATATCGCAGAAAACCGGAGTTATCTGCTGCCACTGTAGTGAATGCGGTGTCGCAACGAAGGTAAATGATGGAACTATAACTTCACCAGACATACCCAGAGCCCTGATGGTAATTTCCAGTGCAACGGTGGCATTGCACATGGCGATACAGTGCTTTACACCAAGATGTTCTTCGAGCTTGCGTTCTAATTCCTGAACATAGGCACCATTGTTGGTCAGCCAGCGGCGGTCGAGGATATCATTCACCCTTGCCAAAAAAGCCTGGCGATCACCAATGTTGGGGCATCCGACGTAAAGAGGCGAAGTGAAGGCTGGCACTGATCCCATTATGGCCAGTTCGGAACAGCTTGTCTTTTTAGTCATGGTTCAATCCTTTTTATAACTTTTGCTGGTACACCATATGCCAGCGAAAATGGTGGAATATCGTCAACTACAACTGAACCTGCTCCAATAAAGGCTCCAGCACCTATCGTGACGCGGTCGACGACACTTGATCCTACACCAATCCATGCAGCTTCTTCCACTCTGACCCGTCCTGCTAGACGGACGCCAGGGCAAATATGCACGCCATCTGCAATAAGTACTTCGTGATCAACACTTGCCGAGGTATTAATTATGACATTATTTCCTATTGTTGCTGCTGGGTTCACTACTGCTCCGGCGGCAATTACCGTTCCTTCTCCTATTCTAACACCCTTTGCAATAACCGCCGAAGGATGTACCGCCTTGGCGAGGTGAAATCCCTTTTCTTGAGCAAACAGAGCAAGATCGAGACGAGCCCTGCAGTTGCCGAAGGCCATGATAACGAAACGTACACCATCATGGTAAAGTCTGTCGAGGTGGAGTCTGCCCATAAATAGTGGAAGCCCGCAGAATTCACCTGGTGATTCTTCGTAGGCGGAATCCTCAATAAAACCTGTCAGCTCGTATTCGCCGCACAAAGAGACAATATCAGCCACAGTCAGTGCATGACCTGAAGCGCCCCAGAGTACCAGTTTAGGCCGCATATCTGCTATCTCCCGTTCGACAATAATTGTTTGAGTATTTGTAAGCGTGGTGCCATCTGTTTCTCGATGCTGAAGGTTTCTTGGAAACGGTTCTGGCTATTACGGGCTATCTGGTAGAGCAGCTCCGGCTTTTCTGCATATTCGAGTATCATCCTGCAAATCTCTGAAGGGTCGCGTGGGATTATTACGATTTCTTCGCCATCCCGGAATGGGTTGAGCTCCATGAGGTCGCAGGCAAAAATGACCGTTCCGCATAATGCAGCCTCGATGCATGCGCCTGTTGGAAAGCCATCGAAGGCACCGGGGCTGAGTATGCCGGGGGCGTTGGGTGACAGTATTATGTCCATTCCGGCATAGAACGTGGGGAAAAAATCAGTAGTGCGCGAACCATGAAATGTAATTCTGTTTTCAATAAGGGAAATATCAATATCCGTCGCATTGAAAGGACCTACAACATGGAAAGACACTTCAGGAAGAAGTTCCGCTAACATATGTGCCACTTCTATGAACACATCGTAGCCCTTGTCCCTGCCCTGTTCCATATATTTATGTGCCACAAAGCAGATATCGAGATGCTCTTTGTCATGAGGGAAATACCGCTTCGGTCGCAGTTCCTTAGTAAGTTGTTCCGCTGGGAACACCCCTCCAAAGACGAATTCAATCTGTTCTGGTAAGCAGAAACCCTTATCGATAAGGTACCTGGATGTAACTTCTTGAGTTACAATGACTTTCTTGAATAATGGCGAATTTGTTACCCGCTTGAGCCTTTTGTCAGATCTCTTGTCGTTTAACTTGAAACCACCTCCCGGGTACAGTTCAAGGACAAACGGTATTCCAAGGGATCTGAGATATTTCAGATTGTCATGTGCATTATTCAAAAATGTTAAATAGCATAACTGTGCCGAGATCTTAGTTGATTTGTTGAATTCGAAAACTCTTTTGGCAACATCGGGATTCGATTGAGAATACTCTTTATGAACCTGTTCGAAACTCTTGTTGTCACCAAGAACAATAAAACTTTTACCTGATGAATAGACTGCTGACCCCGGTATATTTTCCAATATATGATTGTATTCAACCAATCTGAAAGGCGATAGCTTCAAAGGGAAAATATCGTCAATAACTACCAATTCATGTTTGTCATAGACGGCCCCAAATAATTTTTCATTTATGTACTTTTTTATTATTGCTGATTTCATAAAGCTTCATCTCAATTGTAGTTATTTAATTACTCGATTAGCAGATTATTTTTGGTTTCGTTCAATAAAATGCTTTAAAAGCGGTTCGTGATAACGCGCTAAAAATGCTCCGAGATACCTGAATTTGCGCAGCCTGTTCCAGTCTCCTGGTTCCTGATAACGATATGCTTCGATGTCCCAGCGGAGAGCGGCAAACCAGCGGTGATATAAGATTGAAGATGTTGTGAGCTGCCCCCCCATGAACTCCTCGGCCTTTTTTAAGGCCCATTTGCCATTTTTGCGCTCGTGCCAAAATGGATGCCACACTAAATCTGCTTTTTCGCGCTGGATGAACTCAACCAGTTTTTCGATGCGATCACTGACAAACTCATCATCGTCATCGAGATGGGTGATGAAGTCGCCCTGGGCAAGGGCGAGTGCGTGGTTCATCGGAACTGTTCCGGCAACACACCAGCGATGGAGGGGATTTTGTGGATAGTTCCCACGCTCCGGCAGATTAAAAAACCGCAGACGCGGGTCCGTAATGCTGCTTACCCGCTGGACGGTGTCATCGGTGCAGCAGTCGCCGATGACGATCAGTTCAATGTTCCGGTAGGTCTGGTTGAGCACAGATGAAATCGAACGCTCTACCAGGAGCCTTCCGCGATTATAGGTCGCGATGCAGACGGTGACAAGCGGTTCTTCCTTGCTGAACACGCTCTGGTACTCAGCCGACTGCCGCTCCGAGTAAAAGCGGTCATACAGGTCCGTCGGCACTTCAAGCTTGGCCTTCAGGGTATCGAGTTCGTTTCTGAGGCCATCAAGCAGTTTATAGCTCTTGAAAAATGTGCGCGTATTCCTGATGAATGTTGAAAGACCTTGTTTCAAGATGTATCCCTCTCTTGTTCAGTTGAAGCGTTGGGTGTGAAAGATGGTTTCCGATGCCTTCCAACTCCAATGCGTGTCGTCGGCGTAAAAAACATCCTTTTCCCCTTTGCGGAGTTCCTGAAGCAGGATGGCCCTGGTGTCAATGAACCGATAACGCTTCGGAAGCTTTGCCAGGCCCTCAAAAAATGTGCTCACCGGGTACGGGTTGCTGACCAGAAAGTCGCTATACAGGGTTAATTTGTCAACACAGGGCATAAATACCAGTTTGATTCCTTTTTCCGCCAGCCGGTCAGCCAATATGTTGAGGTTAGAATTCAATGCCAGAAGTGCCTTGTCATCAGATGTTATTTTCGGACGCAAAAACAGCAGGCTGCTGTCATCAGGAGTGCTGAACAGCGGTTGTGACAGCTTGCGTTTATACACGCGGCTGACAAATGTGTGGTCTGCGAACTTGTACAGCAACTTGTTGAGCAGAAATTTGACGTTGCCGTTATTGATAAAATTCACAACCGGGTGAGGGGCATTGTATTCCATCGGACGTAAACGTTTTATACTATCGCGGTCCAGGGACGTTGAAAAATCTACCGGAGATGCCAAAGCGGGCATATACCCCCATTCATGCATACTTACCATGACGTAGCCGGGGTGCATGGAATCCAGAACACCGCTGTTGAGCATGATCGACACGGTGCGCACCGGATCAAGATCCTTGTAGGGCGGTATATTAAGGACCTCCATTCCGTGTAGCGTGGCAATGTAATCCTGGTAATACCTGTTTTTTCCACCGGCGCCGCCATTTGAAAAAGAGTCGCCTATGGTCACAATGTCTACCTTTCCACCAGCATAATTAGCGAACTCCACATGCCGTCGCGGGAGATCATCGATGCTCTTCCGATTATGTTTTGAGGTGTCAATATACCCCATTCTTGCCAGGTCGCCACCCTGATACTGTCTGTCCGAGAGAAGATCCTCGGTCCAGCATTTCCAGACGAAGTAGTTCCCGCCCGTAAAGAATACCAAGAGTACAATAAAGCTAAGCGCAAAATGTTTATAATTCATCATCTGATTCCAAAACTAAAAATAAGGGAGGTCCCGTAACTTTAATCATATCAATAAGTGGTCATGATTCGGCGGATTGCAACTAGATGAGCAGCCAGATTCTCCCTGGTAATAAGTTGGCCAACCTCCTGGTCCTGTCGTATAGGTCGGTCAGTTATTATGCGTGCAAGTGGCGCGGTTCGTTCAGGATAGAGATGGTGGGCATCCAGGAAGTTGCCAGTCTCTGAGGTCAGCTGGTCAATAATCATAAAATTATACACACTGCCGAATGAATCAACTATGTCCTTGAGCCAGCGTTCGTAATCTGCAAACCTTCCGGTCTTGACGAGTAGGCTGAGAAGTTCCTTCGAGACGGGTGTTGTGAAAACTACAAACTGCAGTTCGGGATTGCCTGCTTTGAGTCTCTGCAGCATGGCGGCATAGTTATTGTTGTAGATGTAGTCGCCGTAATGTGTGCTTGCGTAAATGCCAAGTTGCTTTTTGCGTCGTTCACTCGACTCTTGCGGGCTAAGAACGTTGGTGATCTTGTCAAGAGTCACCCGGTCATAACGGAATGTTTGATGCTGGCCGCGAGCCATTCTGAAGGAATATTTCAGCATGTCGCGACTAAGGGCCGATTTAAAAGGATACAAGTAGGGGCTACAAGTATCAATGTAGTAACTAGGAGGTTTTGCATGCTCGTAAGCATGCAAATTGCTGCCGTAAAAATCCAGCCCCAAAAAAATAATTGATGGCTTGCGTTTGTTAACACGTAAAAACAGTTTGATGTAGTCTTCAGCCTCGTCAGGATAAAAGGAGGCCATAGAATAATTAAATACTTTGAGTGGAGCAAAATCCTGCTGCCTGAACTGTTCCACTCGACTGCTTCCGATTAGGAGGGCATCAAAGGTCTCGCCACTATGCAACAGTCTGTTTGTTTTTTGTAAACGATTATCAATGATCGGAGTTAAGCGATTTGATGCGCTAACCGTTCGGAAGCACATCAATGGGTCAAAGTATATATTCACTGCTGCTACGGTGATGAGCAGTCCCGACAGACTGGCGATAAATACAAACAGATATTTTTTATAAACTATATTGTGTGTCATCTGTATGCGCATCGAATGGTTGGTTTAAAATTGGAAGTATAGAAATTCACTGACCTTGCTCATATCAAGCAGTGACCAGAAAGCGATAATCAGCAACAGTGTGCACCATCTCCATGTGGGACGTACCCGCGCAACTATTTCCATGGAATTTTTCCAGAAGACGGCAATCAGGAGTGCAGCCAGAACCATTATCCATGTTTCATCCTTTCCTTTGATCGCATCCAGCCAGCCGCCAAAAGTAATCCCCAGGGAAGAAAGCAGTTTTGCTTTGGCCAGTGACTTATGCAGCATAACCCCGTTCAGACCGGCCATCCCCTTTAAAATTGAAAGCGCCCCATCCAAAGACTTTGAGCGAAAGAAAACAAAAGAGATGTTAACGAAGTTGAAGGTGATCAGCCACCCCAGAAAAGAGGGCATGGGCAGTTTTTTCTTCTTCCAGATGTGATTAACTACCAGCCCCAGTCCGTGCATCCCCCCCCAGATGATAAAGGTCCAGCCGGCACCGTGCCAGAAACCGGAGATCAACATTGCAAGGAAGATTGCAATTAACGACCGGTTGAAGGTGATCCGGTCAAAAGCTCTCAGGATCGGAGTGTAGAGATAGGTGGTGACGAAGTTGGTCAGGGTGATATGCCATCGTTTCCAGAAGTCGATCACTCCGGTGGCCTTGTAGGGGGAGTTGAAGTTGACCGGCAGGGAGATGTTGAACATCCAGCCGATCCCCACAGCCATGTCGCTGTAACCGCTGAAATCGAAATAGAGCTGGAAAGTGTAGGAGAGGCTGGCCAGCCAGGCCGGGAAAAGGCTCAAAGGCTGGGTTGTATCAAAACCGGCCGAGGCCCAGACCGAAAAAGTGTCGGCCATGACCACTTTCTTGAAGAGTCCCAGGAAGAAAAGCATCAGCCCCAGATAAAGGTTTTTCCAGTTGATGACCTTGTTCCTTAGTCGCTCGAACTGGGGCATCATCTCCTTGTGGTGCAGGATCGGACCGGCCAGCAGGTGCGGGAAGAAAGTTACGAACAGGGCGTAGTTGAGCAGGTTGCGCTCTTCGACCAGACCTTCGTAGGCATCCACCAGAAAGGCGATCTGGGTGATGGTGAAGAAGCTGATCCCCAGAGGTAATACTATTTTCAGCAGCGGCAGTTGAGTGCCCAGAAGGCCGTTAGTGCTGCCGATGAAGAAGTCCATGTACTTGAACCAGCAGAGCAATACGATATTGGCAACCATACCGGTAATGAAGATGTTCTTCTTGGAGACACGTTGTTTGCAGTTGTCGTCATACTCCGCCAGGAGACCGCCAATGGTGTAGTTGAAGAGGATCGAGCCCAGGATCAGGGGCAGGTATCTGGCGTCCCACCAGCTGTAGAAGAACAGCGATGCGAACAGCAGCCAGGATTTGGCCGCGATGGTCAAACGCTTACGCAGCAGTACAAAATACACCAGCAGTGTAATCGGCAAAAAAAGCAGTATGAATTCGAAAGAATTGAAGAGCACTCTGTTTCTACCCCTGTTTGGCTATCTTTTTGTTGATCATGTCCAGCATGTCACCCACGTTTTTGAGGGTCTGCAATTCACCCAGCGCAAATTTTATTTTGAAGCGCAGTTCAACCGCGATTACCAGATTCATGTGAGTCAGAGAATCCCAGTCATCGATGTCGTCGGCGGTTGAATTTCTGGTGAGCACGATACTGCTGTCGTCAAATACCTGTTTAAAAACGGGTGTAAGTTCTTCCAGTGATATCATAATCCTTAATCCTCCAATGTAGAAATGTCCCCGGTGTCCAGTCCGAGATAGCGCGCCTTAAGGACGCGCCGCATGATTTTTCCGCTTTTGTTTTTTGGTACGGTTTCCACCGGGACCACCTCCTGCGGTATGGCTACCGAGGAAAGTCGGTTGGCGATGTGCAGCCGGATCTTTAAATCCAGTTCCGGGGTGAATTCAGTGCCGGGATGGAAGTTGACAAAAGCCACCACCTTCTCGAAAAGCAGATCGTCCGGAGCGCCGATCACGCCTGATTCGGCAATTTCGGGCAGCTCCAGCAGGGCGCTCTCCACCTCGAAGGGGCTGACCAGATGCCCGGATGTGTTGATGACATCATCACTGCGGCCCAGAAACCAGTAGTAGCCATCATTGTCGCGCCAGGCCATGTCTCCGGTGTAGTACCAGCCGTCTCTGAACTTGCTTGCGTAGGCCGAGTCGTTGTTCAGATAAGTCCTGAACATGGAGTCCCAACCGGCTCTGACACAGAGATTGCCATGCTCGCCATTCGGCAGTGATGCGCCGTCGTCGGCCAGAATTCCAGGTTCGATGCCGGGCAGAGGAGTTCCCATGGAGCCGGGGCGTATGGGGATGCCGGGGCGGTTGGCGATCATGATGGCGCCGGTCTCGGTCTGGAACCAGGTGTCGTAGATCTCTTTTTGCAACGTGTCACGCCCCCAGACGATGACCTCCGGGTTGAGCGGTTCTCCGACGCTGAAAATGCTGCGCAGGTGGGTCAGGTCAAATTCACTGTAGGCCATCTGATCCTCGCGCATCAGCATGCGCAGGGCGGTGGGGGCTGTATACCAGACGGTGATCCGCTCGTTCTGCAGAAGTTCGAACCACTGTTGGGGACTGTAGCCGCCGCCGATGTGCAGTTGGGTGACCCCAAGGCTCCAGGGGCCGATGATGCCGTAGGATGTGCCGGTGACCCACCCCTGATCGGCGGTGCACCAGAAGAGATCGTTCGCCTGCAATCCCAGAACTTCACGTGCGGTGCGGGATTGCTGCAGAATGCTTCGGTGGCAGTGCAGGACACCTTTCGGTTTTCCGGTGGAACCGGAGGTGTAGTGCAGGACCGAAGGGGTATCTGGTGCGGTTACTGGAATTGCAAACTCATCGGAAGCGGTTTCCATCAGGCGTTCCCAGCTTAGTACGTCGGCGGATAGATCCTCAGCTACATCGGTCAGGATCACCGTGCGCAGTGCCGGCAGCTGGTCCCGGATGCGCGCTATTTTGCGATAAAGACTCTTGCGGGTGACCACCAGTTGAGCCTCGGAGGCTCCCAGCCGGTCCAGCAGCGCGTCATCACCAAAGTTGGAGAAGAGCGTGCCGGTGATGCATTCGGCCTTCAGGGAGCCGAGGAAAGCCGTGAACTGCTCGGGAGTCTTGGGAAGAAAGGTGAAGATGACCTGGCCCGCCTGCACGCCAAGAGTTTGCAGGACATTGGCAAAACGGTTTGAAAGTTGGTCCATTTCACCGAAGGTGTAGTCCCGGCGCTCGAAAGTGGACGAAATCCAACGCATGGCGACCTTGTCACCCAATCCGGCTTGGCACTGTTTGGTGGTGCAATGATAGGCAATATTGAAGTTTTCCATGACTACCCCCGTGCTCCAAGAGATTTGTTCAGCTCGATAAAAACCTCGTCAGGCGTAAGTTCTTCCAGGCATTCCATCTTTCCCCGCTTGGAAATTGAACAGGTTTCCCGATTGCAGGGGACGCAGGGCCAATCCTTCTGGATAATGGTTACGCTGCCTGTTCGCTGCACCCCTTTATTGGCGGCAAAAGGGGAGACTTCAACACAGCCGTTGGGCCACGGCCCCCAATAGCGGGTCAGGCTGGGGCCGAACAGTGCAATAATGGGTATTTCAAGTGCGGCGGCCATATGCGTGACGACGGTGTCGATGCCGACGAATGCTTTACTGCCCTTGATGATGCCGGCCAGTTGAGCGAGGGTGCATGACTTTTTAAATGTGAGTACGTCGTGCGGGGCAGTTGCCAGTATCTCACGCAGATACGACATGTCCTCATGATCCGGGGTCGTTGTGAAAACTGCCCTGCAGTCAGTCTGTTCCTGGATCAGGCCGGCCAGTCTGCCCCACTTTTCCGCCGGCCAGTACTTGCAGCTGTTCCGGCTGTAGGGATGCAGTATTACATATTTATTTGCCGGTATGATCTCGCCGGCAAACGCCATGTCACTTTGATTGTATCCCATTGCAACCCGGGGGATGGAGGCGATTCCCAAGGGTCCCAGCAGTGACAGAATATTTGTGACAACATGTACGTGGTCGTCACAGAAGTGATATGCAGACAGAATTATTTTTTTCCACCAGGCATCCTTGCCGCTGTAGATCAATCCGATCCTGCGTTTACCGGCGACGGCTGCCGCAAGAAGGGTTCTGTCGGAAGGGTAGGCGGCAAATGCCAGGTCATACCTGCGTAAAAGAGAGAATAATACATCTGCGTTGTTCCCTTTGCGTGGCACTGCGATGATATTTCTGATGTGAGGGTTGTGGCTGAGAACCCCTTCTGTTCCTTCGAATACCAGATAATCTATGGTTGCACCTGGAACGGATTGTTTGATTGAAGTGACCAGAGGTGTCGTTACCAGGACATCGCCGATAAATCTGAAACAAACGATCAAGATCGACGGCGTGTCGCCGGTTTGTAAAGTAAGGCTAGAAATAGCGCAACCTCCCGTCGATCCATTTTTCCATCAATGAGTGACCGTACAGCTTCTTTTCCAGCTGACTTTGGATTCTGTTGATCAGTTTGTCGCTGTTGCGGATCAGGGCGCGTTTCCACCAGGGCATATTCCACTTGCGGATGAAATAGGCCTTGTTTTCAATAGCGTATGGTCTGGCAGTCCTGGCGGTTTTAATGGATTTCTGGGTGACTGATCCGAAGTGGTGCAGGAACGAGCTGCCGACAGTGCCGAGGCGGAAACCTGCTCGGCTGGCTCGCAGGAAAAAATCGGTGTCTTCATATTGCCCAATCCGGAAGTTCTCGTCGAAACCTCCAATGGCGTCAAAAACACGCCGGTGAACCATGAAACAGATTCCGTTGGCTTTCCCTTTTCGAACAACATTTCCCATGCTGGTGGTCAAATCCAGGGCATATGTCTCAATGTCGTAGTTGTGCTGACCCTCTCGAATGGCCGGGGTGACGATATCCAGCGCATGCAGTTCAGCCCCCTCCAGCAGACCTTTCAGCCAGTCCGGTGACAGCAGTACATCATTGTTGAGGATCATGATCCATTCGCCTGAAGCGGCCCTTGCCCCCTGATTCCAGGCTCCCGAACATCCGAGATTCTCAGTATTGCTGATAATTGTGACGTTACTCAGCGTCGAGAGGTAGTCGCCGGTGCCGTCGCTGGAGGCGTTGTCAACCAGAATAATCTCGATATTCTGCGGGGTAGTTTTGGCCAGGCTCAGAAGGCATCCCTTGGTGTAGGCCAGCTGGTTGTAGAGCGGGATCACGATGCTGACCAGGCCGGGCTGTGCCGGTTTTGTGCAGAAGCTGTTCTCTACAGCCATGAGGTGTCTGCTGTCAGTCCGATGCTGATGCCGCTCAGGTTTGCATCCAGTGGAGTGACATCGCTTCCGGTTCTGCCGGAAGCCCGCCAGCGAGGCAGGCGACTGCCGTGGATGTTGACCGCTCCGGCCAGTGGCTGCTCCTCGGTGGCCCCGGGTATCGGCACAATGCAGGTGGCCGGGGCGCCTAGCACGTTGGCCGCCCAGTGTGAGTAACCTGAAATTGGAGTGGCAAGGACAACCGGGCAGCAAGCCAGGGCAAAGAGGTCCACGACCGGGTTAACCGTTGAACAATGGTCATTGCTCATGTTTTTGTAGGTATAGTGGGACTCAACCGGCGCGGTAATTATGTCGAAATTTTTGGTCAGCGAGTCGTAGGAAGAGGGGTCGCCGGTGCAGGAAAGAAAGAAGCAGATCTCCTTGTTTCTGCGCGCCAGGGCGGCCATATTTTTTTCGTACCACCAGATTGGAACGGCCGGCCATTCATACCCATCAATGCTGTAACTGGAAGGATCCAGAACCTGAAAATCGCCGTGGCGAATATGGACACCAACTACCGGACGTTTTTCGACGGCCGAGAACATGTTTCGAATCTCCGTGGCGAGAGATTCCTTAAGATGTATCCGGGCGGCAACATCCATATATATGTCATCCAACAGCGCGGGGGGGCCATCCAGCGAGCGGAGCAGAAGTTTTTTGCCGGCCAGTCTGGAAAAAAGCGTCTCGTCGCAGTTGCGAACTCGCTCTGCGCCGATTTTGCTGATAACTGTCACCTTGCCGCGTCTGGTCCCGTCAACGGTAAAGGAATCCAGTTCGCGCCAATCCAGTATGATGTCGTGGCCATACTTTTTCTGGATCGCAAAGGCGAGCGGCAGGGTCTCCAGGCGGTTTGTAATACCCACGAATTCTTCTATGTAAAGTTTCGGCATCGTCTATATCCCTTTGGTGGTAGTACGGGAAAGCTCCGTCAGCTTCGCGTACTTACAGAAGGTGTACTGCGCATAGAGCATTGAAAGCTGCAGCCCCAGGTAACCTTCCAGAAATCCTTTCCGAATCAGATACATCTTGATGAATGTTGCCAGAGGTTTGATAATCAAGGCCGCCGAACCGGCAGTTGCTCCTGATTTGTGCAACTCCGCTGCCGCCAGTGTCGAGTAGCGGTTCATGCGCTGGAGATAGTCGGAGATGTCGGCGTATGTAAAGTGTTTCAGATTGCCGACCAGGGTTTCGACCCTGCCGTCATATTCCAGTGATTCGTGCACTACCCGTTCGCTGAAGGAGCATTTGCGGCGGTCATACAGCCGGGTCGTATAGTCGGGATACCAGCCGCAGTGGCGAATCCAGCGTTTTCCGAAATAATTTTCCCGAGCCATGCGAAATGCTCCGGTCTCTTGTTTGACAGCATTGCAAATGGAGGTTGCAAGTTCGGGGGTCACGCGTTCATCGGCGTCGATATTGAGAATCCAGTAGTTTTGAGCCAACTCTGCCGCACGGTTTTTTTGCCCCCCATAACCAAGCCATTCCTGATGGAAGAAACGAGCCTTGGGATGAGCTTTGCAGATTGCTTCAGTTTTGTCACTGCTCCCGGAGTCAACCACGATTATTTCATCGGCAAAGTCCAGGCTGGCCAGACAGTCGCCGATATTGCCTTCTTCGTTGAGGGTGATTATGGTGGCCGAAATCTTCGTCATCTTGTTTGAATTGACCGATTATCTGTTGACAGTAGCACTCTCATGCAGTTTCCAGAAACCAGCGATAAACATCGTCCAACCCCTCTTCGAGATCAATGCGATGCTGCCAGCCCAGGCTGTTCAGGCGTGATGAGTCGGCCAGTTTGCGCGGGGTTCCGTCAGGCTTTGAGGTGTCAAAAACAAGTTCGCCTTCGAAGCCGACCGTCCTTTTTACCATTCCGGCCAGTTCGGCAATGCTGACCTCTTGTCCCGAGCCGACATTGATCAGCGCCGGGGCCGGTTCGTAGGTCAAAAGGGAGGAATAAATCTCGTCGTTCTGATTCATCAAAAACAGGCTGGCCGACGCCAGGTCGTCAACATGCATGAATTCACGCAGTGGAGATCCACTGCCCCAGATCGTCACGGATGGGGCTCCGGTCACTTTGGCTTCGTGAAACTTCCTCATCAGGGCTGGCAGGACATGAGAGTTAGTCAGGTCGAAATTGTCGTTGGGGCCGTAGAGATTGTTGGGCATGGCCGACATGAACCTTGTGCCGTACTGCTGATTGTATGAGCGGCATTGGGCGATACCGGCTATCTTGGCGATCGCGTAGGCGTCGTTGGTCGGTTCCAATGCGCCGGTCAGCAGATATTCTTCTTTGATCGGCTGAGGCGCGTACTTGGGATAGATGCAGGTGCTTCCCAGAAACAGCAGCCGTTTGACGCCGCTGGTGTATGCGTTGTGAATGACGTTGGTCTGGATCATCAGGTTGTCGTAGATGAACTCGCCTTTGCGGGTGCTGTTGGCGATGATTCCTCCAACTCTGGCAGCCGCCAGGAACACGTAATCGGGGCGTTCGTTAACGAAAAATTCAGATACCGCGACCTGGTTACGCAGATCCAGTTCAGTCGAAGTTTTCAGTATCAGGTTGTCATAACCTTCGCCCCTCAGCTTTCTGACAAGGGCTGACCCAACCATGCCGCCATGTCCGGCGACGAAGATTTTAGAATTCTTTTCCATGTGTTAAATAGCACCATCCCTGAAGATAATTAACCGGGGTTCAACTCTCCGGCCGGTTATGGTCTGCCTTCGACCCGTTTTTCACGTTCGGCCAGTTCCAGGTCGGAGTCTGTCATCATGTTGACCAACTGATCAAAGCTGGTTTTGAGCTCCCAACCCATCTGACGCCTTGCTTTGGACGGGTCACCAAGCAGCAGGTCAACTTCAGCCGGGCGGAAATACTTCGGATCGATCTGAATAACAACCTTTCCTGTGGCTCCGTCGATCCCTTTTTCAGCCTCTCCGCTCCCCTGCCACACCAGATTCATGCCGAGCCGCGCGAACACTTTTTCCGCGAAAGTGCGAACCATGTAAGTTTCGCCGGTTGCGATCACGTAATCTTCAGCCTGTTCCTGCTGCAGCATCAGCCACATGGCTTCGACGTAATCACCGGCAAAACCCCAGTCACGTTTGGCGTCCAGGTTGCCCAGGTAAAGGCACTCCTGCATGCCGAGTTTGATGCGGGCGGCGGCCCTGGTGATCTTGCGGGTGACAAATGTTTCACCGCGTCGTGGCGATTCATGGTTGAAGAGGATTCCGTTGCATGCAAACATGCCGTAGCTCTCACGATAGTTCATGGTGATATAAAAGGCGTAGGCCTTGGCACAGGCGTAGGGAGAACGGGGGTAGAAGGGAGTGGTTTCCTTCTGTGGTGTTTCCACAACCTTGCCGTACAGTTCTGATGAGGATGCCTGGTAGAACCTGGTGTTCAGGCCGGTCTCGCGGATTCCTTCCAGAATTCTGACCGCCCCAAGCGCATCAACCTCACCGGTATATTCGGGCACGTCAAAAGAAACCCTGACGTGGCTTTGGGCGCCCAGATTGTAAATCTCGTCCGGCTGTATGTTGCGCAACAGCATGTTGATCGAGCTGGCGTCGTTCAGGTCGCCGTAGTGCAGGAACATGCGAACCCCCTTTTCATGGGGGTCGCGGTAGATATGGTTGATGCGGCCGGTGTTGAAGGATGATGAACGGCGGATCATGCCGTGTACTTCATACCCTTTTGATAGCAACAGCTCAGCCAGATAGGAACCGTCCTGGCCGGTGATGCCGGTGATCAGCGCTTTTTTCATGCGATCCTCACTTTTATCTGTAATGAATTCAATAGAACGTGGTGCAAACTCAACAGTTGTAATAGCCCCGGTACCATTCCACAAATCTGCCGATCCCGTCCTCAATGGAGGTGGCGGGGCGGAAACCGACATCGTTGATCAGGTCATCCACATCAGCGTAGGTGGCCGGCACATCGCCAGCCTGAATCGGCAAAAGGTTCTTGGTTGCCTGTTTGCCGAGGCGTTCTTCCAGAACCTCTATGAAGCGCATCAGTTCTACCGGCTGATTGTTGCCGATGTTGTAGATTTTGTAGGGTGCATAGCTGGTGCCCGGGTCCGGTGCGCCGCCGCTCCAGTTCGAGTCCGGTTTTGGTGTGTTGCCGGTTACCCGTACGATTCCTTCAACGATGTCATCTACGTAGGTGAAATCTCGCCGCATTTTACCGTGGTTGAAAACGTCGATCGGGCGTCCCTCCAGGATCGCTTTTGTGAACAGAAACAGGGCCATGTCCGGGCGGCCCCACGGTCCATAAACGGTGAAGAAACGCAGTCCGGTGGTCGGAATGCCGTAAAGGCTGGAATAGGTATGGGCCATCAGCTCGTTGGCTTTTTTTGTGGCGGCGTACAGCGATACCGGGTGATCCACGTTGTGATGAACCGAGAACGGCATGGTGGTATTGGCGCCGTAAACCGAGCTGGAGGATGCGTACACCAGATGTTTGACGCCATGGTGACGGCACCCTTCCAGAATGTTGATGAAGCCGCTGATGTTGCTGTCTATGTAGGCGTATGGGTTGGTCAGGGAATAGCGCACTCCGGCCTGGGCCGCCAGGTTGACGACCGTATCAAACTTTTCTGAGGCAAACAGTTGATGCAGCGGTTCGCGCTCTTCAAGTCCCATCTTTATGAAGCTAAAACCGGGTAGTTGCTCAAGCTGCTCCAGACGGTCGTATTTCAGCTTGACTTCGTAATAATCGTTCAGGTTATCAAGTCCGCAAACCTGGTGTCCGTCGGCTACCAGTCGCTTGCTTAGATGAAATCCGATAAAACCTGCTGCGCCGGTTACCAAGATGCGTTTCATGGTTTTGATTTCTCCGTCCCGTTTAATTGGATTTTGCCAGTCAGTGAAGCCATCAGCTTGATGCTTTCCGCTACCACGTCATCGGCTGTGACCGCCGTCATGCATTCGTGGTCAGTTGGGCATTCACGCAGCTTGCAGGGTGCGCAGTGGATTGCCTTGCGAATTATAACAGCCTTTTCGGTGTATGGCGAGGTCGTGGCGTGATCGGTGGAACCGAATATGGCCGCCAGCGGCACTCCCAGGGCCGCTGCGATATGCATGGGGCCCGAGTCATTGGTGACAAAAAAGTTGCAGCGTCCGATCAGCGCCATCAGCTCCCTTACGGAGGTCTTTCCGGCCAGATTCAGCGCGTCGCCGTCGAGCCGTTTTTCAATATCGGCTGCAATGTCGGTTTCGGACGGACCGCCGAAGATGACGATCCTGGCAGACCATTCCTCTGCCAGCCTTAGGGCGACTTCGGCGAAGCGTTCCGGATACCAGCGTTTGGCCGAACCGAATGCCGCGCCGGGGTTGATGCCGACCAGCATTTCGCCGTCGGAAATGCCGTGAAGCGCAAGCCTTTCGGCTGCCTTGGCATTCTCATCCGGAGCAATGAAAAGAGTTGGGTCGTCCGTTCGTCCTGATATTCCGAAATGACGTACGAGATCGATGTAATAGCCGACTTCGTGGGTGATCACGGCTGAGTTGGAGGGAGTATAGCGGCCGGTCAGCATCAAGCCGCGTCCATCACTGTTCTTTCCAAGTCTGACAGGGATCCCGGCCAGCCACGGCACCAGCGCCGAGTCAAATGAATTTGGCAGGATGATGGCCATGTCAAAGGACTTTTTGCGCAACTCCTGCGCCAGCCGGAATCTGCCCGAGATGCCCTTGTGCTTCCCCTGTCGGTCAAAGGTTATGACTCTGTCAACCCACTCGTGGCGGGAAAAAATCTCTCCGACCATCTTGTTTGCCAGCACAGTTATCTCTGACTGCGGGTAGTGCTGCCTGATAAGTCCGATGGCGGGTGTCGTCATGACCGCGTCGCCGACCCAGTTGACTGAGCGGATCAATATGCGACGGGGGTTAGTGATGTCGTGGTCTGTCATGAGTGGTCCCGGACATCTTTGACCGCTTCATCAGCCAGCATGACTGGGATGCCGTTCCTGACCGGATAGAGCAGGCCACATGGGACACAGTGCAGTGAACTGTTGTCGCGGGCCGGGACAAGTTTCCCTTTGCAGACCGGACAGACTAATTTATTAATTAAAATTTCTGAAAACATGGCAACTAGCTCATTCTGAAATAAATGAGGCACTATGCCACAAACTGGATTATTTTTGAAGCAAATTGCGCAGGTGGTTCAACAGCAGGGCAGGTTCATTGATGATAAGTTCCAGGCGGGCCAACATGATTGTGATGCGGTCGTTGTTAGAAAGATGCTTGAGTTTGACCCCGTCTTTTTCAGTGGTTATGGCAATTTCAACTCCGTTTCGAAGCATTGAGTTTCGAATAATCGCAAGTTCATTTTCAGTATAGGTTGTATGGTCCGGAAAACGGATGGTATCAACTAGATCGAAACCCAGGCTCCGCAATTCATCAAAAAAACCGGATGGCTCGGCAATGCCCGCAAATGCGAGCGCTTTACGCGGAGAATGAGAGGGGAGGGCGATCGGGTCGCCCCCGGACAGCGGCAGCAGCTCTTTGATCCGGTGATGCGCAAAACAGGTCGGAATATCATCTGGTAATTCAACTTCAGGAAAATTTCTCGGAGAACGGGTGTGAATGATCAGGTCCGCCCGTTTTCCAGCACTGACCGGTTCGCGCAGAAGGCCGCCCGGCAGCGTCCAGCCGTTGCCGTAGGGGTGAGAGTGGTCCAGAAGCATGATGTTAAGATCCCGTTGCAGCCTCAGATGCTGGAAACCGTCATCAAGCAGGAATACATCCGGATTAAGCTGCTGCATGGCGAGCTGACCGGCGGCATAACGATCCGTGCCGATCACCAGCATCAATCCCGGAATCGTTGATGCCAGCAAATATGGCTCGTCTCCGCATTCTTCCGGACTAAGCATGACGGTGGCACCATCGCTTGCCACGACAGATTGCCCCTCCAGCGAACCGCCGTACCCTCGTGACAGAACCGCAACTCGATAACCCTGCTGTAACAGCCAGTGTGCAATGTAGGCCGTAACCGGCGTCTTGCCTGTTCCGCCGACTGTGATATTCCCGACTGAAACCACCGGACGCGGCAGTTTTCGAGAACGGAGAATGCCGAGACTGAATAATATGGCCCGCAAGCGCTGAACAAGAGAGTACAACATAGAAAACGGCGCAAGAAGAATGATCAACAGCCGACCTGCAATACCTTTCCGTTTGCCGCTGGCCAGGTCGCGCCAGTATGCTGAAAAAGAGCCGGTCATAAATAACCGCCGATGATTTCCATATGCCGCCCGGTTGCCCCGCCATTTTCCGCCATCATTTTCAAGCCGTTTTGCCCCAACTGCTGTCGTAGGTCAACGTTAGAAACCAGGTTCTGACAACTGCTGACAAACTCCCGAATCGTTTCAACCTGAACGCCGGCTTCATACTGCAGCACTAACGAGCTGATTTCACGAAAGTTACTCATGTGCGGACCGAACAGGCAGGCGATTCCCAGTGAGGCCGGCTCCAGCAGGTTGTGGCCGCCGGTCGGCACCAGGCTGCCGCCGACAAAAGCGATGTCCGAAAGCGCGTAGAGGTTCATCATTTCGCCGACCGTATCTACCAGCAAAATGGTTCCGCTCTGGAGCAGACCGGTTCCGGTCAGCGCAGTCCGCCTGCAGTACCTGATTCCGCTTTTATCCAGCAGGAACGCCACCTCCGAAGCCCTCTCGGGATGCCGCGGCACCAGCACCAGAAACAGGTCGTTATTGACATTCAGCAACTCCTGATAGCTGCTGATGATCTGTTGCTCTTCACCGGCATGGGTGCTGGCTGCGGTTATGACCGTTAAATTATTTGGAATTGAATACTGACAGCGCAGCCGTAACCGTTCCTCCTCACTGGTCTGACGAAAGGGGATGTCGTACTTGAGGTTCCCGCAGGTTAAAACCTTATCGGCTGGCGCTCCGATAGCCGCGATGCGCTGACTGTCAACGCTGGTTTGCATACATAATCTTGAAAACAGTTGCAAGGCATGGCGAAAGAACCAGCTGAAGCGCAGGTAGCCGCTGAAGGAGCGATCCGAGATTCTGCCGTTGGCCAGTATGACCGGTGTGCCTCGTTTACGGGCTTCACGGGTGAAATTGGGCCAGATTTCGGTTTCCATGATGATCACAAGTTTTGGATCAATCAGGTCCAGTGTGCGGCGCACCGCCGGGAGGAAATCGAAAGGAAAGTAAATGCAGACGTCAATTTCCGGAAAGGTTGCGGCGATGCCGCGTCCGGTCTCGGTTGTATTTGAAACCAGGATGGTGTGATCCGGGTAGCGGCTGCGCAGGGCTTTCAGCAGCGGCCGGGCAGCAATCGATTCGCCGACTGAAACGGCATGCAGCCAGATTACCGGGCGACCGCCTGTTTTAGTTAGAATGTCATTAGAGATGAAGCCGAAACGCTCGGCCAGAGCAGCCGGGCGTCCACGGCTGATTGAGCGGTAAAGATGGTAGAGCAGGACCGGAATCAGCAGAAAGGCGGAAAGTATGTTGTAGCAGAAGTAGAACATGTCGATTTGCTAAGGATGTGCGATTGGAGTATCGGGCTGGTCAAGCCGCATGACGGTTGCCAGAAATAGTCCAGTCAGATAAACCATGCCGAATGCCCAGAGATCGTCGCTCAAAAAATGTCCTCCCTGCGCGGTGCGGGCAATGCTCATCAGGATGCCGAATACCAAACCGCCAATCAGCCAGTATAATGCCAGTCGTGGTTTTCTCCGCCGATAGATGAAAAAAGGGGCAATCATGAAAAAAGCGGCTGAAGCGTGGCCGGAAGGGAATGATCTCCCTTGGCCGGTGACACCTTTCTGCCAGGGCTGCAGGAATTCCTTTTTGCCGTTGAACTGGACAATATCGCGCGGTCGTGGTCTTCCCCAACCATCTTTGAACACTACATTCACCAATAGCCCGGGGCCCAAAATTAAAAAGAGTGTCAGAAACACTCCCCATTTTTTCCAATTATTAAATTTGGGAATTTTAAATGACAATGCCGCCGCTATCAGGCCGGTAGCGGCCAGTAGAACAGCCGGATATCGGTCGATACGGTAGAGCAGTTTCCATGGGAAAAGTTCACCGACCGGCCAGCCGCCGCTGATGAAAAAACGGGAAGAAACTATCAGGTCGGCGCCGCTCAGAGCGATCAACGCAGTGGACAAAATCAGGACGGCCGTAACGGCTGTCCCCTCTAACAACGGTCTGGAAGGTCTCTGCTTATGCATGAATTTCCAGTGCCGAATCAGTTTCCTGATCGGAAAATTGCAGTGAATGCAGTCTGTTATAAAGTCCATCGTTAACAATCAATTCGTCATGTCTGCCTTGCTCAACGATGCGCCCCCCTTCGAGGACGATTATATTGTCGGCATGCAGGACCGTCGAGAGCCGGTGGGCAATCACAAAAGTTGTGCGGTTCATCATCAGGTTGTCGAGGGCCTTTTGAACCATCTGCTCACTTTCGGTATCCAGGGCGCTGGTCGCCTCGTCCAGGATCAGTATCGGAGCATTTTTCAACAGGGCTCTGGCAATGCAGATTCTCTGGCGCTGTCCGCCGGAGAGCCGTACGCCGCGGTCACCGATGCTGGTGTCATAGCCTTGCGGAAGCTGCATGATGAAGTCGTGGGCGAAGGCCGCCGTAGCTGCATCGATCACTTCGTCCATCGTGGCGTCCGGCTTGCCGTAACGAATGTTATTGGCGATGCTTTCGTGGAACAGGGTTGTTTCCTGATCGACCAGTGCAATCTGGACAACCAGCGAATCGAGGGAAATGTCCCGGATGTCGTGTCCGTCGATCAGAATAGCTCCCCCGGTTACGTCATAGAAGCGTGGCAACAACGATACCAGTGTGGATTTCCCACCCCCGGAAGGGCCGACCAGTGCAATCATCTGGTTGGTTCTGGCGGTGAGGGAAACATGCTGGAGAACCGGTTCGTCCCCATAGCTGAAAGAAACGTCGCGAAATTCCACCATTCCGGAAGAACGCTGGAATGTTACGGCACCGGGACGCTCGACGATACTTCTTTTTTCATCCAGGAGCTTGAAAACACGCTCCGCTGCCCCTGCGGATCGTTGCAGAGAGTTGTAAGAGCTTTGAAGTTTCTTGATCGGTGTAAAGACCATCACCATGGCAGCAATGAATGAGAAAAACTCGGAAGCCGTCATGCGTCCCGACATGACCTGGCTGCCGCCAAAGTAAACGACTCCGGCAATTCCGAAGGAGATGATGGTTTCTGAGACCGGCATGGCCAGTGACTCATATTTAATGAACTTTTGGAATTGATGAAGATACTGCAGGTTGGCGGTCCGGAATCGTTCCGTAGCCAAGCGCTCCAGCCCGAAGGCTTTGATGACCTTGATACCGGAGAAAGTTTCTTGAAGGATTGCAGTCATTCCTCCCATGATACTCAGACTTCGGCCGGAAGCGTTTTTAATCTTCTTGCCTATCAACTGGGCCGGGTAGGCTGTCAGGGGGATAACCACGAATGTGAAGATGGCCAGTTGCCAGTTGCGATAAAAAATCACACCCAACAGTGAGAATGCGGATAGAACATCTCGAAAAAGTCCAACCAAAACGTTGGCGATCCCCTGCTGCATTGTGCTGAGGTCGTTGGTGGCATGGGACATCAGTTCACCGGTCGATTTCCGGTTGAAGAATGCCATATCCTGCCTGACAGTGCTGGCATAGATTTCGTTGCTAAGATCCTGTACCGCTTTCTGCCCGGCCAGTTTAATGGTTACATCATAGGTGAAACGGGCGACTCCCCTGATTGCAAATAGAGCGACGATCCCGAATGGGATCATCACAAAAATGCCGGTATCTTTGCCGGAAAAAATTTTCTTCAGCACCGGTTCGATCAGCCAGGCGAATGCTCCGTCCATTCCTCCGACAATTGCCGAGCAGATTGCAGAGAGCGCGATCAGTTTCCAGTAGGGTACAAAGTATGCGAAAGTTCGTTTAAGAATAGGATTCATTGATCTTCCATTAATTTAATTGTCAACTGGGCTACGTTTTTAGACGCTCCGCCACGTCCCAGTTTTGAACGAATCTCAGCCAGTTTGTTTCTTATGGCGCATTCATAGCCGACGTTGGTAAGAATATCGCCGATTTCGTCAGAGATATTATTACTGTTGGCCTCGTCCTGGATCAGTTCCTTAACTACGGTTTCTCCGGCCACTATGTTGCAAAGTCCGATGTTGGGGACTTTTACCAGTCGTTTAGCCAGTTGGTAGGTCAGTGGTGACAGTTTGTAAATAATCACCATGGGAGTGCCAACCAGCGCAATTTCCAGGGTAACAGTACCGGACACGGAGATGACGGCATCGCAGGCCCTGATCAGATCATGGATCCTGTCACGTGTAATGGTGACATCGAGGCCGGCAGAAGTCAGTAATGGAGCGATTGTGTCTGAATCCAGGGTGGACGCCAATGGCAGGACGAATTGGACTTCTGGAAAGCGTTGTTTCAATTCAACCGCCGAGGCCACAATTACCGGCAGCAGGCGTTCAATCTCGTTTCTCCTGCTGCCGGGAAAGAGTCCGACAATCTTTTGGTCTGGATTAAGTCCGAAGCTGGCTGCAGCCTCCGCTTTCTCCATGTTCACGTTGACCAGATCCAGCATCGGGTGGCCGACGAAAGAGACTGGAACACCGGCACTTTCGTAAAACGGCGCTTCAAATGGAAGGATGACCGCCATATGATCAACAAGACGGGCTATCTTCTTGACACGTCCCTGCCGCCAGGCCCAGATTTGCGGGCTGATGTAATAAAGTACTTTGACCCCGGCCTTCTTTGCAATTTTGGCAAGTCGCAGGTTGAAGCCGGGATAGTCGATCAGGATTAACAGGTCGGGACGTTCATTCAGCAGAATCTTTTTGAGTTTCAGGAAGGCGGCCGAGATGACGTCAAAGTGTTTTAGCACTTCCACCAATCCCACTACCGCCATTTCAGAGGAGTTCACCAGGGTTTCGACGCCGGCTTCGCGCATGCGTGCGCCACCGATGCCGAAGAAGTGAATATCTGGGTCAAGTTTGATTGTTTCGCGGGCAAGTTCGGCGCCATAAATGTCGCCGGAGGCTTCGCCGGCGACAATCATGATGCGCCGGGAGAGATTATCCAACCAAGGCCTCTTTAATGGTTTTGGCCACGAGCCGTACCGATTCGTCCGTCATTTCCGGATAAACCGGCAGTGACATACAGCGGCTGGCGACCCCTTCCGCCACCGGCAGACAGACTTTGACGCATGCTTCGGCAAAAACATCCTGTTTGTGCAGCGGAATCGGGTAATAGACCGCAGATGAAATCTGTTGTTCGGCTAGTTTGGCCATGATGATGTCGCGTTTGTCTGTTAACAGAGTGTATTGATGATAGACATGCTCACCCTTATTGTCTTCAAATGGAACGGAAACAACATCCTTGAGCAGCTCCGAGTAAAGATGGGCCACTCTGCGGCGGCCGGAGTTGAAATCGTCGATCCGCTTTAGCTTGACGCGCAGTATCGCGGCCTGGATGTCGTCCAGGCGGCTGTTGTAGCCGATTTCACTGTGGTGGTAGCGTACACGGCTGCCGTGGTTGCGCAGTATCTTGATCTGTTCGGCCAATTCGGCTGTCGCGCAGGAGATCAGACCTCCATCGCCGTAGCAACCCAGGTTCTTGCTGGGGAAAAAACTGAAGCAGCCCAGAGACCCTAATGTTCCGGTCATCTTTCCGTTTATGGCTGCACCAAATGATTGGGCGCAGTCTTCGATCAAAAGCAGATTGTGCTTTTTGCAAACAGACATGATCGGGGCCATATCAGCTGGTTGGCCGAAGAGATGCACCGGAATGACCGCTTTGGTGCGAGGGGTAATGGCGGCCTCAATCAGAGCCGGGTCAATATTGAAGGTTTGCGGGTCAATGTCCACGAAAACCGGCGTTGCCCCGGCGTAGCAGATCGCTTCGGCTGTGGCGATAAAGGTAAATGGAGAGGTGATGACTTCGTCGCCAGGCCCTATGCCGGCAGCCAGAATGGCCAGGTGCAGCGCATCTGTGCCAGATGCGCAGGATACCGCATACGGAGCGCCGAGATAAGCGGCGGTTTCCTGCTCAAAGGCAGTTACATTTGGTCCCAGAATGAACTGGCAGCTTTCGATGGCATCCAGAACGGCTTTGTCAATTTCACTTTTCAGTGAGTGGTATTGAGTTTTTAAATCCACCATCGGTATCATGACGGTCTCCTGTCCAGGCTGGTATTGATTTTGAGCGCAGTTTCCAGCGCCATTCTGCCGTCGCGACCGCTGACTTGAGGCTCTTTGCCTTCGCGTATTGCTGATATGAAAGATTCGATTTCGCTCTTAAGTGCGTCGGCCTCGCCAAGTTCACGTTCATCAACCTTGACATTGGGAATGCCGGGAAACAACTCACCGCTCCCTTTTTGGGCCACAAGCACCTTGCGGTTTTGAAAGTCCAGGGTGATATAGGCATTGCGCTGGAAGATGCGCATCTTGCGTTCGCTCTTCAAGCTGATGCGGCTGGCGGTTACGTTCGCGACACAACCGTTCTCAAAGAGGATCCTGGCATTGGCGATATCCTCTTCACCTGTGAACACCGGAGCGCCGACGGCATCAACTCTTGCTACCGGCGATTTTACAATATGTTGAATGATCTCAATGTCATGAATCATCAGGTCGAGGACTACGTTGACATCTGTGCCACGTGGCTTGAAGGGTGCTATGCGCACCGATTCGACGAAGAGCGGTTCGTGCAGGATATTGTCCAGAGCCACCAGTACAGGATTGAAACGCTCCAGATGTCCGACCTGGAATACGGCTCGGTTCTTTTCGGCCAATGCGATCAGTTCGTCGGCTTCTTCGATTGTGACGGTGATCGGCTTCTCGATCAAAACATGCACTCCGGCGGCCAGGAAGTCCTTTGCAACGCTGTGATGGAACTGGGTGGGAACTACCACGCTTACGGCGTCAACCAACCCAATAAGTTCGCGATGGTCGCTGTAGGCCTTGGTACCGAGTGTCGCCGCAATGTCTGCCGCCCTCTTCGGATCGTTATCCACCACTCCGATCAGTTCAACGCCATCGATCATGGCATATTTCTGGGCATGGAAGTTTCCCAGGTAACCTACCCCAATGACAGCCGTTCTGAGGGCGCTCATCCGCGGCAGATTCCGCGTTTGGAATTTTCGATAAATGCCAACATGTAATCGACTTCTGGGCAAGCGGATATTTCTTTCTTGATCTTTGTAATAGCGTCTGGAAGCTTGAGGTCAGCCATGAAGAGGGTTTTATATGCCTTTTTCAGGTTGTTGATGGAATCTTCTGAAAAACCGCGTCGTTTCAATCCGATCAGGTTCAGTCCGCGCAGTTTGGCATCTCGTTTTCCTGGCGTGGCAATTGTATAAGGAAGAATATCCAGGCCGACCATGGTGCCGCCGCCAATCATGGCGTAGGCGCCGATGGTGGAAAACTGATGAACAGCCACCAGTCCTCCCAGTATGACGTTGTCCTGCACTGTAACGTGTCCGGCCAGGGTGGCAACATTGGCCATTACGATGCCGTTGCCGATGCGGCAGTCATGTGCAACGTGGGAGTAGGCCATGAAGAGGTTTCCGCTTCCGACGACAGTTTCAGCGTGACCTGTGACAGTGCCGCGATGGATGGTGGCGAATTCACGGACCGTGTTGTTGTTTCCGATGCGTGTCCAGCACTCTTCGCCCCGGTACTTAAGGTCTTGAGGAGGTGCGCCGACTGAAGCCTGGTGAGAAATCTGGTTGTTCTCGCCGATCTCGGTCCAATCTCCGATTACTGTGTGTGGCCCAATCGAAGTCCCTTTGCCGATGGTGACGTGTTTGCCGATAATTGCGTACGGACCAATTTCAACGTCATTGGCCAGAGTGGCGCTTCCGTCAATAATTGCGGTTGGGTGTATGCTCATTGTATGCGCTCCATGACTGATACGGATTCCTGTAATACTTCGTAGCCGATACTAGGTTGCCGCATCTGCAAATGTTGCTTTCAGTGCGGCTTCTGTTACCAGTGTGTCGCCGACATAAGCCTTGCCATTAACTCCCCAGATACCCCGTCGGTTGAGTGTCGTCTCTATCTCGATCCTCAATTGGTCGCCAGGAAAAACCGGCTTGCGGAACTTGGCGCTATCTATCGACATAAAGTAACTGACCTTCTTCTTGGTGGTATCGTCCGATGCGGTATAGGCCATGATACCGGCAACCTGGGCCATGGCTTCGATAATCAGCACTCCCGGCATGACCGGATGTCCGGGAAAGTGTCCTTGGAAAAACGGCTCGTTGATAGTGACGTTTTTGATACCCACGCATCGTTTTCCATGCTCAAGTTCCACAATGCGATCCACCAGCAGAAACGGATAACGGTGCGGAAGAATCTTCATAATATCGTTGACATCCATAAGCATAAGCAACTTCTCCCTTTCTTATTTCAACTTTGATTCAAGCTCGGCAATGCGTTTTTCCAAGGCAGAGATGTTTTTTTTCAATTCAGGCAGACGGGGGACGACAGCCATGGCTCGCAACCAGTCCTTGTGAGGCATGACAGGGGAGCCGCTGTAACCGGCGTTTGCCTGGAGTGAGCTTGGAACGCCGGATTGCGCACCAACCATGACATTATCGCCAATTGAAAGGTGGCCGGCAACTCCGACCTGGCCAGCCAGGGTTACATGGTTGCCGATCTTTGTGCTGCCCGAAATTCCGACCTGCGACACAATCATGCAATCTTCACCTATCTGGCAGTTGTGTGCGACTTGAACCAGGTTGTCCAGCTTTGTGCCTCGCTTGATCAGGGTGACTTCCAGAGCCGCCCGGTCGATGCAACTGTTTGCCCCGATCTCCACGTCGTCCTCAAGCACGACAATGCCAATCTGGGGAATGCGGTAGTAGGAACGGCCATCAGGAGCGTAACCGAATCCATCTGAGCCGATCACTGCTCCCGGCTGTATGATGCAGCGGTTGCCAATGCGGCATCTGTCCCGTATGACTACATTGGCATGAACTACACAGTCGCTTCCTATGACAGCTCCGTCATAAACTACAGCACCGGAGTGGATGACTGTACGGTCGCCGATCGAAACATTGTTGCCGATGCATGCACCGGGGTAAATCGAGATGTTTTCCCCAAGTGTCACCTGAATACCGATGTTGGCTTCTGGCAGCACGCCCAATGGCGGATGCGGGGTAGTGTAAAAAAGAGTCAGAAGTTTGGCAAAACCAAGATATGGATTGGGAACTTCAATGACATTGCGACCGTAACGTTCCCCACCCGGAGCCATCAGCACTGCTCCGGCATTTGTTTCAGCCACCTTGGAGGCGTATTTGGGGTTGGCCAGGAAGGTGATTTTGTCTGCTCCGGAATTATCCAGTGGTGCCAGGCCGTTTACTGCAAAGTTTTCGTCACCTTGAACCGTGCCGCCCAGATATTCTGCGAGCTCTTTTAGTGTTCTGGAGAACATATGGCTACTTCTTCCTGTTGGCGTTGTAAAGTTTCAGCACTTCTTCGGTCAGGTCGGACTTGTCGTCAACGAACAACATGCTCTCATTTTTGACAAATATGAATGTAAAGCCATTTTTACGGCCGTATTCCTGGATGACTTTCTCCATGCCTTCCAGAATTTTGCGGGTGAACTCTTCATCCTTGCCCTGCAGTTCATCTTGAGCGTCTTTTGTGAAACGCTGAAAATCCTTCAGTTTGTTTTGGTAATCCTTTTCCTTGGTAGAACGGGCTGATTCTGAAAGGAGCATGCCCTGTTTTTCAAGTTCATCCTTCAACTTTTTAAGCTCATCCTGTTTGACATTTATTTCGTCCTGATACTTTTTTACCTTTGCGGCCAGTTGCTCTTTGGCTTCTTTGCCAGCTTCGGAACCGTTGAGCGCCCGCTGCATGTCAATGTAGCCTAATTTCACATCCGCAGCAAAAACAGATGTTGAAATCATGGAAAGTGCCATAACGCCAGCCAGAACAAATTTCTTCATTGTACATCTCCTTTGATTTCTTACAGTCTAACCCGGTTAAAGGGTTTGAATAAGGTTGTAAAACTAGAACAGGCTTCCAATTGAAAACTCAAATCGACCGCTTTTACTGTCTATGTCAGATCTTGGGTTGATCGGTATGCCATATTCAATTCTTAAAGGTCCAATCGGCGACGCCCAGCGAAGGCCGGCACCGTAACTCATCAGCATCGAACTAAACATCTTGCTTTTCTCGTCAACTGAATTGCCGTAGTCGAAGAAAACGACTCCTTTAATGCCGACTTCCTGTAGCAGAGGAAAGGTGAACTCACTGTTTCCGAAAACTTCCGTGCTGCCCCCCTGGTACACCCGTTCGATGGTATAATTGCCGTTTATATCTCCAGGCGAACGTTGCAGCTTTGTCGGAGAGACTGTGCGGGCTTTGTAGCCACGCAACGAATAAATGCCGCCCAGGTAGAATTTCTCGTCAATCGGAACCGCTTGACCAGCTTCCTGAATATATCCCAAACTGAGTTTTGTTGAAAATATAAGTTTTTTGTAAATCGGGTGGAACCAAGTATTCTCCGTATTATAGCGAACAAATTTATTGTCACCACCCAAACCGGCATATTCGATTGAGAGAGAGTTGATCATGCCGGTAGTGGGGTCAAGTCGATAATCGGTTGTATTGCGGGTTATGCTACCCAGTACCGAACTGGTGGTGGTGGTTCCGATGGGATAATTAACTGAATCCGATACATGCAATGCTTGATATGCGAGTGTCGGGCTGTAAATATCCTTTATTTCATACTTGTAGATTAAAAATGTCCCGATGGAGTCGTTGATCGGATAGCCGCCTTTGATGTCGCCGCCCATCAGGCGCCGGCTGTAATCGATATAATCTCTTTCTGAACGGTAGATGTCCCCACCCAGAGTCCAGTTTGTATCGAGAAAATGCGGGTCGGTGACCCCGACTGAGTATGTCTGGGATTTGCCGCCGATTGAAGCCGACAGGTTGGCTTTGAGTCCCAAACCCAGGAAATTAGCTTGTTGGACTGAACCCTGGCCGATAAAACCGTCCAGTGAGCTGTAGCCGCCACCGATGCTGAAAGTGCCGGTCGGTTTTTCCTTCACATCGATATTTACATTGAGTTTGTCGCTGGCGCTTCCTTTGGCGGTGGCAATGTTCGCCTCTTCGAAGAATCCAAGATTCATGAGATTCTGTTTGCTGCGCTTCATACCGGTCGCACTATACAGTTCGTTCTCGGATATACGCAGCTCGCGTCGGATGACTTTGTCACGGGTTTTGGGGTTGCCGGCGATTGAAATTCGTTCAATCGATACCAGCTCACCTTTTTCCATGTCAAAGATCATGTCAACGACCTTCTTGTCGTTGTCCGGACGGGTTTGTGGATTGACATTGGCGAAGGCATAACCCTTGTCGCCGTAGATATCGGTCAGAGTGAAAATGTCAGTCCTCAGAGTCGCACGACTGAAAATCTCGCCGGGCTCACTTTTAAGTTTTTTTCTCAGCTCTGCTGCCGGTTCAAGCAGTTCACCCTTGAACCCGATTTCTCCAATTCTATATTGCTCGCCCTCGGTGATTCCAATGTGAGCCTCCAGCGCAGTTCTGGAATCATTCAGCTTGATTGTGGGTTCGCCTACTTTGACATTGATAAATCCGTTGTTGAGATAAAAATCGCTGATCAGCAGTGCATCGTTTTTCAATACTTCCTCTTTGTAAGTGCCGGCTCCGGTCAGCCAGGACATGAACCAGGACTCCTTGGTTTCCATGACGCCCCGTAACTTGCGATTGGAAAAAGCTTTGTTGCCGTCAAAACTAATCGAGCTGATCAGTACTTTTTTGCCTTCCGTGATATTGAAGGTCACCGAAAGGTCTGTGGGAGAACTTTTATCAACTTTTGTCTGGATATCGGCAAGATAGTAGCCATCGTCACCGTACAACTTCTTGATCTTTGCTACGCTTTTGGCGAGATCCTTCGTGGAAAAGATCGTATTCTGCCTGAATTCAAGCGCCTCTTTTAACTTGTCGGTAGTAAGCTCCTTATTCCCCACAAATTTGATGTCCCGGACTATCGGTTTTTCGATCACCGTGTACACCAGAACAGAACCTTTGTCGCTGTTTACAATAGACGCCTGGACATCCTGGAAATGGCCCAGTTTGTATATTGAGCGGATGTCGGCATCTGTCTTGTCGTTAAAGAGCGTGTCGCCTGCATGGAGCTTCAGAACGTTTAGTATCGCAGCGGATTCTATGCGCCGGTTACCTTGTATCCTGACTTCAACGATTTTTTCGCCATCGGCCAGGGCCGTATTTGCAGAGACTGCGGCAACCAGAGAAATGGTTGCGAAAATGTTTCTAAAACTGGGCACGCGTCCCCCGAATATCATATAGTTTAGTCCAGCTTTCCATCGGTTAATCTAACGGTTGTTCCCATGGCCGAAGCCAGGCGCTCGTTGTGTGTGACAACGATCAGTGTAAGTCCTTTTTTGGTCTGTAAATCGGTCAGCATAGAGTGAATGCCGTCACTGGTTTTCATATCCAGGTTGCCGGTCGGTTCGTCGGCCAGCAGAATATCAGGTCCAAGAGCAAGTGCCCGTGCGATGGCAACACGTTGTTGCTCTCCGCCGGACAGTTCGCCCGGCCTATGTGTCATGCGCTGCCCCAATCCCACGTCCTTAAGCAGTTCCATGGCATTTTGAGAAGCTATGTTTCGCGCGACCCTTGCAATCAGTGCTGGCATCATTACGTTTTCAAGTGCAGTGAATTCAGGCAGCAGGTGATGGAACTGAAATACAAATCCGATGTTTTTATTACGGAAAGCAGCCAGTTCGCGATCGTTCTTTTTGAATACATCCTCTCCGCGAAACAAAACCGTGCCAGACGTTGGACGGTCCAGAGCTCCCAGCAGGTGCATCAGAGTGCTCTTTCCGGCTCCGGAAGCCCCGACCAGAGCGGTGGTTGTGCCAGCTTCCAGTTTCAGGTCTATTCCATTCAAAACATTTATTCGGTTCGGACCTTTATCATAGGTTTTGCAGAGTCCGCACACTTCAAGAATGCTACTCATACCGGAGTGCCTCTGCAGGCAAAAACCGCGATGCTTGCCAAGCCGGGTAAAGTGTTGCCAGGAAAGAGATTAGCACGGCGGTCACGGAAATTAGAATTACATCGGACCTCACAACCAGAGAAGGGAAGTGGTCCAGATAGTAGATGTCTTTGCTGAAAAAATTCTGGCCGGTGATCTTTTGAATAACGCCAACAATCGGTTCCAGATTCAATGCTATCAGCAGCCCGGACGCAACTCCGATCATTGTTCCAATAATGCCGATAATCAGGCCTTCAAGCACGAATATCTTCATTATGCTGGTTCCGGTGGCACCCATTGACTTGAGTATGGCAATGTCCCTGGTTTTTTCCATTACGACCATAAATAGGGTCGAGGCGATCCCAAAGGCAGCCACCAGAACAATCAGTGTTAAAATAATGAACATGACGATCTTTTCGGTCTTAAGTGCAAACAGGATGTTCTTATTCATCTGCATCCAGTCACGGGCATAATATCCAACACCCATGTCACGATTGATGGTGCTGGACAGTTCACCTGTGTTGTAGACATCCTTAACTTTGAGCTGAACGCCGGTAACCGTGTCACCCAAATCAAAAAAACGTTGAGCCTGGTCCAAGCTGACATAAGCCAGTGTTGAATCGTACTCGAACATGCCGGTGTTGAAAATTCCAACCAGTTTGAAGGGTTTCATTCTCGGCATCATGCCGAGTGGTGTGATGTTGCCCATCGGTGAGATCACATTGACCTTGTCACCGATAAACAGATTCAGGTGTTTGGCCAGCTCTTTTCCAACCATCAAGCCGGGTGTTGAGTCGGAGCCATCGCCCATTTTAGGCTCAAGGCGGTCCATGCTGCCTTCGATCACCGACTTGCTGAGTCGTGTTACCAGACGGTCGGTGGCAACATCAATTCCGCGAAGCACCACGCCGGAAACATTCTTCCCGGAAGATAGCATGACCTGATTGTAAATAAAAGGAGTAGCGGCTTCCACTCCTTTAAACCCCTTCAGCTTTTCCATGACCGAACGGTAGTCATTCATGGGAGCCCCATTGCGGATTACGACTATATGGGCATTGGTTCCAAGAATCTTTTCCTTAAGATCATCCTCAAATCCGGTCATCACAGCCAGCACCACAATCAGTGCCATAACTCCCAGAGTCACACCTGCTGTGGATATGAAAGTGATGATTGAAATGAAGGTCGATTTGCGCTTGGCTTTCAGGTAGCGCAACCCGATAAAAAGCTCGAATGGCATCCGTTATTTTGCTTCCTTGCGTAACTGTGGAAATAGTATCACGTCCCTTATCGAAGGGGAATCTGTCAGGAGCATCACAAGCCGGTCAATGCCGATGCCTTCTCCCGCTGTTGGCGGAAGGCCATATTCCAGGGCACGGACGTAATCTTCATCCATGTAGTGGGCTTCTTCGTCGCCCTTGTCTTTTTCTGCCACCTGGGCCAGAAAACGTTCCTTCTGGTCGATCGGGTCATTCAGCTCGGAGAATGCGTTGGCTATTTCCCGGCCGGCGATGATAAGTTCGAATCGGTCGACAATTTCAGGATTAATGTCGTTTTTGCGCGAAAGAGGTGATACCTCAGTCGGGTATGCGGTGATAAAGGTTGGCTGGATCAGTTTATGCTCAGCCACCTCCTCAAAAATTTCCATGATCAGTTTGCCGTAGCTGATTTCATCTGGAAGGTCCAGTCCGATGCTGCGTGCGTAGGCCAAGGCCAGGTCACGATCATCCAGTTGTTTGGCTTCCACATCACCATACTCCAGGATCGCCTCACGAACAGTCAGACGCTTCCAGGGGCGCTGAAAGCTGATATCAAGACCCTGGTTGGTGAAGTCGGTAGTTCCGAGCACTTCCTGGGCCACATGGCAAAACAGCTCTTCAGTAAAATCCATCAAGTCTTCATAGGTAGCGTATGCTTGATAGAATTCCATCATTGTGAACTCAGGATTGTGGCGTACGGAAATTCCTTCGTTGCGGAAATTGCGGTTAATTTCAAAAACGCGCTCCAGACCGCCAACTACAAGCCGCTTCAAATACAGTTCCGGTGCAATGCGCAGATACAGTTCCATATCCAAAGCGTTGTGGTGGGTTGTGAATGGCCGTGCCGTCGCACCGCCGGGGATCTGGTGCATCATGGGGGTTTCAACTTCGAGGAAATCACGCTTGACCATGAATTTCCTGATCAGGTTTACGATGCGGGAGCGTTTGAAGAAGATCTCACGGGCCTCCGGATTCACTATCAGATCCACATAGCGTTGGCGATAGCGGGTTTCCACATCGGTCAGCCCGTGGAATTTTTCTGGCAAAGGAAGCAGAGATTTGACCAGCAGTCGGATGCTGCGGGCGTGCAGTGAAAGCTCGCCGGTCTTTGTACGAAACGGATATCCTTCCGCTCCAATGATATCGCCGATATCGAAGGATTCAAAGGCGGCAAAAGCCTCATCGCCAATTTCGTCCTTCTTTACATACAACTGAACCCGTCCTTTGCGATCCTGAAGTTGGACGAAAGCCGCCTTGCCAAAAGAGCGCCTAGCCAGGATACGCCCGGCTACTTTAAAGATGTCGTCAGTCGCACCAATCTGATCTTTGTCGCCATAAGCCTCAACAACATCTGCTGAAGTATGCATGGGCTTGAAATCATTAGGATATGGATTTATTCCCGCTTCCCAGAGTGCATCGACCTTGCGTCGTCTCTGGAGCAAAAGTTCGCTGAGTTCTTCCATGTATTTTTAGATCCTCGTGTGCTGGAATTTAGAATTTGAACTATCAAAAATATCTTTGAATCTCCTGCTCGTCAAGGGAAATCGAGGAGCAGATCTTCAGGTTATTTGATCCTTATGATGCTGCCCGATTCGCGGTCCGTAATGAACAGGCCCGACCCGTTGGTAGTGATGCCGATCGGAGTTTTGAAGCCGTCCATAACTGTTGTGGTGTTAAATAAGCCGCTTTTCAGTTCGATTCGTCGGATGTTTCCGGTGCCTTCAAATGCGTCTGTGACATAGACATTCACGCCGTCGGTTGCAATGCCGTTCGGCTGTCTGAACAGCGAGGTTCCCTTGGCGCCGTTAGTGATTCCGGATACTCCTGCACGACCGGCAATGGTATCCACCGCGCCGTTCTTGAGCGATATCCTGCGAACGGTCCTGTTTCCGAAGTCGGTTACGTACAGGTATTTACCGTCTGATGTGATCCGGCCCGGATGGTTGAAACGAGCTGCCGTCCTGTCTCCATCATTGCTGCCGGCAACACCGGGATAGCCCGCAAATGTTGTGACTGTGCCAACGGCAGTGGTTGTGTCGATCATTCGTATGGTGTGATTGTTGTAGTCCGCCACAAAGACGTTAGTGCCAACTACCGTTACACCGGTCGGTTGGTTGAATTTGGCGACCACCGCCAGCGATGTGTCTGTATCTTCACTGCCTGCAGTGCCTGCGACACCTGCCAGTAGTGATACCGTACCATCGATTGCGATTTTTCTTATGGCGTTGTTACCGGTGTCGGCGATATACAAAGCTCCGCCGTCGGTGCTTATGGCTGATGGACTGTTGAAGATGGCCTTGCGGGAGGTAGAGTTGTTGGCGAATCCGGCGATTCCGAGACCTGCAAAGTTTATCACCGCCCCGGCCGAGTCAACTTTGAGGATGTTATGTGAAAGAAAATTTACCACGTAATGCCCGGAGCCGTACGTGGTCGCTGCAATCGGGCCGTTGAAAATGGCACCGCTCACATTTCTGAAGACCGGTGAAATGACGGTTGAATAGTTATTTTGCTTAAACGCGAAGGGGCCCTTCTGAATGTTGCCTCCCATCTGGTCGCCGCTTGCAGTGGAAAAAAGAGTGAACGTTGAACTTCCGCTGATTCTGCTGAATACCGGATTAGTGGTGCTTGCGGCTGTTGTGCTTTTGTTTCCGCAGCCGGCGGCGATTGCCATGCAGGCTATTATGAACGCGGCAATTGTTAATCTGTTCATTACTGCAATCTCCTTTTGTAACTTGCATCATGTAGGTATCTGCATTACGGCCGTGACCACTGCATTTGCTCTGCGTTGCAGCTCGCAATCAGTCCGGAGTTGGTGCTTTTTTTCTGGGGCGGGACGCCCGCTTCGGCTTTTCCTCAGTCGCTGTAACTGTCTCCTGTGCCGGTTCTGCGGGCTCTTCAATCGTTTTCTTCACCGGACTGCGCCGGGCTTTCTTGGGAGCCGGTGAGGGTTTCTGTACTTCAGCAGGTTCAACGACCTGCTCCGCAACCGGTGCGGTTGCTTCGATAGCACCAACATCCATCTTCTTTCGTGCCGGTCGTTTGCGTTTCGGCTTCTCCGCTGCTTCGGGTTCAGTGGGAGCTGGCTCGGCGACGACTGATTCAGTGTCTGTGGCTGCTTCGGGTTCGACAGGTACAGATTCAGGAGGCATTCCAGTGACGTCTGTTTCCTGTTCTTTGTGTGTTTTTTTGCTACGGCGTCGCTTGCGTTTTTTGGTTTTAGAAACGCCCTCAGATTCGGTCGTGATCTCATCAGGCCCTGATTCAGCTGGAATGTCCTGGCCGCTCTGTTCGTGACTGCCCGGTTCATCCAAGTCTGTTGGCTCGGAAGTTTCGCCGGCTGTTTCCGTATTGACAGCATCTGTGGCATGCTTCTTCTTTTTGCGGCGTCGTTTGCGTTTTTTTGCCGCTTCAACAGGCGCAGTCTCTTCGCTATGAAGCTCCTCACTGTCAATAGTATCGTTAAGATCTTTTTCAGCTTGCACAACGGCTTTGTCATTTGCGGCAGCTGACGTCTCAATTTTGATGGACTCATCGACAAAAGATTTCTCGCGCTTGACAGTTTCAAGTTCAAGCTGGTTCAGTAAAAATGAAGTTTTTCCTTTTACGGTAACCTTGATGTCATAGTCATTCTCAATCTGGACCAGCTCGCGTTTTTTGCGGTTAAGGAGGTAGTAGGCGACTTCCAGCGGCAATCCGCCCTGTACCTCGGCAATGTTTCCCTTGGCGGCGGCGCCATGCACCTTGCGCAGAAACGAAAGAGCCATCGCTTCAACCGATTTGACTTTGCCACGTCCTTCGCAATGCGGGCAGGCCAGGTGGATTGCGTCGTTCAACGTTTTGGCAATTCGTTGACGTGACATTTCCAGCATGCCGAAATCGGAAATGCGGCCGATATTAACACGGGCTTTGTCCATTTTCAGGGCCTGCTTGAGAACTTTTTCCACTTCCTGATTATGCTTTCTGTCGCGCATGTCGATGAAATCAATTACAATCAGACCGCCCAGGTCGCGCAGCCGCAACTGCCTTGCCACTTCCTCTGCAGCCTCGACATTGGTCTTGAATGCGGTGTCTTCGATGCCGCGCTCGCCACTGGATTTGCCGGAGTTTACGTCAATTGAGACAAGCGCCTCTGTCGGCTCGATAATCAGGGAACCGCCGGAAGGGAGCGGAACCCGCTTTTCATAAATCAGGTCAATCTGCTCTTCAAGCTGAAAACGGGAGAATATGGGACGTTTTTCCTTGTGTTGTTTGACAAGTTTTTCGCAGGTCGGCATGTTTTCACGAAAAAAGGCTTTGGCCTCGCTGCAGGCTTCTTTGCTATCGACCAGGACTTCATCGATATCGTCTGAGAAATAATCCCGAATAAAGCGGATGATCAGCCCGCTGTCACGATATACCTCGCCGGCGCCATTTATCTCGGTTGCACTTTGTTTGATGGAATTGTACATGCTGACCAAGCTGTCGAGGTCTTTTTGTAACTCTTCAGGAGTTCGTCCGACGGCCTCGGTCCGGATTATGTAACCGATACCTTCGGGGATACCCAATCCTGCAACAATTTCTTTCAGCTTTTTGCGGGCACCCTCCTGCTCGACCTTTCGGGAGATGCCGGTGGAGTCGCTTCCCGGCATGATCACCATGTAGCGTCCCGGCATGGAAACATAGGTTGTCAGTGCGGCCCCTTTGTTGTCGCGCTCGTCTTTCTCGACCTGCACCAGCAACTCCTGGCCGCGCCGCAGCACTTCCTGGATACGTGGTCTCCGTTTGCGCTGATCTTCAGGAATGTCTTCCCGCCATTGCCAAAAATCCGGGTGCAGTTCACCCATTTGCAGAAAACCGGGCTTAGCGCGTCCGATGTCTACAAAGGCAGCCTGAAGCCCGGGTTCTACCCGCAGCACAACGCCTTTGTAAATATTTCCTTTGGTCTGTTCCTTGCCGCTGATCTCGATGTTAAGTTCCATCAGGCGTCCATCATGCACTATGGCAACGCGGGCCTCTTCCGGATGCATGACATTGATCAGCATTTTTTTACTTACGACTTTATCCATTATATTATTCAACCTTTCGAGATGATCTTTGTTAACATCGTATAAACAAGAGACTATATATCTTTTAACGATGAAAGCAAAGAAAAAGGCGGCGATGGATTTACCATCGCCGCCATTAGTCTCTTTATCGCCACATTCAGAAGTTTACATCATCTTTGCCAGCAGAGGTACTATAAGCAGTGACACAATGTTGATGATTTTAATCATCGGATTGACGGCAGGTCCGGCGGTATCCTTGTAGGGGTCGCCAACTGTGTCGCCGGTAACGGCAGCCTTGTGGGCTTCGCCACCTTTTCCGCCGTGATGACCATCTTCGATGTACTTCTTGGCGTTGTCCCAGGCTCCGCCGCCGGTAGTCATGGATATGGCAACGAAAATGCCGGTTACGATTGTGCCGACAATCACACCCCCCAGAGCCTTGGGTCCGAGGGTGAATCCGACTATAACAGGGGCAAGAATCGGAATCAGGCCGGGTATGACCATTTCTTTCAGAGCGGTCTTGGTTACAATGTCAACACAGGCGGCGTAATCCGGTTTGCCGGTGCCTTCCATAATGCCCTTGATCTCACGGAACTGGCGACGCACTTCGATAACAACGGCTCCACCGGCCTTGCCGACCGCTTCCATGCACTGGGCGGCGAAGTAGTAGGGGAGCATGCCGCCGATGAAAAGTCCGACAATGATGTATGGATCGGACAGGTCGAATTTGATGATCTCTTTGCCGGCCAGATGCAAGGCGTGATTTAATTCATCCACGTATGATGTGAAAAGAATAACGGCAGCCAGTCCGGCCGAGCCGATGGCATAGCCCTTGGTAACAGCTTTTGTGGTGTTTCCGACAGCATCCAGCGGATCAGTTACAGCTCTGACCGAGTCATCCAGTTCGGCCATTTCGGCAATACCGCCAGCGTTATCAGTGATCGGGCCATAGGCATCCATTGCTACGACGATACCGGTCAGCGACAACATGGAAACAGCAGCTATGGCGATGCCGTAAACTCCGGCGCATTGGAACGCCACCACGATGCCTGCTGCAATAACAATAACCGGTGCAGCGGTGGACTTCATGGAAATGCCCAGGCCGGCGATAACGTTTGTGCCGTGGCCTGTGGTGGAAGCTTCGGCGATATGCTTTACCGGAGCGTATTCGGTGGAAGTGTAGTACTCGGTAATCCAGAAGATTGCTCCGGTAACTACCAGGCCGACAATGGCCGAGATAAAGATGTTCATGGCACTGAAGTTCTGACCGGCTTCATTGGTAAGGCCTGCCGGGAACATCTGGACCGTGATAAAGTAGAAGGCGACGCAAGCCAGCACTCCCGAGACGATCAGTCCTTTGTAAAGAGCTGTCATTATTTTGCCGCTGGCTCCCAGCTTGACAAAATAGGTGCCGATGATTGAGGAGATAATTGAAATGCCGCCCAGAATCAATGGGTAGCTGACTGAGGCGGGGCTGCTGGTGAAAGTGATAGCACCCAACAGCATTGCAGCAATCAGTGTCACTGCATAGGTTTCAAAAAGGTCGGCAGCCATGCCGGCGCAGTCGCCGACATTGTCGCCCACGTTGTCGGCAATAACGGCCGGATTACGGGGGTCATCTTCAGGAATACCGGCTTCAACCTTGCCGACCAGGTCGGCTCCGACGTCAGCGCCCTTGGTGAAAATACCGCCTCCCAGACGGGCGAAGATCGAAATCAGCGAGCCACCGAAGCCGAGGCCGACCAGCTGGCTGACGACATCCTTGACCGGAGCGCCCGGCATAAGCTTCTGCAGGACCATGTAGTAACCTGCTACGCCCAACAGGCCCAGTCCAACCACCAGCATTCCGGTGATCGCGCCACCTTTGAAGGCTACATTGAGGGCTTTGACGATGCCGCTTTTGGCGGCTTCAGTGGTGCGCACATTGGCGCGCACAGAAACAAACATACCGATAAAACCGGTCAGGCCGGAGAAAAGAGCGCCAATTGCGAAACCAATGGCTGTTTTGGCACCCAGTGTTGCGAACAGGGCCACAAACATGACCGCGCCGACAAGTGCAATAATTGTGTACTGGCGCTTCATGTAAGCACCGGCGCCCTCCTGGATCGCGGCAGCGATCTGCTTCATCCGGTCGTTTCCTTGCGGGAGCCCGAGAATCCATTGAGCCGAAACCAGACCATAAACAACCGCTGCGGCGGCGCAGACAAGGGCAAAAACTACGGCATACTGTTCCATTCTTCCCATTCCTCCTGTAATAAATGAACTGCTGCTGAATATTAGTATTGCCGTTAACCGGCCCAAAAACACACGATAGTTAGAGAAATTGCGCCACTTTGTCAAGTCTAATCTCCCGTAATCCTGTCAGAACCATGCTTGTCAACAGACGGTTGTCATGATATAAACAGCACTGGTTTATTCAGTGATAAGGAGAGAAAAATGATCAAAATACAGCATGTCGTTTTGCTTGCGGGTATGATCCTGTTTTCAGGATGCGCCACCCAGAGCGCACTTGATAATGTGCGTAACGATATCGATAACATAAAAACCCGTATGTATTCGGTTGATAAAGATGTGGCAGCGGTTCGTGAAGATTCCAAACTCAGTGTTGTGGCGGTTGAGAAAGGTTTTCGATCGGATGTTGCCGCTGTGCGCAAAATGTCGGCAGACACGATGGCGACAATTGACAGTACAAAAGGCGAAATCCGGGCGCTAAACGGCAAGCTGGACGATGTATATCTGTCGTTGAAAAAGCCGGAGGAAGATCTGGCCCGTTACCGTGAAGATGCCGACAAGCGGATCATTGTTCTGGAAGATCGAATTTTTAAACAACAGGCTGAGATAGATGAACTGAAAAAAAAGATTGAAGAGATAATTCTGGCGAGAAAAGCCGAGGCAACTCCTGCTCCACTTACTGGTGATGCGTTGTATCTGAAAGGTCTGGAAACCTTCAAGACAGGTGACATGCCGGCTGCCCGTGAGCAGTTCACCAAATTTCTGGAGCAGAATCCTCAACACGAACTGGCTGCCAATGCCCAGTTCTGGATCGGTGAGACCTACTACGGCGAAAAAAGTTATGAACCGGCAATACTGGCATACCAGGAAGTTATAAAGAACTATCCCGGCAAGGAGAAGGTTGCCGCTGCCATGCTGAAGCAGGCCATGGCCTTCAATGAAATCAATGATGGCAAGAGTGCCAAGTATGTGCTCAAAAAGCTGTTGGAAACTTTTCCGAAGAGCGAGGAGGCCAAGCGGGCCAAGGCGTTGCTGAAAGATGCCAAATAGGAAGAGGATTAAAATCAGACAAAAAAAGAGGGGGCGCTTGCGAGCACCCCCTCTTTTTTTGTCTGCTATGGTTTAAGTGTTACAAAACACCTTTGGTTGACATAACGTCATTGATTCGTGAATCCAGCTGGGTGGCGGTATCCATCGCCCGGGCAAAAGCCTTGAAACAGGCTTCTATGATGTGATGCACGTTGTCGCCGTACATTACGTTGATGTGCAGGTTCAGACCGCAGTGGTTGGCGAAGGCCTGGAAGAACTCCCGTGCCAGTTCCACATCGAATTCGCCGATTTTAACCTTGGGCAGATTGACATGGTAAACCAGGTAAGGACGACCGGAGACATCCACTGCCACACTGGCCAAAGTTTCATCCATCGGTACTGTGGCCTGTCCGTAACGGCGAATTCCCTTTTTGTCTCCCAATGCCTGCTTGAAAGCCTCACCCAGCACAATTCCTATGTCTTCCACGGTGTGATGAAAGTCGATGTCAATGTCGCCGCAGGCCTCGACTTCCATGTCGAAAAGGCCGTGGCGGGCAAACAGGTTCAGCATGTGATCCAGAAAAGGGACTGAAGTGCAGATTTTGGCCGCACCGGTTCCGTCAATTGTCAGAGATAATTTGATTCTGGTTTCATTGGTGATTCTTTCGATGGTTGCAGTACGGCTCATTATATCCTCCGGATTTATCCAATCTCTTTGATAGCTGCCAGTGTGTTTTCCATCTCCTGTTGCGTGCCGATCGAGATCCGCAGGCCATGGCATAAGAGGGGGTCGGAGAAGTATCGCACCAGGATTTTGCGCTCGAACAGGCCCTCATAAACACGCTTGCCATTTTTGTCCGGCGGCGCCGCAAAAACATAGTTGCCTTGTGAAGGGATGACATTGTAGCCCATGGCACGCAGTTCGGCAGAAAACCATTCCCGCGTTTCACGGATCTTCAGACAGCACTCCTTGAGATACGCCTGATCCTTCAGTGCGGCTACACAGGCAGCCTGGGCCAGTCGATCAAGGTTGTAATGGTCACGGATCTTGTCCAGGGCGGCAATCACTTCGGGACGGGCTATTGCCAGTCCCAGGCGCATGCCGGCCAAGGCATAGCTTTTGGAAAGGCTGCGTGTAACCACCACATTGTCGTATTTTCTGACCAGTTCCAGGGCGGTGCTTCCGGCAAAGTCGGCATAGGTTTCGTCCAGCACCAGCATCCCGTTACAGCGCTGCGCCAGCTCTTCGATGTATTCAATTGGAAAGACCGGACCGAGCGGTGCATTGGGGGTGGTCAGGAAAAAGATCTTGCCCTCGTAACACTCGGGAAATCCGGCGATGCGGAAATCATCCGTTAAACCGAAAGTGCGCACCTTGGCACCCTGGATCTCAGCCAATGTGGAGTAGTAGGAGTAGGAGGGATGGACGTAGCCAATTTCCTCTCCTTCGGCGGCAAAGGCGCGGATAAGGTTGTTGAGCACTTCGTCGGAACCATTGGCCATGATGATCCAGGCAGGATCAAAATCGTACAGTTCTCCGGCTACCTCGCGCAACTGCTGGCTGGAGGCGGAGGGGTAGGTGTGCAGGTTGGCTCCGTCCGTCCCGAGCTCGGTCAGGATGGCTTCAACTACTTTCGGTGAAGGCGGATACGAGTTTTCGTTGGTGTTGAGCTTGATCCACGAGGCGATATCCGGCGGCTGGAAGCCGGGTACATAACCTTGCATAGCGGCAATGTTGGGGCGCAGATGTTTCATGTTATTTCTCCAGCCGTATGCTGACCGACTTGCCATGGGCTTCCAATCCTTCAAGGCCGGCAATCCGCACGATGTCATTTCCAAGACGCTTCAAGCCGGTTTCGGAAAAATAGACGATCGAGGATTTTTTGACGAAATCATCCACCGAGAGTGGCGAGAAGAAACGGGCCGTGCCGCCGGTCGGCAGGGTGTGGTTCGGTCCGGCCAGATAATCGCCGGCTGCTTCGGGCGTCCAGTGTCCCATGAAGATAGCACCGGCATTGGTGATCTGCGGAAGAATTGCAAAAGGATCGCTGACCGCAAGTTCCAGGTGTTCCGGGGCGATCCGGTTGGAGAAGGCGATGACCTCGTCCAGGGTTTCGGCCACGATGATGGCGCCATACTTTTCCCAGGAAGCCCGGGCAATGGTTTCTCGCGAGAGTTCTGCCAACTGACGTTCCACTTCGATTGCAACCTGTTTGCCGAACTCTCTGTCAGTTGTGATCAGGATTGACGAGGCCAATTCGTCGTGCTCGGCCTGGGAAAGCAGGTCGGCTGCGATATGGGCTGGAGTGCCGCTGCCGTCGCTGATAACGAGGATTTCGCTCGGTCCGGCAATCATATCGATACCTACCTGGCCGAAGACCAGTTGTTTGGCGGTGGCGACGTAGATGTTGCCCGGCCCGGTGATTTTATCAACTTTGGGGATGGTTGCCGTACCGTAAGCCAGAGCGGCCACGGCCTGGGCGCCGCCGATGCGGAAGATGCGATCCACGCCGGACAGACTGGCAGCCACCAGCACATGCGGATTGATCTCGCCCCCCGGTGTGGGTGCCACCATGATGATTTCGCCGACTCCGGCCACCTTGGCCGGTATGGCGTTCATGATCACGCTGCTGGGGTAGCTGGCTTTGCCTCCCGGCACGTAGATGCCGACTCTTGAGAGCGGGGTCACCTTCTGTCCAAGCATGATGTCAGGTTCTTCAGTCGAGATCCAGGTCTGCTGCTTCTGCTTTTCGTGGAAGCGGGCCACACGTTTACAGGCCAGTTTCAATGCGGCGATATCTTCCGGGGAAACCTTGCTAAAAGCGACCTCAATTTCGGCTTTTGACACTTCGAGTTCCGATATGCAGCCGACTTCCAGTCGGTCGAATTTGCAGGTCAGCTCAAGCACCGCCGCATCTCCACGTTGGCGAACATCGGCGATGATGTCCAGCACTGTCTGCTCCACTTCGCGACCGGATTCCTCGCTGCGGGAAAGAATGGCATCGAATTTCAGATCAAAGTCGTTATCCGTAATATCCAGAAAAAGCATTATTGTTACTCCGTTTTGTATTCTTTGGAATTCCGGCCCGGTGCCCCGGTCATGAATTCTGTAAAACTTTTTCAAGCCCCTGAATGATTTCCGAAATGCGCTTGTGCTTGGTTTTCAGGCTGGCCCGGTTGACAATCAGACGGGTGGTTATTTCGGCGATATCCTCCACCTCCACCAGTCCGTTCTGCCGCATGGTTTCACCGGTTGAGACAAGATCTACAATCCGCTCCGCCAGCCCGACCAGAGGAGCCAGTTCGATTGAACCGTAGAGCTTGATGATTTCGACCTGAATTCCCTTCGCAGCGAAAAACTTTTCGGTTACGTTGGGATACTTGGTCGCGATGCGAATATGCGACCAACCGGAAGGATCGTCGTTTTCCGCCAGATTGGCCGGTTCGGCCACCATCATGCGGCAATATCCGAACTTCAAGTCCAGCGGCTCATAAACGTCCTTGCCCTGTTCCATCAGCGTGTCCTTGCCGACAACGCCCAGGTCGGCGCTGCCGTATTCGACATAAGTCGGCACGTCAGTGGCCCGCACAATCATGTAGCGGATCTTCTGCTGGCTGTTTTCAAAGATCAGCTTGCGGGAATCGGAAAGCAGTTCGCGGCAATCGATTCCGATTTTACCGAACAGTTCAACCGATTCTTCCAGGATGCGTCCCTTGGGGATTGCTATCGTTATCCAGTCGTTCATTCTTTTACCCTTTGAATATCAGCGCCAAGTCCGGCCAGTTTTTTCTCGATTGATTCATAACCGCGATCCAGGTGGTAGATGCGGGTGACTTCCGTGGTCCCCTCGGCTGCCAGACCTGCCAGAATCAGTGATGCCGAAGCGCGAAGATCGGTGGCCATCACCGGTGCGCCGGAGAGTTTTTTGACCCCTTTGACCGTCGAGGTGTTTCCCTCGATTGTGATGTCGGCGCCGAAGCGCTGCAATTCGGAAACATGCATGAAACGGTTTTCAAAAATGTTTTCCGAAATGACACTGGCCCCGTCGGCCACACACATCATGGCCATGAACTGGGCCTGCATGTCAGTCGGGAAACCGGGGTAGGGGCGGGTTTTGATGTTGATGCTGTTTATCTTTTTGGGTCCCTTGACACGCACGACACCGTCGCGGCTGGTAATTTCAACGCCGGCATCCTGCATCTTGAACGCCAGTGCGTCCAGGTGTTCCAGTTTCATGCGGTTGATCTTGATGTCCCCGCCGGTCATGGCGGAGGCGATCATAAAGGTACCGGCTTCGATGCGGTCCGGCATGACTTCATAATTGGCTGCCGACAGTTCCGAAACGCCCTGAATGTAGATTGTGTCAGTGCCCGCTCCTTCGATCTTGGCTCCCATCCGGTTCAGATAGTGGGCCAGGTCAACAATTTCCGGCTCACGGGCCGAATTTTCAAGCACCGTTTCGCCCTTGGCGGTGGCGGCGGCCATCATCAGGTGCTCGGTGCCGCCCACGGTGGAGACGTCAAAATTGATGCGGGCGCCCTTCAGGCGTTTGCAGCGGGCCTCCACATAACCATGCTCCAGGACTATTTCGGCGCCGAGAGCCTGAAGTCCTTTCAAGTGCAGGTTGATTGGCCGGGCGCCGATGGCGCAGCCTCCCGGCAGCGAGACCCGCGCTTTGCCGAAGCGGGCCAGCAGCGGTCCCAGGACCAGCACCGAGGCGCGCATGGTCTTGACCAGGTCGTAGGTGGCTTCGTGGCTGTTGATGCCGGAGGTATCAATCTTGACAATATTCCCGTTGCCCTCAACCTGTGCGCCAAGCGATTCCAGGACTTTGATGGTTGTGTTGATGTCGCGCAGAAACGGAACGTTGCTGATCTGATTGACGCCCGGTGCCAGAATTGTTGCAACAAAGATTGGCAGAGCGGCATTTTTCGAACCGCTGACAGTTACCTCGCCCTTGAGCTTTTTTCCGCCTTTGATAATGAGCTTGTCCAAAAAAGTACCCCTTTAATCTTCTACCCGGTTGATTGCGAAAAGTGCATTTACGAAATTCGGCCATAATACTTGATGGTCCGGTTCTTGTCCAAATAAAAGTTGGCAAAATGCATTTGAAAACGGGAGATATCATGCCCGTCTGCCGCGATAGAATATTGCGATATGCGCCGAATTTGAGCTGTGATATTACAGCATAACTATGTTATTGTCGCAGCATTGGCAGTAATAGATACAGCTGTGGTACCGGATCTGATATGCCCGCCTTCACGTTCAAAACCAAAGTTACGCTGATATTTCCTGTCGTGATTACCATTGTCATGGCCGGGATTCTTTTTTTGATGCATTCCATGCTGCAAACTTACATAAAAAAGAGCATTTCCAGCCACCAATATCAGATTGTCTCGCTGTTGGCAGACGATATAGATCAAAGTATCTCTTCTAATCAAAATGCACTGGTTATCATAGCGGGTCGTGTCACGGCGGAAACTGTGAAAGAGCCCAAACAGGCTTTGAAATATCTGCAGAGCCAAAGTGAACACCTGGACTATTTTGATAACGGTTTGTACCTGTTTGATCATGCCGGGCGGATCATTGCGGATACAGCCCTGGGATTGGCGCGTTCCGGTCAGGATTATTCATTCAGGGAATATCTGAAACAGACCAACGCCTCCGGCAAACCTTTTATTTCAGACCCCTACGAATCAGCCCAGTCCCACCATCATCCATCGATCATGTTTACCGTGCCGATCTTCAATAATGACGGTTCATTGCTGGCAACCCTCGGTGGAAGCATTGATCTGATTCATTCATCACTGGTTGAAAGGTTGTCGAAAGTCAAGTTGACCAGGGGTGGCTACGTTTATCTCTACAGTAAAGATCGCATGCTGATCTCGCATCCTGACAAAGAGCGCATTATGAAACGGGATGTGCCGCTGGGTGCCAACAAGCTGTTCGATAAGGCGATCGAAGGATTTGAAGGTACCGAAGAAACGGTAACCTCGCGTGGCCTGCGCACTCTGTCATCGTTCAGGCATCTGAAAACCAAAAACTGGATCATCGCAGCCAATTATCCGATTGTTGAGGCATACGCGCCGCTCTACAAGCTGAGAAATGCATTTCTAATTACCCTGCCGCTTCTATCCCTGGCTCTCTTCTGGTTTATGCGACGTCACTTAAATCGATTGACGGATCCAATAATCAATCTTACCCGCCATGTCGAAGAACTTGGTCATAAATCCGGCAAAGACAGAATGTTTCCATCGCAGGGAGCCGATGAAGTTGCCGTGCTGGGGCGGAAATTCAACGACCTCGTTCTTGAGAATGACCGGCAGAGAGAAACTCTGCTGGCCGACCTTGAACGGCGTGAAGAGATCGACTCGCACTTGCAGCGTCAAAATGAATATCTGCAGGCATTGCACGAAACAACTGTAGGCCTGATCAGCCGACTGGACGTAGCCGATCTGCTACAGGCAATTGTCATCCGGGCCGGAAAGCTGATCGGCACAGAGCACTGCTTTGTTTATATGAAAAATCTGGCCGGCACGGAAATGGAGATGGTTTTTCAGAGCGGAGTCTATGACCGGCTGACACATCATCCGATTAAACCGGGAGAGGGGGTCGCCGGTCGCGTCTGGAATAGTGGCATGCCGTTACATGTCGAAGATTATAATCTTTGGGAAGGACGCCTGCCAATCCCGGACCGGGATATTCTGCACGCCATGGCGGGGGTGCCGCTCAAGTCTGCTGATGAAGTTGTGGGTGTTCTCGGGTTGTCGTTTGTCGATCTGGATATGGTTTTTAGTGACGATCAGATGAATATCCTCTCCCGTTTTGGCGAGCTGGCCTCCCTGGCCCTGGAAAATGCCAGGCTGAGCGAGGAATCCAGGCGTGAGCTGGCTGAACGGAAAAAAGCGGAGGAACGTCTGCGTAAGCTCTCTGTGGCTGTGGAGCAGAGTCCCGCTTCAATTATCATTACTGACACCTCCGGCAGGATTGAATACGTTAATCCGCACTTTACGACGCTGACCGGCTACACTGAAGAGGAAATTGTTGGTAAAAATCCGAGCATACTCAAAACCGGCGACACCAGTCATGAAGAATATCGCCTGCTTTGGGAAACCATTTTGTCTGTTGGCGAATGGCGGGGTGAGTTCCATAACCGTAAAAAAAATGGCGAGCTGTATTGGGAACAAGCCCTGATAGCACCGATACGTGATGAAAACGGTGTCACCACCCATTTTATCTGCATCAAAGAAGACATCACCGATCGAAAACAGCTTGAAAATCAATTGCGCCATTCACAGAAAATGGAGGCCATTGGCCAGTTGGCAGGCGGCATCGCCCACGATTTTAACAATATTCTGACGGCAATTATCGGTTATTCCAGTATCATTCAGCTCAAATTACCAAGCGAGAGCCCCTTGAAAAGAAATGCCGATCAGATCGTGGCTTCGGCCGAACGGGGCGCCACTCTCACTCAGGGATTATTGGCATTCAGTCGCAAACAGGCTACCAATCTATACGTGGTTGATCTCAATGAAATCCTCAGCCGGCTTCAGCAGCTGCTGTACAGATTGATCAGTGAGGATATCAATCTTGAGTTGTATCTGGCGCCGGAGCCGCTTCCGGTCATGGCGGACAGTGTTCAGATTGAACAGATATTGATGAATCTGGTCACCAACGCCCGTGATGCCCTTCCCAAAGGTGGCACAATCTCCATTACAGCTGAAACGATACTTGTTGATAACGATTTCATAATCTCTGAAGGATTCGGCAGGAGCGGCTATTACGCCCTGATGACCGTAACCGACAACGGCGAAGGTATGGACGAGGATGTCGTCAAGCATATCTTCGAACCATTTTACACAACCAGGGAAGTTGGCAAGGGAACCGGCCTGGGGCTCTCGATTGTGTATGGAATCATAAAAAAACATAACGGATATATAACCTGTCAGAGTACCGCCGGAATTGGGACTTCGATTAAAGTATACTTGCCTCTTCTGTCGGAAAACCTGGTGCCTGAAACCATAAAAGCCGAAAATAAAGCCGCGTTCAATCGTGAAAGTGACGTTATTCTTGTTGCTGAAGATGACGAATCTACCCGCTCGCTCACCAGGAAAATCCTGGAAGAGTTCGGATATGTGGTTTTGGAAGCCCAGGACGGCAAGGAAGCATTGGAGATGTTCAGGAATAACAGAAATTCAATAAATCTGGTTATGCTGGATGTGGTCATGCCGAATCTTAACGGTCGCGAAGTTTTTGATGAGATACGGCTATTGGATCCTTCGGCCAAAGTGCTCTTCTGCAGCGGTTACTCCGAAGATGTGGTTGTCAGGCAAAGCGGGTTTAAAAACGGGCTGGATTATCTGGTAAAGCCATTTTCACCCAAGGAGCTGCTGATGAAAATACGTGAGGTTCTGGACAATGGAAAATAATAGCGCCGGAAAAATATTTGTTGTGGATGACGACCGCTTTGTACTGGAAGGCGTGACGACTCTTTTGACAGAATATGGATTCAATGTAAGTTCATTCACCAGCGGCCATGAAGCCATCAAGAAGTTTATTATGGAACCGGTAGATCTTGTTTTGACGGACATCAATATGCCGGCCATGGACGGATTGGAATTGTTGGAAAAGATCCGATTTCTGGACCGCGAAACCCCGGTTGTGCTGATGACCGCCTATGCCGGACTGGATGTGGCTGTCAAGGCTATCCAGAAGGGGGCCTTCGATTTCATCATCAAACCCTATCGCCCTCAGTATCTGATACATGCCGTTGAAAAAGGGGTGAATTACAAACGACTGACCCAGATCGAAAAAAATTACAAGATCGAGCTTGAACGGACCGTGGAGAAACGCACTGCCGAGCTTAATGCAGCCCTCGGCGAAATAACCAACATGAGCCGCGAAATCATCGAGCGGCTGACGGCAGCAGCAGAATTGCGCGACGAAGATACCGGCCTGCACATCTCTCGCATCGGCATGTACGCCAAACGCCTGGCTCAGCACATGATGATGGATGATGAATTTGTGGATGACATATCGGTCGCCAGCGCGATGCATGATGTCGGCAAAATCGGCATTCCCGACTCAATCCTGCTCAAACCGGCGGCCCTGACGGCGGAAGAATTCAGCATCATCAAACAGCATACAACAATCGGGGAGCGAATCCTGAAAGGGTCGCCCCACAACATGCTCAAGATGGGAGCTGTAATTGCGGCCACTCACCACGAGCGCTGGGACGGAACCGGCTATCCAGTCGGACTCAAAGGGGAACAGGCACCGCTGGCCGGCAGAATGGTGATGCTGGTCGACCAATATGACGCCCTGCGCAACAGTCGTGTCTACAAGCCGGGCTTCGACCACGCCAAAACCTGTGACATCATCCTGAACGGTGACGGGAGGACAATGCCGTCCCACTTTGACCCTAAAATTCTGGAAGCTTTCAGTGAAATAAAGGATGATTTTGCGGAGATATTTGATAATAGCCAGGGGTGAGTGGTTATAAAGCTAGAACAAGTTTCAGGAAAAGGCCGGATCGTGCAAGCGATTTGGCCTTTTTTATTAGCTGAATTTATTGTGCGACTTATTATGTCATATAGTCGTGGTATGGTGTGAGCAATGAATCAGACTGTAGCCAGGAGTGTTTCAATCGGCAGGAAAAGTAGGAGCGGGCGCTTGGGTATCGCCAAAAATCCATAGCGTTGATAGAAACTTTTTGCAGCATCAACCTTGGCATTGACAAAAAGACCGATCACCCCGGCCTGTTCGGCAATCAGGGCGGTGCGGTGAACCGCCTCGGGCAGCAACAGTTCGCCGTAACCTTTTTTCTGCTCCTTGCGCGAAACCGCCAGGCGGGCCGGTCTCACTGCCGACAGACCATGGAGAGGTTGTTTTTTGCGTGGCTTGCGGGCTGGAATTCTTTCTTCTGTTATGGTTCTTGCCATGGGTTACCTCCTGAATCGATAGCAGTAAAATGACCCCAAAATGGCAACAAATTCTTGGGTAGGGCGCGGAGAAGATTACACGGCAAACATTAGAAGAATATTTTTCGGGGTGAGGGTGTGGTAGGTTTGGGCGGGGTGAATTGGAGGTGGGTATGGATAGTTATTTTCGGTACTGGGGGAAATCATGAAATACAATCCCGATATTCACCATCGCCGTTCGATCCGGTTGCGGCAATACGATTATTCCTCGGCTGGAGCGTATTTCGTAACCATATGTACGCAGGGGCGGGAATGCCTGTTCGGTGAGGTTGTTGATGAGGAAATGAACTTGAATGATGCGGGGCGCATGGTGTCCGAATGGTGGTTGAAATCGTCTGACAAATTCCCGGCTGTCGCATTGGATGAATACATGATCATGCCTAATCATTTTCACGGAATCGTTGTCCTCGTAGGGGCGGACCCACGTGTCCGCCCTGATTATGGTGCGGTGGAAAATGCGGGCGGACACATGGGTCCGCCCCTACAGAGGGTTGTGCAATGGTTTAAGACCAAGACCACCAACGCATATATTCGCGGAGTCAACGAACATGGCTGGCTGCCGTTTCCCGGGCGGTTATGGCAACGCAATTATTACGAACGGGTGATCCGGGACGAACGGGAATTGGACACCGCCCGGAAATATATCCAGGAAAACCCGATCAAATGGCATCTTGACCGGGAAAACCCGCAAAACGCAACACCGACACCGTAGGGGCGAACCCATGTGGCCGCCCGTTTTTGCACAATGAAAACCAAGGTGGGCATAACCGAATCCGTAGGGGCGAACCCATGTGTTCGCCCGCCTTTAGGGTTGATTGTCTCGGATTATGGTGGGATGAATGGAAGGTTTTTTCAGATATTGTGGGAAGGCGGAGTGGGGAGGCTTGGATGGCTGTTGAAAAAGCGATAGCTCACTTGACGGAGGATGGCAGGGTACATGGACTGGAAGAGCATCTGCGGAGAACAGCTGAGCTTGCCGGGCAATTTGCGGCTCAATTCGGTTGCGCAGAATGGGGCAGGTTGGCAGGGTTGTGGCACGACCTGGGTAAATATTCGGAGAGGTTCCAGAAATACATTCGTTCGGTGCATGATCCGAATGCCCATGTTGGCAAAAATGGCGGGGATCACTCCACCGCCGGGGCCTTACATGCAATTGAAACATTAGGCCCCTTAGGCCGGATCTTTGCTTATCCAATTGCTGGTCACCATGCTGGTTTGCCAGACTGGAACGAAGGTGGCATGGCCTCGCTGGCGCAACGGCTGCAACAGAAAGAGTTGCTTGATCAAGCGCTTGCGTTGGGTATTCCTGAAGATATCCTGAATCAGGCACGACCGATGGAACGGGCCAAATCTGGCACTGAAATATCACAATCCTTTTGGTTGCGGATGTTGTTTTCCTGCGTGGTGGACGCTGATTTCCTTGATACGGAAAAGTTTTTCGACCAAGGCAAGGCACAGGAGCGAGGCGTTTATCCGCCTTTGACGGAGCTACTGCCTGTATTCAACAGCTTCATGGAAGGAATGCAGGTAAAGGCGAAAAATACACCGGTCAACGCTATCCGTGCCAATATCCTCAAACAGTGCATGTCAAAGGCACAAGAAGCGCCCGGCCTTTTTTCACTCACCGTGCCGACCGGCGGCGGCAAGACACTTTCATCGATGGCCTTTGCCCTGAATCATGCCGTCAGGTATGGTCAGCGCCGTATCATCTACGTCATCCCCTATACCAGCATTATCGAACAGACCGCTGAACAGTTCAGAAAGGTCTGGAGTAGGTTGGAGGATGTTGTCGTCGAGCATCACAGTAATCTGGATGTGGACGATGAACAACGCGACAGCGCCCGTTCTCGCCTCGCCTGCGAGAATTGGGATGCCCCAATTATCGTTACTACCACGGTCCAGTTTTTTGAATCCCTCTTTGCCAGCCGTACCAGCCGTTGCCGCAAGCTGCACAATATTGCCGGGAGTGTGGTCATTCTCGATGAGGCGCAACTTCTGCCACCCGACTTTCTGAACCCCATTCTTGAGGTGCTTACTGAGCTTCAGAAAAACTATGGCGTAACCATTCTCTTCAGTACTGCTACCCAACCGGCTCTTGGCCCGCACGCATCCCCCGACTTTAACTTCAAGGGACTCTCTGGTGTGGCGGAGATCATGGAAAATCCGGCAGCACTTTTCAGTCAATTGAAACGGACCGAGGTTGCGATTCTGGGGAATTTGCAGGAACCTCAGGGGTGGGATGCTGTGGCGGAACGTTTAAAAGGACATAATTCAGTATTATGCGTTGTCAGCCGCCGAGATGATGCCCGCACCCTGTGGGAAATGATGCCGGAAGGGACATTTCACCTCTCGGCCATCATGTGTGGCGCACACCGGTCGGACAAGATCACGGAGATCAAACAGCGCCTTAAGGAAGAGAAACCGGTGAGAGTAATCAGCACTCAATTGGTTGAAGCCGGGGTAGACGTAGATTTTCCGGTGGTGTACCGCTCGCTGGCCGGTCTTGATTCCATTGCCCAGGCAGCCGGACGATGTAATCGTGAAGGCCTGCTGGAAAAAGGTGATGTCTTTGTCTTTGCCTCATCGAGCAAAATTCCGGTTGGGCACTTGTCGCAGGCGGCGGAAATTGGCCGCTCCCTGCTTGCCGCGCACGGAGACGTGGCGTTGTCACCGGAATATTTTGAGGCATTTTTCCGACAGTTTTACTGGGTGCGTGGGGGCCGCCTGGACAAGGAGAAAATCATCAATCTGCTACAGAACGATTCCCAACTCAGGTTCAGTTTCCGGGAAGCGGCACATAAGTTCAAACTGATCGACGAAGCGGCCCAGGCCCAGGTTATTGTCCGCTATCAAAATGGCGAACTGCTGGCACAATTGGAACGGGAGCAGCCGGATCGTTGGTTGAGGCGCAAGCTGCAGCGGTACGTGGTCAATCTGCCACGCCGTCTGCATGGTCAATTACTGGCCTCCGGCGCGATACGTGAAATCTATTCCGGCATATTTATTCAAAGTCACGGGGCGCTCTATGACGAAAACCTGGGGTTTTGTCCTGATAAATCAATTGTGTACGAGCCTGATGAGTTGATGTGTTAATAGACTGAAAGGAGGAACCATGAATGAATCAGCAACGAAAAGCCGCCTGTTGCGGTTGAAGGTCTGGGGCGAGAATGCCTGCTTTACACGACCGGAGATGAAGGTCGAGCGGGTTTCATACGACGTCATGACCCCATCGGCGGCGCGGGGTGTGCTGGAGGCGATCCTCTGGAAACCGGCCATTCGCTGGCATGTGGAGCAAATTGACGTGCTCAAGCCGATCCGTTGGGAATCTGTGCGACGCAATGAGGTGGGAAGCGTCATGTCGCCCCGGACACCGCACCTGTTCATCGAAGATCAGCGCCAGCAACGGGCCGGGTTGTTCCTGCGGGATGTGGCCTACACCATTCATGCCCGTTTCGAGATGACCGGCAAAGCTGGATCGGAAGACACGACGATCAAGTTTCAGGAGATGTTTCTGCGCCGGGCTGAAAAGGGGCAAAGTTTTAACCAGCCATTTCTCGGCTGCCGGGAATTTACGGCCTTTTTCGAGCCGGTATTCCACGATCAGGCACTACCGGAGCCAATCCGGGAAAGCCCTGACCTTGGCTGGATGCTGTATGACATCGCCCATGACAACAGGGCCGATAAGGCAAAAAATGCCCATTTCTGCAGCGATGGCTGCCGCCCGCTCTTCTTTCGGGCCAGTCTGGATAATGGCCGCTTGAAGGTGCCGTCACTCGACAGCCAGGAGGTGCGCGGATGATTCTACAGGCGCTGAATGGCTATTATCGGCGGATGGCTGAAGAAGGCAATCAAGATGTCGCGCCGGAAGGCTTTGAACAGAAGGAAATCCCATTTCTTGTTGTGCTGAATCAACAAGGCGAGTGCGTCGGGCTTCAGGATACCCGTGAAGGAGAGGGGAAGAAAAAAACGGGTCGTCTGTTTACCGTACCCAAAGGCGTCAAGAAGACCAGCGGCATTGCCGCAAACTTTCTGTGGGACACCTCCAACTATGCTCTTGGTATCCCGAAACCTGATCCAAAAAAAAATCCAGATCAACTGGCTGAAAAGGCGAAGGAACAATTAAAGAGCTTCATTGACGTAATTCGTGTGCAATTCCCGGAACCGCCTGAAGATACGGGCATTCAGGCAGTGCTAACGTTTCTTGAGCGAGGTGATTTTACCGCGCTTGAATCATATTCGGCTTGGCAGGAAATTTCGGATACCGGGCCAATTGTAAGTTTCCGCTATGAAAGCGACACCTGCCTTGTCTGTCAACGTGAGAGCGTTAAACGCGTGATTACCGGTGACGCAAAACAGGGAACACCCTCGGTAGAAGCACACCCATGCCTTGTTACGGGTGATCTAGATGTTCCGGTACGTCTCCATACGGCAATAAAGGGTGTTTGGGGGGCACAAAGCTCCGGGGCAAACATCGTGTCATTCAATCTGGAAGCGTTTCGCTCATTCGGCAAGGAACAGGGCTACAATGCGCCGGTGGGTAAACGGGCTGAATTCGCCTATACCACCGCACTCAACAGGATGCTGCTAAAAGGTTCCCGCCAACGTCTTCAGGTAGGTGATTGCAGCACTGTATTCTGGGCTGAACGGAAGAGCCCACTGGAAGACATTTTTGCCGATGTGTTTGGTGAACCGTCCAAGGAAAATCCTGACCAACAGAATGCTGCTGTTCTGGAGCTGTTTAAGGCTCCTGATGCAGGCGCACCGCCGCTGGACGAGGACTTAACACCTTTCTTTGTCCTTGGGCTTGCTCCCAATGCTGCCCGTATTGCGGTTCGTTTCTGGTATCCGGGAACAGTGGGGGAAGCGGCGCAGCATATCAAGCAGCATTTTGGAGATTGTGCCATTGTTCATGGTCCGAAACAGCCTCCGTATCTTTCGCTCTTTCGGCTGCTGGTATCAACAGCAACCCAGGGCAAGTCGGAGAATATCCCGCCGAATCTGGCCGGTGACTTCATGAAGGCTATCCTTACCGGCGGATCATATCCACGGACATTGCTCGCCTCTGCAATTCGCCGCTGCCGTGCTGAGCAGGATGTCACCTATCCACGCGCAGCGCTCATCAAAGCGTTTCTGTCTCGTGAATCACGTTTGAATGTAAACAATAAAACTGAGAAGGAGGTCGGCATGTCACTCGATACCAACAACACCAATCCGGGTTATTTGCTGGGAAGGCTTTTTGCTGTACTGGAAAAAGCACAGGAGAGCGCCAGCCCTGGCATTAACGCCACTATTCGCGACCGGTTTTACGGTGCGGCATCCGGTACACCGGTAGCGGTGTTTCCCCATTTGTTGAAACTCAAGGTTCATCATATCGCCAAGCTGGAGAATCGCGGTCAGGCAGTGAACCTGGAAAAACTGATTGGCGAGATCATGGAAAAGGTGGTGGCTGAAAAGGCTTTCCCGGCTCATCTCAGCCTTCATGATCAAGGTTGTTTTGCGGTCGGCTATTACCATCAGCGCCAAGACTTTTTTACCAAAAAAGAACAATAACCATAACCATACAAATCAAAGGAGAATCACCATGAGCAACCTTATTCAGAATCGTTATGATTTCATACTCTTTTTCGACGTGAAAGACGGTAACCCCAATGGTGATCCGGATGCCGGAAACATGCCCCGTATCGATCCCGAAACCGGCCATGGCCTGGTAACGGATGTCTGCCTCAAACGCAAGGTGAGAAACTTTGTCCAGTTGGCAAAAGGATGTTCGGAAACATTCGATATCTTCGTTAAAGAGAAGGCAATTCTCAATAACCTGATTGCCGATGCCCATAAGGATGAATCAGTCAAGGGTAAGGAGAAAGGGGAGAAAACCGAGGCCGCACGGCAAGTAATGTGTCGGAAATACTATGATGTGCGAACGTTCGGTGCTGTCATGTCCACCGGAGAAAATGCCGGTCAGGTACGCGGACCGGTGCAGCTCACTTTCTCCCGCAGTGTGGATCAGGTGGTGCCGCTGGAACATAGCATCACTCGCATGGCTGTTGCCACCGAAGCCGAGGCGGAGAAGCAGCAGGGAGACAACCGCACCATGGGGCGCAAATTCACGGTTCCTTATGCCCTCTATCGCTGTCACGGCTTTATATCCGCGCCGTTGGCCGCGCAAACCGGCTTTGGCCAAGAAGATCTTGAATTGTTCTGGCAGGCGCTGATTAACATGTTCGAGCACGACCGCTCTGCTGCCCGTGGTCAGATGTCGGCGCGTAAGCTGGTTGTGTTCAAGCATGATTCAAGCATGGGCAATGCTCCGGCTCACACCCTTTTTGATCTGGTAACCGCCGAGGCAGAAGAAGCGCCGGCGCGCAGCTTTGACCAGTACAATGTTTTTGTGCCGACCCAGGAAAATATGCCTGCTGGTGTGACGGTGATTGAAAAATTATAAACCAACTTCAAGACCGGGCGAACACATAGGTTCGCCCCTACGCGACGCCAAAAATCTCGGCGGCCACACGGAGCCGCCCCTACAAAGGCAACTGACATGAAAAAACAGAAAAACCTCATCCCTACCACCGGCGAATTCATTCTCTACCAGACCGAGGACGGGCGTACCAGGATTGAAGCAAGGTTTCATGGTGAAACAGTCTGGCTTTCACTCAACCAGATGGTTGGCCTGTTTCAGCGGGATAAGTCGGTTATCTCCAAGCATATTCGAAATATCTTCAACGAAGGCGAATTGATGCGGGCGGCAGTTGTTGCAAATTTTGCAACAACTGCCGCAGACGGCAAAACCTATCAGGTTGATCATTACAATCTCGACATGATCATCTCTGTTGGCTACCGGGTAAAGTCCCATCGCGGCACCCAGTTTCGTCAGTGGGCGACCGGTCTGTTGAGCGAATACCTGCTTAAGGGCTTTGCTATGGATGACGAACGCCTGAAAAACCCGCCGGGCAGAGGTCAGAAGGATTATTTCGATGAACAACTGGAGCGGATTCGGGATATCCGCTCTTCGGAGCGGCGCTTTTACCAGAAGGTGCTGGATATTTATGCGACAAGTGTCGACTATTCACCGAATACGGAGATATCGCAGCAGTTTTTTGCCACGGTGCAGAACAAGATGCATTGGGCCTGCCACGGCCACACTGCTGCTGAAGTGATTCATCAAAGGGCTAATGCGGACAAGCCGTACATGGGGCTTGTTACGACACGACCCGGCGGCATCGTGCGGAAAGAGGATGTCGCCATTGCCAAAAACTATCTCACGGAAGATGAGCTTCATGGACTCAACCGGATTGTGTCTGCCTACATAGATTTTGCCGAGCTCCAGGCGTTGCGGCGCAAGCAGATGACCATGAATGAATGGATCGCCAAACTGGATGATTTCCTGAAACTTTCGGAGCATGAGCTTTTGGAGCATGCCGGCACTATTTCCGCTGAAACGGCAAAAGAAAAAGCGGAAGTGGAATACGAGCGTTACCGCAGCATGACAGACAGGCTGCCACGTCCGGTTGATCTGGACTTTTTAGAAGCGTCAAAAAGGATTGAGATACGAAGCAAAAAGGGGAAAACACATGATTCCTGAAACAACCGACCCAATCATGCTCTCCGCTCTGGAGCATTACGCCTACTGCCCGCGACAGTGCGCCTTGATCCATGTTGAGCAGGTCTGGAGTGAAAATCTCTACACCATGCGCGGCCGGGACGTGCATGAACGTGTGGACGAAATTTCAGGACACGAACTGGCAGGAGTCCGCTTCGAACGGGCGCTTCCCATCTGGTGCCGCAGGCTGAATCTGACCGGCAAGGCCGATCTGGTGGAGTTCCACGGCGATGTTCCTTATCCGGTGGAGTATAAGTCGGGGAGCCACCGCAAGGGAACCCCGGAAACCATCCAGCTTTGCGCCCAGGCGCTCTGTCTGGAGGAGATGTTCGGCGTGCCGGTGGAGAAGGGGGCGCTCTACTGGCATGGATCACGTGAGCGGCGGGAGGTGGTCTTTACTCATGACATGCGCGAGCATGTAGAGGCGCTTGTTGCTGATGTGCGCGATATGCTGGAGAAACGAATTGTACCTCCGCCGGTGAACGACAAGCGTTGCGAAGACTGTTCGTTAAAGGAATCATGCCTGCCCACGGTAGTTGCCGAACGTCAGCGATTTCACCGGGCAGCGGGCAGCCTGTTTGAAATGTAGGGGCGAATCTTGTATTCGCCCGCTTGTGATCGGACCAACGAAAAAACCGCCACAAACAGAAATACGAGGGTGATTACAAACAACACCAGGGCGATCACAAGGATCGCCCCTACGAAAATGCACAAAAAGGGGACTCTATGAAACAACTCCTCAACACACTCTACATCATGACCCAGGGCGCCTATCTGTCTCTTGACCACGAGACCGTGCGGGTGGAGGTGGGCGGCGAACTGAAGCTGCAGGTGCCGCTGCACCATCTCGGGTCCATCGTCACCATGGGCAATGTCATGATCAGCCCTTTCTTCCTGGGCAAGTGCGCCGATGATGGCCGGGCCGTGGTGATCCTTGACCGCAATGGGCGCTACAAATGCCGCATGATCGGCAAGACCAGCGGCAATGTATTGCTGCGTCAGGTGCAGTATCAGGCTGTGGCGGATCATGCAAAGACAACAGTAATTGCCGCCGCCATGACCGCCGGCAAGGTCAAGAATGCCCGCAATGTTCTGATGCGCAGTGCTCGTGAGGCTGCGACGCCGGATGAGGAGAAGTGCCTGCGGAAATCCGCCGATGTGCAGGCCGATGCGCTCTTTCACCTGAAGACGCCCCGTGATACCGACCATGTGCGCGGACTGGAAGGGGAGGCGGCAGCCGCCTATTTTGATGTTTTTACGCTGATGATGAAACCTGCGGAGCGGGACAGTCTGCCGATGAACGGCCGCAATCGCCGTCCGCCGCTTGATCCGGTTAATGCCTTGATCTCGTTCCTCTACACGTTACTGCTGAATGACTGCATCAGTGCCCTGGAGGGTGTCGGGCTGGATCCCCAGATGGGATTTCTGCATGTGCCGCGCCCCGGCCGACCTTCACTGGGCTTGGATCTGATGGAGGAATTCCGTTCATTCCTTGCGGATAGGCTGGCAATCACGCTTATCAATCGTAAACAGGTCACGATTGAACATTTCGAACCACGCCCCGGTGGTGCGGTCTATCTGAATGAGAAAGGACGCAAGGAGGTGGTGGCGGCCTATCAGAAGCGCAAGCAGGAGGAGGTGGATCATCCACTGCTGGCGGAGAAGTCTCCGATCGGACTGCTGCCGCACCTCCAGGCGCGCTTGCTGGCTCGTCATCTGCGGGGGGATCTTGAGTCGTATATTCCATACATTCATTCATGAGGAGCAGGTATGTGGATCGTTGTCTGTTATGACGTAAATACAGAAACACGCGAGGGGCGAAGGCGCTTGCGGCGGGTGGCTCAAGTCTGTAAGAATTTTGGCCAGCGTGTACAGAAGTCAGTTTTTGAGTGCCAGGTGGACGAAATGAAATTTGAACAGCTTCGACGAAGGTTATTGAAAGAGGTAAAGCTGGAGCTGGATAATCTTCGTCTTTATCGTCTGACAGAACCGAGAGAAAAACGCGTCGAGGAGTATGGAGCAACCAGAACTGTATTTTTTGATGAGGAGACGCTGGTGGTGTAGGGGCGAATCTTGTATTCGCCCGTCTTTTACTGTTGATATTGCCATCAAGATCAAAACCAGGGCGATCACAAGGATGAGCCCCTACATTCAACAACGGGTTAACATGAAATTCTGTTTTCCGGTGCGCGAACCATGTGCTCATACGGAAATCCGGGGGGATTCGCGATGTATGAAAATCAAATGCTTAGAGGAGAAAGAGGAGTACGTTGTGCCCTGCTCAGGCAACTCTCCCGCCAGGTTCGCAAAAATGGTGGGATAACATGTTGGAAACTGTCCTCTTTTTGAGGGGGCAGAGCGCCCGTCCTATCTGGGCGGGCGAGGATTGAAACTCAACCGCTCCGGAAGCTGAGGGGCCTTATCTGAGAGCGCCCGTCCTATCTGGGCGGGCGAGGATTGAAACCCCCGCCAGACCATCATCAACGACGATCTGGCCGCTGAGCGCCCGTCCTATCTGGGCGGGCGAGGATTGAAACCAGGCGGTGCTGGTTCGGTCGTGAGAGACATCACCGAGCGCCCGTCCTATCTGGGCGGGCGAGGATTGAAACCAACCTGAAGGGCATCCGCAACGACTTCGGCGTGATGGAGCGCCCGTCCTATCTGGGCGGGCGAGGATTGAAACCAAGACCCACACTGCTGTCCGACCGGGCGAACTGGACGAGCGCCCGTCCTATCTGGGCGGGCGAGGATTGAAACCAGTCGAGTTGCAGTCGATAGTGTTGGATGCCGCGAGCGCCCGTCCTATCTGGGCGGGCGAGGATTGAAACGGGACCAGTGCGGCGCGGGCGGCGTTTGCGGCGGAGGAGCGCCCGTCCTATCTGGGCGGGCGAGGATTGAAACCACGTTAAGCCAGCCGACGAAGAGGCAAAATTGGGAGCGCCCGTCCTATCTGGGCGGGCGAGGATTGAAACTTATGGAGACTGAGGCGGCGATGATGATGTCGCGAGCGCCCGTCCTATCTGGGCGGGCGAGGATTGAAACGGTGGAGATCCTGACGGCAGGTGAACAAAAAAACGAGCGCCCGTCCTATCTGGGCGGGCGAGGATTGAAACTAGATTTTGTAGTTGTGAGGACATATTTCCGAAACGGGAGCGCCCGTCCTATCTGGGCGGGCGAGGATTGAAACGCCCATTTTACCGGTGGCCGGTAGCTGGACAGCCGAGCGCCCGTCCTATCTGGGCGGGCGAGGATTGAAACATTGGTGGCCAATGCCGCTTCACTGTCGCACTGGCGAGCGCCCGTCCTATCTGGGCGGGCGAGGATTGAAACGATGATGCGTGCCGCCGGGTAGCGGCCGGTAACGGGAGCGCCCGTCCTATCTGGGCGGGCGAGGATTGAAACTGGAAAATCCCGGATGATTGCTAAAACCAAACCCGAGCGCCCGTCCTATCTGGGCGGGCGAGGATTGAAACTGATATTGCACCAATATCTCTGTCATTGTCAAACGAGCGCCCGTCCTATCTGGGCGGGCGAGGATTGAAACATGTGAATACGATCTAATTTGAGGTATGTTTTCACGAGCGCCCGTCCTATCTGGGCGGGCGAGGATTGAAACATGGTCGAGTCGAGTTTGGATATTTCGCGGCGGTCGAGCGCCCGTCCTATCTGGACGGGCGTGAGTGAACTTCTTCGCGGGATTTTTTACCGGTCCAGATCTGCCAACACGAAATCGACCGACCCCAGAATCGCCAGGAAATCGGCCAGCAGCCAGCCGCGGCTCATGACCGGTAGGGCCTGGATGTGGGGGAAGCTGGGGGTCTTGATCCGCAGGCGGTAGGGGATCGAGAGGCCATCCGATACGGCGAAGTAGCCGTTTTCCCCTTTGGGCGCTTCGATGGCTGAATAATTTTCTCCTCTGGGAGCCGATATGCCTCGGGTGCTGTTGACGAAGTGATGGATCAGTGATTCGATGTTCTTGAGCGTGTCCTGCTTTTGCGGCAGCACATAGCGGTAATCTTCGGTGATCCAGCGTCCCTCCGGCATCTCCCGCATGGCCTGTTCCACAATCCGCAGCGACTGATTGATCTCCTCCATCCTTACTTCGTAGCGCGCCATGCAATCGCCCCCTTCGGCTGTCACCACATCAAAATCGAAGCGCTCGTAACCGCTGTAAGGCATTTTCCTCCGCAGGTCCCATTCCATGCCGCAGGCCCGCAGGTTGGGCCCGGACAGCCCCCATTCCATAGCTTCCGACCTGGAAATGGCGCCGACCCCCTTCAGGCGCTGCCTGAAGATCGGGTTGCCGTTGATCAGCTGTTCATATTCCTTCAAACGCGGCGGCAGCCATTCCAGCAGATGCTTGACCGGCTGCTGCCAACCCTCCGGCAGGTCTTCGGTGACGCCGCCGATCCGGAACCAGGCCGGGTGCATCCGGCCGCCGGTGATCATTTCTACAATGTCGAAAATCTTTTCCCGATCGGTGAAGGTGTAGAAGACCGGTGTCATGGCTCCCACGTCGGCGGTGAAAGTCCCCAGCCAGACCAGATGGCTGGCGATGCGGAACAGTTCGGAGAGCATGACGCGGATGTACAGGGCCCGATCCGGTATGGTGATGCCGCACAGCCGCTCGACCGAGTTGACGTAGGCCAGGTTGTTCTGCACGCCGGAGAGGTAGTCGATCCGGTCTGTGTAGGGGATGAACTGGTTCCAATGCTGCCGCTCGGCGATTTTTTCAGCGCCGCGATGGTGATAGCCGATGTCGAAGTCGATGTCGCGGATCTCCTCGCCATCCAGTTTGATGATGCAGCGGATGATGCCGTGGGTGCCGGGATGCTGTGGACCCAGGTTGAGCAGCAGTTCGCCTTCACTGATTTTCTCGAAGAAGTCCGAGGCGGGCAGGGGGGCGTGACGGCGGGCATCTTCGACCGTATACGGCTTCATCTCGGTGGCGCGGAAGGGGTGATCCTTGCGGAGCGGATGCCCTTCCCAGTCGTGCGGCATCAGGATTCGTCGCAGGTTGGGGTGGCCGCTGAAGCGGATGCCGTGCATGTCGAATACTTCCCGCTCATACCAGTCGGCGGCTGGAAAAACAGAGGTGATTGAGGGAACTTCCGGGGTCTCGCCGGTCAGCTCGGTCTTGATGCGCAGGTAACCGGGCTGGTCAAAGGAAAGCAGGTGGTAGTTGACAGTGAAATCCTGGAATTTATCCCGTTCCAGGCGGCATGATTCATCAACGGCGGCGATGTCCTCCAGCCGCTTGAAGGAAGCACCATTGCGGTTTTTAAGGTGTTTAACCAACTCCGTGAGCCGCTCGGGCGAGGTCCGCAGGGTCAGCATGTCGGTGGCGGATTCATCAATGGCAACCTGACCGCTGAACAGCTGCTGCAATTCGCCACGCAGATCAAAATCCGGATAATCGTGACGGGGGGCGGGTGGTCGCCAGATGCCGTCCGAGCGGGGCTGGAACGATTTGGGATGACCGGCCGCCGCGCCGCGAATCGAAATCTTTTCCATGCCCGGTCCACGGGTGTCGTTGGACTTTGTTTCCCCTGGAACCAGTACCGGCACGGTCGTACCCTGCCATCCGCCGGACATGTGCAGGACCGGGCGGGTCGGGCGCTCGCCGGTTCTGATTTTTTCCTGCAGCAGCATCAAGCCTTGCAGGAATGCCTCCGGGCGTGGCGGGCAGCCAGGCACATAAACATCGACCGGCAAAATCTGGTTGACACCCTGCACGACGCTGTAGACATCGTACATTCCGCCCGAGTTGGCGCAACTCCCCATCGCCATGACCCAGCGCGGTTCGGCCATCTGCTCGTACAGGTGCAGGATTGAGGGGGCCATTTTGATGAAAGGGGTGCCGGCGATGACCATCAGGTCGGCCTCGCGGGGGGTGCCGCGCAGTACCTCGGCCCCGAAGCGGGAAACATCGTGGCGCGAGGTGAAGGAAGTCATCATCTCCACAAAACAGCAGGAAAGACCGAAGAACATCGGCCAGAGCGAATTGGCGCGTCCCCAGTTAATCAGGTCGTCCAGGCGGGTCAGGATTACATTTTGCGGTATTTCATTCAAAATACGTCTCCAGAAACGCAAAGTTTTTGCAAGATCAAGGCTGTCTAGGAATAGTGGGGAGACGTAGCAGCGCTACGTCGCACGATCTATTTCGAAGACTTACGCAGAGATTGCGAAAAATCTGCGTTTCTTTCCCTGGAAGGACCCCAATCAAGGCCCCCCTTCAGCCATAGCCAGATCAGACCGGCAAACAGGATTACTATGAAGATCGTTATCTGGACCAGTCCGGCGATACCCAACGCGTCCCAAACCACCGCCCAGGCGAAGATAAAAGCTGCTTCGACATCAAAGACGATGAAGAAAATAGCGACCAGATAAAAAGGCACCGGCCAGGCCAGGCGGGCGGAACCGCTCGGCGCCACCCCGGATTCATAGGGCATCCGCTTGGCCGGAGAGGTGCGTTTGGCTCCCAGCCACCAGGCGGCCATTAGCAGCACGCTGATCAGGGCGACTGTCACCAGGGTATAGACGGCTAGATGATAAAAGGAGGTGGCGATCATGGTTGAACTATACCAGAAGATAGCTGCTTTCAAAAGCGGCAAAACCGGAAAAAGAAAGCCGGCGCCGATATTGATCGGCACCGGCTGAGTTACGTTAATGAGTAAATCTGCTGAAGCATCAGCAGGCGGGATTAGAAGGTAACTCTGAACCCAACCGTTCCGTTGTGACTTTCATACTTGAGGCTGCTCCATTGGAGGGAATCTTTGTTTAAGGACGCTGTGTCGGTTCCGAAATAACGGTAGCCGACATCCAGTGAGAATCTGCGGTTAATCGCAATCTCAACACCTGCACCTGCCTGATAGGCAAAGACGGTGTCATCACCTTCATCATAAAGACGCAAACGTCCCGAGTTGTCAGTCCCGTATGTGTCGCTCATGTGGATTGCCGCGAACCCTATGCCACCACCAAAATAAGGTGTGACCCTGGTTTCGTTGTGAAGGTCGAAAAAGGCGTTGGCCATGAAGGCTGCCACACCGAGGTTGCCGTCCGGATTGCGGAAGCGGTAGTTGACTGACTGGTCGGTGATGGATTTGATCTCTGAGTTTCTGTAGGAAATTTCACCTTCCAGACGAACATAGCCGAAATCATAACCGCCGGTTCCCCCAATGTTGATACCAGGGTCGAATTCTACTTTATCGACGGTGCTGGGAGAGTTGTTGAAGTAATCGGTTGTCACCGTGCTGTCCCTGGGGACGGAAACCCCGATGAAGCCTGAAACATAAGGCCCGGCGTGCGGAGCAGCAGCCGCGCTGATATTCGGCAGTGCCAGTAGGAGTGCGGATGAGATTAACATCAGTTTGTGTAGTGGTTTCATAATGTGACCGCCTTTCGCTTGAGATATACATGAAGTTGAATGTTGCAGGTCACTATAACACGAAACTTAAAAATCGGGGATAGTTAAAAATCACACACGTCGGAGGAGGCAGGTCTGGGGGGTAACTGGATTTTTTTGGTAATTGTCGTTTTAATATGTATAATCACCTTCCGGTAAAATAATTAAGTGTTTAAGGGAGTTTTGCATGATCAGGAAATTGGCAGGCGGTTTTGCAGTCGTGGTTGCAACAGCAGGTTTGGCAGTGGCAGCGGTTGGTGTCGATGTCAGCACCCCCAATGTTCGTGTGCAGGTCGGCACGCCGCAGCCGCCACCGCCACCCCAGGTGAGGGTGATCGAGCGGGAACGCGTGATCGTACAGGAAAGGGAATATGAGGGGAAAAAAGACAATGGAAAGCACAAGGGGCACTACAAAAATAAAAAGCACAAAAAACATAAGAAACACGACGATTAGCCTGTCAGGGCATTCTGGTTGCCGACTGTAAACAGGCTTTTTGCATCGTTTCATGGGGGAGTTGGCCAGCTGTGTTCGAACGGCAAATATTATCTCCGGCTAATTGCCAATGCAATATTAACTGGTACAATTCGACGTAAAACAATATTCGGGGGGTGCCATGCTTATACAAGTCAACTATCCTGACGGACGAAATGATTATGTTAAAGGTTTTGTACTGGATAAGCTCATCGAATCGAATGAAATCATCAAGTTCAAGCGCAGTTCCGGTTGGGTGACTTTGGGTGTTGATCCTGTGCGAACAACCAGGCGCGCCAGGCAAAATCATTATGTGCAGTGACGATGTTAGCGATATTTGTCCGGCGGAGTTCAATCTGTGGTGGAGCCCGGAAAAGGGTTGCAGCAGTAATGTCTGAGAGCCTCATAAAGCGGGGTTGGATCATATCGGTCTAACCCCGCTTTTGTGTATAATTACCGTTTGATCTTGTTCTGTCAGGCTGGCGGATCTCCATCGGGTTGTGGCAAGAACTGGCCATGGTATTTTGTAAAGATCTGCTGCATAGCACAGTTTATGTGGGGGCGGCTGGTATGCGGGTGGCTTTTATCACAACTCTGGTGGTAACCGTTTTGATTCTTTGTCCATGTTGGAGCAATCAGGGTATTGCCATTGCCGATCAGGATGCTGATCAGTCCGCTTCCGGCGACGTGTCAAAATATCACACTCCGCTGGCCGGAGAACCCTTTGACACGGTTTTTATGGGTAAGTCTGTGCGTATCCCCGCCCGGGATCGCGGCAGCGTGAGCGCCCTGATGTTGGGGGGGATCTATTACGCCCCTAATCAGGGGGATACGCTCGGCACTCCGATTGGGGCGCTCTATCTTAAACGGGTCTGGGAAAATTCCAGGACCCGGAACGTGATAAGTTTGTTTGTCAACGATCTGGAATATGACCGCAGCTTCAAGGATTTCGAAATTGTCACGCGTTTGGACAACAACACACTTCCGGTTGGACAAAAGGAAGTGGTCAACAACAGGGAGATAAAATCTTCAGATACGTTGTGGGGCACGGTGATCGGTTCGCTGGGGCCTGGGGTACGCTACAAGATTGATCCTTATCAGGTGGATAACGACCTAAGACTTCAGCTGCTCGGCAGGATCGGGTACTTTTACGCAAAACGGACAAGCGACACCGGGCCAAATCTGGTGCTGCCGCCCGACACGATGTTGTACGGCGTCAAGCTGCGCGGTCGATATGATGCTATTCGCAGAAATTTGCTGGAACTTCCACACTCTGGTGTGGCAGCAGGTTTTGATCTGGATTACATGCATCGGGACAAATGGGGAAATTTCGGCACAATCCCGGATGCAATCTTTAGTAAGAGGGATACCCAGGATTACGTACAGTTTAACGGATATTTGACAGGGGTCGGTGGAATACCGGGATTGTCAGAAAAAAACCGAATTTTCCTGAGCCTTCACGGAGGTGTGACCTCTCCTAACAGCGCCGATCGATATAACGCCATCACAATTGGTGGAGGTCCGTTCCCAGTCGAGTCGGATGATCTCGGTCGCCCCAATTATCCCGGAACCATGTTCAATCAGGTCTACGTCTCCAACTATGCCCTGGCTGTCCTTGAATATCGCCGCGAAATCACTTTCTTCCTCTATTTTCATCTGCGCGAAACACTCATCTGGGCAGACCGGGCCGCTGTAACGGATACCAATAAATTTCTGTTCAAAAACACAGCCGGAGCGGCAACAAGCGTTGGCGTGGGGAGTGGTTTTTTATGGGATTCTGAGCTGTATCTGGGATATTCATGGGATTCCGGTTTTATTCGCAATGGCACATCAGGAGGAGGGCTGATTCTGGCCTGGTGCAAATCTTTTTAGAGCGGAGTCATTACAGGTTTGACAGTGAAATGTGTGGTCTGGTTGGCAGGGCGATTGCGAAGTGCAGGACCAATCGTCATTAGTCGTAATCGATAACGAAAAAAGGGTTAGCCTGAATTGGCTAACCAATCGTATCACTCGTTTTGTTCCGTATAAAATCGGTTTTATGAAAACAATCCGGAACAATTTTACTGTTGCTCTCGATCAGGTCAGTTTATTACCGCCCTCGGCCTTTTTTCTGTTCTACCTTCGGTGTGATTGGAATGGCAATTAATGGTGTGTCTAACCTTCCATAGAGGTTTTCCATTGCCACTAGTCCCGCCTCTGCGTATTTTTTCCACTTGGGACCACGCTCTATAAGATTGTTCCATGCCGGTTGAATGTCAAAAGGTCGTTGTTCCTGCAGTAGCGATAAAATTTGATATGCCTGGTATAAATCCTTTGACCGTTTTGCGGCACTCGATGCGTCTCTTACTTGTGATACGATCAACTTATGCATGGCATATCGTACCGGCTGTGGGATGTTTATTAATACAGGTGCTGTGTCCAATAATACCGAAACAGATGGATTTTCCATTATATACGATAGATAGCTGAGAGGTTCGGCGGCACAATTGAATCGTTTGATGAATACCGGCGAATCTGACTCTTTAGTTTTCGGCGTCAATACATCCAGCCGAATCTGACTTTTACGGATTGCAAAATTCGTTGAAGGTTCTTTATGGTTCAATTTCGGTACTGGATAAAACCCCATTTCTAGACTGTTCAAGGCGGCCGGAATGTCTGAATCAATCATTGGTATTGCTACCGATACTTTACGTTCTATTGCTAAATCAACGTCCATTGTTCTGGTTGTTTCAGGTGTCCAAGTAACGCCCAGCATAAGCCCTGCGGCCTGAAAAGCATGTGTACCCACTAGAACAGCGCCATTCCTGAATACCCCTGCATCTGCAAGGCTGCGGATCACTCGCGTCATGGTCTTGTCGGTTGGCTGTTTGATGCCAGCTTGAATTTGAAGACTGAGGCGTTTAAGCGTTCCACCCATTTCTGCAACATCTGTTTTACCGGTGGCATGGTCACGCACAAGCTGTTCAGTCTGCTCGTTGCGTTTTCCTATGTAGATTTCTTCAAGTTGGCCGCTTGGATTGTAGGAACGAAAATAGACGTATTCCTCCCCCTTATTTTCCTTGATTGAGAATGATCCTTTCAAGCTGGATATGGTTCTTGATGCTTCCGCAATCTGCAAAAGCTCGATCAGTTCTGCATATAGTGTTTGAGTCTGGATGTCTATTTCGTACATGGCAATTCCTCTGTACTTTTAGTTATACCATTCCTTTTAAAAACATGGTACAACTATTTCAGGCTTTAGTTTTGGGTAATAAAAAGCCGCCCGCCAAATTTGCGTTTTAAGCTGCTTCGTTCTGTCCAATCCAATGCTCCTTAAAAAGTATCTGTAGGTCTTTCTATTTAGGTCTTGTGATTTGACAATGTCAATCTGTCAATTCCTTCACTTGAAAAACCCTGTTGACAGTAGACTTCTGTAAGCGTAATTCTTACCAAAATAAAGTTGCACCGAAAAGGCAAAATCCGGGGGATCGGATGACGCAAAGCCACCTACCCAGAACGGGAAGAGGGGTTGTCGAAGCGGATTGACTATATGTCAAAAAAGCCTGCCTTTTCGAAAGAAGAAGCAGGTTTTTTTTGATTATATCAATTGGGTTTCTTGCACCGATAAAGCCGTCAGGTCAGCGACCAAGCCGTTTTCTGAGGAAAAATCAAAATGGAAATGTACTACTCTACGGATCGTTTTGTGCGTCTCGTGTAGCAAATACAACCAGAAACTTTCAATTACGGAAACCCGGCGGTAGACTGTCTCCGCTGCACTTCGCCGCTGCGCTTAGACCACATTGTGCAGAAGGAGTATTAAGTAATGATCGAGCAGCGAAAATTTCCACGGATCAGATTTGACGCAGAATGCGTCTTGATATACGAAGGTGGCGGCCATAAAGGCAATGTGATCAACATATCTCTAGGGGGGGCGATGATTAGTCTCTCCGAAAGTGCCATGATCGCCCAGGGAGAGACGTGCATATTCAGGATATTTACAGAGGGGAGGGAAACTCCTGACGAGATCGAAATCAGGGTTACTTATTCGACGTTCACCTGCATCGGCCTCGAATTCCTTGCATTTAATGAAAACACCCACCCCAGGTTGTACGCTCGAATCGAACTGCTCAGCAGGAACCCTGAAAAATACCGGGTGGCATATCCTTGAAATAGGATGGGAAACGAGTGAAAAACTAATACAGCGTATGCTTAGGATTATGGGTATCGAGTTCTGTTGCTATGCACAATTAGTTACAGTCTTCATAGGCTCCCTATGGCCCCTTTTCAAAAAAACTTGTCTAGGAATATTCGTCCTTGTCTGTTCTCGTCCACAAACTTAACGCTGAAAATTGGGAGCCATGGACGCAAAAAAGGGTCAGCCTGAATTGGCTAACCCTTTGTTTTTGTTGGAGGCGGCGAGCGGATTTGAACCGCTGAATAGAGGTTTTGCAGACCTCTGCCTTACCACTTGGCTACGCCGCCATTAATTACATCGAACCGCACTTATATAAAATTATTCCCGGTAATGTCAAGCCCTATTTGAACTTTATGGCGATTCCGGTGGCGCGGTATTCGGTCGAGGGGAGCACGCCGTAGACCGTGGTGCGCCCATCCACCTCAAACAGGGTGATTGCGTCCGCCCCCATTTTTGCCGCTTCCTGCCTTACCGCATTAAATCCCCACTCTCTGATGTCCGGCGTCATTGAGTAGTCTGACCCGTAGGTTTCCCTTGTGACCTGAATTCTACCCAGTTTGGTGTATGGGCGGATCAGCTCGTCCTGGGAAAGGAGCGGCGGCAGTTCGCCATTGTTTACCGGTTTTATGAGGGCGCAGCCGCCGATAATGAGTAAAAATAAGGTCGAAATTACAGCAGATGAAAGAATGTTGCGGTGGCATGTCATGGCGTACTTTCCTTTACATCCGGTAATTTACCTCTGGACAGAGATATGTCTGCATGCTAATATCTGCCGCTTTTTAAGGCAACTAAAAAACGTATTACATCCACTTTCCCCGCCTAATAAAATACGTTAAAAGAAATCAAAAAGGAGCGGCAACGATGTCAGGTCATAATAAATGGAGTACAATCAAGCACAAAAAGGGAGCTGCCGACGCAAAACGAGGCAAGGTATTCACCAAAATCATCAAGGAGATTTCGGTAGCCGCAAAACTTGGCGGGGCAGACCCGGCCGCCAATCCCCGCTTGAGGACTGCCATTGACAAGGGCAAGGCTGAGAACATGCCCAAAGACAACATTGAGCGCGCCATCAAAAAAGGTGCCGGTGGAATGGAAGGGGTTACCTACGAGGAAATCGTGTATGAAGGATACGGCCCCGGAGGCGCTGCCGTGCTGGTGGAAGTATTGACCGATAACCGCAACCGTTCCGTTTCGGATATCCGCAGCATCTTTACCAAATGCAACGGAAATATGGGTGAGGCCGGCTGCGTCGCCTGGCTGTTCGACAAAAAGGGTCTGATTATTTATGACAAGTCCGTTGATTTCGATCAACTCTTCGAAGCCGCCCTTGAAGTCGGGGCCGAAGATGTTGCCGAGCAGGACGAACATATCGAGGTGGTAACCGAGCCGGGCGCATTCATCGAGGTGCGTGAGGCGCTTGAAGCCAAAGGTTTTAAACATCTTAACGCCGAAATCACCATGATCCCCCAGACCCAGGCCGAGCTGGAAGGGAAACAGGCCGAGAACATGCTCAAGCTGATGGACCGGCTGGAAGATAACGATGATGTCCAGAATGTTTATTCAAACTTTGATATTTCTTCGGATGAGATGGAAAAGATGATGTAAAGGTTTTCAAGGGGCTCTACGGAGCCCCTTTTGCTTTATGGAGGTTTCATGACAGAAAAAGCTACATTTGCGGCGGGATGTTTCTGGGGAGTGGAGGATGTCTTTATGTCGCTGCCGGGCGTTGTTGCCACCCGGGTCGGCTATACCGGCGGTCGCACAGATAATCCGACTTACCGGGATGTCTGCGGCCACGGCACCGGACATGCCGAAGCGGTTGAGGTGACCTTCGATCCCGCCGTCATCTCCTACCAAGCTCTGCTGAAGACATTCTGGGAATGTCATGATCCGACCCAGCTCAACCGCCAGGGTCCGGATATTGGCGATCAGTATCGTTCGGCGATCTTTTTCCATTCCGCAGGGCAGCAACGGATGGCGGAGGAATCAATGCAAAAGCTGGATGAATCGGGCCGCCTGCGACGCCGGATTGTTACGGAGATTGTGCCTGCCGTCACCTTCTGGGAAGCCGAAGCGTACCATCAGAAGTACCACGCCAAAAATGGCGGCGGGTGCGGATTCTGATGAGGGTTCTCGGTATCGATCCCGGTTCGCGCATTACCGGATACGGTCTTGTTGACCAGATTGGAAACAAGCTCATTCATGTTGATAACGGAGCCATCTTCACCGACAGCGCCGACGATTTTCCGGGAAGGTTAAAGAGAATCTTCGACGGATTATCCGAAATTATTGCCCAATATCGCCCCGATCAGGTTGCTATCGAAAACATCTTTTTCTCCACCAACGTCCAGAGTGCCCTCAAGCTTGGGCAGGCCCGCGGAGCGGCGATTGTGGCGGCGGTCCATGCCAACCTGCCGGTTGCCGAATATTCGGCGCTGCAGGTCAAACAGGCCGTGGTTGGCCAGGGACGGGCGGAGAAAGCGCAGGTTCAAAAAATGCTCAAAGCCCTTCTGGGGCTGCCGGAGATTGCCCAGGCCGACGCCTCGGATGCCCTGGCGGTGGCGGTCTGCCACATTAACTCTTACGAATTGAAACAGAAAACAGGAGTGACTGTGGCGCTGAAACGCCAGAAAAGTTCCTGGAGGGATATGAAATTATGATCGCACTGCTGACCGGAAAAATAGCTTATAAATCGCCTGATCACATCATTCTGGATGTTAACGGGGTCGGTTATCGGGTGCTGATTCCCTTTTCCACCTATTACGAACTTCCCGAGGAGGGCGGTCCGGCCACCCTGCACATCCACACCAGCGTTCGCGAGGACGCCATCCAGCTGTACGGTTTCCGTACGCGTTTGGAGAAATCATTTTTCCAACTGCTGATATCAGTTTCCGGTGTCGGCCCGAAACTGGCCCGCGACATCCTCTCCAACATCCAGCCCGGTCCGCTGGCGCAGGCGTTGGCTCAAGGCGATCTCCACAAGCTCTCCACCATTCCCGGTATCGGTAAAAAAACTGCCGAGCGTCTGGTGCTGGAACTGAAGGAAAAAGCCTGCAAATTGGACCTGTCATCACTACCTGCAATGGAAGCCCGTCAGATACCGGAAGAAGATGTGGCCGAAGATGTTCTCTCCGCGCTGCTCAACCTGGGTTACAAAGAGCCGCAGGTGCGCAAGGCGCTGGCCGGTCTGGATGCCACCGGCGGAGTGTCCGTGGAAGGATTGCTCAAGCAGGCCTTGAAAACGCTGATGAAGTAGCAATGTTTTACTCGTACCTTAACGCTTCAATCGGATCCAGCTGTGCCGCCTTTCTGGCCGGAAAATAGCCGAAAACCAGCCCGACCGCGCCGGAGAAGAGAAACGCCACCGCCACGATCGGGGCATTGAAGATAAACGGCACTTTCAGCAGTGATGCCAGCAGCACTGAACTGAGCAGCGCCAGCGTAATCCCCACCAGCCCCCCGAAAGATGACAGCACCGCCGCCTCCACCAGGAATTGCATCAGCACCTCCCGCTCGAAAGCCCCGATGGCCAGTCGGATACCGATCTCGCGGGTTCGCTCGGTGACCGACACCAGCATGATGTTCATGATGCCGATGCCACCTACCAGCAGGCTGACCGCTCCCACCGCACTCAGCAGGGCGGTCATGATCTTGGTGGTGGAGGTCAGCATGGCGGTGATTTCCTTCATGTCCATGACGTTGAAATTGTTCTCGTCACTGGCCGAGAGATGCCTCCGCTCGCGCAGCAGCCGCTCGATATCCTGTTGTATCCGGGCGGTGGAGACACCATCACGCACCGAAACCTGGATGATGTTGACGTCCTGATTGCCGGCAATGCGGCGCTGAAAGGTGCGTAGCGGTATGATGATCACGTCATCCTGATCACTCCCCATGGTGGATTGCCCTTTTGATTCCAGCAGGCCGACCACCTGGCAGGAAATGTTCTGCAGCCTGATGTTGGCTCCGATCGGATCCTGGTTGCCGAACAGCTTGCTGCGCACCGTGCCGCCGATCACGCAGATCGCCGCGCCGGAGCGGAGTTCGCTGTCGCTGAAGAGGCGGCCGGTTCTGGTTTTCCAGTTGCGGACTTCGAAATAGGAATTGCTGCTGCCGGCGATCTGGGTTGACCAGTTGGCATTGCCATAGATGGCCGACATGGATTTTGAGGCCATCGGGGCCACCGCCGCCAGTTGAGGAATATCGCGCCGCAGAGATTCGGCGTCTTCAACGGTAAAGGGTGCCGCGCCGACGTTTTGCCCCGGCCCCATCCGCTTGCCGGGGGTCACCATCAACAGGTTGCTCCCCAGGCTGGCGATCTGCTGGGTGACCTGGGCTGTGGCGCCATCACCCAGCGTCACCATCACGATCACGGCTGCCACACCGATCACGATCCCCAGAATAGTCAGAAACGAGCGCAAAACATTGCGCCGGATTTCCCGCAGGGCCAGTATTACAGCATTCCAGAACATTAGTGTCCCCCCTTGTGATCGGTCTCGTGTTCCGGCACGACCAGTCCGTCGCGGAAATGGATCGTCCGGCTGGCGTACCGGGCCATATCCGCTTCGTGGGTTACCATCACAATCGTAATGCCCTGCTCCCGGTTGAGAGTCGTCAGGATTTCCATGATCTCCCTGCTGCGCGAACTGTCCAGGCTGCCGGTCGGCTCATCGGCAAACAGCAGGGCGGGGCGGGTGACGATCGCCCGGGCAATGGCCACCCGCTGCTGCTGGCCACCGGACAGCTCGCCCGGTGTGTGCCCTTCCCAGCCGGTCAGCCCCACGGCATCCAACGCCGTCCGGGCCAGCTGGTGACGGGTGCGGAGCGGATCACCGCGATACATCAGCGGCAGTTCCACATTTTCCAGCGCCGTGGTCCGGTTGAGCAGGTTGAAACCCTGAAATACGAAGCCCAGATATTGCCTGCGCAGCAGGGCGCGCTGGTCGCGGCTGAGAGCCCCTACCTCGACCCCTTTGAAGAGGTAATTGCCGCTGGTCGGCGTATCCAGACAGCCCAGAATGTTCATGCAGGTGCTTTTGCCGGAGCCGGACGGCCCCATGACTGCGATGAACTCACCCGCTTCGATGGCGATATCCACGCCGCGCAGTGCCTGCATGGCGGCTGTTCCTCTGCCGTAGGTCTTGGTTACGCTGCGCAGATTTATCAGCGGCACATGGTCAGTTTCAGTGGTTTCGGCCATGACTATTTTCCCGCCTCGCTCACATCCACCACAACCTTTGTCCCCGGCTTCAGGCTGTCGCCGCGCACTTCGGTCAGGACGCCGTTGGTCATGCCGGTGGTGATTGAAATCTTTTCCAGGGCCGCGTCATTCAGAATCCAGACATGGGGCTGTTTCTCCTTATCATTTTGGACTGTCCGGGGAGCCGATCGGGGTGGCCGCGGCATGATCTTGCTCAGCAGACTGCCGCCGTCGGATGCCTTTTTGACCGGTGCTGCGGGCGGCACAAAACGCAGGGCCGTATTCGGCACCAGCAGTGCGTTGTCAATATTTTGGACGGTAACGTTGGCAGTGCCGGTCATGCCGGGTCGCAGCAGCAGTTCGGCATTGTCCACCTTGAGGACGGTCGTGTAGGTGACCACACCGGCCACGGTCTGGGAGCCGAAACGCACCTGGCTGACGCGGGCCGGAAAACTTCGGTCCGGATAGGCCGCCACGGTGAAGCTGGCGCTCTGGTCCGGTTGGATTTTGCCTACATCGGCTTCGTCCACGTTGACCTGCAGCTCCATCTGGGTCAGATCCTCCGCCAGGGTAAATAGCACCGGCGTCTGCAAGGATGCCGCCACGGTCTGCCCCGGTTCGGCCGTCCGCTTCAGGACGATGCCATTGATCGGCGAACGGATGACCGACTTGTCCAGATCAATGCGCTGGACTTCCAGGGAGGCGGCCGCCTGTGTCACGGCCGCCCTGGCGTTTGCTTCGTCGGCAACGGCACGGTCCAGAGTGGCGCGAGCCGTGTCCAGTTCGGTTTTCGACGGCACCTTGCCGCCGCTGGCTTCCTGGACCTGAATCAGTCGTGCCAGCTTGGCCTTTGCTTCCGAGACTGTCGCCTGGGCTTGCAGTACTCTGGCCCGGGCCGCTTCCAGCGAGGCGACGGTCTGTTTGACCTGGGCATCCTGCTTGGCAGTATCGATGCGCGCCAGCACCTGGCCCCGTTTGACCTTGGCGTTGTAGTCAACCTCGACACTCTTGAGGGTGCCGGAAATCTCGCTCCCTACCTCGACCTGGTTGGTGGGCTGTAGGGTTCCGGTAGCGGAGACCAGCACAGTCAGATTGCCCCGGGTAACCTCCTGGGTCTGGTAATTGACCTGGTTTGCGGACGAGCGCCTGTTTATGAACAGCAGCAGCACGATTATCAATACCAGCGCAGCCCCGCCCCAAAGCAGGTACGGTTTCATTCGGGATTTCAGTGGCCTGTTCTGTTCGATCCCCAATGTTTTGGCAACCTCACTGGCTGATACGTTCGATCCGGATGCGGGTGAATCTGTCATGATTTTTCTCCTGAAGAATTGTCGGATGGCGTGCTGCTATCCACGGAGCTGTTACTCCAACCCCCGCCCACTGCCTTATAAAGCCGGGCCAGATTGGAGGTGACGGCGGCTTGGCTCTGGGTCAGCTGATTCCGCAGGGACAATAGTGACCGCTGGCTGTCCAGAACCGGCTGGAAGTCGATCAGACCTGCTGCATACTTGCTGGTGGCCAGCTCAACGGCACTTTTTGCAGCCTGGACGGCATCCTGTAGTGACTGCCGCCGGTTCTGCTCCCCGGCGTAGGCTGTCAGCGCGTTTTCCACATCGCGCAGGGCGCTCTTTACGGCTGACTGATAGCTGATCAGGGCCTGTTGCTGCAGGGCGTTCTGTATTTCGACCTTCTGCCTGAGTCGGCCGCCGTCAAAGATCGTTACGGCCGTGTTGGCTGCCAGAGTGTACAGGTAGGCGCCGGGCTGCAGCAGATTGCCGAGTGAAGAGGCCTGCAGGCCAATAGTTCCGGACAGGGAGAGATTGGGGTAACGGTCCGCCTCGGCCTGGCCGATCTGGGCGGTGGCTGCTGCCAGCTGGCGTTCGGCACGACGGATATCGGGTCGCCGGCGCAGGGTTTCGGCCGGTATGCCGATGGCTATCTGTGCCTTTGCCGATGGAATGGGGCCAGCCGCCTGAAGTTCTTCCAGTGTGCCGGGATTTCGGCCCAAAAGCAGTGCCAGGTTGTTTCTGGACTGCTCCATTGTGCTTGAAAGCGCCGGTAACTGGGCGCGGGTCTGTTCCAGATTCAATCGGGCCTGTTCCAGATCCAGTTGGCTGACCAGACCGGCCTGGAGCCGCCAGTCGGCAATCTGCACCGTTTCCGTCAGGCTGGTAATGGTGGCGCGGGTAATGTTTATCTGCTCCTGGCTGGAGCGGACCTCGATATAGTTCAGCACGACTTCGGCCAGCAGGCTGACCTGCACGTCGCGCAGATTCTCCTCTGCCGCTTCGCTGGTAGCGGATGCCGCCTCCAGGGCCCGCCGTTTGCCGCCGAACAGGTCCGGTTCCCAACTGGCATCGAACTGGGCGGAGTACGCATCGCTGACCCGGCCGCCCCCAACGCCCATTTCCCCGCTGGAACGGTTGTGATCGACTCCGGCGCCGGCCTTCAGCGCAGGGTACTGGTCCGAGGCGGAGAGGCCGCGCCGGGCACGGGCTTCCCGCAAACGTGCCTCGGCCAGTTTCAGGTCCAGGTTATTGGCGGCGGCTTCCGCCACCAGCCGGGAAAGGAGCGGATCGTCAAGAGTCTGCCACCAGCGGGTAAGACGGGCCGATTCCAGCGGAACAGTTTTCAGGCCACCGCCGGTATCGGAATGCCAGGCGGTTGGCACAACCGGCTGCGGCGTGCGGTAATCGGGACCGACTACGCAGCCGGTCAGCAAGGCTGGTAAAAGCATATAGAACATGCGGATGGGAATTGGTGCTGGTGACATTAATGCCTTTCCTTTCACAAAGCCTCGTACGGCAATTTTACCCTTCAGGCTGTATACGTCCCTTACGGCCATGTTTCCCCGGTCGCGATTCCCTAAGCCGCTGCGCCAGTTCGCGCTGTTCCGGTGTCAAAAGGGCATTGACCTGGCTCATGGCGCGGGTTCTTGAGACCAGCAGTTCGGTCCTGGTTTTAGCCTGTTCCGCGGCAATGGCGCGTACGGCGGATTCATCAAAGGTTGCCGCATTTACGACTGCCTGAATCTGCTTGTGTCCCTCGGCCATCTTCTGACGGAGCGGTTCGGCCTGTTCCTGCTCAGCCTTCATGATGGCGCCGATCTGCTCCTTTTGGGTTGCGTTGAGCTTTAAAACCTTTGCCATACGGTCAATCCGTTTTTGAGGATTCATTTTATGCTCGCCACGTGGACCGTCACATCCTTCAAATGGTCCATCGAAGGCGTGTGCGGGCAGGGTGCCTCCAATAAATGTTGCTGCCATAAGTGCGATCGCCGGAATGATTTGTCTTTTCATGAGTGTTCTCCTTTGTTTGTAATGGTTGATGCAACATGCAGCCGGAATCCCTGCGCTCCTTTCCGATGATTCGTTCCTGACCTGGATCATCTTAAAAATCCGCGTTGCGGGGAGGTGCCGCAACGCGGTAAATGACATCGCACGTTTTACCGGTGATGTCGCAAATGGGCCGGTTGAGGCTTGGTTCTGCCGTCAGGTGACAATAGGAATAACAGTGAAATAGGGAGGAAATATGGATGAATTGTGTAAAAAATAAGGAAATGTATTTTGAGCCGGATTGTGCATGTCTCTTAGAGATCAACCTGTGATAAAAATAAAGTCACAGGAGGCGCGGTTATGAAACTCGGTGTTACCCACAAACTGTTTCTGGTGATTCTGGCGGCTGCCGGACTGGCGGTAGTCAGCTCGGCCCTGATCATGCACTGGAGCCTCGGCAGGGGTTTTTTGAAGTATGTCAATGCGGTCGAGAAAACCGGGATATCGCGCCTGGCCGGCATGCTGGAGGACAACTACCGTAAAGAGCAGAGCTGGGATTCCCTGCAGCAACGTCCGGAACAGTGGCGGCGTCTGATTGCTGAATCGTTGCCGGAAGCAAACCCGCCAGGTGAAGAGAGAAGACAGGATGGCTCGCCGCAACATCATTCCGGCGGAGACCGGGATAAACCATTGCCGCCGCGCATGGTGCGCCACTTTAACCAGCGACTGTTCCTGCTGGATGCCGAACGGAAGGTGCTGATAAGCAACATAGAGGTGCCGGCCGACAACGCGGCGACTCCCCTGCGCTATCAGGGAAAGGTGGTCGGATATCTTGGCCTGCTGCCGCGCACAAATATTTCAGACGCGCCGCAGCTGCGCTTTCTGAAAGAGCAGAAGCTGGCATTTGCATTGGTGGCGGTGGTTGTTGTTCTGGTGGCGGGCATTTTGTCACTGATACTGGCCAGGAGAATGACGCAGCCACTCAGTCTGCTGACGAAGGCGACCCACCAGTTGGCGGCGGGAACTTTCTCTGCCCGGGTACCGGTCAAATCGCATGACGAGCTGGGACAGCTGGCCAACGATTTCAATTCGCTGGCCCTGACTCTGGAAAAGAGTGAGCTGGCCCGTCGTCAATGGGTGGCGGACATCTCGCACGAGCTGCGGACTCCGCTGGCGATTCTGCGGGGCGAGCTGGAAGCGCTGCAGGATGGTATCCGGCGGTCGGGTCCGGATACGTTTAATTCGCTGCATGGCGAAGTGCTGCGTCTCGGAAGACTGGTAGACGATCTTTATCAGGTGTCGTTGTCCGACGTGGGGGCGCTGACCTACCGGAAAACCGAACTTGCCCTTGATAGTGTGCTGCGGGAAGCTGTAGGAACTTACCTCCCGCAATTCAGCTCAAAAGGAATCTCGCTGGAGCTGAGTCTCCCCGCTAAAGAGCCGGCCGCCCTATATGGCGACCCGGAACGGCTGCGCCAGCTTTTTTCCAATCTGCTTGATAATGCCCTCAAATATACTGACAAAGGGGGGCGGCTGCAGATAACGCTGCAGCGGAAAGAGCGGTTCGTAACGGTTGATTTTCAGGATTCAACGCCCGGCGTTTCAGTGGAAGAGTTGAATAAGTTGTTCGAGAGGCTCTACCGCGTGGAATCCTCCCGCAATCGTTCCACCGGCGGCGCCGGATTGGGGTTGACCATCTGTCGCAATATTGTGGAAGCCCATAATGGATGCATCAGCGCAGAAGCATCACCGTTTGGCGGGGTGTGGATACGGATTGAACTGCCGGGAGCCGGATCATGAATGGAATGATACTGATTGTGGAAGATGAGGAGAAGTTGGCGCGGGTTGTCGCCGATTATCTGCGGCAGTCCGGTTTTGAGACGCACAGTATCGGGGATGGGATGGAGGTGCTTCCGTGGGTTCAGGGGCATCAACCGGCGCTGATCCTGCTGGATCTGATGCTGCCGGGGAAGGGCGGTTTGGATATCTGCAAAGAGATCCGTCTATTTTCCCAGGTTCCGATTATTATGACAACCGCCAGAATTGAGGAAATTGACCGACTGCTCGGACTGGAGCTGGGAGCCGATGATTATATCTGCAAACCGTTCAGTCCCCGCGAGGTGGTCGCCAGGGTCAAAGCCGTATTGAGGAGGAGCACCGGTAGCGAGGCAAAAAGTGTTGATGGTCTGGTTCTGGATGAATCACAATACCGGGCGGTGCTTGACGGACGGGAGCTAGAGCTGACGGCCGTTGAGTTCAAGCTTCTGAACTTTCTGTCCGCAAATTCGGGGCATATCTACGGGCGTCAGCAGTTGATGGATCATATCTATCCTGATCAGCGGATTGTCAGCGACCGAACGATCGACAGCCATATCAAGAAGCTGCGCAAGAAGCTGGCGGTTGCCAGGCCGGATACGGAGTATATTCACTCCCTGTACGGGGTTGGATACAAATTTGAACTTTGCCGGGTGGTCGTTCCCGCTTATAGCTCCAGTTCCTGAAATTCCATGTTCAACAGGTCAATCATCAGGGTTCTGTTTTTCAACGTTTTGCCCTGACCCAACAGCAGCTTGCATACTTCGGCAACTTGGAGAGCGGCAACCAGAGCAGGCGTGAAAGATGGATTGCCAAGCGACGCTTCAACCCCTTTGGATGCTTTCTGAGGCCCGTAGATATTCTGCAATGTGTCGTCACCCGGAAAGAGGGTGGTGACATGCCCGAACCAGCCTGCTATGGCGCCATGCACAAGCGGCAGCCCCATCATATTGCAGATTTCGGCCAGCTCCATCCGGACTCCGATGTTGTCAAGGGCATCAACCGCCACCCGGCTTCCCGCCAGCAGCCCCTTCCCGTTTTCCGCAGAAAAGGCCTTTTGATAAGGAATGACCGTTACCGCCGGATTTACTTCGGCAACCCGCTGCAGAGCGGCCAGAACCTTGACTTCTCCCAGCTTTTCCGGAGTGCTGTAAAGCTGCCGGTTCAGGTTGTGTTCTTCGAACGTATCCGGATCAACCACCACGATTTGTCCCACGCCCAGACGGGCCAGCTCCTCCACGACGTAACAGCCCAGTCCGCCGCAGCCGATCACCGTGACCCGGGAGCGGAACAGTTCCCGCTGATCAGCCTGGGAAATGGTCTGGCGGTTGCGCTGGTAGCGTCCCGGAAGCAGCCCCTTGTCCAGTATGACGCCTTCAACTTCCGCTAGCGAAAGTCCGAAGCGCTCCGACGCTTCCAGCTGATGCTGCCAGGAGAGCAAGCCTCCAGCAGAATGTTCCATGATGAAGTCCGCTGCTCCGCTCATTTACCCGCCTCCCAGCAACGGGAACAGCGCCAGGGTGTCACCCTCGACCAAGACCCGCTCCAGCTTGACGTGGCGACTGTTGATCATCATGATCCCCAATTCACCCTGCGGCAGTTTCAGGGAGTCGGCCACATCGGCCACGGTGGTTCCAGGCGGGTATTCACAGCTTTTTATGTCGAAACGCCCGCTACGAAAGGAGGCAAAAAGTTTTACAGTGATAATCATATCTTTATTCCCCAAAGGTTGCCGAGAGATGCGTCCGTCCGGTTCCATTCGGATTGTGTAGCGATAATTCAGGCAGTCTCATCAGGAGTTCGTCCAGTTCGTCCTGTTCCAGTAGCAGGCCGCGAGCCAGAATCAGTGGCCCCAACTCGGGCAGTAATAAATTGAAAAGTTTCAGGCGGACAACACCCATCTCATCCGCTGTCTGCCGATTACTGCCGACGTGGCTGATGCCCTGGCGCAAGGCGGCGTAGAAACCGCCCCGTCTCATGGTGGCGCCGACCAGCCCCGGCATGGCTGCCGACAGGGTTACCCGCAAGCCATCTTCGATGATTGTGGTGTCAAGATCGTCCAAGGGACGGTTGTTGATGAAAATTGTGGTAATGCGGTCGGTAACGTAATCTGACGGGATGGCGAACTGATCGCAGAGCAGGCTTCTGAGTGAACATCCCATGATTGCCGGAACAGTTACGCCTCGTTGCAGCAACGGAAAAAAGGCATTCAACCGGTCGGGCGCCAGCTGCAATGCCAATCTTTTCTCAAGCGGTCTGATTGTGGTCTGATCGGTTGCAGGTTGTTTCACAAGTGTCTCCATTCAAGCCCCTCACCCGGCCACAAAGGGGCGGATGAGGGGTGATTTTGACTGAAATACCGACCGAAAGTTTACTACCAGTTGAAAACTTCGTCCAGTTCCTCGTCCTTCATCATAAAGGTCTGGTTGTGCGGTGCGATCGGCTCGTTGTAGAAGAAGCGCGGCAGACGGTCGTGATGCTTGGTGAAACCGGCCCGGGTGTTGAAGTCGCGCTCGGCTGAAAGCACTTTTTTGCCCAGTGCCACCACGTCGTCGCCGGTCATTTCGATGCCGTGGAAGGAACCGAGCATGTCCAGCAGCGCCTGGAAGGTTTCCGGCTGATCCATGATCGCAAAGGCGATGAACAGGCACATGCCGGTGGAATCGATGGCGGCGGTGGCGATCTGCAGGTTGCGTGACAGCTCGATCTGTCCTTCGGTTTTGAGCGGATCAACATCGCCGCCGACTTTCAGGATGTTGGTGGCAATGGCGTAACCGGCGGTGTGGTCGGCGCCCTGGGTGGTGGTGGCATAGGTAACGCCGATGCCCTGTACTGCGCGAGGATCATAGGCCGGCAGGGCCTGGTCCTTGACGACCGGTACCCGCTCGACGCCGAAGACCTTGCCGGTGATGGCTGCGCCGCTGCCGAGCACGCGCCCCAGCGGAGTCCCTTTTTCAACTTCTTCCATCAGGCGGATCGCGCCGGCATCGTCACCGAACTCGGCCAGGCCCGCATCCATGGCCACACCGATCGTGACGCCCATTTCGATGGTGTCAACGCCGATATTGTCATCCATGTAGTCCAGCTTCGCGACCGTGTCCAGGTTGGAGATGCCGCAATGCCCGCCGTGGGACCAGACCGTTTCGTATTCAGGCTGCTTGGTTACGTAATTGCCGTCCTTGTCGTTGTAGATACCGGAGCACTGGATGACGCAGCCGCGATGGCAGCCGTGAGTGGCGTTGCCGCCGCGCGAGATTTCCAGGGCGGCCTGGGTTTCGCCGCTCAGATCGGATGCTTTGGCAAATTGTCCGCTCTTGAAGTTGTTGGTCGGATAGCCGCCGGCTTCGTTCAATACGTTGGTCAGGACGTTGGTGCCGTAAGCGGGCAGACCTTCGCCGGTAACCGGGTGCTTGCGGAGTCCTTCGACGAATTTGCGGTTTGCATCGCGGTATTTTTCCGGATCCTTGGGTGGACGCATCTTCATGCCAGCGTCATCCAGGATGATCGCCTTGATCCCCTTGGCGCCCATGACCGCTCCAACGCCGCCCCGTCCGCAATGACGGGTCGGACGCAGTTCCGGGTCGGTGCAGGCGATGGAAGCGGAAAGAAGCTTGCGCTCCCCGGCACTGCCGATGCTCATGTAGGCCACCTTGTCGCCATACTCCTTGCGCAATTTTTCAATGACCGGGTAGTTGTTCATCAGCTTGAGGCTGTTGTCCATAATTACCTGGATGCCATCTTTGTTAATGTAGATTTTGTAGATGTCGTCAGTTGCCGGTTTTCCCTCCAGAACAACAGCGGCATAACCGAGGCGAGCCAGAACCTGTGCGGCCTGGCCGCCGGCGTTGGACTCTTTGATGGTGCCGGTCAGCGGGCTTTTGCAGCCGACCGACAAACGGCCGGTCATGGAGCCGGTGGTGCCGCTCAGCATGCCGGGTGAGATAACCAGCTTGTTCTCTGCGCCCAGCGGGTGGGCCAGCGGATGAACCTCGGCTGCGACCATCAGGGATGTCATCGCCCTGCCGCCCAGACCGGCGTAATCACCGAGACCACCAACCGTTACCTTTGGGCCCCCTGCGGCCCCCATGTCAATCCGTGCAATCTTGTCCATACTGTCTGCTCCTTTCCCCTATCTGTGCCCGGCACAGTGAAATTCTCCTTTTCAAAGGAAGGCTGTGCCGTTTCCAGCGCAACCCAATGGCCTGCCGCCGTGGGAGGGTTCCTGTAGGCGGTTGGGCTCGGAGTTAAATAAAATTTAAAAATCCTGTAGGGGCAACCCCACGTGGTTGCCCTGGTTGCAAACGTCAGCCCGGTGCTTATTTACAGCAGGGCGGCCACACGGGGCCGCCCCTACCATCTGCCGGGAGATGACCACCCGGTAGCTGGTGAAACATCTGCGGCTCAGGCAGCCCCAGAACACTCCGGTTCCGTAGGACAGCTGCTCCAGCAGGTAAATTGTGCTGAAAGTGAAGAAAGACAGCTTCGGCTTTTTGACCGCAAAATCGACCCCGGCGGCGCACAGCAGGGCGGCGACCGGAAACAGCCAGTACCAGGGTCTGGGGGCGATCAGTGCGACAAGCAGTAGTGCTGTGGCGTAGTAGCGCACCAGGTGGTAGCTGATGTAATACAGAAGGCTGCCGAGCGCCCGCAGTCGTCCTCCCAGAATGGAGGCAAAACTGATCGGTAATTTGCGGCGTGACAAACCAATTTTGGTGGTTACTGAATCGGCAGCCAAAACCAATGCAGCCAGCAGCAGGAACCACCAGCTTGTAAATGGAGCTGTGAGAGATAGTGCCAGTACCAGTGCCAGCAGGGGCGGGATAACCATCTGCTTCCGTCGCTGCGGATGCAGCAGTTGCAGCATTCCTTCAGAGGTGCCGTAATCGAAACGGCGGGACATGAAGGAACGGATCGAGCTGCGGTGTTCATGGAGCACGTTGCCGGCCGGGAGGTAGCAGATGCTCCAGCCGCTGTCGCGCAGACGCCAGGTCAGGTCCACGTCCTCTCCCACATGCATCTCGTCCTTGAAGCCGCCGGAACTTTTGAAAGCGCTGCGCCGAACCATCAGGTTGCAGCTGGGGAGATAAAAGGTGTCATTGCCGCTGTTACCAACCCGTTCCCGATTGCCGATCGAGAGGCTGGACATGACCGCCTCATAACGGTCAACCGTCGATTCGGTGCACATGCCGTCCACCTGTCCACCAACTGCAGCCATGGCCGGGTCATTGAAAGCCGGAATCAGATCGTCCAGCCAGCCGACCGAGGCGCTGCAGTCGGAATCGATGAAAGCCAGAATATCGCCGGTTGCCTTGGCCGCGCCGACGTTGCGGGCTGCAGCAGGGCCACGACCGGTTCCGCCCGACGGCACCACCAGCGCGCCGAATTCCAGCGCCACCAGCGGTGAGTCGTCACTACTGCCGTCATCGACCACGATGATCTGTATTTTGTGTCGGGGATAGCTGAGATCAGCCAGCGAAGCCAGGCAGCGTTTCAATTCATCGGCCCGATCCTTGACCGGTATTACGACCGAAACCTGCGGCAGGATGGCAGGTTGCTGCGGAGTGCTCTGAAGCCGCTCCATGAATCCTTTTGTCACCAGCTGTTCCATGACGCCGGTCTCGCTTTCGGAAGCGCTGATCGGTGACCCGTCAACGCCGCGTTCGAGAAGCCTGGTCAGGGAATCGTTCAGGCGCAGGGCGCGGAGCGGTGTTTTTGAAACGAGAAAACTGTTCCCGTCCCGCTCCAGCAGTTCCACATTCTGCGCCAGACGATAGATCATGGTGTCAATCCTTCTTCTCGGAAGATCTGCAGCAGTCCCTTGACCGTGTCATCGGCCGAAAGAGTGTGCAGCTTGCTTTCCCGGGCCTTGATGCCGCCCGAGAGCAGGGATAGTATCCGCTCGAAAGCCGGCAGTTTCGGGTCGGGGGTCACCACCCGGACCGGGTCGGGACGCGGCACACCGTAATCTGCGGCTGTCAGATAAGCGCCCGTAGCACCGATCTCCCAAAAGGGAAGCCCCAGATTGGTCAGATTCCAAAGTTCGACAGCTGCTGACACCGCGTCTGTGACCGCATCAACCGACGGATAGCGGGGTGTGCGGACCTCTTCAAAAAAAACCGCGCAGGGGAGGGGGGCGCTGACAGTCTGGCGTGCACCCCGGTCAGATTTACGTTGGGCCTCGACCTGTCCGGCTTTAGGGATAAGTGAAACAGCAGCGTTGATGCAGGGCATCTGCAATGCTGCGGCAGCCAGGGCCGGCACCGGATCGTTACCCCGGTCAGTAAGGGCGCTGCCGGTAAACAGCAGGGTTGGAGACAGGATTTTTACGATGCGGGCCAGAACCCTGGCATCGGCCACGTCGTCGCCGCCATCCATGCCATGATCCCAAAAACGAATGCCGCGGTCAGAACCCATGGATGAGGCCAGCCTGAGTGTGTCGTCCATCCGCTTCGGGCCGATGGCCAGCGCAGTCACGCTTGCGCCGAGGGTATCTTTCAAGTGCAGCGCCTCTTCCAGAGCCGCCAGATCGGCCGGGTTCGGTATGCGCCGCAGGCCGCGGTCACTGATGGCCGCGCCGCGTGAGGTGACACCGGCCGGGGGGCGGGGGTCGTTGGTCTCGCGCAGGAGGACGAGTATGTCTAGTTTGTTGTCAGGCATGGAAAATCCTTTTATTACGATTGTAGGGGCAACCCCGTGTGGTTGCCCTTGTTGCGAAGGCCAACATGGTTGCCATTTGCATCAGGGCGGCCACGCGGGGCCGCCCCTACGATTTTATGTTATCAAGTCATTCTGTAAGCCACCCCGAAACCGCCCCGGGGATAGCGCCAGCGGGTAAAGGCATTCATGTGGCAGACCACATAGCAGGTGCCGCATTCCAGGCAGCCGTCGTGCACGAAGGTCATTTTCTGATCCTCCTCCGACCAGGTGTAGCAGCGGGCCGGGCAGGAGTTGACGCAGCCGCGGTTATCGCAGCCGGTGCAGATTGTGGTATCCAGGACGATATGAGGTTCCCGGTCTATGTTGAAGCTGGTGTTATCGAAAATTTCATCAATGTTCATAGTGATCTCCAGGCGCTGAAACCGTCCGCCAGCAGGTTGCCGAGCCCGACCTTTTCCTTGGCCGATTTCAGGAACTGCTTGGTCACGTTCTCTTTCGGGGCCCCTTCAATGCGGTAGATGCTCTCCATGAAGTCGCACATCATTTGCGGATATTCCTGGTAGATACGGTTGTTGTGCAGCATGTGCGGCGCCTTGCGGAATTGCTTGAGGTCCTTGATGACAAAGCTTTCTTCAAGGAGCTTTTTGTAGGCTGTCAACCCCTGCTTGCTGAAATTATTGGCCTGGTGGGCGGCAATTACTGCCTCTCCGGCCACAATCCCCGAATGGGAAGCCAGATTGATTCCTTCCAGATTCAGTCCGGTGGCATTGCAGAGCGCGGCAGCATCCCCGGCGACTACGATGCCGTCTCCGACCAGCTCCGGGATCATGTCATAGCCCCCTTCCGGGATCAGGTGGGCCGAATATTCCAGCAGTTTGCCGCCGGAGATCATCTTGGCCACCTGGGGCTGTTCCATAAAGGCGTTCAGCAGATCGTAGGGGGTCTTGCCGCTGGTGCGCAGGCTGGCCAGATGGAATACCAGTCCCAGGGAGAGTGAATCGTAGTTGGTATAGAAACAGCCGCCGCCACGGACCCCTTCGGTGCAGCCGACAAACTCGTTGGCAAAGCCCTGGTCGCGCACCAGACCGAAGCGGTCGTCGATCATCTCGCGGGGCATGTCGATGAGTGCCTTGACGCCGACCGCCATCTGGGCCGGGTCGAAAGACGGCTTGCGCAGACCGGCCTTCTGGGCCGTGAACGACAGGACGCCATCGGCGGCGACCAGCACCGGTGCGTTGAGCTGCCCGCTGCGACCCAGGATTGTGACACCGGCAATCTTGCCGTCCTTACGCACGATTTCATCGACTGTCGAGCGGGTGATCATGGTTGCTCCGGCAGCGACCGCTTCCTCAGCCAGCCAGCGGTCGAAACGGGGGCGGAAGACCGTATAGCCGTTGTAGGGGGGGTTGTCGAAATTCCCGGCTTCAATTGTTGTGCTGAAGCTGGAGTCGCCGGTCATGAAAGTGACGCCCTTCTTGACGATGTGACGCTCCAGCGGGGCGCGCTCCCAGAAATCCGGAAAGATTCTTTCCAGAGAAGGCATGCGGTGCAGAAGCCCGCCGAACATGTTCTTTTCACCCGGGAAGGTGCCGCGTTCCACCAGGGCCACATCCATACCGGCCCGGGCCATGGTCAGGGCGGCCGAGGAGCCGGCCGGGCCGGCGCCGATTACAATTGCCTGATAAGCTTTGCTCATGGCGCACCTCCGTTGGCTGCTTTGACCTGTGTCAGAAGGCGCGGCAGCACCTCCTTCAGGTCGGCCACGAACCCTTCATCTACATTTGGAAAAATCGGGGCTTTTGAGTCCAGGTTGACCGCTACGATCCGGCGAGAATCCTTGATGCCACCGACATGGTGCATGGAACCGGAGATACCCAGCGCCACGTACAGTCTTGGAGTCACGGTGCGGCCGGTCTGTCCGACCATTCGTTCGAAACCGGTCCACCCCAGGTCGTAAACCGGACGGGTGACGCCGTAGGAAACATTCAGCAGGCGGCATAATTCCTGGAACTGCTCGAAGGTGGCCGGGTCGCACCCTTTTCCGACGCTGAAGATTACTTCGGCCTCGGTCAGATCGACGGTCTGCGGGTCGGCGGGAATCCGGCCGATAACACGGGTCGTCCGGCCGGTTGGTTCTTCGGCTGCGTTCCAGAAGCCTATCAATGGAATAGTCGGTTTGAAAGTCGGCATGATTACCTGGCTTAAAGATCGTAGCGGCACGGTTGCTACCAGATTCCGCTTGCAGTCCCAAAGTTTTGTTTCCGCAATCCGAACCCCCAGCGCCTTGCGGGAAAGCCGCACTCCATCCGCACTCTGCTGCACCGTAACCAGTTCCGTAATGATAGCCGCATCCAATTCGTGGGCCAGGACAGGAGCCAGGGTCGCCCCCAGGTCGTTATGCGGAAGGACGACGACTGCCGCCAGTTCATCCAGTGCCAGCTTAGCCAGTTTTTTTCCAAAGAGCGCCGGTGTATCGAGCAGTTCATCGCCACCTGTCAGGCAGGTGATTATCGGGGTGCCATAGGCACCGAAAGCGGCCAGGTGTTCTCCCACCGGAACGATCGGAGTAACCGCTCCCCAGGGGGCATCCAGGGTGCCGGCCAGCCGTGCCCCGTAGGAAAGCAGGCCACGGCCGGTCTCATCCAGTTCGCCGCCCGGAAGATCGACAAAAACGAGAATTTTGCCGTTGATGCCCATCAGATCTCCCTCCCGAGCTTGTGTCCTTCCCAGATGGCCATATCGACCTTGCGGGGAGAAACACAGTCGCCGATCCGGTACAGTTCCGGAACCTTTCCTTTCAGGCTCATATACAGGTCATCGTCAACCTGCTGACCCATGGCCAAAACGAGGGAATCGTAGGGACCCCACTCGTTCCAGATATTGGAGTAAACGTTAAAACCTTTGACCGTCTTGGCTCCTGCCTCGCCGCCGACTTCCATCACGGCGATATCCGGGGTAAATGTGACACCCTTCTGAAGCAGCCGCTGTCTTGATGAGTAAAGATCCTGGGTCGGTCCCAATTCGGCGCATATAAACAGGCTGGAGGTTATCATATCGACCTTTTTGCCCTGGTTGGCCAGGAATTCGGCGGTTGCGGTGGCCCGCTGGTGACCGTCGTAATCGATCAGGCAAACCTTCTCACCCAGCTCGGCCTCACCGTTCAGTACCTGTACGACATTGAAGATCGCCGGCCCGTCGGCGCCGCCGACAGGGTGTTTCTTGGGGACACTGCCGGTGGCCACGATCACCACATCAGCCTTGTCGGCAACAATCTGTTCTGTGCTTGCCGTCACGCCCAGCTTGACAGTCACGCCGGATTTGTCGATCTGACTTTTCTCGTTGCGGATGATGACACCAAACTCGTCACGTCCGGTCCCTTTCATGGCGGTAATAACCTGCCCGCCAAGGTTCTCGCCCCGGTCGATCAGGGTGACCTGATGTCCGCGTCGATTGGCCATCTTGGCAGCCCACATACCGGCCGGACCGCCACCAACAATGGTAACTTTCTTCTTCACGCCGGCTTTTTGCAGTGTGCCTTCACCCCACTCTTTTTCCTTGCCTACGGCCGGGTTCTGGACGCAGCCCAGAGACTTGTTCATGCCGATGCGTCCGATGCACCCCTGGTTGCAGGCGATGCAGTAGCGGATATCGTCCATGCGCCCTTCCAGGGCTTTCTTGGGCAGGAACGGATCGCAGATCAGGGCGCGGCACATGCCGATCATGTCGGCCTGTCCGCTGGCCAGAACTTTTTCGGCCATGACCGGATCGTTGATGCGGCCGGTGCAGAAGACCGGCAGTTTGATGCGCTCGCGCACTCCGGCCGCCAGCGGAATGGTGTAGCCCAGCGGAGTATGCATGGAACCTTCCACCAGATACAGGTTGTAGAATGTGGCGATGGAAAGATCCATGAAGTCGATCAGGCCGGAGGCTTCAAACAGGCCGCAAATCTCCTGCACCTGGCCAAGGTCAAGGCCGCCCGGGATCATCTCGTCGGCACACATGCGGATGCCGAGTGTGAAGTCGTTGCCGACCGCCTTCCTGACGGCGCTGATGAACTTGAGCGGTGCGCGCATGCGGTTATCCAGCGATCCGCCGTACTCGTCGCTTCGGTGATTGGTCAATGGCGACAGGAACTGGCGTGCCAGGCTGGAGTGGCCGAACTGCATCTCGATACCGTCGAAGCCGCCTTCGCGGACATGGATGGCGCTCCTGGCAAAATAGCGGGCAACCTCTTCAATATCCTCCGGTTCCATTGCCTTGGGTACCTCACGGAACAATACGTCCGGAACCGGCGAGGGAGCCCAGATCGGCAGACGGGAGATACTTCCGTCCCCCTGCTGGCCGTTGTGGTTAATCTGGGCGAAGATCTTGGAATCGTACTGGTGCACGTAGTCGGTGATCTTCTTGAAGCCGGGAATCACCTCCGCATGATAAACGTCGATCAGTTTCTCGTAGGCCATATCGGTCGGATGAACGGTCAGCTCTTCAGTGATGATCAGACCGGCGCCCCCTTTGGCGCGCTCACCCCAGTAGTACATCTGCTTTTCGCTAGGCAGGTTGCCCACCGCCAGGTTGGTCAGATGCGGCTGAAAGGAGATGCGGTTCTTAACCTCGACCGTACCTATTTTGAGGGGTGAGAACAGGTTTGGGAACATCATGGTGGTAACTCCTAAAAGGATAATTGTGTTCGTAGGGGCGGCCCCGTGTGGCCGCCCGATCAGGGCAACCACATGGGGTTGCCCCTACAGTTCATCAGGCTGCTTCCGCCAGTCTGCTGTCGGCGATGGATGTCACACAGCGCTCCAGGCACTCCGGGTCGCCGCCGTTGATATCGTTTTTGAGGTGGTACGCAACCGCCGGGCAGCCACCGTGGCACTGGTCGAAACGTGTGCACTCTTCGCAGGAATGAATCCGCAGGTTACGGAAGGATTCGTAAATCTCCGAACCGTCCCAGATCTCCTGGAAGCTGTTCTTGCGCAGATCGCCAGCCTCGAAGTGATCGCTCTGCAGAAAGGCGCAAGGGTACATGTGGCCGGTCGGGCTGACGCAGCAGGTCAGTTTGGCGGCTCCGCACAAATTTAATCCCAATCCCTGGCGCTCCTGACTGGTCAGCGAGAAGAAACTGTCGCCGGTGCGCACATCGCCGCTTTTGGCAAGCCAGTCGGAAAACGCAATCAGCTGGGTAGGGGTAGGGCGGAGACTTTCCCAGTTGTCGGCGCCGCGTCCTGATGGGCGGAAGCGGCTGACGCGCAGCGAAACACCCAGAGAATTGGCCATTTCATGCATGGCCGGAATCTCGTCGGCGTTGTGAGTGGTAAGAACCGTATTGATGCTGGTCGGGATTTTGGTGGCGGCCAGCAGTTTGACGGCCTTTGTGGCGGCGTCGAAGACGCCCTCCCCGCGAACCGCATCGCAAGTCTCACGCTTGGCCCCATCCATACTGACCTGGATGGCGACCAGCCGGTTTTTTGAAAGACGTGCCACCAGTTCGGGTGTGAACAGGGTGCCATTGGTGGAGATGCAGGTCATGATGCCGTGGGAGTGGCAGGCCGCCAGAATCTCTTCAAAGTCGGGCCGGATAAACGGCTCGCCGCCGCCGAAATTGACCTGAAAGACACCAGCCGTGTGCAGCTGCTCAACCAGATCAAGCGCCTCGGCTGTGGAAAGCTCGTTGCAGGCCTTTTCTCCCGAAGATGAGAGGCAATGGCTGCAGCGCAGGTTGCAGGCCAGGGTGACCTCCCAGGTCAGGTTTACCGGGGAACGCATTCCCATTTCGACGTATTTATTGCTCATGGAGAAATCCTTTTTCCAGGAGTTGAGATATGAATTTATTTAGAGCCGGTTTTTGCGATTCGGAAGTTCCGTCGGGAAACTCATCCCGGCGACGCGGTGTCACGAAAAAATCGGCCGGTATCAGTGTGCCAGTTGCAGCGAAGAGCAGGCGCGGTCCCCTGCAGTCGTAAAACAGGAGACCGAACCTCTCTTGCCGCGCGCGGCAGGACGGATGCAGCTTTATGCCTGCCGCAGCCATACTAGTAAACCCCGCAGATGCCGTCGATTGCGAGCTCTTCAACCTGGATTTCCTCCAGAATGCGGGGCTCTTCACTGCATGTTACTTCTGTCTGAACTTCTGTTTCCATGGTATTCTCCTTTCATTTTCGCTCCAATTGTGGATGCGCTGTTTGTGCCGTATACATTGCAACGGCAATGCCAAAAATATAACAATGATATATGGCGCTGTTTTAGAGGGTTTGCGAGCAGGGTCATTGTTTGGCTGCTCTGCGAAGTGTGGAGAAATCGGACATCGCCTGATTTCCGAGACGACCGCCAGGAATCACAATATGTAGATAATGGCCCCAATGGGGATAATATCTACAGTATTATAAACCCATGTTCTGTATTTGATTGTACCATCGAATCGGAATGATGCCTGCATACCTTGATAAATAATGTAATGAGTCCATTTGAAGGGAAGGAAATACATGTTTGAGAAAAACTCCTGCTGTTCGTACTGCGGGTCCGGATTCCGGAGTGCAGAGACGTGGCCGAGGCTCTGCGCAAAGTGCGGAAAGACCAGTTACCTGAATCCGATCCCTGTGGTTGTGCTGCTGGTGCCGGTGGATGGCGCTCTGGTAGTTGCCAGGAGGAACATCGAGCCAAGGAAAGGGACTCTGGTTCTGCCGGGTGGGTATGTGGACAGCGGCGAGACCTGGCAGGAGGGGGCGCAGCGTGAAATGTGCGAGGAAACCGGCATACTGGTGCCGATCAGTGAAATCAGCCTTTATGACGTTCAGAATGGTCTGGACAACACCATAGTGATCTTCGGACTGGCTGCGAATCAGCCCAAAAGCTGCTTCAAGCCGTTTTCGTCATCGGAGACACAGGAGATCGCCTTGATCGAAGAACCGGTAGAACTCGGTTTCCCGTTGCACAACCTGATGATACGGAGATATTTTGATGAACAGGCAAGCCGGCGCTAAGGCTTTGAACCTGGAAAACAATTAGCCACAGAGGACACAGAGGACACAGAGGAAAACTGAACAAAGGCTTTGCAGAAGTACTTTCACGTTTTTTTCATTATTTAACCCTGTCATTCAGGTCATTCTTGTAAAGTGCATTTTGATTTTCTCTGTGTCCTCTGTGAACTCTGTGGCTAAGCGCTGTATTTAAGGATTGCCATAACACATCATGAAAAACACCCGTTCCAACATCAATAAACTGTACGCCTTTTCCTTTTTGCAGATGACGCTCTTTCCGATGGCGATCATCACGCTCTTCTGGAAAGATCACATCGGCCTCTCCCTGACCCAGATCCTGCTGCTACAGGGAATTCTCTCGGTCGTGATGGTGGTGATGGAGTATCCCAGCGGCTACATCAGCGACCGGATCGGCTACCGCGTTTCCCTGACACTGTCCGCCCTGCTCGGCATGGTCGGTTGGGGCGTCTACACGGTTGCGACCTCTTTTGCGCATGTCATGGCCGCCGAAATCCTGCTGGGAATCTCACTGGCGTTCATCAGCGGTTCGGACAGCGCCATGCTGTACGAAACCCTCAAGGCGGAAGGTTCGGAGCTGTCTTATGCCCGTTACCAGGGGCGCATGAGCGGTTTTGCCCAGTGCGGCGAAGCGCTGGGGGCGGTCTTTGCCGGGGTGCTCTATGCCTACGCGCCGGTACTTCCCTTTATTCTTCAGGTGGGAGTCTGGTTGTTGGCCCTGCTGCTGACCCGCACACTGGTCGAGCCTCCCAGAAATATCGGTTCTCCCGCCAGCCACCTGAAAGAGGCATTGCAATCCGCCCGTTATGCCTTCGTGGAAAATAAGGGTTTACGCTACACGATCCTGCTCAACTCGGTGCTCGGTATCGCCTCCTTTTATCCGGTCTGGCTGATTCAGCCCTATATGCAGTACGCCGGGGTGCCGCTGACCTGGTTCGGCCCGATCTGGAGCGGGGCCAACCTGACCGTGGCGCTCTTTTCCCTGGCCAGCCACCGCACCGGCAGTTATCTGGGTGATCGCGCCATGGTGATCCTGTTTCTAATCCTGATCCTGGCTGGTTATTTGGGGTTGGGGATGGTTGGCGGGTTGTGGGGATTTCTGTTCTACTATCTGCTGACGAGCATGAGGGGGCTGCGCGGGCCGATGATGCTCAATCTCACCCACAGGGAAAGCCCCTCCGCCAACCGGGCCGGTATCCTTTCGCTGCAGTCACTCTGCTTCCGGCTGTTGTTTGTCTGCACCGGTCCGCTGGTGGGGATGCTGGCCGACAGGCGCGGGGTAGGGCAGACCTTCAGCTATCTTTTGTATTCATTTCTGATAGTCCTGCCGCCGCTTGTTTTTCTGTTTCTGCGCAATTTGCCCCAGGCAGATGCAAGGGAGCCGGTGTCGTGATTCTGAATGATGTGATCGTTGACAGGTGTGTGGCCGTGGGGTAGGGTGAGATGGTTTTTATTGGGTGGCGCAAATGATATTTGGCACCAGATATAGGTAACCTCAAAGTTACTTATATAGGTAACTGATTGCTTATATAGGGAACAAGTTACTTATATACGGAAACCTGTGATCTACGAGTTGGAATGGAAAAATGATTAGAAAGCTATTCTCAAATATTTTGCATTCGCCTGCCACCGAACCAACAGTGTATCCACCCCAAAACATGGAGAGTGAATACGAAGCTAACCTGTGGCGAACTATCCACGGTCAAAGCTATGATTTCTGCGTTAGTTCAAACTGGAAAACGAAATATTTCGACTCATTAGATTCTGAAGATGAAAAGGACAAGGTTAGATCTACCCTACTAAAAATGCTGGAATCAACTGAATATCCAATGGGGAAGAAAACTCTGATTGCACATGTTTGCGCAGATCTACGAATTCTGGAAGCTATTCGACCCGTCGAAAAATTGAGAAACGAAGCAAGCGGCAGTCTCAAATATGCATTTACATTGTCATATGAAGCACTTTCACGGGGAGTATCGGTTCCTGAGTTGACGAGAGACGTTTGGTCTAAAGCAATAGCCGAGTGTAAGGAATAAAAAGAACAATTCCAACAACTCGGCGGCACACAGGCGCTGACGCGCTGGTGCGCCTCATAACCGTTGGCTAAGAGGACGAAAGAATGAAAAATGCATTAATAATCATGATTATTTTACAAATGTTGACAGGATGTGCGTTCGTAGGCGTAGGTGCTATTGGTGAAGCGGAAAAAATCACTTCTGATCAAAGTTTGTACAAAAAGGGAGAGTATCATGCTTTTGGATACTGCATGCTGAAATCAGATTACACCTGGAAGTCAAAGCCAATTGATAATTCGACAAGATTTACTATCAATGATGTTAGAGCCGAATGGGGCGAACCACTGAAGGTTGAAAATTTAGGAGAAAAAACAGTCCTACATTATTCAGACGGACTAAGGTGGAAAGGTGTAGTTCTTATAGCGTTGTTGCCTATTCCTCTTGCAGTACCCGTTGGAAGTAAGACTGTACAATTCGAATTTACTAACGGAATGCTGGATCGATGGAAAATCAATGGAACCCACATTATCTTTTCATATGCAGGTTTTAATTTGATACCGGTTATTCCTGTGGGACTTTTTGCTGAAACGGATAGTATTTGGAGCGCTGGTATGACCGTAGACGACGGAAACATGAACTGCAATGTATCATTTTATAAAGGATGCTACCTACCTAAGGATAAAAAGAAGTAGCAAAAGGAGAATATGTTAACCTTTTCATATGGGCCGCAGTGGAAACAGCCAGTAAGTAGAGAGCCAACCAGCGGCAACAGCGGTCTCCGCTGACGCTCCGCCGCTGGTGCCTTGAGACGTTGGTCTGAATAGGAAAGGAATGAAGAACTTTGAGACATATGCCCTTTCTCGCCTGGATAGCATTCGGCGTTCTTTATAGTGTTTTCGCCTGGTCTCTATACCTTGCCTACAAGCTTAAAGTAGAATCAGTCAAAAAGGTGCTCATCTTTATTGGCCTTTTTACAGTTCATCCATTTGCATCGTTGATATTTATCGCTTGGTATTTCAATAAATACAAAACCATAAAACCTATTTGAAATAACAATCTGAGAGTTGGGCTAAATGAAAGAGTACATTCCTTGGATAATTGTTGGACTGATTGGAATAGCCATCATGCTCTCTGCCCATGTGATAAAACTTGGAGAGCTTTCAAAAGCTATTAAAACTGACATTACAGGCAAGAACGTTATTTTATCTGGTTTTGCAAGCTCTGTTTTATTTCATATAGTTGCAATTGCATCCGGAGATAAAGAAGCCATTGTTTGGGCAATTGTAACAATCCCGCAACTTGGCATTTATTCTCTGATAATCAATGCGTTGATTGCGGCAATTTTCAACACCATCGTCTATGAGACCAACAAGCGAAGAAAACTTTGTCCCAACGAGGAAGATGCACCGGGCCGAAAAACCGCCCGGTGATCTCCCGGCCCGTTAGATTTTAAAAACTGATTACTAAAGGCTGAAAATCTATGAGCCAGAATCACCATACATACAATCTAGTGGTTGTCACCATCGCAGGTGTATTAGGCGTTCTGGCATTAATCACCGAATACTTTAGAAAAAGAAAAGCCAACTTATTTGTCGCGAAAATTGCCTTCCGCCGCATATCTGGCCGAGAGTTCAAGAGAATTTTAGGAAAACATAAATATGCTTGTCTCACTTCAAGTATTGCGTCTCCAGCAACAGGCGATTATTTCCAAGGTACCTATAAAGGTGTCAATGCCTGTATTTTCACTATAGCCACAGGTGGGAAATTTACTACAACGCGACGTCTTGCGGTTCTTCTGAAAGACGAATTTTCGCACCTGCCACATTTCATCGTGAAATCAAAGTCGTTTTCTGTCGAAGTTGGCGACATGCTTGGCCTTCGAAAGCATGATCCATCCTATCCCACGCCACTGATTGACAAATACGACGTGATCTCGGATGACAACACTGCTACTGCCTCAATTCTGACGTCTGAATTCATAAACTATTGCTTGACTGAAGAAGGAATCGGATTCGAAGCATTTGGTGGCGACCTCCTGTTCTATACGATTTTGGATGTTGTCCCAGAGAACTATGAAGTAGCCATAAAACAGGCTTACAGGCTTGCAATCATGCTTGGAATAGCGCCTGAGGGAAATTCTGAGGATGACCAAGAAAGTGGAATCTAACATCGGGGTGGTGCTGTCAAGCAGCACACCCCGTGACCCGTTAGGCAAGAACAAGAGGATTAAATGCAAGGATACAACGAACGCCTTCACTGGAGCATATTCAATGTCATGGTGCGGTGCTTTGGCATAATGGCGGCGATAGCTGGAACAGGCTTTATCAGTTGGGGAATTTATCACTTTTACCATCCAGCGGAAGCCAGAAAATGGGCAGAGTTTCGTGGTACTGCTGAACAGTCATTCAGCCATCAGACCCTTAACCCTGATCTTCTTGGAGGTGTTGTCACTGTTGAAATTGCCGTAGGTCTTTTTGCTCTGGCTCTTGCAGTTGCTGTTCTCCGTGTTCGCCCTTATCGCCCCGATCTAGGAGATAAAGTTTCCTCATATGCCGTTGGGGCACCTAGTTGGTGGACTGGGGGGGCAAAGATTGTGGACACGAATCTGATGCCTAACCAGGAAGATTCACCTGACCAAAAGGCCGTCAGGTGATCTCCTGGCCCGTTGAAGCAAAAGGAAAATGGATCATGGCGGATTGCAAACATTGTCAAGAAGTGAATCGCACCGTAAGTATCCAGAACCCACTTGATCTTACAAGAGCAATTCGTGTTATTCGGGATAATCTGATAGATGGTACGCTTCAACAGAGTAGCTACTGGCCTAGCGATCAAATCGGACTTGATGAACCTATATTCTCCGATCTTCCAGACCACGAGCCGTGGCCGGACTACATGCACTACTTTTTCCAATGTCCTCAATGCCAGCGAATCTTTGAATTAAGCGTTGAAACTTATCGCGGTGCCGGGGGCAAGTGGAGTGCAATAGAATCATAGTCAAGCTTCAATCAGGAAGATGCACCTGACTAGAAGCCGTCAGGTGATCTCCCGAACCGTTGGACTAATAAATGGAAAGAACAATAGCAAAAATAACTTTAGATGCCTTCTTCGCCTGCATTTTGGTTGCAGGTATTTATCTCGTTTGGGTCTTGCGCGGGCGTCCTGAATCGTTTAAGAGCGAGTTCAATGAAGCAAACAAGCGCAGAAACGGGATGGTTTTCCTGATTTTACTCACGGTGGTCATTGCGGCTGTCATCTACATAAATAATCGATGACAACGGAATTAGTCTCACAAATATAGCCTTGACATTATATAGCTTTTAAGCTATTTTTTATTTAAGGAAATGAAATATGGTGTGGAAAATAGTTACGGTTGAATACTTCGATGATTGGTTTCTAGGCTTGGATGCTTCGGAGCAGCAAGACGTGTTGTCCGCCATATTGGTTCTTGAGCAATACGGTCCTATGTTAGGTAGGCCGCACGTTGATAGTCTCAAAGGAACTGACAAGGTAAAGAACCTGAAAGAACTCCGCGTACAACACAAAGGCAAACCGTACCGGGTATTTTTTGCCTTTGATCCTCTCCGTCAGGCTGTGATGCTGTGTGGTGGTGATAAAACCGGAAATAAACTTTTTTACGAATCCATGATCCCTATTGCAGAGCGTGAATTCCTGAATTATCTGCAAGAACTGGAGTAAGCTATGGCAAAGCAACTTTCCGAATTAATTAAAAAAATTGACCCTGCTGTCGTAAAGGCTGCACGTTCTCAGGCAGATCAAGAAATTTTTGAACTCCGCCTTGCTCAATTACGTCAATCAGTTGAGATGTCGCAACATGATTTGGCGACTGCACTTGGTATATCGCAACCCTCCGTTGCCAATCTGGAAAAACGCGGCCATGAGGTTAAAATCTCTTCTCTTAAGCGTTACATTGAGGCGCTTGGCGGCAAATTGTCCCTGGATGTTGAACTGGCTGACGGTCGCCATATCGGCATAAACGTTTAGTTAAGAGATGAAGAAGCCAGGCCTGGCAATTCCGGGGCAATTCCGCAATTTCGACGGCAATTCCGGGGACAGTATATCTAATTGACAGGTGATTTATTTCTGTTATGCTCCATCCATGGCACGAATAGCACGAGTTATAGCCCCCGGCATCCCACACCACATAACCCAGCGCGGCAACCGCCGCCAGCAGACCTTTTTTTGTGACGACGATTATACAGCCTACATTGACCTTATGGCTGAATGGTGCGCCAAGTGCCGTGTAGAAATATGGGCATGGTGCCTGATGCCCAACCACGTTCACTTGATTGCAGTGCCAGAATCAGAAGAAGGTCTTGCCAGAGCGATAGGTGAAGCTCATCGACGTTATACCTGCCGGATCAATTTTCGTGAGAAATGGCGTGGCCATCTTTGGCAGGAACGTTTTGCGTCGTTTCCGATGGACGAACGTTATCTGCTGGCAGCTGCGCGATATGTTGAAATGAACCCGGTTGCCGCCGGAATTGTTGCCCGTCCTGAGGAATACCCGTGGAGCAGCGCCCAGGCCCATCTATCGGCTCAAGATGACAAACTGGTGAAAGTTGAACCATTACTTTCAATTGTCGGTAACTGGGGGAATTTACTATCCTTGTCGTCAGAAGAGGAAATGACCACATTCCGCAAACATGAGCGTTCTGGCAGACCGCTTGGTGAGGAGGTGTTCGTTGATCAAATTGAAACCCAGCTTTCCAGAACTCTCCGGCCGCAAAAACCGGGACCAAAGCGAAATCAAGGATAGTTCTATATACTGTCCCCAGAACTCACAAATCAAGGATAGTTCTATATACTGTCCCCAGAACTCACCCAGAACTCACCAGTCCCCAGAACTCACCAGAACTCACCACTCCAGAACTCCCTCCAGCCGGCCAAAACATCGGCCATAAAAATTAGTAAAGCAAAAAAATGTTTATTTACTGGGTAAAATACGTTACAAGAAACATCGGCCAAAACATCGGCCAAAACTTTCGATATTTTTCTGTTTAGTTAATTGTAACAACTTGTTTTTACATGATTATTAATTTATATTACTGTCCTGTAAATCGGCCAATTTTTTAGAGCAGCTAAGAAGACACATATAAAAGCTAGTTCGCAATTAATTAAAAATACCAGTTTTGATATCGGCCAAAATACTGGCCTACGTATGGAGAATCCACATGGAAGATGGCTTTTATACAAAGGTTTCTGAAATGGAACCGATGATGCCCGCTGATCCTTCGGGAGAACTTGACGATTTGGCTATTGAGGTGATTCGTAAGTCTGCCGGAATAAGTGCCGCTGTTCATCCCGTTACCCGTAGAGGGATCGCGGAGTTAGTAAGAAAAATGAACAGCTACTATTCTAATTTAATAGAAGGGCACAACACCCATCCTGTAGACATTGATCGTGCTATGCGAGAAGACTTTTCCAGTGATCCTGCAAAAAGAGCAAGACAATTGGAAAGCAAAGCACATATAGAAGTTCAGAAATGCATCGAGGCACGCATCGAGGCTAATCCGGGAACAATCGTTACAAGCGAGAGTTTTTTGTGCTGGATACATAAAGAATTTTATGAACGGATGCCGGAGGAGTATCTTTTCGTACAGCATGCGGATGGAAAAACAGCAAAGGTGATACCTGGCAAAACAAGGGAAATAGAGGTCGAGGTCGGGAGGCATTTGCCGCCTAAATCAGAATGCCTGGGCACTTTTATGAAAAGGTTCGAAGATGCCTACGATCCTCAAAAGCTGAAAGGGTTAAGTCAAGTTATCGCTGCTGCGGCATCTCATCACCGTCTTGCGTGGATTCATCCTTTTCTGGATGGCAATGGGCGAGTCACGCGCCTTATGACTCATGCCTACCTTAAAAAGGCAAAAATAGATGGCCATGGGTTGTGGACTGTTTCTAGAGGTTTCGCAAGAAATCGTGAAGAATATCTTGCTTCCCTGGCAGGGGCAGATCAATCTCGCAGAGGAGAACTGGATGGCCGGGGGAATTTGACACAAGCAGGACTGTTGGGGTTTTGCAGGTTTTTCCTTAAAACTGCCATTGACCAGATTGACTTTATGTCAGGCCTATTAGGTTTGGATGGAATGCAGAAAAGAATACAGGCAGTGGTTGATCGCCAAGTCTCTTTTGGCGCATTGAAACCTGAAGCCGGCCATTTACTGAGAGATGTATTCTTACGCGGGGAAATCACTCGCGGAGAAATCCCAAGTATTATCGGAATGCCTGAACGTTCAGCACGTAGGGTCGTAAGTAGTTTGTTGGAAAAAGGTTATTTAGTTTCTGATTCAGAAAAGGGACCTGTAATGCTCGGTTTACCGGCATCTATGGTGGGGTATTATTTCCCTCGCCTCTATCCTGAAGGGGTTGAGGCCAGTCTTGATTAACCTGTTTCTGTAACGGTGCGGCAGATGGACTCCGGCCGCAAAAACCGGGGCCAAAGCGAAATCAAGAATAGTCCTGTATATGGTCTCCGGAACTCCACAAACATGCAAAAAATGAACTGCACAAAGAACAAATATTTTAAAAATATCTTGTATGACACCAATCTGGATATAGGACAGAGTGTTGTTAATACTGATGATCCGTTGCGATTTGTCGTAAGGTCAAGAATCGGGGCGCCCAGGATTGGGCTGGGCATTCTCTTTGGCATCCCGTGTCTTGTTCTGATAAATTATGCATTTAATCAGCAGGGAATCATGCTTTTGCTTTCGCTGATCTTCTGTCCGCCGCTCGCAATACTGACTCTTTTGTTTGGAGCTACGATCCAGAAAAAGACTTTCATACCTTCTCTGGGCAGGGCTGTTAAATCCTTTCAATTGTTTCATTTAGAGCGGGATCAATCGGTCCAACTCCCAAAGAAAGGAGTCTTGTTGACATTTAAACGATGGAGTTCCGGAGGCACATCAGGCGGTGGTTGCTACTTTTATCATGTGGAAGTCCAGGGAATAAATGGGTTCGGATTCTGTATAGCAAGGGACGAGAAAAAACGTGATGACTTTGCAAAGAAACTGGCCGATTTTTTGGGTTATGAAATAGTTGAACGAAAGTTCCTGGATGCGGGGTGATATCGACAACTTGCCTGAAATCTGATCGAGGTGCAAAGCCGTTGTTCCCCTTGCCTCACAGCTCCGGACCGTTTTCATTCTCAAGCCCGGAGCGAACCGGCAGCCGCACTTTAAATTGCGACCCTTCACCGACAGCGCTTTTGACGCTGATTTCCCCCCCCAGCCGTTTGACGATGTTGTAGGTCAGCGCCAATCCGAGGCCGGTGCCTTTGCCCGGTTCCTTGGTGGTGAAAAACGGATCCCAAATCCGGTCGATTACCTCCTGGGAAATTCCGCAGCCCGTGTCCCGCACCTGAATATAGACAGCCTGATCTTCAACAGAATGCAGTGTTGTTATCTCAACAATCCCCTTGTCCATTATCGCCTGGCAGGCGTTCATCAGCAGATTCATGCAGACCTGGCGCAGTTCGGAGGGGTCACAGGGTACAACCGGGATATTTTTCTGCAGGTTGATCACGACCTCGACATTCTTGTAGTTAGATTGATGCTGCAGCAGCTCAAGTATTTCGTGCATAATTCCGTTTACGTCGGCACGTCCGATGGTCCCGTTGGATTTTCTGCTGAAATTGAGCAGGCTGCCGATGATTCTTTTGCACTGGTACGATTCGCGGACTATCACCTCCAGATATTTGGGGAAAACATCCAGTCGGCTGTCATTTAACAGGGTTGGATCGTCGTTAAGCCGTCGCAGCAGTCCTTCGGCATATCCGGCCACCGATGTGAGCGGGTTGTTGATTTCGTGGGCCACGCCGGTGGCAAGTACTCCGATGCTGGACATTTTGTCGGTCTGAATCAACTGTAGTTCCTGAAGCCTCTTGAACGTCACATCTCTGAAAAAAACCAGCGCCCTGGTTTTCTCTCCAAACTCATCATTAATCGGATTGGCTGTGACATCAATGTAGCGGATTATATTGCCATCCTTGGCGGAAACCAGGGATGTTTCCACCCGCTCGCCGCGCAGGGCCAGTTCCACCGGGCAGCTGTCCGGCGATGCGTCGTGTTCGAGATGGAATATGTTCCGGCAGTTTCCGCCCGTAAGAACCTTGTCCGGAAAGAATTGCGGGCAGACGTGATTGAAATTCTGAATCATTCCGTTGTGGTCAAAAACAATCACGCCATCGTTGACCGATTCGAAGATCGCCTGCAATTCGTTCTTTTTGTTGCGCAAGCGCACTTCGGACCGTTTGCGGTCGGTTATGTCCTGGGTTGTGCCGTACAGTCTCACAACCTGCCTGGCTATGTTGACCGAAGGTTCCACGATCGTGTAGACCCATTTTGTCGTACCGTCTTTTAACAACAGCCTGTGCTCTATTTCGTAGTTGCTCCCCTGCTCGGCCCCCTGCCGAAGATGGCCCATGACCGACTCCATGTCTTCCGGGTGGATCAGGTCCGTGATGGCTTCCTGAGTCGCTTCTTCGCGGCTGAGACCCATGATGCGGAGCAGTTCGTCCGACACGCGCAATTCACCGCTGATCGGGTCAGAGCGCCACGAGCCGACATGGGACATGGATTGGGCCTTGGCCAGGTTGTATTCACTTTCACGCAGAGCCTCTTCTGCAATTTTACGCTCGGTGATGTCCACCAGTGCAGCGTGGCATTCGTCTCCGGCTTCGCTGGCCATCGCCTCGATGCGTACAAAAACCGGCTGGTTGTCAACGGTTGACAGTCGCAGGCGACAGGTCATTTTGTCGTGACCGGCGAAGACCATTTTTAAGAAAGCGGTGAATGATGGACGATCCTTGTCGGACACGAAGTTTTCAAAGCGGCGTTCAATCAGCAGAGATCGATCCAATCGCAGCAGGTTGGCTCCGGTCAGGTTGACGGTGCGGATTTCACCGTTGCGGTCAAAGGTGAAATATCCGACAGGTGCGAAGTCATAGAGCAGGGCGTACTTGTTCCGTGATGATTCGAGTTCGGCGTTGGCTAGTTGCAGTTCGTTGATCTGCAGTTCAAGTTCGTTCTGACGTATCCTGGAACGGAGCAGTTTGTTCAGGTCGCTTTCCGTTGCAGATTGGTCGGTAAAAATCGGCTTGTCAGCAGTTTGCTTCATTGTTTGATGGCCTTTATATAGCGGGTTCCCAGAGCGTCTGCTGTCCAGATGGCGGCTTCCACCAGTTCTGCGGTAACGGGAAACCAGGTTGAATGGATCGTTTCACCCTCGGCCACGGTTGCTTGCGCCGCCTGCCTGATCTCTTCTTTAGTCGGGTTTACGATGTCGAGATCTTCCAGGCAAAGCGGCAGTCCCACGCTGAAACAGAAATTCTGGATTTCTTCGATGGCGCTTGAGGGGCGACCTTCCAAAACAAGTTGGGCAAGCACCCCAAAGGCCACTTTTTCGCCATGGAGCTTGTTCCTGGTGGATTTCAAAGTCGTCAAACCGTTGTGGATCGAATGTGCTCCGGCATGCCCTCCGTTTTCGGAGCTAAGGCCGCTCAAGAGGGTGTTTGCTTCTATGATCGCTTCAACAGCCGGGGTGACGGCATTTTTTTCTACGGCCAGCTTGGCCTGAAGGCCGGATTCAAGCAGAGTGTCATAGCAGAGTCGCGCCAACGCCCTGGTTGCCAGTGTCGGTTGTCCGCCACCGGTAAGGGGATTTGGTTTTCCGCTCCTGAAACAGGTGTCCGATTCCCAGAAGGTGGCCAGGGCATCCCCCATTCCGGCAACCAGGAATTTCGCCGGTGATTGGGCCACCAGGGTTGTGTCAACCAGTACGCAATCAGGGTTTTTTCGCAAAAACAGATATCGCTCGAAGACCCCCGCTTCGGTGTAGATAACCGACAGGGCGGAGCAGGGCGCATCGGTTGAAATGACGGTAGGCACGACAATCACCGGCACTTTCATCTCATGCGACACGGCCTTGCCGGCATCGATCGAAGCGCCTCCCCCCAGGGCAATAATGATGTCGGCCCGGTTTGCCGCGGCGATTCCCGTAAGTCGTCTGATCTCCTGCTGGGAGGATACCCCCTGAAAACATTCAAGGTAACAGGGGATTCCCTGCTCGGCAAGGCTCGCCACAATATCCTGGCCGCACAGGGATAAAGCGGTTTTTCCGCCGATGACCAAAGCGGACGTTCCGATGCGGCAGGTGTGCAGGCCGATCTCCTTGATGGCGCCGACCCCTTGTACATAGCGACCTGGTGAAAGCAGCATCCGGCTCATGGTGTTTCTCCTCTGGTGCTGTTTATGGTTCGCCTTGCCCAACCGACCGTGGGAAGTATTTTTCCAGACCGAGGTGGTCGTGCATGGCATTGAAATCCTGGCGATTCATTTTGAAATACAGTTTCAGATAGTGACTCCCCTCGAACGGAAGTGCATAGCGCTCCAGACCAGGCTCCGTACAGGTCGCGCATTCAGGGAAATCACTGACCCCTTTTCGGAAACAGGACGCCTCCGGTGAGCTGATCAGCCCTTCCAAGGGCGTCTCTGTTACGTTCCCCAGCGATGCATCGATAATAGGGCAGGCAAACAGTTCCCCCGTGCTTCTGATAAAAAAGTAGTTGAAGCCGGCCGAACATGGTTTCTCCATTCGACCGGTTTCCAGGAAATGGAGCAGTTCCATCCGGTAATAACTCCAGCGGAATCGTGGCGAGTCGTAAAAAACCTTGAGTTTATCCCGCTCGGCCGCTGAAAATGCCAGCATCTCCTTCTGGGCGATATTGGCATAGCGGTTGGAAGTGAGAATATAGGGCGATATGATGGTGAACAGTCCCTGCTGGTCGGCGTAACTGCAAACCTGTTCCAGTTCGTCGATATTGTGCCGGGTGACGGTTGTCTTGATCCCGATGACCAGGCTCGGGTGGTGTTCCCGGAGACTCTTCAATCCTTCGATGGTGGCATGCAGCCGATCCCATCCCCCCGGGAAGTTCCTGATCCGGTTGTGAACCTCTCCGACCGCGTCGAGCCCGCAGGCAAAGACCAGAGAAATTCCGGAGCGCTCCAGTGTGCCGACCACGGAACTGACCACGCTTAACACTTTCTCCGTCAGAAAGCCATTGGTGGTGATGGCAATCGAACGCAGCTGCGGCAGGCGTTCTTTCTTCAACCGGCTGACACCGAGCAGGAGTTGAGCGAGGTCGTTCCGCAGGAACGGCTCCCCGCCGGTGATGTCCAACTCTTTCAACTCGGACAGCACCGGCGAACCGAGTACCTCCAGCCAGTCATCCAGGCTCAGTTCCGGCTGGTTTTCCGGCGCTTGCCAGATGTTGCACATGACGCAGCGGGCTATGCAGCGCCTGGTAATCTCGATGCTAAGCGCCTCAGGGTTGGCAGGTTTCCCGGTTTCCTTCAGGTAGCAATAGCGGATTGCCCTGGCGGCCAGGAGAATGGGTAGATTAGGTTTCATGTAACCTCTTCAGGCCATCCCGGCGCTTGTTTCAACATCAATCACCCAACCGGTTGCCCTGCTTCAACATCTGGTTCAATATCCCCCGCAGATGCCATCCACCGGCACCTGTTTGATTTCAATCTCCGGTTCTTCATCTTTCTTTGCTACAGAGCCTTCATGCTTTTTGCCGACATCGGCGATGTCAACGGAACCGTGACCACCCTCAACATTGGGCGCTGTGTCCATCAGGTGGGCGGCGCACAGGTTTTTGGAACTGTTGGCCTTGGCGCCGCACTGCCTGCATTCGACCGTGGGATTGTCCGAGAAACTCTTGATGCAATCGTCCATGCCCTGTGCCTTGAGCGCGCACATATGCATTTGGTGATGTTTGCTGTCACAACTCATTCTGAACTCCTTATGGTTTTTAAATAGTTTTCAAATCCGTTACCAATGGCTGCGCCCGGCAGGGTCGAAAGCCGGCTCGCTGCCGCCGCTCGTGCCACGGGTGTAATAATCCCTGGAATCGTAGGTCTCGCTTGCCGCACTCTTGACTTCCCGCAGGCGTTTTTTGTCAATCGGATGGGCCGTGTCAGCGTAAATGTCGCGCAGCAGGTCTTCCACGACCAGACTCAGATCCTCGACGGTTTTCACCACCTCGACCTTGTCGCAATACGATCCGTAGATTTCCATCAAGCAGTCGCCGCGACTCCAGGTGTCGCGTTCTTCGGGGGTCAGCCAGAGCATGTAGCGGGCTTTCTCGCGGATCTCGTCCAGTACCCAGTCGTTGGCCTCGTCGTAGTTGTTGCGCGCGTCTCCCAGGATGATGAAGGCCGGTCTGCCGCGCAGGTTTTCCAGATATCTTTTTTTGAACTCCAGAAAAACCTGTCCGAAACTGCTGTTTTCATCCAGATCGACGATGTCGCCTTTGTCGATCGTTACCATCAGGTCGTTGACCGGCATGTTGGCCAGCATTTCGGTGATTTCGGCCAATTCCCGGTTGAAGATGAAACTGCGCACGTCCAGCATCTGATTATGCAGGGTATGCAGCAGAAGCAGCATGAAACGGGAGGCGTGGCTGACTGAATAACTGACATCGCAGAGCACCACCAAGCGCGGTTTCTGGCGGCGTTTGCGGCGCAGAGCCACCTGGAACGGGATCATGTCGTGGCGGTAATTTTTCTGGATGGTTTTGATGACGTGCAATTTGCCGCGATTCTGATCATTCTTCATCCGCTTCATATCTTTGCGGAGGCGCAGCATCATACGGGAGACCACATCCTGCATGGCGGCCTGTTCTTCGGGGGTAAAGGTGATGCCGCTGTCAGCGCCGCTGCCGCTCTTGTTAAGTTCAATTGTCAGCGGATTCTGCGTATAACGGCGCGTCGGGCGGGGGGCTTTCCTGGCCTTGCCCCGGTACCCTTTCATCTGCACAACTATCTCATTCCCGTCCGTATCGTCCGGGTCAATCTCGGTCAGGCTTTTCAATTCTGCCAGATCCTCCGGATTAATCTCGCTGTCAAGCTTGATCAGGGGACCCGGTTCGTCGTCATCATCATGCTTTCTTTCATTGAGGTAGTTGAACTCCCCCTCCATGCCGATGATGGCAGCGTCCATCAGTCCGGGAACATCCAGATCCGGGTTGTCGAATGTGAAGCGGCTGAAAAAACGGTTGAAAACTTCATTGAAGAGCGGAATATCATTGACGTTTTTCACAAGTGTCAGGCGCAGGAGTTGCCGGGATGACCGGCGTCCTTCCACACCGCAGAGCGCCAGGGCCTGGACCGCATCCAGGCTTTCGCCGGGCGATACACGGATGCCGCTTTCACGCAGAGCTGCAACAAAATGGGCGACAATTCGTTCCATGGCTAGGCCAATACCTGTGAAGCCAGGTCTGTTACCTTCTGCAGGTCGGTCTGGTGTTTGGCAATCACACCGACCGTATTGGCGACCATTTCCGGAGTCAGCTGTTTTGCCTTCAATATTGAAAGCACCTGGGCCCAATCCAGGGTTTCGGAAACACTTGGCGGTTTGCGCAGGTTCAGCTCGCGGGCCTGACGAAGGAACTCGACCATCTGCCGTGCCAGATCTTCGCAAAGATCGGGAAACTTTGCCCGGACGATAGCCACTTCACGCTCCAGTTCAGGATAACCGATATAAAGGTACAGACAGCGTCGGCGCAGCGCATCGGAAATCATGCGGGTGCCGTTACTGGTAAGGATCGTCAGCGGTTTCCGCTTGGCTTCGATTACGCCCAATTCGGGGATCGATACCTGGAAATCACTCAGCGATTCCAGCAGCAGCGCTTCAAATTCGTCATCGGAGCGGTCGATCTCATCAATCAGCAGCAGCGAACGTTTCTCGGACATGAAACTGCGCAGGATCGGTCTCTGTACCAGAAAGTTCTTTGAAAAGAACAGGCTCTCTTCGGCAGAAAGACGCTCGACAGCTTCCCTCAGGTCGGCCGATACGGAGAGGTAATTGTCCAATTGGGTACGCAGCAGTTGGGTGTAGAGCAGTTGCTTGCCGTATTCCCAGTCATAAAGAGCCTTGCCTTCGTCGATTCCTTCATAGCACTGCAGTCTGACCAGCGGAAAATCCAGGGCGTTGGAAAGGGCCTTGGCCAGTCCTGTTTTGCCTACGCCGGGAGGCCCTTCAATCAAAATCGGCTTTTCCATGCGGAGGGCCAGGAAAACAGCTGTGGCAATGGCTTCGTCGGCTATGTAGCCACCTGCCTGGAGAAAATCCTTAACCCCTTGTTCGGTAATCATGATGACCTCGTGTTTTTGGAATATGGAAATTGTCCATGTTTGAAAAAAATTGAATAGTGAGTTTCAAATAGCCTGGCAATGTCATTCTTTGCAATCATTGCGCCGTAGTGAGACATTGTTTCAGTTTTTCAGCCGTAGATTTGCTAATCAATAAAAAAAGCCGCTGGCACCCGGTGAGGGGCATCAATCCCTTCGGGTCCAGCGGCATAACACTACATAGGCACACAAAAAATCAAAAAATTACATGCATTGTTTGAAAATGCCGATCATGTCCTGCAGGCCTGTGTCGGTCGGGTTGCCTTCGGTGCAGATATCGTTGACCGAGAAACGTGACAGACCTTCAACATCTTTTTCGAGCAGGCCAAGATCGGTAAAGGTCTTGGTGATGCCCAGGTCGGCTTTCAGTTCCAGGCATGCATCAATAAATGCCTGGCCGGCTTGCATATCAGACATTCCACATACGTTGAGTCCGGCAGCCTGTGCCATCATCTTGAAGCGCTCCGGGCAGGCCGGCAGGTTGAATCTCATGACCGGGCCAAGTCCGATAGCGTTGCAGAGGCCGTGCGGAGCGTCGTACATACCGCCCAGAGCATGAGCCATACTGTGAATCAGGCCGAGGCCGGCGCTGTTGAAGCTGTAGGCGGCTGCCATTTCAGCCCAGACCATTGCTTCGATTGCCTTGTCGTTGTTTCTGTTCATTGCAGATTGACGCAGGTTGCCGAAGATCAGCGAGATTGCGCTCAGGCCGGGACCATAAGCGGAGACAACACCCAGGCGGGAGGTGATCGCTTCAACGCCATGAGCCAGGGCGTCCATACCGGTGTAGCCGGCCAGGTCGCCGGGCATGCACTGATGGATCAGTGGATCGTTGACTGATTTGCTTGGTGTACAGTTTGGATCGAAGAGAGCCATTTTGTACTTTTTGTCGGTGTGGTTGATGATCGAGAAGCAGGAAATTTCCGAACCTGTTCCCGATGTGGTGTTGATGGCCAGTTGAGGAATTGTGTTGGCTTTGGTGGCCTTGAAAGCGCCTTCAAAGCTGCGAACATCCTGGCCGTCATGGCTGTGGACCAGCTTGATGGCTTTACAGGCATCGTGCGAGCTGCCGCCGCCGAGGCTGATGATGCCGTCAAATTTACCGGCGGCCAATACCTTGGCGCCAGCCATGACTTCATGGTCTTTGGGGTTTGGGGTTACTTTATCAAATACTTCGGAGGCAACTCCGGCAGCTTTCAGCACGCCCTGGATTGTCTCAACGATACCGGTTCCGCGAAGGCCGGTTGTAACGATCAGCGCATTGGTCATGCCCAGTGCCTTGGCGTCGTTGCCAACCATTGTGTGTGCGCCCCAACCGACATTTACGGAAGGATAGGCGTGCATCATTTTGATCGGGTATTCCAGTCTTTCATTCTTCAGGGTGCGTTTGACATCTTTGTTGTGGGACATGGGTACTTCCTCCTTTTTGGGTGTGTGATTTTGGTGCTGCTCATTGAATAAAGTTTGAATCTACAACTGGTGCGGCGGTTCTCCTTTCCTAAGTTAAGTAGCAGCTCTCTCAAACTACGTTTTCTTGAATCTCATTGATTGCTGCAATAAAGCCGGATAAATCTTCTATAAAAGTAATTGCCGCTGGATGATCTGGTATCTAGCAAGTTGGATGCCAACTATAAAAAACCAATTAATACGGTGTGTTACGTGTGGGTACGTGGTCGCGTGATGTTTGGCATGGAAATGGTGCGGGGTTTAAAGAAACAGTTTTTTATAATTGCGTCCACAAATTGCCGATTTGTGCGTAGGGATTTTATCCACAGTGTGGAATATCTCCTCAGCAGTTTTTAATGGTCCGGGGGTGAACAAAAAATATAACCTCAACGGGAGTTGATAATCCGAAACAAGCATGGTGGGTAATTTGTCTACAGTGTGTAAAGTCGCTACACAGTGCTGGTGCGGGTGGTCGGATGGCGCTTTGAAGCGGATTTGAGCGATGAGTCAGGCTGATCTTGTACCTGCTTAGGCGGGCCGGATTGGAAAACAATGTTGTCAGGAGGTCGTTGCAGAAATAAGGTGGGTAAAAAATACCCACATTCGATCCCGGTAACCGGATTAAAGAAATCCATCACCGGAATCGAATGTGGTGTCGGCTTGGTTCAGTTTTCCAGTTCGTAACGTTCCAGCTTGGTATAGAGTGTTTTGCGGTCGATTCCGAGCAATTTGGCGGCGCGGCTTTTGTTCTGTTCCACCATCTTGAGAACCTTTTCTATGTGTTCACGCTCTACGGCCCAGAGCGGTGCCGGTGCGAAGGTTGTAGCGTCGGAACTGGTGTTGTTTGCAAGCGGTGCATAAATGGTTTTGGGTGGTGAAAATGGAAACAGGTCCGGTGTGATGATCGGTTCATTGGCCAGTATGCAGGCCCGTCGGATGGTATTGCGTAGTTCCCTGACATTGCCGGGCCAGTGATAGGCGCAAAGTGAAGCCATTGCTTCTTCTGTGATTTCCCAATGTTTGGAGTCTCCCTCTATGCATTGCTGCATAAAGAACAGCGCCAGCGGCAAAATATCATCGGTGCGCTGCCTGAGCGGTGGGACCGGGATCGGCAGCAGGTTTATGCGGTGATAAAGGTCCTCGCGGAATTCCCCCCGGTTAACGCAGTCCCCCAGAATCTTGTTGGAGGCGAAGACAAAGCGGACGTTGACCTTGATGTCGTGGTTTCCACCCATGCGGCGAAAGGTGCTGGTTTCCAGGATTCGAAGAAGCTTGACCTGGACGTCGAGCGGCATTTCGGAAATTTCGTCCATGAACAGGGTTCCGGTGTCGGCCAGCTCGAAAAGCCCGGCCCGCCCTTTGTTTGCGCCGGTGTAGGCTCCCTGCATATGGCCGAACAGCTCGCTTTCAGCCGTGTTGGCATCAAATCTTCCGCAGTTTACGGTTACAAAAGGTTTGCTGGCGCGGCGGCTGGCGTCGTGTACCGCTCGAGCGATCAACTCCTTGCCGGTGCCGCTTTCGCCGCTGATCAGGACGTGTTCGTCAGTCATTCCCCAGCGATGGACCGTATCCAGCAACCTCTGGATGGCCTGGCTTTTGCCGATGATGCAGTTATTTTCAAAGCGTTTGATCTCTTTTTTCAGATTGATATTCTCAAGTCGCAGACGGTTTTTCTCACAGGCTTTGTCGATCACCAGTTCCAGTTCGTCCAGTTTGATCGGTTTGGTCAGATAATCGTAAGCGCCATGTTTGATGCATTCAACAGCGGTTTCGATGGTGCCGTGGCCGGTGAACATGATTACTTCGGGGATATTTGACTCCGCCCGCATCAGTTTCAGCGCCTCCACTCCATCCATGCCGGGCATGCGGATATCCTGGAGAACCACGTTGAAAATCTCTTCACGGTAGGCATCCAAGCCTTCTTCTCCGCTGGAAGTGGCTGTTACCTTGTAACCGGAACGGGAAAGTTCCATTTCGAGCAACTCGCGCAGAGACTTGTCATCTTCTACAATCAAAACCTTAGTATCATTGCGGATTATTTTTGACATGCAGGCATCCTTACCGTAAATTTTGAACCCTTATCTATTTTGCTTTCCACAGTGATGTCGCCTCCAAGCCGTTTGACAATATTGTATGTAACTGCGAGTCCCAGCCCAAGGCCTTTGCCGACTTCCTTGGTGGTGAAAAACGGATCCCAGATCTGATCGATGCTTTCCGCTGAAATTCCGCAGCCGCTGTCTCGAATCTGAAACTGCACGGTTGACTGCTCGTCCGTGCTGGTGGATATTTCCACCACCCCGGCTCCCTTTATGGCTTGATGGGCATTCATCAGAAGGTTCATGCAGACCTGACGGAGGCCGCTCGGGTCGGCGGTGACGTCCGGCAGGTCGTTTTGCAGGTTCAGCTGGATGTCTACCTTTTCGTAGCGGGATTTGTAGCGTACCAGTTCCAATACTTCCTGCAGAATGTCGTTGAAGTTGACGTTGCTTACGGAGCCGTCCGATTTGCGGCTGAAGGAGAGCAGGCTGTCGATGATGCTTTTGCAGCGGTACGATTCCCGGATGATGACCTGCAGGTATTTGGGAAAGTCTTCCAGCAGCGGATCCGCAAGCAGTGAATCTTCCTCGTTCAAACGCCTGAGCAGTGCTTCGGCATACCCGGCAACCGATGAAAGCGGGTTGTTGATCTCATGGGCGACACCAGCCGCCAGAACTCCGATGCTGGAGAGCTTTTCAGCCTGCATCAGCTGCAGTTCCGAAAGTCTTTTCTCGGTCACGTCCCGCATAAAAACAAGGGCGCGCTTTCTGTCACCATGGACGTCTTCGATCGGTGTTGCCGTTACGTCAAAATAGCGCAGCTTTCCTTTGGAGATCCTTGAAGTGAAGGACATTTCCACCCGCACGCCGGTCAGCGCCTGCTCTACCGGGCATTGCTGCGGCGCGCTTTCAAGTTCGGGGTGAAAAAGCTCCCGGCAGGAACACCCTGCAAGGGTCTCCTGGGGGAAGAACTTGGGGCAAACGTGATTGCGGTGCTGCACGATGCCGTTGTGGTCGTATACGACCACGCCATCGCTGATTGAGTCGAACATGGCCTGGAGTTCGCTGCTTTTGCTGCGTAATCCCAGATTGGCAGATTCCAGTTCCTGGATCTTTTGCTTTACTTCACCATAGAATCCGATCTTGGAATTTTCCAGTCCCAGCAGGCGTTCAAGCGATGATTCGTCCATCTTTGTCCGAACGGCAAGCCTGTCCATCAATAAGACCTTTCCAGTATCCGCAGCAGATCTTCTTCATCTGCCTCACGGGGAGAAGTGACAATGCAGACATCCTTGAGCGCCTGCCGCGCCAGTTCGGGCAGATCTTTTTTAAGAACGCCAATGCTGCGCAGACTGCGCGGTGCGCCGCTTGCTTCCAGGAGTGAGTCGAGGGTTTCCTGGACCCTCTCACTGGCTGCCGTGATGTCTCCGTTGGCGCGGTGACCGAGTCCCCAGGCCAGTTCCTGCAATTTCTCCGTGACAACCGGGATGTCATAGCGGATGACTTCCGGCAGCAGAATGGCATTGATGCTGCCATGATTTGCGTCGTATAAGCCGCCGATCGGGTGGGCCAGGGCATGGACGATGCCGAGCATGGAATTGGAAAATGCCATGCCGGCATGCAGACTGGCCCGTGCCAGATTCTCCATGTCTTCCGGTTTTCGTTCATGGACTGCATCGGCCAGACTGGCTGACAGGAGTCGCAGCGCCTTGATGGCATGGACATCGGTCAGGGTTGTGGAGGCGATCGAAAAAAAGGCTTCCATGGCATGGCTGAGCGCATCGGTGGCGGTTGTCCCGACAAACTCATCCGGCAGGGTGGCCAGCGTGTTCGGGTCCGTCAGGCTGATATCCGGGGCGACGCAGCGGCTCATGATGCAGATTTTGCGAAGGTGTTCGGTGTCGCTAATGATGGCAAACTGGGAAACGTCGGAACCGGTGCCGCAGGTGGTCGGGCAGAGTACCAATGGCGGAAGCGGGCGGATAATTCGGTCCGGTCCCTCGAAGTCCCGGATTTTCCCTCCATTGGAGACAAGTATTGCGATTGCCTTGGCCGCGTCCATGGAACTGCCGCCGCCAAGTCCTACAATCACATCGGCGCCGTGCCGCAGGTACTCTCTGACCCCCGCTTCAACCTCAACGTCTTTGGGATTGGGGGTGATCCCGTCATAGTAAATGAAGTCAAGCCCGGCGTCCTGGATGCTGCGCATGGCCAGGTCCACCCAGCCGGCGTGGAAAAGCCCCTTGTCGCTGACCAGAAAGATCTTTTTGCCTCCGAGTCTGCGGGCGCAGGCACCCACCTGACTCAGCATGCCTCTGCCGAATATGATTTCCGGCACCTCAAACTTGTAATTATGCAATGTGTTGTCCTGGTTTTTTTCCATTACATACCTTTCGTGGCAGCCAGCCTCACAAATCAATGCTGATGGGGGGGCATCATTGTTGATCGTGTATACATTTACAAGCAATGCCCGTGCCCAATTCAAAACCAAGTTTTATATATTTCGTCCTTTTTGTCAATTTTAAGCGAATATTTTTTTGCAGACGCTGGAATCTCGTCTTTATGACTTATCCCATCGGTTATGTGACAATTCTCCACGGTGTAGAACTCTTCCTCATTTCTCTAATACGCAACAAATACAGCATACTACAAAACATGTCCAATTACTCAACATATCCGGGTATTAATCAGGATTAGTGAGTTAATGTTATAACATGCTGTAATCAAACAAAAAAACCAATGTTTTATTTTTGGCATTGCGGTTGCAAACTTGACAGCGGCTAATGGGAATTTTTAATTCGAGTCAGGCATTCAGTGCCTTGAGTGGATTTGTTTTAAGTCGTACTTGCCGTGTTCCAGCCAGACATCATTAAAAAATTGTGCACCATCTACAGAAAGGAGCGACAGGATGGAGTGAAAGCAGGGGGGATTTGTTGTTGGCAAAGTTTCACGATATACCGCAGTTAATTGAGTTTGGTGTCCAATTTAAATTTTATTGAAACAGAGGGAGAGCTTATGAAAAAAGTTACTTTGCTTGCATTAGGGGTTGTAACGGCAGTGTCGATGGCAGCGGGCAAGCCTTGCGAGGCTGCTTTTGTGATCGGCGGCGAGAATGGCTGGCAGCTGAGTACCGATGGAATTGTGGATGTTTTTTCCTATTATCATTCTACACAACCATTACCGCAAAACCCAGCCGGCTTCACCCGAGCTGCGAGTCTGCTTGATAATGCCTCTACCAGTGAACATAACCAGCGCTTTGGTATTGGCGTCGGCTTGCTGCCGTCGGTTGTTGCCTTTAATGTCAAGGCACCCACCGTCAATGGTGTCGATTCCGCCGTCCGGGTAGGTATTTACCCAAGTATTCAAAATCAAACAGATAGCCGTTTCAACACTGGACCAAATATTGACTTTCGCGAAATCTTCTACACCGCCAAGGGAGCTTACGGCGAACTGCTGGCTGGGCGGGCACTTAACCTTTACCAGGGTAAGAACATACTGACCGACATGACTCTGTTGACTTCCGGTGTGGTTGGTTCGCGTGGCAACACTGTGAATTTGGGTCATATCGGTTCCGGCTATCTATACACCGGTTTCGGTCCTCAAATTCGTTACACCACTCCTGATATGGCTGGTGTGAAAGTTGCCCTGGAAGTTGCTGAACCGTACAAAATCACTTCCAATACCGGAAAGACCAATTCTCCCCGTGTTGAAGCCGAGGTGTCCTATGCCGGTAAAATCGGAGCCGCAACGACTCAGGCATGGGTTTCCGGTTTATATCAGACAGCACCTCGCGTAACTGGAAGCAGTAACGATGAATCCATCGGCGGAGCGTATGGTGTTAGCGTCGGATTCAGTGGTCTGAACCTGTTGGCTTCCGGCTACGGCGGACGTGGTTTGGGGATGCTTAGCACACAAGATGGCGATATTCTCGGTAACTCCACTTCGGATGAGAACGGTAAAACACGTCTGCATTGGGGCTATTTGCTCCAGGCCACCTACCAGCTGACTCCTTCGGTCATGATCGGTGCCAACTACGGGCAGACCCGTCAGGAGAAAAACGACAAGGAAGGTGCGACGTTCATTGCCATGAAAAATCAGGAGGCTGCTGTTGCAACTGTAACCTATAATCTGAACAAGTTTACCCAGTTCGTGGCTGAGTATATTTATGCCCAGAATACCTGGATGGACGGTGCCAAACAGCATTCAAACCAGTTTGCACTCGGTACAATGTTTTACTGGTAGCAGTTATCCAATAACAAGGAGATTCCAATGCCAAAGTATGTAATCGAACGCGATCTTCCAGGTGCGGGACAATTACCGGCTGAAACTTTAAAGGCCATCTCACAGAAATCATGCAGCGTCCTTACAGGTCTCGGTCCCCAGATTCAGTGGGTTCAGAGCTATGTGACCGACGACAAAATCTACTGCATCTATATCGCACCTGATAAGGAAATGGTGCTGGAGCACGCCAGACAAGGCGGTTTTCCGGCCAACAATGTCTCTGAAATACGAACCATGATTGATCCGACCACAGCCGAATAAGTATTCTTTTGCTCCCCTCCCGGTTCTCCGGGAGAGGGACTGTTATGAAATTTTATGGAGGTTACAATGACGTTAGCTCTACTTGTATTGATCAGCATTATGTGGATTCCGGTTGGCATGTTTTTTCTTGGTTATGGCGAAGCCAAAAGTACCGGCTTTGTCAGTGCGGTCGTTGGCATTCTGGTGGTGATCGGGGCGACTCTGCAGGCTGCTGTCTTTACCGACCCCTTTACCGCCGGACTGCTGTTTGTATTCGGTGTGTTGTACCTGCAAACCGGTCATGCCCTTTTGACAGGTGTTACTGACCTGCGCACTGTTGGAAACGGTGCCCTGCTGGTCGGGATTGTCTGTGCTGTTTATGCTTACCTGTTCGCCACCGGTGGTGGATTGAAACCCGATGGCAAGACAATGATTGGTGTAACGCCATATCTGGCTTTTATGAACCTGACGTTCGTAGTGATCTGTTTTACAGTTACAGGTGTTACCTACGGAAAGATTAACCCGAAAGTGGCGGCCTGCATGTTCATTGTGCTGACATTCACCTGCCTGCTGACCCCTGCGTTTGGCCTGATGGGCTATGGGAAACTTCCATTCTGATGATTCAGACGTTGTGCAAATTTATTTAAATAACGGAGGAAACAGATGAAAAAGAGTGTAATCATGATACTCGCGGCATTTTTGGTGTCAGCCTCACTGCCCGCATTTTCACAGCAAACCCCGGAAGAGAAGGTTATCTGCAATCTGGCGGCACAGAACTGCCTGAAGAGCGCCGATATACTTCAAAAGAGAATCAAGAAGCTGAATTCTGAAGTAAAAAAGGGCACCAATACTTATTCGGCTGAAGATTTGAAAAAACTCGAACAAAAACTACAGGAAACAAAGGATCTGCTCGACAAGATTGAAGGGAAAGCGCCTGCTAAATAGGGGGATGGTTCATATCTGTTTGTGACATCAATTGAAAGGGGCGCATTTGCGCCCTTTTCAATTGATGTATGTTGATACTGGTTAATCAGGAAATCAATGTTATTATGTTATTTCCTGGCTCAGGCTTTGCGTGTTATGCCAAGTTAAACGTCCGACAATTCCAAGGGTTACACGGAGGAAATATGCATGTTTTCAGTTGTAGAGACGCCAGTCGGAACTGCTTTATGATTTTTGCACTGTTGGCACTCTTCATGTTATCTTCACTCTGCTACGCATCAGATTCCCGGTTTATCTGGCAGAGCCGTGAACAGTTCGTGGCTTTGGAACACCAGGACGCCGAACCTGCCGCCACTGTGAAACCAAATGATCATCCGGTAGATTTGTCATTGGAGAGGCTTGTTTCCATGTTGGGTTCCATCACAGTGCGTCCTTCCGACAGCGAAAAACCGGATGCGCTCTTCACCCCCTCAGCGCTCCAGCTATTGGCGCCGCATTTACAAAAGGGGCTTAGCCAGGCTTCACCAGGCGAGGACGTGACTTTTGCGATTATCGGACTGCACGATGCATTGTACGGACTTGCAAAAAGCCAGAAGGTGACAACCGGACGACTCTTTTACAAAGCCGGCAAACTCAATCTCATTGTGGGACTTGTTCAAAAGGATGTGAACGACCGCGAAGATCGCCGCCTGCACCCCTTTACTCCCGGAAGCAGGCAATATGTTTCGAACGGGGATTGGACATTGTTGACCGATAAGCCGCTGGTCCGAAGGGATTGGGTGGCTTTTGGCGATGAGTGGCAGCCTTCGGTTGTTCCGGCAGCCGCAGTTGATAAGAATCCGGCTCATGCACAGCAGACAGCACCTCAGCCGGTGCAAAAACAAGAGGTTCAGCGCAAGCCTGCTGACCGCTTGGTAATCCTCAACGACCTCAAGCAAAAAGGACTGATCACCGAGGATGAGTATCGGGCCAAGCGTCTGGAAATATTGAACGGCATCTAAAATCCGATGACACGGTCCGCCGCGGTCATGATATTAGATCGCCTGTTCAGATGTTCTGGGGAAGGTTGAAAAAACAGTACACATTAGTGCAAGTTATCTATATACTGTTGTCTAAACAAACGTTTGAACTGTTAAGAGCTGATTCAGGGGTCATCCGTGTCTGACGGCGATTGTCGCGACAATCTGATAGCATCTTCGCTTCCCCTGTTTGCGGCCAAGGGGTTGAACGGGGTCAGTGTGCGTGAGCTGGCAGCTGCCGCGGGCGTTAACCTGTCGATGATCTCCTATTACTTCGGTGGCAAGGAGGGGTTGTACGCCGCCGTATTGACCGATCAGTTTGCCATCTTGGGCAAACTGGACGAGCTGGTGCAGAGAGAAACCGACACACTCCGGAAATTTGAACTTTACGTCCGCGCCACTGTTACCCGCTATCGTAAAAACCCCTATCTTCTGCGTTTCTACACAAGCGAACTGACCAATCCAACCGCCAGCTTCGAGACCATTATCAAGCCTGCTATCAAAAATGTTGTACAAACGCTTCTGGATGCTTTTGCAGATGCTCTTTCCCATGAAGATTTCCGGGCGGACCTGGACCCTGCCGATACGGTGCTGGCTCTGGCCGGCATGATAAACTTCTATTTTTTGCTCGAGCCGGCCACGGCTGAATTGGTTGACCACTCGCCGGAACGGGATGAAGAACTTGTTAGACACATCATGGATATTTTTACACGGGGTGTTCTTAAATGAAGTAGAAGTCCTTTTTTTATGGGTAGCTCTAAAACAAACGTTTGATTGAGGTCCGGTGCTGCCATGCTTACTGAAGCTAATGACAATGTGAAACGGGCGACTAAGAGTTTTGGACGACACAACGACAGCATTGAAAAGGAGATCGAAATGGAAACCAAAAATACGTTCGAATGTGGGATATGCTACCATCAGGCGCTTGCCAAGGATTTTACACCTATTACCGTCAGCGCGAATTTTGCCGCTCTGGAATGCCCTAACTGTTTGAATAACGACGAGGATAGTTTTTGCGAAGTAAGCAGCAATGAGGATAAAATAGCCGCATAATAAAAACCGCATTTGCCCGCTCCATAGTCAGTTTTAGAAGCCGCCCCAATTTGGGTCGGCTTTTTTTTTGCGAGTATTTCAGGGTAACAGGTTGCGGAGATGTCATTAGTGCGGCATGATTCGTGAAACTATCTAATTGAGTCGGGCGATTACCATATGAGGGGGAGTTATGTACGAAAATGACAGGCTTTATATCGATGGTCGTTGGATTTATCCGGTGCAAAGGCAGTTTGTCGAAGTCATTAACCCTGCCACCGAATTTGTAATCGGGCGGGTTCCGCTCGCGTCTTCGGTGGAAGCCGATCAGGCCGTTGCTGCGGCGCGGGCGGCTTCAGCAATCTGGGGATGCAGGCCGGTGGCGGAGCGTTCCGCCTTTCTGGCCAAAATCCAGCAGGGGCTCGTCTCACGTGGCGAGGAAATTGCCCAAACGATTACGGCCGAAATCGGCATGCCGCTCAAGCTTTCCCGCCGTATCCAGGCCGGTTTGCCGGCTGCCGTTCTGGATAGTTACATTAATCTGCTCGACACTTATCATTTTGAAGAGAAGATCGGTAATTCCCTGATTGTGAGCGAGCCGGTCGGGGTGGCCGCCTGTATTACCCCCTGGAACTATCCGCTGCACCAAGTGATCGCCAAAGTGGCTCCGGCCCTGGCGGCCGGCTGCTGTGTGGTTCTAAAGCCGAGCGAGGTTGCGCCGCTCTCCGCCTTTATTCTGGCTGAGATAGTCGATGCAGCCGGTCTTCCGCCGGGAGTATTCAATCTGGTCACCGGAACCGGAGCGGATGTTGGAGAGTGTCTGGCCAGCCACGCTGATGTGGACCTGATCTCCTTCACCGGATCACTGCGCGCCGGACGCCGGGTGGCGGAACTGGCGAGCGGCACGGTCAAGCGGGTCACTCTTGAACTGGGCGGCAAGTCAGCTGCGGTAATCCTGGACGATGCCGATTTGCCGTCAGCTATCAAGGCAACGGTGGCGGCCTGCTTTATAAACTCCGGCCAGACCTGCACTGCGCATACGCGTCTGCTGGTTCCGGAAAAGCTTTACGAGCAGGCGGCGGAATTGGCCGTGTCGGCCACCGCCGCTTATGCGCCGGGCGATCCGCTGGCCGATCAGACCCGTCTTGGTCCTTTGGTTTCGGCTGCACAGCGGGAGCGGGTGCGTGATTATATTCGTCGTGGTGTTGCGGAGGGGGCTGATCTGCTGACCGGCGGAGTTGAACCGCCGGAGGGTTTGACAACCGGTTTCTTCGTCAGGCCGACAGTATTTGGGAGAGTCACTCCGGAGATGGTTATCGCCAAAGAAGAAATATTCGGGCCGGTTCTCTCAATAATGTCCTACCGGGATCAGGATGATGCGGTACAGATTGCGAACGGCACACAGTATGGTCTGGCAGCGGCGGTCTGGTCCGCCAGTCAGGAGAGGGCGGAAGGAGTGGCACGGCAATTGAGGGCAGGGCAGGTGGATATCAATGGCGGCGCCTTCAATCTGCTGGCGCCCTTCGGAGGATTCAAGCAGTCGGGCTATGGGCGGGAGTTGGGGAAATACGGGTTGGAAGAGTTTCTGGAAACCAAGGCGATACAGTACAAGGAGTAACGGCCTTTGCAATATTACGGATCCAGCCCGCTTCGGGTAGCCTGCCTGACCGCTGTCTCGCTGATTGCATTTGCGGCCAATTCGATTCTTTGCCGCCTGGCCCTTGGGTCGGCCAGCATCGACGCGGCCAGCTTTTCCACGATTCGCCTGCTTTCGGGAGCCCTGGTGCTGATGCTGCTGACCCGCCTGGCCGGTCGGCATACTCTGGAAACACAGGGTTCCTGGCGCTCGGGTGCCGCACTGGCCTTGTATGCGGTTACGTTTTCCTGCGCCTATGTTCTGTTGGGCACCGGCACCGGTGCCTTGATCCTCTTTGGGGCGGTACAGGCCACAATGATCATTTCCGGGTTGGTTTCGGGCGAGCGGCCGACCTCATTGGAGTGGCTGGGTTTGCTGATTGCCGTAGCCGGTCTGGTTTACCTGGTCTTTCCCGGTGTGTCGTCCCCATCGCCATCCGGTGCGGTTCTTATGACAGCGGCCGGCATCTTCTGGGGTATTTACTCGCTGCGCGGCCGCGGGGCGGAAAATCCGGTCCGGATCACTACCGGCAATTTCATCCGGTCCGTACCATTTGTTTTGGCGGGCAGTGCCGTCATGTTCCCCATGCTGCACCTAACACCCAAAGGAGTACTGATCGCTTCACTCTCCGGCGGGGTGGCCTCAGGGTTGGGATACGTCGTCTGGTACACGGCCCTGCGCGGGATAACGGCAACCCTGGCCGCAACGGTTCAACTGGCGGTGCCCCTGCTGGCTGCGGCCGGTGGGGTGCTGTTTCTTGCTGAAACTGTTTCAATCCGGCTGGTACTGTCCGGCCTGGCAATTCTTGGCGGTGTCGGCCTGGCGATTATTGGGCGGACGCGATCATCATGAAAATGCAGGTTTTTGGGTTTTGATGCTTGCTACAACAGTTTGAACAAGCTATAGTGCCGCCACATTTTGCCAGTCTCCGAGTCGCACAGCCTACCAGGGATAAATCCTCATGGCCTGCGACCTGCGGGTGTCGTCGGAAACAGCGCCGCCCTCCTTTGAAAAGGGGAACTCGTGCTAGACGGTCCACAATCTGTGGTTCGCCCGCGCCCCTTTTCTATTGAGAGAAGGGGCTTTCTGTTTTTTAACTCCCCAGAAAGGAATTCGCATCATGGTAAAACTCGTAGAAAACCCGATCGATCCCGCATTGGTCTACAACTCGATCTGTTCCTCTTTTTCCGGTTCCGTGGTGTTTCACTATGCGGTCGTCAAACAGCAGGCCGGTACCGGCAAGGCGACCACCTCAATTGAGTACAAGTCAGATGGCGACACAGCACTTGAATTGGAAAAGATTGCCGCAGAACTTGAGCATAACTGGAATCTTGAAGATGTGTTGATGATCCGGCGCACCGGTTGTCTGGCTGTCGGCGAGATCATTTCCCTCGTGGCGGCCAGTTCTCCCAACAGCGAGGACGCCTTTGAGGCCTGCAAATCCGGAATCAGCCGCATGAAGAAAATGACAACAATCCGTAAAACCGAGAAGTTCGCAGATTCAATCTGAGCCACAAACTGTTTGAAGTGCGGAGGCACTGCATAAGCTCAATTAACTGATCGACAAATAGATACGATACTTCTCCGAGCCGCCACGCCTAACAGGGAAACCTCATGGCGCCCGGCCTGCGGGTCCTGCCGGAAACAGCAGCGCCCTCCTTTGAAAAGGAGAATCACCTTATCCCGCAAGCCGGGATTCTGAGGGGGTTCTTTCTTTGCAAAGAGCCCCCTTTTTTATTTGCCGATTGCAGCACGGGGTACATCCCCGATTTTAATACCAAGGAGACAGATGTGAAAAAAAGCGTATTGGCAGTTACGGCACTGGTTGCAACATTCACAGTACAGAGCGCAGGGGCAAAAACCCTGGAGGATGTCCTAAAGGAAAAAGGGGTAATCAGCGAGGCGGATTACAAAGAAGTAACCAAAGTCAAACCGATCGATTACAAGCCTGGCAAGGGCTTCAGCCTGACTTCGACAGACGAGAAATTCAAGCTTACATTGGGCGGCCGTCTGCAGGCACGTTACACCCTGACCGACACCGACAACAGTGCCAAGACTACTCCATCCAACAAGTTTGAAGTGCGCCGTATGAAGTTCTGGATGAACGGTTATGCCTATACTAAAGATCTGACCTACCTGCTTCAGGTAGATTTTGTGAATGGCGGATCATCAAAGCTTCTTGAACATGCCTACCTTAACTACCGCCTGATTGACGAGGTTCAGCTTCTGGCTGGACAGACCAAGGTTCCATTTGGCCGTCAATGGCTCAATTCTTCGGGGTCACAGCAGTTTGTAGACCGCTCCACCGCTTCGGATACCTTCCGCCCCGGTTATGACATCGGAGGCAAGCTGCATGGCGATATCGCCAAGGGATTGGCCACTTACGAGTTCGGCGTGTACGGCGGCGCCGGCCAGAGCACCACACGCGCAACCGGTGGCGATGTCAGCGCCAACGCCATTGCCGCCAGGGTAACAGTCAACCCTTTTGGCAAGCTGGGCACATCGGAAGGCGATCTGGACAACAGCAAGAAACCGCTTTTGTCACTCGGCGCCAACTACTATGGCAACACCCTCAAGAAAACCGGTGCCACCGCACTTGAAACCAACAATATCACTCTGGCAGGCACCAGCGGCTGGCTCGGAAAAGGGATTTCCACTTTTTCCTCGGGTGAAAAAATCGACATCAATACCTGGGGCGTAGATGCAGCCTTCAAGTGGCACGGTTTCTCGGCACAGGGAGAATACCTGTCAGGCCAGGCCGACGGCAAAACCAGCAACAAAATGCTGCGCGCCGAAGGTTTTTACGCCCAGGCCGGCTACTGCATTATTCCGAAAACACTGGAAACAGCTATCCGCTACTCCTATGTGGATCCAAACCGGGATAGTGTCAATGACCTGAAAACAGACGTTCAGGGGGCTATTTCATACTACTTTGACAAGCATAACCTGAAGCTTCAGGGCGATGTGACCGACACCCACGACCAGAGCAAGGGCGGGGCAGACGATATGATTTATCGCCTACAGGCACAGGTCATTTTCTAGTCGTTGCGATTTTGCAGTACAGGTTTGAAGACCTGTTGTTTATTATCGCAAGCTTTGAAGCTGTCCTGATATAAGATGCAAAGCAGCAAAATCAGACAAATAGAGGAGAACTTATGATCACAAAGCAGATGTTGACCCGTATGACAACAGTCGCAGCTACGTTAGCAATTCTTGTGTGGGGCTCGGTTGCCATGGCCTCGTCAAAATCAATCATCCTGGCAACTACCACCAGCACCCAGGATTCCGGACTGCTGGATGTTCTGGTGCCGATGTTTGAAAAGGAAAGCGGCTATCAGGTCAAGACCATTTCGGTCGGTTCCGGCCAAGCCATGAAGATGGGTGAAAAGGGTGAGGCCGATGTGCTGCTGGTTCACTCCCCTGATGCCGAGAAAAAGTTCATGACTGAAGGTTTCGGCGTCAGTCGTCGCCTGGTTATGCACAACGATTTTGTTATCGTCGGTCCGGCTGCAGACCCGGCCCGGGTCAAAGGGGGCACTGCCGCTGAGGCTATGAAGCGTATCACCCGGACCGGCAATATTTTCGTTTCCCGCGGTGATAACTCCGGTACTCACGCCAAGGAAAAAGGGCTTTGGAAGGGTGCTGCCATTAATCCAGAAGGTCAGAAATGGTACCAGCAGACCGGACTTGGAATGGGACAGACCTTGAACGTGGCCGCCGAGAAGAAGTGCTACACCATTACCGACCGTGCTACCTATCTGGCGCTCAAAAAGAATCTTGGTCTTGATATTCTGGTTGAGGGTGATGGCAAGCTGTTGAATGTTTACCATGTCATTGAGCTTAATCCGGTCAAATCTCCCAAGATAAATATCCCGGGTGGCAAGGCTTTTGCCGATTTCATGGTTGCCAGAAAGACGCAGGATGTTATTGGCCGCTTCGGAGTGGATAAATACGGCGCTCCGCTGTTTTTTCCCGATGCCGGTAAAAAACCGGAGTCATTGGGACTCTGATCTCTTGATTCGCTACTAAAGATGCAAGGCACATGTTTCACGCAGGCCGGATGAAGTAAAGCGCAGGTAACCTGCGTGATTGCCGAATAAACATGAAGAAACTAAAAGCCCCCTCGATCCCCCATTATTAATGGGATTGAGGGGGCTTTTAGTTTGGGTGTGGCAATGCAAAACTAAGTAAATCGGGCATCTGCGCTCTGATAAAAATATTATCTTGACAGCTTTATTGGGCAAGAGTAATTAACTCTGGCTAACTTCTATTGTGTGGCAGCGGTCAGACCGGTTCCTTCCTTGCACAAAATGTTCGATGCTCTGCTAACTCCCTTCCTGTGTACTCTGCTAGCGCTGATTGTGCCTTTGACAAGCAAAATGTTTTTCTACCACCGGATTCACGTGTTTACGTAAATTAATGATAGGAGGCTTCACATGCTGATCAGATTGCGCAAAACTATTGGAACCATCGCAATTCCAATCTCACTCCTGGCTATTTTGCAGGCTGGTGCCTCTTCCGCGGCCACAGTTCCTGTGGTGACGGTTCTTACTCCGCCGATCACGAATGGACTTGCTTCGCCGCTGCGGGTCGTTATCGATTCGAAGGGGGATTTCTACGTTTCTGACCCACGACTTGGCGGTGTTTCGAAGTTCAGCTCTTCAGGCCATAAAAATATGATGTTTAAAACCAAGTTAGCACCACAGGGAGTGGCTGTCAGCGATTCCGGTAAACTGTACGTGAGTCAGGGAACCTCAGTCACGATACTCGATCAGGCGGGTAATGTCCTGGGTAGCATTGGTTCAGGTATCGGCCAGTTCAAACAGGCCAATGGCATTGCGGTGGATGCCGCGGGATTTGTCTATGTTGCCGACAGTTTGGACAATAACGTCAAGGTCTTTAATTCTCTAGGTCAGTTTGTGAAGACGATCGGAACCTCTGGGACTGCCGCCGGCCAGTTTTCCATGCCGACCGGCATTGCCTACGACAAGTCGTCCAACCAGATTGCAGTTGCAGATACTCAAAACGGGAGAATACAGTTTTTTAGCGCAAGCGGGAACTTCAACTTTGTAAAGAGTATCGGCTCGTTTGGCGTCTTGGCGCTTCAGTTCAAAAGACCTGTTGGTGTTACCTTCGAGTATGACGCCGCAGGCAAACTTAGCCGCATGTATGTTGCCGATATCTTCCTCAATACAATCAAGGTAATTGACCCGGCTGGCAGTGGAACTCTACTTGCTTGTATCGGTAAGAACGGTCTGGCTAACGGTCAGCTTGTAATACCGATGGACGTTGCCTTCGATCATCTTCAAAAACGTCTCCTGGTTGCCAATGGTACCGGTTCCATGACCCTGTACGGAATAGATGGAGGAGTGGGACCCGCTGTCCCGGCCACGCTGGCACTGGCCGTAGACCCGGTACCGGCCAATACCGGTTCGGCAAATATTACCATCAACGGTGCAGTCGATTCATCCGCCAAGGTAACCGTTGCCACGAACAACACAGCGGTTGCCGCACCGGTTGTCTATACCTCGTCAACCAACTGGAAGTGCAATGTGAGCGGACTGTTGCCCGGGGACAATATAGTTACCATCACGGCAATCAACTCATCCGGCGGTATTTCCAAACACGCGATTGGCGTCAGCTACAACCCTTGATTGTGAGTTCCGGGAAGACAGGTGCAGGGTCTTTCTATTGCGATGTTTTTGCATGTGATTCAGATAAACCTTTCAGGAGCTAATCATGAAAAAACTATTCTTCTCAGTATTGTTTGTGTTGCTGATGGCATCGTCAGTATTGGCGGTAGATTCGCCGCACGTGATCGCTCTCGGTTGTACGGGATGCCATTACGATGCCAATGATTACATGGCGGGAATTACCGGAGTTAATAATCTGTGTCTAACCTGTCACAATCCATCTCTTATGACCAAAGGGTTTCTTCCACAGGATATTGCAAATCCCTTCAACTCGACGGATTTGGGACTGTATCAATCGGGAATGAAGCAGACTTCCCATAACTGGGCGGCGCCGGTGAACGTGCCGATGGCCGGAGCGGTCACACCGGTCAATCCCGCCATGCAGGTTCTCCGGGCGACCAGTCTGGGCGTGATAAGCTGCGCCAGCTGCCATGGCAACCATGCCGCAAGCGCAACCAGCCCTGATCTCTTCCGGTTTCCCAACGACAGCGACCAGCTTTGCTTCGACTGTCACCGCTTGCGCAATCAGAGAAGCGCCCTGTCCGGCACCCATCCGGTCAACTTCAACTACACCGGAGCCACTTCCAAGGTGAAGCTAAAGCCGTCCGAATACCAGCGCATACCGGTCAATTCCAATCCTGCCAACCCGACCTCAGCCATGCGGCTGCCGAACGGCAAGATCCTTTGTACCACCTGCCACGGTGTCCACTTCACCGATTCAAACTCAAGGACAATTGACGGACCCGAATCTTCCGCCCAGGGTCTGCTGTCGTCGTCCCAGGGTTACCTGCTGCGAACCGACCTGCGGGGCGGAACAGCCAATGCCGTAAATATCTGCACCAACTGCCATGCCGGAAAAATGGCCCACAACCGCAATGGGCAGAATATCCAATGTGCCGACTGCCACGCCGGCCACGTTGATCCAGGCGATGGAACGGCCCCCAACGTCTGGCTTGTGCGCCGCTACATGAATTATTCCGCAGGGGTAAAGCTGAACTCTTACCGCAGGACAGTTTTCAATCAGTATACCGGCAGCCGCAGCAATTTTGCCGGAGCCTACGGCGTTTGCCAGGGTTGCCATTTCGTGCCGCCTCCCGGCGGCAGCTTCCCCAGTGAACATGCCAGTACCGATCCGAACATCTGTCGGTCGTGTCATACCCACAATACTGCCACAGGATCATTTGCTGCGGACTGCACCGCTTGCCATGGTTTCCCGCCACAGCAGAACACACCGGGTGGTCCACTGGGTTATGCCAAAACCCCCAGCTACGACTATGCTGTTTCTCCGGCCTTCAAGGATGAATCCAAGACCGGTCATCTTGCTCACGCCGGAAGCGCACCTTATGCTTTCAGCTGTTTTGAATGCCACTCAGGCAACAAACACGCCACTGGGAACTTTCAGCAGGTTTTTATATCGACCAATGGCACAATCGCCGCTATCGGCGGTGCAGTTCCCATGTACAACACCGCTTCTCCAGGGACCTGCTCCAATGTGTACTGCCACAGCAATGGCGCTCCTGCGGGAGGAGCTACCGTATATAAATCCCCAGTTTGGGCAAACGCCAAAGGGAGCATTGTCGGCACGGCAGGCGAATGCAGCGCCTGCCACGATGCCATGCCCGCCACCAACGCCCATACGGGACACCTCAATAACAGCTTTGCCTGCGCCCTGTGTCATGCGGCAACGGTCAGTAGCAATACGGTCATCAAAGACACCAGCAAGCATGTGGACGGCGTCAAGGATGTGCTGTTCTCGGGCACGGCCACGATCGGCGGAACCGGTTCCTACAACAACACGACCCACACTTGCTCAAATCTCTACTGCCACTCCAACGGAAACCAGGGGGCGCTGGCCTACGTAAACCCGTCTGCCTGGAACTCCGGTGTCAACTACGGCTGCAACGGCTGTCACGGCACCAGCAGCCCGATCGGCGCGCCTGACTACGCCAATACCGGCGTTGGTACGGGCAAGGCAAACAGCCATGCTGCCCATGCTGCCGGAGCTGCAAATACGACCGTCTGCGCCAACTGTCACTTCGCCACCGCCAGTTCGATCACGGGCGGCACCCTTGTCGCCAACACCAAACACCTGAGCGGTACAACAGACGTCGTTTTCAATCCAGCCACGGCTGGTGCAACCGCCGCCTGGGACCCGGCTACCGGCACCTGCACAAATATTGAATGCCACGGCGGCGCACCGGCTCAGTGGGGCAGCACCGCGGCCTGTCTTACCTGTCACGCCTTCGCCATCAGGGGCAGGGCTGCAATCGGTCCGCAGTTCAGCGGAAACTCTCATCACTCTCAAGGTGGCGCGATAACGGCAGCCCAGTGCTATCAGTGCCACTGGGAGGCAAACAGCGACGGCAGCATCAATCTTGCCTATCACCATGCCAATATACCCGGCGGCCCGGTAGAGCTGGTTGTCTATGGTGCGGGTGCGCGACCTGCGGTTTATAACGCCGGTGCTACCGGCACTACTGCTGTTCCATATACCGCCAATGGCACCAGAGGCGAGATGGCAAAAATCAATGCGCACTGTATCGGTTGCCATAGTGACAAGAATAATGCGACCCAGCCATTCGGTGATGGTAAAACCCCGAACAGCTATGCCTGGGACAAAGCCAGCATCGCCGCCAAATATGGTGATACTGGCACCACACCCTGGGGCAAGTACGCCGGAGGCAATACCACACCCAAAAACACCGTCACAAAAGCCTTCTCCGCTCACGGCAATGCCGCCGCCAACCAGGCTGGCTGGAATATAAGTGAAACCTGGCCGAACACGACCGGCACTGTGGCAGTGCTCTGTTTTGACTGTCACAACTCCCACGGTTCCAGCACAGTCGGAGCTACTACCAGCTATGCCAGCGCCACGGCCAACGGCGGTATCCTGAAAGACACGGTAGCCGGAAAAGGTGGCTACGCCATGACCTATCAACCAAAAGCAGGCGGTACCGCAGCGGAGCACAACCTCTATAACCCCGGTGCCGGACTATGTTTCGACTGCCATCAAAGTGCATCCTCAGGCATCACCCCCTGGGGATATAACAGCACTTTCAGTGCCAGTCAGGCCATTCTCGGCTATCTGGATACGCCATCCTTCGGCGTCGGCCAGTTTGGCTACCAGATTCGCAATCCCTATAAAATCAACGTCAGTTTCGGCGGTCATTTCGGTGCAACCTCGTCGCTCTCCGCGACCCCTTCCCACGCCGTTGGAGGACTCTGCACCCCGTGTCATGATCCCCACGGTGTCAGCCCAACGCTCGGCAGCAACAAACCGTATGGGGTGCCGCTCCTCAAAGGCACCTGGATGACTTCGCCCTACAAGGAAGATAACTGCACTGCCGATAATGCCACTTACGGCTTTATTTCCGGCGTCAGAGGCGAGGAAAAACCCCGGCCTGCCGCAGGTGCATACGCCGCCTACACATCGTCGATCAAATCCTACAAGATTGATCAGAATACCTTCACCTCCGGCTCCATCACCGAAACGGATCAGCAGTTCGCCGGACTATGTCTGAACTGCCATGCCAAGCAGACTTTGTCAAACGGCGTAACCCATACCTGGAAGGACAAAAACCGGGTTCACGAATCGGTCAAGGGGTGGAAGACCGCCAATGCAACGATTAAGCATAATTACACATGCTCCAAGTGCCATGCGCCACACAATGCGCAACTCCCGCGATTGATGATAACCAACTGCCTGGATTACAAGCACAGGGGGCGCGTGACGAATAATCCGAATCCGAAGCTCTCGTTCGGTTATCGTGGCGAGGAAGGGTACGGTTCCGGCCACATTCCAGGAATCTATTCCGGCCGTAGCAATGAAAATAGCGGCGGCAGCACCAGCGGTACCGGGCCTGTGAGCAGCAGTGCCACCATCTGTCATGAGGGTAACACCGGTTCGAATACCGACCAGTATTGGAATGTGAAGACACCTTGGACCAGCGGAGCTGTCTCTCCGGTTCTGGTTTCCCCAATGCTGGTTGCCGAGCCCGATGCCATCTGTTCTGGTTCCTGTGGAGTTCAGCTGCAGTGGGATCCGGTGACCAATACCGGAGGCGGAGCCGTCCAGTACCTGGTGCAGGTGAGCAGCAGTTCCGCATTTGCAACGGTCAACTACTCCTCGGGATGGATTTCCGGCACCAGCTATACGCCGACTCTGGCGAACGGCACCTGGTACTGGCGAGTGCAGGCTCGTGACTCGGTCAAAACAACAACTGTTTCGGCTTGGAGTGACGCGGATTCATTTATCTTGTCGTTAAATCCTCCGCCTTCCATTCCGCTGCTGATCGCCGAGCCTGATGCCACCTGCTCGGGTTCCTGCGGGACTCAGCTGCAATGGAATCCTTCCACCAACCCGGCCGGAGGCGCGCTGCAGTATTCCGTGCAGTTAAGCTCCGACATTTCCTTCGCCACGGTCAACTACTCGTCGGGCTGGATCACCACTACCAGCTACACGCCGACCCTGGCGAACGGAACCTGGTACTGGCGTGTGCAGGCGCGAAGCGCTGCAAACACTTCTCTGGTATCAGCATGGTCTCTGGCTAATTCCTTTACCTTGTCGTCAGCAACGTCGGCCACAGCGCCGTCGGCTCCGATACTTATTGCAAAGAGCAACAGTTCCTGTTCATCGTCTTCGGGCTGCTCGAACACACTCAAATGGAACGCCTCCGTCAATCCGAGTGGCGGCACCCTGCAATATCTTGTGCAGGTCAGCAGCAGTTCTTCCTTCTCGACAATCAAGACCACATCCAACTGGATTTCCGGCACCAGCTGGACGGCAACCCTGGGCAGGGGGACCTGGTACTGGCGCGTCCAGGCCAGAAACGCTGCGACCACCACATTGATTTCGCCTTGGTCTTCAACGGGGAGCTTTGTTATAAAGTAGTGAAGTTAAGTGGCTGTCCCAGTTGCCTGGGGCAGCCACTTGACATTTACAGGTAGGTGGCTGTCGGCAATGTATCGGAACTGCCAATGTTTACCCATGAGTTGCTGACTATCTCCACATAGTATGTCCCTCCCGTCGATATTTTCCACATTATTGCCACCCCAAGTGGTACTCGCATTTTGTAACCTCCAGTAAAACCGTGCTTTTAATAAATGGCGCGGCTTTTGCTTTTTACCTGCTGAATAATCGCTCGAAATAAAGTGACAGGAATAATATCGTGAGCAAAAAGAAAAAGATGATCATCTCTTCTGAGACGATGGACGTGGACTTCGTACGCAAGGTCGAAGCGCTGTCCG
>WKKS01000007.1 GCA_009684515.1 Geobacter sp.
TCCGGTCTGGTGGGTGCGGAGGGTCATGCCGAGCATCTCGCGGGAGATCAGTCGCACTTCGTCGGCGGTGCGGGCCAGTTTGACGCCACCGCCTTTGCCGCGGCCGCCGGCATGAATCTGGGCCTTGACGACCCACGGCCCCTCACCAAGGCGCTTGGCCCATTCGCGGGCGCCGGCGCTGTTGTAGCAGACGTGGCCGTCGGGGACCGGCACGCCGAATTCTCTCAAGATTGCTTTGGCCTGGTACTCATGGATGTTCATTTGGTTCTCCTTTGTGATGAACTGCAAACTGACAAACTATATTTACTGGCGCAAAAAACGTTATCGGGGTTGCCTCTACAACACCGCCTTAAGGTACTCGGAAGTCCTTGCTTTTTTAGCCCGCTCGACTTCTACCGGATCCACATCCACATGAATTTCATCAGGTGTAATTTTGAAAAGCGGCTGCCCCTTTTGGACGATGGTGCCGTCCCCACCCTGCATGATTATTTTATCGATAGTGCCTGAGAAGGGGGCGCAAATTTTGTTGAACATCTTCATGACTTCGATGATGTAGAGCGGCTGCCCTTTTTCAAAATGCATCCCCTCGCTTACAAAAGTCGGCATGCCGGGCGCTTCCTGACCGTAGTACATGCCGCCGCAGACAGAGACGATTTCGTCGGCCTTGGTGGCCGGAGGGGGCACCAGCACCTTCTTCATGCGAATCTGCAGATCCGGATCATTCAGATATTCGGGAATGGTCACCTCCATATTTTCTTCGACCCGCAGATCCCAGAACTTGACGTTTTCACCTATCAGGAACAGCATTCCGAGCAGTTCCAGCCCGGCTTCGTAGGCGAAATGGGCCGAACGGATCTGTTCCCAGGTTTCCTTGTCATAGCCACCCTGCGGCTCTTCATTGTCAAGGATGTCATTAAGTCTGAAATACTCGTCCCTGGCGAGACCGAAATGCTCACGTATCGTACGTGAAAACTCCAGCGACTCCTGCAACAGCTCCCGGTCGTGGCTCCAGATGATATCCGCAGCCGGCTTGTGGGGACGGTGCGACATGTGCAAAAACTCGTAGGTTTCGTTAAGAACGCCCAAGGGATTTCTCAGCCAGACGACATTCCCACCATCAATGCGGAAGTTTTTGGTATTCATGCTCAGCCAGCCTGAAAGAAGGTGCGGATCACCCAGCAGGCGTTCCATCGGGCGTGTAATCAGAGTTCCCTTCCGGTCAAGCACTTCGGACATGTTCTTAACGGCCTTGGGATTGCCCGGATATTCTTTTTCAATCAGCTTGGCGTAATGTTTTTTGGTCTGCACGAAGGCGTAGACCGGATCCAGCAGATTGGCCTCTTCCTTGAGTGTCCCGACCAGCGTCAGATAAGGGACGACAAAACGGGTGGTCGGCTTGGCGTTGACATTGCGGCCGAGGAACCAGTTGACCAGTCCGAAATGGAATTCAAGATTGGTTGCCAGATTGTCGCCGTTGATGGTGGTGCTGCGAATGACTTCAGCCAAGCGCTCATAACTCTCCAGACGGTCATTGCCGGTGGTCAGCAGCAGGGCGATATTGGAATCATAGGCGCCGGCCACGTTATATTTCATGAACTGGCCAGTGTCGGGATTCAGCATACTGATACCCTGATCGTCACGAACCTCCCCCTGAATCGGCTTAGACCAGTAGCGGATCACACCGCCGGCGTTGGGTGAAAGCGAAGCGTCAGTCGCGTTCAGACGCGCCTCGACCGAAGCGTTGAAGCGCACGAAACGGACCGGCTTGGGAACTCTTTTCTTGTGTCGCGCCAACAGAGCCATGGCCTCCACCAAAGATTCCACCACGAAGAAATCGCTGGAATCATCCGGATTGATGAATTTCAGGCTGTAGCAAAGCTCGGTGACCCGGTGTTCAACCTGGATTCTGGTGTTCACTTCCATGAAGAAGTGATTTTCCCGGTCGACGATACACTCGAAAGTCGAAGCGGAGTCCAGTCCGACCGCTTTGCCAAAGCGCTCCGACTCCTCTTCCATATGCCTGAGAACCTTCAGGTCACTCTCAAGAGCCTTGACTTCAGCGGCTTTGCCGCCAGCCTTGGCGGTGGCGATAGCAGCCAGCAGGCCTTCCTGGGTTACGGAAACCTCCAGCAGTTTCTGCTCGTGCATCTGCAATGAACAGTCGCGTCCGCCAAGGGCGATACACCAGTCGCCGTTACCCAGCAACTGGATCTCGTTATGGCGGGTCTGCTCGATATTCAGCTCTACCAGAACATTCTTGTTGTCGCCAATGCCGTTGGCCTTGACTTCGTTGAGGATTTCGCGCACCAGTCCGGGCGCTTCCGAAGCGGACTTGTTGATGGCGGCATTGTCCAGCTTTTTTGCCGTCAGCAGCTCGGCGCCAAGAATCCGCTGCCCTTTGCCGCCCCCTCCGCCGATTGCCTTGAGACGGACCCGGCTGCGGGGATATTTGGTAAACATGGCGGCAACTTCCTGCTGGACCTGTGCGCAGAGTTCCTCGACCGAAAACAGGTCAACCCCTTTGGCATACGAGGCATACAGGATATGATCGGCCAGATCTTCCAGGGAAATCTTGGAATCCTTAAAAACTTTGGGATCGCACTCGAGCCCTTCCGCTTTCACCAACGCCAAAAGCTGTTTGCGATCCGGGTGCTTTTTCACGAGAGTGCGGGCGGTCACGTTGTCGATACCGGGTGTAACGCTGACATTTACGCTCAGGGCGGTCCGCTTGGCCTCGTCTTTCTTTCCGGCGCCATCCTGGGTGGCCGAGCAGGGTCCGATGAAGGTGAGTCCCGCCTTTTCGATGGCGGCAACGAACTCGCCATCTTCGGCCATAAAGCCGTAACCGGCAAAAATGGAATCGTAACCGTTGTCCAGGGCGATCTGTATGATCTGATCGATGCGCTCGACACGCTCTTCCTTGCTGGCGCCGGTGTAATCCGGCACCCGGTGCACACGCCGCGAATCGGTCAGGGAGCGCAGCTCAGGAGCCAGGGCGCGCGGATAGGCAATCGAATCCTTTTCCGAGATCAGAATCCCGAAGTGAGTGATTCCCATTTCGGCATAAACATCCATGGCTTCCTTGCGGATCGGACCACGGCAAACTATCAATGGCTTCAGATCCTCGCAGGCAAATGAGCGGACCCAGGCGGAGGGTGATGCGGAGAGGCGGCGATCCTTATGAATGAGCGGATTGTTCTGGTAATAATCGGATTGTGGCATTGGTATCTATCTCCCGTCTGATAACGAAGTCAAAAACGTTGGATTGTCGTTAGAAAAATTCACGCTGGACGGCCTGCATCGGCGCTGCCCTGTAATGCCTCAGGAAGAAGTTCATATTTTCCCCCAGCACTTTGCGCAGGTCGGTCGGCATTACCAGAGAAGAGATCGAACCGAGGCAAAGCGCCTCTTTCGGGTTCATAAGCTCTTTTTCGTAACGTGTATTGAGCAACGTTTCCTGGCTCTTCAGCCACTCGGCCGCCTCTTTTTCGGCGTCACTTTTTGCGACCGTATCTGAGCAACCACTCTCCAGCCGTTCTTTTATCCCCTGTTTGATACGCAGAGGAACGGCAACACGCAGTTTGCGAAGCTCATCCTTGTAAACGAACTCCTTTCCGGCCGGCCCCATAACCGCCAGACGGGTGGTCGGCAGAGCCAGAACCAGATCGGCGCCGGTCGGATAGTTATTATATGAGGCATAGGCGCCGCCGTAGGCATTACGCAGGATCAGCAGGATGCGCGGAGTGCGGATATCGACGATCGAATCCAGCATGGCGCGACCGGCCTGGACAATGCCGCGGGCTTCCTGCTCGCGACCGGGCAGGAAACCGGTGGTATCTTCCATGAAAATCATCGGGATGTTGTAGATATTGCAGAAGCGGTTGAAACGCGCAATTTTGTAGGCGGCATCGCAGTCGATCTGCCCTGAGTCAACCGCGCTGTTGTTGGCCACGAACCCGACCACATTGCCGCCCAGACGTCCAAAGGCGGTGATGACATTGCGGGCCCGGTCCCGCTGCAGCTCGAAGTAATCGCCATGGTCGCAGATCTGCTGAATTATGATCGAGGCGTCAAATGGCGTGTTGAAGCCGGTCGGCGAGTTGAAAGCCTTCTTGAGCAGGGTGTTGATCTCCCAGGTTTTCCGGTCGAGCGGGTCGCTGGTCTGTTGAAAAGGGGCCATCACGCTATTATTGTCCGGCAGGTAGCTCAGCAGTTGCAAAGTGGTGCGCAGGGCGGCGACTTCATCCTCAACGGTCAGATCGGCCACGCCGGACTGCCCGTGCACCATCGGCCCGCCAAGCTCTTCCGGCGTAATATCCTCACCCAGTACGGATTTGACGACACCCGGACCGGTCAGACCGAAAAAGGTGTCCTTGGGCTGAATCACAAAACTTCCCTGGCGGGGGAGATAACTGCCTCCGCCGGCATTGAAACCGAACATGCACATAATGCTGGGAACCACACCGCTGATTTTTCGCAGGGCTGTAAAGGCCTCGGCATAACCGTCCAGGCCGCCGACACCGGCCGGCACAAAGGCTCCGGCGCTATCGTTCATCCCGATCACCGGAATCCCTTTATCGCCCGCCATCTGAAACAGTCGGGCCAGTTTTTTACCGTTGGTGGCGTCCATCGAACCGGCCCGGACGGTGAAGTCATGCCCATACAGCGCCACGTCGCGGCCATTGATATTGAGAATCCCGGTTACAAGCGAAGCCCCGTCCAGGTTCTTGCCCCAGTTCTGAAACAGGATGTTGGGCTCGCGTTCGGTCAGAACCTTGATCCGCTCCCAGACTGTCATTCTTTTTTTGAAGTGCTGTTTTTCGATCTGGCTGATGCTGACCGATTTGACCGGGCGTTCGATCAGATCATGCCCTTCCTGCATCGCCTCTTCGTAGCCGCCGGCTGCGCGGGAAATCTCGCCGGGGATGTTAAACTCCATTTTTTGAATCTTCTTCAGCGGGTTTTTCAGTACTGGTAAAATTACCTTACGAGACATTTTTGCCACCCTTCCGATATGTGGGATAGTTCAAAAAAACATTGCTGCTGCGTTGGATCAAAATGAGCTGGAACTTCTACCTCATTACAACCGCCAAAACCTTGACTTCATCGCCGTTGGATGAAAGCAGACGATGCTTGAGAGTCGCATCAAAATAAACACTGTCCCCTTCGCTCAGGACGATGCGCTGGTCGTCCAGCAACAGCTCGGCGGTTCCCTTCATAACGTAGAGAAACTCTTCCCCGTTGTGGCTGTAGGTATCAGTATTGGTGACTTTTTCATTGAGAGTAAGAAGAAAGGGATCCATCTTTTTGTTCTTTTTGCGGACAGAAAGAGATTCAAAGAAATAACCATGATTGGTGCCGTCCTGCGACATTACCTTTGGAATAATCGTGCGCTCGTTGCCGCGAAGAACCTCAAAGCGGCATTCCTCCTCGCCTTCGCTGAAAAAGTAGCCGATTTTTACGTCAAAGAAGTGGGAGATTTTGGAAAGGGTGGCAATCGGCGGGGAAACATTGTTGTTTTCAATCTGAGACAGGAGTGCGGTCGAAAACCCCGTTTCATTGGCCACATCCTGAAGAGTCATTTTTTTTGTTCTGCGCAGAGCTTTTATCTTCGCTCCAATATTGTACTCCGACATGCATACACCTCTGAAATGTTACGTTTTCTGGTAACTGCCTGGTGATTCCTGCTTGCTTTGCCGCCGTCTGCCAATAGCAAACAGTAGTTCTATCCCTATTTTTTTACTAACGATAAAATAGTTCATTGAAAACAAATGTCAATGACTATTTATCTATAATAAATTTTTTTACTATTGATAAAGTATACAGAAATGACTTTATGCCTGCTTTCAATGGAACAATAAACGGTGTGATGGAAGTTGACAGCATGGAAAAGCGCAAATGACAACCGCGTACGAGAGTCGAGTTTTCCGATTCCCGTACGCGGCCAGGCTTGATTTGTGTGAGGGTTATTTCACCTGAATGTTAATCTGTTTGGGCTTGGTTTCCTCTTTTTTAGGGAGGGTAATGGTCAAAATCCCTTTGTCACAATTCGCCTCAACTTTTTCCTGGTTTATTGTTGCCGGGAGACTGAAGCTGCGCTGGAATGAACCGAAGTAGCGCTCGATCCGATGGTAATTTTCCTTGCGAACCTCACCTTCATGCTTGCGTTCACCTTTCAGAATCAGAGTGCTGTCCTCAATCCGCACTTCTATATCCTTCTGGTCCACATCTGGCAATTCGGCCTTGATGACAATAGCATCTGCGGTTTCATAAATATCCACCGCCGGTTGCCAGATCCCCTCTTTGATATCCTCACCCGGAAGGTCGTGGTTCCAGGAGAGATTGAGGAGACGGTTCATCTGATCCTGCATACTGCGCAGTTCCCGTAACGGATTGTACTTTACAAGTGCCATCGCTTTATCCTCCTTTTTTTTGGTAAGTTTGCCGTGCGTGCCTAGTAAATTATAATCACTATGGCGAGTAAGTCAAGGGACTGACTTCGTTGGGCGTCACTCTACATCTGACTGGTCTGCCGCAGGAAATCCAGGCTTTTAAGCTTCCGGCCGGTGTGGGAAACGATAACATCGTCAAGCAGCCTGCCGACCGGCAGAATCCCGTCAGCAGTGAAGCGCACCAGCCCGAAACGGCCGGTGGAGAGGCAGGAACGCAGCTCACGCAAGGCCTGTATCGGCATCGGAAAACCTGTGGCGGCACAGATTCGGCAGGCCAGCTCGCCGCCACTTTGAATAAGAGCCCCTCTTTCGCCAAAATCGGCTCCGCAGCGGCTGCATTTTTCCAGTAGTGGCCGATAGCCGAGGATATTCAGGAGGTTGATTTCAAACATCCTGCGATCTTCAGGATTCCCGGCGCCGGAATCCAACCTTTCCAGATAGGTGGTCAACAGGCGGTACAGGCGCGGAACCGGATGCCCTTCGGGGGTAATGGATTCCACCAGTTCACAGGCATAGAGCGCATGGGCAATGCTGCTCAATTCCCCCCTGATCCCGCTGTACAAGGTGATCACATCCGCTTGTTTCAGCGACGACAGTCCATCTTTGCGCAGCAGTTGCAGATTGATCCGGGCAAAAGTTTCCAGTGCGGGACCGAAGCGTTTGCGGCTGTTGCGGGCGCCACGTGCAAAACCTTTGATCCGGCCATGTTCGAGCGTAAACAAAGTTGCTATCCGGTCGCTTTCACCGTAGTCCGATGAAGAAAGCACTATGGCCTGAAGTTTTTCCTGAAGCATTTAATTGTTCCTGAAGAATCAGAAAATGGTGATGCGATAAAATCTATGCTACAATTTCCCGGCTATCTTTCGTGATGCCGGTTCTCCACCGGAAGCCGCGTCAGAAGCCAACTCCACAAACATTATCACACAGGCCGACTACATGATAGCAGCAGAAACACTTGCCCGTCTGGAATTCAACAAACTTCTGACCGAAATCGCCCGCCATGCCCACAGCCAATCCAGCTTTGACCTTATCCAGACCATTTCTCCCGGCACTAATCTTGAGTTATTGAGAGAGCGGAGTGGACGGATCAGAGAGCTCCGCGCCCTGCAGCGGCTGGGTATTTCCATTTCCATCAGCAGCTTCGAGGATATCCGCCCCCTGCTTGATCTGCTGAAACCGGCCGGGGCGTTTCTGACGCCACAGGATTTGCTGCTGTTTATTCCTGTACTGGATAATTTCAAAAACATTGCCCGTCAGTTTTCCCACCGTGACGACATTCCGCTGCTGAAAACAATCGATCCGCAGCTGAAGGGATTCCCGGACATTCTGGAACCGCTGACCGCCTCCATTGACCATGACGGCAGCATCATGGACTCAGCCTCATCCTTCCTCAAGGAGACCCGCCGTGCCAAACGGACCCTGGCGGGTCGCATCCGCAAAAAGATCGAAGAGATCATTCGTGACAGCGGCATTGAAATATTCCTGCAGGACGATTTCATCACCCAGCGTTCCGGGCGCTGGGTCATCCCGGTGCGGATGGATTCCAAAGGAATGGTCAAAGGGGTGGTGCACGATGTCTCCTCATCGGGCGAAACCGCTTTCATGGAGCCGCTGGAAATCATTCCTTTTGTCAATGAGCTGGAAAACCTGGCGGCCGAGGAGAAAGCCGAGGAGATCCGCGTCCTGCGCCAGCTATCAAGCTGGATAAGGGAGGATGCCGAAGAATTGGCGGCCCGTTTTGAAACGCTGCTGTTGCTGGACATGCTCAACAGCATCGCCCGCTTTGCCGAAGAATTTGACCTTGAGTCGGCCAACCTGAATGAACAGGGCGAACTACGCCTGGTGGATGCCCGCCATCCGCTGCTGCTGATGATGCAGAAACGGGGCATGCTGGCGCGGGTGGAACCGCTTGGGCTGCAACTGGGGGGCGGCTCCGGCCCGGACTCGGTCATGGTTATCACCGGCCCCAATGCCGGCGGCAAAACAATCGCCCTCAAGACAGCTGGAATGCTGTCACTGATGGCGCTTTGCGGCCTGCCGGTTTCGGCGGGGCCCCGTTCGACCTTTCCTCTGCTGGATACACTGCTGGTTGATATCGGCGATGAACAATCGATTGAGCAGAGTCATTCCACTTTTTCAGCCCACGCCGCCCGGATTACCACGATCCTGGGTCAGGCCGGGGCCCGCAGCCTGGTGCTGTTGGACGAACTGGGCGCAGGCACCGAACCGCTGCAGGGGGCGGCCATCGCCTGCGGCGTGCTGAGTGAATTGCAGCAGCAGGGGTGCCTGGTCATTGCAACCACCCATCTGTCCGAAATCATCGGCTTCGTCCATCGTTCACCCGGCATGATCAATGCCGGAATGGAGTTCGACGACAACAGCTTCACTCCGCTTTACCGCCTGATCGTCGGCGAACCGGGGCAGTCGCATGCGGTGGAGATCGCACGCCGTTTCGGTATGCCGGAACGGGTGATCACCTTTGCCCGCCAGATGCTGGGGAGCGCCGGAAGCGAATTTGCTTCGCTGCTGACCGAGTTGCGCCGTCGGCGGGCCGAACTTGAGAAGACCCGACAGGAGCTGGATCAGCGGGAAAAGCGGTTAACAGATCGTGATACGGAGCTGAAACTGCGTGCGGCGGAAGTCGATAAAATTAGACGTGAGGCGGCTGAAAAGGCCTGGGATGACGCCAAAGAGCTGATTTCAACCAGCAGGAGAAAAATGAACATGCTGCTGGAGGAATTGAAGCGGGAAAAACGGAGTGATATCGTTGACAAACTGAGGCGGAGCGAGGCGGAATTGACGGAACAGCTCAAACCGCAGAATGTGAAACCGGAATTATTGCCACTGGAAAGAGTCAAGGCGGGTGACAGCGTTCATTTGCGTTCCCTCGGCTGCGACGCCGTCGTGCTTTCAACCGACGAGCGGAGCGGCAAGGTCCGTGTCAGGGCCGGCCGAATGGAGTTGGATCTGCAACTGGCGGAACTGGCCAAACCGCAGTCAAAGAGCGAGACGGGACGCAAAAAGACTCCGGCCGGGACCTGGCGTGTCAATATTGAAGAAAGCGACCAGCGCGAACTGAAGCTGATCGGGATGCGGGTGGACGAAGCTCTGGCCGAGCTGGAAACATTCATCAGCCACGCCGCTGCCGCCGGAGTGCGGGAAGTGCGGGTTATTCACGGCATCGGCACCGGCCGACTGCGTGATGCGGTGCGGGAAGAGCTGGGACGACATCCGCTGGTGGAAAACCACCGGAGCGGAGAACCGCACGAAGGGCGCGACGGCGCGACGGTGGTGACGCTGAGGAACTGAGTATTCCTGTCGTTTTTTTGTGGGAAACAAAAAACAGATTTATTCTTTCTATTTCAGTTCCCAGACAGTCAGCTCGGCCACCGTATGCTGGAATTTTCTCCTCGTCTCGCGGATCACAAACGGCACGTCTTTTGGTTCGCCCACCATCCGGAAATGCGGTTCCAGCGTTTCTTTTAGCCCATCCAACGACCAGACCGGTTCCCCTGCGGCGCGGTACCCCCCCAGCCACTCCTCTTTTTTGGTGTACTCCTCCAGCCAGGTATACGGCGATGTTATTACCAGCAGACCGCCCGGATTGAGCCGTTCGTGAATCATGCTCAGGAATTTGCGCGGCGAGTAGAGCCGGTCTATCAGATTGGCCGCCAAAACCAGATCATAGCCGGTAAACTTTTCAGGCAGGTTGCAGGCGTCAGCCTGGTAGAACTGTACCCGGTCACGCACCCCATCCAACCCCAGTTCAGTCAGGCTGATTTCGTGGAAAGAGACGATTTCGCCCTCTTCGGGAAGAGCGTAGCGCAGGTAACCTTCTTCACACATGCGGGTTGCCAGCCGGAAAAAACGGGCCGAAAAATCCAGGCCGGTCACCAGCTCAAACCCGCCCTTGGCCAGCTCAAATGCCGTCCGTCCAACGGCACACCCCAAATCCAGGGCCTGCCCCTTTCTGTGACCATTCATCGCCGCCAACGCCATGTCAGCACAGCTTACCTGGAAATTGGGCACCCAAAAATGATCCGCCCCGTAATGGGCGTCGCAATACTGGGCCGCCAGGGCATCGCTTTCATATTGGTCCTGATGAATCTCGATCGGCGCGGCGCTTTCCACATAACGGAACCCGGCATGCTGCATGAAGTGCCGCCGGAAGGCGTATCTGGCATCCCGGGTTGCTTCGTTGCCGGTCGAGATCCAGGACCCTCCCTTGATCAGATTGTGGCGGGCATCGAAAGTCGGAGTTGAAAAATCGTCGTAGCACGGATGAACCTGGAAACCGTGAAAAGGGTAAATCGAAGTTTCAGTCCATTGCCAGACATTACCAAGCACATCGAAGAAATCTCCGGTTTTGAATTTATCGACCGGACATGGCGAACTCCAATGCTCCAGATTTATGTTGCCGGGCGCTTTATCCCAATAAGGCTGATCCGGTATTTCACAGCTATCCCGCAGCCGGTTCCACTCATCCTCACTCGGCAGCCGGATCGGGAGACCGGTTTCGGCCGCCTTCCAGTTGCAGAAAGCCTTGGCTTCAAGATAATTGACCTCCACCGGCCAGTTCCAGGGCATGTCTATCTCACTGGCCATGCAGCGCAACCGCCAGCCGCTTGCGCCGCTGATCCAGAACAGCGGATGAGCGGCCTGTTTGAACTCGCGCCAACCCCAACCTTCTTCGCTCCACCACTGTTGCTGGCGGTATCCCCCCGCTTCGACAAACCCCATGAACTCCCGGTTGGAGACCAGCTGCCGGGATGCTTTGAAATCCTTTACTTCGACTTCGTGCAGTCCGTATTCGTTGTCCCAGCCATAGAGAGGGTCGGTGACAGACTTGCCGAGAACAACTTTTCCGCCGCTTACATTCAATAGTTGATTTGCAGGAGGCTCGCCAGTCTCTGTGCAGATGCTCCAGAACGGAAGCTGCACAACCTGGTTGATCGGCAGCTGGCGGATCAACACCGACGAGGTTTCCAGATGGATGCGCTCGTGTTCAATCCCCATCATGATCACCCAGTAGGGATTTTCCCAGGTTACGGGTAGAGTCAGCGGAAGAGTCCGGATAAGTCCGTCAACCAGCTCACGGACCTTGTCGCGATACTCTTTGACCTGCTGGCGTGTCGGCCAGTCGTAATGGGAATCGTTCAGGTCATCCCAGGACATTTCATCAACCCCGACGGCGAACATCGACTCAAACCGGGGGTTGATTCGCTGGTCGATCACCCGCGCAATGATCAATTTATTGATAAAGAAAGTGGCGGTGTGGCCAAAGTAGAAGATCAGCGGATGACGCAAGCGGTCGGCCCGCAGATAAAAGGTGTCGTCATGCTTGAGGGTTTCATAAAGTTTTTCGTCTACGTCAAAGGTGGCATGGAAGTAGCGCAGAATTTCGTCCCGCTTCTGCTCGGGGTCCCCCTGATCAAGCACTATGGTTTTACTGTGTCTGATATCCATATTATTTACTCCCTCTTGAGGGTGATATTTGAAACAATGCAGCGGCCTGCGATTAATTGTAACGGATTGTGGCAATAAGAGAATTAAAAAAATATTTTGGCACAGTTGCGATTTGGGCAACCTATGCTAAGCTGGCCTTAATGTTTTGACAGGATGATTTGAGGTCAACAGCCGCCACACACCAAAAGGAGGATATGCCATGTCATCAACGCTCTTTACCAGCAACACGTTCATCTGCTTTATGGCCGGTTTTGCCGCCCTGCTCCCCCAACATGCCTCTGCCGATGAAATCATGCTGGACAACGGAGTCCGAATAACGGGAACCGTAACGGCCCTTAGCGGGGATACGCTATCGGTTGCAACCGATTATGCCGAACCGATCAAACTTAAAATCGGCCGAATCACCAAAATCGTCACCGACAAACCGGTAGAGATCCGGACCAAAAGCGGGGAAACCTTGAAGGGCAGCCTGAAAACATCCGATAATGGCATGCTTGCGGTGGAGCAATCGGCCGGCAGGGGTCGGGTTGAGCTTGATATGAAGGATGTTTTGGCGATCAATCCGCCTCCCTTGGGGCAATGGAGCGGGTCAGTCGTTGCCGCCGGAAACTACCAAACCGGCAACACGGACCGGACCGCCTTCAGGCTCGGGGCCGATGCCGTGAAACGGGGTGAGAAAGACCGTTTCAGCATGCGTTTCCTTTATGACATATCCGAGGAAAAAGACGTTCTCTCGTCACGAAGCGTTTATGGCGCTCTTAAATACGATTATTTCTTCACCAAGAAGCTTTATGGATATCTGGGGGTTGAGCTTCTTAACGATAAATTCAAGGATCTCAACCTTCGGACAATCGTCGGTCCCGGCGTTGGCTACCAGATCTGGGATGAGCCCCAAAAGGCTCTTGCCGTGGAAGCCGGCCTTGCCTATTACTCAGATGATCACAGAATCGCCAGCGATAAAAGCTGGATTGCAGCCCGACTGGCGGCCAATTTCCGTTACAAGATCAGCGATTCGATCATGTTCACCAACGACCTTGTGCTATATCCCAGCCTTGGGAACATGGCAGACTTTAATTTAAGGAATGAGGCGGCAATCGCTACAGGCCTTGGCTCCGGCTGGTCATTGAGGCTGGCCAATATTCTTGATTACAACAACTCACCCGCAGCCGGCACAAAAAGTACCGATTCAAATTTCCTGGTCGGACTCCAGTACGCATTCTGAGTTCAACATTCAACACGTGCAACGCGGGTGAAGATATATTCATAGACATTTGCATCCTGAATTATTATCTTCACCTCATTGGATTCGTCGATCCATAGAGTTTATTCCAAAGGAGGAGTCAATCATGAGCATGCTTAAGGAGTTCAAGGAGTTCGCAGTAAAGGGTAATGTGGTTGACATGGCGGTCGGTATCATTATCGGTGCGGCATTCGGCAAAATAATTTCATCATTGGTTGGCGATGTAATCATGCCGCCAATCGGAGTCCTTTTGGGTGGGGTTGATTTTTCCAACCTCTCCATTATGGTGCAGGAGGCGGTCGATAAAAAACCAGCCGTTGTCATCAGCTACGGAAAATTCCTGCAGACAATCATCGATTTCACTATTATCGCTTTTGCTATTTTTATGGCCGTTAAGGCGATGAACACTCTTAAGAAAAAGGAAGCGGAAGCTCCCGCGGCACCGGCGGCGCCACCCAACCAGGAAGTGTTGCTGGCTGAAATACGGGATTTGCTCAAGGAAAAAAAATAGGGTTTACATACTCACATGATTCCAAAAACGGAAAAGCGGAAGAGGCGTCAACCTCTCCCGCTTTTTTTGACAGTTGAGCTTTCTTGAATATTTTCTGAATTCAGTCACGACAGGCAATTGTATTGCGCTGCACGACCTTGATATCGCCGCAAGTCATGTCGTAAACCCAGCCATGGACGGCAAGCTTTCCAGCGTTCATGGCATTACGGACAAACGGATACTCCTGCAAATGTTCCAACTGTAGCCGGACGTTTTCCTCCACAATCAGATTCATGCGCTGTTCTGATGAGATCGAATCGCGAAACTCCAAAAGTCTGTCATCAACCCGTTCCCTGGCCTTATAGGCGTTATTCAGCCAGATCGGGATGTAGCGGTCTTCATCGTTTTCTTCATCAAGGGCGGCCATGCCGCCGCAACCGTAGTGCCCGCAGACAATCACATCCGGTATCTGCAGGTGGTTGATAGAGAACTCCAGCACGGCAGATAGATTCCAGTCGTTGGTTGCAACAATATTGCCGACATTGCGGTGAACAAATATTTCACCGGGCCTGGTCTGGGTAATGGTATTGACCGGCACGCGGGAATCGGAGCAACCGATCCATAATACGGTCGGGCGCTGATGCTTGGCCAGCAAAGCAAAATAATCACGCTCCCGGTCAAATATCTCGGTAACAAATCGGCGATTGCCATCCAGAAGTGTGCTGATCATAGTTGCCCCGTTCACGCTTTGTCCGAACTAACTGCGCAAGTTTATAATGAAACTGGACGTTGCTTCAATAAATTATTCCCGAGAAACGTTTACAACCAGTCAGCAAAATATATCTGGACGAAAGCTCAACGTTCCCGTACTCTGTTCAGTTGCAGGACAAACAAAACAATGAGGGGCAAAACAATGGCACAGGCAGAAAAAGGCAATTTAGTAACAATCAACTTTACCGGAACATTGGAAGACGGCACGGTATTCGACTCAACTCTGGAAGATATGGAATGTGGCGACGAAGAGTGCTGCGACGATGATTGTAATGATGATGAGTGTGGCTGCGGCGGACATGATGCAGGTCCGATGACTTTTGTTCTGGGGGAGTCAGTTCTGTTTCCAAAGATCGACGAAGCGATTGTAGGAATGTCACCAGGCGAGAAAAAGACTATCCAGATTTCTGCAGCCGAAGCATTCGGCGAGTACGACAAAGAGCAGATTTTCACCGTACCGCGTAGCGACCTGCCGGACGACCTGATTCCTGCCGTTGGCGACGAACTGGTTCTTGCCAATGAGGATGACGAGGAAATCGGCGTAGTTGTTCTGGAAATGACTGAGGAAGAAGTGACTTTCGACGGCAATCACCCGCTGGCCGGCGAAGATGTCACTTTTGAGATCGAACTGGTGAGCATCGGCTAAACGACTGTATTTATTACCGACAGCAAAACAAACAACGAAGGGCGGCCCATATGGGCCGCCCTTCGTATTTGAACAACCGTCGCAGTATACACGAATATTTATTTTAATAACAGTCTGGTAATAGCATCCCCAAACCATTATAGTATATCTAACAGGTGGCGCCACCTGGATTCAAGACTGACAACTGAAGGAGGTAGAGACGATCAGATATGTTTCGAACCAACAGTTTTTGGCCGTACAACTAACCGGCTCTTAAAGAGGTCGGCGTACCCTTGAAAAGGGAATCGAATATACACAACAAAATGAGGCCCGCGAAGTTTGCGGGCCTTTCATATTTATCTCCCCTGCAATAATCTGGCTAAATTGCCTGCTTGACACTTCTTGAGCAAAACTGTTAGGGTCTGGGTACTACAATTGTTGTAACCGGATAGCACGTCATCGCAAGCCCCGGAAAATTTCGGGGCTTTTTTCATGGTACAACACAAGAAAGAAGGAGTTACATGGAGTTTCAATCGTTTAATTTTCACCCGGTAATCGCGGCAGCCATCAAGCAGGCCGGTTATCTCAAGCCGACCCCGATTCAGAAAGACGCAATCCCGACAGTTCTGCAGGGACGCGACGTAATGGGACTGGCCCAAACCGGCACCGGCAAAACGGCCGCCTTCGCACTGCCAATTCTGCAACGCCTGATGGACGGGCCGCGCGGCCAGGTCAGAGCCCTGGTGGTTGCACCTACCCGAGAACTGGCCGAACAGATCCACGAATCGTTTGTGACACTCGGACAACAAACTAAACTTAAAAGCGTAACGGTTTATGGCGGAGTCAATGTCAATCCGCAAATCCAGAAGCTTAAGAACGGTGTCGAGATTGTTGTGGCCTGCCCCGGAAGGTTGCTGGATCATATTGCACAAGGCACTATCGACCTCTCTCACCTGGAAGTGCTGGTACTGGACGAAGCCGATCAGATGTTTGACATGGGTTTCCTGCCGGACATCCGCCGGATACTGAAACAAATACCGGCCAAACGCCAGACCCTGCTCTTCTCAGCCACCATGCCGCCTGACATCAACAAGCTGGCCAGCGACATCCTGACCGATCCGGTGACAGTCAAGGTCGGCAACACCGCCCCACCCGTCACAGTTTCACATGCAATCTATCCGGTTGAACAACACCTCAAAACGCCGCTGCTGCTGGAATTGCTACAACATACTGATACAGATTCGGTACTGATTTTCACCAGGACCAAACATCGCGCCAAAAGACTCGGCGAACAGCTTGAGAAATCGGGCTACAAAGCGGCATCACTGCAGGGGAACCTGTCCCAGAATCGCCGCCAGGCCGCCCTGGATGGCTTCCGCGATGGAACTTACCAGATTCTGGTGGCGACTGACATTGCCGCCCGCGGCATTGATGTATCTCAGATTTCACACGTCGTGAATTACGACATCCCCGACACTCCCGAAGCCTATGTTCACCGCATCGGGCGTACCGGTCGCGCCGCTAAGAGCGGTGATGCCTTTACGATGGTTACAGGCGAGGACTCGGCCATGGTGCGCACAATTGAGAAAAAACTTGGTGCACCTCTGGAACGTCGCACCGTGGCCGGTTTCGACTATACTGTTGCCGCCCCGAAGAAAGACGCCGAATTTGCCAGGCCACCCCGTGAACCAAGGCCTCCGCGTAAGGCCTCCGACGGAAAGAAAAGTTCGGGCGGATCCATCAACCCTTTCAAACCTGAACATGCAGGCAGCAAGCCGACTGGAAGAGCACAGCAGCCAAGAGCAGGCGGAACTGCCGGCAATGCTCCCAAGGCGATCTTCAACAGTTCGCGGCGCGGCAAATAGCGCATTGGGATAAAAATCAAAAGGCGGCCAATCGGTCGCCTTTTCTTTTCCACACTACATCCAGCCGGAATTTCTTCATGCCCCGGCGGCGCTTACCGGTTTATGCAGCAAAACGATAGTAATAGTCATCGCCTTCCACGCACTCAGTTGTAGCACCCAGAAATGACTTGTTCTGGCTGTCTCTGACAACCTCAGTCAGGCCGTGATTTACGGACCAGACCGAGCTACAGATATTGCAGGTCATAATATTCTCATCAAAGGCTGTGGTATGCAGATTAATGGTGGAGTACTGCTCATGTGTCTTACAAACGGGGCATAACATTCTATTTCTCCTTTCTCTTGCGGGTGTGTTTAACCTAACTGTAAGCGTCGATTCTTAATAATTCAAGCACAAATTTGAATAAACATAAAATAAAACAGTATGTTGTGTAAACAATTTGCTTAAAATCAGACCTGTTTTCTATAACCATGTGGTGATAAATTTTAGTTATACTGTAACTTATTGAAATTAACCGATTTATTTAGGGGAAACATGATTATATTAATCGGGGTTTAATTCTGCGGTATTGTCTTATGCTCAAAATTATCAACTAAATTATTTTTACAGTCGCGCATCCTACTGATTTTAAAAAGATTTGCTATAAATGAAAATGTGGTGTTTTTATTCGCCAGAATCGGGCCAGCGAAAAAAGAAGAGCACAAAAAAAAGGCGACCATTGGCCGCCTTTTGGTTTAGCTGAATTCAGGTAAGATTCTCAGACCAGCTCAAAATTATTCTGGTACGCCATCAGCGTATTAACCATCAGTGCTGCAACGGTCATACGGCCAACCCCGCCGGGCACAGGGGTTATCCACGAACATTTCCTGCTGACCGCCTCAAAGTCCACATCCCCCACTATCTTTCCATTTTCAAGCCTGTTGATGCCGACATCGATCATCACGACACCCTCTTTGACCATGTCCTCGGTCACAAAACCGGGTATGCCGACCGCAACCACGATGATATCGGCCCGGCGAGTTTCGTCCAGCAAAAGCTCGCGCGGAGTTTCGATATGGGTCAGAGTGACAGTGGCATTGCCGATCTCAAAATCGTTGGAGAGCATGATTGAAATCGGCTTGCCAACAATGTTGGATCTGCCGATGACAACGCAATGCTTGGCCTTGACCGGTATCTCGTAAAACTGCAGCAGCTTGCAGATTCCGTAGGCGGTGGCAGGCCGGAAAGCTTTCTGCCCCAAAGTCATGCGCCCGAAGTTGGTCGGATGAAATCCGTCAATGTCCTTATCCGGTGAGATGGCATTGATGACATGCTGGGGATTGATATGTTTCGGAAGCGGCAGCTGAACGATAACCCCGTCCGTAGCCGGATCCGAATTAATTTGAGCTATTTTGGCCAGCAGCTCATGTTCAGTAACACTCTCCGGCAGTCGCAGCAGTTCACTTTCAAATCCGGCACTGCTGCATGACTTGATCTTCGACTTCACATAAGACTCACTCGGAGCATGTTCACCGACCAGAATCACGGTCATATGCGGTTTCCTGAGACCCGAGTTAACATAACCCGCAACCCTCTTGGAAATGTCTGCAACCAGGCTTTCAGCGCACAGCTTTCCATCCAATAGCTTCATAACTAGTATTCCCTGTATTACTCGCTGCGCTTGGTGACTTCAATCAAATGATAACCGAATTGAGTCTGAATCGGACCAATAACCTTGCCAACCTCACCGGTAAAAACGGCCTGATCGAACTCTTTTACCATCTGGCCGGGACCGAACTCGCCCAGACTGCCGCCATCGGCACGGGAAGGACAGAGGGAGTTGTTGCGGGCACATACGGCAAAATCCTCTCCGGCTTCTATTTTCGTCTTAAGCTCTTCACAAACTTCCTTACTTGACACCAATATGTGACGCGCACTTGCTCTTGCCATGTTCCAGTCTCCTTGTTTGATTTGATCTGCCGGCTCCCCGACGCGCAAATTGTGCTCTTTTATTGACACTATTATCGTCATTAGTCAATACGTCAATCCGGCGAGTCAGGCCGTTTCGAGCGCCGGTTCCGCAAGCGCGCTCAACTGCTCGCGCAGTTCCAGAATATGTTCGCCCCAGTAGCGGGTGGTGTTGAACCAGAAAAAAGTGTGCGGAAAAACCGGATCCTGCCAGCGACGGGCCAACCAGGCACTGTAATGCAGCATGCGAAGCGTACGCAATGGTTCTACCAGACGCAACTCACGCGTGTCAAAATCGCAAAACTCCTGATATCCGCTCATTAATGAGTCCAACTGGGCCAACTGGCGCGGGCGATCTCCCGAAAGCATCATCCAGAGATCCTGTACAGCCGGAGCCGTGCGGGCATCATCAAAATCGACGAAATGCGGGGCGTTATCCCGCCAGAGAATGTTGCCGGCATGACAATCACCATGCGTGCGGATCTGACGCACCGGGCCGACCTCACCCAGAATCGTATCAATTGCCTCCAGTAGTTGCTCAGTTACGGCCCGATAGCTGGCCCGGTACTCATCCGGTATGAAACTTTCGTCAATCAGCTTCACGCTATCATGACCGAAACTCCGGCTGTCCAGAGCGGGGCGGTGCTTAAAAGCGGACACAGTGCCAATACCGTGGATGCGGCCAAGCAGCCGTCCCAGAATTTTGAGATTGTCAAGATTGTCAAACTCGGGTGCGTGCCCCCCCTGACGGCGATAAATGGCAAACATGAACTCCTTGTGATGCAGCAGGCTTTCTCCGGAGGAATTTTTAATCGGGGCCACCACCGGCAGTTCATGTCCAGCGAGTTCGAAACAGAAGTCATGTTCTTCCAGAATCTGCTCGCTACTCCAGCGATCAGGACGATAGAACTTGGCAATCAGCGGTTCCCCTTCTTCAATACCGACCTGATAGACACGGTTTTCGTAGCTGTTAAGCGCAAAAACACGCCGGTCGCAGTAGAACCCCTGGTTTTCTACGGCATCCAGAACAAAGCTTGGAGTAAGTTTTTGAAAAGGGTGATGAGTATCAGGCATTAATTTATCTTTCGGCTCAAGCCCAGACATGTTCTTCCCATGCCTGAATGAGGAGTTATTGTAAGCAACCATATCATACGGTTGAAAATCGACTGCAAAGCTACATCAAAGGCAAAGAAAAAGCACCCACAATTAAAATGAGCGCTCGCGTTACCAATCTACAATCGCCTGAAACCCCGAGCTTTTTTTTACATCATTTGACATGCACCGCATCATTGTAGTCACCAGTCGCCATCAGCAGCCCATGCGGATCACGGAGATACAGCCAGGCGGAATACTCGACCGCCTCGACGATCACCGGTACTTCCTTGCGAGCATAATAATGGGGATGACCTTCCATCTTATCCAGTTTTTCCAGGGTTTCCCCGTCCACCCCATACAACTCGCCTACAATCTGATAACGCGACTCCGAACTGGTAACGTATGGATAGCCGCCTGAAATGTACATCGCATACCTATCCTTTGTAGCGCCAAGTCCGTAATAGTGAGCATCCTTCAACAGCTGATGATTCCCGCGAGATCGGCGAAGCGTGCCATATACAAAGATCAGGAATTGATTTTCCATGAAATATTGTCCTCCACCTGACAGAAAATGGATCACGTGACTCTCCCAGCATAATAGCACAACTATTAACTATTGCTTATTACAATGCAGGTACACAGTCAATACTCCTTATAAATTGTATACATTTCAATTCGTATACAAACTTGGCGCGAACTGAAGAGCTGTTTATACTTAATTAAGATCAAAATTTTACTAAATGCTTGAGGAACATGTTCATGTGTAAAAAGCTCTTTATCGCGGCGACTGGCCAGAACTGCGGAAAAACAACCATCAGCATCTCCCTGATGCATCTTGCGCTTCAGCACTATGAAAGAGTCGGCTACATCAAACCGCTGGGGCCAAAGTGCCAGGAGTTCCGGGGAGTAATCGCCGACAAGGACGCTGTCCTCATGGCACGTGTTTTTGGCCAGGAAGATCGAATTGCGCTTATGTCGCCGCTTGTGCTGGGCAAAGGCGCCACACGGCGGTTCCTGGATGGCGAGCTTTACCGGGAGTGGGCTGCGGATAAAATCATGTCAGCCTGCCGGGAGCTTGAATCGCAATGTGACTTGATTTTGATTGAAGGGGCGGGCCACGGCGGAGTCGGTTCGGTGATCGGACTGAACAATGCGGACATTGCAAAAATGGTCGATGCCCCGGTGGTGATGGTGGCCGGCGGCGGAATCGGCAATGTGGTGGACTCGGTCAGACTGAACCTCGCACTTTACGAACAGGAAAAAGTGGCCGTTCGGATGCTGCTGGTCAACAAACTGATTCCCGAAAAGCGGCAGTCATCCCTCTCCTACCTGGAAAAGTATTTCGCTCCGAAGGGGATCAGCGTTTGCGGAGCTTTCGACTACTCACCAGTACTGGCCAACCCCACCCTGCAGAATCTATCCAAGCTGCTTGACCACCCGCTGCAGGGAGACCTGAGCAAACGGCAGCGAATCATTCATAACATCCAACTGGGCGCGGCATCTTCCCAAAAAGTTATCGACCATTTGCAAGATTCGTCGTTACTGCTGACCACCAGCTCACGTGATGAGCTGCTGGTTACGCTCTCGTCGCTTTACAACATTCCGGCCTATCACCGTCAAATAGCCGGTCTTGTTATCCCGGGGCACGCGCCGGTTTCCGACATTACCCAGCGCATTATTGATGACAGCGGTATTCCGCACATCCGCATCGAACAGACCACGGCCGAGGTTTTTACAACCCTGACAGCCCACGTTTCCAAAATAACCGCCGAGGACACCGAAAAGATTTCTCTGGTGACCAGCCAGGCCGAGCAGATTATTGATTTTAATGCCATTGAACAGATACTTTGACATGAACGACTTTCATATTATCGAGTAAAATTTCATGACAGGTCGTCTGTGCCCCAATTCATGACAACCAGCTGCGCTGTAACCAAACATGCGGTCAGACATTCAAATCCTGCTATTACATATCCGTTTTCTTGTGACAGAAAACACACCTGAATTATACAAACATTGAATTTCCTCTTGGACCTCCCCGCCGACAGTGGTAGACTAAATCAGTAAACAATAGATAAAACAATCTTTATTTATGCATGCTTACCAAACAGACGAGTCAAAATTCGTATTTGAATGCGTGCAAACCTCTCCGTTTTAGCAGTCATCTCGACAATCACAATAACGCGCAATAAAAACTTAACGCAGCCGTCACAACAGGGGGAATCAAATGTCTAAACAGGATTTCACGTCTTCATACGCACTACAGCACAGAAGTAAAACCAAAATTGCCACAAAGATTCTCCTGGCAGCTTCCCTGGCCCTGATAACAGGACTTCTAATAGTGGGAGGAGCGGCGCTGTACCTTGAAAAGCAGGCGCTGGTTGGACTGCAGCGCGAGAACAGCCTGATGTTTGCCAATGTGATGGGTGACGACATCAAGACAGCCATGATGGCTGACGACATGAAAAAAGTTGACGCCTACATTAAAGAAGTCATTAGCCACAAACGCGCGGAGGCTTTTTCAATCTATAATGAAAAAGGCGAAGAACGCGGCAGCGGAGCAAAGGGCGATGCTCTTGTGGCAGAAGTACTGAAGAGCAACAAGGCTTTGAGCAAGGAAGGGGTTCAAAACGACGTACATATTCTCGAGACTATCTTGCCTCTCCCGAATGAAGAACGTTGCCAGAGTTGTCATGACAAGGAAACCAAGATGCTGGGAGTACTCAAACTTAATACCAGTATCGAACAGGGATATTCCGCCAACAAAAAAGCAACGTTCTGGATCCTTATCTCCGGAGCGGTGGCATTGGCCGCCAGCTTTATCTGCCTGATGATCGTCCTGAGACTGACCGTCACAAAAAAAATCAACGACTTTGTTGCTAAAGTGACCGATCTTGCCAGAGGCGAGGGGGATCTCACCAAACAGATCACAGTCGCCTCCAGTGACGAGTTCGGGCTATTGGCTGACGAAATAAACCAACTGGTGGATAAAATCAGGGAGATCATATCCCAGATTGCCCAAACCAGCGAGCAGGTATCCTCCTCGGCAGTAGAACTGCAAGCTAATTCCGTGCAGATGGCCGCTGGTGCCGAACGGGTAACGGCTCAGGCCGAAACGGTTGCAACAGCGGGCGAGGAAATGTCGGCCACTTCCGGCGATATTGCACAGAACTGCCAGATGGCATCAGAAGTTGCTCAACAAGCCAGTGCCGCGGCTGTTTCGGGAGCCAAGGTTGTGGATGAAACGATTGCAGTCATGAATAGCATCGCCACGAGGGTTAAAAGCTCCGCAAAAGCGGTCGAAAGCCTGGGCAGTCGCTCCGACCAGATCGGTCAGATTGTCGGCACAATCGAAGATATAGCCGATCAGACCAACCTCCTGGCATTGAATGCGGCTATTGAGGCGGCCCGAGCCGGCGAACAGGGGAGAGGTTTTGCGGTGGTTGCCGACGAGGTCCGGGCATTGGCCGAGCGGACTACCCGGGCAACCCGTGAAATCGGCGAGATGATCAAGGCGATCCAGCAGGAAACCAAGGGGGCCGTGATCGCTATGGAAGAAGGGGTTAGTGAAGTTGCCAAAGGGAGCGAGAAGGCGGCGGACTCAGGCAAGGCACTCGAACGGATCCTGCGGCAGATTGACGATGTCAACGCCCAGATACACCAAGTCGCCACAGCGGCCGAAGAGCAAACCGCAACAACATCTGAAATAAGCAACAACATGCAGCAGATCACCGAAGTTGTCGCCCAGACATCCCGGGGCGCTCAGGATTCAGCCTCTGCAGCCAACCACCTTTCGGCACTTGCCAATGATCTCAGGCGGATTGTAAGTCAGTTCAAAATTGTATAAAACTTGATCCATCAGACCCGCTTTAACTATTGGCCAGGCGTAACACTTGGTCAATAGTGCGGCGGCGGCTCTTCCTGATCTGAATCCCGTATGGCGGAGGGGTTCGTCATCAGAGCCTGCTCTTTCAACGCGCTTATCTCCCGTTTCAGCATTTCAATCACCAAATCCTGACGACAGACGATCTCGTTCAGTTCCTGTATGGTTCGTTCATGCTGCATATAGCGCAGCTCCAGCTCGTCAATCCGTTCTTCCATGATATTCTCCAAAGTGTAATAAAATCAAAACATTAACTCAACGCCTCACATGACGATCGGCCAGCTTTTCTCCAGCTCCGGCGGATAAAAGTTCTCTCTGGTGCGGTTATAGTAACCGAACTGCAAGCGTGGATACTCCGTTTTCAGTCGTTCCAGCAGCCGATACATGCCGATCCCCTTCCCTCGCACACGCATCTCCCGGTTGTAATAATCCGGATCAATCGACAGGTTGCGCATCTGGATCATGTCAATGCCGGTTTCACCCACGAACCTGAGTAAGGCCTCGACCTCTTCCGGGGCGTCGCTGACGCCGGGAGAGACCAGATAGTTGATCATTGTGAAACGTCCCGCCTGCTTGGCCGTATCCACCGAACGCAACACATCATTAAAGACATAACCCTTGGGGCGGTAATAGCAATTGTACTGTTCTTCGCGCACCGAGTTCATCGAGAAGCGGAAAGAATCCATGCCGGCATTGCACAGCATGGCAATTTTGTCCGGCAGGGAACCGTTGGAGTTGAAATTGACCGTGCCGCGCGAGGTCGCCTTTTTCATCCGACGGGTAGCTTCTGCGATCGTATCGGCCTGCAGGATAGGATCACCCTCACATCCCTGACCGTAGGAAACAATGGCCTGCTCGGCCTGTTCCAGATGCGGTACGGCGATCTCGCACAACTCTTCCGGAGTCGGGACAAAACTGATTCGCTCGTGGTTGGAGGGGCAGCATTCGGAGGCCTGCAGCGAGATACAACCCAGACAGGCCGAATTGCAGACCGGTGAGGTCGGCAGCGGAGCTTCCCAGCGTCGGTAGAAGAGATTCTTGGCGGCAAAGCAATGGTAATCAACAGCGCAGCGTGAAAGCTGTTCCAGCAGCCGGTTATCCGGCATCTCCTTCAGCATTTGCCTGACTAACGGATCAAGGGTACGGTCATCGTAATTGACCGGATTCCAGTTGCTGTTGCTGTCAACCTTGCTGGCAGCAACGACGAAGCAGTCGCGATCCTCGTCCCAACCGACTGCGGTATAGGACCAGAGCGGCAATTGGGTTTTCTTGGCGGAATAATCACACCCCGGCAGCAGCGTCCGCATATAACCTGGTGCCATAAAGGCCGACACCGCCTGAATCCTCTGGCTCCGCTTCCCTTCCCGGACCGTATCCACCGTTACAAAGGCCTTCTTGCGGGGATCCCAGGCTATCGGAGGCATGGAGGGCATCGTAAAAAGCCGGCTGTCCTCGGGGATCGGAATCAACTCCACATCCTCCGGCAACAGCGGCACGTTGCCATTCATCCCCACCATGCAAAGTTCCGGATGGTCAAAGATATTTCCCTTTTGATCTGCATAGATCATTTTCGGCAGTCGTCGTGACACAAGATTCTCCTTGAGTGATTATCGAAAGGCACTCTACCCTTTTGGATTCAGCATTTCAACCGGCTATCCAGCTGACAGCAGGAGTCATTGCCCCAGATCCTGCATCAGCCTGACAACCGCCAGCTCCTTGGCCTTGGCCTCCACATCCACGGTCATCTCCCGTCCCAGCCAGCAGTCGGGAAAATCAACCGGATCGATGTAATCGGCGTGCGGCTTGGGATCGCCTGAACTCCACCCGTTCCGTGGCGAAGAGATGTGACAGTACTGTTCGCGCCCTACAGTCCGCCAGGTTTCGGCGGCCTGCTCCGTAGCCTCCGCAACAGTCAGCCCGTCCGGATTGCAGCGATGATGGTGAACATCATAGACCAACGGTACGGCCAGCTCCCGGCATAACGGGAGCAAATCACGCACCGTATAGCTGATATCATCGTTCTCCACCGTCAAACGGCTTCTGAGCGTTTCTGACAAACCCTGAAAAACAGCACCAAATCGCGACAGGGCGAGATGTTTGTCGCCATATACACCTCCGGCATGAACGTTTATAACTTCCGCACCAACGGCCTCGGCCAACATCGCCTGGTATTCCAATTCCCTGATCGAATTCTCGACCACTGTGACGTGCGGCGACGAAAGCACCACAAATTGATCCGGATGAAAACTGAGCCTGATTGAGTTTTGCTGTGCAAATTTTCGAATATTGTCCAACAACTGCTGAATGTCAGCCCCATCAGGAAGATCCGCCAGAGTATATCCCACCTCCGGATGTGTCATGCGCGGAAACAGTGGCGACATGATCCGAAAGGCACCAATACCAAACCGCTGAACAGTTTCCAGCGCCAGGAACAGGTTGGAAACATTATGCAGGCAAATTCCGGAAAGTTTTTGCAGCTGCAAATCCAACGACAGCAAGGAAAGATTTTTTGCCGTTGTAGTCCGGAATGTGACCTTTTCTTCTTTAAACAGACAGCAGAGGCCAAAACGCATATCAACAATCTCCGCGATTTTACGACTAAATGTCAGCTCCATACTTGCATTTAGAACAGTCTATGCTATTGGATAATAGATTAATTAAATTCCCGACTGACATGCAGACGCCTTTAACATCGGTTTCCATATACGGGATTAAACCACATTTCGGCTATAAAGAGAATGAACATGGACAATAAAACTGCACATCATTCCATACGCAAACAGGTCATAGACCTGTCAAAGCAAGCCTATCAACAGCTAAAAATCCGCCGTTATGCCGATTCCCGCAAGCTCTTCGAGGAGGCGCTGCAACTGGCACCCAGCGACCTCTACCTTATGACCGGACTCGGAGATACCCTCCGGCAACAAAAGGATTTTTCGGCCGCCGCCACATATTATCGTCGGGTACTTGAGATTGAACCTTGCAACCTGTTTGCCCTCCGCGGTCTCGGCGATACCTTGAGAGGATTGCATCAATATCTGGATGCAATCGAATACTGGAAAAAATATCTCCACGCTAAAAATTCCAAAGATGTTTTTGTCACGACCAGGATCGCCGATTGCTACAAGGCTCTTCACCATTACGAAGAATCACAAACCTACTATCGAAAAGCGCTGGATATTGTTTCAAATGACCGCTACGCCCTGATGGGACTGGCCGATCTGTACCATAAACAGGGATTGGAATCAGATGCTATTGAATATTATGAAAGAGCCATTGCCAATGGCGTGACTTTGATCAACATCCTGACCATTGTCGGCAATCTGCACTACCGGCAGGGAAATCACGAGAAATCCAGAGTATATCATGAACGGGCCCTGGCTCTTGATCCGGACAATGCCTACGCGCTATACGGACTCGGCAGTTATTACCGGTACAAGTGCGACTATCGTAAGGCGGTTGAATTGTGGGAGAAGATTCTGGAAAAGAGTTCCGGGACCGCAAATCTGATGACACGACTGGGCGACGCCTACTTTAATCTGGGTCAGTATGAAGCGGCCGAACGCAGCTACAGAAAAAATCTGGAGAATGGTTATGAAACATTTGCCATGGTCGGCTTGATCAAGCTGCACAGCCTGCAGGGACGCCTGAAAGAAGCCTGTGACTGCTACGACGAAATGTTGCACAACGAAGGGGAAGATCGAAAGGTTTTCTCAGAGGTAGCCGATCTGCTCATACAGCGTAATGAACCGGATATGGCTCTCCAGTTTCTGCAGCACGCAAAGCGTCAGCACGATGACAAATCCACACTCCAGCGCATCATCGGGGACCGCATCAGACAACTTGAAGAGGCCTGACAACTGCTTGTAGGTAGCTTATATTTCAACGACCTTCTTGAAATTTCCCCAGGACTACGGATCGACCTTCATCCTTAGAGACATTCCTTCCCGAAAACCTGCTATTGATTAAAAAAGGGGATGGCCGAAGCCATCCCCAAATTTCACAACATCTGTCAGGAATATCAGTGATCGATGGCTTTAGCCATACCGAGACCGGTATTCTGACGAACGTAGATCTCGTCGAACATCTCTTCGGATCTCTTGCTCGGGAACAGCAGTGTGCCCAGGATAGCGGCAATGAAACCGAGCGGGATCGAAAGGATACCAGGGTTTTTCAGATTGAACAGAGGCTTGTCAAGGCCCATCATGGACTTGCCATCCTTGTTCTTCTCGTAGTCAGCCTTGGCCGTTGCCAGAGCCTTGGCATCCAGTTCGCTCAGCGATGCGCCGGCAGGCAGTTCGGCCTGTTTCTTTTCCATGGCGGTGATAACATTCTGTGCACCGGCAGCCACCTTCTTGGGGTAGGTCATGTTAGGGGAAACCATAACCAGACCGATGGAGGCGATTGTACCGACCACCAGGCCGGAGACAACGCCGGCGGTGTTGAACTTGCGCCAGAACAGCGACAGGAATACGACCGGCAGGTTGCCGGAGGAAGCAACGGCAAACGCCAGAGCAACCAGGTGGGCAACGTTGGCTTTTTCAGCCATCAGGCCGATGGCGATACCGACAGCGCCAACTACGAAGGATGTGATACGGGCAGCCATGACCTGCTCATGCTGGTCGGCGTGACCGTCCTTGATGACGTTTACATAGATGTCGTGGGCGATGGCAGCCGAAGCGGCCAGAACCAGACCGGAAACAACCGCCAGAATAGTGGCGAAAGCAACCGAGCAGAGGAAAGCCAGGAAGATGTCACCCAGCACAGGAGCGATGTCTGCGCCCAACTGCTGCGCCAGAATCAGGGTGGCCATGTTGCCCCCCTTGTCAACCTGCATGATGCCTTGCGGTGTCAGGTTAACGGCAGCGCCGAAGCCCAGCAGGGTGGTCAATACATAGAAAGATCCGATGATGAACATGGCGATGATGCAGGATTTACGGGCAGCCTGTGCGGTCGGCACGGTGAAGAAGCGCATCAGGATGTGCGGCATACCGGCGGTACCCAGAACCAGAGCCATACCGAGGGAAATCTGATCCAGCGGGTTCTTCAGGAACAGACCCGGCTCAAGGAAACGCTGTCCGGCTTCCGTACCGCTCATAATAGCACCGGTATCTTTCAGCACCATTTTGGAAACATGATCCTGGATAAAGGGGTTATTTACGACCGACTCAAAGAAAGCGATGATGTTGAAGTTGGATTTCATCAGAACCAGAACTGAGAGCAGGGCGGCACCCGACATGAGCAGGCCGGCCTTGATGATCTGCACCCAGGTGGTGGCGGTCATGCCGCCGAAAACGACGTACAGAACCATCAGGATACCAACGCCGATGATGGCGGATTTGTATGGTACGCCGATCAAAAGAGCCATCAGCTTGCCTGCGCCGACCATCTGAGCGGTCAGATAGAAGGTGGAAACGGCTACGGTGGAGAGAGCGGCCAGAGCACGAACCGGTTTAGGGTTGGTGCGGAAAGCCAGGATATCCCCCAGAGTGTACTTACCGGCGTTACGGCACGGCTCGGCGATGATCAGCAGAACGGTGATGTAAGCCACCAGCCAGCCGACCGAGTACATGAACCCGTCATAACCATACAGCGAAATCAGACCGGAAATACCGAGGAACGAGGCGGCCGACATGTAGTCACCGGCAATAGCCCAACCGTTCTGCGTTCCGGTAATTCCACCACCGGCGGTATAGAAGTCGGCGGCGGTCTTGGTCTGCTTGGCGGCCCAGACAACTACGCACATCGTGATACCGATGATGAGGGCGAACATGGTGAGGGTAATGGCCTTGTTGGCCTTAAGCTCTCTTTTCTTTTCAGGAGCTGGGGCAGCAGCCGGTGTCGGGGCAACGGCTGGAGCGGCTGCTACAGCCGGAGCACCGGCAGGAGCTGGTGCGGAGACAGCCGGTGCGGCTCCGGGAGCGGCGGCGTCCTTGGCAGGCTCAGCAAAGGCGGCTGCGGCAAGGGAAAGTGCGAGTGTGGTGGCAATGATGATTTTCTTGAATGTCATGTCGTATCCTCCTTTACTGAAGTTCATCGACCAATTGCTTGGTCAGACGGTCAAAGTCGTTGTTTGCCACTTTGGCGTAGTACAGCGCCAATGCCCAGGATACAAAAAACTGGGAAAGCGCGAACAGGTAGCCCAGGTTGATGACGCTGATGATCTTGATCTTGAACAGCCCCGGAGCATAAGCAGCTCCAATCGGCAGCAAGAAGTAGTACACTGTGGAAAAAATCCACCAGCCGAAAAGGAAAGCCGTCTTTTTGTGATGTAATTCAATGAAACGCGGATCTTTGGCAATTTTTGCCCAATCATACTGTTTTTCTGCCATTAGTTACTCCTTTCTCAATATAGCGTTGGTTTCGCACTACGTTAACCCTGGTTTAAAACAAAGCCCCCCTTTCGGTAACAAGTTTTAGCTGCAGATCAAGCCGGTATTTTTACATAACCAAATTTCATTGAAAGCTCTTCCGCCCCTTGCAGCATGGAAGGTATGACTTCCTGCTCCAAACGGTCATGCAGCATTCGGAAGGAGGGTGCCAGAAGCGTAAGCGCCCCGACCACCATGCCGGCATAATCACGGATAACAACAGCTACAGCACAAATCCCCTCGCCCAAGCCGCCAAAATCGACCGCAACACCCTTCTTGCGAATCTCTTCCAGCTCTTTTTCAAGCTGCTGGGGATCGGGAATATCCCGTCTTTTCGGTCCACGTCCACGAAGATCTATTGAAACAACCGACTTGATTACCTTGCCGGCTGCATTGGTAAAAAACGGAAAACGCTTGCCAACCATGTCGACAGCCTTGATTTGCTGAAGAGAGTCCACCATGTCAAGGAACAGTACTTCGTCATTGTTCATGACAGTGATGTAGATAGCCTCATCCAGCTTGCGGGCCAACTCTTCCATCACCGGATGCGCCAGACGAATCAGGCTGGTGCTCTTCAGAATATGCTGCGCCATTTGAAAAGACTGCATTCCGAGACTGTAGGTTCCGGCGACTTCATCCTTCTCGACCAACCCCTTATCCTCAAGTGTCGCCAGCAAACGAAATATCTTGTTTCGACTCAACTCCAGCTTGCTTGCCAAGACCTGAACCGTTGGATTAGCACCGTCCTGAGCAAGTACTTCAAGCAGGTCAATCGCCTTGATTACAGCTTGAACCGAATATGCACCTTTCTCTCTGGTCATGCGCAAAATCCTCGTCAGCAAACGTAAAATCAAGCCTGATTCAAACCCATTTTTAAATGAGCTATCACGACTATTAGTACAATGTTTTATAATTGTCAACGCAAAATTGAGATATTTTTCACAGCACCAACAATATCCAGTATAATTAGAATGTTAGTCCGTTTATTTTTACAACAATTATTGGATTTTATCATAATAAAGAGGTTTATTTTGTCTGTATACAGCCCCTTTTTATTATGTATACATACAATTATCAAAGTTGTTATTTTATTTTTTGGAACTATTTTAAATTAATTGTTGAAAGATATTTCCAATGTTACGCAGACAGTAACGACTGATTTTTGATTGCAAGATCCGTTGATTTGCACAAAGATGACAACAGTCGGGCTCGAATCGTTCCGCCAGACTGAATCTGATGTTTTTTTCCAGGCCACCATACCAACTTCAATTCAGGGATTATCCATGAACTGCAACTTCAAAATCATATCGGCCGTGGTACTTCTTTCCGTTTCCGGCAGCCTGGCCGGACACGCGACACCAACGGGAGAGATCAACAAACAAGAGGTTTCTGACCGATTCAGCGCCCGAAAACCTTCCCAGTGGGGAGAACAGGTAACCGGAGTCTTGACGCGGCTGGACACCGGCGACAAGGTCATAGCCCTGACCCTGGACGCCTGCGGCAGCGCAAAAGGGCGCGGTGTCGATTCAAGATTGATCGATTTTCTTGTACGGGAACAGATACCTGCCACCCTTTTCATCAATGCGCGCTGGATAGACGCCAACCCGGAGCTGTTCAAAACCATCGCAGCCAATCCCCTGTTCGAGATCGCCAACCACGGAACCTGGCATAAGCCTGCTTCGGTCAGCGGCCGTTCGGCATATGGCATTTCAGGCACAAAAAATGCCGCGGAACTGGTGGCAGAGATTGAGCAGAATGCCCGAAAAATCGAGGCCATTACGGGAAAACGCCCGACACTGTACCGTTCCGGCACCGCCTACTACGATGACGTTGCAGTTGAAATCGCCAACGCTCTCAAGCATCAGGTGGCCGGATATTCCTTGCTGGGTGATGCCGGAGCGACCTACAGTGCCGCTCAGGTCACGGCAGCGCTGCTTAAGGCAACGCCCGGTGACGTTGCCCTGCTGCACATGAACCACCCGGAATCCGGCACCGGAGCCGGAATAATTGCAGCAGTTCCGGAATTGAAACGTCGCGGCTTCCGATTCGTGCGGATGTCCGATTATCCACTTAAATAAAGGACTACTTCACCATGCTGCATATCATCCAGAACGATCCGGAGGTTCCTCCAGGCAACATCACCGAGAATCTGGATATTCTCGAGACCATGTACTTTATTCATTACCCCTACCAGGGAGACCCCCTCCCCGACCTGCGGGATGTGACATCGCTGGTCGTACTTGGTGGAGCAATGGGGGCCAACGATGACGAACGGTACCCTTTCCTGAAACAGCTGAAAACTTTCATTGGCAAGATAGTGGAAAGACAGATCCCCTACCTGGGAATCTGCCTCGGAGGACAGCTGCTGTCGGCAGCCTGCGGTGGCAGAGCGGTATCCGGACGGTGGGAGGAACTGGGAACATTATCGGTAGATCTGACTGAGGAAGGTAAGCTGGACCGGCTGTTTTCCGGCATTGAAGATAGGTTTACGACTTTCCAGTGGCATCATGACAGCTTCGATATCCCCCCCGGAGCAGCCTTACTGGCCGGATCACCGGCCTGTCCACACCAGGCCTTCCGAATCGGCAACTGCGCCTGGGGTACACAATTCCATCCCGAAGTATCCGAATCCATCATCCGCAACTGGTGCGCCTGGGACCCCAAGACAAAAGAACGCGCTGATGAACTTGCAACCGAATGGCAGAATGCCTCGGGATATGCAAAGACCGCCCGGCTAATTCTTGAGAACTTTTTGAAGATGCCTTGAAGCAGTCCCATCATCCGCCTAAAACCAGAAAAAGCCCCGATCCTTACGGAACGGGGCTTTTTGCATCTGCATCAGGATCTAATCAGATTACTTTTTGGCTTCCTCTCTCTTGGCAACTGACATGGCTTCGTTAAGAATTTTCACACCAGCTTTGGAGGCAGCGATCGAGCCCGCCAGACTTTCCCGCGCCAGTTCCGGGTTATGGAAACCATCCGAGTTTTCGGCGGTCCAGTATTCCCAAAGCACATGAGCTTCTTCATGTTTTTCGCGGGCCTGTGTCAGAACGCTTTCAACCACGCCCAGACGCTTGGCTGCAACGTAGGTGTCGATCAATTGGCCAAGCCAGTACTCTGCCTTGCGCATTTTGCCTTTGGTGTAATTCTGGGCGGCTTCAATCTGGTACAGCTTCTGCTCAACTGTTGATTTGGGGTGGCAACCCAGGCACGACTCCTTGATGTGGTTCTTAGGCCGAATTACACCATGATTGGAGAAGGCTTTGCCGTCTTTGCCTTTACCCTTGGGCATGTGGCACTGATGGCACTGAACGCCGGCCTTGTCATGCACACTGCCGGCATAGGTCTCGGCTTCCGGATGCTGGAACTTGATCAGGCGGGCACCGGTCACGGCATGCTTGAAATCGAAGAAATCCAGTTCCTTATAATGTTTCAGAAGCTGAAGGACATTCTTGAGCGGGAAATGGTTGGTGCGCTGGTCACTGTAAGTAACCTTGGCTCCATCGCTCCACTGGCTGCCGCCGCCGCAGTTGTACTCAACATGGCACTGGGCGCACATCATGCGCGAATCGGTTTTCTGCATGACACCGATCTTGCGGAACCCGTCACGGAAAGAAATTACATTCAGGTCAGTCTTGCCGTTCTTGGCAAAGATGTTGTTTTTGGGATCTTTCTCAATGGCCTGAATCAGACCGTCGCGGACTACGCGGGGCTGGGTGCCGTGCGGATCATGGCAATGGATACAGCCGACCGCATTATTAGTATCCTTGGCCACATCCACAATATTGGAGGTGCGATCCCACTTGGCCTTGGGATCCTTATCCCCCAGGAATTTCCATTTCAGGATATGGTCGGAAGTCTTGCACTGGATGCAGGTCGGATTGCCGGCCATGGCGGATTCTTTAAGCTTGTAATCTTTTCCCTTGTCTTCGAGAACATCCCAGACCTTACCGGATTTATCAATGCCTTTCCAGCCATCTTTGAACTGGAAACGGCCGCCCTGAAAGCGATCCACCGCAAACTGGTCGATAACCATGAAGGCGTGACCGCGCGGTTCGTTGTGCTCAAAGGTGAAACCGTACGGCTCCAGCAGTTTGTCCTGCATCGGTGATCTGCCGGTCGGCATCCCCTTTTCCTTGCGGGCTGGCGCTTCGTAGCTCATCTTGAAGAAGCTGTCGTACTGGCTCTTGTGACATTTTCCGCAGAGTGCCTGATCAATAATCGTGACCGGCTTGTTCTTCTCCGGATCCTTCATATGCTCGTCCATCTTGTCGTGACAGGTCTTGCAGGAAAGCTTGGCGTGTTTTGACCCCTCCTTAAGCGCCTTGACCTCGTCGTGGCACTCGTAGCACTTCGCCCGTCCATCGTCGGCCAGCTTGGTGGCCGGCTTGTTGACGGCAGTGGTCATGGCAGGCAACGACAGCAGTGCGGCAGCACCGGCTATGGCTGCTGCAAAAGCCAGATTCTTCTTCAGCATGTTGTATCTCCTTTCAGTGGGTGGGATATCGCTGCATGATTCAATGATCTATCAAAACTTTTGTTCGGCATACTTATGAACAAAAATTTCAAAAAATATTTGATCAAAATCAAAAATAACTATTCTGCCTGCCTTTTCAGCAGATTAACCGCTTTCGGTGTTACCGGACAAATATACTCGCAGCTTCCGCAACCGGTGCAAAACTGCGGATTGATCCTGATCCCCACCCCCGGAATCAGCTTGATGGCCCTGGTTTCGCAACGCTCCACACAGGCGAAACAACCGCTGTTTTTGGCAAGACAATATTCATTACGGGCAACAGCCACCAGATCATCCCGCGGCGTGGAGGTAAAATTAGCCGTATCCGGAATCACCATGGGGACATCAACGGAACCCTTCAATGCATCACTGACCGTTAAAACCGCTTCTCCGAGCGACAACAGGCTCTTTTTAAAAAAATCCTTGCGACTAAGGTTCATAACCTGCTCTTTTCGTTGAAATTCACTTCATTTAACTCTTCCGGCAACGCAACCGTTACAGGAAAATTTGGCTGAAGGATATCATAGCCAAACCTGATAAGCATCAATCTTCCGTTGTTACCGATGCGGCAACCCCATAGATGATAACAGGTAATCCGGATATTAATAGTTACCGTCTGATTTTTTGTGAGGAGCTGTGGCTAATAGAATTCTGATCTTTTCTACTACTGTCAAAAACAGATTAAACAAAAACCATGTAACCTTTCCCACCCATTTGTTACTGAAAGGTAACAACATTCTAATATTATACCATCACTCCGCCCCCACCCACCCTAACATTATCTCTATTAATTGGATAGTTACAATATTTTTGCTCTCATCTTCAATCTTGGTACGACAAGTGCGATAGAGAGCACATAGCATCTGCTGATACAGGCTAAGGGGGTATTTATGCAATTAACAGGGTTGAAATACGGTCGCAGACTACTCGAACTGGTTGAGTTTCCCGTTGCACAGGTTCTTACGGAAGATGCGTCCCATGACGAAATCAATCATCTGATTGAAACCCATGGGGGCAAATGCATCGTTAAGCCGGTTTTTATGGGCGGCGTCGGAAAGAAGGGAAAAGCGGGACTGGTACGCATCGTCACCAATGTTTTTGAAGCAATGGCGGCCAAACGTGACCTGTTCTTCGCCACCCATCACCAGGGCAATCGCCAGGTTCAGGCCTGCGGCGTGACCTTTGAGGGGTACATAGCATCGGACATCGAGATCTACGCCAGCATTTCCGATTCAAGCGAGCACAGAATGCCGGTGCTGCTCTTGACGACAAAGGGGGGAGTGGATGTGGAGGAGGTGCCGCCCGAGGAAAAAAGAACGGTCCTTTTCAATCCGGTTACCGGGGTCAAGTCGTTTCACATCAATGATGCCCTGCGGGAACTGAAGTGCCCGGCCCATTATATCAGCCCGCTGGTCCAACATCTCCCGAAACTCTGGGAGGTTTACGACAACTACGGGCTTACGACATTGGAGCTTAACCCGATCCGGGTCGGACGGGTAAAGGGCCGCTACGCACCCTACGCCTGCGACATAAAGGCGTCATTCGACCAGGACAATCCGGCCTGGAAAAGGCTGGGTTATCCGGATGAAATCTTTTCGACCACAAACACCCAGTTTGAGTCCGAGATCAACGTCCTGCGAACCTACCAGGGGCAGAGCGATGTCACGGAAATAAACCCGCTCGGCACGGTCCTGCCGTTCATGTTCGGCGGCGGAGCCAATAGTGCCGCTACGGAGATACTTGGCGATAAAGCGATCATTTCCTCCGATTTCGGCGGCAATCCACCCTATGCAAAAATCAAGGCGATCGCGGACATAACCTTCCGGCATTGGCTGCCCCAGGCCAATGTGGTCCTGCTGATCGGCGGCCGGGCAAACAACACCAACATTTACACGACTTTCAAGGCGATCTTCGATTCGCTCAAGGAGCATATCCACTTGAACCCGAATGTCTTTGTGGTTGCGGGACGGGGCGGTCCGAAAGTGATTGAAGGCATGGTCTACGGCAGGGACATACTCGACAACATTCGAATCCCGTACAGATTTTTCGGGCATGACAGCAGCATGATAAGCGTCCTGCAGCATGCCATGGAACTGGACACATTTTTTCAAGCCAAGGCCGCCTGAACGGTTCCGCCACGCGAAGCAACATTAATTGCCAGGAGTTTACCATGAGCTATCAAAATAATGTTTTTCCCTATCATATCGGCGTTCAGTCATTGCACGAATTGGCCAACAAACATTCCCGCGTTTGCGTGATGAATATCCGTGGCACGGAGAGTTCCCTGGTTACCCAGATTTCACACGCCTACAGCGGTGGCAATGTGGTGGCCGGCGTCCAGTACGGTGAATCCGGTGGCATTTTTGAGACCCCCATCGGCGACATCCCGGTCTTTGGCAGTATTTCCGATGTGATCAGGGGCGGGATCGAGTTCGACACCGGAGTGATCTATCTCCCACCCACAGCCGTCTCCCATGCGGTGTCGGAAATGTGCGCCCGCAACGTCAACCTGAAACGCATCGTCATCGTAACCGAAAAAGTTCCGGTCCGCGATTCACGCATGATCCGTTATGGCTGTCAGAACAGGAAAGTGGATGTAATCGGGGCCAACACGCTCGGAATCGCCAACTCCTGGGATCAGGTCAGAATTGGCGGCGCTCTGGGCGGTGATTGCCCGGAAGATAGCCTCAGAAAAGGAAGTATCGCGATCTACAGCAACTCCGGGAATTTCAGCACTACTATTTCGGAGTACCTTAAGACCGCCGGATTTGGCACTTCGACCATTTTGAGCAGCGGCAAGGATGTTTATATCCATTTCGCTCTGGCGGAATTCCTGTACTGCGCCGAGAACGACCCCCGCACCAAAGCGATTGTAGTGTATGTGGAGCCGGGCGGATTTTACGAAAAGCAGGCTCTGGACTGGATTGAACAGGGGCGCTTCAAGCTTACCAAGCCGGTCATAGCCTGCGTATCGGGGCGCTGGAAGAAGAATCTGACCCGCTCTTGCGGTCACGCTGGTGCCATGTCGGGGAGCGGTGACGACGCGGAAGTCAAAGAAGGGTGGTTCGACGGTTTTTTCGGTGTGCCGGTCTTCGATTCAAAACTTCCGGTAGTTTCCAGGCGCGGGGTACGCATCAGGACCATACAGGATGTACCCGAAGCGGTTAGCGCCTGCATGAAGCTGTTTGGAGAACTGCCGGATTTTCAGCCGACCGGCGACCTGAGCCTCAAGCCATGGTTTGCAAATGATCTGGGCTTGCCTCTCCCTTCAAATCTGCAGATGCAGGCGGTCAGGGCGGTTTCCCCGTACGGCGAGGAGATCGAGAAGGCCAACCGGCAGATCGGTGCCCGCATAAACCGGGAGCCGATGCGCAATCGCTCCGGCGCAACCTCGATTGATCCGGTCGATTACAACATCTCCCTGCACGGCCATAAACTGCTCGATCTTGTTGAGCAACCGTTTGGCGCCATCTGCATCTTTTCGGTATTGAAGAGCATCCCGGATGCGGGGCAGATGAGCGTCATCAACCCGCTGCTGAACTGGTTCGTTGCTCGCGGCAGCGCCGATGTCTCCAACGGTGCCCGCGGCCGGAAAAACGGCTGCACGCCAAACGCCTATATCGCCGCAGAGGTGATTCTGGCCGGCAACAACCGTCTGTTTCAGGATCTGCAGTCAATAAGTTCCTGGCTTATTGACCTGTTCTACCACGAGGCTGACCCGAAGCTTGGTATCGACCAAGAGCTTATCGAAAAGAAATGCAGCGAAGATCGACCCGTTCCCCAACTACAACGCGAAGAGGACTCGGAGCGATGGGCGGAATACTTCGGAGCACTGTTAAAAACTAACGGCCAGGAAACAATCCTGACCCGCTTTGCCCAGTCCTACAGCAGGAATCCGGCGGCGGGAGTAACGGTTGATCCATGCAAACTGCTGATATCCGCAATACTGCTGGGCCTCGCCTGGATACCGCTGACCGAGCGCCGGATCAGCAGGGAAACCGCCCAGGATATGGGCAGTTATCTGGGAGTGAACGGCATCATCGTCGGAGTTTCCCCCGTAAATCCGGAAAAGAATGTTTTCTGGCAAAAACTGCGTGATTTGAAAGATCCGGCGATGCTGGCCACGGACTTCTCTTCGACCTGTTTCCAAATGTTGTTCAACCGGATTCCGGAAGATCGGGAACATTTCACCTTCAATGCACTGCTCAACCTGACCGTGACAAACGGCCCCGGAACCCTCAGCGCACTGGGGGCCAAGGAAAGCATCAGCGCCAGAAACCATATCGCCACCGCCTATGCCGGCTTCATGACCAACACCGGACTGGCCCACGGCGGCAATGGCTTTGAAGCGGTCAGATACCTGCGGAACATATTCTCGGGAACGGAGCCGCACAAGACCGCCAAATCCGAACTTGAACCTTTGCTGAAGCGGCTGTCAAACCAGGCGACCCAGGAGTTTATGCTCCATAAGAAGGAGGCAAAGGGCGGCGGCACCGTGGAAAGAATTCCGTCCATCAACCATCCCGTATTCCGGGGCAAAGCGGAAAACCATGATCCACGCGAGGTACATCTACGCGATCTGCTCAAGACAAAGGGCATCGTCAATCCCTACCTGGAATTCTACCATCACCTGGTCAAGGATCTCTTTGCAGAGGGGCTGACCGGCAGCATTTACTGCGTCAACGTCGATGCGGCCATTGCCTGCATAGCTCTGGAACTGCTCGCAAAACAGCTCGACAGCGGTGAACTGAGTGAAAAAGAAGCCCAGGAAATAGTCTTCACCATGTTCCTCTACGGCCGTATGGCGGGAGTCTCGGCAGAGATAGCCGACCATCTCAGCAGGGGACTGGACCTGGATTGTCGCACACCTCCGGCCGAGCTTGTGTTTTTGTCATGACGTCCCCTGTTATCAAACCAATATACCAATAAGGAGGTTGATCCATGGAGGCCCTGAAAACAATCCGCAATACTCCCGTATCGGAACTGATGCAAAAAGATGTCGTCACTATTGACGGCAGTCAGAACGTTGCCCAGGCAATTCAGCTGATGAAAACCAACCGGGTAGCCAGTCTCGTGGTGCTGCCGCGAAACGAAGACGATGCGTTCGGCATCCTTACGGTGCGGGACATCCTGGGAAAGGTGATCGATCCGGGGGAGAACATTTACCGCGATATCTGGAATACCCAGGTGCTGGACATCATGAACAAACCGGTCTTCAGCGTGGACCCGACGATGCGGGTCAAGTACGCACTGCGCATGATGAATAAGCTCGGGGTCCGGCGGCTGGTGGTGCTGCGGGGAAGTGAACTACTGGGCATCATCAGCGAGATAGAAATCTTTCACGCAGTCGAAAATCTGCCTGCAGTGGCACAGGTTGCCCTTTAGAGGAAGTCAAAGCAGGGAGAAAAACATGGACCACTCATTTGACATAGTCATAGTCGGCGCGGGCGGAGGCGGTCTTTTTGCGGCCCTGGAAGCGATACGCACCAATCCCCTGGCCACTGTCGCCGTAGTTTCAAAGGTCTACCCCACCAGGTCCCACACCTCGGCCGCACAGGGGGGAGTGAACGCCGCCCTGGCCAACAAGGACAAGGATGACAGCGTCGAGCTGCATGTCTTCGACACCGTCAAGGGGAGCGACTACCTGGCGGACCAGGACGCCGTCGATTATCTCTGCGGCCAGGCGCCCCTGGTGGTGCGTGAACTGGAGAACCTGGGCGCACCGTTTTCGCGCTTTGCGGACGGCACCATCGCCCAACGGCCGTTCGGCGGGACGGTCAAGGACCGCTGCTGCTACTGCGCCGATAAAACCGGACATACCATCCTGCACACCCTCTTTGAACAGTGCCTCCGGCAGGGAGTCAAATTCTTCAACGAATTTTTTCTGCTTTCCCTGGAACATGACGACGGCCAGTGCCAGGGGGTCGTCGCCATGAACATGCGCAACAGCTCGATTGAAGCCTTTTCGGCCAAATCCGTCATCTTGGCAACCGGCGGCCACGCCAAGATGTACTGGAACCGCTCCAGCAACGCCGCCGGCAATACCGGCGACGGCCAGGCCGCGGCGCTCCGGGCGGGGATCGCCCTGAAGGACATGGAGTTCATCCAGTTCCACCCGACCGGTTTGAGGAAGAGCGGGCTGCTGGTGACCGAAGGGGCGCGCGGCGAAGGCGGCTACCTTCTCAACCGGCACGGCCAGCGCTTCATGTCCCGCTATGCCCCGCAGAAGATGGAGCTGGGCCCGCGCGACCTGGTGGCGCGCTCCATGGAAACGGAGATTCTGGAGGGGAATGCCTTTACCAGCGATGCCGGCAGCTACCTGGAACTGGACCTGCGCCATCTGGGAGCCGAGGCGATCAAGAAGAAACTCCCCCAGATCAGGGAGCTCTGCATGCACTTCGAGGGGATCGACCCGATCGAGGAACCGATCCCGGTCAGGCCGACCGCCCACTACTCCATGGGAGGCATCGACGCCGGCATGGCACAGACCGCAGTGCGCGGCATATACGCCATCGGGGAATGCGCGTGCGTCTCTGTGCACGGGGCCAACCGGCTGGGTGGCAACTCGCTGCTGGACATCCTCGTGTTCGGGAAGCGGGCCGGACAGGAGGCTGCCCTGGAGGCGCCGCAGCGCAAGGCCCGTCCGGTATCGCCAGCCGCAGTCAGGAAGGCGGCCGATGAAATAAAATCGTACGCCAGCCACGAACGGTATGAGCGTTACGGCACCATCAGGGAAGAGATGGGCAGAACCATGGCCGACAAGGCGGGCATCTACCGCACCGAAGCCAAGCTGCGGTCCGGGGTTGAGGAAATCAAAACCCTTCGGGAGCGCTTCCGGCACATCCGGCTCTTCGACACCGGGACCGTCTATAACACCAATCTTTTCCAGATTCTGGAACTGAAAAACATGCTCGATCTGGCGCTGTGTGTCACCGCGACCGCTCTGGAACGGCAGGAAAGCCGGGGGTCCCACTACCGCAATGACTTTCCGGTCCGGGATGATCAAAGCTGGCACAAACATTCGCTCTGCACGCTGCAGGAGAACGGCGACATCCGCCTCGGCACCGGCCCCGTAACCATGGGGAAATATTCCCTCGAAGCAAGGAGTTACTGATGGAGAGACGAGAGGTATCATTCCGCATCTACCGTTACAACCCCCAGGTGGATCGCCACCCCTTCTACGACAATTTCAAGGTTGCCGTGGAAAAGGGGATCACCATCCTCAGGGTCCTGAACCACATCAAGGAGCATCTGGAACCGCGCCTGACCTTCCGCGCCTTTTGCCAGGCGGGCATCTGCGGCTCGTGCGCGGTCAGGGTCAACGGGATCTCCAGACTGGCCTGCACGACCCAGGTCTGGGACGTACTGACCGGGAGCGGGGATGACCCGATCCTGGTGGAGCCACTGAACAATCTTGAGGTGATTCGCGACCTGCTGGTGGATGTGGATCCGCTTATGGAGAAGCTGAAACAGAACTCCAGCTGGGTCGCGCCGGCGATCCCGGAGCAGCAGATGGGGTGCAAGGAGCACATCGTCAGTGAAACCGAATTAGAGGTCATTGATTCCGCCACGGACTGCATCCTGTGCGGGTCGTGTTATTCGGAATGCAGCATGATGGGGGTCAATCGGCGTTATATCTCGCCGCCGGTGCTTCTGAAGGCCTTCCGCATGAACAACGACACCCGCGACACAATTGGCGCAGAACGGCTCCAGCAGGTGACCGCCGACCATGGCCTGTGGGACTGCACCCACTGTTACCGCTGCGTGGAGCACTGCACCAAGAAGATAGCGATCATGGAGGGGATTCACCGCTTGCGGGAAGAGGCCCTTGAGCGGCGGATGACCAAATCGGAAGGGGCCCGCCACGCCCAGGCTTTCTTCGACGATATCCATGACAGCGGAAGATTGAAAGAGGTGACCCTGCCGCTACGGACAAAGGGGGTCGCAGGAAGCCTCGGCATGATCCCCCTGGCAATGAAAATGGGACTCAAGGGGAGAACGCCGCCTCTTTTCATGAAGAAAATTCCTGATATCAAGCACGTCAGAGAACTGTACCGCAAGCTGGAAATACGTGCTGTAGTCAAGCGTCACGCTGTGCGCCAGACAGAGAGGTTACAATGAAATACGCCTACTTTTTGAGCTGCATCAACGAATCCATGACCAGGGAACTGGATCGCTCCCTCGAAATCTTGGAGAAAGACTTGGGTATTGAGCTGGTCAAATTGACCCGGGGAACCTGCTGCGGTGGGAGTAACCTCGATTACGTCAGCCCCGACCATTTCCTGGTCATCAACGGCAGAAACATCGCCCTGGCCGAGCAGATGAAGCTCGATCTGGTGACCTCCTGCAACACATGCCTGCTGACCCTGCGGCGCGCCAGGCAGATTCTGGACAGTTCCCCCGAGAAACGGGAGTTTGTGAACAACACCCTGCGGGATGAAGGGCTTTGCTACAGCGGCAGCAGCGACGTTAAACACCTGCTGTGGGTCATCACCGAGGATTACGGTTTGGGACGACTTGCCGGACTGGTGACCACGCCGCTGACCGGAATGCGCTTTGCCCCCTTTTACGGCTGCCACATCCTGCGCCCCTCCAATCTGCTCGGCAAGGACAATCCCGCAACCCCCATGTCGCTTGACCATCTTGTGGAAACATTGGGTGGCATCCCGGTCGAATACGCATCCAAAAACAAATGCTGCGGATTCCATACCCTGCTGGTGGCGGAGAAGGAGTCCCTGGCGCTGTCGGGAAACGCCATCGAAGACGCGATCAGGGCCGAAGCGGATTACATCGTCACCCCCTGCCCTCTCTGCCACACCGCCATGGATGCCTACCAGCCCATGACCTTGAAAGGAAGGGCGGTCTCCAGAACCATTCCGGTGCTCCATCTCTCCCAGCTGATCGGCCTGGCTCTCGGCCACTCGCGCGAGGAGCTGGGCATTGACCGGCACATGATCACCTGACCCGTCTGTGACTGGTTTCCAGGCGCTGAACGTAGTATCTCGAGGTAAATGCCATGGCAAAAATTCTGGAATTGGTTGGCGGCCCCCCCGCCTCCGGAAAAAGCACATACGTTCTGGCAACATACGGAAATGCAAGTAATCGTGAGTTTGTGCATCTTGATTATGATGCGATGGTTGTCAAAGAGGTCAGGGAACTGTCTTACGGAGAAGTCAGGGAGCAGGATGTCAGGGATCATGTCAGTATGGTTTACGGTCGCGAGAGATCCGAGGTGGTTTATGGCGACACTCCGAGGATAACCGTGGATTGGCCTTTTTGTGTGTCAAAAAGAGCTGAGGAATACATTGCGCTTGGCCGTAATGCAGACCGGTTCATCGAGTGCAACTTTTTTACAGCCCAGGCCACCGAAGCCTGGAAAAGATCGCTGACCAGGCATGTCGCCGGGGAATACAACGCTTTTACGGTTTTTTTCAGTAAAGATACCGACGTCGCTGAAGCATTGAGACCGAGTTTCAAAATGTTCCTGGAAGCGCATCATGATATGCCTGCCTCTGTCGAAAGGATTTTTCCGCAGGCCGACGCAGCTTATCTGTGGGACAACAACGCCAGAGATACAGCACCGATATTGATTGCAAAATGCAAGAGGGGCGAGCCGATTGAAATCATCGATGAGGGTCACTGGTACCGGTTTCAATACAAGAGAGAGATTGATACCGGTGCCGAATTCGAGGTTTTAAGCAGTCATGTTGAAAAATTCATGGGCAAGCCAAGAACTGTTTTTGAAGTCAAGTATACCAATCTGATACGAAGCAGAAAAGATCAGGTGATAATTCTTTAGCTGATTTTTCGCTGTTCCGATTCTGAAACGGAGGAAATCCAGCAACCGACTCTACCCAAAATCCCCTCCCGTGCGATGCGTGCCATGTATGGTGGATGGCGGAAACAAGATTCTTGTCAATTACTTATACTGCAACCAGAACTCCCCTTGGGAGAACGTCACGTCCAGTTTTTTCGGGCGGTCTGGTCGAGCCGCAAGTTGGGAATTCGGTTTGTTACTCTTGCAAATTTAATACTCACATGATATTGTACAACATCTTGTCATTATGGAGGTCATTATGCAGGCGATTTCATACAGCGAAGCACGTCACGATCTTAAAAACGTCATGGACGATGCTTGCAACAACCACGAACCGATCCTGATCACGCGTCGAAAAGGTGAAAGCGTGGTTCTAGTAAGTCTGGAAGACTATGAGTCCATTGTGGAGAGTGAATATTTACTTTCCAGTCCTGCTAACGCTTCGCGACTACTGCAATCACTTAAAGAGGCACAGTCTGGAAAGCGAACTCCCATGGATGCTCTTGGGGTATGAACGTCACTTTCACACCGACTGCTCTCGACGACCTGCGTTATTGGCAAAAAACTGATAAACGCCAAGCTGAACGGGTCTTAGCGCTTCTTGAAGAAATTCGGCGAACCCCTTTTGAGGGCACAGGAAAACCGGAACCCCTCCGTTTTCAGCTTGCCGGTTGCTGGTCACGCCGCATTGACCGAGAACATCGGCTTATCTACCAAGTGGAGGAAACAGAGATTGTAGTTATCGCCTGTCGCTATCATTATTGATTTCATTTTCCGTAATTCTTGAATTTGATGCTGTCATTTTCCTCTATGAACCATCCTTCTTGGCCTACACTTCCTCTTACTTTCCATGTTCTAAATCTTTTCCATATCCCATGCGAAGAACCTTCACTTGTTCTCCAACCGATATATGCCAGAACTTCAGGCTTCCAAGATGCTAACTTGTTCTGCAAACCCGTCAACTTGGAAGCCTTCTCCATGCCTTCTCCATGCCTTCTCTCCGAGCTACCCGGTGCGCAGCTTTTTAGTGCGACCGGTTGAGCGTGTAGATAGGCGAGAGGTGGTCTCAACAAGGCGCCCACTGACATACTTATGTAAGACACTTGCAATCAGCGTCTGATAAGGAATTCCCTCTTCAATTGCCCTTTCCTGAATATCCATCAAGTCTGGAGTAGAGAGCCTGATATTGACACGCCGATCTTTGATAAAGGTTTCGCGCGCCGCTGAGCGGTACTTTTCAAGATCAGATTCAGAGGTGATTGTTGATTTCATCTCCCCCTTTTCGTAAACATCGAGTATTTCCATTTCATAATCATCAAGTTTGATTTTCTTCATATTATCAACTCCTTTGCAGGTAATCCCTCGTTGCCTTCCGACTCGGGATCACAGTTTTTAAAAAATAGAATTCAGCTTCTTCCACAAATGGCACCAGATAAACATAGCCTTCGAATGCAACAACAAACACAGATTGATTTGGATACCTTTCAAAATTTGGGTGACGAATGGCATCCAGCAGTCCATTCCCCTCGATGGCAAGTACAATTTGTTCGAAGGAGATGTCTCGTTCGCTCTTCAGTACTGCGTTTTTTTCATGGTTCCAACGGAAATGTTTCATGATTTACGATACCTCAAGGTGTGCCTTTTGTCATCATACAATTTTCAGCTTAATCGGGGCTGCGAGCAGGGTGCAGCTCGCGAATTTCAGGAGAATTTCTGGGAAAGCTTCAAAGGTGCTAACTTGTTCAGCAAGCTCGCCAACTTGGAAGCCTGCCCCCATGCCCTTTTTAGAACTCAGAAACAAGATTCTTGTCAATTACATATACTGTCCCCGGAATTGCCCCCCAGAAACAAGATTCTTGTCAATTACATATACTGTCCACGTAACTCGTCCATCGCAAGTTAGATGCTGGGCAAAAAAACTTTCAATAACAAGAAGAGAGATCATATTATCAATCGCTTAAAACACGTAAAAATTCTCGCCCGAATGGAGACAAACGATATTTCGTTGGGTCAGTGCCACCTGACATACATATCTTTAATTCTTTCAAGTTTTCTAGAGAGATAATGAATTGATCTGATGTAACATTTAATTGCTTGAGAGTTTGGGCCAATTCCGTTGATTTTTCACTCCCTTGCTCCAATAATATCAACGCATCTAAGGGGTCCATTTTTTTAATAACCTCTGTAAAACCTTGTCTAAGACATCTTGATCGTGATGGTGTCATTGCCGCAGCCAACAGTCGCGCCCAAAGATCTTGAATTTCTTCTCGGCTTTCGTCAGCTGCACTATGAAGAATAGGAATTGCGACTGTAAGACTCGCGGGTTCACTGTCTTTGATGTCCCATGATTCAAGCCTTTTTTTGGTTTTATTCAACATCTCAGCAATATTTTCAGCACGGCGGATACGGAGCCAATCACCGCCGAGATAACCAATTATGTCTTGGGGCAGGCTGCCAAGAGCTTCCTTAAAGAATGATCCCACGCCACGTAGTGCTCCCACAATTTCCTGCCCTAGTTTTGCTTGCTCATCAGTAATTGGAATTACCGAAATATCATCTGCCATGTTTTCCTCCAGCAAATTCTTTTCTTTCATCTAACGGGGTCGGCCTTGACCCGCCCGCCCAGCCTTTTTGGGCGGTCGGTGTCCAAGGACGTGGTTATGCCTTCGCCTCTTTCTTGCCTGATTTTAGAATTACGACTGCAAGTGCCAACGTAGCGACATAAGACAGGAACATAATCTTGGGTCGAATATAGGATAGAGGGCCAAACCAATCACCTTCATAAATTCCTAATTTTCTTGCAACAGCTTCAGTTTGGAAGTCATTCCATACCTTGTCCAGCCAGAGGAACACCGACCATAGCAGCACGTTAATCACAGCAAGGAATTTCATCGGTTTTATTTCCTCCTTTTGTGGCATAACGTCTCAAGGCGCCAGCGGCGGAGCGCCAGCGGCGGAGCGTCAGCGGAGACCGCTGTCGCCGCATGTTGGGCATTTTCACTCGGGAAGGGAGCGATCGTAAAAGTCAATACGGCCCAAGTAGAGAACTTCGATGATCGGAGACTGGGCCCAAGGTTTGCCAAAGGATTTTAGTTCGCAATCCTCCACATTAACGCCACGCCAGTAGGCTTGAGCAACCTGATGAATTGTTTCATCGTCGCAGCTATGGTTCAGCCGTAAAAAATCTACCCAACTCGAGTCGTGTGTAGAGTAGGCATATGGGCCGACAGAGCGGGCCTGCCTTAGGAGCCTGTTGCCCACATGCCCCATGTGTCTCTTCCTGTACTCTTCTGCCTCAGCTTCCGATCGAAGTAAGTATATGGCGTTCAATCTGCTCGGATAGTCAGAAAAGTAGAATTCGCGGTTCACTTCAAAGTTGTACTCCGCTGTGTAATGATGCGTTACCCCAATTGAAAAAGGAGAAACATCTCCTGCGAACTCTGAGTTGGGCAGGAATGGCAAATTACTTTTCCCCCTGCCAACGTTTCCTGCTGATGTAAAGCAGCCGATAAGTGATATCTGATGACGCACAAGCCAGTTTGCAGGGTTTACCCATACCCAAAAATCCTGTGGCTCATCTCCAATAAATAGATTCGATTCACTTGTCATGATTTATTCCCTTGTCCAACGTCGTGGCGCTTGACCTGGCGGGCGGCTTTATCGCCCGGTCATGGTCTGAGCGCCTGGTTAGGCGTATTTACTCGCCTTCTCTTTGAAAGGGTACCCCCTTGGGGGTGTAACATTGGAACAGTTCTTTCGGGGCTGCTGGGACTTTTTCTAGGAAATATGTTCGGATGGTTTTTTCAGGTTCCTCTTCTACGTACCCTCCGAATTCAGCAGCAACTCGAAAGCCCTTCTTTGACCGATTGAGCACGAATATCCCTGGCTCAAGGTTAGAAAAATCAACTTCTGCAATAATCCACGTCCCTATTTTCTCAATCGTTCTGAATTCAAGTTTTCCTTTTTCCTTTTGATACTTGTTTATAAGGTCTTCAAGATATCTCTGGATTTCTTTTGCTTCCGATGAATTACTTGCAACATGAACAACCTTGGAACAGTCATATTCTGTGGCCCAGGATACTTTCTGAACAAATAACAACACCATCAAAACCGTTAAAGCAGGAACCAGCAGTCCGTTCATATATTGCCTCATATTCTTTTCGCCTAACGGTTGGGAAAATCACCTGACGGGTTTTGGGTCAGGTGCATTTTTCTGGTTAGCAATTGCATTCGTGATATCACTTTCTAAAAGTTTCATTTTCATCGTACTTTCGTTCTCAAGTGGCTGAAACAGATCAAAATGTTCAAAATAAAGCTTATCCCGAAGTTCTTTGCTTGCTTTAACTTCAAATCCCTTGAGAGCAATCCTTTTCTTGTTATAATCCTCAAGCAGCTTACGATATGAAGAATCGGCAGCGGCTAAGCGATTCCTCTCCTCAGGGGACCAAGTGACCCAATGAGTTGGATCAGCATCCAACCATTTTGCTGCCGGGTCATCTTTGAGTCGTTTCAGGAAAGCATGCCTCCTCATTTCACGTACGATTCTTGAAAAATCAGACCAACTTGCATAGAAAAGAGCGGTTTTGGGTTCAAGATTCTTCATTATTACCGCTTCCTTTGCCAGCAACTCTTCAGATAGTGCAATGTCTCGATCAAATGCTTGTATTCGCCAGTCACTCTCGGTGAAAGCGGGGGTAGAAATTACCATAAAGCACATAATGAGAAATATAATTCGCATGTATTTTCCTTGCTAACTTGTTATTGATCAGACCCGCCCAACATCCCACCGATTATGATTCTTCTGCATTGACACTAAATTACAGCTTACGTAACCAGCTAAATTAATTACAAAATAAATATCGATCAATATTCCATTTGGTATGTTGGTCGCTAGTGGCCAACACACCAGATGTTCGCGGTTCTGAATTTATGCCGACGGAATGGTTGTTTTGGGTGGGTGGACAATACGTGGTTTATGAGGGTCTTTCAATAAGAATTGTTTCCAAATCGCCTTTACTCCAGCTCCAGCTGTTTCAGCTTCTCCCAGAGGGTTTTCCGGGAGATTCCCAGGAGTTTGGCGGCTTCTCCCTTTCTGTTCCCGGTTGTGCGCAGGGCATCTTCTATTACATTTCTTTCCAGGGAGTGGACACTATCGGCCAGTGAAGCGGAGCCTGATGTTGGGGGGGAAGCTGGAGCAGAGCGCGCAACGGTGAATTCTGACGGAAGATCTTCCAGCTTCAGCTCACCGCCCAGCGAAAGTGCCACGGAGCGTTCGACAGCGTTTTCCAGCTCGCGCACATTACCCGGATAGTTGTACGAAAGCATGGCATTTTTGGCTTCTTTGGAGATTTCCATGACCGGTTTGTGCATCCTCTCGGCAAACCTGTTCAGGAACTGTTGTGCCAGCGGCAGGATATCATCCTGTCGCTCCCGCAGTGGAGGGAGTTGGATCGGGATGACATTGAGACGGTAGAAGAGGTCTTCCCGGAAACGCCCCTCCTCCACCTCCCGGCGCAGATCGCGGTTGGTGGCGGCGATGATCCGCACATCCACACGGATTTCACGGTTGCCGCCAAGCCGCTCGATGGTCCTTTCCTGCAGCACTCGGAGGAGCTTGGCCTGTGCCGCCAGCGGCATTTCGGCAATCTCATCCAGAAAGATCGTTCCGCCGTGGGCCTGCTCGAACTTCCCCTTGCGCTCCTTGAGGGCGCCGGTAAAGGCCCCTTTTTCATGGCCGAACAGCTCTGATTCCAGAAGACTCTCCGGCAGGGCCGCGCAGTTGACCTTGATCATCGGGTTATCCTTGCGCAGGCTGTGCTGGTGTATGGCCCGCGCCACCAGTTCCTTGCCGGTGCCGCTCTCGCCGCAGATCAGGATGGTGGAATCGACGACGGCAGCGGCGGTTATGATTTTGAAAACCGGCAGCATGGCGCCGCTTTTTCCGATCAGTTCACCGCAGTCAAATTCGGAAAACACCTGCTCGCGGAGGACCAGGTTTTCCTCCTTGAGCAGCTCCTTCTCGGTGATGTCGCGGCTTACCATCAGGGCGCCGATGTAGTTTTCGCGATTATCGCGAATCGGATAGTAGCTGTTTTCGAAGACCTTTCCCCTGCTCTTGATGACATGGGTATGGAAGGGCAAGGCACCGCTTTTGAGGGCGGCCAGCAGATTCTGAACCCGTTCGGATATATGGCGGGGATGGGTGGAAAAGATGGAGAGGATGTGACGCCCCAGGTAATCTTCCTCCCGGATGCCGCGAATTTTTTCCGCCGCCGCATTGATATATGCGAAGCAGTCATTCCGGTCGAGGAAAGTGATCCCCTCCCCCATACTCGCCAGGATTGCGCGGTACACCGAGGGCTCCAGCGCTGTTTTTTCACCGGCCATGGCTTATCTCCAGATCATGGTACAGGAAGGAAAAACAAATCCCCTCTCCCTGAGGGAGAGGGTCAGGGTGAGGGGGCGGAGCTGGATTTATGTGGCACTGTTGCCCCCTCATCCGGCCTTCGGCCACCTTCTCCCTGTGGGAGAAGGGACTCCAGGCTGTCCATCAAGCGGTTAAACCAGCGACAGACCTCACCGACCTCGTCCTTTCGGTCTATGTCAAGACGCCTGGTCAGGTCTTTTTTCCCATCGGCCATATCTTTCAGCACGATTGCCATAGTTTTCAGGGGGGCGTTGATACCGATCATGACGATAAAGCCGAACAGCAGCGTAACCGCTGAGGAGCAAGCCGCAGTGAAAACGCTGAGGGCAAGACTCAGCCTGGCGGCGGAGGCGAGACGGTCGGACTTCTCAGCCATATGCGTGGCAAGCATGTCTTCCATTTCCTTCATGGCGTTGATCATGGCGGTGCTGGTTGTGAACCAGTTTTCGGGGCGAATGCCAAAATCACCGGTCAGCCTGCGAGCAAGTGCGATTGAGCGCATCTCCTCCACCTGCTGGTAAAAGGGTGCGTTCATCTTTTCCAGATAGGCTTTCTGGTGGTAGGTGTCGGCAAACTTGTTAAAGACATCCAGAAAGGTCGCCTGGGCGGCCGCTATACCGACATAATCTTCATATGTTTTATTATCAAAACGGTTGGTGGCGAAGACACCGCTGAGGGTGGCCCGTTCGAGCCCGGCCTGTTCCTTGACGCTCAGGAAAGCGTGATAAGCCATCGCTTCCCGGGTGAGTTCGGGATTCATGCTCATGATGGTGATCTGGGCCACGACATCAAGATATGAGGAGATGGTCCGGGTATAATAGGCCAGAGAGTCCTTCGGCTCCAACTTCATGCTGTCCACATCGGCGCGTATCATGGCCAGCTTTTCCAGCAGGGAACCGGCCGCATCGAGCCGTTCCCTGACCAGTTCAAGGTTGTTTTTGTTGGATGAGCTGTAAAACTTGAGTTCCCTGATCTGACTGTCCGTATCAACCCGTTGTTTGGACAGCTCTGTCCGGAACTTGTCACCTTTCGATGAGATAAATCCGGTGGTAAGTCCCCGCTCTTTCTGCAGCTGATGTATCAGCGAGCCGCTTTTTATGGCAAAGGCAGTCAGGATACGGGTTGTCTGAAGGCTATGCAGAGTAGTCAGTTTTACGGATATGTCCTGCGCAGCAAAGATGAGTATGCCGATAATTGGAACAATTACCATCAGCAGCATCTTGACCGGTATTTTTACGTTATCAAACAAAATCCCACCTCCTCCATCAGCCTGAACAGCGGCAATATGAGTCGATTTACAGCTTATTGACGATAAATTCGGGAAACAGCGTGGGTGACCTGGCGACACTGGATATTCTGAGAGATTTCAATTTGTCGTAGTAGCTGTACACATGGTTCAGGGTGAGATTTCCCGGTTCATTGCACATTTTTGTCGAGGCTGCCAAGCCGGATCTCCTGCCAAAGACAAAGATATCGAGGAGAGCATTCCCCATGATCCTATTCCTGCCGTGAATCCCTCCGGCGGCTTCTCCGGCTACAAAAAGATTCCTGACGGTTGTCTCCCCTTTTTCATCGATCAAAATTCCGCCGTTCTGGTAGTGGAGGGTCGGAAACACCAGCAGGGGCCGCCTGGAGATGTCGATTTTGACCCGCATCAGCTGCCGGTAAAGCGACGGAAAGCGGTTTCTCAGGAAACCTTTGCCCGAGATCTCTTCAACCAGCGGAGTATCAAGCCAGACCCCCGTCTTTCCGAAGCGGGTCGAGACGCCATTGCCGTTTTCACATTCCCGAATGATGGCTGCAGCGCAGACATCCCTCGTTTCGAGTTCGTTGACAAACCGCTCTCCCCTGGCGTTCACCAGGTGCGCCCCGAGACTCCGGATCGCCTCGGTGACAAGTACTCCCAGCATATGTTCGGGAAACATGACCCCGGTCGGGTGGTACTGGAACGAATCAACCCCTTCCAGCTCCGCTCCGGCCCGGTAGGCAAGCACGATCGCATCACCGGTCGCGCCGAAATTATTGGAGGTGGGAAATCCCTGCATATGGAGACGCCCCGATCCTCCGGTTGCGAGGATGACCGCCCTGGCCCGCACCGCAAAATGCCGCTTTCTTCCCAGATCAAACAGGATCGCCCCATTACATTCGCCGGACTCGTTCGTGGTCAGCTCCACCGCCGGGGTAAATTCAGAGATTTCGATCCGATCCCGCTTGCCGATCTCGTCCTTCAAAACCTTCATGATGTTCAGGCCGGTATGATCGCCAATCGAGATCAGCCGGGGGGCCGATATGCCACCGCCCTTCTTGGTCAAAAGATTACCGGCTTCGTCCCGGTCGAAGTCTACGCCTGTGTCGAGGAGCCACTTCACGACTCGCGGCCCGTCTTCCACCAGGGCCTTGACCAGATCCCGCCGGCCGATCTGTTTGCCGGCGGCCATGGTATCGCAAAAGTGCCGCAGCAGTGAATCATGCTCATCCACCGAAGCCTGCATCCCCCCCAGCGCCATGATGGTGTTGGAATTGCCGAGCCTGAGCTTTGTGGCAAGCAGAACCCGCGCTCCCACGCTTTCGGCAAAAAGAGCGGCCGTAACCCCGGCCCCGCCGCCCCCCAGCACAAGCAGATCCGTATCGTATTCGGGAGTGAGGTCGATCTTCGAGTAGTCCAGATCGCTGAATGCTTCCAGCAGGTCCGCTATTTCATGGGTTGTTCTCGCCCCACGGTTAACGCCGATCCTCAGATTCCTGAAGGCCGATTCCTTGTAATCCGGATGGAATCGACTAAGCAGCTTCGCCTTGGCCTCTTCCGGCAGCATCTCCATCTCTGCCTGTTTGCGCGTCTCACGGGTAGCGGCTATATTTTCGATGCTTTCGAGCATATCATCCGGATACATTTATGCCCCCTCCGGACGGCGGCATTTCACTTCAAGCTCTTCGTCGCCCATGGTTGCGATGCTGTCCCATTCGGCGGTAAATTGATGCGACCCCAGCTGGTCAAGCCGCTTCTGGAGATTGGGTGGAAAAGCCCGCTCTTTCGCCAGCGCCCTCTGGATGAAAAGCGCCACATGCTGGGGCGCAATCCCTTTCGGGCAGCGTGAGGCGCACAATCCGCACATGATGCAGTCCATAATATGCCCGGTGGCAGTTTCATAATCGGCATCCTTGGCGGCTTTCATCACGCCGGCCACGTTGATCCACTCCGGACAGATGTTGCACGCCTTGCAATCGTTGCAGGTGTAGAGTTCCGGATAAATCTCCGCCAACTGCATGAGAGGATTTTCCATCGATTCCAGCAGGTATCGCGCAAGCCGAGCCGGGAAGTACGGCAGCATGATGACGTTCAGCCCATCCTCAACAACCTTGTGGCAGCCGAGCCCGAACTTGACTTTTCTGCCCTCTTTCTCCAGATAGGCTACGGTGCAGGCTCCGCACAAGCCGGAAAGACAGCCGACTCCCCGCTTCACGTCATGCCCCGTATCCCAGAGGGCTTCAATGACCGTCAACCCTTCGGGGACCCTTATTTTTCGGCCTTCAAGCTCGATCGTGACCGTTTTACTGTTGTTCATGATCAGCCTCCGGAAGTACTCCCCTGTTCACATTATCGTTACTTCGCCCCGCCACCCTCCAGGGCCTTCAGACGTTCTTTCAAAGCCTTTTCCTTTTGCCAGCGGGCCGTGATATCCCTGATAATCGCTCCGGTGCCGAGAACGGCGCCATCCTGACTCCGTACTATGACCATGCTGAATTCCAGGGAAAGCCGGGTGCCATCCTTGCGGATACCGGGGGCAGAGAGAAGTTCTGTTCCATAGCGTGTCTCGCCGCTTGCCATGACTTTATGATACCCTTCCCAATGTCTGCCGCGCAGGTTTTCCGGGATAATCAGGTCCAGGCTTTGCCCCTCGGCCTCGGCGGCGGAATATCCGAACATGGCCTCGGACCCCTTGTTCCAGAGCCGGATATTCCCATCATGGTCGGCAAACATGACGGCATCGCTGTTTTCACTTACGATCTGTTCCGCCAGCCAGGCAAACGACAGATTGCTCATAGTTTTTCTCCTTGATGAATTTGCTTTTGAATGTGGCAAAGTTAAACATTATCAGCACGGCATCTCGGCATTCTTGCGGGAATAGTACCACCAGGTCATGATGATGCACGTGGCATAGAAGACCACGAAACCGTACAGGGCTGCATCCGGCCCCCCGGTCATGGTAATCGAGGTACCAAAGCTCTTGGGGATGAAGAAAGCCCCGTAGGCGGCAAAAGCCGAGGTAAATCCAAGCACTGCCGCCGACTCCTTGCCGGCATCCTTGACAGCCTGCTCCTGGGCTTCCGCCCCCTTGCCCTGCGCATCACGCTGCCGCTCGGTGAGGAAAATCACGGGTATCATCCGGAAAGTGGAGCCGTTGCCGATACCGGTGGCGAAGAACAGCAGTATAAACAGTCCCAGGAAGCCCCAGAAGTTCCCGCCCACGCCTCCATGGGGCAGAAAGAAGAGTACGCCAAAGACCGCTGCCGCCATAACGATGAAATTCCAGAAGGTTACCGCCGCGCCCCCCAGCTTGTCTGCCAACCACCCCCCAAGCGGCCTGGAGAGAGCCCCCACCAACGGGCCGAGGAAGGCATACTGGGTCGGGTTCTCCATCGGGAATTGTGATTTGATCAGGAGCGGCAGACCGGCGGAATAGCCGATGAACGAACCGAAGGTACCGAGGTAGAGCCAGCACATGATCCAGTTGTGCCTGCGACTGAATATGATCGACTGTTCCTTGAAAGAAGCCTTGGCGCTGGCGATGTCGTTCATTCCGAACCAGGCCGCAATTGTGGAGACGATGATCAGCGGCACCCAGACAAAGCCGGCGTTTTGCAGCCAGATCGATTTGGTGACCCCCTTGACCACGCATACCTGCGGTTCGCCGCACAGCGCACTGAACATGCCGGTGGTTATCACCAGCGGCACGAGGAACTGCATGGCGCTGACACCCAGGTTGCCCAGGCCGGCGTTCAGACCCAAAGCGGTTCCTTTTTGTGCTTTTGGGTAGAAGAAACTGATATTTGCCATGCTCGACGCAAAGTTGCCCCCCCCGAAACCGCACAACAGGGCCAGGATCAGCATGGTGGTATAGCTGGTGTTCGGATCGCGCACGGCAAAACCGATACCGATGGCCGGGATCAGGAGCGATGCCGTGCTGATGGTGGTCCACTTCCGGCCGCCAAAAATCGGGACCATGAAGGAGTAGAAAATCCGCAGTGTCGCGCCCGTCAGTCCGGGCAGCGCCGCCAGCCAGAACAGTTTATTCGGATCAAATTTGAAACCGATGTTGGGGAGGTTGACCACAACCACACTCCAGACCATCCAGACCGCAAAGGAGAGAAACAGCGCCGGAATGGATATCCACAGGTTGCGGGTGGCAATTGCCTTTCCTTCCTTTTCCCAGAACTCTTTATCTTCCGGGTTCCAAGTTGTAAGTACATGTGATGACATCGTTGTCTCCTTGATCGTTCCGAATTTTTGTTAGTGATTGTCCGCTGCCGTTCCTTCAATCTTGCGCATATCCTTCGGATGTTTCTCCAGCATCATTTTTTTCACCACATAATGCAGTGATGTCAGGCAGACCAGTGACAGGGCAAACATGAACATCCAGCAGCTGCTCCAGAGTCCGGTCCATTCCAGCAGATAACCGAATACGATCGGGCAGACAAAACCGCCCAGCCCCCCCAGAACCCCCACCATACCGCCAACCACACCGACCTCTTCCGGGAAATAGTCCGGAATAAGCTTGTAGACGGCCGCCTTGCCGATCCCCCAGGTGCTGCCCAGAACAAAGACCAGCGTGGCAAATATCCAGACATTGGCCTGAAAGAATATTCGCGTGACACCCTTGGCAAGCAGTTCTTTCTTCTTGACCGTCTGCCCGACGGCGACCACCGGCTCCTGCCAGGTCTGCTTGTTGGGAAAAATCTGCATCTGGGTATCAGAGGTCGGCTTGATTTCCGGTTTTATTTTCAACGCGTAAGACTGTTCACCAACCACGATCGTCGTGGGCGTCACTTCCTTGACCACACCGGCACGCATAGCCATAATCCCGCGGCCCGGAGAGAAAATTTCCATCTTCGGCACGATAATCAGCAGGCTGATCAGCGTTGAAGCCCCCAATACCCAGTACATGATCTGGCGGCCGCCGAATTTGTCAGACATCCAGCCACCCAGGGCACGGATAACTCCGGAGGGGACACTGAAAAGTGAGGCGAACAGGCCGGCGGTGACCAGGGGCAGATAATAAACGCTGACGAAATAGGGGACCAGCCATTGGGAAAAGGCCACAAAACAGCCGAACACAAGAAAGTAATACATACCGAAGCGCCAGACGCGCACATGTTTGAGCGGCGTCAGCATCTGTGAGAAGGATTTGCCGGAGCTGGCCGGTTTCCTGTTCTCGCTGAACAGCAGGAAAATCACTCCCATTCCCGCCAGAATCATGGCGTAATAAACCGGAAGCTGCCGCCATTGTTCAATATGAGTGCCGTTGCTGGTCAGCTTGTTGAGCATGGTCGGGGCGAACAGCGTGGTAAGAGCCGCCCCGGCGTTTCCGGCGCCGAAGATTCCGAGCGCCGTGCCTTGGCGCTCGCGGGGATACCAGACCGAGGTGAAGGCGATGCCGATTGAAAAGCTGACCCCGACCAGGCCAAAACCGAAACTGCAGAGGGCAAACGAAGTAAAACTGTCAGCCTTTGACAGCAGGTACATCGGGATGGCACAGATAAAAAGCAGCGCTCCGAACACCGGCTTGCCGCCGAATTTGTCGGTCAGCATCCCGGCCGGCAGCCGGAACAGCGAGCCGGTCAGCACCGGAATCCCCAGCAGCCAGCCGATCTCCACCGGCCCCCACTTGAAGACCTGATTGTCGACCAGGAATGTCACCAGCACGCCGTTGAACATCCAGGCGCCGAAACATACCGTGAAGGCCAGGGTATTGAGAAAGAGTATTTTGTGCGATTTCAGAGTTGCGGTTTCAAGCATCGGCACATCCCTCCCAAACTCGTTTTAAATACGAAATGCCTTCACTTCGACCGCCAGCGATACAGAATCGGCGGGTCTTTCAGGAAATCGAACGGAACGTAGAGCATGTGTACCAGCTTGGTGAACGGCAGCAACGCCACGATCACGAAGGCACCGGCCGCATGCAGCTTGAAGACCATCGGAAAATCGGTCACGTATTCAATCTGCGGATTGAAGGTCAATAGCGACCAGAGATAGGGGACCGCCGTGTGCAGATACCACTGGGAGCCCCAGCGCATGAAGGTCGCGACGTAGACGCCGGTCAGGCTCTGTGCCAGCAGCAGGTACAGCAGTACCCAGTCCGAAGCGAAAGTCACCTGCTTCAACAGCGGCGTATTGACGCGGCGCAATGTGAGCGCCAGACAGCCGAATACGGCAAAGAGACCCAGCGCCAGGCCGACACTCTCAAAGATCACCAGGTTGCGCTCGTTTCCGAGAAATGCTTTCATCGGACCGGGGAATATAACACCCAGAAAGTGGGCCGCCAGCACCGGAATTATGCCGTAATGCCACGGATTGATCCCCCAGAAGAGGGTCTTGCGCTCCAGAAACTGTGTCGAATAAGCTGACCAGGTCAGCCGGTTGCTGAAGTAGCGGTAGGGCGTCACAAAGATGATCAGCGCCAGCGCCGCATAGGGCAGAACGATAAAGATAAAGTTGTTCAACATGATTGCACCTCCTTACAATCTTCTGCGCAGAGCAGCCTGGCAGCTTCAACCACTGTCTTCCAGGGAGAATCCTGCCGGTCGGCGAACGCTGAATTCATCCGCTCCACCCCAGGCAATACGCAATCGGCGATAAATGGTTGCCTCGTTCGATCACCTTCCTGCCGCGCCCGATGCCCCAGAAATCCGAGCACGACAGAAAGGTGGTCCGGGAGTTCGGTTGATATCGGGATGTATCCGTGCCGTTCGAACTCCTGTTTCAGCATAATCATGTAGCCCCCCTTCTTCTGGTTGTCGCCGAAGAGGTGGTGACCCAGGTAGGGAGCGGTGGCCGGATTGAAATCGAAGGTGGCAACGTACTCTTCCTGAAGCGCCGCCAGGGACGAAGCGGCGGTAAATCCGGCAAAGGAGGAAAGGTTGGTGTCTACCCCCTTTTTATTCATATAGTCGCTGACACAGTCGAAATCAGTTTGCAGTTGTTCCTTTTGTTCCGGATAGTCAAGCATCCGGGCGAGGGCTTCGTAGCTGGCGGCGATCGTCATTTCGGCCCCCTTGTCTTCTTCAGGATGCCGAAGCCGCTGGCGCCCTTGCGCTGATAGGAATCCAGATCCTCGCGCTGCTGGGTCGGGATAACATTCCGCTCGCGGTATCCGCCGATCGTGAAGAGGCGATAGAGCTTGTCGGCCCCGGCCAGATCGAGTCCCGCCTCTTTCAGGGTGGATTCGAGGACAGGCTGCCCCAGGCTGCCGGCGCGCTTGAAGACCCGCAGCGCAATCAGCTTCTGCAGCGACTCTGCAATGATCTGATGGTTGCCGCCGGAGAGGAGGCTGGCCAGGAAACTGATCGGCGCCCGGAGTTTTTCAAGCAGCGGGATCGTGCCGTGTATCGCCAGTTCGTGCAGATCTGCGCCGCTGGAGATAACCGGTGAGAGCGACGGGATGTAGTAGGCCATCGGCATGGTGCGGAACTCGGGATGCAGCGGCAGGGCCACGCCGAATTCCTTGATCAGCGCATAGACCGGCGACTTCTCGGCCGCTTCCAGCCACTGGTCGGTAACGCCGTTGGCGCGGGCAGATTCCCTGACCTGCGGATCACGCGGATCAAGGATTACTTGGCGGTGGGCCGCCACCAGTTGATCATCAGGCTTGAGCAGCGCTTCCTCAACCCGGTCGGCATCGTACAGCAGCACGCCGACGTGACGGATCCGGCCGACGCAGCTGTGGGCGCAGGCGTTGCACTGGCCGGTTTCGGTGCGCGGAAAGCAGAAGATGCATTTCTCCGCCTTGCCGCTCTGCCAGTTGAAATAGACCTTCTTGTACGGACAGGCGCTGGTGCAGAAACGCCACCCTTTGCAGACATCCTGATCCACCAGGACAACTCCGTCCTCGCCCCGCTTGTAGAGCGCCCGGGACGGGCAGGAAGCAACGCAGGCCGGATTCAGGCAGTGATTGCAGATGCGGGGCAGGTAATGCATGAACATGCGCCCGTAGTCTTCCACAAGCGTGCGGTCTTCCAAGTTGGAATCCTCGACGGCGTAAACCTGCGAGCCGGAGAGGTCGTCGTCCCAGTTGGGGCCACCGGTGATCTCTTCCATCCGTTCGCCGGATATCTGCGAAAAGGCCTCGGCCACCGGTTGGTCACTGCCGGGAGGCGCCTTGTAGAGGTTGCTGTAGTCGAAGTCGAAGGGCTCGTAGTAGTCATCAAGCTTCGGCATGTTGGGCTGGAAGAACATGTTGAACAGTGTCGGCCCCTTGCCCATGGCCCGCAGCCTCAGCTTGCCGTTTTCGCGGATCCAGCCTCCCTTGAAAATATCCTGATTCTCCCATTTTTTGGGATAGCCGACTCCCGGTTTGGTCTCGACGTTGTTCCACCACATGTACTCGGCGCCCTTGCGGTCGGTCCAGATGTTTTTGCAGGAGATGCTGCAGGTGTGGCAGCCGATGCATTTGTCCAGATTGAATACCATTACCAGTTGCGCTCGTACGTTCATCGCCTCACCCCCTCAACTTTCTGACAACCACGTAGCTGTCGCGGTTAACTCCGGTCGGCCCCCAGTAGTTGAAGTAATAACTGAATTGTGCATACCCGCCCAGCATCAGGGTCGGCTTCAGGCGGATGCGCGACAGGCTGTTATGCACGCCGCCCCGCTTGCCGCTCTTCCTGGACTTCTTGACATTCAGAGTCCGTTCCGGGGCGTGGTACATGATCGCCGCGCCGCGCGGGATGCGGGACGAGACGACGGCCCGGCTGACGACAACGCCGTTGGCGTTAAAGACTTCGATCGCTTCGTTGTCCTCGATACCGGCACTGGCCGCATCCTCATGGTTGAGCCAGACTACTGGGCCACCCCGGGAAAGTGTCAGCATGCGCAGGTTATCGCTGTAGGTGGAGTGGATACTCCACTTGCCGTGCGGAGTCAGGAAGTTCAGGATCAGGCCGGTTTCACCCTCGGTTTCGTCCATCATGGCCGGATTGAGCTTCCCTTTGAAGGTCGGCAACCCCTCGTGGAACTCGCCGTAATAAGGATGATCCAGATACAGGGACTGGCGTCCGGAGAGGGTTCGCCAGGGCACCCCGTGCTCCACGTTCAACGTGTACGGGGCATAGGGGCGGTTTTCGCTGACCAGGCCGCTCCAGACCGGGGTGCTGATGAATCGGCGCGGTTTCTGGGTGATCTCCTCCCAGGTCATGCGGAAGTTGCGGTCACCTTCCGAAATCTGGGCCAGAGGCTTGCCGACCCGCTTCTCCAGGTTCTGATAGGCGCGATGGGCCAGCTCGCCGTTGGTTTCCGGGGCAAAGGCCATCAGCACGTCGGCCACGTTACGCACGTCTTCCATGTCGATGTAGGTCTTGTCATTCCAGGAGCGGGTCGGCATGGTTTTGAGGAGTTTTTCATGCACGTCTTCCGCGTCCCAACTGACCCCGTGGGCATGCAGGTGGCCGATGCCCGGGCCGAGCGACATGAAACGGTTGTAGAGATTGATGTAATCCCGCTCGACGATCGGCAGGTTCGGCATGGTCTTGCCCGGAATCGGCTCGCATTCGCCCAGTTTCCAGTCCTTTACACTGCGCTGGGCGATTTCACCCGGCGTGTCGTGCAGCAGAGGCGCCGCAATGATGTCCTTGAACGGTACCGGGAAGTGCAGCGGTGCCAGTTCGCTGACCTTTTTGGCAATCCCGGCGAAAATGTTCCAGTCGGATCTGGATTCCCAGGCCGGATCGACTGCGGCATCCATGCAGTTGACAAAGGAGTGCATGTCGGTGGTGTTCAGGTCTGATTTCTCGTACCAGGTGGCCGCCGGCAGGACGATGTCGGAATAGAGGGTCGAGGTGTCCATGCGGAAGTTGAGATCCACCACCAGCTCCATCTTGCCGGCGGGAGCCTTCTCGTGCCAGACGATGTCCTTGACCTGCCCCTTGGCCGCCTCCCTGGCGGTAAAGCTGCTGTTGGGAGCGCCGATGACATGTTTGAGGAAGAATTCGTGCCCCTTGGCGCTGGAAGAGATGGCGTTGCCGCGCCAGATGAACCAGACCTTGGGTGAGTTGCCCTCGCCGTCCGGGTCCTCGATGGCGAAGCGGGTTTCGCCGCTCTTGAGCCGCTTGATCAGCCAGGCGCGCACATCGTCGTCGGTCGTGGCGCCGGCCGCCTTGGCCTGTTCCATCAGCCGGACCGGGCTCTCGTTGAAATGCGGGGAGAAGGGGAGCCAGCCGAGCCGGACCGCCTTGGCGTTGAAGTCGGCGGTATGCATCGGCATGTTCTCGCCGGTCTCCGGCTTGAAGTAATCGACAAAATTGCGGTCATAGCGCCACTGGTCCGAATGCATGTACCAGAAGCTGGGAGTGTTCTGGAGCCGCGATGCCTTGGTCCAGTCTTGGGCCATGGCGACCGAGGTCCAGGGGGCCAGCGGCACCACCTTTTCCTGGCCGACATAATGAGCGAGCCCGGCGCCGTTCCTGCCGACGCTGCCGGTCAGGATCAGTGCGGTAATGGCGGCACGGTAGATCAGGTCGTTGTGGTACCAGTGGTTGATACCCGCTCCGACGATGATCATGTTGCGGCCGCCGCTCTGCTCGCCGTTTAAGGCCCATTCGCGGGCGATATTTATCAGGCTCTCGGCGGCGATGCCGGTATATTTTTCCTGCCATTTAGGAGTGAAAGGCTTGTCGTCCTCGTAATTCTTCGGGTAATCGCCACTCAGGCCTCGAGAAACGCCGAACTGAGCCATCAGCAGATCGAATACGGTGGCGACGGTCACTTCGCCATCCTTGGTCATGACGCGCCGGACCGGGACATCTCTGATCACCTCCCCGTCAGCCTCGAAGGTGAAGCGGACCGCGCTGGTGTCCTGGCCGATGAAGGTCAGGGAGCAGTCGATATCTTTGCCGTCCACCAGGTCCACCATATCCAGGTTCCAGTTACCCTCCTGCTTGGCATAGCGTGAACCGATGCTGCCGTGGGGAATGCGGACGTTCCCGGCGCTGTCTCCGACGCAGAGCGTCCAGTCGGCATGCTCGATGTCGGAAGCCCGCTCCAGTTCGGATGCTCGCAGGAATTCTCCCTGCCGCAGAACTCCGTCCTTTACAGTCAGCTTGACCAGGAACGGGAGGTCGGTGTACTTGCGCACGTACTCATCGAAAAATGGCACCTGGCGGTTGGCGTAGAACTCGGTCAGGATGACATGGTTGACCGCCATCCAGAAGGCGCCGTCGTGCCCCTGCTCCACCGGCAGCCAGGCATCGGCGAACTTGCTGGCCATGCTGTAGTCGGGGGACATGACCACCACCTTGGTGCCGCGGTAGCGGGCCTCGGTCAGGAAGTGGGCATCAGGGGTGCGGGTCATGGGGACGTTGGAGCCGCACAGAACTATGTAGGAGGCGTTATACCAGTCGGCCGATTCGTTGACGTCGGTCTGCTCGCCCCAGACCTGCGGCGATGCCGGAGGGAGATCGCAGTACCAGTCGTAGAAGCTCATGGCGACACCGCCCAGCAGCTGCAGGAAGCGGGTGCCGGCGGCATAGCTGATCATCGACATGGCCGGGATCGGCGAGAATCCGATCACCCGGTCAGGGCCGTGCTTCTTGGCCGTATAAAGCGTGGAGGCCGCAATCAGCTCGGTCGCCTCTTCCCAACTTGCGCGCCGGAAGCCCCCCATGCCGCGCTTGCCGGTATAGCTCTCGCGTGCTGCGGGGTTCTCGACGATGCTTTTCCAGGCCTCGACCGGATCAGTATGGGTGGCGCGGGCTTGGCGCCACAGGTCAATCAGCACGCCGCGCATATAGGGATGCTTGACTCGCAGCGGGCTGTAGAGGTACCAGGAGTAGCTGATCCCGCGTGGACAGCCGCGAGGCTCGTGATTGGGGAGATCGCCATTGAACTGCGGATAATCGTTGGCCTGCAGCTCCCAGCCGACAATGCCGTCCTTGACATGCACCATCCAGCTGCAGCCGCCGGTGCAGTTCACGCCGTGGGTGCTGCGAACCACCTTGTCGTACTGCCACCGGTTCCGGTAAAACTCCTCCCAACCTCGGTCGCACGGGTTATGATCGTCCTTGATCCGCTCGTTAGACATTATGCGATCCTCCTTTTGTAAAGAGTCAATCCCAGCATCATCACAACAAACAGGCCGACACCCGCCAGAGGGAAGGCCGCCGTGGCGACACCTTTCTTTTGTTCGGACGCATCCTTAAACAGGGCCAGCAACGCCGTCACTTCATCATCGGTCAAGGGGCGGCCGTCATAGATTTTTTTCATGGTCGGAAATTTGAGTGCTTTGAGGGCGCCTTTCATCCCGGTTTCCCCCATCTTCTGGTAGGATCTGCTCAGGTCGGCAGTGGCCAGGTTGCCACCCTCGATTCCCGGAAATTTGAAGGGGTGACAGGAGGCGCAGGGAGCTCCGCCGTTGGCCAGCCGCTTCTTCCCGGTAAAGAGCGCCTTTCCCTGGGCAACCAGTTCCGGCGTGACCACGACGGCCTTCTGCTCTGCTGCTGGGGGAGCGGCTGCAACGGCAGCGCCACCGCCACCGCCCGCTCCCGCAAGATAGGTGATGATTTTTTGCGCATCCTCGCGACTGACACCCAGATTCGGCATCTCGTAGCCGTATTTCTTGACCAGCTCTACCTGGAACGGATCCTTTGCCGCAGTCAGTTTATCTGGTTCGACAATGACACGCACCATCCAGTCACCCGGTCGTTTTTCGCCTACTCCTTTCAGATCCGGGCCGCCACCATCGCCACCGCCGATTGTGTGACAGCCGGCGCACTGCTTATCGAACAGCTCCTTACCCTGATCTGCCCGGACCGGAATAGCGCTTGCCAGCAGTATCATCAGCAACATGAAAAAACTCAATAATCCGCCTGAATTAGTCATAGGTTTCCCCCCTTCACTGTTTGTCATTGGTACGCTGTTTGTTAATTATTCCCCGATAAATTTAAGGATAACAGGCCAAATGCTTTTTTCAAGACGTATTAATTTTAATCAATGTGTTTAACTGAATGATACATACGCGCCAAACTCTTTACACCGATAAACTGGGTATTTAACGTATACCAATGGGACAAGATCAGTAAGCTTAGCAATACATTTAGTCTGTAATGCCGCATCCAATCTAACTCGCCATAGCATTTATTCGCATAGCACATAATGAAACCGCATTATTTATGTTCAAATAATCCGCTAAACGTCAGTTAAAATATTTGACTCAAGTCAAAACATAGTTATTTATTTATTTTTTATGAATTTTTTTTACTTTTTTGAATCAATCAGACCGGTAAATCTCAATAACTACTGGTTATTAGGAGGTCGGCCGTTTTAATAGCTATTGTTCGGTTTACAAACCGAATTCCATAGAATTGGATGTGCCTGCGTGATTTCATTTAACTTTAATATTGACGTTTCACAAAACCATGATATAAGTGGACTTAAATTGTCTTATTTGAATTGAGGGGGGCGTATATCATGTCACTTGAAGGCAGACAGGCTCCAGGGTTCACATTGGAAGGCAGCGATGGGAAACAGCACTCTCTGCAGCAGTATGTCGGTAAGACGGTTGTCGTGTTTTTTTATCCTAAAGATAACACGTCCGGTTGCACGAAAGAAGCTTGCGGCTTTAGAGACAACTACAACAAGTTGATAGACAATGGGATTGTTCTTCTTGGTGTCAGCAAGGACAGCATCGCTTCCCACAATAAATTTATAGCAAATTTCAATTTGCCATTTGTCTTACTGAGTGACCCGGAGACGACCATGATGCAGGCCTATGGAGCTTTCGGAGAAAAAGTAATGTATGGTAAGAAGAGTACCGGAACTATCCGCTCAACTGTAATTATAGGGCCGGATGGAATTGTTTTAAAACATTGGAACAAGGTGACAAAAGCGGAGCAACACCCGAATCAGGTCCTCGATTTTCTGATGACGAAGTCCGGATAGATTTTAGAGGATATCATGAAACATTTTTTCGCAATGATCGCAGTTTTTGTATTGCTGTCCCCCTTAAACGCGGCAGCTGCAACCTACAGGCTGGATCCAGTTCACTCCTCAATTGAATTTAAAGTTAAACACTTGATGATAACCAATGTAAAAGGCATTTTTGAAAATTTTGATGGCACCGTTTTTATAGATGAAAAAGACATAACAAAGTCAAAGATTGAGGTCAGCATCGAGACGAATTCTATTAACACAAATATCGCCAAGCGAGATGATCACTTGCGCAGTCAGGAATTTTTCGATGCAGCCAAATTTCCTACCATGACTTTTGTTTCAACGCAGATAAAAAGATCCGGTAACAACAAATTAAAGGTAATCGGTGACCTTACAATCAAGGGAGTTACAAGAGCTGTAGTTCTGAATGTGGAAGGACCAACCGATGACATTAAAACCCAACAAGGTGAGATTAAAAGGGGTGCATCAGCTTTGGCTAAAATCAACCGTCAGGACTTTGGCATCAGTTGGAGTAAAAAACTGGACGGAGGCGGCTTGGTTGTTGCGGATGATGTTTTCATAAGCATTGATACTGAGCTTGTTAAACAATAGTTTTTTTTGCGGTATCCATAATAGGCGACCATCTTCAGCAGAAAAAAGAGAATTGTCTGATCTCTAATACAGGAGGTAACAAGTAATGAAGTTTGTCACTCTTAACGAGGTTATCAAATTCGCCGTTGACCGCGAAGACACCGCTTACAAACTTTATAAGCGCGCCGCGGAACTTTCCACCAGCATCGCATCGAAAAAGATGTTCGAAGAATTGGCAGCGGAGGAAGCCACGCATAAGGACGTATTTAGTAAGATTGACGAGGAGAAAGCTGAAACACACAAACTCTGCAAGCTTCCTGAAGCCTCCATCGCCAAGTACCTGGCGGATGTACCTTTCCGTGCGGACTTGACCTACAGTGAGATACTGGCTTTTGCTCTCAAAACCGAAGAAAACGCCTACCAACTATATAAGGTAGCTGCGGGCATGACAGACGACCCCAAACTTCAGAAAGTACTGATGACCTTTGCCGATGTTGAATTAGGGCATCGCCGCAGGATTGAGGCAATTTATGAAGAGCGGGTGTTAACCGAAGGATAGCATTACGCCGTGAAGTATTTTACAAACTGGAAAGGCGGCCATAAGTGGTCGCCTTTCCAGTTTGTGTAGTCTGTTTTGTAGAATCTGTAGCTTGCCCACGCAACACAAGACCAGATTTAGATCACTTACCTTTAACCGCGTATAACCCAGCGGCATTACGCCAGTAACCTTTGTAGTCTAGGCCATAACCGAATAGAAATCGGTCACCGACTTCTATTCCGCAAAAATCAGCACGCATGCCAGGCTTAACTTTTCTTAGATGCAGCTTTTCAACCAGTGCCGCCATAGACACTGATTTTGCGCCCTGCTGACGACAGTAATCAGCAATAGCAGCCAGCGTAATGCCTTCGTCCAATATATCATCAAGAAGAAGCACTGTTCTGCCAATCATATTTTCAGTCGGTTTAACTTTCCAATCCAAGCTTGATCCATTGGTCTCATGCCCATAGCGAGTTGCATGAATGTACTCCACTTGCAATGGAAAATTGAGTTGTGTCAGCAGTTGCCCCGCAAATATTAGCCCGCCGTTCATTACGCAAATAACCAAAGGGTTAGAATTCTTCAGTTCAGTTGTAATCTCATGTGCTATCCGTTTGATAGCTGATGTAATTTCAAATTCTGAAACAAGCAACTCTGCTTCAGACATCACTTTATTCGCTTCCACGAGTGTCATATCATTCCTTTCTTTTTGCAGCCACTATACGCTCTACACCGCCCGGGTCGTTGGCCGTCAGAAATTGATTATAGCCATTTGTATCTTTGAATAATTGCATTACGTCATTGGCCTGTCCGCTACCAACCTCAAGTAGCAGCCATCCGCCTGTATTCAAGTGTGCCAGAGCATCAGGTATGATTTTTCTATAGAAAACCAAACCATCAGAACCGCCATCCAATGCGCCTAAAGGGTCGTAGTCACGCACTTCAGGTTCGAGAGATGAAATCTCCAGTGTAGGTATATAGGGTGGATTAGAAACAATCAAATCAAAGCTACGTCCTGCAACAGGTTCAAAAAGTGATCCGCACAATACTTCTACGTTCAGACAATACTTTGCAAAGTTACGATTGGCAACAACCAAAGCAGATGTGGAAATATCGGTCGCAGTTATGGATGCTGCAGGTAATCTAGAAGCGAGAGAAACAGCGACACATCCACTGCCAGTGCCAATATCCAGAACAGACGCTGCATCAGGCTTCAAAATCACGGCCTGATCAACCAGAACCTCCGTGTCATGCCTGGGAATTAATACGTCAGACGTCACCTCGAAATCAAAACCACAGAATTCCTGACTACCTAATATATGTTGCAATGGCTCACGCTTGGCACGTCTGGATACCATTGAACGAAAAACACCCAACTCACTGTCTGACAACGGCCTATCATAATTCATGTACAATCCAACACGATCAAGACCGGTTGCAGAACAGAGCATCCATTCCGACTCCAATCGAGAGTTTTCAACCCCTTTGCCGGACAGATACTCCCTTGTCCATGCTAATACCTTAAGTGTTGTCCAACTCTCCTGCTGCGTCATGCTAAACTCCAATTCTTTGGGACATACTAGCTGATATAGCAGATATACACTATTCTATTTCAGACAATAAAAGGGCAGCCCCTCTTGAGGCTACCCTTTTAGATTTCATATGTGCTGCCGATTATATCAGCTTTACAGCCTGTTGAGCAAACTCAAGTATGAAGGATGGTACAATTCCAGGGATCATAGATCCTGCAACAGAGATAATCAGAGCCAAAGCAACCGGAGCAGTAACTTGTGTCCACTCAAACTCTTCGGTCGGTTCCTTCATGTACATATAAACCATTACGCGAAGATAGTAGTATACAGATGCAGCGCTGTTAAGGACACCGATGACCGCCAGCCATATGTAACCTTTCTGAACAGCACCTGAGAACAGATAAAACTTACCGATGAAGCCAGCTGTTGGAGGCATGCCTGCCAAAGAAAACAAGAAGATTGTCATGGCAACGGCTAACAACGGCCGCTTGAACCCGAGGCCAGCAAAATCCATTACATTGCCATTAGTTTCACCTTTTTTCGAAACCAGGATAATGATAGCAAATGCACCGATGTTCATAAATGCGTAGGAAAGCATGTAGAACAGGATGCCAGCAGTACCGGTACCGTTGCCTGCAACCAAGCCGACCAGTGCGTAACCTGCATGTGCAATTGAAGAGTAAGCAAGCATTCGCTTGATATTATCCTGTCTCAATGCAGTTATATTACCAACTGTCATAGTTAATACAGCTAGTACCCACAACAACTGACTCCACTCAATCTGAAGTGTTGGCAGAGCGACCAGAAGAATACGAAGAAGTGCTGCAAAACCGGCGGCTTTAGGGCCAGCAGACATAAAAGCTGTCATAGGTGTCGGAGCACCTTCATATACATCAGGAGTCCACATGTGAAACGGAGCTGCAGCAATCTTGAAAGCGAAACCGGTCATCATCAGTAGCATACCAGCCAACAACATAATGTTAGCTGAAGGGAGAGTCATCTGACCAACTACTGATGCTATTTTATAAACACGAGTTGTGCCCGTTGCTCCGTAGGTTAATGCCATTCCGTAAAGAAGGAAGCCTGTGGAGAATGCGCCCAGAAGAAAATATTTCAAGCCAGCTTCGTTAGATTTCTTATTATTACGATTAAAACCGGCTAGAACATATAGAGATACCGACATAACCTCTAGGCCTAGAAAAATAGTCATCAAGTCTGTACCTGATGCCATCAACATCATACCCACCACAGTAAAAAGGATCAGTGGGTAAAGCTCTCCATGGTTACATTCCTCGCGCTCCATATACTGATCCGATATAAGTACGGTCAGACCAGCAGCCAAAAGGAAGATCATTTTGAAAAAGGTAGCAAAGTTGTCGAGGATTACGGCACCACTGAAACTCTCAATGTGTCCGCCCCATCCTGCCCCAACCAACACCGCCGTAGCAGCGATACCGATAAAGCTAATATAGGCCAGATAAGATTTTTTTCCGCTGGGTGAAAACACATTGAGCAGCAGCAGAACCATGGCCAGTACGGAGAGAAATATCTCCGGCAGGATCGGCGTCATATTGACGACTGGAATTGAAATCATGTCCATCTAAAATATCCTCCGGTCGGATTGACTCGTTATTAGTTACTTTGTTTCGTGTGGATTAACGGCTTTATCACTACTTGGTGAAGACGGGGTTGACATACCAGGGTGCCCAGACGGTATTTCCAGTGCGGGGGTACCGGCAGGAGTTTCGACGGGTAGAACTTGGGCATTTACAGATGTAACACGAACCTGTGCAGCAAGCTTCCTTATGGCTGGATCCATCCTGTCAATGAAGGGTTTGGGATAGAGGCCCATAAAAAATATCATTACAATCAGCGGCACCATAATTGCGATTTCACGAACATTCAAGTCAGCAAGTTTCTGATTTTTGGGGTTGTCCAACTCACCAAACATGACACGCTGGAAGACCCACAACATGTACACGGCTGAAAGAATAACACCACTGGTTGCAATCACTGTCCACCAGCGCAATTGACTTTCAAATGCACCGATAAGGATCAGGAATTCACCTACAAATCCGTTGGTTCCAGGAAGACCGATAGAGGAGAATGTTACAATCATAAAGATTGTTGCAAAAACCGGCATCTGCTTGGAAAGGCCTCCAAAGTCAGTAATCAAGCGTGTGTGTCGACGTTCGTATATGAAGCCGACGATAAGGAACAGTGCGCCGGTTGAAACGCCATGGTTCAGCATCTGAAGCATGCCACCGGAAATACCTTCCACATTGAATGCAAATACACCGAGCATTACAAAACCAAGATGAGCAACAGAGGAATAAGCTACAAGCTTCTTAACATCCTCTTGAACCATGGCAACCAAAGCAGCGTATATAATTCCAATTACTGCAAGTGTAGCAATCATAGGTGCAAATTTATGTGCGGCATCTGGAAAAAGAGGGATTGCAAAGCGCACATATCCATAAGTACCCATTTTGAGAAGTACGGCTGCCAATATCACGGAGCCGGCTGTAGGCGCTTCCGTATGGGCATCTGGTAACCATGTGTGCAAAGGAAACATAGGAACCTTGATTGCAAATGCGAAGGCAAATGCCAGAAACAACCAGATTTGGGTTGCCATGTCCAGTTTCAGACTAAAGAATTGAAGCAGTCCAAAATCTGTTATGCCGGCCTCTAGTCCTTTGAAATATAGGAAGATCAAGGCAACAAGCATCAATAGCGATCCAACCATAGTGTAGATGAAGAACTTGACGGCAGCGTAAATCTTATTCTTGCCACCCCAGATACCAATCATAAAATACATCGGAATCAGCATAACTTCCCAGAAGATGTAGAACAGGAAGAGATCGAGGGAAATAAACGCCCCTAACATGCCGGTTTCAAGCAGAAGAAGGCAGATCATGTACTCCTTGACCTTTTCCTCAACTGCTGTGTAGGTGGAGAGGACAGCAATCGGCATAATGAAAGTTGTCAGAATGACTAACCAGAGGCTGATGCCGTCGATACCAATGTTGTAGCGCATGACAAACGGTCCGGCTGCGATCCATGGCATGTTCTCGATAAACTGGAACTCTGCATTGGTCTGGAATCCTGACAGAATTGTCAATGAGACCAGAAAGGTTACCAGCGTCACCGCGAGTGTTACATTCCTAAGCACTCCCTTGCTGTCCTTAGGAATGAAAAGCAGCAACAGGACACCCAGTATAGGCAGGAATGTCGTCAGGCTCAGTACGTTACTCATGAATTCGTGCTCCTTTATACAAAGTGCGAATGATTTGTTACTTGAAGATGTAATATCCGAGTATTGCTACAACACCAAGTGCCATTGAAAAGGCGTAGTTGTAAATATAGCCGGACTGTATGTAGCGGAAAATTCCGCTGAAACCCATTACTACATTTGCAACTCCGTTCACTACACCATCTACAACAATTACATCAAATCCCTTCCAAAGGAATTGGCCAAATGCCTTGCAGGGATTTACAAAGATGAAATCATAAAGTTCATCAATATACCATTTGTTGTAAACAGCACGGTGCAGTGCTGGAAATGTTGCTGTGAACTTGCCAGGCAGGTCTTTATTCTGAACGTACATTGTGAAGGCGATACCGATACCAATCAGAGCAATAACAACAGACAGCCCCATCAGACTCCATTCAAAGGCGTGACTTGGATGAGCACCATGATGAGCATATTGAGCGCTGTACTGGTTTGCGAGTGCAAAAACTGGCTCTAACCAATGCTCGAAGTAGTTTGGTATTCCACCAAACATGTCACCAATCAGCTTAGGGAGACCAATATAACCACCTACAGCAGCGAGGAAGCCAAGTACCATCAGCGGTATTGTAATAACCAGTGGTGATTCATGCAGATAACTCTTAGCCTTGGCATTAATGCGGCACTCCCCGAAGAAAGTCATAAACACAAGACGGAACATGTAAAAAGCTGTAAAACAGGCGGCAAGAGCTCCCACACCCCACAGAACAATATTGAGCCCACCATGATATGGGTTTGCAAAGGCTTGCCAAAGAATCTCATCTTTTGAGAAGAATCCGGAAAAACCGGGAATGCCCGAAATTGCAATAGTGGAAACAAGAAAGGTTATAAATGTAATTGGCATTGCGGACCGAAGTCCACCCATGTTACGCATGTCCTGGGCATCATCATGTGAATGGATCTTGTGTAGTGCGTGATGCATGGAGTGAATAACGGATCCTGAACCAAGGAACAAACAGGCTTTAAAGAATGCATGAGTCATCAGGTGAAAGATACCCGCAGTGAAAGCACCGACGCCCATTGCCAGAAACATGAATCCAAGTTGCGAAACGGTCGAATAAGCCAGTACCCTTTTGATATCATTTTGGGCAGTACCTATAGTCGCTGCGAATATTGCTGTAGCAGCACCCACAACTGCAATAACCATCATTGTCTCAGGTGATTTGATGAAAACAAAACTCATTCTGCCGATCATATACACACCGGCCGTAACCATGGTTGCAGCGTGAATAAGTGCGGAAACAGGCGTTGGGCCTTCCATCGCGTCAGGCAACCATGTAAAGAGTGGTATCTGGGCCGACTTGCCAGTGGCACCTACAAAGAAACAAAGAGTAGCAACAGTTACAACACCACCATACGGAAGCAGGTGAGAAGCTGCTTTAATCTCAGTAAAGTTTATCGTCCAGATATTATGATTGCTGCCAAACCACCAGTAAAGAGTGAAAAGACCGATCAGAAACCCGAAGTCACCAACCCTGTTCATTACAAATGCTTTCTTGGCAGCATCACCTGCAGACTTCTTATGGAAGTAGTAACCGATCAAAAGGTATGAGCATAGACCAACGCCCTCCCAACCGATAAACATAACCAGCATGTTATTGCCGAGCACTAAAAGCAACATGGACATGCAGAACAGGTTCAGATAGGCAAAGAAGCGATAAAAGCCTTCTTCTCCATGCATATATCCTATAGAATACAAGTGAATTAGAGATCCTACACCGGTAACAACCATAATCATGACTGCGGATAGCGGATCAACCAAAAAGGCCATGTCTGCTTTGAAGTTACCAGAATGAATCCAAGGAAATAGTACCTTTTCAAATACTCTCTGTTCCGGCGGCAAACCGATCATTTGTAAAAGAATACCGCACGACACGATGAATGACATGAAGATCATGAGCGTACCGATACCGCCGATAACCGCTTCATTCTTGATCTTTTTCCCGAAGAATCCATTGATTAGGAAACCAATGAGTGGGAATAGTGGGATTAGCCATACGTTGTCAAACATGTAAGACTCCTTTTATACAATCGTTAAACGTTTTTTCTAGTAAAGTACGACTGCGACTACCACTTCATCATGTTGACATCGTCTACAGAAATCGATTCTTTGTTCTTATAGAAGGCAATCATCAGCGCCAGTCCAACTGCTGCTTCGGCAGCAGCTACGGTCATTATAAACAAAACGAAGATTTGACCATCAAAGTGACCGAGGTGACGAGAGAATGCCACGAAAGTCAGGTTGACGGCATTAAGCATCAACTCGATACACATAAAGATAACGATGGCGTTCTTGCGTGTCAGTACGCCTATGGTACCGATAGCAAAGAGGATTGCACTTACAACTAGATAGCCGTTCAGGTTTTCCATGAATATATCCCTCTTAGATGTTTTTCTTTGCCAGGATTACTGATCCGACGATGGCAACCAACAACAGGATTGATGTGATTTCAAAAGGCAGTAGGAATGTTGTAAACATCTCTCTACCGATAAGCTCAGAGTGACCAATATTTCTTATCATGTCGCCTGTGAAAGGGCCTACCGGTTTGGCTGCCTGACTTTTCACTAATAGGACGATGGTATTGATTAGGGTAAAAAAGCCGATGATGGAGCCAAGCAGAATTCTGTGTGAATGTTTTTGTGTTGCATTTACACGTATATTGAGCAGCATGATTGTAAACACGATCAATACCATAATGGCTCCGGCATAAACCATTACCTGCACTGCAGCCATGAATGGAGCATCAAGCATGACATAATAAGTTGCTAGGCAGAAGAAGGTCATTATCAGCGACAGAGCGCTATTAATCGGGTTTTTGCAGGTGATCACCAGAATCGCTGATATAATTGCCACAAGCGAGACTATTGCGAAGAAAAGGGTTTCCATTCACTGCTCCTTTATTTCTTTTCTAAGAGTCGTTCTTTGTTGTAGATAAAGTCCTCGCGGTGGTAGTTCGCAAGCTCAAACTCTCCAGTCATCCTGATCGCATCTACCGGGCATGCCTCAACACAATAACCACAGAATATGCAGCGCAACATATCGATTTCATATTTTGAAGCGAACTTGTCATGGTTAGCATCCTCGCCAGCCTCAACCGTAATGCACTTTGCAGGACAAACAGTAGGACAGAGATAACATGCAACGCACTTTGCCTTGTTGTGTGAAACATTCAAGGCGTGCAGACCGCGAAAGCGTGCCGCAACTTTTGGGCGTTCATCCGGGTACTGCAATGTAACCGGCTTCATGAAGAGGTGCTTCAAAGTAATTGCCAGGCCGTTTATAATCGGTGTAATCGGATTCATGTTATCTATCCTTGTCCTTGGAGTTGCGTGATTCGTTACAGCTCGTTTTAAATGAAGTATCCAATGATGCCAGTTACTACAATATTGACCAATGCCAGCGGCAGAAATACTTTCCAACCAAGATGCATCAGCTGATCATATCGGTAGCGGGGTACTGTGGCACGGATCCACATACAGAAGAACATCAGGAAATATACTTTTGCTACAAAATAAACCGGTCCCAAAAGAGGTACTGCAACAGCAAAAGGTCCATTCCAGCCACCAAGAAACAGAGTTGTCGTCAAAGCGCAAACTGTAACCATATTGGCATATTCTGCCATGAAGAACATGGCATACTTCATAGAAGAGTACTCTGTGCAGAAACCTGACACCAACTCTGTTTCTGCCTCGGGAAGGTCAAAAGGTGTGCGGTTGATCTCCGCAAGAGCACAAATGAAGAACATGAAAGCCGCCAGTGGCTGTTTAAATACATACCACTCGAAACCACCCATTCCAGACTGCAACTCTACTATTTTGGTCAGTGAAAGTGTCCCGGAGAGCATAAACACTGCTATAATCGACAAACCAGCTGATAATTCATAAGATATCATCTGAGCAGATGCTCGCAATCCCCCCATCAGTGAATACTTGCTGTTGGAAGCCCATCCTGCCAAGACTATTCCATAGACACCAAGTGATGACATTGCCAGAATGTATAGCACTCCGACATTCACGTCAAAAACCTGGCCAGCGGTTGTATCGTAGTAAGCGGCAACTTGCATAGGAATTTTATATCCCATTATTTCAATCGTCCCGCCAAACGGTATAACCGCGAAGGTTATAAATGCTGGTATGAGCGCAATTAATGGTGCAATCAGAAATGCAAACGTACTGGCTTGAGAAGGTATTATCTCTTCCTTGAAGAAGAGTTTGACCCCATCGGCTATCGGTTGCAAAAGTCCATGCCATCCAGTACGCATTGGTCCCAGTCGAACTTGCATATGACCAATTATCTTACGCTCAGCATAGGTTGCGTAAGCCACCGTCAGCAAGACGAAGACGAAAGCCACCAGGACCTTGGCAAGCATTGCGATATAGTACATCATCGGCAGTCCTAATATCTCGATTCCCATCTGTCCCTCTTTCTTTACAAGTATGAATTGACTATTTGTTAAGATGTTATCTATTACTTGGTCAGCGATACCATTGTCACAGGGGCACCGTCCCATATTGCGTTTACAGGTGCTGCACTAAAGTGATAGGGGACAAATACTAAACCCTCAGGAATACGTGCAGTTACTTTTACATTTAACTTTAGACTACCAGTCGGAGACGATACGGTAACGATGTCTTTATCATGGATTTTTAGATTTGCAGCATCTTTACGAGACATCTCTACATAAGCTTCGGGACAAACATGCATTGGACCTTCTCCAAATTGTGACAGAGTACCGCTGTGATACAATGCACTACCGGTAACCATGGCCAGCTTACCGGGTTCGGAGGATACAGCTGCAGAAGCTTTAGGAACAATCAGTTTTGGTTTGACATTTACGGATGCAAATGCACTTTCCTTGCGAAGACTGACATGGGTCATTCCTGCATAACCATCAGTATTAGATGAAATCTCCGAAAAAAGCAGTGAGGATGAAACGGGGGTTTGACCACCTAATTTAGATATCAATGCGGAAAAAATCTCAAAGTCGGTCTTGCAGTTGGAATTCTTTCGTATGGATGGAGATACATACTGCACGCGACGATCCGTACTGGTAAAAGTTCCATCCTTTTCGGCAAAAGAGCAAGCCGGCAATACGACATCAGCCATGGCAGCGGTTTCAGTCATGAACAATTCAGAAACTATTAAGAACTCTACCGCTTCAAGTGCTGTGGTGACTTTCGACTTGTCGGGATAAGAAACAATTGGATTTTCACCTGCGACGAATAGTGTTTTGACAGATCCATTTTTGCACGCATCAAGAATTTGTTGAGCGTTCATACCGTCTGCCCGTGGGAAGAAACCCATGTCAACCGCACCCTGGCTGTTATTCTTTTCTGACATGCAGAGTACGCCACATCCTTCCTTACCGAGCTTTCCGGTAAGAATTGAAAGATTCGCAACAGCGCAGGACATTTCCTGATTGTGAGAAACATAACCTTGTCCGATCGGGAACAGAATGAGAGCCTTATCAGCTGAAGCGTATTCTCTGGCAATCTTTTTAATATCTTCCGCAGTCAAACCGCACAGCGCAGAAACGGCTTCCGGTGTGTAAGCCTTCAGAGCTTCAGCCAATTCGGCGTAGCCTTGTACTGAGTCCACAGACCCAACTGCCAGCTTGTCATCGAGAATCGACTTAGCAATTGCATTAAGAACGGACACTTCACTTCCTGGTTTATGTACAAAAGTGTTTGCCCCGGGTAGTTTGGAGAGTTTTCCGCGCTTGTCAGAGATTATATTAAGTTTAATTCCCCTGTTTTTAACAGCCATGTTAATCTCAAAACCGATCACCGGGTGTGTTTCATAGCTATCTGTCTTTATGACAAACAGTAAATCGGTTTTTTGGATGTCAAGAATTGATGCAGGTGATGCTGTTGTGCCAAAGCTGCGTGCAAAACCGCTGGTTAATGCGGAATGCGCATAGCCTGCCGAATGGTCAAAATTACTGGAACCGACATTTTCCAACATCAGTTTTTTGAAAAGTGTCAATTCCTCATTAGTAAGGCGTGACGACCCCAGAGCAGCAACCGAATTGCCACCTTTTAGACGAGCGGCAACGACTTCCAATGCTTCTTCCCAGCTGGCTTCAATCAGTCTTCCGTTCCTACGGACAAGCGGTGAAGTCAGTCGCTTGTCAGAGTTAATAAACTGGTATCCAAAACGACCTCGTACACACAACTGACCTTTATGAAAACCTTGATTTTCATCATACAATGTTGTCAGAACCTTATTATCTTTTACCCCAAGCGTAAGATTGCAGCCCGTACCGCAATAACCGCAGACCGACTTTTGCTTGGTAAGAGACCAGAAACGGGCTTTGAATTTAAACGGTCGTGCCAGCAGAGAACCAACAGGGCAAACCGAGATACAGGAACCACAAAACTCGCAATTAAGTCCGTCTTCAAATTCACAGCCGATCTTTGTTTCAATACCGCGGTCAATGAATGTCAGGGCACCAAAACTTACAATTTCATCACAGATTCGAGCACATTTACCACAAAGGACACAACGGTTCATGTCCCGCTCGATCAGGGGGTTATTATAATCTATTTCATGGTGAAACTTTTCGTCTACGAATCGATTAGTGTCAACCTTGTATTCGTAAGTAAGATTTTGAAGATCACAATCGCCGGCTTTGTCGCAGACCGGACAATCCAAAGGATGGTTGAGCAGCAACAACTCCAGCACCATTTTGCGCGCTTTTACGATATCCGGGGTTGAAGTGCGTATTATCATACCCTCGGTTACAGGAGTGGTGCAGGCCGGGATCTGACGCCCCTTCATCTGCTCAACTTCCACCAGGCACATGCGACATGCACCAAACGGCTTTAGTTTTTTGTCATGACACAGAATCGGGATGTTAACCCCGTTCATTTTGGCCGCCTCATAAATAGTTGCGGTTTTGGGTGCTGTGACCTGCTTGTCGTCTATCGTAAGATTTACCATCTCAACCTCTGTTCAGTGAGTTTGACCGAGTACGTGAAGATTCTATTCAAGTGCCATAAAGCGGCAGGCGTCATAACAAGATTTACACTTGGTGCATTTTTCCTTATCCAAGACGGCCAATTGGCCCTTTTCCCAGATGATTGCATCAACCGGGCAGGCTTTCTTGCAGGCACCGCATTTGACACATTTATCCTCGACCACCTGCCACAGCAGCAATTCCTTGCAGCAGTTTGAAGGACAGCGCTTATCATTTATATGCGCTTCATACTCATCACGGAAATAATTGATGGTTGAAAGAATCGGGTTGGGTGCGGTTTGACCAAGACCACAGAGTGATGCCTTTTTGATGGCAACGCCCAGATCTTGAAGAGTTTCAATATCTGACGCTTCCCCGCGACCCTCGGTGATTCGTTCCAGAATATCAAGCATGACCTTGAGACCAATTCTGCAAGGGACGCACTTTCCGCAAGATTCATCCCTTGTGAAATTTAGGAAGAATCGTGATACATCAACCATACAGGTTGTTTCATCCATAACAACCAAACCACCGGAACCCATCATGGCACCAGCCTTGATCAGTGAGTCATAATCAACCGGCGTATCCAGAATTTCGGCCGGGATACAACCTCCGGATGGTCCACCCGCTTGAACAGCTTTGAATTTGCGATTATTTGCAATACCACCGCAAACATCATAAATAACTTCACGGATTTTCATACCTGCTGGAACTTCAACAAGTCCGGTGTGCTTAACTTTTCCAGTTACAGCAAAAATTTTGGTTCCTTTTGTTGTCTCGGTACCAAGTGAGGCGTACCATTCTCCGCCTTTATTGATAATGTGACGAACGTTACCGAAGGTTTCTACGTTATTAATATTGGTAGGCTTACCCCAAAGACCACGAACGGCAGGGAAAGGCGGACGGGGGCGACTCATACCACGGTGCCCTTCGATGGAAGCCATCAGTGCAGTTTCTTCACCGCAAACAAAAGCACCGGCCCCCATCTTGATGCGCATATCGAAATCGAAGCCCCAACCCTGAATGTTCTTGCCCAGATAGTTTTTCTCGTAACAAACATCAATGGCATGCTGTAGACGCTGTACTGCCAAAGGATACTCAGCACGTACATAAACATATCCAAAATCGCATCCGATCGCAAACGCCGCTATCATCATACCCTCGATAATGCAGTAGGGGTCGCCTTCGAGTAGAGAACGGTCCATGAATGCACCTGGGTCGCCCTCATCAGCGTTGCAGATAAGGTACTTGTGGTCGCCAGGTGATGCTTTGCAAAACGACCATTTCATCCCTGTTGGAAAACCACCGCCTCCACGGCCTCGCAGACCGGATTTTTTAACTTCTTCGATGACCTCTTCCGGCTTCATACTATTTATGCACTTAGCAATAGCCTTGAATCCGTCTTCTTCTATGTACGCATCTATGCTGTCAGGATCGATCTGTCCGCAGCCGGTCATTACAACACGCATCTGGGCGTCAACAAACTGATTATAGTAAGGCTTAGCTTTTCTTTTTTCCAGAATAGCCTTATTGACAATATGTTCATCAATAATCTTTTCAACTTCTTCAGGCTTAACAAAGTCGTAGGTAATGCGTCCCTGCTCGGGGGTAATGATGTCGACCAGAACGTCATTGGCACACAATCCGCGGCAGCCGGTTTTGATGACATCGCATCGCTTACCCACAATGGCGTCGACTCCCTTCTCTGCGAGAATCTTAACGAAAGCTGCCTCTACTTCTTTGGCACCCATCGAAACACCACCAGTACCCTGGCAGATCAGAATTTTTATTCCTGCGTTATCGCTCATGACTCAATTGTCCCCTGCTGGATAGTTTCTAGTAGCTTGCTACTTCAGTGGTCGCTGTTGGTAATCGGCTACAATATCATCGACTTTCTGTACAGTCATCGCACCATAGGTGGAGTCATTAACCATTGCCAACGGTGCCATTCCACATGCACCCAGACAAGCAACCTTCTCGAAGGTAAATCGAAGGTCCGGTGTAGTTTCTGCATGGCCAATCCCGAGTTTGTCAAAGAATGTTTCAACAATGCGCGGAGCACCCTGAACATGACAGGCTGTCCCTACACATACACGGATAATAAACTTACCGCGCGGCTTGAGGTGAAACTGGGCATAAAAAGTTAGTACGCCGTATATCTGGCTCGGGTAAACATTTAAACGTTCGGCAATATGGTCCGCTACCGTCCGCGGAATATAACCATATTCGTCCTGAGCAGCTTGCAGGACTGGCATAAGATTACCCGGTATGTCTATATACTTATCGATGATCGCATCGGCTATGGATAGATCTACTTCCGGTTCTTGTTCTTCAGTTTTCTGCGCCACTACGTCACTCATGCGCCCCATCTCCTTTGAATCGTGCGGAGTTATCTGTCAATTTCACCAAGTACAATGTCAAGTGTACCAATAACCGCCACCAAGTCAGCAATCATTGAACCCACAGTCATTTGTTCAATGGCTTGCAGGTTTACAAACGAAGGTGGACGGATTCTCAATCGCTCCGGTTTGTTGCCACCATCGCTGACAATATAGAAACCGAGCTCACCCTTTGGAGCCTCGACGCTCTGATACACTTCGCCTTCAGGTGCAGGAAAACCTTCCGAAGCGATCTTGAAGTGATGAATAAGGCCCTCAATGCTGTTATATACATTTTCTTTCGGCGGGTAACATACCTGAGGATAATCAGCCAATACTGGGCCGGGCTTAAGCTTGTCAAGACCCTGCCTGACGATTTTAATGGCTTCGCGCATTTCAACTAAACGTACTTTATATCTATCAAAAGTATCGCAGTTTTCACCCACTGGAACTTTGAACTGATATTTTTCATAACCACCATATGGATTATCGCGACGAAGGTCCCAGTCAACGCCTGATCCTCGAAGTGCAGGACCGGTAAGACCAATGTCAATTGCATCATCGGCTGATATCACACCATTGCCGACTGTACGCTTGAGCCAGATCGGGTTGGTTGTCAAAAGACCTTCGTACTGGTCAAGATATTCCGGCATTACATCAATAAAGTCGCTGACCTTTCTGACAAACTCATCCGGCACGTCCTGTGAAAGCCCGCCCACACGGAAGAAGTTAGATGTCATACGTGCGCCAGATATCAGTTCATAGATTTCCATGATAGTTTCACGTTCACGGAACGCATAGATAAACACGGTCATGGCTCCAATATCCAGGGCATGGCAGGCAATCCAGACCAAATGCGATTGTAGCCTGGTTAACTCGGCCATGATGATACGGATAGTCTCGGCACGCTCAGGCACCTCGACACCCATCAGCTTCTCAACGGCCAGGATATATCCGAGATTATTACTCATTGGCGCCAGATAATCGAGGCGGTCAGTCAGTGGCAATATCTGGTGAAAGGTTCGGTGCTCAGACAGTTTTTCAACACCGCGGTGCAAATAGCCGATGTGTGGAGTGACCTTAACTACCACCTCACCGTCAAGCTCGAGAACGAGCCGCAGAACCCCGTGAGTACTGGGGTGTTGAGGGCCCATATTTAGTGTCATTGTTTCAGTAGTAGCCATGTATCGCCTCTTCTAAGATCGAATTGCAGAACGATTTATAAATCTATGACAAACGTCCCTTGTAAGGTTCACGGTCGGGTCCCTGTAATGGATAGTCTTTACGGAGCGGATGCCCTACCCAATCATCAGTCATAAGAATACGTCTAAGGTCGGGATGTTTATCGAATATTATTCCGAAAAGGTCATAGACTTCACGCTCCAGCCAGTTGGCTGTTGCCCATACCTTGGTTGCTGTCGGAATACTGCAGTCTGCTTCGGCAACCGGTGATTTTATTCGCAGTCTGTCCTTGTTGGGAATCGAGTAGAGCTGATAAACCATCATGAACCGCTCTTCTTTCTTACCCAAGTAATCAACCGCTGTCAGGTCAGTAAGCAGATTATACTGAAGCGATTGCTTAAGGAACGTAAGGATATCAATAATGGAATCCTTTTTTACGGTTACCGTAACCTCACCCCGGAATTCAACCACATCAATAATTGAGGCGGCAAATTTCTCCTTCAACTTGAGTACTGCTCGATTATTTTCTGCCATGAGTTCCAACCCTTTATTCTGGGATTTGAATGTAAATTGTCAGTTACAACTGGGCTTAAGCGGTGAAACCATCAATTCTGGTACCAAGTCCGACGGCTGAACCAAAGGAGTTTTTATCATTCCAAATTTTGTCCTGCAGCTTCATGAGACCAAAGAGCAAAGCCTCCGGGCGTGGCGGACAACCAGGGATATATACATCAACCGGCAGGGCCTCATCAATTCCCTGCACAACGCTATATGTGTCAAATACTCCGCCGGAACAGGCGCACGCGCCCATTGCAATTACCCATTTTGGCTCTGGCATCTGCTCATACACCGTTTTTATAACCGGAAGCATTTTTTTTGTAACAGTGCCTGCTATAATTATGCAGTCTGATTGACGGGGAGATGCGCGAAAAATAATTCCGAAACGGTCTAAGTCGTTATGGGAAGCGCCGGTAGCCATCATTTCGATTGCACAACATGCCAGACCAAAGGTCATTGGCCAAATCGACGACTTTCTGGACCAGTTGACCAGCTTGTCAAGCGATGTGGTGATAATGTTTTCGCCAAGCGGATTTTCTACTCCCATTCCAGTGCTCCTTTTTTCCATACATATATGTAACCGACGAAAAGTATTACGATAAACAGACCCATTTCAACCAAGCCAAACACCCCCAGCTTCTTGTAGAGTATTGCCCATGGATAAAGGAACACGGCCTCAATATCGAACAATATAAAAAGCATGGCAATCAGATAAAACTTGATTGAAAAACGCTCACGGGCTGTGCCTACCGGCTCGCAGCCGGATTCATAGGGTGAAAGCTTAAGGGCTGAAATCTTTTTAGGGCCGATCAAAGAGGAAAAAACGAGCGAACAAAGCCCGAATCCGACCGCTACGATCACCAGAAGTAATATTGGCAGATATGCACCAAGCATCTAAAACCCTCCTTACTGCTCACGGTATACTGTATACAACTTCGGCAATAGATAGGTTATTTAAGTTTCTTTGTCAAGCAGTTTTTCCCTTTTTTTTACATTCACACATCCTGGCATCGCTGAGCAAAAAAAAGACGTAACATACCGTTTTTACGTATCACTAACATTTGAATGTACAAATACAAACAACAATGGTTCGGATGATTTCTGAATAATTTCTTTGATGTTTCAAATCAAACGCCAGTATATTTTACAACATCTAAATATCCGCTTTTCCAGATATTTATTGAGTCACTTTGCCCCTAACAAGCCAACACTGCATACATTATCAGGAACAACTTCGTGTTAATAACAGATTTACAGACACTCTGTTTTTGTTATGTGCAAACTACAACTCGCTGAATATAGGCATCTCACAAACATGCCATCCGAGATTGACACGACTATAACCGGTGTGCTAACCATTCAAGTTGAAATGCGTTAAACAGAATCTTTCTAATAAATGAAGGGAGTACCACAATGAACCACAATCACTCCAGCCAACTTTTCCAGCAAGCAAAAATATCGATACCAGGCGGCGTAAACAGTCCTGTTCGCGCCTTTAAGTCAGTTGGGGCAGACCCCCTGTTCATAAAGAAAGCCTCTGGCTGCCATATTTACGATGAAGATGAAAATACTTTCGTTGACTATGTCGGTTCATGGGGTCCAATGATTGTCGGGCATTGTCATCCCGAAGTTATTTCTGCCGTGAAAAAGACAATGGATAACGGAGCTAGCTTCGGAGCCCCGACTGAACTAGAAATAATATTAGCCAACATGGTAATTGAGGCTGTACCCTCCATCGAAATGGTTCGAATGGTCAGTTCGGGTACAGAAGCAACTATGAGCGCTATACGCCTGGCACGCGGATACACTGGTCGCGACAACATACTTAAGTTTTCCGGTTGCTACCACGGTCATGCCGACGCACTGCTTGTCAAAGCCGGATCCGGCGCGGCCACATTCGGGGTTCCAGACTCACCTGGTGTTCCCGCCGACTTTGCCAAACATACACTCACGGCAGAGTATAATTCTTTAGAATCAGTAAAATCACTTGTCGCAAAAAATAAAGACTCGGTTGCCTGCATCATAGTGGAACCTGTTGCAGGCAATATGGGCACAGTTCCGCCACAAGACGGTTTCTTGGAGGGTTTGCGCGACATATGCACCAACGAAGGAATCATCCTGATTTTCGACGAGGTCATGTCTGGTTTTCGCGTCGCCTACGGCGGGGCGCAAGAACTGTACAACGTTACGCCGGACATGACTACTTTGGGGAAAATTATCGGAGGGGGCTTGCCGGTTGGTGCATTCGGGGGTAAACGCGAGATCATGGAGAAACTATCTCCTTCAGGTGGGGTGTATCAGGCGGGAACACTTTCGGGCAACCCGCTTGCCATGTCAGCCGGAATTGCAACATTGAACATACTCAAACGCCCCGGGTTTTATCAACAACTGGAGGAAAAAAGCCGCTTTGTTGCAGAGGGAATTGCCAAGGCAGCCAAAGACGCAGGCTACCCGCTATATTCCACCAGAGTTGGCAGCATGTTCTGTGCATTCTTCACAAAAGGAGAAGTTCACAATTGGACTACTGCCGCCCAATGCGATACGGCAGCTTTCGCCAAGTATTTTCTTGGAATGCTGGACGAAGGAATCTATCTCGCCCCATCACAATTTGAGACGGCTTTTGTGTCAGTTGCTCATGGAGAGTCTGACATGGAAAAAACAATTGCGGCAGCCGCAAATTGTTTTAAACAGATTGCGTAGACAAGATCCTCTTTATAATTGACACAAGGAGATATGCTGTGGTATTCAATACCGGTTTTGTGCCTGCTATTAGTCGTGACAACTAATGACAAATAACAAACGAGAACTCTTTCAAAGCTTGGCAATGGTTTCCAGCATGGGTATTTCAGTGGTGCTGGCTATCGCTATCGGAGTCTGGTTTGGTCTCACGCTTGATCGTTGGCTTGGCACAAAGCCTTGGTTCTTTTATATCTTTCTTTTTATTGGTATAGCTGCAGGCTTCAAAAATGTCTACCTGATAGCCGGCAGGGAGATTCGTAAAAATGATGACAGCAATGAATGAGGACAACCTCTTCCACGTCATCATCAAAGGGAGTCTTGGTTTACTAGCAGTTCTGGTTATCGTAGGTCTGGTTTTTTTTTCCGCAAAGACTGGACTAGGAATTCTGGCCGGCGGGATTATTGCCGTAATCAATTTTTATTGGCTGCGTAATGTTCTGCAGCGGATTCTTGGCCTGCTCCCAAACCGACCGTTTCTTTACGCTCAAATCCGGTTCATCGCCAGAATTAGTATCACAGGTTTTATACTTTACTTGATAATTACATCAGGCTGGTTTTCACTGGCTGGAATATTAGTCGGACTTTCAACTATTGTAATAAACATAATTGCACTTTCACTCTACGGCGCTCTGCGCGCAGGAGGCTAGAACCATGGTTCATCCTTTACTTTTTCTCGAATTTTTCCGTAAACTGCTTTCTCCTCTACACATTTCCGATGCCAGCGCCGATGCCATCATATACACTTGGCTGATTATCATCTTGCTGTTGGCGCTATCACTCATGGCAACCTCAGCGCTCAAGTCCATCCCAAGCGGATTGCAAAATTTCATGGAATCCGTGATTGGTGGAATCGAGAATATGGTGGTGGAAACAATGGGTGAACATGGCCGTCCGTTCTTCCCGCTGATCGCAACACTGGCGATTTTCATTCTTGTTTCAAACCTGATCGGACTGATCCCCGGTTTTTTCCCTCCGACCGCCAACATCAATACAACCGCGGCCTGTGCTGTTGTTGTTTTCGTTTCCACACATATTGTCGGCATTAAACATCATGGCATACATTACCTGAAGCATTTCTGCGGACCGATCGCCTGGCTGGCACCGGTCATGTTCTTTATCGAAGTGATCGGTCATCTGAGCCGCCCTGTATCACTCACTCTTCGTCTTTTCGGCAATATGAACGGCCACGAACTGGTTCTGATGATATTCTTCGGGCTGGCACCATTTCTGGTACCTCTGCCGATGATGCTGATGGGAGTCCTGGTGTCCTTCATCCAGGCATTTGTCTTCATGCTGCTGGCAATGATCTACATTCAAGGATCTCTGGAAGAAGCACACTGATCCTGATTAACTAATTTATTTACTCCTATACTGTTTAGGAGACAAACCATGCGGAGGTAGTAAAATGAGTTTTTTCACGATGTGCGTTCTGGCAGCAGGTATTGGTATGGCACTTGGTACACTGGGCACCGGCATTGGCCAGGGCTTGGCGGTTAAAAGTGCTGTTGAAGGCGTTTCACGTAACCCAGGCGCTTCAGGAAAGATCCTGACCACAATGATGATCGGTCTGGCTATGATCGAGTCTCTGGCAATCTACGCTCTGGTTGTCTGCCTGATCATTCTTTTTGCAAACCCTTACAAAGACATTGCAATCAAACTTGCTGAAACTGTAGCCAAGTAATTCTGGTAAACATTTCTCATGTTACAAAGAAAGGGCATCCAAATGGATGCCCTTTCTTTGTATGATAATATCTTTTCAGGACACTCTATTCATCGTCTTTTAGCATCCCCTCAACCTCATTGGAGACCAGACTTTCAAGTATGGCTCCCGATGGCAATCTGACTAAGGATCTGGCTTGATAACGGTAAACGGTTCCTCTCGCCAGACCACTGTCGACATACTCTTTTGCATTAATGGGTTCATTGTTGATTGGCCGCAGAGAAAAGACATTTTTTTGAAGCGCGCGATACAGATTATAACCGACTAAAACACCATCCAACGGCGGCAGACTGACGAACGAAAGTTTAATTTCAGTTGGTTGTGATTCGACATGAATTATTGGAGGTAAGGCTGCTTGTACAATCCGGACAGAAACCCTGGAAGTCGAAGTACCATCCATACCCTCTTTAGTAAAAGGAACTATAACGTAAGAATACTGCTTTCCGGCGACCACATCCCCGTCAAGCAGTGCCATCCGATTCCCCGCACGTTCGACACCTTCAGGCAAAACATCCAGATACAGCTTACGAAAGAGGCGATAACCGTCCATACAAGAACTACAGGTTGACTCAGGGGCACTGTCAATTTCTCTTTTATTGATTTTAACCCCGGCCAGATCATTCAGCTTGTTACCAGTTTTGTCAGAGATAGGCAGCTCAAATCGTATTTTCACTCCAGAACCACTTTGAATCGCTGTTGTAGATGTCACCGCTGCTGGTAACAGCATATCCGGATAGACCAAAGACCCTTTTTTACCGCAGGCAGACATTATCAGCGTCACGCTGCCTAAAACAGCCAGCCTACCCCACATTCTCATCTTTTTACCTCCGCAACCGATGCCGTATTTAATCGGAGCTCAAAGATCCCGGTTGGCGTTGAAAATTTTACTTTGTCGGGTTGGATTTCTGCGACTTTTGCACCTGAGACAACAGCCCCTTCCTTTAACAAAAACCCGTTGACCACTGCTCGTCTTGCGGTATGCTCTTCCTGCCATGCAATACCAGATAGTTTAATGTCGGCTGGAGGTTGGGTTTGTGGTGCGGAATTCTCTAATGGTGGTGGAATAGTTGCCTTAATCGAACGCTTGGCAGGTCTGGGCACAGCTGCTTCCTTTTGGTCTCCGTCGAAGGCAGTTACTGCAGATGGCACCACTAAAGGCACCGCTTGCTCAACAGTTGCTGTGACCGGCGGGAGCGCCGCAGGAGCGGCAAATGTAGGCCGGGCAGAGGGCTGAGGAATATTCCCAGACTTGTTGTTTCTCAAGACAAACCATGTACCGGCAGAAGTAATGACCGAAGCGACAACGATCAGAATAATTATTTTCCAGGAGCCACCTTTGGCAGGCTTCTGCAAACGTTCCTGAAAAAGGTCTCCTGTAATGCTCATAATGCCACCACTGGAGGACTTCTTTAATTTATCGTGCTCAACTTTTTTTAGTGCATCCAGAATATAACTCATATAATCCGATTACCTTTCAGCAAAAAGCCAACGCGAAATACGAAACCAGAGTCCGTTACGCTCAACCGATGGTTTGAGATCATTCAGCACTTGTGACGATATGGCAGGCGTGACTGTCAGGCTTTCACGTGTCCAGGCCATAACAAGAGCCTGTTCACAAGCCACATTGATCAACCGTGGTATCCCGTTTGAAAAGCGATATATCTGCTTAACAGTCTTGGAGGGGAATACCTCTGGAATCCGGCAGCCGGATACTCTGATCCGATGGTTAATGTATGCAATAGTATCTCCGAAGCTCATTGGTGTCAGCGAGCAGCGAACCGTTATGCGCTGCTTGAGTTGCCGCAGATCGTGCCTATTCAGGACGCATTCCAGTTCAGGTTGGCCGGCAAGAATAATTTGAATCAGTTTATCACGTTCCGTTTCAAGATTGGAGATCAGCCGCACCTGTTCAAGCACATCAGGAGCAAGGTTTTGAGCTTCATCGATAACAAGCACCACTGTATGCCCTGCCATATTTTGCTCCAGAAGAAACCGGTTCAGTGCATCCAGATAGCTGAATCGGTCTTTACATGGAACCTGTAAGCCGAACTCGCTACAGATGCACTCAAGTAGCTGTTCACTAGACAGACAGGGGTTAAATATCAGCGCACTTCTGTATTTTTCAGAATCAAGCTGCGCAAGAAGTGTACGCAGCATTGTGGTTTTGCCTGTACCGACCTCACCGGTTAAAGCAATAAAACCGGCGTGGCTGTCTACTCCGTAAAGCAATCTGGCAAAAGCCTCGCGGTGGACGCTGCTCAGAAAAATAAAATGTGGATTGGGAGTAATCGTAAACGGCTTTTCTGAAAAACCAAAGAAATCGCAATACATTTTGGGCTACTTGCCAGACCTGACGTTCTGAATCTCGCTCCAGACCCTTTCCCTGGCTGTCCCGCCGATAACATCACGAGCATTTACGCTGGCTTCAACGGTAATGCACTCAAAAATATCATTGTCTATCTTACCTGAGAAGAGTTGCCACTCGGCCAGCGACAATTCGGTTATATCCATCTCATTTTCTACACAATAAGCGACCGACTTACCCACAGCCTCATGTGCGTCGCGGAAGGGCAATCCTTTACGGACAAGATAGTCAGCAACGTCTGTTGCAGTTGAAAAGCCCAGACCAGCCGCAAGACGCATACCAGAGACGTTAACCTTCATTTCCCGGATCATGTCGGCAAATATTTTCAAACTGCCCTTGACGGTATCAATCGTGTCGAAAAGCGGTTCCTTGTCTTCCTGCATATCTTTGTTATATGCCAACGGCAAGGACTTCATCGTCGTCAACAAAGCAAACAAATTACCGTAAACCCGGCCGGTTTTACCCCGCACCAGCTCAGGAACATCCGGGTTTTTTTTCTGCGGCATTATTGAAGAACCGGTGCAGAAACCGTCCGATAATTCTATGAACTGGAACGAACTGGTGGACCAAAGGATCAACTCTTCCGAGAATCGCGACAGATGCATCATCAGAATTGAGGCATCGGATAGAAACTCCAAGGCAAAATCCCGGTCCGAAACAGCATCAAGGGAGTTGCGGGTAATGGCTGGAAAGTCGAGTTGTTCAGCCACATACTCACGATCAATCGGAAAAGTAGTGCCAGCCAGAGCGCCGGAACCAAGAGGCATGACGTTAACCCGTTTCAGACAATCTTCCAGTCGAGATTTGTCACGTTTGAACATTTCCACATATGCCATCAGGTGATGCGCAAACAAGATTGGCTGGGCGGTCTGTAGATGTGTAAATCCGGGCATAAGCGTATCCAGATTAGCTTCAGCCTGATCCAGCAGAGCATCAATCAGAAGGTCTAGATAGGTACTTATCTCAACAATTTCGTCCCGCAAGTAGAGACGTATGTCCAGAGCCACCTGATCGTTTCGGGAACGCCCCGTGTGCAATCGTTTGCCGGCTTCCCCGATAGCTGCTGACAGTCGCGACTCGATGTTCATATGAATATCTTCCAGGCTGATGGAGAAATCGAATTCACCGGCCTCAATCTGCTGGAGGATTTTCTGCAGACCGTGAACGATCTGCTCCACATCCTGGAGAGGGATGATACCCTGTTTGCCGAGCATACGGGCATGAGCGATCGATCCGCGAATATCCTGATGGTACAGACGCTGGTCGAACTGTATGGAAGCGGTGAATTCTTCTACAAACTTATCAGTCGGCTGCGTAAAACGGCCACCCCACAACTTGTCTTTGGACATGGTGTATTTTTCCTTGTATCAGGTATTGATATCAGCAATTGCGAACTATACGCGAAAAGCTGGAATATTCAAAGTAGAGACAGTCGTTATTAATAATATTGCGCAATGAATTAAGGCAGATATATGTAAGGGGCATAACTTAGTTATGCCCCTTACATATCAACACAGATTTGGTTGTAATACTATTTTTTGCGATTGGCCTGCATCAGCGAACGGATGCGGAGTCGCAAGCTGTTGATTTTAATAAAACCTTCGGCATCAGCCTGGTTGAATACCTGATCCTTCTCGAATGTCGCAAAATCCAGGTTGAAGAGCGAATCGCTCTCGGACTTGCGCCCTACCGTCCGACAAAGCCCTTTGTAAAGCTTGACACGAGCGACTCCGTTGACGCACTTCTGCGAGTCGTCGATCAGTACCTGCAACATCTGCCGCTCAGGTGAAAACCAGTAACCAGCGTAAACCTGTTTGGCATACTCTGGTATCAGGCTGTCGCGGATACGCATGACCTCGCGATCCATTGTAATCTGCTCGACCGCCGAATGAGCTTCGCGCAGAATGGTACCGCCAGGAGTTTCATAGACACCGCGCGACTTCATGCCAACCGAACGGTTTTCCAGCAGGTCAACCCTGCCTATGCCGTGCTGGCCACCAATCAGATTCAGATGTGCCAAAAGCTGGGCGGGAGTCATCTGCACGCCATCAACCGCTACAGCATTACCGTTTTTGAACTCAATTTCCACATACTGGGGCTTGTCAGGGGCTTCTTCCGGTGACTTGGTCAGAACATACATCTCTTCCGGAGCCTCCGCCCAGGTATCTTCCAGTATCCCGCCCTCAAAAGAGATGTGCAACAGGTTGCGGTCCGACGACCATGGCCGTTTCTGGATAGTAGGAATTGGAATGTCATTGTTCTGGGCGTATTCAATCAGCGCCTGACGGCTGTTCAGATCCCACTCTCTCCAGGGAGCCACAACTTTTATAGACGGGTCGAAATGATAATAGGCCAGCTCGAAACGGACCTGATCATTACCCTTGCCGGTAGCGCCGTGGGAAACCGAGTCACAGTTTTCCAAGGCGGCGATTTCCATTTGGCGCTTGGCAATCAACGGGCGGGCGATGGAAGTTCCCAGCAGGTAATGCCCCTCATAAATAGCGTTGGCGCGAAACATGGGGTAGACAAAATCGCGCACAAACTCTTCTTTAAGATCATCGATGTAGACCTTGTCGGCACCGGTTGCCAGTGCCTTTTCGCGGATCGGATCGAGCTCGTCCCCCTGACCAAGATCCGCCGAGAATGCTACTACTTCACAGTTGTACTCATTTTTCAGCCATTTAAGAATGATGGATGTATCCAGGCCGCCCGAATAGGCCAGCACAATTTTTTTGATTTCCTGCTTTTTTGTTAATGCCATGTTTCAAGTCTCCTTTGATTACTGAATAGGTTATTTGATTAAAGTTGCCATAATAGCTTTTTGAATGTGCAGTCGGTTCTCGGCCTCGTCCCAAACGAAAGAGTTTTTCCCCTCGATAACCGAATCGGAGATTTCTTCACCGCGGTGGGCAGGCAGACAATGCAACACAAGACAGTCAGGCTTAGCCAAAGCCAGCAATGAATCATCAAGACAATAGCCCGCAAAGGCTTTCTCGCGTTCTTTCTGCTCAGACTCCTGTCCCATGCTGGCCCAGACATCGGTATTGACAACGTCGGCACCTGCCGCAGCTACCTTCGGATCGTCAGTCAGAGTTATCTTGCCGGGCGCCTTGGCTTGAGCCCAAGCCATGACAGACGCATCCGGTTCGTACCCTTTCGGACAAGCCAGTCGCAACTCTAATCCGAAAATGGCTGCTGCCTCTATCCAGGTGTTAGCCATATTATTGCCATCACCAATCCAGGCAAAAACCAGCCCTTCATAAGTACGTTTCTGTTCCATAACCGTCATAAGATCCGCCATAATCTGGCAGGGATGAAACAGATCGGTCAGCCCATTTATAACAGGTACATCTGAGTAACGCGCAAATTCATCCACAATCTCCTGGCCAAAGGTGCGAATCATGACGCCATCACAGTAGCGAGCCATTACGCGGGCGGTGTCCTTAATCGGTTCACCGCGCCCCATCTGCGAATCTTTATTGGAGATGAACAGGCCATGCCCGCCCAATTGAAAAATACCTACTTCAAAGGACATCCTGGTCCTGGTGGAAGATTTTTCAAAAATCATGGCCAGGGTTTTTCCTTCAAGCAACTTGTGGGGAACACCCTGTTTCTGTTTATCTTTCAACTCTCGAGCCAGAGTTAACATCCCGTACAGCTCGATTTCGCTGAAATCATGCAGCGCCAGAAAATGTCGTGTCATCAATATTTTTCTCCTCACTCCGACAAACAAGATAATCCTGCAAACTTGCTAGATTTCAACTTCTGCAAAGATTCCATCCAGAATTTCGATCATTTTGTTGATTTCCTGCTTGGTAACAATCAAAGGAGGTACAAAGCGCAACACCGTGTCATGGGTAACATTCAGCAACACTCCCCGCGCATGCCCCTTCGTGACTATTTCCGCGCCGGGAATTGACAGTCCCATCCCGATCATCAGGCCGATCCCGCGCACCTCTTTTACAAAGGAATATTTCTCACCCAGCTTTTCAAGCTCCCCGACCAGATACTCGCCAATTTCTTCGGTACGATTCAGGAGACCCTCCTCCTGGATGGTTCGAATCGTGGCAATGGCGGCCGCACAGACCAGTGGATTACCGCCGAAGGTCGAACCGTGAGTGCCGGGCACAAATGCGGTGGCAAACTTGTCTTTGGCCAGCATGGTGCCGATGGGCGCTCCGCCGGCCAGCGCCTTGGCAAGGGTCATGACATCCGGGATCACATCAAAATGCTCATACGCAAACAGCTTGCCGGTGCGTCCCATCCCGACCTGCACCTCATCAAAGATCAGCAGCAGTCCGTGTTGATCGCAGATGCGGCGCACTTCCTGAAAATAACCAGGCGAAGGTATATTTACGCCACCCTCTCCCTGAATCGGCTCCAGCATGACTGCACAGGTATTGGGTGTGACGGCCGCCTCAAGCGCAGCTGCGTCATTAAAGGGAACATGGGTAAAACCGTGCAAGAGAGGATCGAAGAAACGCTGCACCTTTTCCTGCCCGGTGGCCGATACCGTGGCCATGGTGCGGCCGTGAAACGATTCTGCGGCGGTGATGATCTCGTAACGCTCCGGGCCGCTGGTATCACGGCTGTATTTACGGGCCAGCTTGATGGCCGCTTCGTTGGCTTCCGCCCCGCTGTTGCAGAAAAAAGCTTTGTCGGCAAAGGAATGGCTGCATAGAAGTTCCGCCAACTCAATCTGCTGTGGAATCTGATAGTAATTGGAACAGTGAATAAGCTGTGCCGCCTGATCCTGAAGCGCCTTGACAACCTTGGGGTGACAATGTCCCAGATTGTTAACCGCCACACCCCCTAGAAAGTCGAGGTATTCCTTACCATCGGCATCCCACAAACGACAACCTTCTCCACGAACCGGCACAATCGGGTAGCGTCCATAGGTTTTCATGATGTATTTGTCGGATTTTTCTATCCACTGTTCTGATTTCATTTCACAATCTCCGTGCCGATGCCAACGTCGGTAAAAATCTCCAGCAACACAGCATGTTCCATGCGGCCATCAATGATATGGGCTTTTTTAACGCCATCTCTGAGTGCATCCGCACAGCAGACAACCTTGGGGATCATGCCTCCGGTGATAGCCTCTTCCCCGATCAGGCGGTGCAGGTCACTGACGGAAATACTCTCCAGGAGGTTGCCGTTTTTGTCTTTTACTCCATTGATGTCGGTCAGCAGGATCAGTTTTTCCGCATTAAGAGCCGCAGCAACCCGCCCAGCTACCAGGTCTGCGTTGATATTGTAACTTTCACCTTCGGCTCCAACCCCGACTGGAGCAATCACCGGAATATAGTTTCCGCTCTCAAGCGTCTTGATCAGATCAGAATTAACCTTGACCACATCGCCGACAAAACCGATGTCCAGCTGTTCAAGTGAGCCGTCATCCGCCTTGACTTCCTGCAGAAGTTTTTTGGAGAGGAGCAGTGTGCCATCCTTGCCGGAGAGACCGACCGCCTTGCCGCCATGCTGGTTGAGGTAGCCGACGACCTCCTTGTTAACCTGACCGACCAGGACCATTTCTACCACAGACATTGTTTCGGAGTCGGTAACCCGCATGCCGCGGACAAACTCAGATACAATCCCGTAACGCTTCAAGGTTTCGTTAATCTGCGGACCGCCACCATGTACAATGACCGCATTGATACCCAAAGATTTCAGCAGAATCACATCCAGTGCAAACGACTCCTTCAGCTTATCGTCCGACATGGCATGTCCGCCGTATTTTATGACGAATGTTTTACCGGCAAATCTCCTGATGTAAGGCAAAGCCTCCATCAATGTATTGGCTTTATCGATTAAATGTTTCATAGCTCAATTTCCCGTCTAAAATAGAAACTGCCAACTTTAAAGTCGGCAGTTTACAGTAAGTCCTGCAAAATCTCAAAATATTATTGCAACGGCAGACAGATGGTAACTGTTGTTCCCAGACCCGGTTCACTATCCAGAGTTATGCTGCCGTTGTTCTGGCGGATAAAATCCCGGGCGTAAAAAAGTCCCAATCCAAACCCCCTGACCTGTCCGGTATTGTCGGGATCAATCTGGTAGAACTTCTCAAACACCTTGGCAAACTCCGTCCTGTGAATACCAACTCCCGAATCAGAGACAATCATACAGACTTCATTGCCTGACGCTACGGTCGTCAGTCCGACATGCCCCATTTCTCCGGAAAACTTGAACGCATTATCTATAATCTGATAAAGAGCAAAACTGATCTTCTTTTTGTATAGGAAGAGAGTTGGCAGTTCCCCGAGGTTCAGGTCGATATCAATTGCCGACTTGCCATGTGCTTCTCTGGCTTTTATCAACAACTCCGATGCAATAGCATTAAGGTTGCATTCTTCCTGCTGATCTTCATCGTCATCTATCATGATCCGGCTGAATGTGAGCAGGTCTGCAACCAACCGGCTCAAATAAACGGCTTCCTCATTTGCCATTTCAGCATTTTGCAGGAAGTATTCATTGTCGGAATCATAGCAACCCCGATGAATATTCTGTAGAAAAAGCGATATTCCGGTTATGGGGGTGCGCAGTTTATGCGATATCAGCGACAGGAAATTGCTCTTGAGCTGATCAGCACGCTTTATGTTTGCCAGCTCTTCTTTTAATGCTTTTTTTGACAGTGCATTATCAACGGCCGTCCTCAACTGAAGCAGATTAAGCGGTTTATTGATAAAATCGTCGGCATCTTCCTTCAGGGCTTCAAGAATAATTTCTTTTTCCGCGAACCCGGTCATTATAATGACTGCAGCGTTTGGGTCCAGTAGCTTGACCTGCTTTAACAGCTCGATTCCCGAACCGCCCGGCATCATGACATCTGAAAGGATCAAATCTACCGGTTCTTTTTTGTAAATGCGGACAGCTTCCTGGGTGGTGCCGGCCTGAAGCACCCGATAATCCCGTAGAGCTCTTTCACATAGATCACGGATGCACGCATCATCATCGGCAACCAGAATAGTTGTCTTTCCGGCATGCAACGGAATTCTGCCACCATTTTTCCGTGAGTTGGTCATTTTGTTTCTCTGCCTCTTCAGCTACCTGCAATAATTTCAGCGGCCACCGCCAGGGCCTCTCCGATTTTTCCCGGAAAAGTGCCGCCAGCCTGCGCCAGTTCAGGTTTCCCACCACCACTACCGCCAATGACCGGCGCCAGTTTTTTGATCAGATCTCCAGCTTTAATACTTGTGCTCAGCTCTTTGCTTACCGCCACCAGCAGGTTGGCTTTGCCGTCTATTTCGGCTCCCAACAGTATCACACCTTGGCCGATGCGGTCTTTTAGAGTGTCGGACAGATCGCGCAACGCCTTGATGTCATCGACCGCCACCTGCACGGCCAGCAGTCTTACACCGTTAATTTCAACAACTTGTGACAACAGATCGCCGGAAGCAGCCGCATTGAGCTTACCCTGCAAAGCTTCGATTTCTCTCTGCATATCCTTTTGACGGGATAATAATTTTTCGAGTCTATCAAGGGAGTTGCCCCCTTCCGCTTTCAGAAGGGTGGCTATTGCGCGTTGTTCGTCTTCCGCCTGTCGAACAAATCCCAGCGCTCCCGTGCCGGTTAAAGCCTCGATACGACGCACACCGGCAGCAATCCCGGCCTCTGACACGATCTTGAACAGTCCGATATCACCGGCCGCTCTGACGTGAGTTCCGCCACAAAGCTCCATACTGACATCGCCTACCCGCACAACTCGCACGGAATCGCCATATTTTTCATCAAAAAGAGCCGTAGCACCAGCTTCGATGGCTTCACTGATCGGCATCAGATTCGTGCTCACCTGATCGTTATCCATAATAAACCCGTTGACCAATGATTCTACCTGGCGGATTTCATCGGTTGTCATGGCAGAGAAGTGCGTAAAATCAAATCGCAACCGGTCGGCCGACACCAGTGACCCTGCCTGTTTGACATGTTCGCCCAGCACCTGACGCAGGGCTGTCTGAAGCAGATGAGTTGCAGTGTGGTTACGGGCCGTTGCTCTGCGAACAGACGTTGTGACGGTCAGGTTGACCGCATCCGATACGCGTACAGCGCCCTCATTCACCAGACAATGATGCACGATCAGGTCCGGGAAGGGGCGCGTCGTTTCCAGAACGGCCAGATGTGAGCCGCCGGAAGAGATGTCGCCGACATCACCAGCCTGACCACCCGACTCACCGTAAAAAGGGGTCTCTTCAACAATCAGGTCCACACGGTCGCCAGCCGCTGCGGAAACGGCTTCAACGCCATCCCGTACAAGCGCCAGTATTGGGGAATAGGCCGTCATGGCATCATAGCCGACAAATTGAGAGTGAATTCCGCGACTGTGAATGGCCTTGTAGATGTCGGCAATACCGGCTGCCCCGGATCCTTTCCAGTTTTCACGACCCAATTCACGCTGTTTTTTCATGCAGGCTTCGAAGCCTGCCTCATCGATCGTAAAGCCTTCTGACTCCACGATGTCGCCGGTCAAATCGATTGGAAAACCGTAGGTATCGTAGAGCTTGAAGAGCACTTCACCCGGTATGACATTTTTCCCGGCACTGCGTAGCGAAGCAACCTCGTCATTGAGAATTCCCAGACCACGGTCGAGGGTCTCGTTGAAACGTTCTTCCTCAGCCAGCGTCACCTTTTTGATATAAGCCTCACGCTCGGCCAGCTCCGGATAAGCATCCCCCATCATCTCCCGAACCGCTTCCACCATCCGGCAGAGCAGCGGTTCACTGACACCCAGCATTTTGGCATGGCGGGCGGCTCGGCGCATGATGCGGCGCAGGACGTAACCGCGACCTTCGTTGCTCGGCAGGGCGCCGTCGCAGATAAGGAAAGTAACGGCACGGCAATGGTCGGCAATGACACGCATGGAGACGCTGTCCTTCTCATTGGCACCGTACTTCTTGCCACTGTGGCGCTCAATATGGCGGATAATCCCCTGCAAAAGGTCTGTGTCATAGTTGGAGCGTACGCCCTGCATGACCGTTGTAATCCGCTCCAGTCCCATACCGGTATCGACGGACGGCTTCGGCAGCGGAGTCATGCTCCCGTCGGCCGAACGATTGAACTGCATGAAGACGTTATTCCATATTTCCATGTAACGGTCACAGTCACAGCCGACGGCACAATCCGGCGAACCGCAGCCGACTTCAGGCCCGTTATCCCAGAATATTTCGGTACAGGGACCGCAGGGACCGGTGTCGCCCATGGACCAGAAATTGTCCTTTTCGCCAAAACGGTAGATACGCTCTCGCGGCACCCCTTCCTGCAGATGCCAGATGTCGGCGGCTTCGTCGTCATCGGTATAGACAGTTACATACAAGCGGCTTTTGTCCAGCTGAAGCTCTTTGGTCAAGAATTCCCAGGCGTAGGCAATCGCCTCCTTTTTGAAATAATCACCAAAGGAAAAGTTGCCAAGCATCTCGAAAAAGGTGTGGTGACGGGCCGTGCGGCCAACGTTTTCAAGATCGTTATGTTTTCCGCCAGCACGGACACACTTTTGAGAACTACAGGCCCGGTAATAACCACGGTCTTCCAATCCCAGAAAGCAGTCTTTGAACTGGTTCATACCTGCATTGGTGAACATGAGCGTCGGATCATTCTTTGGGAGAATGCCGGAACTGGATACAATCGTGTGCCCCCGCTCGGCAAAATACTGCAAAAATTGTTTTCTAATCTCTGTACCTGTCATTTATTGCTTCCCTTCAACTATCTGAAAATGTATTTCCATCCAAAAATTATTTTGCAGCTTTGAGTGCGTTCATGATTGCTGACAGTCCGAACCCTCTCCGCTGCAGATATCCGATTATTTTTCTTTTGTCACGGTCAGTCGCGGTTGAAAAACAGAACCCGGAATAGCGGCGTTCCAGAACCTGCCTGACCTCGTTCCCCTCATCAAAATCACCTGTCAAACCGGTCAGCACATCACTGACAAGACCGGCATCAAACCCTCTGCGAAGCATCTCCTGCCTCAGGCGCGGGCCGAAGAAGCGACCGTTTGACAGTGCCGATTCAGCAAACCGCCCGGCATAGCGCCGGTCGTTCAGCCACCCTTCCCTCTGCAGCCGTGCAATTACCGTTTCGGCATCCGACTCGCTGACACCCCGGGCAGAGAACTTCCGCAACATGCCGACAACTGTGTAATCCCTGCCGGTCAGCAGTCTCAGCGCGTACAGGTACGTGCTTTCAACCGTTTGCGGTTCAGTACTTTTCGATATCAAGTTTTTCCGGTTCCGCTATGGAATCTTCCGGTTTACTTTCAAACCCTTCCCAGGAAGCATCCGAGGTGGAAGAAATGCCAGAAACCTTGAGAGCAAAGTCGTCCGGGTTGGAGCTTTGGCGTACCGCCTCTTCGTAGGTAATCAGCTTGGATGAGTAAAGTTTCATCAGTGATTGATCAAAGGTCTGCATGCCGTAAGTGACGAAGCCTTGCGCTATCGCATCGTGCAACTGCTTGGTCTTGTCCTTGTCGTCGATGCATTCCCTGACGCGAGCCGATGCAAGCATGACCTCAACGGCGGGCACACGCCCTTTTCCGTCCGCCCGAGGCACCAGGCGCTGGGAGACAACCCCCCTGATGATACTGGCAAGTTGAATCCGCACCTGACGCTGGTGGTAAGGAGGAAAAACACCGATAATGCGGTTTATGGTTTCAGCCGCATCCATGGTATGCAGGGTAGACATGACCAGGTGGCCTGTTTCAGCGGCGGTCATGGCAGTTTCAATCGTTTCGTAATCGCGCATCTCACCGACCAGGATAACGTCCGGATCCTGACGGAGAGCGCCCTTGAGCGCCGCAGAGAAAGTCGGAGTATCGGAGCCGACCTCTCGCTGGCTGATGATACTCTTGTTATCGCGGTGCAAGAACTCCACCGGATCTTCGATCGTTATAATATTGCAGGTACGGTTTTGATTGATCGAGTCAATCATGGCCGCCAAGGTGCTGGACTTTCCGGAACCGGTGGTTCCGGTCACCAGAATCAGGCCGCGCTCTTCCTTGCAGAGCTTATGTATGACGGGAGGAAGATTGAGCCCCTCCAGAGTCGGGATGACAAAGGCAATCGATCGAAAAACCATTGCCACCGTGCCGCGCTGCCGGTAGACGCTGACCCTGAAACGTCCCAGGCCGGGCACGGCATACGCCAGATCAACCTCGGAGTTCTCCTCGAAAATACGTCTCTGCCGGTCATTCATCATCGACTGAGCCGTCGAGGAGACATAATCCGGGGAGAGACGCTGGGCGTTGGGAATCGGGTGCAGTCGGCCGTCAATGCGGACAATCGGCGGCAGACCGGTCTTGATATGGATATCCGAGCCTTTGGCCTTGAAGGCTATCGTGAGTATTTCGTTCAGCTCCACAGTTTACCTCCGCGTTCTACTCGGGCTTTGCAGCCGCTGGAACCGGCTTCACAATCGCCAACAGCTTCTCTTCAATTTCCGCCAGGACTTCCGGATGCTCCTTAAGCCAGGTGCGGGAATTTTCACGTCCCTGACCGATGCGCTCCTTGCCGTAGGAGAACCAGGCGCCACTTTTTTCGACAATGTTTCTCTCAACAGCCATATCCAGCACATCACCGGTGCGCGAGATGCCCTCGCCGTAAAGGATATCGAATTCGACTTCCTTGAAGGGGGGGGCCACCTTGTTTTTGACAACCTTGACACGGGTGCGGGAACCGATGATCTGATCTCCCTGCTTGAGTGTAGCAATCTTGCGGATATCCATCCTCACCGATGCGTAAAATTTAAGCGCGTTACCGCCGGTAGTAGTCTCCGGATTACCAAACATGACACCGATCTTCATGCGGATCTGATTGATGAAAATCACGCAACAGTTGGATTTGCTGATGATTCCGGTCAGTTTGCGCAGAGCCTGGGACATCAGGCGGGCCTGAAGCCCCATATGGGAATCACCCATGTCGCCCTCGATTTCAGCTTTGGGCACCAGGGCAGCCACCGAGTCAATCACCAGCACATCAATAGCGCCGCTGCGCACCAGGGTTTCGGCAATCTCCAGCGCCTGTTCGCCGGTGTCCGGCTGTGAGACCAGCAGGTCGTCGGTCTTTACTCCAAGCTTACGGGCATAACCGATGTCCAGAGCATGCTCGGCATCAACAAAAGCGGCAATCCCGCCGGATTTCATCGCTTCCGCCACGATATGGAGCGCCAGGGTCGTCTTTCCGGATGACTCCGGACCGTAAATCTCAACGATCCTGCCGCGCGGCACTCCGCCGACTCCCAGAGCCACATCAAGTGAGATAGCGCCGGTGGAGATGGCATCCACACCCGGAAGTGCTTCGTCATTGCCCAGACGCATGATGGCACCTTTGCCGAACTGTTTTTCAATCTGGCTGAGCGCCAGTTCTATCGCCTTGCTTTTCTCCGGGGCGCTGTTTTTATCCGACATGATTTGATATCTCCTGAAATTGGGATGTATTGGACCGTAAGGGGGTAGAAAAATAGCATATCCGGCAGTTTTACCGCAAGGATTTATCTGATCAGCTGCCTGCTCTCTGGAGCAGATATCTTCGCAACCAATCCATTGCCGTCCAGGCGGTCAAAGTGCGAATTTCGTCGCGGGATCCTTGAAACTGGAAGCGTTTGGTCCAGCAGCCGTCCGGAGCCGCCAATGAAATAAAGACCGTCCCGACCGGCTTTCCTTCCGTGCCACCATCCGGCCCGGCAATTCCGGTCACCGCCAAACCCAGATCGCTCCCTGCGGCGGAGCGGACACCTTTCGCCATCGCCGACGCACATTCGGAACTGACCGCCCCCTTTGCATCCAGCAACTCGGACGAAACTCCCAGCAGTCTCATCTTGGCGGCGTTGCCGTATGTTACCACCCCTTCCAGAAAATAGGAGGAGCTGCCGGGGATGTCGGTAATTCGCTTGGCTATCATGCCGCCACTGCACGATTCGGCCAGAGCCACCGTCAGGCCGCTTGTGCGGAACAGCTCTGCCACCGTATCGTCCATACCGGCACCGCCTGCGGAAAAAACGTAATCTTTGAGGCGTTCACTCACCGTAGCGGCCGCAGAGTCGAGAAGAGCCGCAACTGTGTCGGCATTATCCGCCTCGGCCCGCAACGTTACGCTCATCCAGGGAAAAGTGACGCAGATGCCCATCGCCAGCCCCTGATCAGGCCGGGCAACTCCGGTCAACAGTTCATCCACCTCCGCCTCACATGGTCCAAACACGTTCAGGGTGACGGAACGAATCACCCGCTTATGGGTCACTCTCTCCAGCATGAACGGCAACACCGACTCCCGCAGCATAACATTCATTTCGGATGGGACACCCGGCATGAAAAACATGAAGCAGCCGTTATGAATCAATTGAAAACCACAGGCGGTGCCATTGGGATTGGGAATCAATGTTGACTTGGATGGAACCATCGCCTGTTTGTCGCTTAATGGACAAAACAGCAGCGAATCCAGTTTGCCGGACATCAAGCGGACATGGGTCCGCGCGTCCTCATTGATCACCAGCCGCCGTCCGGTGGCACGGGCAGCAGCTCGTGAAGTCAGATCATCAAGCGTGGGACCGAGACCACCGGTTACAATCAGCATGTCGCTGTTCCGTCCCAATTCATTTAATGCATCCATGATGTCCGGTTCATTGTCACCGACAGTCAGGTGCCGGTGAACCCGCAAACCTTCGTTGAGTAGCTGTGCGGCAATACTTCCGGCATTCGTATCGGTGATTTGTCCGCAGATCAGCTCATCACCGATGCTCAAAGTAGATATTCTCATTGTCTAGAGACTCCCGCGCATTGCGCCCGTTCCATGACTTCCCGGCATGCCATTCCCCGCTCAATTGCAATCCGGCGGCAATCCTCATACTCCGGGATTGTCCGCAGCAGGTTTCCTTCAGGGCCATAAACCTGTTTGAACCGCAAAGGGCCAAATTCAGTCGGCAATTCGACAATCTGGCGCTCCAGCACAGTTCGGTCGGCAGGATAATGACGAAGACCGATGGCAGAACTCTCCGTCAGTACAACCTTTGCCAGAAGATCGAGCTGTTCCTGGCGACAAAGGAAAGAGAGCATGACCCCGGGGCGATTTTTCTTCATCTGGATCGCAGTGAAGCTGACGTCCAGCGCGCCCTGTTTCAGCAAACGCTCCATGAGATAACCCAGCATTTCCGGGGTCGAATCGTCAATATTGCTCTCAACAACCAGCACCTGATCGCTGCATCGGGCGGCCTCGACCGATCTACCGACAAAAGCTCGCAGGATGTTTGGGCAATCACTGAAATCTTTACTACCGGCACCGCAGCCGACCTTCTCAAAAAGCATCTCCGGCCGCTTGCCAAAGCCATCCACCAACGCCGCCAGAATGGCCGCACCGGTCGGCGTAACCCTTTCGCCGAAACCGCACTCACTGTGTACCGGCATACCTCGCAGCAGTTCTGCCGTGGCTGGAGCGGGCACCGACAAGCGACCATGGGCGGTATTGACAAAACCACTCCCCAACGGCAATGGCGATGCGTAGACGGCCTCAACTTCCAGATAATCAAGGCAGATGGACGTACCGACGATGTCCGCAATCGAATCCAGCGCCCCGACTTCATGAAAATGCACCTCTGCAACCGGAACACCGTGCACCTTGGCCTCAGCCTCGGCGAGGCGGCGGAAGATCCGACGCGACCGATCTTTGACCGAGTCGCCCAAAGAGCTGTTCATGATCATAGCGTCAATATCAGAATAATGACGGTGGGTATGTTGGTCATGCACCGCCACATCAAACTTGAGAGCGCCCACGTTTTGACGTTCCGTACGCTGGGTGGAAACCGAAAATGATTCCGGCGGCAGCGGCAATTTGGCCAGTTCGGAGCGTAAGTATTCCAGCGGCACCCCTAGATCCAGAAGCGCCGCCACGGTCATATCGCCGGAGATACCGGCGTAACAGTCGAAATGGATAATCATCACGTCACACCCGGTTGATCTGGCTGGCGGCACAGGCCGCACCAAAGCCGTTATCGATATTGACGACCGTCACTCCGGCCGCACATGAATTGAGCATCCCCAGCAGCGCCGCAATCCCCCCGAAGGAAGCGCCGTACCCAACCGAAGTCGGCACTGCAATGACCGGCTTATCTACCAGTCCGCCAACCACCGACGGAAGCGCCCCTTCCATGCCGGCCACGACAATAATCACTGAGGCAGCAGCTAACTGCTCACTGCGCGCCAGCAGACGATGGATGCCGGCCACACCGACATCAAAGAGTTGCTCCACGCGGTTACCCAGAAATCTGGCCGTAACTACCGCCTCTGAAGCCACCGGAATGTCGGAAGTGCCGGCCGATATCACCAGAACAGTTCCCTTTCCACGCTCCTCAACCGGCTGCTGTTCCAGAATCAGGCAGCGGGCTTCCGCATTATAGGTAGCAGCTGAAAAAACAGCCTGTATCTGGCTGGACTTTTCCTGGGCCAGGCGCGTCACCAGCAAGTTGCTTCCCTTGCCCAACATGGCGGTCATAATCGCCACGATCTGCTCAACCGTTTTCCCCTCACCAAAGATCACTTCAGGCATCCCCTGGCGCAGTTCGCGGTGATGATCTATCTGGGCACATCCCAAATCCTGATAAGGAAGCTGTTTGAGGTGTTGCAAAGCGTCATCGATGGAAAGAGCTCCATCCTTGACGGAACGGAGCATATTTTTGATGTTCTCAGGATTCACGGCACTTCCCTGTCATTGACCCCGGATAAGGGGATTTAAATTAGTGTTGTTCTTATACCACGCCCGCATCTGTTTTCCATCCAAAATCCTGCCGATCCGGTCATATCGGATTATCAAAAAAAAGTTCACCGGTTTACTTTGCGACCAAAGTTATGCTACAAGTTTTGCATTCTGAATCATGCGAGGTACTTGAATATGGGTAAAACAACTGCTGAAAAAATATTTGATGCTCACCTGGTAGACGAGCCGTTCCCCGGTACTAAAGTCCTTAGACTGGATGCGGTACTCTGTCACGAGATCACCACACCGATTGCAATCGACGACCTGATCCGTCGCGACAAAGACCGTGTCTTTGATACGACCAAAATCAAGGCTGTTATCGACCATGTCACCCCCAGCAAGGACACCAAGACCGCTACTCAGGCCAAGATATTGCGCGACTGGGCCCGTCGCCACGACATCAAGGACTTTTTCGATATCGGAGCCAACGGAGTTTGTCACGCACTTTTCCCTGAACGCGGCTTTATCCGCCCCGGCTACACCGTCATCATGGGCGATTCCCACACCTGCACTCATGGAGCCTTCGGAGCCTTTGCGGCTGGGATCGGCACAACCGACCTGGAAGTCGGCATCCTGAAAGGTGTCTGCGCTTTCCGCCAGCCCAAGACGATCAGATTCAATGTCAACGGCGCGCTGCCGAAAGGGGTCTATGCCAAGGATGTCATTCTGCACATCATCGGCAAAATCGGCGTCAATGGCGCAACCGACCGTGTGATGGAATTTCACGGCTCCACCATTGATGAAATGACGATGGAATCACGCATGACGCTCTGCAATATGGCCATCGAAGCTGGCGGAACATCGGGCATCTGCATGCCGGACATGACCACCGTCGAATACCTGTGGAAGTTTATCAGCGGCGACTTCGCCAGCAAAGAAGCGGCTCTGGCCGAATATTCGCAATGGCGTGCCGATGCGGATGCCGACTATGACCAGACCATCGATATCGATGTCACCTCCCTGCAGCCGACCGTAACCTTTGGCTACAAGCCGGACCAGGTCAAAACGATCTCCGAGATTGCCGGCACCCCGCTCGACCAGATCTACATCGGCTCCTGCACCAACGGCCGTCTGGAAGACCTGCGCATCGCAGCCCAGATTCTTAAAGGTCACAAACTGGCACCTAATGTACGCGGCATACTCTCGCCGGCCACCCCGGCAATTTTCAAGGATGCCACCAGGGAAGGCCTGATCGATATCTTCATGGAGGCCGGTTTCTGCGTTACCAATCCGACCTGCGGCGCCTGCCTGGGGATGAGCAACGGAGTCCTGGCAGAAGGTGAGGTTTGCGCCTCGACCACCAACCGCAACTTCATGGGTCGTATGGGCAAAGGTGGCATGGTGCACCTGATGTCGCCAGCCACCGCCGCCGCCTCTGCGATTGAAGGCGTTATTGCCGATCCGAGAAAATATCTGTAAGCAAAGCCCACCCTCGCCAACGTGGGATTGATTGGGTTGCATCTGCCTTTCATTTTTTAAACAAGGAGTCACATATGAAAACATTCGGAGGGCCGGTCCTCTTTCTCGACCGCAGCGACATCAACACCGACGAGATCATCCCGGCCAAGTACCTGACCGAGATCACCAAGGAAGACCTTAAACCTTATATCCTGGAAGATCTGAAATTGCCCGGCTTCGAAGCCAAAGGGCCTAAAACCAAGGCCGCCAAGGTGATTGTCTCCCGTGCCAACTTCGGCTGCGGATCATCCCGTGAACACGCTCCATGGGTATTCGAGGTCAATGGCATTACTGCCGTAATAGCAGAGTCCTTTGCCCGCATCTTCCGCCAGAACATGTTCAACTGCGGCATGGCGGCCATCGAACTGCCCAAAGCCGATCTGGACCTGATTTTCTCGCACGCCGCTGATGAAGACGCCTCCATGACAATCGACATCCAGGCCGGAACTCTCACCATGAATGGCGGCGGCAAGCAGAAAACTTTTAACTTCGAGATTTCACCCTTCGACAAGGCCTTGGTCCTGGCAGGCGGCTGGGTCGATTACGCCGACAAAAACTATTAAGCTTTGCCAGCTTCAAACTTTTAGTAAAAAGAGGCGGAAAACAAATGGTTTCCGCCTCTTTTTTATTTTCAGCACTCAAGTTTACGGCGCAAATCAGCACCTCAGCGCAGTTTCAGCGCATGCAGCAACCTTCCTGCCACCCGGTTTAGAAAATGATCCCGAGCAAGGGATTGGAAGTGTGGCGCTCTTCGAATGCCGAGCTTTTTGAGTTCGTCAATCAGCCTGGCGTCTTTCCTTACCCGAAGTCCCTTCCTGAATACTTTGATGGCATTCCCTTTCTGGCCCGCAAACAGAAATATCTTTCCCAGCGTAAGATAATGATCACAATTATGCGGGTTGAGCATGACCGCCTTTTTGCACAGCTCAATCCCCTTCTGAATCTGGCCGGACTCCGTTGCAATAGAATATCCCATCAGAGAAAGCATTTCCGGCGAATCTACATCAGCAATATCAAGCTCATCCTTATTCATAACCCCTTCCTTCCGTTGGGATCCTCGCGCCCATCAGACGATTCTGACCAACAACCCGCGACACTGTTCCAACGTCTGCTTCATTCCGGCATTATACATGAAATATAGAATCGGGTAGAAATCAATAGTGACGGCAGTAATGTCAGAATTTTTTACTCAACCCAAGATGAAAACCCACGTCCGGAGCGGTTGCGACCGCCAGATCCTCCGAAACACCAATATCCAGCAGATAGTTGTCTGGAAGCTTGAGCGTACCGCCGGAGAGCAGCATCAGGGAACTGCTGGAAAGTTCATCCAGTGAACTGTCACGGTATAGGGGAGTATTGCCGTTCAATTGCAGCTTGAAGGATATCCACGATGCGGGCGCCCACCCCAGTCCTAGTGTGCCAAATCCGGCCAGGTTGTTATGCTGATCGCGCAGGATATCTCCATCGGACATCACCAGACCTCCCACGGAACCGAACAGCCCCAGTGGACCCCATTCGCTAAAGTTGGTCATACTGCCACACAACTGAAGCTGGAAATCGGTGCCGCCGCTGCCTCGAAGGTAGACACTGTCTCCTGTAGGTAGTTTCAGGGATGCCTTAAGCGCTAACTGGTCATTTGTGTTGTCATCACGATATTGATAAAGAGCGACTCCGGTCGTCAGACTCACATCACCAATTCCTGAGCCGGATCGACCCATGTTCAGCTTCTGGACCCCATCCTTCTTATAACGATAACCGATGTGATCCTTGGGTGCAGATTCACGCCCGCCTTGAGGAAGGCCGAAAGCCGAGTGCCAGTCGATTATAAAGCGGTCCAGAAAACCACCGCCCTGGATTATGTACGGGATTTCTGCGCCAATCTCCCAGCGGGGCATCAGGCCGTAGCGTGCATAAAGGGTCGCACGGTAAGTTTCTCCATCAAGCTGGATCGTCTCTCGGGCGTTGCTGCTGGCGGTATAGTTGCTGGACAAATCCTGTGTCACGCCAAAGAGGATTTGACCAGGAGTTGCAATACCGGCAGCGCTATCACCCGGTAACCCAAAGATCTGCACCAGCGGACTCTGATTCACTATCCTGAACGGCGTTATTTCCATTTGTTCCGCGGCCGCAGCCTTAATGGCGCTACAGGCCAGCAGGAACAACACCAGGATCCTCTTGATCATAATTGCCACCTCTTGACGAATTCCGGTTTTGATGCCGGTTCTGCAGAGTATCGGTTGACAGACATCGCCAACAAGAAAAGAACCTCGACAGTTTTTTATCCGGCCACTGCCGGCCTTTATCAGTAACTCAACACTTCGCACGGAGTCAATGACCTGTTTGGACTATTACCTCTTTCGTGATGCTTCTGTTTCAGGTCACTGGTTAGTTGACATAGATGAAACAATTCACCCGACAACCGTCAGGCCGACACGTATTTCAATACCGGCTTAGGTGTTGAAACTTGCAATACTTGATTTTTTTTCAAGTCAATGCGATAGTGCCACAGTAATTAAACACGCTGTACGGAGGATACAATGTTTGGATTTGGCATGCCTGAATTGATAATTATTTTGGTTATAGTCCTGGTTGTGTTCGGTGCCGGGCGGTTGCCGGAAATAGGCGGGGCACTCGGCAAGAGTATCCGCAATTTCAAGAAGGCATCTGACGGCAAGGACGAGATCGAGATCAAGCCTAAAAGTGAGGATAGCGACAAAAAGGCCTGAAACAGTCGATTTTGAGCACGCAAAAGGGGAAAGGCAATAAATGCCTTTCCCCTTTTGCGTGCTTGTATGATTGCAGTTACGAGTTGATATATTCCCCGATTTTCTCCGCCAACGTACTGTAAATACGGCGGCACTCATTTTCATCCTTCTCCAGCAGCGTAACCCTGAACCCCTGCAGCTGCGTGGAAAAGGAGGAGAGCGGAACGATGCAGATGCCGGTGGAGGCAAGAATCTGGTAAACAAAACGCTTGTCGGGAGACACCCCCGGCTTGCTGAGCAGACCGTCCACCAGTTCCCTGACTTCCGGATTGGCAATCGGAAGCGATTGGCTGTTGTTCAAAAGACCTTCCTTAAAAGCCACCGCCATGTAGAAAGCGCCGTTGGTGCGGTTTACCTGCAATGCCGGAACCTGACTTAGAAAATCATAAGTGATGTTACTCATCTTTTCGTAACTGGCAATGCGCTCGGCCAGATAGGAAGCGTATTCCGGGTGCCGGACAATCTCCGGAATCACCATTTGCGGCAAAGTAGTTGAACAGACCTCGTTCATCTTCCCTGTCAAAATAAGGTTGACATACTTGCGGAACTGCTCATCATTCTGCCCGTTATAAATCTCGATCCAGCCACAGCGAGAACCGGGCCACGGGAACTCTTTTGAAATTCCCTTCAGGGAAATTGCCGGAACATCCCCGATCACATCACTGATCGGAACAGTCTTCTCGCCGTTATAAACGATATTTGTGTAGACCTCGTCTGAAATAATGAACAGATCGTTTTCACGCGCTACTGCCACGATCTCCTCCAGCATCTCCTTCGTGTAAACCATGCCGGTGGGATTGTCGGGGTTGATGATCATTATGGCACAAATGTTCGGGTTATAGCGGACATGTTTCTTCAGATCTTCCATATCCGGATACCATTTATTGGATGGGTCAAGACGGAATAGCGACGGAGCCGAGTGGGCATGACCGATCTCTCCCAGGGTATGTGTTGTATAGGATGGGGAGGGCATCAGAACGCGTGCTTCGGCCCGCAGACATCCATATATCTTTGCAATGGCATCGCCCAGTCCGTTAAAAAAGATGATGTCATCCGGAGTAATCTGCGCTCCGCCACGGCCATTGGTTGTCTCACAGATAAACTCACGTGTTTCCAACACGCCACGGGTATGGCAGTATCCCCATGAATGGTTGTCCATAGCCGCCTTAGCGACAATTTCCTTCATCCAGGCGGGAATCTGCTCCCCCTTCACAATCGGATCACCGATATTTTCCCAGTTGATCTTGACCCCGCATTTCTGCAGTTTCTCGGCCACGTTGACAATGTTTCTGATTTCGTAGGTAAGTTCGCCTGTTCCGGGCGGTACCAGCTCGACTCGCATCTGATCACCTCATATATTTACGACAAAATCACACCGCACAATGCGCTGCTATTAATCCGCTCCGATTGTCAACCGGCCATCCTCGTCGCGCCAACGCAACCAACCGATTGAGGTTTGGTCAGACACAATCATGGCCCAGTCATTTTCCAGCTTAAGTACTTTGAATACCTGTTTGGGAGTCAGCATGGCACCAGGTTTGAGATCGGGCTGCTGGTACAACTGATAATATTGTTTTCGAAGCCCGGGAAGCATGTGACTGGTCCGGCTTTTAAAGAACCTGTCCCATAATTGATATGTTTTCCTGCCGGGGTTGATCCAGGCCTCACGGCCGGCATCGTCATAGCAAACCTTCAGCCAGTTCCCCTTGCGGGCCAGAACGACCAGCGGCACACCCGTCGTTTGAGATCCAAACACCCATTCATTACCGGACAACTTTGCGCTGTCGAGGACTCCCAGTCGGGACAGGCCGGGATCCTTATACAAATATACCGGTTCTTTTCCATGAACCCCGTCAGCTTGCTGTATCAACACAACTCCAATCCCGCTGTAGGGACGCATTCTTACGGAATTGGCGGATAAACTAACAGATTCAGTGCAAATAAGAAACAGCAGAACCAACCATAATGACAAAGATCGGCTCAACATTCTAACCAAATAATCCCCGCAAGCGTTCCAGATATTCCTGCGATTGCTGACTGCCATCCACCGGTGACCAATGAGCAACTTCACTCTCGTCGAGCGGCAGGTACGGTCCCGCTTTAGCCTCATAAAAGACGGTACCGGCTTCAAGGCTTACAGCAGCATGGTAGATTCCATAAGGAATATCTGCCGCAAGATTGCCGCCGGAATGGGACAGCAGAACGGTTTCGGCGACTGTGCCGTCATCTGAAAAAGTAATGACCCCCAAACGCCCCTTCATCAGAATGAAAGCTTCGTCCTTCTCCGGGTCAAGATGACGGTGCGGGCGAATATACGAACCCGGTTCAATAGCATTCAACAGACGGTGACAACGGGATTCGTCGCAACGGTGAATATTGTGGTTTTTGCGCAAGCGCGGCGACGACAATGCCTCTGAAGATATCTGGTCCAGAAGTTCAGAGTTTACAATTTTCATTACCGGTCAACCAGGGCGATCATATTACCGTCAAAATCCCGTACCACAGCCATTTTACCCCATGGGCTTGATTCGAGTGGTTCGGCAAATGTGGCTCCTCCGCTTTTCAGTTTTTCACAAAGCTCAACAATATTTTCAACTTTGAGAGAAATTCCGGTGTGTCTGCCAACCAGGCTGCGGGCTTCGTCATGCAGGGCCAGGGAAACCCCCATGGTGGCTCCGCTCCCAGGGAAAAACTCCATCAGCATCTCACTTTGTCCCGCGACCGGAAGGCCGAGCAGATCAACGTAGAACGACTTCGCTTTTGCAAGATCGGTAACAAAAACCACGATGTTTTTTAGTGAAACGGACATGAAAACCTCAGCTGACGAGTTGGATTATTTCTGCGACAAACGATGTACGCACTCGACCATAAAAATTGCATTTTCGGGAGGAACGGTTGGTAGAATGCCGTGGCCAAGGTTAAAGATATGGCCGGGACGACCGGCGTTTTCGTCCAGAACACGTTTGACCTCGCGCTCGATGATTTCCCTGGTTGCAAACAGGACTGTCGGATCAAGGTTTCCCTGAACCGCCATCTGTGGACCGAGTACATCGCGAGCAGCGCCAAGGTCAGCATGCCAGTCCAACCCCATCACGTCTCCACCAGCCTTCTTTACCGTATCCAGCATTGTTCCGGCACCTTTGACGAAATGGATCACCGGTGTTTCCATCCGGTTCAGGCCGTTGATCAGCTTGGTCGTATACGGGAGTACGTAACGCTCGTAATCGGCAGGAGACAGAATACCGCCCCAAGTATCAAAAATCTGGATGCACTGCGCGCCAGCTTTAATTTGAGCATTCAAGTATTCCATACTCATCATCGTTATCTTTTCCATCAGTGCTGCATATACTTCAGGCGCGGCATACATCATGCGCTTGATCTGGGCAAAATCTTTGGAACCTTTGCCTTCTACCATGTAGCAGGCCAGAGTAAACGGCGCCCCGCCGAAACCGATCAACGGCACCTTGGAGGCCAGTTCGCGGCGAAGGATCCTGATCGTCTCCAGCACATAAGGAACATCCTGCTCCATCTCCGGAATTCGCAGTTTTTCCACATCGGCCATGCTGCGAATCGGACTCTCAAAGACCGGGCCAGGCACGAAATCCAGCTTCATCCCCATCGGTTCAACCGGAGTAAGAATATCGGAGAACATGATGGCAGCATCCACACCCAGAATATCAACAGGCTGAATAGTTACCTCAGCAGCCAGTTCCGGGGTTTTGCACAGTTCCAGAAATGTGCACTTCGAGCGGACAGCCATGTACTGCGGCAGATAACGACCCGCCTGGCGCATCAGCCATACCGGCGTACGATCAACAGGCTTGCCCCAACAGGCGTCTAGAAATCTCATGTTCATAGTTATTCTCCTGAAATGCGTCCGAAGACGATTGGAATATGATCAGCAAAGAGCGTCATAGTAATTTTAAACAACTATATAAGTCAAATTATTTGAGTAAAATCCGGGGGCAAAGCATTGTCAGCAACTTATTTGCAGCACTTCCAGGAAACGGCTTACTAAAGTCCGACTCCGGTTTTTTTTGCAAATCGGTCTGCCGATTTCCCGATGAGGAGAAGCCCTCCAGCAGGCGGGATTCTCTCGTAGAGCAGTTCAGTTCATATCTCTGCTGAATATATTTCCCGGGAACGTTCCCATCTCTTACGACCTGAGAATCTTCCCTGCGCACCCAGACCCGGACGACATCTTGAGGAGAACGTTCGATCCGTTGCTGATCATAATATTGGAGCGCTGAAATCGGTGCCCAGTTTATTCCGCGTTTTTCAATGGCTTTGACTTCCCAGACCCGGGAACACGAAATTGCGTTGCCCCCCTGACAAGCCGCCGCGAAATCATCAGCTGCCTGTCGGTAATGACCAAAGCTGAAATAAGCTTCGCCGCGCTGGTAGCGCAAAGTTGCGATCAAACGAGCTGCTTCCATCGGATCCACTTTGCGGTTAGCACTTTTTTTGTTTTTTTTGTCGCCATCGGGACGATAACGCTCGATCGCTTTTCCAAACAACAACAGAGACCGATTGAAATCTCCATTAGCCAACTCCGTGTTGTTCAGCACGCGATAATATTTACCGCGTTCCGCATAACCGATTCCTTCTTCAGGAAGCAACTCAATCGCTTTACTCACTTCACGAATTGCCCCCTCGTAGTCATCAATGAAAGCCCGGTCATAAGAAGCCAGCAAATGCTTTGAATACGTTTTGAACTGCAGGCGATACTCCTCCCATGAGTCAGCCGGAACTTCCAGATTATATGCCGCCAGCACCGGTGTACAGCCGATAAATATCAAAAAAAGCAGGCAACAGATGCGTTGAACACGAAAGTATTTCATGACGCCTCTACAACTAATTTCTTTCCGTTATAGACAACCTCGTCACCGGGGTAAAGCTTACGTCCACGCCGCATCTCCACCTCGCCATTTACTGAAACGCAACCTTCAGCAATCATCATTTTTGCCTCCCCGCCGGAAGAAACCGCATTTTCACTTTTGAGAAAACTGTCCAACTTAATGAATGGAGTTGTTATTTGCATTTACTCTCCCGTTTCAGGCGCCTCGCCAAATTAATGCACCAAATGACAGCCCTTATAACAAAAGTGGGGTAGCCGAAGCTACCCCACTTGTTTATCTAAATGGCGGAGAAGGTGAGATTCGAACTCACGGAGCTGTTACACTCGGCGGTTTTCAAGACCGCTGCCTTAAACCACTCGGCCACCTCTCCAAATTTTGAGCTTCCATCTATATCACATACTTTTTTAAATTTCAAAGATTAATGCAAGCATTCACTCAGATAATTCGTTCCAGGCCTCCCATGTATGAGCGCAAGACATTCGGAACCAGCACCGTCCCATCCTCCTGCTGGTAGTTTTCCAAAATTGCCAGCAACGTTCTCCCCACCGCCAGCCCCGAACCATTCAGCGTATGGACGAATTCCGGCTTGGCTTTTTCATCTTCACGGAAACGGATTGACGATCGCCGCGCCTGAAAATCACCAAAGGTGCTGCATGAGGAAATTTCACGGTAACAACTTTGCCCGGGGAGCCAGACTTCAATGTCGTAAGTCTTGGCTGAGGAAAATCCGATATCGCCGCTGCAAAGCGCCATCACGCGATAGGGGAGCTCCAGTAGCTGCAGCACTTTTTCGGCATGGGCGGTCAGATTTTCAAGCTCTGCATCCGATTCTGAGGGATGCACAAATTTGACCAGTTCCACCTTATTGAACTGGTGCTGCCGGATCAAACCACGGGTATCCTTGCCGTACGAACCGGCTTCGCGACGGAAGCAAGGGGTGTAGGCGGCATAGCTGATCGGCAGGTCGGCACGCTTCAGAATCTCGCCTCGGTGGATATTGGTGACCGGAACTTCAGCGGTCGGAATCAGGAAGAACTCCGGGTCAACCAGCTTGAAGAGATCTTCCTCGAACTTGGGCAACTGGCCGGTACCGGTCATTGAATCACGATTAACCATGAAAGGAGGCAGCACTTCCTGGTAGCCATGCGTATCGGTATGCAGATCGAGCATGAAGTTGATCAGGGCCCGTTCCAGACGGGCTCCGGCCCCGCGGTAAAGCGTGAAGCGGGCACCGGTAATTTTTGCGCCACACTCAAAATCAAGAATGCCAAGCTCCTCACCGATTTCCCAGTGCGGCTTGGCCTTGAATGAAAGCTCCTGCGGCTCGCCCCAGGTCCGGACCTGAACATTGTCATTTTCCGAGACTCCGGCCGGCGTCGTGGAATGCGGCAGATTAGGGATTGTCAGCATAAATGAGTGCAGCTTCTCTTCCAGCTGCTTAAGTTCCTCATCCTGCTCTTTAATTTTTTGAGATACAGATCGCATCTGGATGATTTGGTCCTGGACCTGGCTCTTGTCCTTTACGCGGCCAATTTCGTCGGAAACCCGGTTGCGTTCTGCCTTGAGAGTCTCATTTGTATGCAGCAGATTTCTGCGCTGATCATCAAGCTCTCTGAAACCGTCCAGATAGGATGCGCCGCCACGGGTACGCAGGCGCTGTTCAGCCTCGTCCAGATTCTCGCGGATAAATTTAATATCTAACATCGGGAAACACCTTTATTTTTCAGGAGTAAAAGTGTATTTTTTAGCACTTGTGCCACCTCTCGTCAATGCAAAAGAGCCGCCATGAAACCTGCCATCATCCATACCCTGCTTGCATTAGCGCTCGTCTGTACGCCGGTCGCCCTTTTTGCAGAGGAAATCACTATCAATGCCGTAGGAGACATCATGCCGGCCGGTAAATGGGCGCCGGTACTGCGGTCAAAAGGGTATGGTTACCCCTTCGCCGGTGTTACTCCGGAACTGGCGGGCGCTGACATCAACCTTGCCAATCTGGAGTCGCCAATCGCTTCCCGCGGCAGCGAATTCAGCGCCAAGCAGTTTCGCTTCCGGGCCGAACCGGCCGTTGCCAGAGCCATCCGCAAGGCCGGATTTAACCTGGTGACCCTGGCCAACAATCACAGCATGGATTTCGGTGGAGAAGCACTGGCCGAAACATTGCGGCACCTGGATTCGGCCGGCATCGCCTGGATCGGTGCCGGAGCAAACCTGGACGAAGCCCGCAAAATGGCGCTCTACACGATCAAGGGCAAAAAAATTGCTTTTCTTGGTTACTCCCTGACCCATCCGATCGAGTTCTACGCTGGGAAAAACCGCCCCGGCACAACTCCCGGTTACGAAAAGCTGGTGACAGCCGACGTAACAAGCGCACGCAATCAGGCCGACTATGTCATTGTATCCTTCCATTGGGGAAAAGAGGCCAGCGACACGATTCAGGATTATCAGCGTAACGCCGCTCATAAAGCAATCGATGCGGGAGCTGATGCCATCATCGGCCACCACCCCCATATCCTGCAGGGGATCGAACTTTACCGGAACGGTATAATTTTTTACAGTCTGGGCAATTTTACCTTTGCCAGCAAGAGCACGATTGCCGACGTCAGCGCAATTATCCGTCTGAAATTTGACGACGAGCACCGAACCGCAGAAATATTGCCGCTGGATGTACTGCACAGCCGGGTTGGTTTCCAACCCAAACTACTGTCCGGGGGCAGAGGGGATGCGGTAATAAGAAAACTGACAGAGCTGTCACAACCTTTTAAAACTGAAATCCAGAAAAAGGATGGAAAATACAGCATAAGTTTTCCAGGCAACCGATAGATGAAGATACTACTCACAACTCTGCACGCCAAGTACTCGCATGCCTCGCTGGCGCTCCCCTGCCTGGCATCTTCATGTCGGGGCATCCCTGGCGTCGAAATTTCCATCCGCGAATGGACGGTCAACGAACCGCGCGAGCAGATTCTGCGGATGATCATGGCCGAACAGGCCGACATGGTGGCTTTTTCCTGTTACATCTGGAATATCGAGCAGACGCTGCAGATTGTTTCGGACATCAAGAAAATAAAGCCGCAGCTGCAAGTCGTACTGGGTGGCCCGGAAGCATCTTTCGGGATTTTTGAGCTGATGCATGCCAACCCGGCCATTGATTTTGTGATAAAGGGGGAAGGCGAAGAAATCTTCCGGCAACTGCTGGAAACTTTTGCAGAAGAGGATAATTTTCCCAGCTCCGGGCATAATCTGTCGGAAATTTGCAATCTGTTCTTTAGAGATGGCGAAGAGATCGTTTGCGGACCGCACACCAACCATCAGATAGATGTGGATACGATCCCCTCTCCCTTCGAGACCGGCCTGGTCGATCTGACAAAACCGCTGATTTATTACGAGACGTCACGCGGATGCCCGTTTTCGTGCGCTTTCTGCCTTTCATCCATGGAAGGGTCTGTACGATCCTTCGTATTGGAGAGGATCAAGCAGGACCTGCTGTTTTTGATGAGTCATAATGTGTCGCAGATTAAACTGGTGGACCGTACGTTTAATTACGATGCCAAGCGGGCCGGGCTAATTTGGGAATTCATCCTCGAGCATAACAGTTGCAGCCACTTTCATTTCGAAATTGCCGCCGATCTTCTGACCAACGAAAATCTGTTGATTCTGGCAAAAGTGCCGGAAAACACTTTCCGTTTTGAAATTGGTATCCAGTCCGCCTCAGAAAGCACATTGGCCCAAGTGGGGCGCAAGGCTGACTTGGAACGCATTTACAACAACGTACGACGTCTCAGGGCTGAAACAAAAGTCGAACTGCATCTGGATCTGGTGGCCGGCCTGCCGGGAGAAGATTATGCGGGCTTTCTGGAGTCGCTGCAAAAAGTAGCCGGACTGAATCCACATGAAATTCAGATTGAACCGCTCAAGGTGCTGAAAGGGTCTCCGATGCGGGAGATTGCCAGCCGCGAGGAATACCGGTTTTCAAGCTATCCTCCCTACACCATTCTTCGTAACCGCTGGCTTTCTTACGACGATATCTGTCGTATTGAAACAATCGGGCGCTTGCTGGATTTATTCCAGAAGCATGGCGGGTTTGCCACTGCGTTTGAATATCTGAAGAGGAATATGACTATCTCTCAGATCCTCGACCAGATGGCCCGCAAAGCTGGAAATGAAAACCTCTCCAGTTTTTCACGCAGGCGGGTATACGAACTGTTTGCAACCCTTTCGGAAGAGCTGGCAACCGGGTCGGGGCGGCCAGAATTGCAAGATGCGCTGTTTTTTGATTACTGTCTCAGCGAAATGCCCCTGATGGGCAAACTGCCGTCCTTTGCCTCACATCGCCAGAAAGAGTGCAGCTGGCCAGGGCAACGTGATTTACCGAGCGGACTTGACCTGCCGCAAGGCTGCCGGATCAAGGCTTTTCGACATGTCTTTATCAATGATTATCGTTACGGAGAGTGGAAATCGGGGCCGGCGACCTGCACTTTTATCTACGTGTCAGGCGCCGGACAAGGGTTGCGGATATTGATGGTGTGACCTTAGGCGGTTACTTGCGGCGTTCCGTACGAACCCGGAAACCGGCATTCTCCCAACTGTAGACAGGCGCGGCGGGCGGCGTTTTTTTCTGAGGCGGTGCCCCCTTTGGCTTGGGCTGTTGCGCTTGTGGTGATGCATCCTTGATCGACAGCGAAATCCGTTTGCGCGGAAGATCAACGGCCAGCACCTTGACTTTGACCACTTCACCAACCTTGACCGCCTCGCCCGGCTCCTTGATGAAACGGTTCGAAAGATGGCTGACATGCACCAGACCATCCTGATGAACACCAATATCGACAAAAGCGCCAAAAGCAGCCACGTTGGTGACAGTACCCTCCAGAATCATCCCCCCCTTAAGATCGGACATTTCCCGGATATCGTCGCGCAGATCAGCTGTCTTGAAGGCGGCGCGCGGGTCGCGCCCCGGTTTTTTCAACTCTTCGACGATGTCTTTCAGGGTCGGCAGTCCCAGCCCGTCCGTTATGTAGCGTGACAGCGAAATCTGCTCGACCTTTGCCGGATCAGCCACCAGTTCGGCCACCTTCACTCCCAGATCGGAAGCCATCTTTTCCACCAGCGCATAACGTTCCGGGTGAACTGCAGTGTTATCCAGCGGATCTTTGCCGCGACGAATCCGCAAAAAACCGGCAGCCTGTTCATAGGTTTTCGGACCGAAGCGGGCCACCTTTTGCAGCGCCTTGCGGGTTGCAAAAGGGCCGTTTTCGTCTCGGTGGCGGACGATGTTCTTGGCCAGGTTCTCCCCAATGCCGGACACATAGGCCAGCAGCGCCCAGGAAGCGGTGTTCAGATCGACCCCGACATAGTTAACGCAGGACTCAACCACCGCATCCAGCGACTTCTTCAGCGCAGGCTGATCAACGTCATGCTGATACTGCCCCACGCCAATGCTCTTGGGATCAATCTTGACCAGTTCGGCCAGCGGGTCCTGCAATCGCCGGGCGATGGAAGCGCCGCCTCGAATGGTCAGATCCAGATCCGGGAACTCCTCGCGGGCGATTTCCGAGGCAGAGTAGACACTGGCACCGGCCTCGTTAACAATCACGACCGCCAGGTTCATTCCGGCTTCACGCAAGGTTTCCTTGACAAACAGCTCCATATCACGGCCGGCGGTACCATTGCCAATCGCCACCAACTGGCTGTTGCAGCGCCTGGCCATATCAACCAGCGTTTCCCTGGCCTGGGCAACCTTGGCACCGCCGCCGGTGTGTGGGTAAATAGTGGCATATTCAAGCAGTCGTCCGGTTTCATCCACCGCCGCCAGCTTTGATCCCGTACGCAGGCCGGGATCGACCCCCAGCACACGGCAGCTTCCGGCCGGCGGCAGCAACAGCAGGTTGCGCAGGTTGTCAGCAAAAACTTTGATGGCAACCTCATCGGCCCTGTTACGGGCCTCCAGCCGCAACTCCCCTTCAATGGCGGTCGAAATCAGCCGTTTGTAGGCATCCTCGGCCACCCGTTCCAAAAACTCGACGGCAACCCCTTTGCCTTTGGCAATGCGAGATTTAAGGCCGACCAGGATCGTGTCAACCGGGGCCTGAATCGTCAGATATAGCACCTCTTCCTTTTCACCGCGCCGCATGGCCAGCAGTCGGTGCGACGGCACATTCCGCAACTGTTCCTGATGGTCGTAGTACATTTCGAATTTGGTGACGACTTCCTTCTTATCAGCAGCCACACGCGAGCAGAGCACCCCCTCTTCCCAGCTCATACGACGTACGAAAGCCCGTGCATCGGCATCATCGGCCAGGCGTTCTGCCAGAACATGACCGGCCCCCTCCAGCGCGGCGGCGGCATCCGGCACCTCACCTTCCGGGTTTACAAATGGTGCGGCCAGCTCTTCCAGGCTGCCGGACGCAACCCCGGCTGCCAACAGATCAGCCAGCGGCTCCAGGCCGCGTTCCCTGGCAATAGTAGCCTTGGTGCGGCGCTTGGGACGATAGGGGAGGTACAGATCCTCCAGTTCCGTTTTCTGGCGGCACTCAACAATCCGCCCCTCAAGCTCGGGTGTCAGTTTGCCCTGTTCAGCGATACTCTTCAGCACGCTGCTCTTGCGCTCGGCCAGCTCCGTATGGTAGGCCAGCAAATCCTCCAGCAGCCGGATCTGAACTTCGTCCAGTTCACCGGTGCGTTCCTTACGATAACGGGCAATAAACGGGACTGTCGCCCCTTCTTTAAGCAGTTCAACCGTATTGGCAACCGAGACAGCGGCAAGGCCGCTCTGCTCAATCAGGATCGGTAAAATCGGGTGGACTTCTTCGGCAATGTACAGCATCAGATTTTCTCCTGTGTTGTTCTTGGATAGTAAAGGGGGATATCTACTATCATGTCATCCGTTCATGTTCAATGTTACAGATTGCACCCAGAGCAGCGATGGGACTTCCGGCTGAGTCGGATGTCCATAACAACCGGATAACGTGAGGTCGGATTTTTCAGCGGGAATACTGTGCGGCAATAAAGGTATCAGAAACTTGGGAGGGCATCTTTCCAATCAACCGGCTCCATAACCACCTGCCGCCCCAGCTCAGCCAGCAGGGCATCCATGTCCTCCACAAAACCGGGCATGATGGCAATCCGGATGATTCCGGCCTTATTATCCACGGTACTCATGACATTCATCCCTTCGTACGCTTCCAGGATGAATTTGAGATAAACCATGTCGCGGTGGGCAACTTTGAAATAGCGGCAAATCATTGGGAGCACCTCCCCTGGATCGCCACTGCTCCAGCTCTTCCAGAGATTTCACCCATGACAAGTTCGCAGGCCGGAAGAGTCGTCATCTCGCTCGCCACCTGACCAAGAGTAACACAACGCACCCCGCTGTTCTTGAAACTTTCCAGCAAACGAACAAACGAAGCCCTGATCGCACCCCCCTCCAACTCGGCATGAATTGTGATTACGTTGAGTCCTTCCTTGAGGTTGTCGATGTAATATTGGTGAATATTTTCCGGAGTGATGCCGTTTTCACCCAGGATTTCGTCGGCAGTCGGCAGGGTTGTCGGAATCTGCGGCGTACGGAAACGCCGCCCGGCCATGATCGGGTAGAAAGGGTGGGTACCGCGTCCATCGCTGCAGTATTGCAATCCCAGAGCGTCCTGAACCTCCAGCGAATCAGGCGACACGGTCCAGCCTGGTGCGGCGGTGGTAACGGCGCGGTGGCCAAGAATTTCCTCAAAAAGTGCGCTGGCGCGTCCCAACTCCATAGCGGTCAGATGTTTGGGGAACCAGGGGAGGTAATCATGCCACTTGACGTGATCCCAACAGTGGATACCGACTTCATGACCCTGGCGTTCCGTCTCGCGCAACACTTCCGGAAATCCTGAGGCGATCATCGGTGCTGGTAGCAAAGTGCCGTACAGCATGGTTTTGATGCCATAGGCGGCTGGAGCTTTGGTTCGCAACATCTTTTTGAGAAAACCGGGGCGGGTGAAAATGCGCCGAATGGCCTTGCCGGAATTGTCCGGCCCCATGGAAAAGTAGAAGGTGGCCAAAACGCCAAAACGTGCCATATCCTCCAGCAGATTGGGGACGCCGTCCCGCGTCCCGGCATAGGTGTCCACATCAACTTTGATCGCTACTGTTTTGCTGAACATAAAAATTTCCATTCTTTGGCTTTTAACTGATCGATGAGTTTAGCAGTTTTGACCGTTGTGTAAACTTTAAAAGCCGTCAAGTTGCGCAACTCTTCTTGACAGGCCTATCAAAAGGCGTATAACTGCCGCAAAAGCAGCCGAGATTCGCCTGGAAAGGCGAATGCGGGGGACCCGGTCAACAGGGGCGCATTACGGTGTTAATGCCGCATAGGGAACTTCCAATCCCGAGCCCGTCAGCTAACCTCGTAGGCATTTGGAAGGGCGTGACAGCGGATATGTTCCGTCGGTTCTTGCCGACGGTTTTCTATTTTCAGCGGTCAGCCCGTCACACATCGTGCGGGAGGCACATCAGAATGAAGAAACATGAAGCGGGCTCCTATTGGGGCGGAATCATCAAAGCCCTCGGACTGGTATTCGGCGATATCGGAACCAGCCCAATCTACACCCTCACCGTCATCGTCTCACTCACCAAACCTTCCCAGGAAAATATTTACGGCATCATTTCACTGATTGTCTGGACTCTGGTGGTCCTGGTCATGGTCGAATATGCCTGGCTGGCCATGAGTCTGGGACGAAAAGGCGAAGGTGGCACAATCGTTCTGCGTGAAATCCTGGTTAGAATGATAAAACCCGGCAGAACCTTTGCGTTTGTAACCTTCCTCTCCTATGTCGGCATCTGCCTGTTGATCGGCGACGGGGTCATCACCCCGGCCATCTCGATTCTCTCGGCCGTGGAAGGCATCGAGTTGATACCGGGACTGGAGCATACATCCCAGAACATTTTGATCCTGATTGCCGCCATCATTGCGGTTGGACTCTTCATCTTTCAAAAAAAGGGGACTGACAAGGTGGCGCGCGCCTTTGGTCCGCTGATGGTAATTTGGTTCGTGGCCCTGACCCTGTCCGGTGCCTTCTCGATCATCGATCACCCCATAGTTCTCAAATCACTCAGTCCCTGGTATGCCGTCCGGTTTCTGTATGATAATGGGCTGGCAGGCTTCTTCGTACTCTCCGAGGTTATTTTGTGCGCCACCGGAGGCGAAGCATTATACGCCGACATGGGGCATCTGGGTCGCAAACCGATCGTCCGGGCCTGGTACTTTGTATTTGCGGCTTTGGTGATCAACTATCTAGGCCAGGGTGCCTATATCATCACCCACCCGGATGCGAAGAACATTCTTTTCGGAATGGTGCGTCACGAGGTAACCATTCTCTACATCCCGTTCCTGATCCTGACCATCATAGCGACTGTAATAGCTTCACAGGCCCTGATCAGCGGGGTTTTTTCCATCGTGTATCAGGGGATCACCACCCGCATTCTGCCTCTTCTGAGAGTAGACTACACTTCAACCCACCTTAAGTCGCAGATCTACATCAGCTCGATCAACTGGGCACTGCTGGCGGCAGTGATCATGATCATGCTTGTTTTCCGAAAATCCGAGAATCTGGCGGCGGCCTACGGCCTGGCCGTAACCGGCACCATGACCATTACCGGAATCATGATGACCATGATCTTTGCTCACACCACCAAAAAGTGGAAGGTTCCGATCGCCCTGCTGGTCACTCTGGCTGACTTTTTATTCCTGATCGCCAATCTCAACAAGTTCCCCCACGGTGGTTACTGGTCAATCATATTGGCTGCGGTGCCGTTCATCACCATCCTGGTCTGGACCAAGGGCCAGCGGGCACTGTACCGGGCGCTCAAACCATTGGATTTTGAAACCTTCGAAATGGCCTATGGCCAGATTTATGCCAAGGGCAAAAATATCCCCGGAACCGGTTTGTTTTTCGTCAAGGAGTGGAGCGTCATCCCCCCTTATCTCGTCCACTGTATTATCCGCTCCAACATTATTTATGAACGTAACGTCCTGATTTCGATAGTTCGCACAGATGAACCGTATGGGCTTGAGACGGATCTCAAAACCGGCTTGGCCACCGGCCTGGATGCTGTAGAAATCAGGGCAGGCTATATGGAGATACTCGATATTGAAGCGGTTCTGAAAGCAAACAGCATCACCGAAAAGGTCATTTTCTACGGGATTGAAGACATTGAGACCAATAACCTGGCCTGGAAACTGTTCTCCACCATCAAGCGTCAGACCCCCAATTTCGTGCAGTTCAACAAGCTTCCGGCTGCCAAGTTACAGGGTGTCGTGACGAGGGTCGAAATGTAAGACTCTTGTTGTGGAATTACCATCTGAATTAGTGTATAAAACTGGGAGCGGCAGCAATGCCGCTCTTATTTTTTCTGTAAGGGATCAGATGACAAATAAACATGAAGACTCCTTCTGGGGCGGCATCGTCAAGGCACTGGGACTGGTATTCGGCGACATCGGCACCAGCCCGATCTACACCCTGACCGTTGTATTCACCCTGACCAAGCCTACTGTTGCTAACGTATATGGCATTCTTTCCCTGGTTTTCTGGACCATGTCCATTCTGGTGACGGCCGAATACGCCTGGCTGGCCATGAGTCTCGGCAAGAAGGGGCAAGGTGGCGAGATTGTTTTGCGGGAGATCATCATCAAACTCTTCAAGAAGGGGCGCATACTGGCTTTTGCCGGCTTCCTCTCATTCCTGGGTGTCTCACTGCTGCTGGGTGACGGCGTCATTACCCCGGCTATTTCAATTCTCTCAGCTGTGGAAGGTCTGCTGCTGATCCCTTCCCTGGCGGCTACAAAACAATCAGTACTGGTTTTGATCGCAGCCTTGATCGCCTTCACCCTGTTTTTCTTCCAGTCGCGCGGAACAGACAAAGTGGCCAAAATCTTCGGTCCGATTATGGTACTATACTTCGGTTCCCTGCTGGTATCCGGCCTCTTTTCGATCGCCGGCACGCCCGGCATTGTTACCGCCATCAACCCCTGGCACGCATTCGAGTTTTTCCGGCAGAACGGCTTTGCAGGCTACATCGTGCTGTCCGAAGTAATCCTTTGTGCAACCGGTGGCGAGGCGCTCTACGCAGACATGGGACACCTGGGTAAAAAGCCGATCATCCGCGCCTGGTATTTCGTCTTTGTCGCCCTTTATGTCAATTACCTTGGCCAGGGAGCCTTCATACTGCGCAATCCGGAGGCCAAGAACTTCCTCTTTGCCATGATCCAGAGTCAGTCCCCCATGCTCTACATCCCGTTCCTCTTCCTGACCATCATGGCCACCATCATCGCCTCCCAGGCCATCATCAGCGGTGTATTTTCCATTGTCTACCAGGGAATCACCACCCGTCTGATGCCGCTGTTCAAGGTCGATTACACCTCAACTCACATACAGTCACAGATTTATATCGGCGCGGTCAACTGGACCCTGATGGTGGCAGTCATCTTTGTCATGTTTTTCTTTCAGAAGTCAGGCAATCTGGCTGCGGCCTACGGTATGGCGGTCACAGGTTCCATGACCATTACCGCCGTCATGATGATCATGGTCTTTTCCAAGACCACAAAAAAATGGAAAGTTCCAATTGTGGCTGTCATCGCACTGATTGATGTCGTCTACTTCACATCAACCTTCTCCAAATTCCCCCATGGAGCCTACTGGTCAATCATTCTGGCCTCAATTCCCTTTGCAACGATTCTGATCTGGACCAATGGACAACGCTGTCTTTACAAAGCGCTTCGCCCACTGGATCTAGATATTTTCATGCTCTCGTATGAACAGATCTACGCCAAAGGACACATCAACGGAACCGCTTTATTCTTCATTAAGGGCCTGGACGTAATTCCGCCATATATCGTACACTGCGTAATTCGATCCAACATAATTTACGAACGCAACATTTTTATCTCCATAGTCCGAACAGATGATCCATTCGGCGTGGAATGTCGTCACAATACAAATGTCGGAAGCGGTTTGGAGTTTTTTGAAATCCGGGCTGGATACATGCGGGTACTGGATATTGAGAAGCGACTCAAGGAACATGGCATCAACGAGAAAGTAATCTTCTACGGAATTGAAGACATTGAAACAAAGAATCCGATTTGGAAGATTTTTGCACTGATCAAGAAGTTAACCCCCAACTTTGTTCAGTTCAACAAACTGCCTGCCGCCAAACTTCAGGGTGTAGTAACAAGGGTAGAAATGTAGCTTAGACTGAGATAAAACGACTTCCCTGTTGTGTCCCACGTCGCTTTAACTCTGCATCGATCAGGTTGAGCACCTCAAACTTTTTTAGCGACCAAAGTGGTGCGATCAGGTTATCATGACCACCATCGCCGGTCAGGCGATGAATCAGAATACGCGGATCAAGCAGTTCCAGAAAATCACAGATCAGCCCGGCATAGTCGTCTCGCCCCAGTACTGTGACCTCACCCAGCGCATACATTTCGGCCAGCCTTGTTCCCTTCATGACATGCAGCAGATGCAATTTGACACCATCTACTCCGAGGCGGTTCAGTTCACCCGCCATGGCAAGCATTTCCTCTCTCGATTCACCTGGCAGCCCAAGAATTACGTGGGCGCATACCTTTAAATCACGAGATTTTATTCTCTGAACCGTATCTACAAAACAGGAATGATCATGTCGCCGGTTGATCAATTGCAAACTTCGGTCATGCATGGATTGCATACCAAGTTCCATCCAAAGATATGAAGATTTCGCAAGTACCTCAAGGTATTCGAGAACCACGTCAGGGACACAGTCGGGTCGGGTCGCGATGATTATGCCAACAACATCTATCACCGAAAGAGCTTCCTCATAACATTTCTTTAAATGTTCAACAGGTGCGTAGGTGTTGGAAAATGCCTGAAAATAGGCAATGAACTTCGAGGCCCTGTATTTGCGGCGCATGACCTCCTTGCCGTCCTCAACCTGCACTTCAATTGACATTCCGCGCTGGATACCGTGAGAGCCGGAACCGTGACCACCGCAGAAGATGCACCCCGAAACGTCCAGTGTGCCATCACGGTTTGGGCAACTGAAACCGGCGTCAACAGAGATACGCTGGACCTTGCAGCCGAATACCTGTTTCAGCTCGGCGGAGAATGTGTTATAGCGCTTTAGCCCGCTAGCATCAGGAAGCATATTTGGAGAGATTTGTCTTATCAACCCGTTCTACCCAGCATTGCTTTGTTGATAGATACTTCAGAAACTCGCCCGCAAACAGAAATTTCACCAACGGCGCCGGTACGCTGATAAAATCCTTGCCACGCCCTACCGTTAGCGCAAAACCAGCCTTACCGTTCCGTTCCCACTTTTCAACAGATAGTGTTGTAACCGTTTCTGCACCTTGATCAGCGGATACAAACTTATGTGGATGCAACTTTTCCTTGCAGGGAACTGCAGAAGTTCCAACCTGACAAATGATACGGGACAACTCAAAGGCCTCGTCCGGTTCGCAAATGAATCTAATTTGGGTAACATCATCCGTCTTTGTTTTGGGTGTCAGCTTGAAGAAACGTAACAGGATTCTTCCGGAGCGAGAAGTAATTATACCGTTTTCCTCTTGGTTCTTGATTGACATCCTTATTTCAACACCGGTGGATTGGGAAAATATTTCATAGCAATGATATCGCGTTAGCTCGGATGGATGTGACATATCAAACTCCGGAAGTTTAGTTGCAACAACATCTGTATATCAAAGACATCTGGAATTTACCACCCAAACAAAAATAGAGCGGCATCGCTGCCGCTCTATCAGATAATACTTATTGAATGCAATACTACTTGCGTGTAGCTTTACCGGCAACTTGCATGCGTATAATGGAGCGTTCCAAAGCAGCCTCATACACTTTGAACTGCTTGTCCTCCGGCGTAAGCTTTTTTAGAGCCTCTTCGGCACGGCCTAAAGCAGCTTTTGCACGTTCGACATCAATTTCGTCAGAGTATTCAGCGGTCTCAACCAGGATGATGATTTTGTCATCTTTGATTTCAAAGTAGCCCCAGTTAAGAGCCATACAGACAGATACAGTGTCCGTGCGGTAACATAGTTCACCAATGTTGAGAGATGTCAAAAAAGGAGCATGACCAGGAAGGACGCCGAATTCACCAAGTTTGCCAGTGGCTGTAACTTCGTCGACCTCAATATCAACTACTTTTTTATATGGGGTTACTATTTCAAGTTTCATCTTTTCAGCCATTTTATATTCCTTGTAGGGGCAACTCGAAATGGTTGCCCTGTCGTAAACGGCCACACTGGGCCGCCCCTACAGATATATTATAGAGCAGCCAGTTTTGCCGCTTTTTCAATAGCCTCTTCAATCGAGCCGACCATGTAGAATGCCTGCTCCGGCATATGATCATGCTTACCGGCAACGATTTCCTGGAAACCTTTGATGGTGTCTTTCAGCTCAACGTACTTTCCCGGGGAACCTGTGAAAGCCTCGGCCACAAAGAACGGCTGGGAGAGGAAACGTTGGATTTTACGAGCACGCGCAACAACAAGTTTATCTTCCTCAGAGAGTTCGTCCATACCAAGAATTGCAATGATATCCTGGAGGTCTTTGTATTTCTGGAGTACATACTGCACTGAACGTGCGATTGCATAATGCTCATCACCAATAACCTGAGGGTCAAGAATACGTGAAGTGGAGTCCAGCGGGTCAACCGCAGGATAAATACCAAGTTCCGCAATCTGACGGGAAAGAACCGTTGTAGCATCCAAGTGAGCGAAAGCGGTAGCTGGAGCCGGGTCAGTCAAGTCATCGGCAGGAACATAAATAGCCTGTACCGAAGTGATTGAGCCTTTCTTGGTTGAAGTAATTCGCTCCTGCAACTCACCCATTTCGGTAGCAAGTGTCGGCTGGTAACCAACGGCAGAAGGAATACGTCCAAGAAGTGCGGAAACTTCAGAACCTGCCTGTGTAAAACGGAAGATGTTGTCGATGAAGAGAAGAACATCCTGGCCTTCCTCTTCACGGAAGTACTCTGCAATCGAAAGTGCAGTAAGAGCAACACGGGCACGAGCCCCCGGAGGCTCATTCATCTGACCGTAAACGAGCGCTGCTTTATCGAGAACGCCCGACTCTTTCATTTCCATCCAAAGGTCATTACCTTCACGGGTACGCTCACCTACACCCGCGAACACAGAAAAACCACCGTGCTGTTTGGCAATGTTGTTGATCAATTCCATAATCAGAACTGTCTTGCCAACTCCGGCGCCTCCGAACAGACCGATCTTACCACCTCGAGCATAAGGAGCAAGCAAGTCAACGACCTTGATGCCGGTTGTAAATGCTTCTACTTTAGTAGACTGGTCTTCAAATGGTGGTGCCTCACGATGGATAGCATACTCTTTTTCATTACCGATCGGACCCATTTCATCAACAGGCTCACCGATGACATTGATAATACGACCAAGTGTCTTGCGACCGACAGGTGCACAAATCTGCTTACCGGTGTCAATTACGATCTGACCACGCTTAAGACCATCGGTGGAGTCCATTGCAATCGTACGGACTGAGTTTTCTCCCAAATGCTGAGCGACTTCGAGAACCAGATTGTTTTCACGATCATCAATAGCCGGATTAGTTACCCGAAGTGCGTGATAGATTTCTGGCAATTTGCCTGGCTCGAACTCGACGTCGATAACAGCGCCAATGACCTGCGATATTTTTCCAGTATTTTGACTCATGGAACTTTGTCCTCCTGCGGCCCTGAGGCCTCATATAGTGATCGAACTTAAATATTATCCCTTAATGGATTCCGAACCGGAGATGATTTCCATCAACTCCGTTGTGATGGCAGCCTGACGTGCACGGTTGTACTGAAGTGTCAACTTGCCGATCATTTCGGAAGCATTTTTGGAGGCACTGTCCATGGCTGTCATACGGGCTCCATGTTCACCGGCAACCGACTCCAACATGGACTTGAACAGCTGTACCTCAATATTTTTAGGCAGAATTTCAGCCAACAACTCACCTACAGATGGTTCGTAGATAAACTCGACCGGTGTTTCGTCGATGGTACCCTTCTCTTCCGGCACAACCGGCAGCAGCTGCTGGAATGTTATATCCTGTGTCATGACAGTGCGAAAAGAGTTGTATAGCAACTCGACCTGGTCATATTCACCTTCCAAGAAACCATCAATAACTTCCTGTCCAAGTCTGGCAGCAATTTGATAGGTAGGCTTTGAGTTTATGCTCGGAAAGTTCTTATAAACAGTAAGACGGTTCTTGAAATATTCATAACCTTTGCGCCCTACTGTCATAACATTGATCTGCTCGTATGCGCCCTGCTTCTCTTTCACGTAGCGCTCGCCTGCTTTGCACAAGTTGGTGTTAAAACCACCGCAAAGTCCGCGATCAGAAGTTACTACTATCAGCAGCAGCTTCTTTGCTTCACGTTTTTCGAGCAACGGGTGCAAGTCACCTTCAAGATTGCCGGCCAGTGATTCCAGAACTTCACCAAGTTTTTTCGCATATGGTCTGGCTGCTACCACATTTTCCTGTGCACGGCGCAGCTTTGCCGCCGATACCATTTTCATGGCCTTGGTTATCTGGCGTGTATTCTTTACGGAGACAATCCGTTTTTTTATGCTTTTAAGGCTCGCCATGATTCAAACCGTCCTTGCTTAAGCGGTAAATTCCTTTTTAAACTGCTCTAGAGCTGAAAGCAGGCGCTTCTTAAGGTCATCGTCAATCGCTTTTTTGTCGCGCAGTTCTGACAGAAGCTCAGTTTGACGATTATCCAGGAATGAGTATAGCTCTGTTTCGTAGCGCTTGATAACTGCTACCGGAAGCTCATCCATAAAGCCATTGTTAGCTGCGAATATAATAACAACCTGCTTCTCATTTGGGATCGGGCGATATTGTGGTTGCTTGAGAACTTCAACCAAACGCTCACCACGGGCCAGCTGCATCTGAGTTGCCTTGTCAAGGTCGGAACCGAACTGTGCAAAAGCGGCCATTTCACGATACTGGGCAAGATCAAGACGCAGTGTACCGGCGACCTGTTTCATCGACTTGGTTTGAGCTGAACCACCAACACGTGAAACGGAAAGACCAACGTTGATAGCAGGGCGGACACCAGAGAAGAACAGATCCGACTCAAGGTATATCTGACCGTCAGTAATTGAAATGACGTTAGTCGGAATATAAGCAGAAACGTCGCCGGCTTGAGTTTCAATGATCGGCAGAGCGGTAAGAGAACCGGCGCCGCATTCATCAGACAGTTTGCAGGCACGCTCGAGCAAACGACTATGGAGATAGAAAACGTCGCCAGGGTATGCTTCACGTCCTGGAGGACGACGGAGCAACAAGGAAAGCTGACGGTAAGCAACGGCCTGCTTGGAAAGGTCATCATAAATGATAAGAGCGTGCTTGCCGCTATCACGGAAGAATTCACCCATTGTTACACCGGTATAAGGTGCGATAAATTGAAGCGGCGCCGACTCGGAAGCGGTTGCAGCAACAACGATCGTATAATCCATCGCGCCATGCTCAGTCAGCTTTGAAACGACCTGAGCAACTGTTGAACGTTTTTGTCCGATAGCGACATAAATACAAACAACATCGCCACCTTTCTGATTGATGATAGTATCAAGTGCAACGGCAGTTTTGCCTGTCTGACGGTCGCCAATAATCAACTCACGCTGACCGCGCCCAATTGGAACCATCGAGTCAATAGCCTTGAGTCCGGTTGCCATCGGCTGATGTACCGACTTACGGCTAACGATACCAGGGGCCTTGATCTCAACCTTGCTGAAAGTGCTCGTATTGATTGCGCCCTTGCCATCTATCGGCTGTCCAATTGCGTTAACAACACGACCGATAAGAGCTTCGCCTACCGGAACCTCTGTAATACGGCCAGTGCGCTTGACAGTGTCGCCCTCTTTAATCTCAGCAAACTCACCAAGAATAGCGGCACCAACATTGTCTTCTTCAAGGTTAAGTACCATGCCAGTCACGCCGCCTGGAAACTCCAGCAGCTCACCAGCCATGGCGCCAGCCAGACCGTGAATACGGGCAATACCGTCACCAATGGAGATGATTGTGCCAGTCTCCGACACTTCAACTTCCTTACCATACTCCTTGATTTGCTTTCTGATGATCTCGCTGATCTCTTCGGCTTTGATTTCCATGGAAGCTCCTACCCCTTCTGTAATATATCTTGAATCCGTTTAAGCTGGGTCTTAACACTACTATCGTAAGCAATATCACCTATCTGGGTAACAATGCCACCCAGCAGGGTCTCATCTACCGAAACCTGCGGGATGACTTTTTTACCACTCTTGGCTTCAAGAGCTTGCTGAATTCCTGCAATCTGGCTTTCGTCAAGCGGAAAAGCGCTGCGGATCATCGGACGGATCACACCTGAAAACTCATCTGCAAGTTTTTCGTAAGCTCTTACGATCTGCCCAAGAAATGCCACGCGATTCTTGTCAACAAGCAGCATCAGAAAGTTACCAACCAATTCTGAGCAACCCAACTTGACAATCAGCTCTTTCATTATCGTTTTTTTCTGCTCAAGTATAATAGCCGGATCACCAAATGCGGCACGCAAATCCGCATTGCCTTCAAACAGGCGATCAACTGCAGCTAACTCATTACGAAAGAGGTCAACCAGACCGCCCTCCGAACCAAGTTGAACAAGCGCCTTGGCATAACGTCTTGCAATCGTGTTATTGATCACTGGATCTGTACCACCTTGTCAAGATATTCACCGACAAATCTGTCGTGGTCGTTTTTCTGAATAGAACCGCTTAATTTGCCGGTAGCGATTTCAACCGCAAGACGGGCGGCTTCTACACGCAACTCATTGCGCGCTTTTAAAGTTTCCTGCTCGGCCGAAAGAGCTGCCTGAGCAACAATTTTTTCAGCTGCCAACCTGGCTTCGGCGACAATACGAGTTTTTTCCTGCTCGCCCTCACGCACGATTGCGGCATGGAGTTCGTCAATTTCTTTAGACGCCTGATCCAGCTTCGCACCATACTCAAGCAACTTGGCTTCCGCAGCATCACGCGCTGCTTCAGCATCCTTAAGGTTTTTCTCAATTTCAGCCTGGCGTGCGGCGAGCGCACCTTTAACATTGGCTTTCTTGAGCGCAAACACCATAACACCAACCAGAACGGCAAAGTTAAGCACCCTCCAGCCGAAGTCTTTCATCTGCGCACCACTATCAACATGATGAGCCGACTCAGAAGCAAGCCCGGCATCGGCCACAAGTACAATCACGGCAACAGATGCCAGTGCGAACACAACTCTCTTAGTACGATCGGATACCATCAACATAACTACAGGCTCCTCCCGAGGATTTTCTCACATATATCGCCTGACAGAGCTTCTGCCTGTGTTCTCAGCAATTCGCGCGCAGCAGTTGCCTCTTTGGCAACCAGCGCCCGAATAGACGCCAAAGATTCGGAAGCTTCCTTGCGCGCCTTTTCAAGCACGACCGCTTCCTCCACTTGAGCCTGCTTGAGTGCATCAGCACGACGGGCACCCGCCTCTGCTTTTGCCTCGCGCAGACGCGCTTCGTACTGAGCCATCTTAGCCTGCACCTGCTCATCCACTGACACCGTTTTCTCACGAGCGGACTCAATGATAGCACGGCGATCAGCCAGCACCTTGCGGATTGGCTTGTAAAGGAAAATATTGAGAACAAAGACGAGGATGCCGAAGTTAATCAGCTGCACAACAAACGCTAAATTTAATTCAATCACGTCCTACCCCTTACAGGTACCCCAGGATGTATACTGTATCCCAGAAAGGTTATAAACAGCGGTTAAATATCATGGCATTAGCACTACTGTCAAGACAATTGCTTCAACTTGGTTATTTTTAGGGAGCGTCAGATGTCAAGAAGATCAATAATGCGGGTTAATTCATCGGAATCGCTAAAGTGAATTTCCAGACGCCCGCCCTTTGCGCCGGCTTTCCGAATGGAAACCCGGGACTGAAATCTCTTCTGCAATTGACCTTCCAAAGCAGTCATGAGCAGGTCCGGCTGCTGAAGTCTTTTCACCGGTGCCGGATGTGGATTAACTTTCAGCTTGCGCACCAACTCTTCTGTCGCCCTGACACTCAGCTGGCGATGAAGTATTTCATGACGGGCCTTTTCCACAAGATCAGCACTGTCAAGTGACAGCAACGCTCTGGCATGCCCCATGCTAAGCCGTTCTTCGACTATATCACGCTGTATGTCATCAGGCAGCTTGAGCAGACGCAACGAATTGGTGACGGTTGTACGATTTTTACCGACACGTTTGGCGACATCATCCTGAGAAATATTGAATTGCTCCACCAAAGACCGGTAAGCCAACGCTTCTTCAATAGCATTCAAATCCTGACGCTGGATATTTTCAATCAACGCCAGTTCCATGATCGCATCCGGCGTTGCTTCTCGCACTACAACCGGTATCTCATGCAACCCGGCTTTCTGCGAGGCGCGCCAACGGCGCTCACCGGCTATAATTTCGTAGTGATCTTCCTTTTTGGTAACCACCAGCGGCTGTATGATACCCTTCTCACGAATCGAAGCTGCAAGCTCTTCCAGCTTTTCAGGGGCAAAGTGCTTGCGAGGCTGATTTCTATTTGGCCTGATTTTTTCGATGGGACAGATAAAATAGCTCTTTGATTCATCGCTGACATCCGCGACCTGCAAGAGCGCAGCCATCCCCTTGCCAAGCCCGCCTATTCTAGCCATTAACTGCCTCCCGCTGTAGTATTTCCCGGGCCAACTGCATATAACTCGCCGCACCGCGCGAAGTTATGTCGTAATACATGATTGGCTTGCCGTGACTGGGTGCCTCAGCCAAACGGATATTGCGGGGTATCACCGACTCAAAAACCTGATCGGGGAAATGCGCCCGGATTTCAGATGCCACTTCCTTGCCGAGATTGCCACGAGCATCATACATGGTTAACAGTATTCCTTCGATAGTCATGAACGGATTGAGACCCTTCTGAATTAGCCGGATAGTCTGCAAGATTTGTGAAAGCCCTTCCATGGCATAATATTCACACTGAAGCGGTATCAATACTGAGCTTGCAGCCGTCATGGCATTTACAGTCAAGAGGTTCAATGATGGCGGACAATCAATTATGATGTAGCGATACTGATCTTCCAGTGACGCCAGGGCAAACCTGAGCTTCTGCTCGCGCCCGGTTTCCGTTATCAACTCAAGCTCAGCACCGGCCAGATCGGCATTTGACGGGAGAATGTGCAGGAATGGCTGACCCGTATCAAGTATCAGCGACCTTGGATCAGCGTCATTAATCAATACATCGTAGACGGTATGCTGCAACTGCGTTTTGTCGATTCCGACACCACTGGTGGCATTGCCCTGCGGATCAATATCGATCAGCAAGGTCGGCCGCTCGGCAGCCGCCAAGGATGCTGCCAGATTAACGGCGGTTGTTGTCTTACCAACACCACCTTTTTGGTTGGCAATACATATGATACGGGTTTTAGTAGTCAATGAATCAAGCTCTCTTCAAATAATATGCTTAGGAATAGACTTTCCCACAATCAGGCCGAGCAATGTATCACAGCTCTTGGCAATCGTCAAAGAAAAGACCATAAAAAAAGGGCGGGATTTCTCCCGCCCTCAGGGCACCGCATGTCAAGATAAATTAGAAGTTGTAGATCAGGCTTGTACGAATTGTGTAGGGGTTCTCTGGATCCTTAACAGCCGTTGTTACAGCGGAAGAACCTTTGTAGTAACCACCCAGAACAACGTAGGCAGCCTGGAGACTGGCGGTCAGATTGTCATACATCTTGTAGCCTGTCTCAAGATTGATCTCTGTTCCCATGTAGTTTGTAGCATTCTGTCCCTTGACGCCGTCAACCGGCTTCAGGCCGTTGTTATGTGCAGCCCAGGCAGCACCGACATTGACATTAGTGTACAACTTAGGGGTGATTTTTGCGTCATAACCGATAGTAGCGAGGTAAAGGCCCTGCATGTTACCGATATTGTTACCGTTACCTGGATTGTAAACGATGGCATTATCAGTCGTGCCAGTTCCAGCAGCGGCATTACGATTGAGCAGCATCATTCCGGATTCATTGTAGGTGCTTGTGCCGGCAGTGGTTGCCCAGCTGTTATTCTGTGCCTGAGTCATACCAACCCAACCTGTCAGGTGCTTGCCGGTGTTCTGTGCATTACCTGATGTAAAGAGCATCGCTGTTTTGAATGTACCAGGACCGACCGGCACTTTGGCAGCCACATTGTAGGCCAATGCATTCAGGTAGGAACTGCCATTGGTGTTGGTTTTGATAATACCACCCTGATAGGCGGCAAAACCGCTCAATGACAGAGCGCCAAACTTGGCATCACCGGTCAAACCTAGTGTATGGATCATGATATCGTTGGTTGTCATTGTACCGATATTATTACCACGATTATCGTTGTACAGGTAGTAGGCAGCACCGATGCTGGCATCCTTGGAAAGAGCAAATTTAGCTTCTACAACACCAACTTCCAGATTATCCATGCCGCGGGGACGACCTGTACCAAAGAAAGACTGATCGTAAGCACGCAGGTAGCCAGCTTTAATTGCAGCCGCACCAGCCTTGGTATTGGTCACTACACCGGCAATATCGGCATCCAAGAAGATTCCTTTGAGCTGATCTTTGAAGGGTTGGATACCAGCAGAGACATTGATCGGGGTAGAAGGAATTTTGAAGTCCAGATAAACCCATTTGGTCTCCAGGTTTACTGTATCAGATTCCATAGCGCCACCCTGGTTCCGGCCGGTTGCACCGGCGGCTGTGGCTGATGGCGTTGTCTGGCTCTGAGCTCTGTCGCCGAAAACGGAATCAACCTCGAATGCGGTAACCAGCTTAAGATCGTCATTGGCTTTGGCAGTGTAGAACAGGCGTGAGCGCTGCTCGAAATAGTTGTTGACCTTTTGGTTCTCTGTTGCATTTCCAGATACGAGCGGAACCTTACCAGCAGAGTTAACTGAAAGCGGATTGCCGCCGCCGCCGTTCTCGTAGTTAGAGATGAAATATCTTAGTCTGGATGTACCGTGGATCTCGTTCTCAAATGCCATTGCCGGCATTGCGACTGCGGCAAGTGCACCTGCTGTTGCTGCGATTGCTACTGTTTTTTTCAACTTCATGTGTGCCTCCTTCATTTTTATAAGATGCGTTATACTGCTGCGAACAACTTGTCTGTCAGATTAATTTCCTTGCCGATGCTCACCACCTTTCAAGTAAATTTGGTACTGGTTACACAAATCAACCGCCATGTAAATCGACCAACTGTCCCGTGATACGCAAATACCCCTGAACCATACCGGTTTATTAACCGGCTGCTCAAAGGTATTAATATATTCCCTTATTTTTTTCTGAAACGTTCACAGTGTTTTCGCTCCCGGTTTAAATTCAGCCAGCAAAGCCGGACTCAAGTTCTACCAATCGGTTAGCTACTATAGGATCGTATGTTTCAGCACGCTGTTTTATTTGGCTGCGCGGAATATACAACAAATCAAACGATTGTCAAGCATAAAATAAGATTAAGATTTGTAACGGGTTGTAAGTTAAGGACAATCCAAGATTCAACAATATAAATGAGAAATTAATCGCTGCATTGACAAAGTTCTGTCAGAACCCCACCGGAAGATTTTGGATGCAAAAATGCAATACGTGTGTCGTGTGCGCCACACCTTGGTTCAAGATCGATCATCTTGACCCCCTCTTCAAGCAACTTTGCTATAGCATCCTCGATATTGCTGACTTCGTAAGCTATGTGATGGATACCAGTACCGTTTTTCTCAATATATTTTGCGACAGGGCTATCATCTGAGGTGGGTTCTAAAAGTTCTATTTTAGATTCTCCAACCTGAAGCATGGCGACTCTGACCTTCTGCTCTTCTACCGTTTCAATCCCAGCAAACGACATGCCAAGATTATCTTTATAGAACAGGAGCGAGTCCTCCAAAGATTTTACCGCAATACCGATATGGTTGATTTTTGTCAGCATAGTATTCAGACCTTTCTGTATTTAATAACGTTTTTACAGCACAACCGTCTCGGTATGTTTCCCGAATACTTCCCGGAAGACGTCGGCGATCTCGCCCAGGGTGGCGTAGGCTTTGACCGCTGCCAAGATATACGGCATCAGATTATCAGTACCCTTGGCGGCTGTTTCAAGGGTGGCAAGCGCTTCCGCTACTGCCGCATTGTCCCGTCCGGCTTTCATCTCGCCCAGGGATTTCTTCTGGGAGATTTCGACCTCTTCCTTGACCTTCAACAGTCCGGCGGGAGGCGG
>WKKS01000008.1 GCA_009684515.1 Geobacter sp.
CTGGCAAGGTTTTTCAAAGAACTCACCCTTACTGCGGAGCAGTTGGGGGTAACCGAAAGAGTTCGACTGATTGCCCAGAGGGCTTTTAGGAAATTGATGGCGACTTCGCCACCGCTGCCGTCGGTGAAAATGCTACCGGCAACGGGGTAAATATTAACCAACTGCCGTTTTTAGGTTTATTCGATTAGTTCTCATCGTTATATACACTTTTTCATTTCTAAAACATTTCCTCCATTTATCCTGCGGTATTCTACTGTATCCATCATTGAGCGAATTATAAATAAGCCGCGTCCTTTTTCGTTCAGTCGGTCGGATTCAAAGCAAGGGCATGGAATGGAGCTTAAATCAAATCCGCAGCCGCTGTCATAAACACGTATAGATAATTCCCTGTCGTGAATATTTATCTGCACGTGCACTTCTTTATTCGGGTCTGTTGCATTGGCATGTTTAATTGCATTTACTATGGATTCAGTCAGCACAACGTTAAGCTGGTTAGCAAGAGTTTCGCGGTCGCAGGCAGTTTCATCAAACTCTTTGACCATGCTTTCACCTATTTTACCAATCATACCCAGGTAACGGGTTTGGTTCGGTATTGTTATTTCTAGTGCTATATTCTTTTTCATAGTCACCCTGACCAGAAACTCGTATGTTAGACACTCTCCAATGCATCATCAATGGTAGCATATATGTCAAAAACCCTATGGAGACGTGTAAGTTCAAACATTGATTTTACCTGCGTCTGCAGTCCGGATAATTTCAAAGTCCCTTGACGTGTCGAAGCATTCTTGAAACCTGATACCAATACACCAAGCCCCGAACTGTCTATAAATCGGACTTCTTTCAGGTCAACAATTACGTTTTTACTGCCGACTTCAAACAGACGATTTAATTCCTGTTTCAATTCTTCTGAATTATTTGCGTCAAGTCTCTCTTCTTTTACGAAAACTACGATAAAACCATTGTTTGATTCTGTTTTAAGATTCATGGGATCTCCTTGTTTACAGTATTTTTAGCAATACCAGCGATATATCATCTTGAAATTTCTTAGAGCCGGTGAAATCAATCACAGCGTCATAGATTGAATCAATTATTTCTTCGGCCGAGAGATGCGCGACAGTTCCGAGCTGGGCACAAACCCTGCTGTTACCAAACATTTCTCCAGAGGCGTTAAATGACTCTGTCAGGCCATCTGTGTAGAAGAGTAACACATCACCGCTTACAAGTTCAATGCTGCGTTCTTCAAAGACGACAGAGGTTTTGACCCCGAGTATCAGCCCTTCAGTATCTAATTCTATACAGGTGTTTGAGCCTGTGCGGTGAATAATTGGATGGTTGTGGCCAGCATTGGAGTATGACAGTCTGCCGCTGGCTGAGTTGTATTTTGCGTAGAACATGGTGATAAATAATTCGGCTCGTGTCAGGTCGTCATGCAGTTGGCTATTTAGGATGTTTAGTATTGCGCTGGCACTGTGAGCAGAATTTACCTGGGCTCTCAACAGTGTGCGAACTTCAGACATTATCAAAGCGGCTCCAACGCTGTGTCCTGACACATCTGCAATAAGTACATCAACTGTATTTTCATTTCTCTTGAAAAAATCGTAATAGTCACCGCCAACATGGGCCGCAGAGACGCATTTTCCAGCCAAGTCTATACCAAATAGATCAGGTGCGCAGTCTGGAAGGAGTGACACCTGAATTTGTTGTGCAATCTCCATATCGCGCAAAACTCGTGCATTTTGTAATAGTGCCTGTTCCTTCTGGTCACGCTCAAGATCTTTTTCGTGCATTTCGCGAACGATAGTTATTGCTTGCGCAAGTTGACCAGAAAGGCTGGTCAGAAGTGTGATGAATTCCTTGGTAAACAGTCCGGCTATAGATTTGGAATACACAGAAAGGATTCCGATGGCCTGTTCACCTTCCCTTGAAATTGGAATATGTGCAAATGAAATTATATCTTCCGCCAGAGTTAGATCCAGCGGAAGTGAAGAACTTGCCAGTCTGGCATCATTTGTGAAATGTGCTTCGCTATCATGGTACACCATGTCAAAATACGGCTCGCACTCAGAATACCAGTGATTTTCGTTAATAGGTTTTCTATTTGCCCCCTGATAGCTTGTAACAGAATAGCTTCCGTCTTCGTTTTTAAGTTGAATGATTGCAATTTCCAGTTTGAATTCAGTCAGTAGCAGAACCAGTAGGTCGTCCATAATAATCTGTAAATCAAGAGTCCTGTTTATGATTTCTGACGCTTTGAGCCTTACAAACAAGGATTCCCTGCTTTGGTCAAGAGATGTTCTCACAGTGCTGTAAATGTCGTAGACAGATTCCATGCGAGAGCCCATATCAGATAGGAAGCTGTCCACAATTGCGCCAGCTGCAGCCGCACCCACCGATCCGGCCAATGTCTTTTCTACGTGACGTTTTAGATTCGGCAGATCAAACTCCGAAATAGTTCCTTCCTGATTTATTTCGCGATTACCTGCGTATTGGTTAAAGGCGTTTTGTGCTTCTGCTCCACCAATAAACTTTGTCATTAGTGCCACGAACTGTGATGTAGTGACAGGTTTTGAAAGTCTCTTCTCCTCTGTATGTCTTTGGCTGCGTGTGCGCTCGAATATAGCTATAAATTTAGCGACCTGTTCTCGTTCCTTATCAGTCTGTTGCAACATAATTGAACAGATAATATAGGTACTGATATTGAACAGCATGCTCCAAAACAATGACTGGCTCCACAAATCCATACCTGATAGTCCGAATAATGCGGTCGGCTTCAGAAGTTCTACGCCAAACGGACCTTCGGTGAGTAGTTCGGTGGGCAGCCAACCGGATTTGCTGAAAGAGGGGAGCAGTAGCGTGTAAAACCAGATAACGAATCCTGACAGTATTCCGCCGATGGCACCGGACTTGTTGCCTCTTCGCCAGTAAAGTCCGCCCAGCATGGCCGGCAAAAACTGTGCAGCAGCAGAAAAAGATATTAGCCCCATATTCACCAGCATGTAGGTGTCGCCTACCGCCTGATTATAAAAAAAGCCCAACATCACAACCAGGAATATGCCGAATCTCTTCAGGTTTATAAGTAACAACGGAAACCAGATGCGAGGTGTAAACCGGACGATGACAGGCATAAAAATGTGGTTCAACAACATTGTTGATATTGCAACCGACTCAACCATAACCATGCCGGCAGCGGCAGACAAACCTCCCAAAAATGCCAACAGGGCAACTTCATTGTGGCCTGTGACAAGTGGCAGGCTCAAAACAAAAAAATCAGCGCCGTTGTTGCTGCCGGTTGTCAAAATACCCCCCAGGGCAATCGGCATTACAAAAATATTTATCAGAAAAAGGTAAACTGGAAATAGCCACATTGCAGTGGATACATGACGTTCATCAGAATTTTCTATGACCATGACGTGAAACTGTCTCGGTAGAAGCATTATCGCCCCCATCGACAGGAACAACATTGTAAAAGTGGGGATATACTCGGGATTGCTGCCTGACGCATCAAATGTAAAAAGACGGTTGAACGCAGCAGGATCCATGGCTTTGAACCGGGCAAAAATGTCGGTGAATCCGTCAAAAAGATAGTATGTTACAAAAATTCCCACCCCAATCAGGCTGACTAGTTTAATGAGCGATTCAAATGCAACTGCAGCGATTAACCCCTCGTGGCGTTCAGACGACTGGAGCCGGCGAGCTCCGAATATGATACTGAAGATAGACAGGATTATAGCTAAAATTAATCCCGCCGGAAGTTTGACATCAGATCCCAGAGTCGTAAGTTGGATGTTTTCGGCCCGCATGCCGCTGACCATATAAAAACTATGGGAAACCGCTTTAATCTGCAGTGCGATATACGGCATTATGCCGAGAATGGCGATAATTGTTACAAGGGCACCCAGCCAGAGAGACTTTCCATATCGAAGACTTATAAAATCAGCAATCGAAGTAATGTTGTTGTCCTTACTGATTTTTATTATTCGTCTTAATAGAAATAACCAAGTGAAAGCCGCTAAAGACGGGCCTAGGTAGATCATCAAAAAATCTATCCCCGTCGTGGATGCCTTTCCGACACTGCCGTAAAATGTCCAAGATGTACAATAAACTGCGATTGATAGTGAATATACTACGGGATTACTGACTATGCTGCGTCCAGTCTCTTTGCGATAGTGTGCATACCAGGCGATCAGGAAAATGAGCGCAGTGTAAAGTGCGGATATGGAAGCTGCGTAGACAATTCCAGTATTCATTAGTCTTTATTCTCATCGCCGTTCTGGTTGAGTGAAGAAAATGAACGCATGAAGATATATATGATAAAGATAGAAAATGCCCATCCGATAGTCAGATACAGAAACATCAGTGGGAACCCGAACAACATTACCGGTTTGTTGAAAATATTCATGAACGGGAATGTCATCATTATAATTCCCAGGATAAAGAATATAATCCATGACTCTCGTAGCTGCAAACGATGTATTATTCTGGCAAGCAAACGTTTTGTCATTGAGCAAGCTCCTTGTATACAGTGCTGGCCATCTGTTCCGTGGGATAGATGGCATCTAGCTCTATTACCCTGCCTTCTTTTGTCTCAGGTCTTTCGAATTCAGACCTCTGATATTCAAGGAGTTCTACTCTTCCATCCGATACCGAATTGCCAAGTGCTGTGCGACTTTTGAGTCTCTCTTGTTGTAGATTATCGTTGCAGAATACGAAAAGTACAACAAAGTTGGCATTGTGTAAGTCGGCCAAGGCTGAAAAGTCAGCCCGATCTGAGGCCTTTCGGAAGCTTGCATCAATCACAACGGATCGTCCGGCCACAAGCTCATGTGCAGCTAATTCCTTTAACTTTTCGTAAACTTGCCCTGTGAACTGATTGTTGTATATCCCCTGACCATACTGTTCTTGACGTGACCCTACCGCATGGATTCCAGCGCGAATCTTACGAACCGAATCAGAGTTATACGTAGAAATACCTAATTCAAATGAGAGCTGCCTGGCCAGAGTACTTTTCCCGCATCCCATTGTTCCACATGTTATGAAAAGAGTGGGGTGCAATCTGGTCCTCTCACAATATCCCCTTGCCAGGCGAAAATATCTTATTGCACGTTTATAAGCAATTTGCCTGGTTTCCAAATCAACATTGCTGTCATCCAGAAGAAAACTTTCAACCTTTCCACGAATAAATGCACGGTAAACTTTGTAAAAATCGACTATCTTATCTAGATCGATATCATTGCTGTATGTACTGTAGGCAGCATGCACTGCGTTTGCTAAGTCGCTGTGACCGTGAAAGTCCAGGTCCATTAACAGAAAGGCAATGTCGGCGGCTGTGTCGCAGTAACGAAAACGCTCATTGAATTCTATGCAGTCAAAGATATGAACCTTGTCTTCAATCAGGCAGATATTTTCCAAATGCAGGTCTCCATCGCATTCACGAATATACCCCTGCTCAACCCTCCTTTTAAATAGATCACTGTTATTAGCTGCAAATTTGTAAACCCAACTGCATATTGCATCATATTCGCTTGCCGGAAGTGTTCTGCCCAAGTAACTTTTTATCTGATCAAAGTTTTCATTCCAGTTGAACATGATTTTGTCAGGAGATCCGAACTCTGATATGTACTGTGAAGAATCGGCTTTCTGATGAAAACTGCTGATAACGCTGGCTATGTTCTCCATCATATCTACCGTTGCTTCGCCCTTTTCAACCAACTTGTCCAGCATTCTGTCAGCCGGAAGTCGTTTCATCATCACTGCAAAATCCAAAACAGGGCCGTCACCGGTGAATGTTGCTTTATCTCCAGTTTGGCGTAGTTCAATGACACCTAAGTAGATATCCGGGCAAAGACGCCGATTGAGGCGCACTTCCTCATCACAGTAAAAACGGCGTTTTTCCAATGTTGAAAAATCGAGAAAACCAAAGTTGACCGGTTTTTTTATTTTGAACGCATGCGTGTCCGTCAAAAAGATCCACGACACGTGTGTCTGCACCAATTCGACCGTAGTCGCCTTAACCGGGTACGCTTCGGTATTCATTAATGATTTCAACATGCTTGCATTCATAGTGTCCGTCCGCTTTTGCATGAAGAGTAACATCAAATGGACACATCCGCAAGCTGTCGCAAACCCTGATTATCGTTTGACCAGGATGACTATTCATGCTAGTTTTCATCACTAATTCAATAAGAATGGAATAATTCTAAATGTCGTTGCGGTTGATCATACTAATGTCCTTCCTGTTGCTGGCATCATGTGCCATCAGCACACCCCACCACGAAGATAGCCCTTCAGATGTCGATAATACAATTGATAGTTATTCCCGCTCATTGTACCTGTATTCTCGGGCGAGGCTTGCGTCACATGACGGCGATTATCCGGCTGCTTTAAGTTTGTTGCGTGAAGCGATTGAGCTTGATCCTGGCTCTGCAATGCTTAATTCAGAAGTTGCGGAAATCAAACTAAAAATCGGTCAGGTTCCGGAGGCGCTTGAGTACATTAACAAAGCGATCAAGCTTGACCCTGAATATCGTCCTCCATACGTGCTTGCAGGGATTATAATGTCATCCGCTGGTAAAGACTGGGAGGCCGCAGATTACCTGCGCAAAGCTGTCAAGCTGGATCCAGCCAAAGAAGATGCGTACCTGCATCTGACGCTATCACTTATGCGTTTGTTTGAGTACGAGGAGACTGTAGCTACTCTCAAATCCCTGATAAAAGTAAACCCTGAATCCGTTCTTGGTTACTATTATCTGGGGCGGACCTATAGCCAGATGAAACTGTATCGGGAGGCGCTCGTCTACTTTAAAAAGACGCTCGAACTTAGACCTGAATTTGATCAGGCGGTAATTGACATGGCTGCCACATACGAGGCCATGGGTGACTATTCACAGGCCATAGAAAGCTACCGTTCGCAGCTTGGCCGGGATGTGAACAGAGGGGCAGTGCTTCAAAGGTTGATTCAACTTCTGATACAGCAGCGTCGCTTTCCGGAAGCACTTGAATACCTGGGGAACGCCGTGAAAGCCGGTCTGGGGGGGCAGGAAACCTTTCGTAAAATCGGCCTGGTTTACCTCGAATTAGAGCAGTACGACAAGGCTATTGCGGTCTTCAGTGAAATTTTGGAAAAAGATCCGGCTGCACACCATATCCGACTCTACCTCGGAATTGCATTTGAGGAAAAAGGTGAACTGGATAAGGCCTCTGACGAATTCAAAAAAATTCCGCATGAAGCGTCTTCTTACCTGGAGGCAATTGGCCATATCGCCATCATTCTTAAAGAACAGGGGAAAACTGAGCAGGCCATCGGAATACTCAAGGAGGCCATCTCCACCAACAAAGGGCAATTTGAGCTGTACCTCAATCTGGCAGGACTTTACGAATCAATTGGCAATGTTGAGGAAAGCCTGACATTTCTATTTGAAAACGAACGACTGTTTCCAAAGGAAGCTCGCTATCAGTTCCGCATTGGAGTGTTGCTGGACAAGCTTGGAAAACGTGCTGAATCAATCGAGCGGATGAAGATGGTACTCGCCCTCAACCCGAGAGACGCACAGGCACTCAACTACCTTGGGTATACATATGCTGAGATGGGTATCAATCTGGACGAGGCCCTCAAGTACATTGAGCTGGCTGTTGAAATACGTCCCAATGATGCCTTTATTCTCGATAGCCTTGGCTGGGTCAATTTCAAGCTGAAGCGTTACGATGAAGCAGTTAAATTGCTGGAAGATGCAGTCAGTCTGGTAAATGATGATTCGACCATTGCAGAGCACCTGGGAGATGCATATGCCGCCAAGCGCGAATATAAAAAGGCACTCAAACAGTACCGCAAGGCTCTTGCCATAGACCCGGACCGTAAAGAACTTGCAGACAAGATCCGCAAGTTCAAAGGGGAGCATGGCGAAAAATGAGGATATCAACGGGCAAAAGCCTGCTGTTCCTCCTATTGTGCAGTTTCTTTCTGAATTCCTGTCATACTTCTGAATCACCGCAGCCACAACCTAAGCGCTCCGCATCAACGACACCTGTCACAGGAGATTCGCTGGTTGAGGGGACTATTGGTGAAGCCTCCACATTAATCCCGATCCTGGCGACCGACGCATCTTCCCACGCAGTGGCAGGTCAGGTTTATAACGGTCTTGTCAAATATGACAAAAATCTTAACATCACCAGTGACCTTGCGCAATCGTATGATATTTCGCCAGATGGCCTGACCATTACCTTTCATCTGCGCCGGGGTGTCAAATGGCACGACGGCGCACCATTCACTGCGCGGGACGTGCTTTATACCTATCGAGTTACCGTTGATCCCAAAACTCCCACCGCCTACGCCGAAGATTTTAAGCAGGTAAAAAATATTTCTGCACCGGATGAACACACCATTAAGGTGGTATACGGGATACCGTTTGCTCCGGCACTCGCTTCATGGGGGATGAACATTTTACCTGCCCACTTGCTGGAGGGGCAGGATATTACCAAGAGTCCACTGGCTCGCAACCCGGTAGGAACCGGGCCTTACCGTTTCAAGGAGTGGGTAGCCGGTCAGAAAATCGTGCTGGAGGCCAACCCCGACTATTTCGAGGGGCGTCCGTATATCGATCGTTTCATCTACCGGATCATCCCGGACACTTCCACTATGTACATGGAGTTGAAGGCCGGCGGTATTGATTTGATGGGGCTGACCCCGGTTCAGTACGCTCGCCAGACTTCCAGCCGAAGCTTTACTTCTCTCTTCAACAAATACCGTTACCCCTCCTCCAGCTACCTTTACATGGGCTACAACCTGCGCCATCCACTATTTGGCGATAAACGCATCCGGCAGGCCATGACTGCCGCCATCAACAAGGACGAACTGATTCAAGGGGTCCTTTTCGGCATGGGGCAGAAGGCGCATGGTCCGATCGTGCCGGGGCGCTGGGCCTATAACCCCACCGTGAAAGACATTGGCTATGATCCGAAGCATGCCGCAGAACTGCTGGCCGAAGCCGGTTGGAAGGAAAAAAACAGCGAAGGAATTCTGGTAAAAGATGGCAAGCCGTTTAAATTCACCATTCTTACCAACCAGGGCAACCAGCAGCGCCTGATGACTGCCCAGATAGTTCAGCAGCGTTTGCGGCAGGTAGGCATTGACGTTAAAATCCGTATTGTAGAGTGGGCCGCTTTTCTAAAGGAGTTTGTCAACAAAGGCAATTTTGAAGTTGTCATGCTTGCCTGGAGCATCTCCCAGGACCCGGATATGTACGATATCTGGCATTCCAGTAAGACCAAGCCGGGGGAGCTGAATTTCATTGGCTACAAAAATCCGGAAGTTGACCGTTTGCTGGTGGCAGGACGCAACACATTTGACATTGAAAAACGCAAGCAAGCCTACTTCCGTATCCAGGAAATACTGGCTGAAGAACAACCCTACACTTTCCTGTATGTGCCGGACGCGCTGCCGGTGGTAAGCGCCCGAATCCGCGGTGTGGAACCGGCTCCGGCCGGCATCGGTCATAATCAGATCAAATGGTATGTGCCTAAGAATGAGCAAGTGTACGTGCCATGATTCTCAGCCTGACTCCTTCCGGCCATCTGGTAATGATCAACCAGGATGGTTCCGGCTTAGATGCTGCCGTCTCAACCCCTTTTCGCTCCGAACCAATTTTAAAAGCTTTTGCCACCTCCCAAGCGGCCGGGATCATGGCCCTGGCCGGCGGGAAATCCGCTTCGGACTGGCCGCCAGCCTGGCTGTTCTGGAGAGATTTTGGTACTCGTTATCTACTGCTGCTTTGTCAGATCCAGCCGACTTCAAAGATCCTTGAACCGCTTCCACACCCTGATTCTTCGACTCTTGCCCAGCTAACCTTAAATATCCCCCCCATGCCGGGTGCTGAATATGGCACTCCCGTCGTTTTTGCCGCTATCTGGAGCGATCTCAATCGCTGGGTGCTGAATGCTATTGCACATAATCAGGAAGGGTTGTCCGGTTTTCTACACCTGTACGCGCCGCTCTGGAAACAGGTGGGGCGGGTCTGCTTTCATCTGGCCGAAAATAAAAACGATCCCGAATATCCCTTTGCTTTCATGGCCACTTACATCCCCCGCCTGGGCAAAAACGCCCGTGCCCAGCATCTGCCGCTGAGTCAGGCTCTGGCTGAATATGCCGGGGCCAACAACCGCGAAGCGCTGCTGCGTCTGCTGGAACCGGTTCACGAGGCCAGTAAAAGCTGCGATTGGGTAAACGAGTTGCTGGAGAGCTGCGATATCTATCATCCGCTGGCCTGGACGCCGGAGGAAGCTTACCCTTTTCTGAAGGATGTGTCTGCCCTGGAGGGTAGCGGTTTGGTGGTGCGTCTGCCGGACTGGTGGAAAAAACGTCCACGCCCCAGGGTACAGGTTGCCATCGGTTCAAATGTCGGAGAATCCTTTTCCGCCAACGCATTGCTGGATTTCCGTATACAGCTGACGCTGGATGGTTCCGATTTAACCCAACAGGAAATTGCCGCGTTGACAACGGCCGGGGAGGGGCTTGCCTTTCTGAGGGGGCAGTGGGTCGAGGTTGATGGCGATAAACTCAGCCAGGCGCTGGAACAGTGGCGGCGGGTGGAGTCCGAAGCTGAAGGCGGCGGGCTTTCATTCGTGGAAGGGATGCGTCTTCTGGCCGGTGCCCGGCGCGATCTGTCCGGCAATGATCCCATGCTGGATGAAACCGGCTGGGCCTTTGTGGAAGCGGGCGACCAGTTACGTGACATGCTGGCCGGATTGCGTGAACCGGCCCGATTGGCGGCCGTGCAGGCCGGTTCAGATCTGCTGGCAACTTTGCGCCCCTATCAGCAGACTGGTCTTAACTGGCTCTGGTTCCTGTCGGAACTGGGGTTGGGCGCCTGTCTGGCCGATGACATGGGTCTGGGCAAGACCATTCAGGTTATCTCCCTGCTGCTGGCACAGCGGGGACGTCCTGGTAAAAACGTGCCCAGCCTGCTGGTGCTGCCGGCTTCGCTGCTCTCCAACTGGAAAAGCGAACTGGCCCGTTTTGCACCGTCACTGACTGTTGTCTGCCTTCATTCGTCAGAAACGGAACGGTCGCAACTGGAACGTATTTCTGCCAACCCTGAACTGGAGTTGTCATCAGTCGATGCGGTGCTGACAACCTATGGCATGCTGCAGCGCCAGGAGTGGATCAGAAAGCTGGAGTGGAACCTGATTGTGCTGGACGAGGCCCAGGCCATCAAAAATGCCGGTACGCAGCAGGCCAGGGCGGTCAAGACTCTTTCCGGAAGGGCGCGGATTGCCCTGACCGGTACCCCGGTTGAAAACCGTCTCTCCGATCTTTGGTCGTTGTTCGATTTCATCTGCCCCGGCCTGCTTGGTACCGCACCTCGTTTCAAAAAATTTGTTTCCTCTCTGGAAAGTTCCGAACCACCTTCATATGCCCCCTTGCGCTCTCTGGTGCAGCCCTACATCCTGCGCCGCCTGAAAAGTGACCGGAGTGTCATCAGTGATCTGCCCGACAAGGTTGAGATGGCGGCCTGGTGCGGACTCAGTAAGGCCCAGGCGCGGTTGTATGCTCTGGCGGTGAAAGAACTGACCGACGCACTCAAGGAACAACAGGAAAGCGGCATGAAGCGGCGCGGTCTGATTCTCTCCTTTTTGATGCGCTTCAAGCAGATCTGCAACCACCCCGGCCAGTCTCTGGGTGATGGAGATTATGCAGAAGAGCGCAGCGGCAAGTTTATGCGACTGCGTGAACTGGCTGAAGAAATCGCTTCGCGTCAGGAGAAGGTTCTGATCTTTACCCAGTTCCGGGAGATGACCGGTCCGATAGCCAATTTCCTGACCACACTCTTCGGTCGCCCCGGTCTGGTGCTGCATGGCGGTACACCGGTATCCGAACGTAAAAAACTGGTGGATCACTTCCAGCATGAAGATGGACCGCCATACTTCGTGCTCTCTCTCAAAGCCGGCGGCTCCGGATTGAATCTGACCGCCGCAAGCCATGTCATACATTTCGACCGCTGGTGGAATCCAGCCGTGGAAAATCAGGCCACAGACCGAGCTTTCCGTATCGGACAGAAAAAGAATGTCATGGTGCACAAGTTTGTGTGTAAGGGAACGGTGGAAGAGAAGATCGATGCAATGATTACTGCCAAGGCCGGACTGGCCACGGAACTGCTGGAAGGGGCGGAAATGCTGCTGACCGAGATGGATGACGAGGCACTGTTGAAGCTGGTGGCGCTGGATCTTGAGAAAGCCGGGATATGAGACATGTGCAGAAATTATCATTGCCATACATGAAATATTGCGTATAATTTTATGCATACTTATTACTAAGGGGTAACCAGTTATGGCACATTATTCCCGTGAAGAAATCATGTCGTCCAGCGAAGTTGTACGCAATTTTGGTGCGGTTTTAAGCAGCGTTGTGCAACACCGGCGCGAAAAGGTAGCCATTATCAGGAACAACCGTCTGGAAGCGGTACTCGTTGCAGCTGATGTGTATGAGCGCATGGAAAAATCGTGCGAATCAGCACCTGTCACAATCGGTGCCATTGACAGCAAGGCCGGAAACAGTTCCGCATTGTTGGATTTCCTGAATAACAACCGCATTGCGGCATCCTCACGGTTGTCTTCGGAAGAAATTGACCAACAGATACTTGAAGAGCGCGAGGCATGGGACTAATGCGGAAGGTATATCTCGATTCATGCACTGCAATTTACCTTGTTGAGGAGCATCCCGCATATTGTGCGGCCATTGAAAATGCCTTGGCACAACTTAATGGGATCGTCAGTTTCAGCCCTTTAACTGAACTTGAATGCCTCGTGTTGCCTCTCCGCTTGGAACGCAAAGATCTGCTCGACAAATTCAACCGATTTTTCTCGCTTAACTTGAAGCTTGAAATGCCTGACACCGTATATCGCGAAGCTGCGCGGCTCCGGGCTGAATTTGGGATAAAAACGCCTGATGCGCTACATTTGTCAACAGCACTGCATCATGATTGTACAGAGCTGTGGACGAACGATGACCGATTGGCAAGCGTAGCGGGTGGCATGGCGGTGAATATAATAGGAACATCACTATAACGTCTTCATGATTACAGACTAAATGTTCCATTTGGGTAGATCACCAAAATGACACAAACAAAAATTCAAATCTTTATGATGATTCTCGTTGCTCTCGGTGCTTGCGTCTTTGCCTGTTCAGGAGGCAAAAGACGAATAAATCAATACTGGACTCGCAACTGTACAGGGGGTGAATGGCGGAAACAGTTCCCGCAAGCAAGCAAAGATGCAATCAGGGAGTTTCTAGAGTGTTTCGTCAGAGGATTTGCATTCAGCAGTAAGAAACGACTTAAATTCAACCCAAACGATAAAATCATGGATGTCTATCGAGCGCTGTACCCCGCTGAAGGTTGGCCGGATGTCCTCGAACTCGAAACATTTTCAATTCTCCTGGAGAAGAAGTACCGATTAGGCTTGGCCAGTGTAATCAATGACGATCTGACATTAGGGCAGCTATTTCAAATGACGATAGAGACCAAATCTCAACCAGTGCGCTAGACCTTACCGATAAAGCCGTCAGCTCAGCGCCCACGATGTTCTGATGATTTACTAATAACGCACTTAAACTGCTGACAACATTGAGGAGTGTCTGATGAATTACTCAAACATAGGAGACGCTTTTTTATTTGTAAGCAGCGCCGCTCCATTTGAGCATAGCGCCGTTGTTCATCGGATCACGGGCGAGACTTTTTTTGCTTCGGAAAATACCGGCGATAGTGAGTAACCCGATGATGGGATGGTAACGATGATTATATCGCTATCCCGCACAAAAATGATCTTGATCTGGGGAAACCATTGGTAATGGAGTTTGTCCGGAGCCACTGTTCTGAACTGACAAACCGTGTAGTTGCCATATTCTCGCGGCGCGGCGCGTACGGGCGCTATAAGGAATTGCTGGCAGAGAAAGGTTTTCTGGAAGAATGGTATGCTTTTGAAAATACACGAACCAGAGCAGCTCTGCTTGAATGGTGCGAGGAACATGGACTGGTCATCGAGATGGATTCATGAAAGGTGCCAGGGAGCTTAATAGTACCAACAGCATTTACACCATAATCAGGAGGACACATCTCCAATGAGCTACTACGGATACGCGCCCTATGTGCCGGTGGCTGTGCGTCGTGCAAAAGCACAGAAGCAGCTTGAAAAGATGAAAAAGAAGGGCTTGAAGGTGCAGCCGGTAGAACTGCCCGGACGCAAGATCGCCGATTCTTTCTGGGGCAAGGGGTGGTGCGACCATATGGAGTCGTTCAGCGATTATGCCAACCGCTTGCCACGTGGCCGTGCCTACGTCAGGAATGGCTCGGTCTGCCATCTGGATGTGAAGCCAGGCTGCATCCAAGCCATTGTCAGCGGATCGAAACTGTACAACGTTTCAATCACCATCACTCCGCTCGTGAAAAAGAAATGGGATGCCGTCAAATATTCCTGCACCGGGCGGATCGGATCTTTGATCGATCTGTTGCGTGGAAAGCTGGACAGTGCTGTGATGGAGGTAGTATCGGACCGCAGGCAGGGCCTGTTTCCGCTGCCGGGCGAGATGAAGTTCGATTGCAATTGCCCGGACTGGGCCGGCATGTGCAAGCATGTGGCGGCGGTGCTGTATGGTGTCGGGGCGCGTCTGGACCATTCCCCGGAGATGCTGTTCCTGCTGCGAGGGGTGAATCACGAAGAGCTTGTTAATGTTTCGGCAGCGGTAACGGTTGCCGCCAAAGCCGGAACATCCCGCCGCAGGATCGCCAACAGCGGTCTGGCGGATGTGTTCGGTGTCGAGATGGCCGATGCCGGGGAAGCTCTCCCGGGCATTATGGTCAGACCTGCGACAAAGAAATCAAAAAAAACAACTCCCGAGGTTTCATTTCCTGAACCACTGACCGGAGAGACCATATGCGCCTGGCGCTCATCCCTGGGCGAGACCCAGTCTGCCTTTGCTGCCCGTGTCCAGGTGACCGCCGCTTCCGTATCCAATTGGGAGAAGAAGGGCGCGGCAACCATCGCAGTCCAGGCCCGTACCCTGTCTGCACTTCGCAGAGCTTGGAAGCAAACCCACCCATGAGAGAATATATACAATGACCAGCTACCTACTCAAACGAATACTGATGCTGATCCCGCTGATGATCGGCATTACCCTGATCACCTTCTCCGTTATTCACCTGGCTCCCGGCGAGCCGGTGGAAATGCAGATGGCCATGAACCCCAAGGTCGGCAAGGAGGCCCGCGAACGCCTGACCAAGTTCTACGGTCTGGATAAACCTCTGCACGAACAGTATTTCAGCTGGGTCGGCAAGTTGGCCAAACTGGATCTGGGACGATCATTTTCATCCGATGGCCGACCGGTACTTGACAAGATCAAGGAACGTCTGCCGGTGACTATTTCACTGAATGTTGTCGCCCTGGTTCTGGAATTCGGCTTGGCAATTCCGATCGGCATTCTGGCCGCTACCCGTCGGGATACCTGGCTGGACAAGGGCATTACCGTCTTTGTCTTTGTCGGATTTGCCGTACCGACCTTCTGGCTGGCGCTGCTGCTGATGTACTTCTTCGGGGTCAAGCTGGGGTGGCTCCCGATTTCCGGTCTGCATACTTTGGGAAGTGATAACTGGGGAACAATTCCATATTTGTGGGATCTGGCCAAACATCTGATCATGCCGGTCATGGTGGCTTCGTTCGGCAGTCTGGCCGGGCTTTCCCGTTACATGCGCTCCGCCATGCTGAATGTCATCAGCCAGGATTATATAACCACCGCCCGTGCCAAGGGACTGCCGGAGAGTGTGGTTATCTACATACATGCCCTTAGAAACGCTCTGCTGCCGCTGATTACGCTGCTTGGGTTCTCGATACCCGGTCTGATCGGTGGCAGTGTCATTTTTGAAACCATTTACGCCATACCGGGCATGGGACAGCTTTTTTATCAGGGGGTCATGTCGCGGGATTATCCGGTTGTAATGGGTATTCTGGTGATCGGGGCCTTTCTGACGCTGATCGGCAATCTGGCTGCAGATCTCTGCTATGCCGTGGCTGATCCGCGCATTAGGCATGGGGAGGGGTAGGGAATGGTATTAAAGTACACCTATTTCTATTCGATTTTCTGGCCGCGCCTCAAGCGCAACAAGCTGGCTCTGGTCGGCGGAGTCGTGGTGCTGGCTCTGTTTCTGATCTCGTTGATGGCCCCCTTGATCTCACCCTATGATCCAAACGAAATCAACGCCTGGCATGTCCTGTCAGCGCCTTCCTGGCAGCATTGGTTCGGCACTGATGAGCTTGGACGTGATGTATTCAGCAGGGTGTTGTATGGTGCGCGAATTTCGCTCAAGGTTGGATTTGTGGCGGTCGGTATTGCCGTCAGTATCGGCACGGTGATCGGTCTGCTCTCCGGTTATTATAGCGGCCTGGTGGACGCCACACTGATGCGCCTGGTTGATATCATGCTCTGCTTCCCGGCATTTTTTCTGATTCTGGCGGTGATCACCTTTCTGGAACCATCAATCTGGTACATCATGATGGTGATCGGTCTGACCGGCTGGATGGGGGTGGCACGACTGGTGCGGGCCGAGACACTCTCGATCCGCGAGATGGATTATATTCTGGCCGCAAGATGTATCGGATGCTCCAATGCCCGAATCATCTTCCGCCATATCCTCCCCAATGCGATCTCTCCGGTACTGGTTGCCGCAACTCTCGGCGTGGCCGGGGCGATCCTGACCGAATCGGCCCTCTCGTTCCTAGGTATCGGCGTTCAACCCCCTACGCCGAGTTGGGGCAATATTCTCACTTCCGGTAAAGATTATATCGAATTCGCCTGGTGGCTGTCGCTCTTTCCAGGTTTGGCCATCCTGATGACAGTTCTGGCTTACAACCTTTTGGGCGAAGGTATTCGGGACGCGCTGGATCCGCGTGTAAAACGCTGATAGCATTTTTGCACGCGGAACTGTCCTGCTCAGCAACTCCTGTGTCAATGCGTAAAATATTTAGCGTTGATTAGCAGATGTACGATGATGCTGGCGGCGTATCCCAAAGCGATCGCCCAGCTCCATTTCAAGTGAGCTCCGAAAGTATATGCTCCCCTTGCTGATCCCATCAAAGCAACTCCGGCGGCAGAACCAACCGAAAGCAGGCTGCCGCCAACCCCGGCGGTCAGTGTTACCAGCAGCCACTGGCCGTGGGACATTTGAGGGTCCATGGTCAGCACCGCAAACATGACCGGGATGTTATCAATAATTGCCGAAAGAGCGCCAACAAGGATGTTTGCACTCGTGTGTCCCAGGCCGTCGTACATGAATTTGGACACTCCGGCCAGGTAACCGAACTGCCCCAAACCACCCACGCAGAGAATCACGCCGTAGAAAAACAGCAGCGTATCCCATTCAGCATTCGCAACCTTATGGAAAAAATCGAAACTTGTATGTTTGTGGCCGGTTTCATCAAGAGGCGAGCCTCCATTTGACAGCCGGTTCTCCACTCTATTCAGGTAGTGAGCGAAAAGTGAGAGATATCCGAATCCAAGCATCATACCGACCGCCGGTGGCAGGTGCAGAAAGTTGTGGAAGGAAACTGCCGTAATAATGGTTAAAAGAAAAAGAGCCATGATCCGTTTGGCTCCAAGCTTCATAAGCACAGTCTCATTGCTGACTTCCGGTTTTCCTTTTGCTACGGCAAAACTCATTATGATCGCCGGAATCAGCCAGTTGACAGCTGATGGCACGAAAATGGCGAAAAAATCAAAAAAGCTGACCTTGCCCTTTTGCCATACCATCAAAGTGGTGATGTCTCCAAATGGCGAGAAAGCGCCCCCTGCATTGGCTGCGACTACGATATTGATGCAGGCGATAACCACGAACTTTGTGTTGGTGCCGCCCACGGCCATGACTACGGCTCCCATTAGAAGGGCTGTGGTCAGATTGTCTGCTATTGGGGAGATAAAGAATGCCAGCAGCCCGGTCATCCAGAAAACTGTTCGCAGGGTGAAACCCTTGTTTACCAGCCAGGAACGCAACGCGCGGAAAACGTTGCGCTCTTCCAAGGCATTGATATAGGTCATGGCAGCCAGCAGAAACAGGAACAGTTCAACATATTCAGCGAGGTTGTGCAAGATGGCGGCATGGGCATGCTCGGGCTTGCCAACTGCTTGATAGGTGATTGCAACCAGTACCCAGATAACACCGGCAGCAACGATGACAGGCTTGCTTTTTTGCAGATGGAGCTGTTCTTCAAAGATGACAAGAAGGTAGGCCGCTACAAACAGCACCAGAGCAATGATACCCATGCCAGTCTTGGTCAGATCCAGGACTTCACCGCTGTTTCCCGAAGCCAGTGCAGATTGTGCTGAAAATGTAATCTGCAATGCAATTAATAAGAACTTCATCATGTATACTTTTCCTTTTTAGTTTCACGGATACATCTTTTTCCATGCTCCATGGTTGGGTAGTCTTTGCATATTTGCGGTTTCGTTTCGTTAATAAGGCAAATTGAGAGATGTTGTTCCGTTTTGTGAATGAACGGGCATCTGTTTAATGGTTGCTTGGTTTCAGGATCGACCCAGATCCAGCCTAATCGGTTTACACGCTGAAGAAGATCACCACGGTTTTCTTTTTTCCAGCGCAGGAGATCCGATTGATAGGCATGCAAATGGCCTCCGAATTCTTCACAGCATCTGCCGCAACAAGCGCAGGTTCCATCGTTATTATCCATTGACTTAAACAGTTTGATTAAGAAGTCTATCATAATGCCTCCAAAAATGAGCATTTTGAAGTCGACAGACCCCTGTTTGTTGCAAGGTTGATTCGTGCGCATATTAAAATCTGATACAGATCAGTCCGAGGGATCCGCCATAGCAATAATCCAGCGACATGACTGCTGGTTGGATGATTGATGCCGTAATAAAATATGGATGGGAATCAGGCTGGAGGGGCTCGACCAGGAGCAACAAAAGAGATAAGCAGGTGGACAGGAATGATTGTCAGTGCAGAGAAATAATGCGGAGCGGGCCTTAATTGTCCGGGTTTGCGGATATTTAAACCGGAATTGCAGAATCGTGCAGAGTTGAGGCATTGCTTGATGTTTAGCGAACTACTCGTTTCGCACTCAGGTTGAAAGTTTGGTAAATTGTCAGTTGAGAGTGTAATCGGGGTCAGCAGAAGCAGAATGATGATCAACTGTTGGGACAAATATCTTTTTAAAATACGTCCAGATAAAAAAGTCCGGCCGTCTATTATTTCAGACATGACGCTGGGATTATGTTTGTATGTGCTTGAAATGGCTGTCATACGGATAATCATCCTTCTGTGGGACAGCATTGCATTCGGTAATGGGCCAACATTCTATCTCTAACGGGCCATCATATCAAGCTTGTAACGGCTTTTCAGTATATTGAGCAAAGTGTTTACGCCTCGAAAAGCGGCGCGAAGCTGAACCCGGTCCCGGTCAACCAAAACCAGCGGATCGATAAAATTTACAGGTTCCTTGCCGGATGACAATGCTACCATCTGTTTTTCCAAGCGCATTTTTATCAAAAAAGTAAACGCATCCCCAATAATCTCGAGGTCGTGGTCAGATATCAGATGGAGATGGTTCAGGCGCTCCAGCTTGGTCCAGGTTGTCCCTCCCATGATCCCGGCTTCCAGGGCTATTAATCCAATTCCCCTGGTCAATGCAAACAGACCGCCTTTTTTAAGATCAAGTTTGCCACGTTGTTCACCTTTTTTTTCTACCAGCAGACGGCCGAACATGCCTAAAGGCGGTTTGAAGCGAACTATATTTCGAGCCATGCTTGGAAAGAAAAGTGAATTACTTTTGGTGCATTCGCAGATATGAGCGCGTAATTCCGTTTCAAAAAACAGGTCGCCATGCAGTACACGCAAATCCTGAAATACCCCGAAGTAAACCGTATCCTCGGGCGTAGGCGTGGTTATCCATTTTTGAGTCAGTTGTTTCCATTCTGACAGGCTGTGGCGCCACTCCGGATTGCTGGCCATCATATTGCCGGGGCAGAGCGGCACTCCGACACTTTCAAGGGCTGCCACTATGCGTTCTGCAAAACGTCGCACCTCCGCAATTTTCGCAGGAGAAAAATCATCCCGGTAAACAATGGCATTGTCCTGGTCCGTGCGCAGAGTTTGTTCCTGTCGTCCCTCGCTTCCCAAAGCTAAAAAAGCTGCGCCCGGTGGCAGTCGCACGCCATGATTGTTGTCCAGGATATATATCAGGCGTTGTGTGAAAGCGTCGTTAAAGTGGGCGATTAACTGAATAAGGCTTTGTGCGTCGGCATTGGTCTTGACCGCATACTGAAGCATGCCATTCATTTTCTGTCCGATGATGTGCAACTGCTCGATAGAGCCGGCGGATTCAATTTCCTGAACGAGGTAGAGTGGGCTGCGGGTCTGGACCCGGAGCAGATCGGTGTCGGTCAGTACCCCGGATAGATTGTCATTTTCGTCAACTACAACCAGGCGGTGGATGTTGTGTTTGGCCATCAAAAAAATGGCTTTAAACAGATAGTCGCTGCTGCGGATGGTAATTAACCCAGTGGTCATTACGTCGCGGACCGACATGCCTGATATATCATTCACCGAGTCTGCTATCAGGTTGCGCAGATCGCGCAGGGAAACGATCCCGACCGGCTTTTGATCATCAACCGCTACGATCCCGGAAATGTTATGACTTTTCATGAGTCTGGCCATTTCGACCAGTCCCATATCGGGCGGGCAGGTAATGGCCGGTCTATGACAGATTGTATCGACTGTAATGAAGAAAAAACTGTCTTCACTGATTACCGGCATGTCTCCCCCGTGCAGAAGCATTTGGCAACACATTCTTTCTTACTTGAGAAGTGATTGCAATACATTTCAATGCCAGTGTCGTTACCTGCCGTGATGCATGTTGCAAAGACAAGTATAACGGCATTAGGTAAAACCGCATAACAGGTGAATATAATAACGATGAAAGTGTCAGTTTGGATGCAGATAAAATAAAGAAATAAAAAAAATATTGAAGAAACAAACAGTAATTCGTTAAATATAATGCCTTGTATAACAGGTCTTTATGGGAATGATTAAAAAATAATACGTCTTGCGAAAAAAACATTGACACGAATAAAATATTGTTGCATAGAAATTAAGAACGATATTTGATTTATGGTAATAGTAGGGTTGTTTGTTGTTGGTTGGTGCGGATGGTTTTATCAGATCTGATAAGTGCAACGAGGTTTATTGATGAAAAGGCTGCTTTGTCAAATAGTGATTTTTTCACTTCTGGTGATAGCACCCGTTTCATTCTCCACAGAAAGAATTCCAAACTTTGATGTTCCCGCTACGAAAACGGCCACTGCTCAGGAGTCAATAAAAACACTCGCTGCTGCAGTTCGCAGAGCTGTTATTCCGATGCAGTTGGCTGTTATCCCGATTTCTGAAAAAATATTCGCATTAACTCCACAATCCCCCGTCTTTGGATTCAAACAGGACATTCAACATGGCAGGGCCCCTCCAGTTGTTTCATTCGCATAGTCCCCTTTTTGTTTCACCGTAAAATTTTTAAACAATCTGCTGATTCATATTGATTAAGCACCTTTGAATGCTCCTGTTTGCCCTGTTTCAAGGTGTGCAATTGCTGACGTACCCTGCTGTGCGTTTGGAGTCATTTGGGTGCCCCCTTATGTTTTTGCATCAAACATGTATTGAAACTATTTAATACGATCGGAGTATTAATATTATGAGAGACAAAGGTCTGTATTCGGTGCAAGCAGTTGTTAAAGCGATTGATTTACTTGAAACCCTTGCTCAGGACGGTGCCTGTCCAACGGTTCCTGAACTTGCAGATAAATTGCAAATAAGTCGCAACAAAGCATTTCGTCTGCTGGCTACTCTCGAAAACAAGGGACTTGTTGAACAGAACCTGGAGACCGGAGCCTATTATCTCGGTCTGCATGCTTTTGAAATGGCACAGCACATTCTTAAAAGCGACAACCTGATCCGGATGGCTCACCCGATCATGGTGGAGCTAGTACGCAAACTGGATGAGGCGGTCTACATTACGGTCATGAACAATGATGAAGTACTGTTCCTCGATATGGTCGATTCATTTCAACAGGTAAAAGCGGTTGACCTTGTGGGGCGGCGCTTCCCGTTTTTTACCAACGCAGCCGGCAAGGTTATCAAGTCGGTAAGTTCGATTGATATCTTCGGTCGCAGCTCCAAAAAGCGCGGTATCCCGAATCCGAAAGAGTTGCAGGTGGAGCTGGACGAGATTCGCCGCAAGGGAGTCGCGGTTGATTTTGGCGGGCTTGGAGACGGTATCTGCGCCGTGGCAGTGGTAGTTCGTGACTATGCCGGCAAGGTCGTCGGGGCGCTGACGCTGCTGGCGCCGTCTTTTCGCATGCTGCAAGGGAGATTGGAGGAGGAGGTGATCCCTTCCATGCTGGAGGGTGCCGAACAGTTATCAATGAAATTCGGATATTCACGGGCATACGCTTAGGTGTTCAACCGTTTTATTTTACTCAATACCATCCGTCGATTTGGGCAGGGGTTGGCCGAAGGCCACCCGCACGGGAAGGAGGAAAAGCCAAATCAACTTCGGGAACAGTTTTAAAGGGAGTTAACATTAAACATGGGGAGGTATTATGTCAGTTCACGCAACTAAAGAATTACAGGCGTATTGGAAAGAGAATCTGGTCATTATCATGGTTCACCTTGCTATCTGGTTTTTCGTCTCATTTTTCTGCGGCATCATGTTTGTTGATCAGCTCGACAAATTCATGATCGGCGGATATCCGCTCGGTTTCTGGTTTGCCAACCAGGGATCGATATTTGTCTTTGTAATTTTGATCACAACCTATGTGTACATGATGAACAATCTGGACAAGAAGTATGATGTGCATGAGGGGTGATAATCCCGGACGTGCCGCGGTGACACGATTACATTCAATTAAATTACGAGGTGACAAACTATGAGCATACTTACCTGGACCTGGATTCTTACGGGCCTCAGCTTTGCCCTGTACATCTACATCGCCTATGCTACACGGGCAAAGTCAACCGGTGACTTCTACGCTGCCGAACAATCGGTGCCTCCAATCCTGAACGGCATGGCCACAGGCGCTGACTGGATGTCGGCCGCTTCCTTCATCTCCATGGCCGGTCTGATCTCGTTCATGGGACGTGACGGCTCTTTCTACCTGATGGGGTGGACCGGAGGCTACGTTCTCCTGGCCATGCTCTTCGGACCGTATCTGCGCAAATACGGCAAGTTTACTATCCCGCAGTTCATGGGTGACCGGTATTATTCCAACTCCATCCGCGTCTTGTCACTACTTTGTGCCATTTTCGTTTCGTTTACCTACGTTGCCGGTCAGATGCGCGGAGTCGGAGTCGTTTTCTCACGCTTCATGGGTGTTAGCATCAATATGGGTGTTATCATCGGCATGGCACTGGTCTTTTTTTATGCCACCCTGGGCGGCATGAAAGGGATTACCTACACTCAGGTGGCACAGTATTGCGTTCTGATTGTCGCCTATCTGATTCCGGCTATCTTCATCTCGATGCAGCTGACCGGCAACCCGATTCCGCAGCTCGGCATGGGATCAACAATTTCCGCCGAGGGCGCCGCACGTCTTGGTGATGCAACTACCCAGGGTAAGTACCTGCTGGATGTACTAAACGGTCTCCAGAAGGATCTTGGTTTTGCTGAATACACCTCAGGCATACGTCCCAGGATCGATGTATGGTTCATTACCATGTCGCTGATGATCGGAACCGCCGGTCTGCCGCACATCCTGATCCGTTTCTTCACCGTGCCCAAAATGCGCGATGCCCGTTCCTCGGCCGGTTACGCGCTGCTCTTCATTGCACTGCTCTATACTACCGCTCCGGCAATCGCTGTTTTTGCCCGTACCAACTTTGTCAAATCGATTAATAATGTAGAGTATGCCAAAGCTCCCTCCTGGTTTAAAAACTGGGAAAAAACCGGTTTGGTCAAGTTTGTAGACAAAAACGGCGACGGCATCATGAAAATTGCCAAAGGCAAGTGGGATGATCCCAAGAGCGCCAACGAAGTCAAAATCGACCAGGATATCATGGTGTTGGCAAACCCTGAAATTGCCAAACTTCCCAACTGGGTCGTTGGTTTGATCGGTGCCGGTGGTCTGGCCGCCGCACTCTCGACAGCGGCCGGTCTGTTGCTGGTAATCTCTGCCGCAATTTCCCACGATTTGATGAAGGGGATTGTCACTCCAGACATGTCGGAAAAAGCAGAATTGCTCTGGGCGCGAGCCGCTGCCGGTGTGGCGGTCTGTATTGCCGGTCTGTTCGGTATTTATCCTCCCGGCTTTGTGGCACAGGTGGTCGCCTTCGCTTTCGGTCTGGCAGCGGCATCCTTCTTCCCCTGTATTTTGATGGGAATATTCAACAAGAAAGCTAACAAGGAAGGCGCACTGGCCGGCATGTTCATCGGTATTGTTTTTGTGGCCGCCTACATCAGTTACTTCAAGTTCGTCAACCCCGCCTTTAACAATAAGGATCACTGGTGGTTCGGTATTTCACCGGAAGGGATCGGCACTGTTGGCGCTGCTCTGAACTTTATCGTCATGTATGTGGTCGGCAAGTTTACTCCTGAGCCTCCGCAGGAAATCCAGGACCTGGTTGGAAGTCTCCGTTACCCGGGCAAGCTGGTTGTGCCTCCTTCTGCCGGGCATTGATCGAATGAGCATTATTTGATATGCAGAAATTTGTGCGGCTGCCCGAAACGGCAGCCGCGTTTTTTATAAGCAATGATCAACATGGCATACGTTTCAATCAATTATCCATTACAGTTTGAGGATGGAGTACGTATGAAGTTTTTTGAAAAAGCTGCAAAACGGGAAGTCACCGTATTCAAACGAAAGAATATTCGCAAGTTTGTTGCAGCGCTGCTTGGGATGGCGGCCGGGATGAGCTTGACGACTACCATTATTCCGACTGCGATCACATCCTTCATCGGTGGTGATCACTTCGAAATTAGATTTCTTCTTGCGGATTATTTCGCCCACACGGCACTGTTCTGGGGAACAGCAGGTTGGGCCGTCGGAAAAATTGCATCGCCTCGTTATGGAGCGATTGTTCTAGGCAGTGTCGGAGCAATCAGCGGACTGCTGCTGGGCATCGCAGCACTGGGGGGTGCGCCCAATCTGCTGATTGTCTCTGTACTGTCGGCGGTTGTGTATGGCGCCATTGGCGGCATGATTATAAGTGGAATCCTGCCTGGTGACGATGAACGCCTGATGATTAACTTTGATAAGAATAAAGCTGAGCCGTGAATTATACCCTACTGTCAGGAGTGACACACCATGCTGACCATGCTCATAGTTGTGTTTATCATTGCTTACGCTGCGATTGCCCTGGAACACCCGATCGGCATCAACAAATCCGCTTCGGCACTGATGGGAGCCGGTCTGCTCTGGACTATATACGCAATTTCAAGCGGAGATCATGCTCAGGTCGGCCATCAACTGGATGAATCACTGGCATCCACAGCCCAGATTGTATTTTTTCTGATGGGAGCCATGACAATTGTAGAAGTGGTTGATGCCCATAACGGTTTCGAAGTTATCACATCAAGGATTAAAACAACCAGACTCTCATCACTGATGTGGCTGGTCGGTTTTGTAACCTTTTTCCTTAGCTCGGTTTTGGACAACCTGACGACGACAATCGTCATGATATCCTTGATGAAAAAACTTCTGGATAAGCAGGAAGACCGGTTGTTTTTTGCAGGAATGATTGTGATTGCCGCCAACGCCGGTGGTGCCTGGTCACCAATTGGTGACGTAACTACGACAATGTTGTGGATCGGCGGCCAGATTACAACCCTTGCCATTATGAAGGGTGTTTTTATGGCTTCCATTGTCAATCTGATAGTTCCGTTGCTGGTGGTTAGCTGGATGTTAAAAGGGCGAGAGGTTGTGACACCAACACAATTGGAAGATAACGGATTGCTTCAGACCACACTATTTGAGCGTAACCTGATGTTTTTCATGGGACTTGGCATTCTGGTCTGCGTACCGGTATTCAAGACGATAACCCATTTGCCACCTTTTATGGGGATACTATTCGGACTTGGGTTTCTCTGGATGGTTGGAGAGTTGGTTCACCGCAAAAAGGATCATGATGACAAACAACATCTCACGTTGGTGCATGCCTTGATGAAGATTGATATGAGCTCGATTGTATTTTTTATCGGTATCCTGCTTGCGGTGGCGACACTCGAGCATACCCATATCCTGGCATCTTTGGCAAAATGGCTCGATCACTCCGTTGGCCGTCAGGATGTGATCGTCACTATCATCGGACTGGTTAGTGCCATTGTCGATAACGTCCCGCTCGTGGCAGCATCCATGGGCATGTACAGCATGACCCAGTATCCGCCTGACAGTTTCCTGTGGGAATTTATTGCGTATTGTGCCGGCACCGGCGGATCAATTCTTATAATCGGCTCCGCTGCCGGGGTCGCCGCCATGGGACTGGAGAAAATCCATTTTTTCTGGTACGTCAAGCAGATCAGCGGGCTCGCTCTGGTGGGGTACTTTGGCGGTATCGCCGCTTATATGGTCCAGTACAAGCTGTTTCACTGACACCAGTTGTAAGCCAAATATTTTTCCTGACATAATGCAGCCCGCCCGGTACCGGGCGGGCTGTGCTCGTATGCGTCCGGTGAATCTACAGAGTGTTAACAATATTATTCAGAACGGTAAAACAATGGCATATAAGTGTGTGACAAGATCGTAGTATATGACTTGCTAGTATTTAAAAATAACACGTATATTGATAATGCTCACCAACAAAATCAAATAAAATAACTATGTTAAACATGTACTTAAGCGCACCATGGAATTGATGAAGTGTTATTTTAAAAAAAAATTGACATAAATAGAATTATGTTGCATAAGAAATACAACGATATTTGATTTGTGGTCTAGATTATTTGCGGTACAAATTAATTCTTGGTAAGATTTTGCTTGGCCGGTTGACTTAAGGGTTCGCTATGAAAAGGATGCTTTGCCAAATAGTTATTTTATTATTACTGGTTATTGCGCCGGTCTCCTTTTCGACGGACAAAATTCCTAATTTCGATAAACCGGCCACTCAAAATACCCAGTTAGAGGAGTCTGGAAAAACTTCAATATCTGTAGTTCGTAGAGCAGTCCGTTCAGCCAAGTTACCTTCTTTCACTTACCGATCCCAACAATGCTATCTATCAGCGCCGATACTGTCTATTTTTGATTATCATTCTGAAATTCCTCATGGTAGAGCCCCCCCTGTTGCCCTCACTGTTTAACCTCTGTTAAGCCCCACATTGTAAAAAACTGTTTCAAGTTTCAAATGCTTTGCTGCAATTAATTATGCCGTACGTTTACGTTTACGCGCATACATATTCAATTGATTATAACTATCCGTTATCAATGTATATTTATAAAGGCTTATGTCTGTAGTCACTGTTTTAAGTGTGGAAACCATTTTATATAAGCGGAGTAAACATCATGAGAGATAAAGGTCTGTATTCGGTACAAGCCGTTGTTAAGGCCATTGATTTGTTGGAGGCCCTTGCCCAGGACGGCGCTCGTCCGACAGTTATCGTCCTTGCAGAAAAACTGGAAATAAGCCGCAACAAGGCCTTTAGGCTGCTGGCCACACTCGAAGAAAAGGGCCTTGTCGAGCAGAACATTGAAACCGGGACATACAGCCTCGGTCTGCAAGCTTTTGAAATGGCACAGCACATCCTTAAAAGCGACAACCTGATCCGGTTGGCGCACCCGATCATGGTTGAACTGGCACGCAAGCTGGACGAGGCGGTTTACATCACGGTCATGAATAATGATGAAGTACTGTTCCTTGATATGGTCGATTCATTCCAGCAGATCAAGGCTGTCGATCTCGTTGGACGGCGCTTCCCGTTTTTTACCAATGCTGCCGGCAAAGTTATCAAGTCGGTCAGTTCGATTGATATCTTCGGGCGCAACTCAAAAAAACGCGGTATCCCGAACCCGAAAGAGCTGGAAGTCGAACTGGATGAAATACGCCGCAAGGGCGTTGCTGTTGATTTCAATGGTCTGGGTGACGGAATCTGCGCCGTGGCGGTGGTTGTCCGTGATTATGCCGGCAAGGTAGTCGGGGCTTTGACGCTGCTGGCGCCATCATTCCGCATGCTGCAAGGGCGGCTGGAAGATGAGGTGATTCCTTCCATGTTGGAAGGTGCTGAACAGCTGTCGATGAAGTTTGGTTATTCAAGGGCATATGTCTAAATATATCCGTCATTTAATTTATCAGACTCAAAGCTTAACAAACCAGTTGAAGCAGACACTACAACCACTAACCGCCCGAAAAATGGGGCATGGGCTGGCTGGCTGCCAGCCAAATGGAAAGGAGGTAAAAGCCAAATTAATCTCGGGAAACAGTTAAAAGAGTTAACATCAAACATGAGGAGGTAATATGTCAGTTCACGCAACTAAAGAATTACAGGCGTATTGGAAAGAGAATCTGGTGATCATCATGGTTCACCTCGCTATCTGGTTTTTTGTTTCATTTGTTTGCGGCATCATGTTCGTCGATCAGCTCGATGCTTATATGATCGGCGGATTTCCGGTCGGTTTCTGGTTCGCCAATCAGGGTTCCATGATTACCTTCGTTATACTGATCTGGACCTATGTCTACATGATGAACAACCTGGACAAGAAGTATGATGTGCATGAGGGGTAATAATCCTGAATGTATCGCAACGAAACGATTAATTTCAATAAAATCAAGAGGTGACATACTATGAGCATTCTTACCTGGACCTGGATTCTGACGGGCCTCAGCTTCGGCCTGTATATCTACATCGCCTACGCTACACGGGCAAAATCAACCGGTGACTTCTACGCTGCTGAACAATCAGTTCCTCCAATACTAAACGGCATGGCAACCGGGGCTGACTGGATGTCGGCCGCCTCCTTCATCTCCATGGCCGGTCTGATCTCATTCATGGGACGTGATGGCTCCTTCTATCTGATGGGATGGACCGGAGGCTACGTTCTCCTGGCTATGCTCTTCGGACCGTATCTGCGCAAATACGGCAAGTTTACTATTCCGCAGTTCATGGGTGATCGGTATTACTCCAACTCAATTCGCGTACTTTCGCTGATCTGCGCCATTTTCGTATCGTTCACCTACGTTGCCGGTCAGATGCGTGGTGTCGGTGTTGTTTTCTCACGTTTCATGGGTGTCAGTATCAACATGGGTGTTATCATCGGTATGGCACTGGTCTTTTTCTACGCTACTCTGGGTGGCATGAAGGGCATTACCTATACCCAGGTTGCTCAGTACTGCGTTTTGATTGTTGCCTATATGGTTCCGGCCATCTTTATTTCCATGCAGCTTACCGGTAACCCGATTCCGCAGATCGGCATGGGTTCGGCAATTACAGCTGAAGGCGCCGCACGTCTTAATGATGTGTCAACTCAGGGTAAGTACATGCTGGATGTATTGAACGGTATTCAGAAGGACCTCGGCTTTGCCGCCTATACCAACGGAACGCGGCCAAGAATTGATGTATGGTTTATCACCATGTCACTGATGATCGGTACCGCCGGTCTGCCGCACATTCTGATCCGCTTCTTTACAGTTCCCAAAATGCGTGATGCCCGTTCCTCCGCCGGATATGCACTGCTCTTCATCGCATTGCTTTATACAACGGCTCCGGCAATTGCAGTTTTTGCGCGCACCAACTTTGTTAAATCAATTAACAACGTAAAGTACGAGAACGCTCCTTCCTGGTTCAAAAACTGGGAAAAAACCGGCCTGGTCGGATGGAAAGACAAAAACGGCGACGGCATCATGACAATCGCCAAAGGCGATGTTAAAGACCCCAAGAGCGCCAATGAAGTTATTATCGACCGTGACATCATGGTTCTTGCCAACCCTGAAATTGCCAAGCTTCCCAACTGGGTGGTTGGTCTGATCGGCGCCGGTGGTCTGGCTGCCGCACTTTCAACAGCGGCCGGTTTGCTGCTGGTTATATCTGCAGCAGTTTCACATGATTTGATGAAAGGTATTGTCAAGCCGGACATGTCGGAAAAAGAAGAGCTGTTATGGGCGCGTGCGGGGGCCGGAGTGGCGGTCTGCATCGCCGGTCTGTTCGGTATTTATCCTCCCGGTTTCGTGGCACAGGTGGTCGCCTTTGCCTTCGGTCTGGCAGCGGCCTCTTTCTTCCCCTGCATCCTGATGGGAATATTCAACAAGAAGGCTAACAAGGAAGGCGCACTGGTTGGCATGTTTGTCGGTATCATCTTTGTTACCGCCTACATCTGCTACTTCAAGTTCATCAACCCGGCAGATAATAATGCCAAACACTGGTGGTTCGGTATTTCGCCGGAAGGTATCGGTACCGTCGGTGCTGTCCTGAACTTCATCTGCATGTATGTGGTCGGCAAGTTCACACCGGAACCGCCGCAGGAAATTCAGGATCTGGTCGGAAGTCTCCGTTACCCGGGCAAGCTGGTTGCTCCACCTTCAGCTGGCCACTGATTTTCAGCAGCAATGGTTAGAAGCAGCCCCTCCCTCTGGATGGGGGAGGGGCTTTTGAACAAATGGAATCAAAATTAGTACTGTTCAGTTAAAGGAGTTATGGTATGAGTGTACCGGCAGAGACAATGGAGAACAGGAATAATATGATCGTGAAAATGATTCGCACATTTAACGCAGGTATTCTGAAATTCATCATGGGAATCAGATTCCGCTCGGTCGGTGCAACTGTGCTAGGTGGTTTTGCCGGCCTGAGCATAACTTCCAACATCATACCGTCAGCCATGGAATTCAGCGGTCTTATGGATAGCTTTTCTGCGCGTTGGGGGTTAGGCGGTTTTGCAGTTTATTCGGTTATGGCCTGGGCGGTCGGCGGCTGGGCGGTGCAGAGAACCGGCAGCAAGATGTTGGGAGCCTTTGTCCTGGGAGCAGTTGGATTGTCTACCGGACTTCTTTTTACAGGAGTTGGCCTCGGCACTGAAACAAATATTCTGCTGGCCGGCGGCGGGTCGGCACTGCTGTATGGAGCCGTTGGCGGCATGATCATCGGTGATGCTTTAAGAGACCCACCTAAAGACGATAACAATCCTGATGACCAGACCGGTACCATCGGGAATATGTCCATCTTCCGTTACTTCAACAAATAGCCCGTTATAACTGATTTCCTTCAAATTATAACGGCAGCTGCAGAGATCCAATCAAGCGCTTGCAAATCAATTTTCCGGAGATTCCATAATGCTCACCGCTCTTGTCGTCATCTTTGTCATTGCCTATGCCGCCATTGCCCTGGAGCACCCGCTAAAGGTCAATAAATCAGCGTCTGCCCTGATTGGAGCCGGTCTGCTCTGGACTATTTACGCTCTTGCTACCGGTAATGACCCTCATCTGGTAGGCGAGCAGCTCAATGAATCGCTGGCTTCAACAGCCCAGATAGTCTTTTTTCTGATGGGTGCCATGACGATTGTTGAGGTGGTGGATGCCCACAACGGTTTCGACGTCATAACTTCACGCATCAAGACCAGCAAGCTGACAACCCTGCTCTGGCTGGTTGGTGTGGTGACTTTTTTTCTGAGTGCCGTGCTGGATAACCTGACGACAACCATCGTCATGATCTCGCTCATGAAAAAACTGCTGGACAAGCACGATGACCGGTTATTCTTCGCCGGAATAATCGTAATTGCAGCCAATGCCGGCGGCGCCTGGTCTCCGATCGGCGACGTCACAACCACCATGCTCTGGATCGGCGGCCAGATTACGACACTGGCTATTATGAAGGGTGTGTTTTTCCCATCGGTTGTCAACATGGTGGTGCCTTTAGCCATTACCAGCCTGTTCCTCAAGGGGCGTGTTGTCGTCAGTCCTGTCAAATCAATGGAACTTGGACATCGTGATCCAACCACGCCTTTTGAGCAGAATTTCATGTTCGCCATGGGACTTGGAATTCTGATCTGCGTTCCGATCTTCAAAACCGTGACCCATCTTCCGCCTTTCATGGGTATCCTGTTTGGTCTGGGAATCCTCTGGCTGTCTGGTGAATTGATCCATAGCAAAAAGGATGATGAGGACAAGGAACATCTGACTCTGGTAAGGGCTTTAAAGCAGATTGATATGAGTTCCATCATATTCTTTGTCGGCATATTGCTGGCGGTGGCGACTCTGGAACATACCCACATTCTGACAACACTTGCGAAATGGCTGGATCAGACAGTTGGCCGCCAGGATGTGATCGTAACTATCATTGGCATGGCCAGCGCCATTGTGGACAACGTCCCGCTGGTGGCTGCTTCAATGGGGATGTACAGTATGACCCAGAATCCGCCCGACAGCTTCCTGTGGGAGTTTATGGCTTATTGCGCCGGGACCGGCGGATCAATCCTGATTATCGGTTCCGCGGCTGGAGTAGCCGCCATGGGGCTGGAAAAAATCCATTTTTTCTGGTACGTAAAGAGGATCAGCGGGCTTGCATTTGTGGGCTATTTTTGCGGGGTTATCGTTTATATTTTTCAGTACAAACTGTTTCATTGATGTTGTAATCCGAAAACCGGTGTAAGATAGGCCGCTGTTGTCCTTAATCTTCTTGTCCGGAATGTTCAGATCAAAGACAGTCCGGAACCGGGTGTAATAATTGAAAAGTCACAAATCAACCATGTTCAGCTCTCTGCTTTCACGCAGTACCTCATTAGTCAACGCTTTTACCCATCGGCACCTTGAGTGGATATACCGGGTTACTACCCGTTCTCCACTCAAGGTTATCGCTGCCTCATCACTGTTTGTCACCATCGCTGCCATCATAATCTTTACGACCCGATTCGAGGCGGATATTTTCCGTCTTTTTCCGTCGTCTCTACCAGCTTTGCGGCTTTTGACAGATTCGCTGGAATGGACCGGCAGTGCCAAGGAAGCTTATTTTCTGCTGGAGGGTGATCCACGCATACTTCCGGCAGAAACCGAAAAACTGGCAGTTCGTCTCCAAAAATTGCAGCTTGATGGTCAACCGGCTTTCAGCCGGGTTACCTGGCGTGTCTATGACGAATCAGAGGGGCAGCTGTTCGCCGAGTTCATCGCCTATGCGGTTGCCAGGCCGCAGCTGTTTGTTGATAGTCAGGGTTCGTCCGGATTGGCGGAACGTCTTTCACCGTCCTCTTTTGATGCCGCATTGCAGCGTATAAAAACCGATCTGGCGGGGCAGTTCGGCGGCAGCATGACCAGCCTGGCCACAGCAGATCCGCTGTATTTGCGGGATTTTATCCTGCCGCGTCTGAAGGCTGCCAGTCAGGCGCTTGATCTGGATCCCGCATCTCCCTATTTTCTTTCCCGCGATCAACGGGTCATGATTGTGATCGCAGAACCGGCCCGCCCGGTACAGGACATAGCCTTTGCGCGCCGCCTGGTAACCGGTATCAACCAGGCCCGTAGCGGGCTGTCAGTTTCTGTCAGTTGCGCCGGAGCCCATGTCAGCGCCGTTCTCGACGAAGCTGCCATGAAATCAAACATCCTCTCCTGCATCCTGTCGTCCCTGCTGGTTGTACTGGCGATCTTCTACACCGCTTACCGCCGTCTGCTGCCCACAATTCTCCTGCCGCTGATTATTGCTGTCGGAGTAATACTGGCGCTGGGTACTGCGTCACTGCTTCTGCCATCCATCCATGTCATCTCTTTTGCTTTTATGGCGCTGATTATCGGCCTGGGCACTGACTATTCAATCCATCTTTATGACCGTTACCACTGCGAACGGGTGGCCGGAAAGGATACCTTGCAGGCCTTGCAACTGGCGGTGGTCGATACCGGTCATGGCCTGTTTACCGCCGCCGCCACTACGGCCCTCCCTTTTCTGGCGCTGATGATATCCGATGTGCGCGCTCTCTACGAACTCGGCCTGCTGGTGGGGCTGGGGGTACTGTTCTCTCTCTACGCCACTCTTTTCTTTCTGCCCCCGCTGCTGATCTTCATGGAGCGCCGCTTTCCGGCGCCTTTTCATCCAATCCCGGCTCTTGGCATGGGTCGTATCTGGCGCTTCACCGGTCGTCAACCCAGGCGGATCATAGCCGTTTCGCTTGTGGTGATCGCAACGGGCGGATTCATGATGTTTCAAATCACCTTTGACGGTGAATTGAAAAACCTTCAGCCGCAGCACTCCGAAGCTTTCCTGACTCAGGCCAAGATTGAAAAACATCTCAGTCTGGCTCCAAAGCAGTTACTGGTGGCAGTTGAGGGGAAAGACCTTGCCCAGGTTTTGTCCCGGACTGGAAAAGTGGGGGAGCTGATAGAGCGTTACCGGAGTGACAGGCGTATCAGCAGCTGGTCCTCTCTGGGAAATATTATTAATGACCGGACTCAGCAGCAAATCATCGCCAAGACTCTCTCCCGGGCCACGGCCGGTACAAAAGGTGATGCAGCTTTGCGGGAGGCTTTGGAGAGGCACGGTTTCGAAGCGGAACCGTTCAATCCCTTTATTGCCGCGTTTGAAAACTTTGCCTCTGCAGCCCCGATCCCGGAAACGGAAGGGGTCGAGCGTCTGCTGGCGTCACCGCTGCGCGGGGTGGTTAACCGGCATCTAGTCAATGATGAGGATGGATACCACAGCCTGCTCTTTTTATACTACAAGGGGGCGGAGTTTGATCAGCAGCTGTTCCTGAAGGAACTGGCTGCAATCGACCCGCAAGCCCGGGCCACCAGCGTTGATCTGGTCAGCAAACAGTTGTCAACCTCTGTAGCACATAGTTTTATGTGGAGTTTCCTGGTTGGTGGGGTATTGGTTCTGTTTCTATTCATCACTCATTTTGAGTCCAGGCTGGGGATGCTGTACGCTTTTTTTCCGGTTGCGGCTGGCGCTGTCATGATGCTGGGCAGTATGGCAACCTTCAGCATGGGGATAAACTTCATGAATGCCATGGTGTTGGTGACGATTGTCGGCATGGGAAGCGATTACGGCCTGCATATCGCCCACCGGGTGACCGGTGGAGATGATTCTGACGGGGAAGGGCGCTTTATTCAATCTGGACGTGCTGTTTTGATCTCTGCCTTGACCACCATTGCCGGTTTCGGCTCGTTAGCCTTTGCCGATTATCCGGCCATGGCTTCGATCGGTTGGGCCACCAACCTGGGCGTCGGTTTTACAGCCTTGTGCGCTCTGTTTACTTTACCGGCAATTCTGATTGTTCAGAAAAACAGGCTGGGCGGTATTTAAAGACAGGTTGATGTGGGAAATCTTTCAGGTTCTGATACAAACAAAGGGCGCTTTTGGGCGCCCTTTGTGTTTCCAGCCGGTATGCAGTGCTTCACGCTACATCAGTAACCCATCAGATGCGGCAGCCAGAGTGAAATCGCCGGCACATAGGTGATCAACAGCATGAAGGCAACCATGGCAAGCAGCCACGGCAGCACCGACACCGTGAGTTCCGATATCCCCATCTTGGTGATGCCGCTGGCCACATACAGGTTCAGGCCGACCGGCGGGTGGCACATGCCGACTTCCATGTTGACCGTCATCAGGATTCCGAAGTGAATCGGGTCGATCCCCAGTTTCATCGCCACCGGAAACAGAATCGGCGCCAGAATCAGGATGATAGAGGATGGTTCCATAACGTTGCCGGCCAAAAGCAGCAGTACGTTGGTTACGGCCAGGAAGGCGATCACTCCCAAATTGTGATTAATGATCCAGTCCGCCATGATCTGCGGGATCTGCTCCGAGGTCATCAGGTAGGAGAACAGTACGGCATTGGTAATGATATACAGCAGCATGGCCGACATGTTGGCAGAATCCCGAAGGACCTTGGGGATATTCTTTAACGGCATGTCCTTATACACAAAAACAGCCACAAAGAAGGCATATACGGCGCTCATGGCGGCCGCTTCGGTGGGGGTAAAGGCACCGCTGTAGATACCGCCCAGTACGATGACAATCAGTAATAATCCCCACACGCTTTCCTTGAAAGCCAGTAAACGCTCTTTGGTAGTTGCTTTCGGCAGGCGGGGATAGTCGTTCTTACGGGCGCGATACCAGGTCACCGAGCCGAGCAGAACCGCCAGCATCATGCCGGGGATTACGCCCGCCATGAAGAGTGCGCCAACTGATGAATTGGTGGCAACAGCATAGATAACCATGACGATTGAAGGCGGAATCAGAATCCCCAGTGAACCGGAAGTGGTGATAACACCGGCCCCGAACCGGCGCGGGAAGCCGGCCTTGACCATGGCCGGCAGCAGGATCGAGCCAATCGCCACGACTGTTGCCGGGCTGGAGCCTGAAACAGCTGCAAAAAGAGCACAGGCCATGACGCCGGCCAGACCCAGGCCGCCATACCAGTGACCGATCATGGCGGTGGCAAAGTTGATCATCCGTTTGGCCACGCCGCCGTGAGTCAGGAAGTTACCGGCCAGGATAAAGAACGGGATCGCCATGATCTCGAACTTTTCGATCCCGGTGAACAGCTTCATGGCGACGGTTTCAACCGGGACGCTTGACATGAAAAACAGGAAGGTCAGAACGGTCAGGCCGAGGGAGATGGAGATCGGCATGCCGGTCAGCATCAGGCCGATCAACAGAGCAAAGACAATGCCGGCGCTGCCGAAGGATGCAATGGCAAACAGTGATACCGCAATGCCGGTTATCCAGATTGCCGCCTGTTTGGGTGTCATACGCCCTTGAGTTTCAGCATGTGCGCTCATTTGACACCCCCATCATGTTTAATGTCATCAAGTCTGTGTTCTTCATATACCTCCAACGCATCTGTTGCGTTGACAACCCCTTCATCCAGCCCTTCAACATGGGAGTGGTCATGCTTGGGCAGCTCTCCTGTACGGGCAAAGATCCAGGCTACCTGCAAAAAACGGAAACACATCAGTGATGAACCGAGCGGAATCGCCATGTAGACCATCCAGGTCGGCCATTCCAGGTCCGGAGTGATCGGGCCTTCAAACAGGTCACCCATTTCCATGCCAAACAGGTTGAACATATAATAGTGCATGCCGTTCTCCCAGACGAAGCGCATGCCAAGAACAGCAATGATGCAGGTGAAGAGGGCGCCGCTGCTTAGTCCGATCAGCACGGAGGTCTTGCACCATTTCTCCGGAAGGCGGTTGATCAATACATCCACCCCCACGTGAATGCCGGTACGAACACCGTAGGCGGCTCCGAACTTGGCCATCCAGACAAACATGTAGATACAGAGTTCCTGGGCCCATGCCATATTGAAGCCGAGAAGCCAGTCCTGCAGGGCGGGAATAGGGATTCCCATGAGGTAGCGGCGGGTGACGGCAACGGCAATAATAATAGTTGCAGCTCCGATGAGGAATGAGATGATCCATTCCTCCAGGTGATCGAGGTATTTCATCATGGGGGTATCTCCTGCGTAAAGTCGTTAAAAAGCCGCCACGGGTTACCGCAGCGGCTTTAATGATAAAGTCGTGTCCTGATTAAGGCTTGTAGCCGGTTTCCTTGTAGACTTCCTTGACAACGTCAGCACCGATGCGGCTCATGTTTTCCTTGTGGGCCTTGTCCATGGCCTTTTTCCAGGCTTCCTTCTGCTGCGGAGTCAGGGTGATGAGCTGTGAACGGCCGGATTTCTTGACGGCTGCCAAGGCTTCTTCATTGTCTTTCTGTGCGATATCATTGGCAAACTTGGTGGCGTCCTTCATACAGCCGTCAAGAATAGTGCGGATATCGGCCGGCAGGCCCATCCAGAACTTCTTGTTGACCAGGACGGCGTAGCCCAGGTAGCCATGGTTGGAGAGGGTGACATACTTCTGCACTTCATGCATCTTCTGTGTATAGAGGTTTGAAGGGGGGTTTTCGGTGCCGTCGACAACGCCGGTCTGCAGCGCCTGATACACTTCGGAGAAGGCCATTACCTGAGGCATGGCACCTACGGAACGCATTTCGGAGTCAAGCACTTTGGAGGATTGGATGCGCATTTTGAGGCCCCTGAAATCACCCGGTTCCTTAAGCGGCTTGTTGGCGCTCATAACCTTGAAGCCGTTATCCCAATAAGCCAGGCCCATCAGGCCCTTGGACTCAAGTTTATGAAGCAGTTTGGCTCCTACCGGCCCTTGGGTTACCTTGTGCAGTTCTGCATAGTTGTCAAAGATGAACGGCAGATCGAATACTTCAAACTCTTTCAAACCAAGGGGTCCAAACTTGGCCAGTGAAGGGGCCAGCATCTGCACGGAGCCCATCTGGAGTGCTTCCATCTCTTCCTTGTCTTTGAATAACTGGCTGTTGGGGTATACTTCGATCTTTACACGGCCTTTGGTGCGTTCTTCGGCCAGTTTTTTGAAATACTCGGCGGCTTGTCCTTTGGGGGTGTGCTGTGCAACCACGTGACTGAATTTAATCACAATCGGGTTGGCTTGCGCGGTTAGCGGCAGGGCCAGTGCTATGGTCCCTATGACCAGGCTTTTCAGGTATCCATTCAGTTTCATGCGTGTTCCTCCTTTTTTTGTGATGTTGCGTTTTATTCTACCAGTGCAGTAACAATGTGCAAATGGCAGGCAACTTCATTAATGCAGTGGTTGTGCCAATTAAAAGCGCTGTCGTAACTTCCTGATATGCTGTTTTATTATTCTGTAAGTCAATTTGGTGGTGTGGCTGAAATCCGACTAGTGGCTAAATACGGCCAGCGGCTGTGGCGAATAATCGCCACAGCAGCTGGCCGTATCAGTGTGGTGAAAAGGGGTAGGTTACAACGATGTGAAGAAACGACCGCTCATTTCTTCAAGCCCGAGAGAGTGCAATAACTCATTCAGTCGTTCAGCTGGACGGCGGCGAGGCAGATCCTTGCGCTCAGCGATTATAAGCTCGTTTTTCATGGAATGTTCCCACCCGACCAGTTCGGTCACGTTGACCTGATAGCCGTGTGCCTCCAACTGCAGGCAGCGCAGGACATTTGTGACCATGCTGCCGAATTCGCGCGTGTGCAGCGGGTGCCGCCAGATTTCTGTCAGGCTGCTGGAGGCCAGCGCCCGGCCTTTGTTTTTGCGAAGAACTGAGGCCACCTCGGCCTGGCAGCAGGGTACCAGCACGATGAAGCGGGCCTCTTTCTCCAATGCAAAACGTATCGCGTCGTCGGTGGCGGTGTCGCAGGCATGCAGAGCTGTCACAATATCTGCATTAGCGGGCAGAGCATCGGATTTTGTGGCTTCTGCCACGGACAGATTCAAAAACGACATGCCACGAAACCCCAGTCTCTGCGCCAAAGCACTGGACTTATTAACAAGCTCATCTCTGGTCTCAATGCCAATAATCCTGGAATCACTATTACTTGCTTTGAAAAACAGATCGTAAAGGATAAAACCCAGATATGACTTGCCAGCACCATGATCAACCAGTGTGATATCGGGGTGATCCTGCTGGATCTGTTTAAGGAGCGGCTCAATGAATTGGAAGAGATGATTGACCTGTTTCAGTTTTCTTCTGCTGTCCTGGTTCAGTTTTCCGTCACGGGTCAGGATATGCAGCTCTTTCAACAGTTCAATTGATTGTTCCGGTTTTATGTCGTGTTTTTCCGCCATTTTAGTATCCTTTTGCTTTTATCTGTTGTTATTCGATTACCGGCAGCTTCAGCAGTAGCAACGCTACCCCGAAGGCGGCGATGGTAAGTATGGTTATCATGGCCGCGACGCCGTTCCAGCCGTAATGCATCCAGAATAATCCGCCCACCGTACCGGAAATGCTTGATCCAAGATAGTAGCAAAACAGATAAAGTGAAGATGCCTGGGCCTTGGCTGTTAAGGTGCGGCGTCCGACCCAGCTTGAAGCTATGGCGTGGACACTGAAAAAGCCACAGGTAAAGATTCCGACGCCTATTATGATGAGTGGCAGCGATTCTGCCAGTGTGATAGCAGTGCCTGCCAACATTACAGTCAGGGTCAGGCGTATCATGAAGGGGCGCCCGAAACGATGTATGAGTTTACCGGCAACGCCGGAGCTGAACGAACCCAGCAGATAAACCAGGAAAATCAGGCTGACCTGGAACTGACCAAGGTTGTAAGGTGCCGCCAGCAAACGGAACCCGATGTAGTTGTAAAGCGATACGAAGCCACCCATGGAAAGGAAAGCCAATCCGAAGAGGCAGAGCAATCCCGGTTCGTGCAGGTGTTGGTATAGTGATGTGAACAGATAGCCAAACCGGAACGGACGCTTCCGGAAGTTGTTGGATGCTGGGAGACTTTTGATAAATACCAGGCTGAGGATCAGGCTTATGAAGCCAATGATCGCGATAGCCGATTGCCACGAAACATATTCGCATAACAACGCTGAACCGATGCGGCCGGACATTCCGCCCAAAGCGTTGCCACTGATGTAAAGGCCCATTGCGTGTCCGATGGAATTAATATCCATCTCTTCACTCAGGTAGGCCATGGCCACCGATGGGACTCCGGCCAGGGCAACTCCCTGTGCCAGCCGGAGAATCAGCAGGTATTCAAAGGAGTGGCTGGCATAGGTTGCCAGCGCAAGGAACGAGGTCAGGAAAAGAGCAGCGGTCATGACTGTTCTGCGGCCCAATGTTTCCGATAACGTTCCTGCGAGCAACATTCCGACCGCCAGGGCAATCGTGGAAAACGAAAGCGGCAGGCTTGCTACCGCTGGAATTACGCCGAATTCCAGGGCAAACAGGGGCAAGAGCGGTTGCAGGTCATAGAGTGTTATGAAGGTCACAAATCCCGCGCAGAAAAGTGCCAGATTGGCACGGCGGTAGGCGTGAGTTCCGATTCGGATCTGTTCGTTGCCGGTTTCGGAATATGTTTCTGTTTCACTCATTTGTAAAACTTTCAGGGTTTCGTCTGGGGATCTTGATTGATTCGTTTCTTGTAGCAGAAATGTTGGATTCATTAAACATCAAATACGACAGAAGAATATGAGTGGAATTGATGACGGCCAAAACAAAACGACAGTCAATGCTCACGGTCGTTAACTTAACTGAGGAGCATGACTGTCGCCATGTATTGTTATGACAAACGGCAGTTTAACTGTTATCGGGAATTGTTCCGTCAGGAGTAAGTTTATCGACCGTTCCAGGCAGGTACTGTGCCAGCATGGAGCTGATATCGTCGCCTGAAATCCCGAACTTTGAGGCAATATTCTGAATGGTATCATTTCCTAAAACACTCTGTATCTGGTCTGCGCTGATCGGCAGATTTTCACCGTTGCCGACCCATGATGATACTTTGTCACCAAGCCCTTTTTCCTGGAAGGACTGCAGCAGTCCTCCCAACCCGCCGGAACCTTTGGGCGCCAGCATATCCACAATTCCGCCCATTAGCCCTGAGGATGAATCTTCTGAACCGCCCATCATTCCGAGTGCTTTGCCGGCTAATTCGTCAAAAAGTCCCATGATGATCTCCTTCTTTAAATTTGTTGTGGCTAATAGGTTCATGCCACATAAGCGGGTAATGTCAAGATCGGCAGATCGGGTAACTCAATTCAGATTATGATAATGATACTATTCAGCATGAGCATTGGGTCTCAATGCCCAGCTGAATTGCCCCAAAGCTCTTTCAAACGATTGTCACGACCGCAGGCGTTCCGGTAGTATTTGTAACGAATCGGATTCTTTTTGTAATAGTGCTGATGATACTCTTCGGCCGGGTAAAACTCGGTGGCAGCCACAATTTCAGTTACAATCGGCTGTTTGAAGGGTTTGTTCTTGTTGAGCGCCACTTTTGACTGCTGCGCCGCTTTAAGCTGTTCGGCATTGTGGTAAAAGATGCCGGAGCGGTACTGGTGGCCTGTATCGCAGAACTGGCGATCCTTAACAGTCGGGTCGATATTGTGCCAGAACACATCAAGCAACCTGCTGTAAGCCACTTTGGCGGGATTAAAGACAACCTGGACAGCCTCAGCATGTCCGGTGCCACCGGCGGAGACCTGTTCGTAGCTCGGATTTTTAACGTTGCCGCCGGTATAGCCGGAAGTGACTGAAATTACCCCGTCCAGCTTGTCGAATGGTGCTTCCATGCACCAGAAACAACCGCCGGCAAAAGTCGCCTTCTCCGTTGTCTGTGCGGCATGGCAGTTAAGCGCTGTGCCCAGCAGGGTCAGTATGAAGCAAAGTGCCACAATGAGTCTGTCTCGCATGAAATACCCCCTATAAGTCGTATTTGTCCATCTTGTAGCGAAGTGTACCGCGCGGGATTTTAAGGATGCTGGCGGTCTGAAGAACGTTTCCCTTTGTTTGCCTCAGTGCCTGACTGATGATCCCCTTTTCAAAATCTGCCACGGCTTCTTCCAGGCCGGTGTCAAACTGGAATGTAACCATTGGTTTCGTTCCGGTTCGAGCGATCGCCGGTAATGAAGTCGTAGAAATACCAAGAATTTCGGGCGGCAGATGTTCCGAAAGCAGAGCCGGTCCGTTTTTCATTATACAGATTCGTTCAATAACGTTTCGAAGTTCTCGAATGTTGCCTGGCCAGGCGTACTGTTTCATCAGCTCGGCTGCTTCGATTGAGACCTCACTGAAGGTCCGGCCAAAAGCACGGCTGAAATAATCCAGAAAATAGGCGGCCAGAGCCGGTATGTCATCGGTTCGTTCGCGTAGCGGCGGTATATGGATCGGAAACACGTTCAGCCGGTAGAAGAGGTCTTCGCGAAAGCTGCCGGTCGAGATTTTGTCCTGCAGGTTGCGATTTGTCGCAGCGATCACCCGAACATCTATGGCAATGTCTTTGAGGCCTCCCACGCGGCGGATGGTGCGTTCCTGAAGCACGCGCAGCAGTTTGGCCTGCATTGCCATATCCATTTCACCAATTTCATCCAGAAAGATGGTGCCGAGATGCGCCTCCTCGAATAATCCGGGCTTGCGACTGGTAGCATTGGTAAAGGCGCCTTTCTCGTGTCCGAAGAGCTCGCTTTCAAGCAGGTTGGTCGGCAGTGAGGCGCAGTTGATACCAACGAATGCAGACTCCTTCCGGTCGGAGAGCTCGTGGATGCCGCGTGCCACCAGCTCTTTGCCGGTGCCTGATTCACCGGTGATCAGGACGGTGGAAGAGGGGATGCGCGCAATTTCCCGAACCTGGGAAATTACTTCTTCAAAGGCGCTGCTTGTGCCGATCATGGGGAAGCGCCCCGGCAGGAAACCATCGGCGCGTTTCAGGTTGCGAACCTCGCGCCTAAGGGTTTGTGTTTGAAGCGCGAGTTTAACAATAACTCGCAATGCATCAGCTTTAAAAGGTTTCTTCATGTAATGAAAAGCGCCAAGTTTCAGAGCGTCAACGGCACTTTCCACAGAGCCGTAGCCCGTGATGATGATTACCAGCAGATCCGGGTCGATCTCCTTAAGAGATTTAAGAACATCAATGCCGTTTTCCGTTCCCAGATTAAGATCAAGCAGCGCCAGATCGACATCGTTAGCCAGTACCACTTCATGTGCCTCGCTGCCCGAGGCGGCCGAGCAGACGCTGTATCCTTCATCGCCCAGAATCCGTTCAACATTCTCGCATATAAACGATTCGTCATCGATGATCAGAATCTTTTCCATGTCTATCCTTCTGTTCCGTTCATTAAGGGTAATTCCAGCAAAAACAGCGTTCCTGTTTCTGTGGAGCTCTTTACACTGATCTGTCCGTGATGTTCTTCAATTATGCGCTGTGTAATCGAAAGCCCCAGGCCGGTTCCGGCCCCCTTGCGAGTGAAGAACGGCTCAAAAATAAGCGGCAGATCCTTTTCATTGATACCTGGTCCGTTATCCGAGATTGCAATTATAACATGATCAACATCGATCGTCGTGGATAAGCGGATCTCTCCGCCGTTTGGCATGGCCTCCAGCGCATTTCTGATGATGTTCATAAGCGCCTGCTTGATCTTTTCAGGGTCAAAGCGGAAGGGTGGCAGAGTCCCGGTAGATACAACGATATAAACCTTTTGACGCTCGCACTGCCTTCGCATCAGCAGTGCGGTATCATTGACTACTGTATTCAGATCACCGACCCTGAAGTTGGATCTCGGAGGAGAGGAATAATTCAGCAGAGCGCTGATAAGCCGTTCCACACGCTCGATCTCACCGAGTGCTTTCTTGATCATGTTCTGGTCGGCATTTGCAAGGGCCGCATTATCATGAAGATCATCAAGCAGTAGAGAAATTCCGGTCAGCGGGTTGCGAACTTCGTGGGCGATGCCGGCTGACAACTTTCCCAGCGATGCCAGGCGGTCGAGTCGTGTCATTTCCTCGCGGAGTTTTTCTTTTTCGGTTTCATTGCGAATTGTGACTGTCAAGCCTTGTTCGGCGTCCTTTCCGATCGGGAAGAAGCCCACTTCAAAGTACGTCATGCCGTTGCCGCAGTCATGATTCAAGGGTTCCCGGCCGTAGTTGCTGCGCGACTCAAGATGTTGTTCGGTGCGTTGTGCCATATCTATCCAGTTGGCGAATACATCTCGGTAATGCATATCTACGGCTACCTTGTTGCCGAGAATCTTTCTGCCGGTGGCGTTGATCGAGGTCAACAGACCCTTTGGAGAAAAAGTCACAATGGCGCTTGAGATACTTTCCAGAACACTCTCCTTGAAGTTGCGCTCATTCAGTATTTCCAGTCGTGAGCGACGCAGTTCTTCCATTGTGGAAAGCAGGCTGGTTTTACGTATTTCAAGCTCATTTGACATGATATTAAAGGTGTCTGCAAGTTCGCCCAACTCGTCACTAGCCGAAACGCTGACCCTGCTCCGGGTATCTCCATCGGCCAAACGTCGGGCACCGATAATCAGTTGCTGAAGCGGTTTTGTTATGCCCCGTGAGAGTGCCCAGGCTGAAAACCCGGCCAACAACGCGGTACAGAAAATGATAAGTGCGCTTAACGTACGGTGGTCGCGCAGTTTTCGATGTATCAGTCTGCTCCCTTTGCGAGCGGCATCGTGAAACTGGTCAACCTGGAAACCGATTGTGACACCGCCGAAGATTCCGTATTTGCCATAATCTCCGGTGTTATAAAGAATTGGAGCATAGGACATGATTTTTTTGGCGCCACCTACGTTGGTAATGTCAACGTAGCCGATTTTTTTCATCCTGACTGCACTTGCCACAACCGGATAATTTTTATGTATAAAACCGGCCTTGTCCAGGTTGTAGGGGACTCTGCCTGCGTCAATATCTTTCTGGCTGGTTTTTTCGGTATAGGCCGGCACCTCTTTTCCGTTGCGATCCAGGCCGCGGATGTCCCAGTATTTGGGATGGGTAATAATCCACCCCTCGTCGTCAAAAAGGAAAGCGTAGTTGCCGCTTTTGTATGATGGGAAAATTGTCGAAAAGTTTTTACCGGGGTCGATATGCTGAGTGAATTCCATCAGGTGTTGGTGATCGAGGGATATGATCACGATTCCTTCAAAAACACCCTGTTTGTCGAAAAGGGGTGAGCCGAGGCGGATTACTCCGTTGTAGGTTTTGCCGTTATAGGCATTTTCCGGTTCAGATGCCCCGGCCAACTGTTCCTGTTTGGAAATATGGAATCCGGTCAGGTGGGAAACATAAATTTCGCCATAGCGCAGTTCTTTTGTTTTTCTAAAATAATCCTCGCTTTTAAACTCGGTGCCGGCAGGAGTTGAAACATTGCGCAGTTCTGATGGTTTCAGGAAAATACCTTCCCTGATCACAAGCTGTTCCTGGCCGTTTTTGTCGATATAGGCTATCGATCGATAAAGAGGCGTGAGTTTACGGATCTCCTCTGTTGCTCCCATACGTTCCCAAACCTCTCTGCGTCGGGTTGTATAAAAGTTGAGAAGTGTCTGGTTGTCCAGCGGGGTGCGGGCCAGATAAAGCAGATCTCCTTCGCATTGGCGCAGGAATTCGGAAATTGTTTCGGCCACGCTCTGGGCGCGCATCTGTAGCGATTCGGCCGCTTGAATATCGGAAGTATCGGCTATTTCAGTGGTAAGATTGGTGTTGACCGATTCCAGGTTGGAAAGGAGAATCAGCGAAGTGAACAGCAGTGGTAACAGCGACAGCAGCAGGGTAACCACAAGAATCTTTTTGAATAGAGTCAGGCGGAGCATGCCGGTACCCCGCCGATGTCTGCTGCTGTTATCCTGGTTGATTTAAATGCTGCCGGCTGCATCATTTAGTTGTCGAACATTAGTTTGCGTTCGAAGTCCATCGAGTGGGTCATCCGTTTGGCATCCTCGATGGAAATCTGGTCCTGACGGTATAGTTGCAGCAGGTGCATGTCCAGAGTCTGCATCTGGTACTGGGAAGCCCCGTTTTCAATGTGTTTCTCGATTTCATCCAGTCTCCCCTCGCGGATACAGGCCTGGATGGTTGTTGTAGCCCTCATGATTTCAACGACCGGCAGGATGTTTTCACCGCTTTTATCCTTGATCAGGCGCAGCGAAATTGTAGCTACCAGAATATCAGCCAGGCGGTGACGCATAATCTCCTGCGCTTCCGGCGGGAAGTGCCCTATGATCCGGTTTATTGTGGAAACAGCGCCATGAGTGTGCAGGGTAGAGAGAACCAGATGGCCGGTTTCTGCAGCTTTTACACAGGCGTCGATGGTTTCCTTGTCGCGCATTTCACCGACCATGATCACGTCCGGATCCATGCGGAGGGCTGATTTCAGCGCGGTTCTGACACTGTCAGTGTCAATCCCGACTTCACGCTGGATTATGCAGCTTTTTTGGGATGTGAATAAAAATTCTATCGGATCTTCGATAGTTATTATGTTGTAGCTGAAGTTTTCGTTGAGGTGACGCAGCATGGAGGCCATTGAGGTTGACTTGCCATTGCCGGTCGGTCCGGTAACGAGGATCAGGCCATTAGGCGCCTGGGCGATCTCGCTCAGCACTTTTGGCAGATTCAGATCTTCAAAGGTGCCGATGATGGGCGGGATGACACGCATGACAATCCCAAAGTACCCTTTCTGTCTGAAGATACTGACCCGGAAACGGCCGCCGGTCGGCAACGAGTAGGAAGCGTCACACTCTTTCAGGTCATCGCTTGGTTGTCTCCCGTTGTGCTCGAGTACCTTTCCGGCGATGAATTCAGTGTCAGCCGGAGTCAGTTTGGGCATTTTGGCCCGGATGAGCTGCCCCCGTCCGCGAAAAAAAGGTGGATTGTCAACCTCGAAATGAATATCGGAAACTTTTTTCTGGAAGGCTATTTCAAGTATCTGGTGCAGGATATTTGCGTCCATTATGATCCCCGTTTAGTGTGAAATCTAATCTGTTGCTTCGTTGTATACCAATTCAGGTCGGCTTTTCAACGTGCTTTCTGTATATTACATTGTCCAGGATTGATCCTGCATGTTGAGAAAGTGCTTCCAAAAGCTCGGTTTGTGGTGGCGAAACCGGGTTGGATCCAAAATCTGCATAAGTGACGGCAATGACTTTCCCTCTGCTGATCAGTGGCAGAATCAAGGCCCGCTGACTTTTTGGCGTGCCGATCTCCTTGTACAAATAAGACGTCAACACATTGTCACTGCGCTGACCGTAGTACAGACGTCCATTCTCCACAACTTCCCAAAGCAGTGACTGTTTGTCTAGCGGAATCCTGAACATGAGCGGGGGGGACGGACCATCCGCCTTGTCACCGGTAACTCCGAAGGATTTTTCTGCAACCAGTTCAGATTTTGCCACGACAAAAGTGATTGCCCTTTCAAACTGTGCCGCAGCAAAATTGAGCATCACCAGTGCGAATTGAGGTGGGGCGGAAAGCGTCTTTAGCTGCTTGAAGCAGGCAATGAACTGTTGCTGCAGCCCTTTTTGGAAAATTGGACGCATGGTTTTTAATAGCGGACCCAAAGCGGAAAGAAAGCTTATCATCTGGGAAACATACGAATCATCGTGGCATTGCCGACAGGGGCGGGGGATAACTGCTCTTGCTCCGGTTCCAAGAACCTGTATGCCGATTGACTTCCAGATGTTGCTGCAGGCAGCAATAATTATGGCGCCATTAGGGTATTTGGCCGCTTTTTGAAGTACGAGCGAAGTAGTGAAATCTCCATCGTCGTTGTGAGGGGAGTCGATCAGCAACACCGGGTACAGGTCTCTTCCCAAAGATTGTTCAATGATAGTGTCCAGCGAAGATTCCTCATCGGTGGAAAAAACGAATAGATTCTCATTATTGCAAATGGTAGTGACTGCGTGGGACAACAGGCTGTTGCGGGTTAACAGGATTACGGCTGTTGTCGGTGGGCCAGATTCAGTAGATGCGGCTCTGGAAACAGTAGCCAGATAAGAAATGAGCTTGTCATGCTGGTCCAGTGTCGCTTCCGGGAGAGCAGTTATTACATGTCGGCGGTGTTCAGCTACTGGATCGAAATCTTTTAAACCGATGAATACATCCGGAATTTTTTTTGCGATCATGTCCAGAGCGTCCAGCCCCAGCAGGTCTTCTGTTATTTCCAGGCCATTGCTCGCCGCTTCGGATTTATCCGGCTGGCTCTGATGACTCTCTTCGTTGAAAAAAATCTTGCTGAGCGTCCCGTCGCGCATCTTTTCGTCGTAGATCCGCAGAGCATCCATTAAAATACCCTGGGCACTCAACAAGAATTCCTGATTGAGCTTTTCAGGGAAATAACGATATTCATCGGAGATATATGTTTCAGAAGCGTCCAGGGAAAAGGTGCCGCTAGACCAGGTCAAAACCTCGACAATGGTCATTTCGATCAAGGTTTCGAGTCCTTTGTAAGCGGTTTCCTTATCAATTGTACCCTGCTCTGTTAAGGTTGCAATGAGCGGTTTGTACCCCGATCCGGCTGTTCTCTGCGCCTCAAGAGCCTGTTCAAGCTGCTCTTTGGTTATGGCATTCATTTCAACCAGAACCTGGCCGATGCGCACGCTGTTATTCAGGTGGTTGGCGCCTACCAAAAAACCATTGTTAAATACCAGCTGACTTTCGCCCTTTGGGCTCTTTAGTGATAATACGCCGGTTTTGGCTGTCATGTGCAGCAGTTGAACGACTTCCACAAGAGGTATATGTTCCAGAGTGCCGTTGAAAGACATGCCGATGCCCCTCCTTCAGGTTTTGTGGAGCGTACTATACCGCAAAATATTTTTTTGTGTGTAGTTTGTTGCCGAGATATTCAGCTTTAGGTTCAAATATCCCTTGTTTGGTTTATTGCGAAGCTACTCGATTGTAATGGTGACAGGTTGGCTATCATTTGCTACAAATGTTGCGAATTGGTGGTTCTCAATCTGTATTTTAGGGAGCGGTCACAAAGATGAAAATAACCTGTCCTAAGTGCGACGCGGTTGGAAATATCCCGGAGCACGAAATTCCAGAAGCCGGTCGTTTTTTGAACTGTCCGCGCTGCAAACATGGATTTACCATCAGGAAGCCCCGTGCCGCCAAAGATGAGTATCGGGTCGATACCTGTCCAGCCTGCCATTTCAGCACTTTTGGTGAGGAAACTTTCGGAACTTGCCCAAAGTGCGGAGTTGTGGTCAAGGCTTTTGTTGATCGCCAGCGCGAGGAGTTTCAGCAGCAAAAAAACCAGGAACTGCTCTCAAAAAAATTTAATAGAGATGACGACACGCCACTCGCTGAAGAACAAACAGCTCCCGTTGCCAATCTCATCGAAAATTTGCATCCGGTAAATCTGATCGGATGGGGTGTTGCCTTGGCAGCAGCAATTATTATTGCGGTTGGGGTCTGGGGGGTGGTCGGATATAATGGTGCAGAAATACAGGCCAGATTGTCTGAGCAGCGCGATGAGCAGGTATCCGGCTGGTATGTATTCCTGAAATACGGAATGATTCACTGGTTAATTCTTGTCTATGGTTTGCTGACTGCAGCTGGAGTGACGCTTTTCCTGAAAAAGCTGCATGTTTCACTCAAGGCCATGTCCTGGCTGATCTGGGTGGCAATCGCATATATACCGGTCTCCTATGTTGTCAGATTCATCTATTGGGTGATGGAGCCGGTTCCCCATACAGTCGCGGGCTATCTGATCGAAATATTTAATATCGCCTTTGTGAGTGCATTAGTGGGGATTCCTTTGTACCTGTTGGAGCGCTATCTGCACAATCGCGCCATTACAACGGTAGTAAGGCGTTGAGGACAGGTTTCTAATGGCTGTTAACTGGTTACTTTTGTCCGCTGCGGCCTGCCTGGTTTTCGGGTCGCGCTGGAGAACCGGTTTAATTGCCGGTCTGATCTTTGAACTGGTTTACGCTAGTCGAAGAGGTCTTTTGCTGGGTCATCTGCCGCTGATCGGCCCACATGATACGCTGCTGTTCTTCGGGATGTCGCTGGCAGCCATGGGGCTTTTTATGTCGTACTCAACGCTGCTGAAAGGCGAGCGATGGTTCACGGTTGTTACTGGCTTTGCGGCCGGGTCGATTACAATGCTTGCGTTGAAATTCAAGCCCCTCAATATGCCGCTGCCGCAAATTCTTGACACTCTCTGGTTCGAGCTGCATGTGGTGGTGGCTTTTTTCGGATATGCCCTGTTTGTTATCGGTGGTCTGGTTTGTATTGCTTACCTGTTAACCGGAAAAAGAATTTACCTGGATGTGTATTACAAGGCGGCGCTGGTGGGGTGGACGTTCTTCTCGGTCTCAATGATCGCAGGTGGAATCTGGGGTTATTATGCCTGGGGTACTTATTGGCTCTGGACGCCGAAAGAGTTGTGGACATCAATCCTCTGGCTGTTTTACGCAATGGCGCTTCACGTAAGGCTGAAAGGAAGCCGCTGGGATGAGCTGTTTGCCTGGCTGGGGGTTTTGGGAGTTTTTGTAATGCTGTTCACCTATCTGGGGGTCAGCATGCTGATGAAGAGTTCGCATAGTTTCTGACAAGACATTCTGATGTATAACTGGGACAGATGGTGCCTGACGGAGTAATGTCCGGCAGGGAAGGGGCTTATTCATCAAAAGCCTCTGCGGGTATATTCCGGGAGGCTTTTGATGTTTAATTATGGGCTTTTCAGTTTGCCGCAGGTTCTCCGGCGGGTTTTTTCTTTCTTCTGCGGCGCTTTTTCTTTTCGCCCTCTGCTCCGGCTGGAGATTCCGGCACGGGCGGTTTCGGTTCGGCCGCTTGTTTTGCTTTTACAGGACGTGCCGGTGGTCGTCCCCTGTCCGGGGTGCGTCCTGTGCCAGGCTTATCCCGTTTCAGGTCCTGAACCCGTTTGGGTCTCGCTGTTCTGACATAGTCGTTAACGAACAGCTCGTCCTCAGCCCATTCGGTCGGTATCTTGTCCTTGATATAATCTTCGATAGCCTCAATAAAGAAAGCTCCATCCTCATCGGCCAGCGATATGGCCTTGCCCTCGGCTCCGGCTCTTGCGGTGCGGCCGATGCGGTGGACATAATCTTCGCAATCCTGCGGCATATCGTAGTTGATAACGTGTGAGACACCATCAATATGCAGTCCTCGGGACGCCACGTCCGTAGCGATCAGGATCGGCAATGAACCATCCTTGAAGTCTTCCAGGATCTTCATTCGCTTGCGCTGCTCGACATCTCCGGAAATTACCCGGCAGGGAAAACCGTTAGCATTCAGAAGATTATGGAGATGTTCAGCTTCACGCTTGGTGTTGATAAAGATCATGGTGCGTTCCATGCCGTCACGTCGCAGCAGGCCAAGCAATAGTGGAAATTTTTCTTTGCGGGAAACGTGAAAAAGCAGCTGTTCAACACGTTCAGCCGTCATACTTTCCGGCGTAACCGAAACTTTTTCAGGCGAGTTCATAAACTCATAGGCCAGTTCCATTACCCGGTGGTTAAGCGTCGCAGAGAACATCAGATTCTGACGTTTGTCAAAAGGCGGCAATCGACGCAGTATAAAGCGCAGGTCAGCGATAAATCCCAGGTCGAACATGCGGTCAGCCTCATCGATTACCAGCATCTCGATGCCTTTAAGAGTGTAAACCTTTTGCTTCAGGTAATCGATCAGGCGGCCAGGGGTGCCGACAATCACATCGGCACCGTCCCGCAACGCATTTTTCTGTTTCATGTAATCGACGCCACCATAAATGGCCTGGATTACCAAACCGCAATGTGCTCCAAGTTGTTGGGCGTCCGCTTCAATCTGTACTACCAGCTCGCGGGTTGGCGCAAGAATGAGTGCGCGCGGGCGGTTGACAGAGTCTTTGCTTGCCATGAGTTTGGTCAGCAGCGTGACCAGAAAAGCGGCCGTTTTACCGGTACCGGTCTGTGCCTGACCAGCCACATCCTTTCCCGACAGTGAAATCGGCAACGTCTGCTCCTGAATCGGGGTACAGTTGATGAAACCTGCATCGGTGATACCGCGTAACAGTTGTTCGGGAAGATTTAATTCGTCAAATCGCATGTAATTTCCTCTGAGTGTAAATCATTAATTTGCTGACACAATATACCGCGATACCCGGTCTGGCAATGTAAAGATTTAATATGTTTGCAGGGATTAGGGTCTTAAGCTGTGGAAAGCCAAAAGAAAAGCGGGTTTACAAGCAATCTTGTAAACCCGCTTAAAATTGGCGCGCCCGATAGGACTCGAACCTATGACCTACGGCTTAGAAGGCCGTTGCTCTATCCAGCTGAGCTACGAGCGCAAGTTAAACTAAATATATCCGACTTCTTTACACCAATTAGCAGGCGTATAGTTTGCAAGAGCGACACTATAGCTTTTATATTGCTAGATTGTCAAGGCTACAGGAACGTTGCCATAATTTATTTATAAATGTGCCGCCGTGACCGGTGAAGTTGGTCAAAACTGGATTTTTACTCCAACTCCGACAGATTGTGGCGTGCTGTCGTTATGATTTGGGGCTGGTGGCATGAGCAGGCATCTGTAATCGATGTTTAAAAAAGAATTTTCGTTCAGCAGATATCTGAACCCGGCCTGCCCCGCAACGCCTGCAGTTATCTTTGTATTATCGCCGGATTTATTTTCATTATGGATGGTATATGCGAGACCGGTACCAAGATAGGGTTTGAACTCCCTTGTACCGCCAAATTTGTATTTTGCAGTTAGAAGCGTGGGAGGTGGAGCCTTGGGATCATCAATTACCTGTGAAATACAGCCGTAACCTAAGGAGAGCTTATCAATGACTTCCTCTGCGTGAGATTCAAAGCCGATAAACGACAGATAAAGGAAAATGATAGCGAAAATATAAATATGCAGTTTCATGGCGTCTATTTTGTCATGTAATGAGGTCGACAACAAGTCCTTTGATTCCGATGACTTTGGCTGTGATAGCCATGTTGTCACGATTTTCTTTTATGATCATGCCGTAAAGTTTGTCCGCTTCATTATTTATTACAGTGATTATTTCAAAGTAACGTGGATTCTGCGGAGTGCCGCCAAACTTCTCAAGTCGGTAAGCTTCTGTCGTAATGCGTTTTGCCAATCCACTCAACAGATCCCGGAACTGTTTGAAATTCGGCAAGGTAGGTTCAACTGAAAGCCGGTTGCCGGCTTCTTCGATTTCTTTTCGAAGAGTATCAACGTCCTGTTCGTAACTCTCTATTTCCTTCTCCTGTTGGTTCAGTCCGGTGGCAAAAAAAGAACCCAATACATTTTTTACTGGAGAGGCTCCCTTCGTTTTTTTATCAATATCCCTCAGTGTCGGCCTGTCCTGAATACGCATGATACGTCCTCTTCACAATCAGTATTTGCTGGAAGATTATCACAGACGCCATCTTTCGGCAATTGATGCAAAAATGCAACAATCAGGTTTGCAACGATGTATCTGTATGGTATTATTCCACCGTCAATATTACCTGCTTGTAAAGGAGTGTTAACCATGCTTGAGTTATTGGAAAAAGCTTTTATGACAGCCATTGGAACTGTGGCAATTACCCAGAAAAAGGGTGAAGAGTTGGTGGCAGAGTTGAGGGACAAGTTCAAGCTGAGTGAGGACGAGGGAAAGCATTTTGTTGACCGCATCCAGTCCATGGCGAAAGAGAGTCGTGACAAAGTTCAGCAGATGGCCGAGATTGAGGTCAATAAGGTTGTAGATCGGCTTGGTCTGGTTTCACGCGAGGAATATGACCGGCTTTTGAAAAGGGTTCAGGACCTGGAAGCGCGTGATTCAAATTAACATCGGGATGTTTTCATTTCTAAAGATAAATCGCAATATTCGTAGCATTCGTCGCTACTGGAATATTGTCCGTGTCTTGAGTCAGTACGGTTTCGACAATGCGCTCGAAATGCTCGGTCTGTCCGATGTGGCAGCCAGGGGTAGGCATCTGTTCAAACGCGGCGCTCTTGATTTGTCCAGATACACTTCTGCCGAACGTATGCGCATGGCACTTGAGGAGCTTGGGCCAACATTTGTAAAACTTGGCCAGATCCTTTCGACCCGCCCGGACATTATCCCAGCTCCTTTTGTAGTGGAATTCGAAAAGCTTCAGGATCATGTGGCGAGTTTTTCATTCGATGATTTGCGTGACCAGATTGAATCTGAACTTGGGGCATCAGTAGAGGAACTTTTCGAGGTTATAGATCATGTCCCTCTGGCTGCAGCATCTATTGCTCAGGTCCACAGGGCCCGATTGAAAGGCGGCGAAGAGGTGGTGGTCAAAGTCCGTCGCCCAGGTGTAGTGAAACTCGTTGAATCCGACATCAGCGCAATGATGGCTCTTGCCCAACTTGCGGAGCGGCATATATCAGGCAGCGAGCTTTACGAGCCGGTTGCCGTGATGCGTGAGTTTGCCCGTACGATCCGGCGCGAAATGGATTTCTCACGCGAAGGGCACACGATCGAAAAATTCCGGGATAACTTCAAATCCACCCATTGGATGCACTTCCCGCACGTCTACTGGTCTCACAGTTCTCGCGGCGTGCTCACCATGGAGTATATTGACGGCATCAAGGTGTCCGATCTGGCATCTCTTCAAAAAGCCGGCCTGGACCGCAAAGTTATTGCGCAGCGTGGTGCCGATGCTTTTTTGGAGATGGTTCTGAAACACGGTTTTTTCCACGGCGATCCTCATCCGGGCAACGTATTTATCCTGCCTGAAAACAGAATCTGCCTTCTGGATTATGGCATCGTCGGGCGGATTGATGAAAGTCTGACTTCTTTTTTGAGTGACATCATCATTGCCATCGTCAATCGAGACATGGATCAGGTGATATCGCTGCTGCTTTTTGCCGGGGATATTTCCGACAGCCTGGATATAAGATCTCTGAAACGCGACCTGTCACACTTTGTCGACGGCTACTATGAAGTCCCGCTCAGTGATATTGAAGTAGGCCGCATGTTGCTGGAGTTTATCGAAATAATAACCCTTTATAATATTCGGATTCAGCCGGATCTGATGTTGCTGGCGAAGTCACTGGTCATCGTGGAAGGGATGGGGCGTTCGCTAAACCCTGATTTTGATATGGTTGAGCACGTTCGGCCCTTCATGGAAAAAGCGCTGCGGCGCAAGATGTCACCTAAAAATATCTACAAAGATCTCAGCATGGTGCTCTCGTCTTATTCCAGTCTGGCACGAAATCTGCCGAGGGACCTCAAGGAAATCATCAACCGTCTCAACCGGAACAAATTCAAAATTGATCTGGAACATAGAGGGCTTGACAAATTCAACGCAGATTTTGACAGGTCAATGAATCGTCTTTCCTCCAGTCTCATTCTGGCCGCCCTTATCATAGGATCTTCGATCATCATGCAGACAGAAAAGGGTCCCCAGTTCCTTGGTTTTCCGGTGCTTGCATTCATGGGGTATGTTGTGGCCGGCCTGCTGGGATTATGGTTGGTGTATGCCATTATCCGTTCTGGAAGAATGTAAGGGGAACATGACCGCATGAGTGCAAGGTTGTCGACGGAGGAACGTAAAAAGAGGATTCGCGAAGCTGTTATCATCGTTTTATCTGTCATTCTCATTATTATTCTGACCAGAGCGGAAATCAGCCTGACCCAGTTGAGTTCAGACGCCAAACTTGGCAGCAACGTGGCCATCTTTGCTGTTATCAATGTTGTAATACTGCTGGTTATTCTGCTGGTTTACCTGGTCAGCCGCAATGTGGTCAAGCTGTTTGTAGAAAGCCGCTCAAACCCTCTTGCCAAACGTCTGCGCACCAAATTGGTCTTGTCTTTTGTTGGCCTCTCGCTGGTCCCTACCATGCTGCTCTTCTTTGCCGCCGCCGGATTCATCAACAATACGGTTCATAACTGGTTCAATACCAAAGTTGAAAGCTCCCTGAGTGAATCTCTTGAGGTTGCGCAGACATATTATAAAAACTCTGCTTCCAATTCTCTCTATTACGGCCGCCAAATCAGCAGTTTCATAAAGGATCGCAAGCTGCTTAATGATGATAATCTGCCTCAATTAGAGGCTCTTATCCACCAAAAGCAGAAAGAGTACAATCTCGGGGTTGTCGAGGTTTACTCCGCTCAGCGTGAAGAGTTGGTGAGAGCGACCAATCCGTCTGTCCCTAAAGCAGAATTTACCAATCCCGCATCCGAAGACATAAATCAGGGGTTGGCTGGCAATGAACTCACCAGAGTTAACCAAGTCGGAAAAGCAGATCTGATCCGTGGAATTGTGCCGGTCTATTCTACCTGGAACAAGGCTGATGTGGTTGGGGTCGTTGTCGTAAATTATTATGTTCCCTATTCACTCGTCAGCAAAATGAAGGAAATTACCCAGTCGTATCACGAATTTCGTCAGCTGAAAATTTTGAAAAATCCGATTCGATCCGGTTACATTATCACGCTCTTTTTGATAACCACGGTCATAATATTTTTTGCTTACTGGATGGGCGTCTATCTGGCCAATAGTATGACAAAACCGATTCAGGAGCTTGCAGAAGCTACCAGAATTGTTGCCGACGGCAATCTTGATGTGCGCATTGAATCGCATTCGGATGATGAAATCGGTCTTCTGGTGCAATCATTTAACCGCATGACTGAAGATTTGCGCACCAAACAACAAGCTATCAATGTCTCAAATATTGAGTTGTCGCGTATTAACCAGGAGATCGAGCGCAGGCGCCAGTATATGGAAATTGTGCTTCGCAACGTGGCCGCAGGTGTCATTTCCACTGATCGTGAGGGTGTAATACGTACCATCAACAAGTCTGCCGAACGGTTGCTCAACGTCAGTTCAGATGCCGTGCAGGGACTGAATTTTCGCAATGTCATCAAGGATAAGCATCTTGAAATCGTGAACGAATCTCTGCGCGATCTGATCCAGTCAAAGCACGACAGTATCAGTCGTCAGATATTTCTGGATGTGCGGGGAACCAGGCTTGCACTGCACCTGCACTTGACAATGCTGCGTGATGAGAGTGGCGAGAACCTGGGTATGGTGGTGGTGCTGGATGACTTGACGCAGATGATGCGAGCCCAGCGCATGGCCGCCTGGCGTGAAGTGGCTCGCCGGATTGCCCATGAAATCAAGAACCCGCTGACACCCATACAGCTTTCGGCCCAGCGTCTCCGCAAACGTTACCTTTCACGATTCAGTGACGATGAGAAGGTTTTTGACGAGTGCACCGAAATGATTATCAAGTCTGTTGACGATCTTAAAAACCTCGTCAACGAGTTTTCAAACTTTGCACGTATGCCCGCAATCCAACCGGAACCAAACGATATTAATGCGTTGATTCGAGAAACCCTGACACTTTATCAGGAAGCTCATCGCGGAGTAGTATTCAACTTCGTACAGGATGATGTCATGCCGCAACTTACAATTGATCGAGATCAGATAAAGCGGGTCATAATCAATATTCTGGAGAATGCTGTTGCTGCTATGGAGGAGAAAGGGAACATTGCATTGTCTACTGTTTATGACCCGGTTCTGAAAATGGCCGTTATCAATATAGCAGACGACGGTCCCGGCGTCCCTCCCGAGGACAAACAGCGTCTTTTTGAACCGTATTTTTCAACTAAAAAAAGTGGAACCGGACTAGGACTTGCCATTGTCAGCAGTATTATCGCCGATCATGGCGGATTTGTGAGGGTTCGTGACAATAAGCCGCGCGGCGCAGTTTTTGTTGTAGAGCTGCCTACCGGATAGTAAACATTAAATGGGGAGTTAAGATGGTACACACAATTCTGGTCGTTGATGATGAAAAGGATATCAGGACGTCACTTTCTGGAATTCTTGAGGACGAAGGATATGAAGTAGTCACTGCGGCAAGCGGTGCCGATGGTCTGGAGTGTGCTCAGCAGGAACTGCCGGACCTGATACTGCTTGATATCTGGATGCCAGGTATGGATGGTCTTGAGACGCTTGAAAAACTCAAGGTACTATTCCCGCAGGTCACGGTTATTATGATTTCTGGACATGGCACTATCGAGACAGCGGTGAGGGCAACCAAGCTGGGTGCGTTTGATTTTATCGAAAAACCGCTTTCACTGGAAAAGGTGCTGATCAGTGTTGCAAATGCATTGAAAATTCAGGAATTAAAAGCCGAAAATGCAGAGTTGAAGCGCAGCGTAGCCAATGAGCATGAGTTGATTGGAGATAGTCTGGTGCTGGCTCAGCTGCGGGAGCAGATAGTGCGGGTGGCACCTACATCCGCTTCGGTTTTGATAACCGGAGAAAACGGAACCGGCAAGGAATTGGTTGCCAGATCAATCCATTACTACAGCCCGCGTCGTGAGCGGCCATTTGTAGCCATTAACTGTGCGGCCATACCGGAGGAACTGATCGAGAGTGAGCTGTTTGGGCATGAAAAAGGGGCCTTTACCGGTGCTATTGCCCAGAAAAAAGGCAAGTTTGATCTGGCGGATGGAGGTACCCTGTTTCTGGATGAGATTGGCGACATGTCTCTTAAAACTCAAGCCAAGGTGCTCAGAATTATTCAGGAAAGGTGTTTTGAAAGGGTAGGTGGAACCCGGCTTGTTACGGTGGACGTCAGAATTGTTGCGGCCACAAACAAATCACTAGATCAGGAAATTGCGAATGGGGGGTTCAGGGAAGATTTGTACTATCGGATAAATGTAGTACCTTTCCGAGTTCCAGCTCTACGTGAAAGATTGGAAGATATACCACTGCTTGTACGTCATTTTGTTGCACAGTTTTATCGAAGGGAAGGGCGTGAGGCCAAAGCCTTTCTCCCCGAGGCTGTCGAATTGCTGGCCGGTTACGATTGGCCTGGCAATGTACGGGAACTGAAAAATATTATCGAACGTATCCTGATTATGACTCCCGGCCGGACAATTGCCGCTGCGGACGTTCCAGATCTGAAAGGAAGGACGCCCTCCTATGGAACGCCTTGTCCAAAACTTGACAGCGCATTTGCAATGACGGTTCTTCGTGATGCCCGCGAAGAATTTGAAAGGGAGTTCATCATTCACAAGCTGGAGGCAAATGATTGGAATATTTCGCGCACAGCCGAGTTAATCGAGCTTGAACGGAGTAATTTGCATCGAAAGATCAAAAGCTATGGAATTGACGTCAGGAAGTAACTACTCTTTCATAAACGGTCGCCTGGAGAACGCGAACTAATGTCAAAAACACGTAAAATTATGGCTGTAATTTTGGTCGCAGCGGTTGCTGTCTGTATCGCGGTCATACTATATGCGCGTTGGCGCCCTCTTGACAGGCGGCCAGACTCCGCTTATCTGTCCCTGCTGCGAGAGGCTTATTCGGCCGTTCTAAAATATCACGTTGAAAAACCTGATACAAAAAAACTTGTTCAAAGCATGGTTGACGGGATGCTGGCCTCCCTTGACCCGCACAGCGCCTATCTGCCTCCTGAGCCATATCACGAGATGGAAGTGCAAATGTCGGGAGCTTTTGGAGGGGTTGGGATCGAGTTGGGTATGAAGGATGGCAAACTGACTGTTATCGCACCAATCGACGATACGCCGGCATTCAGGGCAGGTATCCAGCCAAATGATCATATCTGGAAAATAGATGATACTCCTACTGGCGGCATGAGTATAACCAATGCCGTGAAAAAGATGCGGGGAGAAAAGGGGAAACCGGTAACTCTAACCATGATTCGTAACGGATCCGCAAAGCCTTTAGTTTTCAAACTGATTCGTGACATCATAAAAATAAAGAGCCTCAAATCACGCATGCTTGACGAAGGGTATGGATTTATAAGGATATCTCAATTCCAGGAGCGGACCGGGATTGAGTTCAAACAGGCTCTGCATGATCTTCATGCCTTGGCAGGAGAGCGCCTGAAGGGGTTGGTAATTGACCTTCGTTACAATCCGGGAGGTTTGTTGGAATCTTCAGTAGAAGTAGCCAACTGTTTCATAGGTGATGATATTAATAATACCGTGATCGTCTCCATTAAAGGGCGAGGGCGCGAACAGAGCCGAGTATTTAATGCCACATTGGGTCAAAAAGAGCCGCGCTATCCAATCGTGATTCTGATAAATGGTGGCAGCGCCAGCGCTTCGGAGATCGTGGCCGGAGCATTGCAGGATCATAAACGTGCCATAGTCATGGGTAAGCAGAGTTTCGGCAAGGGTTCAGTGCAGTCCATCTTTCCGTTGAAGGGCGATGCCGCCTTGAAATTGACTACCGCACGCTATTACACACCCAGTGGCCGATCAATTCAGGCCAAAGGAATTGTTCCGGATGTGGAAGTGGCAAACATTGTGCCGCTGCCGGATAAAGAGAAAGTTGTACAGATTAAGGAGAAAGATTTGGAGAGGAGTTTGGCTGCTGATGGAAAGCAGGAGCCAGAACAACCGAAACTCAAGGATTCGGAACATGTTGGTAATGAAAAGGATACGGAACTGCAAAAGGATTATCAGCTTAGACGGGCGCTGGAGTTACTGCAATCTATAAGCATGTTGAAGGAAAAGGGGTTTAATTAAAGCGTGAAGTAGTCCGCGGGTTCAGCTCAGCCCGCGGTTTCTGAATACCCTCATTAGCAGAACGCCCAGGATAGACAGGCAGAGTCCCACACAGAGAAACAGGTAGCCAATTGAGCGACCCTCGCCCAAATGCCACAAATCCTTGTTCTTCATGAAAAAAATCAAGGCAAGGCCACCAAAAGTGCCGATGCCGCCGAAAATGTATACTGCGAAGGCAATAATTGCCAAGCCGATTCCCTGTTTTTCCGCCATAATCCACCTCACCTGGACTGTTTAACCGTTCAATAATTCCTGCAGCTTTGCACCGATATCATTTTCTCTCATCATTGTTTCGCCAATCAAAAAAGCTCCGGCCCCGTCATTTTTTAAACGGGTAATGTCATCATGGCTATTAATGCCGCTCTCGGATACCAGCAGTCGATCTAACGGCATCATGCGTGCCAGCCTGCCAGTCGTATTCAGATCGGTTTCAAACGTGTGCAGGTTGCGATTGTTGACGCCGATCAGCTTGCAATCTGTTTGCAATGCTGTTTCCATCTCGGTCTCATCATGCACTTCCAGCAGAACATCCAGATGATTCTCTTTAGCTATGTCATGGAATTCTCGCAATTGCTGAAGATCAAGGATCGAGGCGATCAACAGTACTGCGTCAGCACCGGCGGCGCGAGCCTCGTAGATTTGATACGGATCAATGATGAAATCTTTGCGTAATAGCGGGAGAGAAACCGTCTCACGAATCAATGCCAAATAGCGCAATTGTCCCATAAAAAACTGCTCATCGGTCAATACCGACAGGCAAGTAGCGCCGTTATCCTGGTAGGTGCTGGCGATGTCCATTGGATCGAAGTCCGCGCGTATTATCCCTTTGCTGGGTGAGCCCTTTTTTACTTCTGCTATGATCGGAGTCCACCCAGAGGCAACTGCTTCCCTGATGTGTCGTTCGAAGCCGCGTGTGACGTCCTCAAGTTCAGTGATGCGATCTTTGAGCTCGCTGATTGGGACAGAGATTCGAGCGGAATTAACTTCACCATGTTTATGTTCGACAATTTTCTTGAGAATATCTGGAGTGTTGGTGCTCATTAGTATTTTTCTCTCTGTAATCATATTAGATGGCTGGTTTGGGAGGGTGTCCGAATTTGCTTATTGAATGATTCGCTATGAAATTAATGATATATGGTCAAATCAAACTGTTCATTTACACGTTATGCCCGATTAGTCAAAACTGCCAGTTTCTCGACCTGTTGCAGAGCCCGTCCCGAGTCTATTGCTTCGGCGGCCAGGGTTATGCCATCCTTCGGTGTGTCGGATATACCGGCCGCAACCAGTGCATAGGCGGCATTCATAAGCACTATGTCCCTGCGTGGCCCGAGTTCGCCGGACAAAACCTTTTTTACAATATCGGCATTGGCAACCGCATCCCCACCTTTGAGAGCTGACATTTGACATCGATCCAATCCAAGCTGTTCTGGTGTAATTGTACTCAGCTTGACTCCAGCGGTGGTGACCTCAGCAATAAGCGTTTCTCCGGTCAAAGTCATCTCGTCCATACCGTCAGATCCGTGCACAACAAAACCATGCTTGCAGCCAAGTTTGTGTAAAACACCCGCCAGTAGCTCAACCAGGTCTGAGCGGTAAACACCCATAACCTGACAATCGGCTCCAGCCGGGTTGGTGAGTGGTCCAAGGATGTTGAATATTGTGCGGATACCGATTTCGCGACGAGGGCCGATGGCATGTTTCATGGCGCTGTGCAGGGCTGGTGCGAACAGGAAGCCTATTCCGACCTTGTCAATACACTCCTCCACCATTCCAGGAGTCACATCCAGGTTTATACCCAGTTTTTCCAGGACGTCGGCGCTGCCGCAGGCCGATGAAACTGAACGGTTACCATGTTTTGCCACTTTGACACCACAGGCTGAAACCACGAATGAGACTGTGGTAGAAATATTGAAAGTGTTCGTGCCGTCACCACCGGTCCCAACCACATCCAGAATGGTTTCCCTGTCGATATTGATGTCGTCACGGTCCATATCAAGGACTCCGCGGCCAACCCTGATCGGAGTTGCCCTCTCGCGCATGACCCGTGCCGCTCCGGTGATCTCTTCAATGGTTTCACCTTTCATGCGCAGGGCGGTAATGAAAGATCCAATCTGGGCCGGTGTGCATTCACCCGACATGATTTGGTTCATGATTTCAATCATCTCATTTTCGGTCAGATTGTTTCGTTCCACAATCTTTGCAATAGCTTTTTTTATCATAATAAATCCTCACATATTGTGGCGCAGGGTAAAAAAATGGGGATGTGTGAGCATCCCCATCTAAAAAAACTTGTGAAGTTTAAAGCTATAAACCGTCTTTAATTTTGCGGATGGCTTCTTTGATAAGCGCCTCAGCAAGGTCGGGTACAACTTCCCAAACAATGCGTTCAATTACTTCTTTTGAGGCTGCCGAGAGCGCAGCCTTGAGCTGCTCCTCAGTTAAAGCCACTGGTGCTGCAACAGCTGAAGGTGCATCTAAGGTTGAAGCAGGTTCGGGTGCCGAATCAGCCGGGGTAGATTCAAAAAACGGCTGGACTGGTTCTTCAGATGCTGGAACTGGTTCAGCAAAGAATGGAGCTGAATCTTCAAAAGATGGAAATGCTGGCTCTGGTGCAGAGGCGAATGTTTGTGCTGGAACTATTGGTTCCGGAGTAGAATATGCGGCCGCAACTGTACCGGCCTCAAAAGGTTCCTCCTCTTCGAAGGAAATATCACCAAAAGAGGATTCCGGACTGGGAATTTCTTGTTTGAAAAATGCAGCGGGTGGAGTTTCAGGAACGAATTCCTCCTCAAACTCGAAAGTGTGTTCTTCTACTGGGATCCACTGCGAACCGGTACTCTGAGTTGAAGAGGCTGGGATAGTGCTGGCCTGAACAATTTGCGAATCGGATTCTTCACTGACGATGGCAAAAACGTCCGGCTCTGATAAAAACTCCACGGGTTGAGCTGTCTGTGGCGCCTTAACTTCCAATGATGCAGGGGCCACCGGTGCCGGTGCTGGTTCAAATTCGTCAGTCGTGAATGCTCCCCATATGTCGGAGGGAACTGCGGTCTTTTGGGCTGTCTCAGGTTCTACGAAAGTCTCTGCTGCGGCTGAGAAAACAGGCACTTGTTCAGGTTCAGTGATTGATGTCACAGCTGGCTGTGCCACCACGCTTGCTTTCTCTCGTGATATACCTAATTCCGCCAGTTCCTTAACCTTGTTTATGATTTGCTGTGATTCAAAGGGTTTAGCCATGAAGTCATCGGCACCGCATTTTTTGGCTTTGTCTTCATCGAATGGTTCAAATGAACCGGTAAGGATCAGAATAGGCTTATTTGCCAAAGCAGGAGTTGCACGGACCGCTTCGGAAACTTCATATCCTGTCATGCCAGGCATGAGCGCATCAATCAGCAATACGTCAGGGCAGATCTCACGTGCCTTTTCAATTGCAGCCTTGCCGTTGTCGACAACAGTCAGGGAATAATCGTCTCCCCCAAAAATGATGCCGATTACTTTTTGGATGGTGATACTATCGTCGGCGACTAGCAGTTTAATGCTCATCGATCTCTCCCTTGCCGTGTGGATACGGAAGATTATTAATGCAGAAATTAACTAACACAGGTGTTATAACGTGTCAAGTTATTAGCGTTTTAGCGGTTTTGCACGTTGTCCAGGATTTCTTCGTCCAGGCGTGGGTGTGAAAAAATCGAAACTGCCAGAGTAGAAATGTCGCTTCGAAGTCTGTTGAATTGTCGTACGTCTCGATAGTTAAGTCTGATTGTCAGCATTATCACAAAAAGATCCTGTTCAGGATCGATCCACACGGATGAACCGCTATAACCTGTGTGTCCAAATGACATTGGTGAAAAATGATTTCCTCTGGGCGAGGAAAAAGGTGAGTTAATGTCCCAGCCCAATCCCCTCACTACGCGTCCATTACTGTAAAAGTATGGTGCGGTCATTTGTGTTATTGTTCGCTCGTTGAAAACCCTCTTATCATTATAATATCCATGGTTCAGTATCATTGCTGCGAATTTTGTCAAATCTGCCGACGTGCTGAAAAGTCCCGCATGTCCGGCAACTCCTCCCAGTTTTCTGGCATTAAAGTCCTGTACAACTCCTGAAGTAAGAGTGTTGTCGAATCCGGCAGTCGGAGCAATTAAGCTGCCTTGCTCGTGCTGCGGCCTAAATTGGGTATCGGTCATGCCTGTCGGTACATAAACGTATTTACTGCAAAACTGGTCGAGTGGAATCCCGGAAACTCTCTGAACCATTTCACCCAGAAGAATGAAGTTGATATCAGCATACCGAAAACGACTGCCGGGTGGAGGGCTGTTTTGATCCGCTATTTTTATTAGAACTTTATTTAGTGCATCCTCTGATGGAAATTCCATATCTCCAATGCCTGATGTATGTGTCAGCAGATTGAGAACAGTTATTTCATCCTGGGCAGATCCCTCAAGTTCGGGAAACCAGCGTGTTATTGAATCCAGCAAGTTGATGCGACCGTATTCCAGCAACTTCAATACAGCTGGAGTGGTTGCAATAACCTTCGTCAAAGATGCCACGTCAAACAATGTCCGATCTGAAAGTGCTGGGGACCCAGGCGTCTGAAAGAGATTGCCGCTAGCCGTGCTGTACAAAACTCCGTTATGGTTTCCGATGGCGACAACACCCCCTGAAATCAATCCACGACGGATAGCGTTGTCCAGCATGAAGTCGATTGAGGAGGCCCTGGCTGCATTCAGTAAGTCATCAGAGGCAACCAGCAAGTTGGAATGCAATAAGATGGAAATTGTCAGAATAATTTTAAAAAAACGCACTTAAATACACCTGCTATACGGAAAAAGCCTCCTTGCTTAGGAGGCTTGGTGAAAAAAACATAATCAAAATGAGAGGTTAGGTGCGGTAATCGGCGTTGATGCTGACATATTCATGTGACAAATCTGAAGTGTATATTTTGGCCGTTCCGTTGCCAAGTCCGAGGTTCACAGTGACAGTAAATTCCTTCTTTTTTAACACCACAGTCCCGCGCGCTTCTGCATCATCTCCGGCGAAAATCCCGTTTTCTGCCATTAAAACATCATCAAAACTGAGCGAAAGGCGTGACTGGTCAACCTCTGCCCCAGAATATCCGACCGCCGCAAAGATTCTCCCCCAGTTGGCGTCCTGTCCAAAAAATGCGGTTTTAACCAAGCTGGAATTGGCTATTGCTTTGGCTGCAAGTTTGGCGTCCTCATCACTCGCCGCTCCAGTAACTATTACTTCTACAAACTTTGTGGCACCTTCACCGTCACGAACAATTTGTTTGGCCAGCGACAGAAGAACATCTCGCAGTATTGACGAGAAAACATCACCCTCCGGAGTTCCACTCTTTATGATAGAGTTATTGGCTGCGCCGTTGGCCATTAATAGACAGGTATCGTTGGTAGACATGTCGCCGTCAACTGTTATCGAATTAAATGAATCATCCACTCCCAAGCGGAAGGTCTTTTGCAGAAGGGCAGGTTCAACGTAAGCATCGGTGATGACGAACGACAGCATGGTAGCCATGTTCGGCATGATCATTCCGGCCCCCTTGGCAATGCCTGCAACTGTGTAGCTGGTCCCATTTGCCACAGCGCTGCGAGCCTCCATTTTTGGGAACGTATCTGTTGTCATGATGGCTTGAGCAATGTCATCAAGTGTTCCGGATTGAAGTCCCACGACCAACTCCGGAATTGAAGAACATATCCGCTCAACCGGCATCTGAACACCAATAACTCCGGTGGAGGAAACCTGTACATACTCATCAGATATTCCAAGTTCAGTTGCTAACAGCTTGGTAGTCTGCTTCGCAACCGCCATTCCGTTTTCGCCGGTGCAGGCGTTTGCATTGCCACTATTTACAAGCAGTGCTTGAGCTTTGCCGCTAAGAATACGTGATTCCGACAGAAGTACCGGTGCTGCCTTGACTCTGTTTGTTGTGAAAACAGCGCAGGCCAAGGCTGGCTTTTCAGAAAATATGAGGGCAAGGTCTTTTCTGCCCGGTTTTTTTATAGCTGCTTCGACAGCAGAGAACTGAAATCCTTTTATATCCATGCGTCCTCCAGAAAAACAACCTCGTCACTCATACTGAAAATCGAACTAATCCAGAATTCTTCTTCTATTTGCCGCAACATTTCTTGTATTTCTTGCCGCTTCCGCAGGGACAAACATCATTTCGTCCCGCAGTTTTCTGGCTTTTGGCCGGTTCCTGGACACGCTCTTCGTCTCCTACCAAGTTGAAAACCAGCCTTTTGCTGCGTTGTTCTTCTTCGATTTCTTCTATTTCCTCACCGCCATGCTCAAGTTGGACCCAATAGACACGTTCAATTACTTCTTCACGAATTCTAATCATCAGTTCCATGAAAAGATTATATGCTTCTTTTTTGTATTCCTGCTTGGGGTCTTTCTGACCATATCCACGCAGGCCGATGCCTTCCTTGAGGTGGTCAATATTCAGGAGGTGATCTTTCCAGTGAGAATCTATGGCCTGTAGCATCATGACTTTGATAAGGTGATCAACCAGCTCATCACCCATCTCCTGGATCTTGGCGTCAAAAATGGCTTGTGTTTGCTCCTTCAGTGTTTCACGGAAATTAACCGGGGTTAGGCGACCAAGCATTTCTTTGGGTAAGTCAAGCTGCAGGTTGAAGCATCTGTAAACAATTTCACCAATTCCCTGCCAATCCCATTCAAATGCAGGTACTTTGTCAATGGCGTATGTTGCTACGATGTCTTCAATGGTTTCGTCCAGCATTTCCAGGAAACTGTCCCTGATTTCCTTGCCCGCCAGAATTTCTCTGCGCTGGGCATAAATTACCTCGCGCTGTTTGTTCATTACATCATCGTATTCGATCAAATGCTTGCGAATATCGAAGTTATGCGCTTCAACTTTTTTCTGTGCGTTTTCAATAGACCTGCTGATCATGCCGTGAGTAATTGCCTCACCCTCTTCGATTTTAAGCAGATCCATGATTTTCGCCACTCGTTCTGATCCGAAAATTCGCAGGAGATCATCTTCCAGCGACAGATAGAACTTCGATGAACCCGGGTCACCCTGACGCCCCGAACGTCCTCGCAACTGGTTGTCAATCCGACGTGATTCGTGACGTTCTGTGCCGAGGATATGGAGGCCACCCAGTTTGGATACTTCATCGTGCTCTGCTGCACAGTCAATTTTATATTTCTGTACAATTTCCTGGTATTGGTCGTCCGTTGCATCGGGGTTGGCTCTCAGCCATTGCTTTGCCAATGCATCCGGATTTCCGCCCAGGACAATATCCGTGCCCCGGCCAGCCATGTTGGTGGCTATGGTTATTGCGCACTTGCGTCCGGCCTGTGAAACAATCTCGGCTTCTCGCTCATGCTGCTTGGCATTAAGAACATTATGTGGGATTCCCTGCTTTTTCAAAAGTTCAGCCAAAACTTCTGATTTTTCAATGGAAATAGTACCGACCAGACATGGCTGGCCTGCGGCATAATGTTCTTTTATATCCTCAATAACCGCTTTAAATTTTTCCATCTCGGTTTTGTAAATCACATCAGGAAAATCGGGTCTCAAAAGCGGGCGATTGGTTGGAATGACAATTACGTCCAGTTTGTAGATTTTGTGAAATTCTTCTGCCTCTGTATCAGCAGTTCCGGTCATTCCTGATAACTTGCTGTACATGCGGAAATAATTCTGGAAAGTGATGGTTGCCAGAGTCTGGTTTTCATTCTCTATTTTTACGCCTTCTTTGGCTTCGATGGCCTGATGCAGGCCGTCTGACCAGCGGCGTCCTGGCATTAGGCGCCCTGTAAACTCATCGACAATCATTACCTCGCCATCTTTGACGACGTAATCGACATCGGCCTTGTACATGGCGTGGGCGCGCAAGGCCTGGTTGACATGATGAAGAATTTCAATATTGCGCGGGTCATATAGGTTGTCAACTTTCAGAAGTTTCTCAACTTTCAGAACGCCTTGCTCGGTCAAGGCAGCGCTTTTGGCCTTCTCATCAATCGTAAAATCACCGGTGTATTGTTTGCGTTTGCCAGAAAGGGTATTTGCTTCTACCTCTAAAACTTCACCCTTTTCGAGTTTGGGGATTATGCCGTTGATTACATAGTATTTATCGGTGGAATCCTCTGTGGGGCCTGAAATGATAAGAGGAGTTCTGGCCTCATCTATCAAAATGGAGTCAACCTCATCAACTATTGAATAGTTGAATCCACGCTGGACATAATCGTCCAGGTCAAATTTCATGTTATCGCGCAGATAATCGAAACCGAATTCATTGTTAGTGCCGTATGTGATGTCGGCAGCATAATTTATGCGACGCTGTTCGTCTTCAATGCCGTGGACGATGATGCCCACCGTCAATCCCAGGAAGCCGTAAAGTTTACCCATCCACTCGGAATCACGTTTTGCCAGGTAATCATTGACTGTAACGACGTGAACGCCTTTGCCGGAAATTGCATTAAGATAGGCTGGTAGGGTGGCTACCAGCGTCTTGCCTTCACCGGTTTTCATCTCTGCAATCTTGCCCGAGTGCAATACCATGCCGCCGATCAGCTGGACGTCAAAATGGCGCATTCCCAAAACGCGTTTGCCAGCTTCGCGACAAACGGCAAATGCCTCTGGGAGAAGTGAATCGAGTGATTCACCTTTGGCATGCCTTTCTTTGAACTCAACTGTTTTGGCCTTCAGTTGTTCATCGGATAGTGCTGAAATGGCAGGTTCCAGCGCATTAATCTTTCCAACAACCGGCCACATTTTTTTTAGTTCTCTTTCGTTCTTGCTGCCGACAAATTTTTTAATCAGGGAACTGAACATTCGGTTATCTCCCAGTGAATGATAGTGACAAATAGCTTGCAAAAATAGCATATACTTACTGGATGCTCAACAGATAAATGATGGAATACAATGCGTATATATCGTCAGAAATGATGATTGGAGATATTCTTTGGAATGTAGTGTAAACAAAATGAAACAAGACGTTTTTTTTTGCATACAAAGCCTTGAAACTATGATATCTGACTTAAATTATAAGTTTGCAACATTTCAACTGTTGGCAAATAATCAAGAATATTTTCAGACACTCGTGCAATCATGAGTGAATTAAACAAGCAAAACAGAAGGAGAAGTGGCATGACAACAGGAAGAGTTAAGTGGTTTAACGACAGCAAAGGTTTTGGTTTTCTTGAGCAGGAGCAGGGCGAGGATATCTTCGTGCACTTTTCCGCTATTTCTGGCGAAGGATTCAAATCCTTGGCCGAAGGTGATGCAGTTAGCTTTGACATCGTCAAAGGACCAAAAGGGCTGCAGGCAGCCAATGTGACAAGAATATAATTATCTGATCACTTTGTTATTTGAAAGCCCCGACTTGAGCCGGGGCTTTTTTTATTGTCAAACGTTGAAACGGAAGTGCATGACATCACCGTCTTTTACGACATATTCTTTTCCTTCAAGCCGCATTAGACCCTTTTCTTTGGCACCGCTCTCACCATTGCAGGCAATGTAATCATCAAAGCCAATCACTTCGGCACGGATAAATCCTTTTTCGAAATCGGTATGAATAACGCCTGCTGCCTGGGGTGCCTTGGTGTTTTTTACAATCGTCCAGGCGCGTACTTCTTTTACGCCAGCGGTAAAGTAGGTAATCAGGCCTAAGAGTGAGTATGCGCTGCGAATCAGCCGATCCAAACCGGCTTCGGGCAAACCCATGTCCGCCAGAAATGCCTGTTTTTCATCACTGTCGAGTTCGGATATCTCTGCTTCCAGTTTGCCACAGATAACAACTACGCCTGAATTTTCCAGCGCAGCAATCCTGCGGACTTCTGCTACATTAGGGTGGTTACCTTCCAGATCGTTTTCGGTTACATTGGCAACGTATAGCACGGGCTTGTCGGTCAAGAGGTGAAGATCTCTCATCCATAGTCGTTCGTCTTCGTTCTGGGCAATTCCGTGCAGCTTTTTGACCTGTTCCAGAAGCGATCTTACTCGCAGATAAAACTCGACCTCTTCCTTGGCTTTTTTGTCTCCGCTCCTGGACATCTTTTCTGCGCGCTGGATTTTCTTTTCAATTGTATCAAGATCAGCCAGTGCGAGTTCAGTGTTGATTACCTCGATATCATCGGCCGGCGAAACACGACCGTTAACATGAACAACATTGTCGTCGTCAAAGCATCTTACAACATGTACAACAGCATCAACGCTTCGTATATGACCAAGGAACTGGTTGCCCAGTCCTTCGCCCTGACTGGCACCTTTGACGAGGCCTGCAATATCGACAAATTCAATCGTGGTTGGTTGGATTTTTTGCGGATTGACAATCGCCGAAAGCTGATCCATGCGCGGATCAGGAACCTGAACAATTCCGACGTTTGGTTCAATAGTACAGAAAGGGTAGTTAGCCGACTCGGCGCCAGCTGATGTCAGCGCGTTGAAGATAGTTGATTTGCCGACGTTAGGAAGTCCGACGATTCCACAGTTGATAGCCATTGATCTATCCTTCCAGAAAGTTTTTGTTGTTATTGAGACTCATTGCCTTGGCTATTCCGACATCCAGCATCATCTTGAGCATGTTGATGCCCCCGTCAAGTATCTTTGGCAGGAGTTCCATCTGCTCCGGCGGTATATTTCCTAGAACGTGGTTGGTTGTATCACCATGAAGTGATTTGCCGATGCCTATCCTTAGACGGATGAAATCTTTCCTGCCGAGTTGTTCCATGATTGAGCGCAGACCATTATGACCACCATGCCCGCCGCCCTCTTTAAGTCGGACAGCACCATAAGGGAGGTCAAGCTCATCGTGAACAACTATCAGCTGAGAAATGGGGAGCTTGTAAAACTGGAGAGCCTGCATTACCGATTTGCCGGAGAGATTCATGAATGTCTGCGGTTTGAGCAGGATCAGTTTGTGGCCGGCATAGCTTGATTCACCGGTTAATCCAGAAAAAGAAGTACGGGTGATTGCTGTATTTTCACAATCCGCAAGGCGATCTAAAAAAAGGAAACCCGCGTTATGGCGGGTCCATTGATAGGTGGGGCCGGGATTTCCCAGCCCCGCAATTATAAATGTGCTCATGCTTTATTCAGAGTATCTGCTATTCAGCTGCCGCTGCTTCTTCTTCCTTGGCACGACCGAGGATACTGACAACCGGAATGTCGGATTTGTCAAGAAGCTCGACGCCTGCAGGAAGGGTTATCTCACCAACATGAAGGGACTGAGCTATTTTTAGATTTGTAACATCAATCTCAATATGGTCGGGAATGTTTCCAGGGAGACATTCCACATGCAACTCGTGGTGAGCGAGATCAAGCAGGCCGCCTTCTTTGACGCCAACTGCTGTGCCGGTCAAAACGACAGGTACTGTCACGCGGATTTTTTCGTTGACATTGATGCGATGGAGGTCAACATGCTTGTAAGTTTTTTTGATTGGATCGCGCTGCAGATCGACAACAATGGCGACACTCTGATCGAGGCTGCCACCGCCAATCAGTGTGATAAGATTGTTCTGTCCACCATCGCCTGAAATAGCTGACTGCAGGTCTCGAACTTTAATGCTTACAGGCATTGGATCTACGCCCTTGCCATAAACCACACCTGGAACCATACCTTCGTTACGGAGTCTGCGACATACGCCCGTTCCGGTCTTGGTGCGTAATTCAATGTTCATTTGTTTTTGTTGCATAACTGTTCCTCCGCTTGTAGTGACGGTTCATTCCGCCCTATTCTTATTTTATTGATAACTATACAAAAAGTGAGCTTACCGATTCGTCTTCATGGATGCGACGGATAGCCTCTGCCAGAAGTTCGGCTACAGACAGCATCTTGATTTTTGTGGTTGTGGCCTCTTTATCGCCAAGTGGGATTGTGTCGGTTAAGACAACTTCTTCGATGTCGGAAGCATTGATCCGATCAATTGCGGGACCGGAGAGCACGCCATGAGTCGCACAGGCATAGATACCTTTTGCCCCGTTTTCCTTGAGAGCTTTGGCCGCTTGGGTAAGTGTGCCGGCAGTGTCAATCATGTCGTCCAGTATAATAGCAATCTTGCCGCGAACATCACCGATCAGGTGCATGACTTCGGCGACATTTGGACCGGTGCGACGCTTATCAATTACGGCCAGCGAATAGTCAAGGCGCTTGGCAAAAGCTCTGGCACGCTCGGTTCCGCCCGCATCCGGTGAAACCATCACGACTTCTTCGGAGCTGAAACGGTCTTTGAGGTAGTTCAAAATAACCGGCGCAGCATAGAGGTTGTCGACCGGAATGTTGAAAAACCCCTGAATCTGTCCTGCGTGCAGGTCTATGGTTACAACCCGGTTGACACCGGCTGTTGTAATCAGATCTGCCACCAGTTTGGCAGTGATTGGAGTTCGCGGTGCTGCTTTGCGATCCTGACGCGCGTAACCGTAATAAGGGATAACAGCTGTAATGGTCGCTGCTGAAGCACGTTTGAGCGCATCGGTGATTACCAACAGTTCCATCAGGTTGTCATTGGTTGGGGCACAGGTGGATTGAACAACATATACATCGCGTCCACGCACATTTTCGCCGATTTCAACCAGAACCTCTCCGTCTGAGAAACGTCTAACGCGCGCGTCCCCAAGCGGTACGCCGAGGCTGCTGCAGATTTTGATGGCTAATTCTGGATTGGAGTTGCCGGAAAAAATCTTGATCTTGTCATGCATGCTGTAAACACCTTTTGAAATCCGAGCAAATTCAAGTCAACTCAATAAAGAGATAGATGATATACTAAATACTTTCATAAAATGCAACTTTTTTGCGTACATTAGGCCGTGCTTAAATAATAATGGCTGTTGATGTCATGGCATCGCAATGATTCCATCTTGCTGGGCAAACAGCAGGAACTCAAAAGCATCTTCGAGTGTTATTCCTGTTCGGCACAATATCTGTCCCGTGGTCGTTTTGCCGTCCATCTGTTCCAGGATTGAGCAGAATGATGCCTCCAGCGATTCAGTGCAGATATATCCGGCATTGGGGTAGATAACTGCGTGGGAACCTGTTGATGCAAGATTTTCGTACATCCAGTTGATGTCAGGTGCGCCACTATCCAGTATGTCCTGGATTTCATAATTGAAATGAGCAATCCTGGTGGACGAGGTAACGCGGAATACAGCTTCTTGAAGTTTTGATTTTGACTTTATTACATTTGTTCTTTGCGACTGCGGAGCTAATAAGGCTGAGGCGTAATAATGATGGTAATTCACCAGGTCCATAATTATGGGAAGAAACCGCTTACTGCCTTTTGATCCAAACAGTTGCATCAGGAAAACTCTTTGCATCTCCCATATATCGTCATCACTCAGGTCGCTTTCAGATATTTTCTCCCTGTTACTATCAATCAGCCATTCGGCAAACTTCATCAGAAACTTTGAAGGAGTCAGTTGTGATGATTCCGCTATCGCGTTGAACCATGCTACAGCCTTTCCCCGTGTGAAAAAAATGTCGCAGGCGTTTGCCAATCTTCCTGCGGTTGTCAGATCCTCGCTACAGAAGCTTTCAGTGCGTAGTAGAGTGTAGGGCGGAGCAGTTTGCCACTGCAAACCAAGGCTTGCTCCGTGGTCGGCAAGTCTGGTACCCGGCAGAACTGCCAAGGGGAAAATATCAAGGTGATTGGGATAAAGTGACAGTGCGTAGTCCATACTGTCGCAAAAACCTTTCAGCGTATCGCCCGGCAAACCGTAGATCAGATCAAAGCCGAATACTGCGCCGCTGTCATTAAGCAGGGCAATTCTTCGTGAAAAATCTTCTCTCTGAAACGAACGCCCAACCTGCCTGAGTACTCGCGGATCAGCACTTTGAAGGCCGATCTGCAATGAACATGTGATTTTAGCGAACAGATCCGCCATCTCACGGTCAATAAACTCGCTGCGTACTTCAAAATGAAAGTGAATCTGCGGGGCGATCTTTTTGATCATACGCAGAATGCTTTTAGCCCGTTTAGCATCCTGATTGAAGGTTGAATCGAGTACGAAAACCTGTGCTACTCCTGCCGCTGCAAAATGGCGTAGTTCAGCTTCTATACGCTCCAGTGAAAAACGGCGCACACCATGCACACCGCGGGCATCAAAACAGAAATCACACGTGAAGCTGCAACCCCGGGACAGTTGCCAAAGGATTCCGGAATAAAGGTTAAGGTCGAGAATTTTGGCAAGATATGGAGAAGGGATTTCATCAAGGTTTGAAAGCGGAGCAGAGTGACCGATCCTGTCCAGAACTGATGTGACTAAGCCAGGAATACCGGAGAACTTTTTCCCGGAAACAAGACGTGAACAAAGTTCCGCGAAAGGGGTTTCGCCTTCTCCAATAATCACAAAGTCAAATGTTCCACCCTGCAATATTCCGGATGGATCTGCGGTCGCTTCCGGGCCGCCGGCAAAAATAATCGCTTTGGGCAGAATCCTGCGCAATTCTCCTGCCATTACAAGACAGGCGTCTCGATTCCAGACATACATGGAAAATCCAATAGCAACCGGATTGTCAGCAGACAGTAAGGCGGCGTTATTAACCTGATTCTGGCCGATAAAGAAATCAATCAGGGAAACATCGACACCGGTTTCCCTGACGGCACTTTTTAAAAACGCATTGGCCAGCGGCACTGCTTGGGGAGATGGACAGGGGTGGATTGCGACCAGTTTGATAAGCACGATAATCGAATCCTTTTATGTTAAATCAGCTGCTCCGAAGTGCAATCTTGTGAAACTACAGTGGAGTGTAGCTTGTAACGCCGGTCGAGAATGGTATCGCAACAGGGCCCAGCAGATTGACCAAACTATTGTTAGTTGCTGAAACCGTAACTTCATTAATGAAATACTGGCCGCCCAGTGGCACTGCCGCCGTTCTGATTTGTCCGGCAATAGATGAAATACTGTCGTTCAGCGCAAAAAAGTGGCCGGCGAAGTTGGTCGCACGCGAGAAAACCAAACCGTAAGCAGTTGGATCGCTGATGTCAACGACTAAGGATGTTGTTGATGGTACGGCGGCGGCATTTGTTATCGTACCGACAATGGTACCGGTTGCAGAGGCCGGTAGCGATGTGTCCTGCAGTGTTAACGAACCGACGAAGTTGACGTTGTCTCCAGAGAAAACCGATACAAACAGATTCTGGGTTGCACTAATGGCTCCGCTTGAAAACATGCCGGATGTGGTTTGCGGGACAAACTTGCTGATAAATCTGGTGGCCGGAAAGGTCGTGTCTTCCGAACAGCTGACCCCGGTAATGGCGATATTGCCTGCATCGCGCGCAGCATTGAGGCTGCTGCTGTCAGGACGTATGGAAATTGCCTCAGTCGGGCATGGGCTGCCAGGAAAACCTGTCAGTGACAATTGGCTGACAATATTGGCAACTTTTCCGCTGGAGACGATCGTTGAACCGTTTTTGATGGTATATGCGCCATATACGTTTACATCTGACTGGTCGGTGGTAATTGTCAAAATGTTGCCGGAAGGTAAAACCGCCTTATAGACGGCCGCCTTCATGTCAAGTTTTGGAGTGTTGTCAACTGGAGCATAATTCACATATTGAGTGTTGCTGCCACCGCAGGCAGACAATGTTGCGGTAATCAGTAGTAACATTAAGCTACGATGTATGTTGTTCATATATTTTTCTCCCAGTTTGATGCGTGAGGCAATGCGATTTTCATGAAAACAACTCAGTTTCACAAGATGCAATCAAATTGTAAAAAAAACAAGTCCTATTTAATAGATAGTTACCTCCAGATTGTTGATGGAATTGTTATGTCATTAGTACCAAACTTCCGATTGAAGCGATTTTACTATATTGAAACGTCTCATTTTAAACTTCAATTTTAAATTGATATTTCTATTTGCCGGATAAGTTTCCATTGAAAAATATATTGTTGACCAAGCTGCTGAAAAAGATCACTATTAATTAAAATAGAGGCCACAGAAAAGGCAAACTCCGGGCGACCGGAGGACGCAAAGCTACCATCCTTAACGGATAGAGGGGTTACCAAAGTGGACATTATAATTGATAAATCGGAGGTCCGTTCGTGCTGCCGCAACAGCGCAGATGGGCTTTTTTTAGTTCAGAAGCCACCATCGGCCGGATATTGGATTAAATCAACAAAGCTGCTATTTATGGCGCTGTTGGTTTTCTGCTTTCCGGTCATTTCGAGCGGGGCCGGTTCATCCCTCACTGCTACGTATTTTGCTGCTGATCAGAACGCTGCGGCTGTCATGTCCGGAGATTCCTACAACATGGATGACCCCGCCTGGCTTTCCAGCGGCAGCCAAAACAGGAACACCTTCGCTTACAAAGTCTTTTCAGCTCTTCTGATGCTCGGCTATCAGACTGAAATATCGTATCTGTACTCCAACTCGCCCAGCATACCTCATATTCTGGCTCTACATGCTTTCCAGGCCAATAACGGAGTTCCGGTCTCCAATATCTTGACCGATATCTGTCTTTCAAAGATTGACGAACAGATTGCTGCTCGTGAACAGTACTTGCAACCTGTTGCACAGGTATTTTCGTTGTACGGCCGCATGCAGCCGCTTCACCCCAACGATATTTCAAAAGATGCGCTTGCCGCGATCTATTCGCTCCCCATGAAAGCGTTGCCAGAATACCTGCAGATGTCAGATTATGAGCAAGTTCAATGTATCAACGGGCAGTGTAACGGTTTTATCCAGGATACCAGCGGGAATGATCTTTCCAACAGCTGGCCGATTGATCTTACCTCCGCCTACCGTTTCGCAGGTGCTTATTTTGACCATCTCAAGAACAATTCGAGGATGCCCAGCGCTGCGGTTCATGTCCACACGGTTCTTCACGAATACGCTCATTATCTGGATGGAATCAATAAGGTCAGCAACAATGACCCTTTGCTCACAAAATTCAGACTGATCGATACCTCGGGGTTTTATGCGATCGGCTACGATCTTGCCACAGCCAGCCAGGGTTGTTACTTGCCCAAAAGCGTCAATCCGGCCGACTGGATTACAAAATATGCCGCGCAACTTCCCGGATACGGCAACTGTCCGGCGGGACGCGCGGTGATTTCCGAAGACTGGGCCGAGTCGTTTTCCATGTATGTTGCCGATGCCCGTGACTTCAGGGCCGCAGCATTACAGAGTTCAATTGTCAGTCAAAAATACAATTGGCTTAAGGACAATGTATTTTACGGACTGGAATACGACACCGATCTCCCCCGCGGCCTGGAAAGCGGCTGTAATGACGTGCCTGGAACTTCAGCTGCACAGCCTGGATATGCTCATTGCAACGATAACTATGTCTGGGATTTTACGCTTCCAGTCCTGCAGAACTCGGTTGACACAATACCTGATCCATTCAGTTTCACTCCCCGGACAGACATCGCCCTTTCTACCATGGTTGTTTCGGAAGCCGTAACTGTGTCTGGAATCAACCGCCCCACAACTATATCGATCAGCGGAGGCGAATATTCGGTCAACGGAGGCGGTTTCGTATCTGCTGAGGGAGTTGTTAATCGCGGCGACTCGCTTACAGTACGTCAGATCTCATCCGGATCATATTCGGCTACCACATCCGCGACAGTTATCATCGGCGGAATCTCCGCCGCCTTCGATGTTACGACAAGCCCCGATCTTCCGCCGGATATATCAGGATCTCCTGCAACTTCAGCCACGGTCGGGGTATTCTACAGCTTTACTCCGCTTGCAGCCCACGCACTCAGCTTCTCCATCTCAGGACCGACCCCTCCAGGGCTTAATTTTAATGCCGTTACCGGAACACTAAGCGGAATACCCTCATCACCAGGAATTTACGCGAATATTGTCATAACAGCCATTAATGCCCAGGGTACAGCCGCTCTCCCGGCTTTTACAGTTTCCGTTGCGCCACCCTTGCCGGTTATTGTCTGGGGAAATATTGATCAGAACGGCACTCTGGGAGAATATTATTCCTTCACTCCAATCGTCACATACGCGACTTCTTTCAGCATCAACGGTGCGCTTCCCCCCGGGATTAACTTTGATACGGCTACCGGCATGCTCAGCGGGACACCGACAGCTGTCGGGAACTATGGCAATATCATCATAACCGCAATCAACATTACCGGATCAAAGGCCCTGCCGATCGGCATAATAAATGTCGCGCTGCCACAGCCGACAATCTGGGGGAGTCCCGCAACTATTGCGGTAGTTGGGAAATCTTACGTTACGTTTATTCCGGATGCGGCTAATGCCGTCAGTTTCTCGATTTCCGGAATTCTTCCCGGAGGGTTGCAATTCGATGCCGTTACCGGCGCAATCAGCGGGACGCCAACCGTTGCAGGAACATTCAGCAACATAGTCATAACTGCTATCAACGGAGTTGGGACTGCGGCTCTTCAAGCTTTTGACATAACGGTTCTGCCGCAAATGGACACTTTTGCCAGCAGTGGCAGCATGTCGGCTGCCCGCCAGTATCACACCGCAACGCTGCTAAAGAACGGTATGGTGCTGGTGACTGGCGGGAGTGGCGACGCCGGAGTGCTTTCAACTGCAGAACTGTATGATCCTGTCGCCAAAACCTGGAGTCTGACCGGCGCAATGACTCAACCCCGGTCCGGCCATTCCGCAACCCTGCTCCCCAACGGGAATGTCCTGGTAGCGGGAGGGTACGATCAGAATTCAGAAATATTGTCCAGTACGGAACTTTATGATGTTGCAACTAACAGCTGGAGTGCCGGCGCAAGTTTGACGACTCCGCGATATGGACACAGTGAGACTCTTCTGAAAAACGGTCTGCTATTGCTGTCTGGCGGATATGATCAGGATTATATCCCGCTCGCTACGACCGAGCTGTACGATCCGGTCAATAACATCTGGAACGCAGCGGCTCCAATGGCGGAAGCCCGATCGGGACACAGCTCTTCACTTTTGGCCGACGGCAGGGTTTTGGTGTCAGGAGGCAGCGGCAGCAATTCGGAAATCTACAATCCGGCAAATGATCTTTGGACGGCCGTCGCAGCAATGCTCGATCCGCGCTTTAACAACACAACCACTATCCTTGCTGATGGCAGGCTGCTCTTTGCCGGCGGAACCTACTATGATGTGCTGGGGAGTGCGGAATTGTACGATCCAGGCGCCGGTATCTGGACTATGGCAGCACCTATGCTGTTTGCGCGCCACTCCCACAGTTCGGCACTGCTTTCTAACGGAGCTGTCTTCATTGCGGGTGGTTATGATTCGGGCAACAAACTTCTCTTCGTAGCTGAACTCTACAATCCGATCGCCAATAACTGGATATTGGCGGGAACCATGTCCACTCCGCGCAACGGACAAAGCAGTACTGTTCTGCAAGATGGAATGGTGCTGCTGGCCGGCGGGTCGGATGGTCTGACTACGCTGGCCAGCACAGAGCTATTCAATCCGGCGCATACGATTCAAACTTCAGCCGGTCCGGGTGGTGGAATAACGGCTAGTCAGAGCGTCTATCTCGGGTTTGACTCAGCTCCGGTCATAATTACGCCTTCGACAGGTTATCACATTGCCGGGGTAGTGATCGACGGCGTCGGCCAGAATATCTCGAATCAGTACAGCTTCAGCCGTACCTTCAATTCGGTTTCATCCGGCCATCATATTGATGCCGTCTTCGCCATAGATAAATTCCCGCTCAATGTTAGCTGCGCTGGAAACGGTAACGGCTCAATCAACAGTAATCCGGGCGGAATTCATTGCGCCGGAAGCAGCTGCCCGTCGGCACTATTTGACTTCGGTACGGTTGTGACACTCATGGCGGTTCCCGGTCCGGGGTCATTCATCTCCGGATGGAGCAGCAGTTGTAATGTTGATACTAACGGCTGGTGCGGCATCACGGTGGATAAAAACCAGGCGGTAACTGTAATATTTGGCGTTCTGCCGCTCGTAAAATTGACCGGAATCACCCATGCCGCTTTTTACGGCCAGTTGACGGATGCCTGTAACGCAGCGATCAGCGGCGATACTGTTCTGGCAACAAAAGAGAATCCGTTCGTTGAGAACCTGATTCTAAACAGACCAATCAGTCTGACAATCAAGGGAGGCTACGATTCGTCCTACCTGCCAGGTGCCGGAACAACGGAATTGCAAGGGCAGTTGGTGCTGCAAAGCGGCACACTGACGGTTGATAAGCTGACTATCAGGTGAGTCGGGGGCAGGGTGGTTTTTTGAATGGATCTTATCGGCAGGGGCGATTGGCAAGCATGCTGTCCGCCGCGCGCTTGATAAATTCAGCCGATGGCCGCTCACGGTAGATGCCCGACACAGAATCTCCGTCAGTTACGCCGCGCAGATAAATGTAGATAGCCCCGCCAAAGTGGGAGTCGTAGTTGTAACCGGGCAGCCTCATTTGCAGCAGGCGGTCCAGCGCCAGGGTGTAGAGATGGTACTGAAGAATATATGCGCTGCGGGCCATTGATTCTCGCATCTGATTTTGTCCGTAATCAGCAGGATTGTCGCCGAGGTGGTTAGACTTCCAATCAAGGATGTAGTAGCGCCCTCCATGCTCGAAAACCAGATCTATAAAACCCTGCAACATACCCCGGCTGCGGCGGAACGAAAGAATATCCAGAACGTCATGGAAGTCACGGTATCCCTTGTCGTCAAGCAAGCCTTCAAAAAGAGCTTTGATTGTATCAGGCGACAAATGGGCAAGCGGCAGATAAAATTCCATTTCTGTCTGCCAACTTCCCACCTGCAATTTTGAAAGAGTAAAATCGGAATCATCCCTGATTATTTTCGCTTTAGTAACATTTTCAATCATTGCAGTTACAGCTGGCAGCCACTGTTCCTGAAATCCGTTTGCCAGCAGCTTGCTGTTGGCAATGCCGGAGATACTCTCTTTATTTAATTCCGCAAAATTCAGCTGCTCGAAAATTTCATGCAGGCAGGTTCCCGCCTTTGCGCCACGCGGGAAGTCAAAAATAGTCATCCCTTTCGGTTTAGTTTCAAGCTCCGCCACGCCGTCTGATTCTGATGCCGCAACCAGATTGTCATGGTCGCGCGGCTGGAATGCGTGTCCCGCTCCTGAAAGCATGCCGCTAAAACTTGCAACCCGCCAATCGTCACGGGGAGGGTGGCCGAGAGTCCGGCAGTGATATGGTTTTGAATCAGCCGGATCATTACGATATTTGATTGCGGTTTCACCTGCCGGCATACCTACCGCGTGTATTCCTGAACCATCACCGTCCGACAGCTCTTTGATCTGATTTATGATGTCCGAATCTGAAAGAGCTGAAAAAGCCTTGTTCTCCTTTTTTACCTTTCCGCCATGCAACAGTTCAAACAACGGCGAGTCAAGCGCACCGTTGATGCAACCCCAGACAAAGTAACAGCGGAACTCGGCCCGGGTCAGGGCCACATACAGCAGGCGGGCCGCTTCGGCTTCCATCTCCGCCTCGGCCAGTTGTTTATGCTGATTCTCCTCGGCCAGGTCCAGTACCAGCTCGCCATCCGGGTTGTGAAACAATACCCGATTATTTCGGCCGCCGGGAGGATCCCAGGCGAACGGCACAAACACGACCGGGTATTGCAGCCCCTTGCTGGCGTGGATGGTGGAAATCTTTACCGCATGGTCATCCGTTTCCAGCCGCAACAGCGCGGCATCGTCTTTTAGGTTGCCGGAGATTTGCCGCTCCAGCCAGCTGATCGAACCGGAAAGGTTTCTGCCCTGTTCATGTTCAGCCTGATGAAGCAGTTCGCAACAGTGCAGCAGATTGGTCAGACAGCGTTCCCCGCCGAAACGTGACAGTACCCGGCCACGGACGCCGCAGCTGCCAAGCAGGCGCGACAGCACCGCCACGATTCCCCCTGTCCGGGAGGCGGAGTGAAGTTCGTGAAAACGGAGCAACCACTCTTCCCATTGCGGGTCGTCTCCGGAGCAATCAACAAAAACGGCAATCTGATTGGCGGTCAGTCCCATCACCCCGGTCAGCAATGCTTCCCGCAGCAGTTGTTCCCGCCCCGGTTCGGCAACTGCCCGCAAAATGCGCAGCAGGTCCAGTGCCTCCTGAGTTCTGAAAATGGTAGAGCTTCCCTGTTGTACGGAAGGGACCTCTTTTGTCAGCAGGGCCTGTTGAATCTGCTCCGCCTGTTTATGTGATTTTACCAGCACGGCGATATCACCAGGGCGCAGCGGACGTTCGGTACCATCGCTGCTCAGCGTATAGCGTCCGACTTCAAGAAGGCGAACGATCTCTCCGGCAATGGAGGCAACTATTTGTTCGGAAGCTGCCGGTTTATTTTCCGGCTTTGATTGATCGCTGCGTGGATACACCCAGGCTTGGAGCGGCTGTTGTGACGGTTCGCCATCCAGCAGCAGGATATCATTCTCTGAGCGTCCGGATGAGACCGGCTGGAAGGGGATTTCTTCACAAAGGAAAGGGTCTGGCCGGGCCGAAAACAGTTTGTTAACCGCCGTTACCAATGGCAGAGTCGAGCGGAAGTTGGTTCCAAGGGTCAGGCGCCGCTCATTATGGACGTTGTGCTTGGCGTCCAGATAGGCAAAAACATCTGCGCCGCGAAAGCTATAGATAGCCTGTTTCGGGTCGCCGATCAGGAACAGCGGATAGTCGTTTGAATCTCCGATTCTTTTGAAGATACTCCATTGCAGCGGGTCGGTGTCCTGAAACTCGTCAATCAGCGCCGCCTGGTATCGCTCGCGCAGCTTATCCGCCAGCGCAGCGCCGGTGGCAGCTTCAAGCGCCAGATAAAGATCGAGCAGCAAGTCATCGAAACAGCGTTGATTTAATGCTTTCTTCCGGCTGGCAAGTTCGTTGTTCAACCACTCTTTCAAGTTGTGCCGACAAGCGATAAGTTTATCATGATAGGCATTCTTCAGCTCTTCGACCGCCTCATGCAGCTCCTGAGCGAGTTTGAAAAAAACATGCTCCGGAATGAATTTAGTGGTCTTGGTGGTTTTGGAGGCGATTTTTTGTGCCGAGAAGAATTCAAGTTTGCTGCAGGAAGCATTGGCAGTGCCAGCTGTCACCCAGCCATTAACAGCATCGGCGGCCACGCTGATCTGTTTTGGACTGTAGCTTCCCTGGTGAAGTCCGGCCTGTAACATCAGTTCAAGTACGGAATCGTGTTCCGATTTCCAGATTGAACTGAACGATGCATACAAATCGTCGCGCCGCTTGATCAGCGGTAGCAGGTTGCTGTCCGCTCCCTGTGGGATAACTTTAAGGTCAGGATTTTGATACTGTCCGTCAAACGGGGCGGCCAGCTTTTCGGGGGTGTACCTCTCCGCCACCAGCCGCTCCACAAATTCATCGGGCTGAGGGAGGATATGAGTTCGCCAGAAATCGTCGCAAACCTGCCTTACAACAGAGCTCTGGTCCGTGATCATGTCGCTGTCAAACAGTGATCCGCTTTCAAAAGCGTTTTCCAGCAACGCCCGCTGGCAGAATCCATGGATCGTGAAGATGGCGGCATCGTCAAACGAATAAAGGGCCCGGGTCAACAGCAGGCGGGCCCGCTCCGGATTTTGCGGCCGGTTCTTTTCGAGAATCTGTTCCAGTGGATCTTCTGTTGCGGGTCGCTGAGTAGTGTAGAGATCCAGAGTCGTGGAGATTCGTTTGCGAATGCGGTCGCGCAGTTCGGCGGTGGCAGCCTTGGTATAGGTTACGACCAGAATCTGCTCCGGTCGCAGCTCCTTTTCCAGCAGCAGGAGGATATACAACGCGGCAATGGTCCAGGTCTTGCCGGTTCCGGCGCTGGCTTCGATCAGGTTGAGGCCGGAGATGTTGATACTCTTGAGGTCGAGGGGCTTCATGCAGGTCTCACAGGATTGTGCAGCTGTTGGAAGTCGCCCCGAATCCTTGTGGGAAACGGGGCGATATTCATCAAATATTCAGATTCAATCTACTTCTGATCAATTCCTGAAAGTTTCCAGGATCCGCCGCCGACCGGCCTGGTGAAGGTCCAGTACTCTTCGAACTTGACCGGATCGGTCTTGCTGCCGGAGACGACTGCGCCGCTGCTGTCGTCGGTGGTGTAGTCCAGCAGGTTGGCATAAATCAGTGCTGTGATGTAATCCTGTCCGGATTCCTGCCAGGCTTCAGTGGCTTCCACGCTTCGGACGGCGATGTTTTCCAGTCTGTTGATCTGCTTGTCCCGCAGCAGTTTATCAATATCCTGCTGCATGGTACGGGACATATCGCTGGTCAGGAGATTGGAGACCGACGACAGGTCGCGATTCATCCAGGCTCCCTGGATTTTGAAGAAGTTGTCCATCACCAGATCATTGAAGCGGCCTTCGTCGAAAGCAGGGTCAAACTGGCGAATATGGCTCAGGCCTGTTTCCAGATCTCCGGTCTGCTGCATGGAATTCTGCTCGCTACCAAAGATCGGTGTGACGTTGGACGGGGCATTGCCGCTGTTGTACTGTGACTGGTTGAAAGGGCCGTTTGAGCTTTCTTCCCTTTTTTTCTTGATAAAGCGATAGATCAGGTAGCCGATGCCGGCAATCAGGATGATTTCAAAAATACCGATGCCGCTCCCCATTCCTCCGCCCATCCCGCTGAAACCGAGACTCCGGAAAAGCATGCCCCCCAGCATACCGCCGACCAGGCCGCCGGCCATGCTTCGCATGAAACCGCCGCCGGCCGGTTGCTGAACAGCCGGATTGGCTGTGGGAGCCGTCTGCTGGCGTGGCGGAGCGGACTGCTGGTAGGTGGGGGCAGGGCGGGAATAGCTGCGTGAGCCGCGGCTCCCCATGGAACGTCCGCCACCGGCTCTGGCATCTGCTTTTAATTCTAACACGGTCACAGACAGAAACAGTACCGCTGCCAGCAATGTTAATACCTTTATGGCATTTTTTCTCATACTTTTAACTCCTTGCGTCGTTTGAGGTGAACTGGATATACAGAGATGAACCTTTTAACATTTCTGTATGAACGAAAGCAATTTCAATCTCAGCATCTCTTTTCAATCGGTGTTGAAGCATGAATCCAAGGCATTCAGAAAACCGGATTCCAAAAGTTTGAATTGTCTGTTGTCGTGATTGCCGACAAATTTGATGAATGCCAGAAAGGCCTCTTTCAGTATCCGGTTGAGGTCGTCACCCTTAACACCGGGCGGGCTCTGGATGTGGCGACAGTCGTACTGGCTGCCGCTTGCAATCTTCTGGTTATGATAGAGCTGGTCCATCCTGGTGAAATATTTCGTAGAAAGCCTTCGCATGGCATTGCAGACGCGCATTACGTCTGCATGCCTGAATTTATAACTCGCTTCAAATGGTAACCTGTCATCCAGATTGAGGCGACCTTGTTCGGCAAATTCAGACCAGGCCCTGGATCCGTACAGGATGATCTGGCTGTGGTAAAGCATGTTGATGGTCTGGTCGTGATGGGATAATAAATCCAGTTCTTCCAGCAGTGTGTAGTTTTCAAGGAGTTCGGCCAGGGTTGAGTCGGGTTCGAACATGATAAATCCGACTGACAAGGTGATGCCGCTCCCTTGGACAGCCCGCACTGCGCGGATGATCTGTTCGCGTGTGATTCGTTTGTTGATGCGCTGCAGGGCGGCTTCGCAGCCGGATTCAATCCCAAGAAAAATGCTGGTTGCGCCGTTGGCGGCCAAAGTGCCGATCAAATCCTGGTTGATGGTGTCAACTCTGGTTTCAAAACCGAATGGAAGATTATGGCTCTTCAGGATGCAGCTGATTTCCTTTGCGCGTCCGCTCTGTTTTTCATCGTAGCCGATAAAAGTCGGGTCGATAAAATAAACATTATTTACCGCCCTGCGTTTCAATCTGAATTCAAGCTCCAGGGCAAAAGAGTTGATACTGCGTTCACGCCGTTTGCGGCAACCGTAATACTGATTGATAAAGCAGAAGGAACAATCTCCGAAACAGCCGCGACTGGCCGCAATATTCATGGTCGGAAACTGGCAATTTGCGCCGACATCGTCCGGTATCGGGAGCTGTAAAAGATCGGACATCCGTTCGCGACTGACAAATTCACCGTTGCCACAATAGAGACCTGCTATTGAATGAAAGCTGTTGCTTGCTGATAGCTTGGATAGTAGTTCATCAAGTGTAGCTTCAAATTCTCCTGCCAAGATGAAATCCAGCCCGGGCGCGAACTCTGACAGGCGCTGGCATGCCAATGTCGGAAAAAGCCCGAAAGCCCCGATTAATCCGCTCTGCCCTTCCTTGAGAATCTTCAGGATGTTTTGGACAATGTTTTCATTTCCCCAGGCATACACCCAGTGAAACAGGATCAGATCGGCGTTCTCTGCCAGAATCCTGCCAGAAATGGTGGCTTCATCGTCCTGGCAGTCGGTCAGATCCAGATATGCTGGGTCCCAGCCTGCACGGCGGGCGATCGCCAGCGCATAGCCGCTGTTGAGGCTGGCCGAGAGCGGAGCATTGGCCACATCGTTGTAATGCTCGATGGCGAGCGGCCTTGGATTTTCAATTACCAGAATTTTCATATAACTGTTTCCCGTTTAATCCTGCAAACTGATCAGGCTATTCAACCAGCAGCAATCCGATATACTGAACAAAATCATCGCTGTTTTTGATTGGCTTCATCGAAATACCGCAGGATTCCGCCAGGGCAAACACATCACAGCCGCACGATTCCAGAGATGGCCTCCGCTTGTCGGGGAAGCTGCAGCGATCTTCAGGGCAGTTTTCGCACCAGCTACAGGGACCACCGGTGAAGACCAGCGCTTTTTTGTATCCTCCCAGAAAGGTCTGTTTTTCCAGTTCCAGCAGTTTCTGTTGAAACTCCCTCAAAGGTGGCTGCCCTGCTACAACAAAGGCTTTTGAATAGCAACCCAGCAGCTTTTCAAAATCATCTGCTCCCATCGAATGGGGGGGGCAGCTCCATTTTTTCCCGTAGAACATGCAGCCGTACTGGCATTTGGCCTTGACCCACGGTTCAACCCTAATGATCGATGGGGCGATTTCACGGGCTTCAAAAAAACCTAACGAGAGCGCTTTTTGTCTGAGCAGAAAGACCGGATTTTTTTCAAGCTCTGTTTGCGGTTGCCTGGTTGCCAGGAGGGCATGTGAGTATGATTGAAGCTCAATCATGCTCGTGTGAGGAAAACCGGAATCTTTTAACATCTCTGTCGTTTCGTCAAAGCTGTAACAGCGACCGTTGTAAGTATTAATCATCATATGTAAATCGTACATTGCGCCGAAGCTGTTGCCGTCGCTGAAAAAATCATGGACGATCAGCAGTCCGTCGTTCCTCATGACTTCACTCGCAATCGAAAAAAGTCTCTGATTTTCCTGAGGACTGTAGCAGTGGATGACGTTGGATAAAAGTACGATGGAGGCTTTGTCTCTGTGGCTGGAGGCAAACGTGTCCGCATCCTGCGGATCAATCAGGTTGCAGGAATGAGTGTTGATGGAGTTGTCCTTGATTTCGGAAACCACTTCCTCCAGATCGCATGCCAGCGCCTGCCAGCGGGGAAAGCGTTTTAGAAATTCAAGCAAATAGGTACCGTCACCGGCGCCCATGTCTATGATGAGGCCCGTTTCCGGAATGGCGGGGAGTGCTGTCCAGAGTTCCTTCGAGCGAATTTCTGCCGCTTCGTGCATCGCGCTTTGAAACAGACCCAGTCGCTGCTTATACCCTTCATCAGGCTGGTCAACGGCAGGTATGCCTTGCCCCTGCCTGAGAACGTCGCCCAGCGTATTCCATTTATCAATCAGAACCTGCTCGAAATCCAGCACATGACGTTGACCGGTTTCGCTATATTCGCTCAAAAACTTTCGTGAAAAATGCGAAGGGTAAAATAAATCAGCATACTTTTCCAGAATTCCCAGTTTGAGCAGCAGCGCCAGGAAACGGCTTCCTTCCGCCGTCTGCATGCCGGACTGTTGTATGAGAACCGCTTCGGAACATCCGTTCTTACCTGCAATATCAATGATTTTCAGCCTTACGGCCTGCATCATGACAGAAGCAAGGCGATAGGCGGTTATAATATCGCAAAATGTTTTATATGATCCGTCTGACGGTGCTATCTTCATGTGACTCCTTGACCTGCATCAAACTCCTGCGGAATGACCAATGCTACTGTGATGAAAATAAAAAATCCTCCGGAGAAGATCATGCTGACCATATCTGAAATTGCAGTTACCATTACAATCTGGGTATTGACACTGTCGGGCTGTTTTTTCGGTGGTCGCGCCGTATTGCGTCGCAGAAAAAACAACAGCCGCAAACAATGATTCCTTAGTAACCAAAACCAGGCCTGCAACATGTCCGGCGGCTACAGCTTTACCTGCCCAATCAGACGTCGATAAACTGCCGCGTAATTTTTCGCCTCTGTTTGCGGCGAACAATGCTTCTGGACAAATTCTCTGCCGGTATCGCCAGTTTTAGCGCCAAGCTCAGGATTGAACACCAGATTTCGAACACATTCCCTCAGTTCCTCGTCAGTGCGGTACAGCCAGCCGGTTTCGCCATGATGGACCAGGGAGCGATTGCCCAGAACATCACGAGCCAGCACCGGTTTTCCCATCACCATCGCTTCCAGTAGCGCGTTTGACATACCCCCTTCAAATATGGAAGCGTTCATGACGATGTCGGCAGCCGCGTACAGTCCACCCATCTGATGGTAAGGGATATCGCCGATTACGCTTATCCAGGGGTGTCCCGCAGCCAGATTGTGAACCTCTTCAGCGTAATCCGGATCGATCGCTCCACCCACCAGCAACAGCCTCAGTGTCGGCAATTCCAGGGCCAGAGGAGCCAGGGCGGCAATGGCGCCGGTGACCCCCTTGACCGGGCGGAGCGCAGCCGGCAGCAGAATCAAAAAGACGGCATCTTGTTTTGAATACGGAATTCCCGGCGGTAACGCTGCCACTCCTTGCGGGATGACCGCCACTCTGCCGCCAATATGCGGGAATAATTTAGTCAATCGTTGCGCTACCAACGGGTCGAAACAGCTGACCGCATCGGCATCCTGAATGGCTGATCGGGTTGCCGGATCATTGCAAAGGCTCGAATCAAACAGATCGCTGCCGGTAATTGTAATCATGTAGGGAATTCCCAGAAGCCGGGAGGCCTGTCTGGCGGTCGGTCCGGCGTGGTAGGCATGAAATGCATGCAGCAGGTCGGGGCGGGATTGATCGAGTAGCGTCTGCTGTTCAATGATGCTTGAACAGTCCAGATTGATAGTCGTGACCTTGCAGCCGACGGCTGGCAAGTGTTCGGCTATCCGTCGAACCGTTGTTATGTTGCCTCGTCCGGGTCCGGAACTGAACGGGCAGATCAAAGCGATATTCATCTGTTGATGGAGTGTTTCAATTGCAGAAATCATGTCAGTTTTTGATCCGTCAGGATCGCTTTAAGCGGGGCATATACACGCTCGGAGAGGCGACAAAACTCTTCGCCAAACGGTTCCGCTTCACCAAAACAGAGTCGCACCGATTGATTGTCGGATTCGCCCGGTATTCCGATGCGTTTGTCGCCATTCCAGCTTTTCTCCGCTTTAGCGATCCCGTCAGTCAGAAAGTCCCAGGAAGTTTGCGGGAAAAATGGAAGTGGCCTGCGCATCCCCTCGGCATATAACGTCAGCAGATCAGTCAATATTTCAGCAGCGTTTTCGATAGGAGGCAGAGTCATGCTGAGGTCACTTGCAATCATGATGCTTTCACGTGGGTAGCCGGCCGGCGCCATAAAGTTCAACAGCAGGTGATCAAGCCAGCTATAGAGCCTGTCCTTCCCTTTCATCCCCGTGCAACGCCAGCGCAACTGGGTAACGGCCGTGATGTCGTCCAATATGCCGGATATTCGGAAGTCATCCAGCTCAATATCTATTTCGAGCCGGTCCAGTTTTTCTCCAAGGTGTGGCGCAACTTTAGCGGCAAACAGGGCGCTTTTGCTCCAGGCCGCGTCAAAGGCCGCTTTTCCGGCAGTGAGCGGCGGCAGTATGCCTCGGGAGCGGACAGCGCAGAATACGGTTTCACTCGTACCACCCTGAAGAATATGCGAGACAAGTTCCTGGGCAAGCGAGTAACCGGACAGGCCATCCACGGCGAACGGCTCGCGCTCGTCCGGTTCCTCCTCCGGGCTGAAGGGAGATATTCTCATGCGCCGTTCAAGAAAAGCCGCCGCCGGATTGGCAAGAAAGCGCCGCAGTTGCCGGATATCGACCCGCTGAGACTGAAGTTCTTCACCGGGGAGTTCTCCGGTTATAAAGGCATGCTGCGTGAATCCGGTGAGCCGACGCGCCTCTATGGCCTGACAGCTTTCCTGGTCATAACTGAAGAGATTCGTATCTTTGTCCGAATCAAAGTAAGCGCTGCTGAATCCCTGCAAATGGTGGCAGCGCAGGATCTGCGGCGCTTTCCGGGTCTGGCTGTCGATAAAGAATCTGCCGACATAATCCTGAAGTTCGGACACCAGCACCGATGGCGGGATAATGCTGTTGTCCCGGTCGCTCTGGCCGTTGTAGCTGATATAAAGGCGCTCTTCGGCCGACATGAGCGCTTCCAGGAACAGGTAGCGGTCTTCGTCACGCAGCGAACGGTCGCCGCGTTTTCTGTTTCCTGACATCAGGCTGAAGCCGGGCTGGCGGGAGGTGCGCGGAAACTGGCCGTCATTCATTCCGGCCAGGCAGACCACACGCATCGGAATGCTGCGCATCGGCAGCATGGCGCAAAAAGTGATCGACCCCCCCATAAATCCATACCCACCCCCGCTCTGCGAAAGGTGCTGTTTCAGGATGTCGCGGACGGCTTCCAGGCTGACGGGTTGAATAAATCCGGATGAGAACCGGGATTCACGCAACCCGTTCAAGGCCTTGGCAACCGCAGTCTGACCGGCGGAGTCCAGGTCATCGCCCTTCAACATCTTTTCAACTATTCCCGATAAAAGATCAGCCCATTGATCAAGTGTCTTGCGTTCTGCTATATCCGAATGCAGCCTGCGCAGCTGCCCGATGAATTCCGACAATTTGCCAAGCGGCACTGCCTGGCGCCCTTCAATGGAGGGGTAGGGGAGGATGCCATGAAAAGCACCGGCGCCGTTGGAATACATGGCATAGCCGAGAAACAGACGGTCAAGCCCGTTTTGCCAGCTGTAATCATCAAAAACGGGGAAACCGAGTTCTGCGCGATGCCCGCCATCCAGACCCCAGCGGACGCCGCAGTTATGGGCCCATTCTCTCAAGGTTTCCAGTTCATCGGAGGATATGTCATAGCGGGCTGCCACGACCGGTATTTCCAGGATGTTCAGTACTTCGTTTACCCCAAAGCGGCCTGAAGAAAGGGATAGCAGGTTCAGGAATGCTTCGACGAAAGGACTTTCTCTACGGACGCTTCGATCTGCAATCGAGAATGGAAGCGCCGGTCGTCCGCCGACCCGATTGCCGAAAACGGCGCTGATGTAGGGCGCATAGTTTTCTATGTCCGGAATCATCACCACTATCTGGCGTGGCTCAAGGTTCGGTATTTCATCGAAGATTGCCAGCAGGTTGTCGTAGAGTATCTCCATTTCCCGCATCGGTCCGTGGCAGGAGTGGATCTGCAGGGACGGATCGTTTGGAGAGATGGGACTGATCTGGTTTTTGAACAGTCGATCATTGAGGGTCAGGATGTCGTTTTTGATTGTTGCGAGCAGCGTCAAAGGATCGGCAGGTGTCTGCAGTTGGGAGACGGTTGGTTCGCCATCCAGTTCCTCACATTCAAATCCATACTCTAGCAGCGATTCAAAAAACTCCTGTCCCAGTGTTCCGAGGGATGACAGCAATGGATTGCCGGTTTCGTAATACTCTTTTGCCTCGGACAAATGGTTGGTGCGCAGCTCCATGCCGGCCATTCGTTTTTCGGAAATTATATTGCCCCAGTATTGACCGCAGGGATTGAGCAGATAACAGGCAACTTCACAATGGGACGAAAGCAGCCGCAGTGCCTCCAGATGAAAAGGGGGCAGGTACGAGATGCCGAACAGGCTGATGCGGCGCGGAAGATTGTTTGGGATAAATCCGCTGGTGGTCATTTTATGGCCGAACTTGCTCAGCAGTGCGGCGCGATGTTCCCCTTTGCATTCACTGCTGATCGCCCTCCACAATCTCGGCTGCCAATCTTCCCCATCACCATTATCCCAACCCATTACCAGTTCCGGCCTGAAAATAGTGTATTGATCGAAGGTGTCGGCCAGTGTGCGGGATATTTGCAGTAATCGGCGATCATCCGAACCGTTTCCAAGGTAGGCGGCGATCTGCTCGAATCCCTTGGTTTGCGAGAGTTCCGGTAGCCTGGACGCGATTCTCCAGGTCATCTCCTCAATAGTAAAGGGTTGCGATGTGGCTGAATCAGGCAGAGCCGATCGGAAGCAGCTGTCGAGCAGGTCATTCGGAAAACGGAAGTCAACCCCGGCGGAAACTCCGTGAAGGCCGGCCAGTTCCATTGAAACCCAGCGGGCCATCCCATTGCTGAGGACAACGATGGTTTCGCGTTCGAGCGGCGGAACGGGTGATTTTGAGAGGTTGTCGGCAAGTGCCGCAGCCAGGCACCGTTGCGAGTTGCTGGTAATTAGTCTGAGTGTTGACATGGCCGCAAACTATACCGGAATTGGCTGGACAAACAAGCAGGAATTACGGTATGTGATGCAGAATTGTCAGGATATGACAAGGCGGGAAAAGGAATTTATAATATGCTTAAAAGTATGACCGGTTACGGCAAGGGCGAAGCAGCTTCTCCTCAGGGTAATTTCACAGTGGAAATACGTTCGGTAAATCATCGCTACGGCGAAGTGTCCGTCAGGCTTCCACGCAGCTTTATGGCCCTTGAAAACGACGTGAAACGACTTGTCTCATCAGTTCTTAAACGTGGCAAAATCGATGTTTTTGTCCAGTGGGAGGAAACCGCCGCAGCCGGTGCTTTGACACAGATTGATCTGGCCGCAGCCCGCGGATATTATGAATCTTTTTCCAAGCTGGCGGATGAACTGCAATTGTCCAGGGATCTGCCAATATCTTTAATTCTCTCCCAAAAAGGTGTCGTTAAGGATAGCACGGTTTCAATAGATGAAGCTGAACTTCAGCCGCTGTTATTTTCTGCCGTGCAATCGGCGGTGGTGGCAATTGATGCCATGCGCACACGGGAAGGCGACGCGCTGGAAATTGACCTGCTTGCCAGGCGCAGACAGATATCGGAGTGGACTGATCAGATCGGCGTCAGGACTCCGCAGGTTGTGGCGGAATATCGCCAGAAGCTGAGAACCCGTCTGGAGCAGCTTCTGGAAGGTAGTGAACTGGATGAAGCCCGTCTGGCCCAGGAAATCGCCCTGATGGCCGACCGCAGCGACATTACCGAGGAGCTGGTCCGTCTGGCCAGTCATTTCAGCCAGTTTGACGAAGCTCTGGGGCTTACGGAACAGGTCGGGCGCAAGCTTGACTTTCTGATGCAGGAGATGAATCGCGAAGTGAACACAATCGGTTCAAAGTCCAATGATGCCGAGTTGACAGCGCTGGTGGTGCGGATCAAGGCGGAGATGGAAAAAATGCGGGAGCAGGTTCAGAACGTTGAGTAATACCTTAGCCAGATAATGGCAAAACGTGTTACTAATGAATGACGGTTCTGCAGATCGATTCCGTAAATTTTATTTTGTGAGGCTGTTGTATGAAGCGTGAAGGTTTGATTTTGATTCTGTCGGCTCCCTCCGGCGCAGGCAAAACATCACTTTGCCGGGAGTTGTTCAAAACATTTCCCGACATGAGGGAATCGATCAGTTTTACTACCCGCACACCGCGAGTCGGCGAAGTGGACGGAGTCGATTATTTCTTTGTTACCGAGCAGGAATTCAAGAGTATGATCGATGACGATGCTTTTGCGGAGTGGGCGGTTGTGCATGGAAATATGTACGGCACCGCCCTGAAGACGCTTGAAGAGGCACGTAAAAACGGCATTGACCTGGTGCTGGACATCGATTGTCAGGGCGCTCTCAAGCTGAAGGAGCAATTTGATGGCGGAGTCTATGTGTTTATTCTGCCGCCTAGCATGGACGAGTTGAGAAGGAGATTGGAAAGCCGTTCGTCGGATTCCCAGGAGGTCATTGAACTGCGGATTGACAAGGCTGCCGACGAGATCAAGGAGTCGCGCTGGTACGACTACATAATTATCAACGATAATTTTGAGACTGCATGTAGTGAACTGTCGTCAATAGTCATCGCTCATCGTCGCAAAACTTTCCGGATGATGGAGCAAGTCGGGAAATTGTTTGATATTTGAGCAAAAACAGGGTACATAAGTTGTTCATTTTACGTCGCAAGAAGGAGTTTGAATATGGCTCGTGTAACCGTTGAAGATTGTCTGGAAAAAGTAGAGAACAGATTTCAGCTGGTAATGCTGGCGTCAAAAAGGGTCAAGCAGCTTTACAAAGGAGCCAACCCGCTGATAGATCCCAAGAATAACCGCCATGTGGTAACTTCGCTGCGTGAAATCGCCGCCGGTAAAATCGGTTTCGAGGTCACCAAGAAGCATCGCTAGCAGATTACCCGTCAACCAGGGTGAAGCCGGAACAAAAATCCGATTTCACCCTTTTTTTATCTTTTTCCCGATATCCCCGCAGTTCAAATCAAACAGGCGATAACCGAATATGATCAGGCTTAACGATATTCTTGACAAGGTAGCTGCATATAACCCTACGGCTGATTTCAATCTGATCCGCAAGGCATATGTTTACTGCGCCAAGGTTCATCAGGGGCAGACCCGACTGTCGGGAGAACCCTACATCATCCACCCGATGGAAGTGGCCGGCTTGCTGGCTGAGCTGAAACTGGATGTTCCCAGCATCGTTACCGGTTTTCTGCATGACACAATCGAAGACACTCTGGCCACATCCGAAGAAATTGCTGCGATGTTTGGCGACGAGGTCGCCGCACTGGTGGAAGGTGTCACCAAAATCAGCAAGATCAATTTTAAAACAAAGGAAGAAAGCCAGGCCGAAAATTTTCGGAAGATGCTGCTGGCAATGGCAATCGATATTCGCGTAATTCTGGTCAAGCTGGCTGACCGACTGCATAACATGCGCACGATGGAATTTCAGCCCGAGCCGAAACAGCGCAGTATTGCCAAGGAAACGATGGACATTTACGCTCCCATCGCCAACCGCCTGGGAATATCCTGGGTTAAAGTCGAGTTGGAAGATCTTTCCTTCCGATATCTGCAGCCGGATGTCTATTTTGACCTGGTACAGAAAATATCACTCAAAAAACAGGAACGAGAAGCTTTTGTAGAAGAAGCCAAACAGATCATTTCTGAAAAACTATCCTTTTATGGGATCACCGGCGAAATATCCGGGCGCAGTAAGCATCTTTATTCCATTTATCGAAAAATGGAAAAACGGAACGTTGAGTTTGAGGAAATCTATGACCTGATTGCGGTGCGTATTTTGGTCAATGACCTTCGGGAGTGCTACGAAGTTCTTGGAGTTATTCATTCCGCCTGGAAGCCGATCCCGGGACGTTTTAAAGATTATATAGCCATGCCCAAGGGGAATATGTACCAATCCCTCCACACGACCGTTATTGGACCGCACGGCGACCGGATGGAAGTGCAGATTCGTACCTACGAGATGCACAGTGTTGCCGATGCCGGTATTGCTGCGCACTGGAAGTACAAGGAAGGCAAAGGGTACGACGAAAAAGAGGTCAAACGGTTTGCCTGGCTGCGTCAGTTGCTTGAGTGGCAGCAGGATCTGCAGGATTCACGTGAATTCATGGATTCGGTCAAAGTCGAACTGTTCACCGAAGAAGTTTACGTTTTTACTCCGAAGGGTGATGTTAAAGGTTATCCAAAGGGTGCCACACCGATCGATTTTGCGTACAGTGTGCATACCGACATTGGTCATCGTTGTGTTGGCGCCAAGGTTAACGGCAAACTGGTTCCTTTGAAATACGAACTTAAAAATGGTGACATAGTTGAAGTAATCACCTCTCCGCATCACACTCCCAGCAAAGATTGGCTCAAGATCGTCAAAAGCTCCCGCGCCCGCAACAAGATCAGGGCCTGGATCAAGATCGAGGAACGCAAGCGCAGCATCGTGCTTGGACGTGAAATCTGCGAGAAGGATTTGCGCAAATATTCTGTAAATCTGCAAAAGATACAGAAGAGCGGTGAGTTCAAGAAAATTGCAGCGGAATTTGGCTATGCTGCTGATGATGACCTGTTGGCAGCGGTCGGCTACGGCAAAATATCAGTCGGGCAGATTATCGGAAAGCTGCTGCCGGACACCAAGCTGAAGGAGCGTTCGGAACACAAGGAAACCAGGCTGGAATCGGTTATCAACAAGCTGAAGGGAAAATCTTCCAGTGCTGTTGAAATCAGCGGCGTAGATGATGTTCTGGTCCGTTTCGGAAAGTGCTGCAATCCGGTGCCTGGCGACGATATTATCGGTTTTATAACGCGTGGCAAGGGTGTTACGATACATACATCCGATTGCCAGTTTGCTCTGGAAAGTGATCCTGACCGTAGAATTGACGTGGCCTGGAACAAAGCTAAAGCCAAAACATCGGTGCTGCCGGTCAAAATCAGAGTGATCTGCCATGACGTCAAGGGGATACTGGCCAACATCACCCTTGCAATTACCAATTGCGAAGCCAATATAGCCAGTGCCCATATTCAGAGTACCGTTGATCAACGTGGAGAAAACACTTTTGAAGTCAACGTAACCGATCTGGCACATCTGCAGAAAGTGATGAATGCGCTTATGAAGGTAAAGGGAGTTATCAAGGTAGAGAGGTTAAAACAATGAAACTTCAGGCAATATCGACAGACAAGGCTCCGGCCGCAATTGGCCCTTATTCGCAGGCGGTGAAGGTTGGGGAAATGCTGTACTGTTCCGGCCAGATTCCACTCGATCCCGCCACCGGCGAAATGGTTGCCGGCGACATAACAGTTCAGGCCGGACGGGTTATGGACAACATCGCCGCGGTTCTTTCAGCGGCAGGAGTTGGTTTCGATGATGTCATAAAGAGTACGATCTATCTGGTGGATATGGGGGACTTTGCCGCAGTGAACGAGGTTTATGGCAAATGTTTCAAAAACCACAAACCGGCCAGGTCTACTGTTGCAGTGAAGGGACTTCCGAGGGGGGCGTTGGTGGAGATTGAAGTTTTAGCTGCTAATGCGCAGTAAACTAAATCAGCCGCACTCCAAAAAGGAGAGCGGCTGATTTGCGAAACGGGGAACAGGATGTTAGATGACTTTGGTTACGAAACCAGAACGGATGCAACGGGTGCAAACCTTAACGGTGGAAATGCTGCCGTTTTTTACCGCTCTGATTTTCTGGAGATTGGGGCGCCATACAGTACGGGTCTTGTTGTTGGCGTGGCTGACGTTGTTGCCGAAGCTTGGACCTTTACCGCAGATTTCACATTTTCTTGACATATTGTTGTCCTCCCTAGATTGCTGAAAAAATTCTTATAGCAGACTGATGGCTTTGTTGCAAGGAAAATATGGGTTATGGCATGAATATTATCAAGGCATTCATAACATTGTCAGTGATCGGGCTGTTTGCTGTAACGGCCCTTTTTATTGATTTTACATACAAAACATTCTCCTATAAACAAATTGCCCGCAAGGCTGATGCGATAGTTGTTCTGGCCGGCGGCAAGGGGAGGGTAGAGGAAGGGATTCGACTCTTTCGGGAGTCACGCGCCGAGTATCTGTTTTTTATCGGGGTTAATCCGTCTGTCCGCAAAAGCGACCTGTATCATCCGCGTCCAGGCGATCCATCGCCTGACAAGGTTATTCTGGAGAGCGCTTCCCGCAACACTCTCGAAAACGCAATTTACGGGCGGGACGTACTTTTGAAAAACAATATCAAATCGATCCTTCTGATTACTTCCCGTTATCATCTGAAAAGGTCGTCGATACTCTTTCGCAATTCATTGCCGAAAAATGTTCTGATATACCCCTACCCGGTGGACTCAAAAAACCTTAAAGAGTCATGGTGGAGTCATGGCGGCAGTTTTGATCTGCTGTTTCGGGAGTTCTATAAATACTGCATGTTCCGGGCATTTTTTATGCTCGCGCCTGGAGAGCTCAGAGAAGGTGGTGTTCCGGCAATCACAGGTCTTGAATATTAGACATGTTTTCGTATTTGAAGTACTACCCGGATTATTGTCACCGGTAATTGTGCAGCCACTTCCAATTTTACCCAATCCCTGATACATATAAAAAATCACATTGCAAACGAAAGGTTTCCTATGCGCTATATAAGTACTCGTGGCGGTATCCAGCCAATAGCTTTCAAAGATGCCGTCATGATGGGGCTGGCCTCCGATGGCGGTCTGTTGTTGCCGCAATCCTATCCGACTGTAACTACAGAACAACTCGAATCATGGCGCTCTCTCGCTTATCCGGAGCTGGCATTCCAGGTAATATCAAGGTTTGTGGATGACATTCCCGCCGACGATCTTAAGGCAATCATTGACCGTTCTTACGCTACCTTTACCCATCCGGAGGTTACACCGGTCGTCAAACAGGATGGCGTTTATATCCTGGAACTTTTCCACGGTGTCACGCTGGCTTTTAAGGATGTCGCGCTGCAATTTCTGGGTAACCTCTTTGAGTATATTCTGGCTGAAAGAAATCAAAAGTTGAATATCATCGGCGCAACTTCCGGCGACACCGGCAGCGCAGCCATTCACGGCGTGCGCGGCAAAAAAGGAATCTCGATCTTCATTCTGCATCCCTATGGCAAAACGTCCGCTGTCCAGGCTTTGCAGATGACCACCGTCACTGACGCAAATGTGCATAATATTGCGGTGCATGGTACTTTTGACGATTGCCAGGATATGGTCAAGGCTCTTTTTGGTGACCTGGAATTCAAGGAAAAATATTCTCTGGGCGCCGTAAACTCAATCAACTGGGCGCGGGTCTTGGCGCAGGTAGCCTATTATTTTTATGCCTGGCTACGGGTGACGGACGATTCCAATCAACCGGTGCATTTCTCGGTCCCGACCGGAAACTTCGGCGATATCTTTGCCGGCTATGTGGCGAAACGGATGGGCTTGCCGATCGACAAACTTCTGTTGGCAACCAATGAAAACAATATTCTGACCCGCTTCATCAACAAGGGTGATTACTCGCTGGGTGAGGTTGTCTCCACTGTTTCGCCCTCAATGGATATTCAGATTGCATCCAATTTTGAACGCTACCTATTTCACCTTTTTAACGATAACCCGGAGCGACTCAAAGAATCTTTTGCCGAACTGAAGGAGCACGGGCGAATCACGTGTGATGCAGCCGAAATGGCCCAGGTCCGCAAAGACTTCTGTTCCGCTTCGATTGATCAGACCGAAACCTTAAGCACCATTCGTGATTTCCATGAAAAAACCGGTTACCTGCTGGATCCACACACTGCTGTCGGAGTAAAGGCCGCCCTGGAGCTGCTTCCGGCTGACTCCGCCCGCATCTGCCTTGCCACCGCCCATCCGGCGAAATTTGGTGAAACAGTTGAAAAATCACTTGGAGTGCCAGCTCCGGTACCTGAATCGGTCAAGGCGCTGGAAGGTCTGCCGACCCGTTGCGAGGTCATGGACGCCGATCTGGACAAAGTACGTGAGTTCTTTGTAGCCCAGGTTGGTTAGCATCCGAGATCATGCCGCATGAAACTACAGTTCGTTTGGCTTCCTTCCTGTCAGTTTTTGCAGTGGTCGCCCTGTTTGAGTATCTTGCTCCCAGGCGGCCACTGACGACTCCCAAAGGGCAGCGCTGGCTTGTGAACGGCTCCATTGTCGTGCTTGATACGCTGGTCGTGCGATATGTTTCTCCACTGTTGCCGAATGGCTTGGCTGAACTGGCGGCGGTCAATGGGTGGGGTGTTCTGAATCTGGTAGCGTTGCCGTTTTGGAGCAAAGTTTTAATAGCATTTATGGTTTTTGACCTGATCATTTACTTGCAGCATCGTGCCTTTCATCGTATCCCAATCCTGTGGCGTCTTCATCGCATTCATCACACCGACCTGGACCTGGATGTTTCCAGCGGAATCCGTTTTCACCCGATAGAAATCATTATCTCAATCTGCATCAAGATGGCTGTGGTTGTTTTGATCGGTGCGCCCCCTCTGGCAGTCGTGCTGTTTGAGATTATATTGAATGCCACTTCCCTGTTCAATCACGGCAATATGGCCATTCCGCTTCCTGTGGACCGCTGGTTGAGGTTGTTTCTGGTGACGCCGGATATGCACCGTGTTCACCACTCGGTTATTCCCCGCGAGACCGACAGTAATTTTTGTTTCAACTTCCCCTGGTGGGACCGTTTAATGGGAACCTACCGTGCACAACCGGTGGCGGGTCATGACGCCATGCAAATCGGTTTGAAAGAGTTCCGTAGCGCCGGCCAGCTTGGATTGCTGCATCTGCTTGTATTACCATTCAAGGGAAGAAGAGGGTGAAAAGGGAATATGTCTGAAAAACAGAAGATAGTTCGTGCTGCCGGTGTCCTGGGGGGGGCCACAATGATCTCCAGGATCATGGGGATGGTTCGTGACATGGTTGTGTCGCGGCTGTTCGGCGCAGGACTGGCTACCGATGCTTTTTTTGCTGCTTTCCAGATACCGAACATGCTGCGCCGTTTTTTTGCGGAAGGTGCCTTGACCGCCGCATTCGTCCCAACCTTTTCAGCGACACTCAACCAGAAAGGTGAAACTGAAGCTAGAGAACTTGCCAATATCTGCTTTACATTGCTAACTGTCGTGATGGCATTTATTACCCTGGTAGGAATCATCTTTTCTCCGCTTATCGTCAGCATCATGTTTCCCGGATTCAAAGTGGAGCCGGGCAAGTTTGAGCTGGCAGTGCTGCTTAATCGCCTGATGTTCCCCTATATTTTCTTTATCAGTCTGGTGGCGCTCTTCATGGGGATTCTGAATACGCTCAGGCATTTCTTTGTTCCGGCTATCTCCACCGTTTTTCTGAATATTTCCATGATTCTGGCTGCACTCGGGTTACGTGGATATTTTGATGCCCCGATTACCGCCCTGGCAGTTGGTGTGCTTGCGGGGGGTGTGGTTCAGCTGCTCATGCAGTTGCCGGTCCTCTGGAACAAAGGTTTTCCGATTCGATTGAATTTTAATTTCAACAGCCCGGAAATCAGGCGCGTCACCCTTTTGATGATACCCTCAATATTTGGAGTCGGCGTTTATTATCTGAACATAGTAGTCAGCGCCATTCTCGCTTCGCAGCTTCCGCAGGGGAGCGTTTCCTATCTGTATTATGCTCAGCGTCTGTTTGAATTCCCGCAGGGTATTTTTACCGTATCTGTCGCTCAGGCTGTGCTTCCATCCATGAGCAAGCAGGCGGCTATCGGGGATATTGACGGCATGAAGGAGTCACTGTCGTTCGGCATGCGTCTGACACTGTTCATAACAGTCCCGGCCATGGCCGGTCTGGTGGCCTGTTCGACACCTATATTCAGTTTGATATTCATGGGGGGGGCTTTTGACTATTCCAAGGTTGTCAACTCTTCTCAGGCGTTACTTTATTATTCACTGGGATTGTCGTTCGTGGCTATGACCAGAGTGCTCGCTCCGGCCTTCTACGCTCTGAAAGATACAAAAACGCCGGTATATACGGCATTTATTGCTTTTGTCTTAAACCTTTGCCTTAGCCTGGTGTTGATGGGGCCTCTCAAGCACGGCGGACTGGCGTTGGCAAGTTCACTATCAGCATTTTGCAATATGCTGATGTTGCTTTGGTTTCTGAGGCGCAAGATCGGTCTTATCGGCGGCAAGGCGATTTTAAGGACTGGTGCGAAATCTTTAGCCGGATCGGTACCTATGACTGGGGCGGTCTGGTACATCTGCTCATTAATCGACTGGTCACATACCGGGCAGAAGTTATTGAAAGCGACGGTGCTTGGCGGCGCAATCATGTGCGGTACTTTTATCTATCTGATTACAGTACGTATTCTGAAAACTGAGGAGGCGATGGATGCCGTTTCTATGCTGCGTAGAAAATTGGGACGTCAGTAATCTCTTTTTTATGAGTCATCTGTTGAATTGATTAAAAAGCACTATGTGCAAGTTGGAACGTACTGAATTTAAAGGATTGCATGTCTCATTAAAATCAAGGGTTATGAACAGTGAGGCAACATATGGAAAAAGTGATATTAACTGCAGAATAAAGCTTGACAGTGTAACCCCCCTGAATCACGAAGAAGATTGTAAGTACTTGAAAATGCACAATATATATAGTGTATAAAAAAAAGGCAGATCGAAAAAAACTCTTGCAAAAATATCACTTTTGGGTGACGTCAACACAGTTGTCCACAAGTTATCCACAATTTTTGTGGATAAGGTTAACATGTCTGTAAAATCAGTCACATTGCCGTAACAATCCAATCAGTTTGTTGAACGTTCCTCATTTTTGGCCTGTTCCCAAAGGCGATCCAACTCTTCAAGTGAAGTATCTTGAATCTGTATTCCCTGCCCATGCAGAGTGTCTTCCACGTAGGAAAATCTTTTTTGAAAGCGGTTAATTGTCTTTCGCAATGCTTCTTCCGGATTCAGTGATAGGAATCTGCCAAGATTGACAATTGAAAAAAGCAGGTCACCCAACTCATCTTCCATGCGCGCCGGATTGCCATCACCCCATGCTTCCTCAAACTCATGCAGTTCCTCCATCACTTTTGCAAATACCTGATCAGAATGCTCCCAGTCAAAGCCGACCCTGGAAGCCTTCTCACTGATCTTGTGAGCCCTGAGAAGTGAGGGGAGCTGATTAGGAACACCGGAAAGCGCGGAAGAACGCTCGACCCCTTTTTCCTCTTTTTTAATTTTCTCCCAATTCTCAATCTGTGCGTTGCTGTCTTTAATGTCCAGGTCACCGAAAACGTGTGGGTGTCTTCTGATCAGTTTTTGACAGAGCGTCTCAATTACGTCATTCATGGTGAAATCACCCGCTTCTTCAGCGATAGCTGCATGGAAGACCGGTTGTAGCAGCAGGTCTCCCAACTCTTCTTTGAGATGCTGAGGCGATTTTTCATCGATGGCTTCGATGACTTCGTAGGTTTCCTCCAGCAGGTAGCGGGTAAGACTTTCGTGAGTCTGCTCGGCGTCCCACGGACAGCCGCCTGGACCCCTCAGTTTCTTCATAATGGACAGGAGTTGCTCGAAATTGAATGCATCTGGTTTCATTTAGTATTCTCACTTTTGATAGTTATTTGTGTCCCAGGTCTGGTTTGCAAAGCATGACGAGTGATGTTAGAGTGTCGGAAAAAGTATAACGGATGGCGAATATGAGTGAAATGATATTTTTATTGATGCTTTTTGGGCTGCCGGCTGCGGTTGGATTCAAACTGGCCCGGTCCCGAGGGAAAAATCCACTGTTATGGGGGATGTTGTCTGGTGTTTTCCCCTTTTTTCTGGTGGTTCTGCACTTCAACAAACCAAAGCATGAAGTACGCGGTCATTTTCGGAAATGCAGCCATTGCGGAGAAATATTTCCCTGGAAAGACACCAGCTGCAAATATTGCGGTACGGTTGTCTGAAAGATTCTCCGTCAGCTATTAACGTTCTGCAGTCAAGTATTCGCTTCTGATCATCTCAAAGTGGTTGCGGTGCGAACGCAGGCGCCAATCCACACTCCCTTGCCCGGTAATACGCCATGACGGTGAGATGATCTTTTGCTTCCCGCACAAAACTTCTCGCACGTTGTCAATCCCTCTTCCGGAATAAGGTCCGTCATGCTTCCCCCCCAGCCAGAGTTCCTCCGGTGTGTTGGCAGTTGACCAGGAGAAAGGGTCGGAGAAAAGAAAGGAGGCATTTTTGATTCCGGCGATACGATTTATGTCGAACAGGTGCGCCAACGGGTATCGCACCCTATCAATCAGATTAAGCGATGCAACCTGCTGGAACGAACCGCTGGCAAAGGGCAAAGCCATGGCATCGGCCACGATGAACTCGACCCGGTCCGGGTGCCAGGTATCAGGAAGTTCCAGGCAGAACTTCTCCCTGAGGTTACCTTCCAGTTGCAGAGAAAAGCTGACGCTGCGCTCCTTTGACAAACGCCTCGCCGCACGAATAAAGGATGGCGAAAGATCGCAGCCTATTGCCAGTTCGCTTCTGGTTGACATTTCAAAGGTGAGACGGCCGACTGCACAGCCGGCGTCAAAGGAGTTCTGGTTGCGAGGAGCGAGCAGTTCTGCCCAGGCGGCGTAGGCGTTCCCGGCATCCGCTGCTTTGATCAGGTCCGCATAATGGCTCCATAGATATCGATCAACCGTTCCGGCTTCTTCATATTTCCACTGTCCCCCGCTCGTGCCCGCCTCAGGATCTGGCGTCAACACAGCGATGCCGTCACGGATTTGATAGCGCTTCCGGCACTTGCGGCAGGAAAGCACAGCAGTGATGATATCTCCATTATCCTCTTTGGAAACCGATATCTCCAGAGGTCGCTCCTGCGGTAGACAGGCCGGGCAGATTAACAAGGGTAAAAGTTTTCTCTTCATAGTTTCTTCACATGATTCAGACTACAAGAAGTTGGTTGGCAGACGGATAATCTGAATAATCCCGAACCTGTCTTAAGGTCAATCAATATCTCGCAGTCATGATAGAAGGGCTGATCTTCTTAATACTTTCTCTGTTAAGGCAGCTGATTTTACACCAAATCTTCAATTGACAACCCCATCCCTAAAATTGTATACAGTATGCACTTTTATGTTCTAAACGTAATCTTGACACAACAATATCCCACGAAGGAGGAACACGAATGATTGAAGCATATCTTGCACATGAAGAGGAAAGGGCAGCCCAGGGGATTCCCGCACTGCCACTGACTCCGGAACAAACCGTCGAACTCTGCAAATTATTGGAAGCTCCGCCAGTCGGCAAAGAAGCTTTCCTGCTCAACTTGTTGAAAGAGCGTGTTTCTCCGGGCGTGGATCCTGCTGCCAAAGTCAAGGCCGAGTTCCTGGCCGGGATTGTGAACGGCAGCAAAAAGTCTCCGCTGGTTTCAAAGGTTGACGCTGTTCGTCTTCTGGGCACCATGCTGGGCGGCTACAACGTCAATCCTCTTGTTGAAGCGCTGAAAGACGCCGAACTGGCCGACGAAGCCGCCTGCGCCCTGTCCGGCATGACACTGGTTTATGATGGTTTTGATCAGGTTGTTGCTCTTTCCGCCACCAATGCTGCCGCTAAAAAAGTCCTTCAGTCCTGGGCCGATGCCGATTGGTTCACCAAGCGTCAGGGTGTGCCTGAGATCATCAAAGTCAAGGTTTTCAAGGTTGAAGGCGAGATCAATACCGACGACTTCTCACCGGCAGGCGACGCCTGGAGCCGTCCTGATATCCCACTGCATGCATTGGCAATGGGCAAGACCCGTTTCCCAAATCGTCTTAAAAGCATCGCCGACTGGCGTGCCGCCGGCCATCAGGTTGCCTTTGTAGGCGACGTTGTCGGTACCGGTTCTTCCCGTAAATCAGCCTGCAACTCTGTTCTGTGGCACATGGGTCAGGATATCCCTTGCGTTCCCAACAAGAAAACTGCCGGCGTAATCATCGGCGGCGTTATTGCCCCGATTTTCTTCAATACCGCTCAGGATTCCGGCGCACTCCCGATCAAGGCCGATGTGACCAAGATGAATGATGGCGACGTCATTACCATCAACACAGCCAAGGGTGAGATCAGCAACGCTGCCGGTGAAGTTATCTCCACCTTCAAACTGAATCCCAACACTATCGCCGACGAATTCCGCGCCGGTGGGCGTATACCGCTGATCATCGGTCGCGCAGTAACCATCAACGCCCGCAAGGCGCTTGGTCTCCCCGATACTGATGTATTCACCCTGCCGATTAATCCGGTTGCCAAAGCTGGCCAAGGCTACTCCCTGGCTCAGAAGATGGTCGGCAAGGCCTGCGGTGTTGCGGGCGTTCTGCCCGGCACGGCCTGCGATCCAAAAATGACCACTGTCGGTTCACAGGACACAACCGGACCGATGACCGCCGACGAACTGAAAGAGCTGGCTTGCCTCAAGTTCCTGTCTCCGATGTTCATGCAGTCTTTCTGCCACACAGCCGCTTATCCCAAACCGGCTGACGTGAAGATGCACAAGAATCTGCCCCCTTTCATCTCCGAGCGTGGCGGTGTTGCCCTCAAGCCGGGCGACGGCGTTATCCACTCTTGGCTGAATCGTCTGCTGCTACCTGACACTGTCGGCACAGGCGGCGACTCGCACACCCGTTTCCCGATCGGTATTTCCTTCCCGGCCGGTTCCGGTCTTGTCGCTTTTGCCGGTGCCATGGGCTTCATGCCGCTGGATATGCCTGAATCCGTTCTGGTCCGTTTCAAGGGCAAGTTCAACCCGGGCATTACCCTGCGTGACGCTGTCAATGCCATCCCTTACTGGGCCATCAAGCAGGGTCACCTGACTGTCCCCAAGAAGAACAAGATCAATATCTTCAACGGCCGTATTCTGGAAATGGAAGGCCTTCCGGAGCTGACAGTTGAGCAGGCTTTTGAGCTGACCGACGCCGCTGCCGAGCGTTCCGCAGCTGCCGGTTGCATCCAGCTCTCCAAGGATTCGGTTGCCAAGTACCTGCGCTCCAACGTGGCGCTGATGAAGAAAATGATCAAGGACGGCTATCAGGATGCCCAGACCCTGCAGAACCGTATTGATGCCGTTAATGAGTGGCTGAAAAAACCTGAACTGCTGGAAGCCGACAAAAACGCCGAGTACGCAGCTGTGATCGAGATTGATCTGGCTGAGATCACCGAGCCGATCTTGGCCTGCCCGAATGACCCGGATGACGTCAAGCTGCTGTCCGATGTTGCGGGTACTCCGATTCAGGACGTATTCATCGGTTCCTGCATGACCAACATCGGCCACTTCCGCGCTGCCGCCGAGATCTGGCGCGGCCAGAAGTTCAATCCGGCTGTCCGCACCTGGATCACACCGCCGACCCGCATGGACAGCGACTTGTTGAAGGACGAGGCATACTTCTCGGTCTACAGCGCCTTCGGTGCCCGTATCGAGATCGCCGGTTGCTCGCTCTGCATGGGTAACCAGGCTCGCGTTCCGGACGGAGTCAACATGTTCTCCACCTCGACCCGAAACTTCGACGACCGTATCGGCGATGGCGCCAAGGTATACCTCGGTTCCGCCGAACTGGGAGCTGTTGCCGCGCGTCTGGGCAAACTGCCGACACCGGCTGAGTTCCTGTCAATCTACAACGAGAAAGTTGTGCCTAACAAAGAGAAAATCTACCGTTATCTGCAGTTTGATGAGATGCCGGAATATATGTAAGACATAAGTTTAAAAGCTTGAAGCCGGGAGGCTGAAGGCGTAGTTTGAACCCCCGCACCGGCTTGTCCGGGCGGGGGTTTGTTGTGTTAAGGTGTTGGCTGATTCTGTGCAAAATGAGTCCGCATAAAACTTGTAATGTCACGTTAATCCGGAGGGTTTATGCAAGCTGTGGATGTGGTCGTTGTTGGCGGCGGAGTTGTTGGCACAGCCACGGCAATGGCTCTGTTGGAGCGCAATCCAGGGCTGACCGTCAGTGTCCTGGAGAAGGAAAAGCGTCTTGCCATGCATCAGACCGGACATAACAGCGGAGTTATTCATTCCGGTTTGTACTATCGGCCTGGATCGCTCAAAGCTAGTACCTGCAAAAGTGGACGTGATGCACTGTATCGATTCTGTGAGGAACATGGGATTGCCCATGAACGTTGCGGAAAGATCGTAGTTGCCACACGCGATGACGAAATCGCAGCTCTTGACGCATTGGAACAACGAGGGCGAGAAAATGGACTGGATGGCTTGGTGCGGCTTGATGGCGCTGAATTGCGCCGACATGAGCCGCATACGGCAGGAATTTCGGGACTATTTGTGCCACAGACTGGAATTGTTGATTACTCTGTAGTGACGGAGGCTTATGCCGATGTCATCCGTGCACTTGGAGGATTGGTACTGCTCAATTGCAAGGTGGAACGAGTTACCAGGCAGAAAGAGGGGGTGGTGCTGGGTACCTCCCAGGGGAAACTCTCCTGCCGCTTCCTGATCAATTGCGCCGGCTTGCAGTGCGATATTCTGGCCCGACTTTGCGGTTTCGAGACAGGCGTACGCATCATTCCGTTCCGCGGAGAATATTATCTGGTTGATCCGCTTCGCCGTGGATTAGTGAAAAATCTGATCTATCCGGTTCCTGATCCGGCATTTCCATTTCTTGGATTGCATTTCACGCGACTGATTGGTGGCGAATTGGAAGCCGGACCCAATGCGGTGCTGTCCTTCAGGCGTGAAGGGTACGAAAGAATGAGTTTTTCGCTGCGGGACACACTGGAAATGTTCGGGTTTGCCGGGTTCCGAAAGCTGGCCCGTCGTTACTGGCGGACAGGTATTCAGGAATATCGTCGTTCCTTCAGCAAACGGCTGTTCGTCGCTGATCTGAAACGATTGGTTCCCGAACTGTTGGCTGAAGATGTAACTCCGGGAGGAGCGGGGATCAGGGCACAGGCCGTCGATTCGGAGGGGCGCTTGCTTGATGATTTCTGCATAGTTGCCGATGATCGGATGATCCATCTCCTCAATGCTCCGTCACCGGCTGCAACTGCGTCTATCAGCATTGGACGGGAAATTGCCGAGCATGCGGCAAAGCATTTTAAATTTAATGCAAGCTGATCTATCTCAAGTTGATACAGCCGAATTGATCTGTATGCTTAAGATATCTCTTTACGAATTATGAAAACTGTTACACTCTGGACGTGATGTACTGTTAATCTTGCTTTGAAGGAGTCGCGTCATGGCACATCCGGTCGAAACCTCATTTTATCAGACTCTTAATTTCAGTAGTGACAATCAGCTTCGCCGCCGTTTTATGATCATGGGTGAGCCGATCCGTGGCAATCTCCGCTTTGGTCTGCTGTTGGAGGTGTTGGATAAAGTGGCAGAGGAAGCTGCATTGAATTACGTGAATCAGTACTACCCCGAGGCACGGGTGGTAACTGCTGCTATCGATAACATTTTTATCCGCCATGCCGCCGACATGGACAGGGATCTTGTCTGTCATGCCCGCATTAACCATGTCGGGCGCAGCTCACTAGAAATTGGTATTCGTGTAGAGCATTCCGGACCTGACCCGATCCACATTGCTTCATGTTACTTTACCATGGTGGCACGTTCCGGCATGGGTGATGACGCCGTCAGCGTGTCGTTGCCGCCGCTGGAATATGACACCGATACCGAACAGCAGCGTTTTAACAAGGCTGTAGCGCGTCGGGAAGAGTATCGACAGAGTCAGGCGGCACTTCTGGAACCTCCCAGCCGCGAGGAATACGAACAGTTGACTGCGCTGCACCGTGCTCAGGAGGAGCCTGGATTCCAGGGTTTGCTGGCCGGCCGACTGGTAACGGACGCTTGGGAGCGGATGTACCCGGAACAGGAAAATGTGCCCCAGAAGATTTTCGGCGGCTACCTGATCCGAAGAGCCTACGAACTTTCCTCAATCTGCTCGGAACTGGCAACACCGGGACGCTCCATTATCGCCGCCGTCAACCGCATAAATTTCATGCATCCGGTGCGTATGGGGGACAAGCTGCATTATACCAGCCGGGTGGTTTATACCAGCGGCAGTTTTGTCTGTGTCGAGGCGAACATCGAGCGAATCAGTCGTGACCGGACCAGCAAATCGCTGTCTAATTCGTGTCTGTTCACCTTTGTTCATGTGGACAATGATCTGAACCATTGCCCAGTCCCGCAGATTTATCCTACTACCTATGCCGAAGATGCCCGCTACCTGGCAGCCATGCGGAGTCATCAGGCAGTTGTGGCCCACCATTCGATCATCTGAGCGGACTTTGTAATGACACTCTGCACTAAAACTGAGAACGATGTGAAATAATCCCCGGGACTAAAACCGGGGATTACTCGTCTATTTATCGATTGTAAGTATGTGTCATGTTGTATCAAAAAGTTGCAATGGGTCTCGATCTGTATTTTTAAGGAATCAGGAATATATTCACCAAGTAATAAAAATTCATAGGGAGCAGGTTACATGAAAGCTGTCGGCAAACACCTCAAAGGAACTTTTCTGGCTGGAATCTTTATTGTCATCCCGTTCGGCATTACGATCTTTATCCTCAAATTCCTCTTCAATTTCGCTGATGGAATCTTGGGAACCCATCTGGATAACCTGTTGGCGTTTTTTGGGTGGGGTGAAGGGCACATTCCGGGCATCGGCATGATCACCGGCGCTGCCGTTGTTTATTTGACCGGTCTGGTTGCCACAAATGTACTAGGCAAACGTTTATTGAAGCTGGGTGACGACCTCCTGACGCGTATTCCGCTTGTTAAATCAATTTACACTTCCAGTAAGCAGTTGACCAAGGTTTTCCAGGAAGGGGGATCGTCCTACCGGCGAGCGGTTTTTGTCGAATGGCCCCGTCCGGGGGTTAAGGCGGTCGGGTTTGTGACGGCTGACGTACTGCGGGATGGCGAGCATTATGTGGTCGTGTATATACCGACCATGCCGAACCCCACCTCCGGATTTGCACTTTGGTTCCAAGAGTGTGATGTGTTCGAAAGCGGGATGACGGTCGAGGATGCCGTGAAATTCGTAGTCTCGGGCGGGGTCGTTATTCCGTGACGGAAAGTTTGCAGTGACTGTCTGGCCGGATTAATCTCTACAGGAGTACCACTCGCGAGCCGAAAACTAAGCAGTGGTCATATCTCCTTTATTTAAACTGGAATTAATAACTTGATGCCGAGAGGCTGATGGCGTAATGTGCTCCCCCCGTTCGGGTTAACCCGAATGGGTTTTATTTTTTTGTCTGGAGGAATTTTAATTGAAGATAGTATTCGGTATCGACTTTGGCACAACTAATTCAGCCCTGTCAATCTACAGGGACGGAGCGGTTGAGGTGGTGGCCGTGGATGGCTCTACCGGCGTCGGGGAACTGATGCGCTCGGTGCTCTATTTTAACGAGGAAAACGAAATCTTTGCCGGCAATGAGGCCATTCGCCAGTATGTGGGAGACGGGGCTGCCGGGCGTTTCATGCAGTCGATCAAAACCTTTCTGCCGAATACCAGTTTCGACAGTACTGAAATATTCGGCAAGCGTTACACGATTGATGACCTGGTCGCAATTATCCTGAAGAAGATCAAGGCTCGCGGAGAAGCGCATCTGGGCTGTCAGGTGGATAGCGTCGTGCTCGGCAGGCCGGTGGTATTTTCGGCAGATGCGGCCAAAGACGCCATAGCAGAAAAGCGTCTTGAAAAGGCTGCCCGCAAGGCAGGTTTTAAAAATATCTGGTTCCAATATGAACCGGTAGCAGCGGCGCTGACTTTTGAAGAGACGTTGCAAAAGGGAGAGGAACGGATCGTGTTCATCGGCGATTTTGGCGGCGGCACATCCGATTTTTCGGTCATACGAGTTAAGGGTGGTGATTTTGGACGCTCGGACCGGCGTAGTGACGTGCTTTCTCTAGGTGGCGTCTATGTGGCTGGTGACAAGTTTGATTCGCAGATCATGTGGGATAAGGTGGCGCATCATTTCGGGCGTTATGCCCGTTACACAACCATGGGTAAGGATGACTGGGTCAGTATTCCCAAGAGCATCATCTACACACTTTGCCAGTGGCACCGCATACCGCTTTTGCGGGCACGCAAGACCAGGGAACTGATCCGGGTAATCAAAGGGACCACGGATGACCGGCGGGCGATCGGGAATCTGGAAAACATCATCAGCGACAACTACGGTTTTTTTCTGTTCCAGGCTATTGAAAAAGCCAAATGCGAGCTTTCCGACCAGGAACAATCACATATCTGTTTCACCGAGCGCGATCTCTGTATTGAGGAGCATCTTGGAAAAGATGAGTTTGAAACTTTGAATGCGGAAAACTTTCGGCAGATTTCCACCTGCATTGACGAGGTCATCACAGGCTCCGGTCTGTTGCCGTCACAAATTGATACGGTTTTTCTGACCGGTGGCACCTCGCGGATTCCATATATTCAGGCTCTGTTTGCCGACCGTTTTGGTGTTGAAAAGCTGGAAAAACGGGATGCATTCACCAGTGTCGTGCATGGTCTTGGTTCAAGTGTTCCGCTTTATATTTAATTCAATCTGTCTCAATATGATTCAACTGGTGTCTTTGTGAATTATATTGAGACGCCAGTTTTTCAACTTAACCACCTTCCGCAAATAGACCTCAAATAATCTTCAAGATACCCGGCCCAATAAAATCAATCCAACGCCAGGAACAATTACCTACAGTAAGACCAATTAAGCAGTAGTTGATTATCTAATTCAGTGGCGACCTTCCAGATTCTGGTTTTCAGTGACAGCGTGGAATATCAAGCCCATAAAAAACTCACGCCGCATGAATGAATCAGTGGGAGGGCGCGGCTGAAAATCATAACATCGGAGTCGAAAAACCATTTGACCCGCCGACAATTAATGATCATATAATGAGCACTTTTAAAAGTAAGAGGACTGTAATTATGAAAGTTCTAATTGTTGACGATAGCTCTTCTGATCGCTCGATTCTTCGCCACACATTTCAGGCCCACGGCTGCGAGGTTATAGAAGCTGCGAATGGACGTGAGGGGTTGTCCAAGGCAGGAGAGGGCAAGCCTGATCTGATAATTTCCGATGCATTAATGCCGGTGCTGGACGGTTTTGGCTTTTTGCGGGAGATTAAATCCGACAAGGTGTTGAACAGCATTCCGTTCATATTCTACTCCGCCGTGTACACCGGTTATGATGAGGAGAGGCTGGCCCGTTCCCAGGGGGCTGCCGCGTTTCTGCTTAAACCAATGGATCCGGTTGATTTGTGGCGCGAGATACAGGCCATTCTCGATATCTCCGCACTCGGACAATCAGCGAATATACCGACTGCGCTGGGCGAAGAAGAACAATTCCTGCGGGATTACAGCCATATTGTGGTTGCCAAGCTGGAAGAAAAAGTCAGTGAGCTGGAGGATATGTTTGTCCGGGTTGTCCAGGTACTGGTTAATCTCCTCGATGCTAAAAGCCCCTGGACGATGGGTCACTCGGAACGGGTGGCTGAACATGCACAAGATATTGCCCGGGAAATGGGGCTTGATGAAAACAGAGTCAGCAAAGTTTATCTGGGCGCACTGTTGCATGACATCGGCAAAATCGGCACTTACGATACGCTGCTTAACAAGCTTTCTGCATTAACCGAAGCTGAATACCAGATTGTGAAGGGGCATCCCGGCCGCGGAGCTGACGCACTTGAAGCTATTGATCAGTTGAAGGACGTTATTCCAATGATTCGCTACCACCATGAAAAATATGACGGTACTGGCTACCCTGACCACCTGAAATATGACGAAATACCGCTGGCAGCCAGAATAATCAGCGTCGCTGACACCTATGATTCCATCACAGTAACCAGGCCGTATCGTGTGGCGCTTGATACGGGAAATGCCATTGCGGAGTTGCGCCGGTCTGCAGGGAGTCAGTTGGATCCGGCGGTTGTTCAGGTGTTTATAAAATTTCTTGAAAATAGTGAATCTACAGATTTGGCAGGGAAAGGATCAGAATTACATGAAAATCCTCGTAGTTGATGACCATGCAGAAGACCGGAAAATTCTGCTTCACTATCTGAAGGAGTTCGGGAACAGGATCATTGAAGCGTCCAATGGCGTTGAAGGGCTTGAAATGGCCCGAAGCGAGCGACCTGATCTGATCATTTCCGATGCGTTGATGCCGGTTATGGATGGTTTTGAATTTCTCAGGGAAGTCAGGCGCTCCGCAGAACTGCGTGATATCCCCTTTATTTTTTACTCGGCCGTCTATACCGGTGACCGTGATGAGGAGCTTGCCCTTTCGCTGGGAGCAGACGCTTTCCTGGCCAAGCCGCTGGAGCCTGATGAATTTTTGCGGCAATTGAACGGCCTGCTGAATCGGCTGGACGCTACCAAAAAGCATTGCATGAGTGAACTACTGGTGGAGGATGAAAAGTATCTGAGGGAATACAGTCAGATGGTGGCCGCCAGGCTGGAAGGAAAAGTGCGGGAGCTGGAGATTGCCAACAGGAATCTTGCCGCCAGTGAAAATAGTTACCGCAGTCTCTTCAACAGCATGCGTGACGTAATCATAATTTCAGACTCTTCACGTAACATAATCGACGTTAACCAACCGGCGCTGAGAGATGTGTTTGGTTATGAAAAAACCGAAGTATTGGGCAGATGCGCCGAATTTATTTATAAATCAGAAGAAGTGTTCGAGCTCGTCGGAAGGACTTTCTTTGACCAGAATGACTTTCCAAAAGGGCTGGTCCTGGAGGTGGAGTGTCGCAAGAAAAGTGGCGAGTTGTTTGATAGCGAACTATTTGCCGTCAGGCTGTTTGACGATTGTAACAAACGCATCGGCAATGTGGCTGTTATCAGGGATATTTCACAACACAAGCGAGCCGAAGCTGAGCTGCATCTGCAAAGTACGGCCATGCAGGCGGCCGGCAATGCCATTGTCATAACCGCTCGCAACGGTAAGATCATGTGGGTCAACCCTGCTTTTACTACGCTGACCGGCTATAGTGCCGAAGAATCCTTCGGACGGCATTTCGGTGAATTACTCAAGTCCGGCGTTCATGGGCCGGAATTCTATAAGCAGATGTGGGAGACGATCCTTAAAGGCGAAACCTGGCATGGCGAAATTACTAACCGGCATAAAAACGGCACTCTTTACGTTGAAGAGCAGACCATCACGTCGGTAAAGGACGCTTATGGCGAGATCACCCACTTCATAGCCATCAAGCAGGATCTGACCGACCAACGCAAGATTGAAGCGCAGCTTCGCCACGCCCAGAGAATGGAGTCGATCGGGACATTGGCGGGTGGTATTGCCCATGATTTCAACAATATACTGACCGGAATCATCGGTTACGGATCAATGACTCTGATGAAAATGTCGGAAGACGATCCGTTGCGTCTTAACATCAAGCATATGCTCGAAGCTTCAGACCGGGCAGTACATCTCACCAAGGAGTTGCTGCTGTTCGGCAGAAAACAGTCGCTTGACAGAAAGTCAGTGGATCTGAATTTGATTGTTACCAGGGTCGAGAAATTCCTTAAAAGGGTCATTGGCGAGGATATACCGATCCATACAGTTATCAATCCCGATGAATTGCCTGTCTTTGCAGATGCCTACCAACTGGAACAGGTGTTGATGAACCTGGCTACCAACGCTCGCGATTCCATGCCGCAGGGTGGAACCTTGACTGTCACTACCGGAGTTGTAGATTTTGACAGGGAGTTTGCGGCCACTCATGGTTGCGGCAAGCCGGGTCGATACGCAGTTACAACCGTTTCGGATACCGGCGAGGGTATTGATGATGAAACTCTGGAGCGTATATTCGAGCCGTTCTTTACAACCAAGGAAGTCGGGAAAGGTACGGGGCTGGGTCTGGCAGTCGTGTACGGCATCATCGAACAGCATGATGGCCATATTAATGTGTACAGCGAACCCGGCCATGGCACGACCTTCAGGATATACCTGCCGCTGATCGCATCTGAAGCTATGGTGTCTGCCGTGACACGTCAGGAAGATTTGCCGGTAGGGGGAGCCGAAACAATTCTCCTGGCAGAGGATAATGAATTGGTCAGGGAAATTACCGGTTCTGTTTTGTCCGAGTTTGGTTATACCGTGATTGAGGCCGTCGATGGCGAGGATGCCGTGCGGAAATTCAGAGAGCATGCCGGTTCGATTGACCTTCTTCTGTTGGACATGATCATGCCCAACATGAATGGTAATGATGCTTTAAAAGAAATCAGGAAAATCCAGCCGAACATAAAAGCCATCTTTGCCAGTGGCTATGCGCCGGAAGCTATTTGTCAAAAACTATCAAATGAAGATGATGTTCAGCTTTTATCCAAACCGATGTCACCGGCTGAGCTGCTGCGTAAGCTGCGCAGCGTCTTGGATGGAAACAAAAGATCGGTTGATTAGATTGAAATTAGATTGAAATGATCCTGTTTTGAATAATAAATTAACTCGACAAAGGTATTGCCCATAGTAGCTCAGTAATGTTATTATCAGCAGTTAGTGAACCACAGAGGTCACCCGCCACTGTGGTTTTTTATTTTCAAATCCGGCTATCCCCGATAAGAGCATTAACTACCAAAGGAGCACCATACCAAGAATGATTTCAGCGAATAATGTAACATTGTCCTACGGCAAACGCGTCCTTTTCAAGGACGTCAACATCAAGTTCACTCCCGGAAACTGCTACGGCCTGATCGGTGCTAACGGCGCCGGGAAATCAACCTTCCTCAAGATTCTTTCAGGGGAGATCGAAGCAGATAAGGGTGAAATATCTGTCGGTTCAAAGGAGCGGATTGCTGTTCTTCGCCAGGATCAATTTGCCTTTGACGAGGAAACAGTTTTTAACACGGTGATCATGGGACATAAGCGTTTGTACGATGTTATGACCGAGCGCGAGGCGATTTACTCCAAAGCCGAGTTTACCGAAGAGGATGGCGTTCGTTCGGCCGAACTGGAAGGTGATTTTGCCGAAATGAACGGTTACGAGGTGGAATCCGAGGCTGCTGTTCTGCTGAACGGTCTTGGTATTTCGGAAGAATTGCGCGGCAAGCGGATGAAGGAGCTGGAAAGCGGCGACAAAGTGCGCGTGCTGCTGGCTCAGGCGTTGTTCGGCAATCCGGACGTGCTGCTGCTCGACGAGCCCACCAACAACCTTGACCTTAAATCAATCAAGTGGCTGGAAGATTTTCTTTATCGTTTCCCTAATACGGTAATCGTTGTTTCGCATGATCGTCACTTTTTGAACCAGGTCTGTACCCATACGGCCGATATCGACTTTGGCAGGATTCAGATTTACGTCGGCAATTACGATTTCTGGTATCACGCAGCCCAATTGAACCTTAAGCAGAAGCAAAATGAGAATCGTAAGGTTTCAGAAAAGGCAGACGAACTGAAAGCTTTTATCCAGCGTTTCAGCTCCAATGCTTCCAAAGCCAAACAGGCTACCTCGCGTAAGAAACTGCTGGATAAGCTCACTCTGGAGGATATGCCGGTTTCTTCGCGCAAGTATCCGCATGTGGTTTTTAAGCCAGAGCGCCCTTGCGGTGATATCATTCTGGAGATTCAGGGCCTTTCCAAGATGGTCGATGGTGTTCAGGTTCTGAACAATCTGGATCTGATCGTCCGCAAGGGTGACAAAATCGCTTTTGTCGGCGGGAACAGTGCGGCCCGTACAACTCTCTTTCAGATTCTGGCAGGTGAGATGGAGCCTGACAGCGGCAGTTTCCGGTGGGGCGTGACGATAACCAATGCCTATTTCCCTAAAGAGAACAGTACCTATTTTGAAAACGATATGACGCTGATTGAATGGCTTGGTCAGTATTCACCCCCCACTGAGGGCGAAACTTTCGCCCGTGGCTTCCTTGGCCGCATGCTTTTTTCGGGCGAAGAAGCGATGAAGAAAACCAGCGTCCTCTCCGGTGGCGAAAAGGTGCGCTGCATGTTATCGCGCATGATGTTGACAGGAGCGAACGTTTTGATTCTGGACGAGCCGACCAACCACCTGGATCTTGAATCAATTACCGCCCTGAACGACGGTCTGATTTCCTTTAGTGAAGTTATTCTGTTTGCGTCCCATGACCACGAGTTCGTTTCGACAGTTGCCAACCGGATTATTGAGATTACACCCGGCGGCGTTATTGATCGCGTGATGGGCTTTGAGGAGTATCTGGAAGATGCGGATGTCTCGCGCGAACGTGATGAATATTATCACGGCCATGCCGAGTTGACGCTATAGATGCTCTTTACTGCGCATGCTGCCAGGAGCTGAAATGATTTCTGAATCCGCTCTCAAAATCCATTGGGTTCAACCCGATTTGCAGGAAGAACGCTGGGAGTTTTTTAACCATCCTGCCAAACAGGGGTGGTATCAGAAACATGCGGCAACCTGGGAGCAGATCGAGTCCGGCTTCGCCGCAGGCCGGCTTGTACAGTATCCCCGTGCCGCGCAAATTGGAAATATCCCGGTTGCTCTTTCGTATCACAGTTACGATGAGTATCAGACGTATCTTGCCAAGGCAAAGCGTGGTTATAGGAAGAATTATTCCAGGATGGAAGATTCTCTGCAAAGCGACGGAGTGCTGACTCTCAAAGCACCGATAGTGTTGAACAATGCGGGCGAAGGTTTATTGTTTTCCGGATACAGGCGACTCTGTCTGGCTTGGAATTACGGCATGGTTCCTTACGTATGGCTTGGTTCGCTGACTGATAATCCGGGAGAGGTTGTGACACCGCATGAAAATATGGATTGATGCCGATGCCAGCCCACGGGTTGTTAAAGAAATTGTGTTCCGGGCGGCTGAGAGATTGCAGGTTGAAGTTTGCCTGGTTGCAAACAAGCCTTTGTCAAAGCACCATTCGCATCTGATCAGCTCGATCGTGGTGTCAGAGGGGCCGGATGTTGCGGATGATTACATCGCTGAACACGCTTCTCCGCTTGATCTGGTTATTACCGCCGATATTCCGCTGGCGGCCAGGATTGTGGAAAAGGGTGGGGTAGCACTCGATCCGCGCGGCGAATTGTATACCGAAGAAAATGTGGGCGAGCGCCTTTCGGTGCGTGATCTGATGTATGATCTGCGGGCGGATGGCTTTGTCGGCGGCGGCCCGGCCCAGTTTGGGCTGGTTGATCGCCAGCGCTTTGCATCGGCTTTCGATCGCACCATTACAAGACTTCACAGAAAAACAACTTAGCAGGGAGTAAATTACCAAATGGTTCATCTTTCCAATATTACCCGGCAGCACGGCTCACAGGTTTTGTTCCGGGATGCCAGTTTTCAGATTCTTCCCGGTACGCATACCGGTCTGGTCGGGCCTAACGGTGCCGGAAAATCCACAATATTCAGGATCATTACCGGCCAGGAGGATGTGGATTCCGGAGAAGTGATCATTCCAAAAAAGACTACTATCGGTTATTTCTCGCAGGATGTGGGTGATATGTCCGGCCGTTCGGCACTTGAAGAGGTTATGTCCTCCTGCGCGGCTACGGTCAAGCTGGCGGAAGAGATGAAACTGATGGAGGCAGCCATGTGTGAGCCTCAGTCAGATGATGAAATGACCGCCCTGCTTGAACGATATGGAACTGCTGTGGAAGAGTTCGAACATATGGAGGGTTACGATCTGGATACCCGCGCCCAATCGGTACTGACCGGGCTTGGGATCGGCCCGGATCGCTATAACCAACCGGTTGAATCATTCAGTGGCGGCTGGAAAATGCGGATCGCCCTGGCCGGGATTCTGACTCTGAAGCCGGATGTCCTTTTGTTGGACGAGCCGACCAACCATCTGGACGTTGAGTCGATTATCTGGTTGGAAGAGTGGCTCTCCTCTGAGTTTAACGGTGCCCTGCTGATGACCAGCCATGACCGGGATTTCATGAATCGGGTCGTCACGCGTGTCATCGAGGTTGCCAACAAGACGGTTACTACCTACGGCGGCAATTATGATTTTTATGAGCGCGAGCGGGATATCCGGTTTGAACAGCTGATCGCATCCCACAAACGCCAGCAGGAGATGCTTGCCAAAGAGGAAGAGTTTATCGCCCGTTTTGCCGCGCGTGCTTCCCATGCCGCACAGGTGCAGTCCAGGGTTAAGAAGCTTGAAAAAATCGAGAGGATTGAAATTCCGGCTGAGGAGAGAACGGTCCGTTTCAGTTTTTCTGATCCGCCCCGCAGTGGCGATGACGTGGCCGCTTTCGATAATCTTGGTAAAGTCTGGATAACGCCGGATGGCAAGGATAAACAGGTCTTCAGCGGTGTCAGCGGTATGGTGCGGCGCCTGAACAAGATCGCCGTGGTTGGTGTCAACGGCGCAGGTAAATCAACCTTTTTGAAGATCATGGCCGGCCAGACCGAAGCCACCACAGGCAGCATGACGATCGGCGCTAATGTTGAAATCGGTTACTTCAGCCAGCATGCCATGGAACTTCTAAATCCTCAGCTGACCGTTTTCGAAACGTTGCAGGAGGCAATGCCGCTCGCCAATATCGGTGTCATCCGCAATTTGCTGGGTGCGTTTCTGTTTTCCGGCGACACAGTTGACAAGCGGATTGAGAATCTTTCCGGTGGTGAAAAAAGCAGGGTGGTGCTGGCAACCATCCTTTGCCGTCCGGTCAATCTGCTGGTTCTGGATGAACCGACCAACCACCTGGATATCCGTTCACGCGAGATTCTGCTGGAAACACTTCAGAATTTCAGCGGCACGATAGTTTTGGTAAGCCATGACCGTCACTTTTTAAGATTGCTGGTTGATCGCGTTTTTGAGGTTGATCATGGCGAGATGCGAGTGTATGAAGGAACTTACGATTACTACCTCTCAAAAAGTCATCATGTGGCAGGATAGGGCAGGGATTTATTCCATTTAAAGAGGGGGATTATTATGGCTAAGCCGAATTATTCGTTTGAAAAGCGCAAGAAAGAGCTGGAACGCGTCAAGAAAAAGGATGAAAAAAAACAGCGTAAGCTTGAGCGGGGCGATGATGAGACCGAATCACCAGAAGGTGCTGAGGAATCAGAGTCCACTACCGAAGTACCTTAAGGTCAAATGAGGGAGCAGGCTGAGATGGGTGACAAAACCAAAATTGTTATTCTGGATGGTTATACAATCAATCCTGGAGACAACCCCTGGAGTTCGGTGCAGGAGTTTGGGGATTGTACAATTTATGACCGCACTCCGGCTGAACTCAGGCTCGAGCGCGCCGGTGACGCCGAAATCATTCTGCTCAGCAAGGTCAAGCTGGATGAAACGACGCTTAAGTCGCTCCCAAAACTCAGATACATTTCCATGTTGGCTACCGGTTACAATAATGTGGATATTGAGGCGGCGGGCAGGCTTGGAATCCCGGTTTCAAACATACCGGCCTACTCGACAGAATCTGTGGTCCAGACAACCTTTGCGTTATTGCTGGAGCTGGCGATGCACGTCGGTCTGCACGACTCTGCTGTAAAGGATGGTGAATGGGTCCGTTGTCCGGATCACTCCTTCTGGAAAACGCCACTGATCGAGCTGGATGGGCTAACCATTGGCATTGTTGGTTACGGTACAATTGGTCGCGCGGTAGGGCGTGTTGCCAGAGCATTTGGCATGAAGGTTATTGCGTATGCTCCACGTATTCCACAACTGCTCGAAAATGATGACGTACGCTTTCTCCCACTCAACGACCTGTTTGCATCTGCCGACGTTATCAGTCTAAATTGTCCGCAAACATCGGAAAATAGCGGTTTTGTGAATACTTCCCTGTTGAGTATGATGAAGCCGACCGCTTATCTGCTCAATCTTGCCAGGGGCGGACTGGTAAATGAAGCTGATCTGGCTCGAGCACTTTATACCGGCAAGATAGCCGGTGCCGGTCTTGACGTTGTCGCCCATGAGCCGATGTCAGCCGATAATCCGCTATTGACCGCACCAAACTGCGTCTTTACACCGCATATTGCCTGGGCATCTTTGGCTGCCCGTCAGCGCTTGATGGGCGTTGTCACCGCCAATCTGGCTGCGTTTACGGCCGGGAAACCGATAAACGTTGTTAATGGCAGGTTTCTTGCTTCTGTACGCTGACTCTGCTTCATAAGGAATTATATGAGTGATGCATTTCAGGCAGCTTCAATCAAATTCCCTATCCTGATTGTGGATGACAACCGACTGCAGCGCAGCGTGCTCGAAGCAAATCTTAAAGCTGCCGGATACGATGTAGTTGCAGCCGAAAACGGCAAAGAGGCTCTGGAAATTTTCAGAAAAGGACATTATCCGATTCTGATGACAGACTGGATCATGCCGGAGATGAGCGGATTGGAGTTGTGCCGGGCGATTCGTGCTGAAGAGCCTGCCCGCTACACCTATATAATTATCCTTACTTCATTGGATTCCAAAAACGATATCATCGCCGGACTGGAAGCCGGTGCTGATGAATACCTGATCAAGCCTGCCCATCAGGCCGAGTTGCAGGCCCGCCTTAAAACTGCCCACCGTATCCTTGAACTTGAAGATGCGAGAAACAAGTATATTGAAGAAATAAAAAGTCTTTCACTGATTGATCCGCCAACTGGAACTTTTAATCGCTGCTACATGGATGAACGATTACTACAGGAAATTAAACGCGCTTACCGTTACGAACGTTCATTGGCGCTGATTCTTGTAGGAATCAACCACTTTGAGGAAACCGTGACAGAGTTCGGCCATTTTTCGGGCGATACGCTTTTGAAACATACTGCCGAATGTTTGTCAGAATCTACTCGAAAGGATGTTGACTGGATTGCACGCTACGGTGAAGGTGCCTTCATGGCGGTGTTACCCGAAACAGATACTGCTGGCGCAATGATTGTCGCCAAGCGATTAAGACTTAGAATTGCAACTATGGTAGTAAAAATGTATGACAAGGAATTAAGAATTACGGCAAGCTTTGGTGTGGCTGGTTTCACCGCCAGTCAGCAAAAACCCGGCTTCACTTCGGAAATTTTTCTGGATAAGGTTGACCGTTGTTTGAGTGAAGCGATGAATAGCGGGGAAGATACAATCAAAGGCGTTAAGATCGGCTGAGCAATTAATAACTATTGAATACAGTTGGTTACCTTGTAGGTTTCACGCATGATTCTGCCATGATCATTGCACTGTCTGGCAACCAGATTCCTCAGTTGAACGAATGAATTCACATCCATCCCCTTTATCTTGACTCCAACACCACTCTCTTCTCTACGAACCACATCGGCATAAAAGTGTATAGGATCGTTTGGCGAGAAATTAACTGTAACACGAAGTGAGCTGTTTAGCGGGATCGCTTGTTTCGTCTTTATAAACAACCCTTGCAGGCAAATGTTTTGGATATCTCCAGAGAAATGATTGTTATCATGTGTGATTGAAGCACCTTCCATACATTCCACCCTGGTGAAATATCTTTTCTCCATCGGTCAGCTTCCTTTGAAACATAATTTACTGAACAGTGAGATGTCATGCGATTTTACTAATAGTAAACATCAACTATTGTCTGCATTTATTATGCCTGTTATCTAACGACTTGTTTTGTTGGGATAAGGCGTTAAGTGCCACCTGACGGATTTAGGTTGTGTAAATTAAACCGACAGCGGTTGTCAGATTCAGGCTGTCCATGATGCTGTATTTTGATGTAACTGGTGTTCCATGTGGCAAAAAAACCGACAAGGCGAAGAGCATGTTATTGCAGATATCCACTCACCATTTCTGTTTTAGTTCAAAGGCCAGTATCTCTGGCAAATGTTTCAGGAATTTCAGTATGCTGCGTGGAGACCTCCAGAGCATGCTGGTGTAGCCCCAATGAATTCTGGGTCGCCGGTAAAATCTGCGGATGAATTCATTGTAAAGTTTTTCCAGCTGAGCTTTTGTCATGCCAGTTGGAACAAAAACAAAATTCATGCAGTTCATCAGCGGCCAGTTTTCTTCGAATTCGCCATGTTCCCGGATCGTTTTATAAACAGGCGCACCTGGAAAGGGTGTGAATTTGGTGACATTGATTTCTTCCAGTGGCAGCGTCAGGGCATAATCGATTGTGCGGCGTATGGCGGCCTCATCCTCGCCGGGCAGTCCAATCATAAATAGTCCTTTGACCCGCATTCCGGCATCTTTTACCATCTGCAACTTTCGCCCAACCTCATCGAGTTTAAAAAACTTTCGATGTTTTCTGACTACTTCCGGGTCACCGGATTCGATGCCGAAATTCACCTGCCAGCAGCCAGAACCCTTTAAAAGTGATAACAGCTCTTCGTCCACATGTTCAAGCCTGGCGATACAGTTGTAGGTTACATCAAGTTGTTTCTGTTCTTTCAGTTCGCAAAAACGTGTCACGCGTTTGCGATCAAAAGTGAACAAATCGTCGTAGAAAAAGACGTGACGAATGCCATACTTTTCGTTGAGCATGGTAACATGCTCGATAATATATTCCGGAGAATTGAAGCGGAAACCTCTGGCAAAGACTGATCGATCGCAATATGAACAACTGTAAGGGCAGCCGCGGCTTGATATTATGCTGGAGTTGGGGGCTGTCGGAAAACTGAAAAGTGGCAGGGTGTAGCGTTCCGGAAAGTTTGGCAACAGATGATAAGCCGGAAAGGGAAGTTGATCCAGATCTTCTATCAGCTCCCTTTGGGCGGTGCTTGTACCTATGCCGTCCTTTCGGTAGGCGATTCCGTGAATCTGGCTCACATTGACCAGATCGCTTTTTGCCAGTTCCAGCATGGTCAGTTCCCCCTCTCCAATGACAAGATAGTCAATGGCCGGGAATGAATCCAGCAACGGAGAGCCGATTGTGCAGGCGTGGGCCCCGCCAAATACTGTAACTATTTCAGGTTTACGCCGTTTGATAAGTTCGGCAATCTGATATCCCTCCATAAATGAGGAAGTTGTACAGGAAAAACCTACTAGGTCCGGCTTCTTGGCAATTATTATCTCAAGTATGGCTTCAACTGGAGCGGGTGCTGCGTAACAGTCAACAATTTCAACCGGCACTTTATTTTGCTCCAGAACAGCAGCAATGCTCAGGAGTCCGAGCGGCGGCATCAGATTGAAAATAGTAGTTATGTCCTGTACTCCAGGCAGGAAGTTATTTCCGTAGGGGTGGACGAACAATACTTTCACTCAACAACCTCCAGAACCGCTTCCATCCCTTTTTCGCGATGACTGTGCATGAATGGTAGCTTTTTGCTGCAGTAAATTGAATATTTCCCGGTTTTGAGAGGAATAAAGAAAAAACTCTTTGGATCACGGGAAAGTGATTCGTTAATGCTGATGCCGGCTTCAGGTGCATTAATGACGAAATCGTGCGGCACAATAAATGAAGTTTTGTGTACTTTTATCTCAACCGGCACGTTTACTTTGACTACAATATGAGCGGGCTTAAAGGAATATTCACTGCCGGTAATTTCAATTCGCTGGATTCCGTCATTTTCAATGGGTACTATCACAGGAATCTCCGCTGCAATGCAGGTTAGTGCGCCTGTAATTAACATTATCAAGATTAATATGGTTTTCATGGCTCCTCCTATTGACCGGATAGCTTATATTTGCAGAAAGTTTCAATGATTGCCAGTACAAACATAAACTCAGAATCTTATGGCAATTGTTATAAATTCACTAACCGCATAAACATTGACATGCCTTACCATGTAAAGGATTATAATTCCATGCCTGAACTTCCTGAAGTAGAAAGTGTCCTCCGTGCGCTGCGTGACAGTACTCCACCTTTGCCGGGACGATTGATTCGTGACGCCAACATTCTCTCGAACGTGGTAGTCGCTGGCGACTATTCTGATGTGTTTAACGACGTAGTTGCCGGAATGATCTTTTCCACGATCAGCCGTCATGGCAAGTATCTGATTTTTAGATTGATTAAACTATGTAGCAACCCCAGAGAGCTGTTTCTGGTTGTTCATCTGAGGATGACCGGCAGGTTGTTTCTGGTGCCGCAGGAACAGGCTGTTGTTAAGCATACACGGCTGGCATTAACTCTGGATGACGGTTTGGCGCTTCGATTCGACGATCCAAGAAAATTTGGCAGGGTCTGGTTGGTAGACGATCCAGCCAAAGTGATTTCCGGGCTAGGCCCTGACGCTTTGACTGTAAACCAGGAAATATTCAGGTCAAAAATCTCCGTTTATAATCGCCAAATTAAACCTCTTCTTCTTGACCAATCATTTATTGCAGGTATTGGCAATATTTATGCGGATGAGAGTCTATACAGGGCTGGCATTCATCCTCTGACTTCCAGCAGTTCTCTGTCAGAGCTGCAAATCGAACGGCTGCACAGTGCAATATGCGAGGTTTTATCAGAAGCTGTTGATGATAACGGGGCAAATATAGATGGGGTTTTCAGTGAAGGTGATTTTGTTGTTTCTGTCTATGGGCGCCAAGACAAGCCATGCCCAAAGTGCGGCTCACCGATAGTTAAAATCAGGGTAGGGCAGCGTGGCACCCATTTCTGTCCGGTTTGTCAGCCGTTTACTTAGTAGATTCTATGATTCACGAACCAGCGTGAAAAGTGTGCTATGATCAGCTGTTTGCAGTTTTAGCGCTTGATGGACTTATTATCCTAAAAACGGCAGTTGGTTTCATATTACCTGCACAAAAAA
>WKKS01000009.1 GCA_009684515.1 Geobacter sp.
CCTGACGCCAGACCGGCAGGCGCTGCCAGAAACCCCAGGCCAGGATGCCGAAGGCGGCAAAGGCAAGGATGTACATCGGGACCACCACGCCGTGGCCGACGTTCCAGTATATCTCGCGGGTTGCTTCCATAATCAATTCCCCGTAGTGGCGAACCTCGTGTTCGCCCAATCTGTTCGCCCGATACCTGGGCGATCGCAAGGATCGCCCCTACATATCAATCTACGACAACAGCATCTTGGAAATCACGACCCGCTGCACCTCGTTGGTCCCCTCGTAAATCTCGGTAATCTTGGCATCACGGTACATGCGCTCGACTTCATAATCGACGATGTAGCCGTAACCGCCATGAATCTGAATCGCCTCCTTGGTGACGTAGGTGGCGGTTTCTGAAGCGTGCATCTTGCACATGGCCGACTCCATCGTATAACTCTTCTTGGCATCTTTCAGGCAGGCGGCCCGGTAGGTCAGGAGCTTGCTGGTTTCGATGCTGGTCCACATATCGGCCAGCTTGAACTGGACAGCCTGGAATTCGCTGATCGCCTGACCAAACTGTTTGCGCTCCTTGGAGTAAGCCAGCGCTCTTTCAAAAGCCCCTTCCGCAATTCCGAGAGCCTGCGAAGCGATCCCGATCCGGCCGCCGTTCAGGGTATCCATGGCAATATTGAACCCCTTCCCTTCCTGCCCCAGCTGGTTTTCCACCGGAACGCGCAGGTCATCGAAGGCAAAGGCGGTTGTATAGCTACCGCGAATCCCCATTTTGTTCTCGTTTTTAAGGATCGTGACGCCGGGTGAAGACAGATCGACGATAAAGGCGGTGATCCCCTTGTGTTTAAGGCTGCGGTCAAACGAAGCCAGCAGTACGCCGGTGCCCAGGTAGCCGCCGTTGGTGATGAAGGTTTTGCTGCCATTGATGACGAAATGGTCTCCGTCACGCCTGTAGGTGGTGGCCGTTCCCCCCGCGTCGCTTCCGGCGTCCGGCTCAGTCAGCAGGAAGCAGCCGATTTTCTCGCCGCTGTTCAGTGGCGGCAGCCATTTCTTCTTCTGTTCCTCGGTGCCGAAGGTGTAGATCGGGCCGCTGCAAAGGGAGGTATGGGCCGAGATCAGAACGCCGCTGGAGCCACAGGCTTTGGAAACCTCTTCCACCACGATGGCGTAGGAAAGCATATCCAGTCCGGCGCCGCCGTACTCTTCGGGAAGGTAGCTGCCGAGGAAACCCATCTCGCCCATTTTCGCGACCAGCGCGTCCGGGATCATATGTTCCTCATCAATCTTCATGGCGATCGGCTTGATCTCCTTCTCGACAAAGTCGCGCACGGCGGACTGCAACACCTTGTGATCCTGGCTCAGTTCGAAATTCATGACAACCTCCCGTATCTAATAAGTTTATTTACCCTTGAAATCTGCTTTGCGTTTTTCCAGAAAGGCGCCCATCCCCTCGCGCTGATCTTCGGTGGCAAACAGCACCCCGAATAACGACGCTTCATAACGGAAACCGTCCTCCCTGGTCATATTGAGGCCGTTGGCAATTGCATCTTTGGCATAGGCAACTCCCAACGTGCCTTTGGAGGCAATCTCGCGCGCCGTTTCGACAGCTTTTGCCAGCAGTTCCTCCGGCGGGAAGAGATCATTGACAATTCCCCAGGCGTGCGCTTTCTCGGCCGTGATCATGCGCCCCGAAAAGACCAGTTCGTTGGCCCGGTTGGGACCGATCAGGCGCGCCAGCTTCTGGGTGCCGCCAAAGCCGGGCATGATGCCGAGGCCGACTTCCGGGAAACCGAGCTTGGCCTTTTCCGAGGCATAGATGAAATCGCAGGCCAGAGCCAGCTCCAGTCCGCCACCCAGGGCGAAGCCATTGACTGCGGCAATCACCGGTTTTTTCATCTTTTCGATGAAGAGCATGACCCGCTGGCCGACGCGAGCAAAGGCGTGCCCTTCGAAGGCCGACATTTCGGACATCTCCTTGATATCGGCACCGGCCACAAAAGCCTTCTCGCCGGCGCCGGTAATGACGACCACCTTGACAGCGGCATCCAGGTCCAGCCCGTAGAGGGCGCACTCCAGCTCGGCCAGTACCGCACTGTTCAGGGAGTTCAATGCTTCCCGGCGATTGATGGTCAGGGTCGAAACGCCTTCACTGTTTTCGATTTGCAGATATTTGAATTCCATTTCGTTATCTCCCTTGATTAGCGTAAAAGCGAAGCAGCTCAGTAGGTGTAAAAACCACGACCGGACTTGCGTCCCATGTATCCGGCGTTAACCATCTTGACCAGTAACGGACAAGGTCGGTACTTGGGATCCTTGAAACCGTCGTAGAGCACGTTGGCAATCGCCAGCACCGTGTCCAGGCCGATGAAGTCAGCCAGCGTCAGCGGTCCCATCGGCTGATTGGTTCCCAGTTTCATCCCTTTATCGATATCTTCAGCGGTGGCGATCCCTTCATATAGGGCAAAGACAGCTTCATTGATCATCGGGATCAGCACACGGTTGACGATAAAGCCGGGATAATCCTGGGAAACGGCCATTTCCTTCTCCAGTTTGCCCACCAGTCCCGATGTGGTTGCAAAGGTATCTTCACTGGTGGCATGGCCGCGAATGATTTCGACTAGCTTCATAATCGGCACCGGATTCATGAAATGCATGCCGATGACCTTGTCCGGACGTTTGGTGACGGAGGCGATTTTCGTGATCGGGATCGAAGAGGTGTTGGAGGCGAGAATCGCGCCGGGCTGCACAATTTCATCCAGCCGGCGGAAAATCTCAAGCTTGAGCGGTTCGTGCTCAGTGACCGCTTCCACGGCAAAATCAACAGTTGCCAGGTCGGACATGTTTTTTGTGGTCATGATCCGCCCGATGGTTTCACCGACAAGAGAGTCCGGTATGGCTCCCTTTTTGGCTTGCCGCTCCAGATTCTGCCTGATGGTTGTGACCGCTTTTTCCAGTTGCGTTTCGGCAATATCGAAAAGCATGACCTGATACCCATACTGGGCAAAAACATGGGCAATGCCATTACCCATCTGCCCTGCGCCCAGCACACCGACTTGCTTGATCATAAAAAAACCTCCTGACTTAATTGCTCTTTTCTGAAACGTCGATTTTTTGCAAGATCAAGGCTGTCGAGGGGTCGCGCGGAGGCGTAGCAGCGCTACGCCGCACAAGGGGACCTGAAGACTTACGCAGAGCTTGCGGAAAAGCGGCGTTTCACACTCTCTCAAAGATTACCGCGACCGCTTCGCCGCCACCAATACAGAGCGTAGCCAGACCGTAACGTTTCTTTTGACGATGCAGTTCGCGGATAACGGTAGCTGCCAGACGGGCGCCGCTGGCGCCGATCGGATGTCCGATGGAGCAGGCACCGCCGTTGACGTTAACCTTTTCCAGCGGCAGCTTCAGCCCTTTGATCGCCAGCAGCGTTACCAGGGCAAAAGCCTCGTTTATCTCAAACAGGTCGATCTCATCCAGAGAAAGACCGGCCTTGGCACAGACTTTTTCGATTGCTCCCAGCGGCGCATCCGGAAAATTATCGGGATGGCGGCTTTCGGTGGCCTGGGCGACGATTCGGGCCTTGGGGGTCAGGTTATGACGCTTGACCGCTTCCGCATCCGCCAGCAGCAGCATGGCAGCGCCGTCGCTGATAGTTGAAGCGTTGCCGGCTGTGATGCTGCCATCCTTTTTAAACACCGTCTTCAGATTGACAAACTTTTCAAAGTCGACTTTAAACGGCTCTTCATCGGTGGCAATGGCAGTTTCCGCGCCTTTGACCATCTTGATTACCGGAACGATTTCATCCTTGAACAGGCCATCCTTCACCGCCGCCTGGGACAGTTGGTAGGAACGGATCGCATAGGCATCCTGCTCGTCACGGCTGATTCCGCTCTGCGCCGCACTTTTTTCACCGATATCACCCATGTGGACACCGGTGTAAGGATCGGTCAGACCGTCATGCACCATCAGGTCGATGATTTCACCATTCCCCATCCGGTAGCCGTTACGCGCTTTTTTCAGGAAATAGGGAGCCATGGACATATTCTCCATCCCCCCCGCAATCACGATTGATGAATCGCCCAGGCGAATGGCGTCGGCGCCGAGCATTACCGCCTTGAGGCCGCTGCCGCAGACCTTGTTGATCGTCAGGGCGTGAGTAGTATCCGGAATCCCGGCGGCGCGCATGGCCTGACGGGCCGGGGCCTGCCCCACCCCGCCGGAAAGTACCTGGCCTATAATCACCTCATTGACAGCGGCGGCGGGCAGCGCAGAACCTTGCAGCAGACCTTTGATGACCGTAGCGCCGAGGGTTGTGGATGGAATATCGGAGAGAGCGCCACCAAATGACCCGAATGGAGTTCTCTTTGCGTCAACAACATAAACGTCTTTGCTCATTGTATTCCTCCTTGAAGGTTATGCACTAAATCTATATTACGTTTACGTGCTAGTCAACTATAAATGGAACATATTTTTATTTTTTTACATTGAAGAAAAACAGGAGGTGTGTGAAAGGCGTGGCAGACTGTTGAGTGATGGGCACTCAGCACCGTATGATTGGGTATTATACCAGTATTTCCGGTTATTGCATTTAATTGTAAATGCGTTATGAAATGCGAGGCAGCGGAGATGGGGATTTCGAACGCGGCTTGACCGGGGAGTGGCAGAGCAGGCGTCAGGTGAAGCGTCAATCAGCAGATCGGGTTGATCATAACGAGAGCCCCAAGCACTTGACACCGCGTGGCATGGGATGCATATTATGGCAGTTTAATTGGGATTATTTTGACAAGAGATGCCGTAACACGAGTGAGTTGCGCAAGACGGTGAACTCAAGGAGGTCCTGGAGAGGGCTAAAGAGAAGTTGTCAACTATCAAGATTTGACCCCAATTTCTATGCAGCCATCAAAAGTGGCTGTACTTTTTGCACCCTCTCTGCCATCGCTTTTTGAGCGGTTTTTAGGTCATAGCCGGTTTGCAGGTTCATCCAGTAGGCAGGTGTCTGATCGAACACTTTGCCGAAAAGCACAGCCAACTCAGCTGTAACAGGCCGTGAGCCTTTGATAACATGAGATATTCGCATGGGTGAAACGCCAATTGCATGAGCAAAAGCGTTTTGTGACATGCCAAGTTCATCAAGTATTTCCTTCAGGAATATTCCGGGATGAATGGGGGGGAGCCCGTTTTTGATAGCCATAATGTTTCTCCTAATGGTAGTCGGTTATTTCAACTTCGTATGCTTCACCGTTCACAAATCGAAAGCATATTCGCCACTGGTCATTAATCCTGATACTCCACTGTCCCGCTCTATCACCGGAAAGGGTTTCAAGGCGGTTGGACGGGGGTATCAGTAAATCCGTAACTTCGCATGCACTGTCCAATTGCGTCAAACGCATGATCGAACGGCTGATGATTTCTGGAGGGAGTTTTTTTGACTTCCCTGTCGTAAATAGTTTTTCCGTTTCTTTGTTCGCGAATGACGAAATCATGGACATAATATAAACAATTTGTTTATATGGGTCAAGTCCTAAAGAAGCTGAAGAATAGAGGAAAACAAGGACATCTCCCATTTATGCAAATCAGTATGATTGCATCCAATAGCAATTAATGAGGTGGGCATTATCATGATAAACCGGCACAAGAGAATTGACCTTCTACTTGAAAAATTCGAGCGGATAATTGATCGGGTTTACCCCGATGCACCTCCGCCCCCTGATTTTGATAAATATGTGGCTTTTCGCTGGGAGCGGATCGCTGACGGGGGACGGCTGACGCCTGTTGTCCACCCACATATGTTTGACCTTAAAGATTTGGTCGGAATTGATGACATACTGAACCAGGTCGTTCGGAATACGAACCAGTTTGTGGCCTCCCTACCGGCAAATAACGTGTTGTTGTGGGGTGAGCGCGGTTGTGGCAAGTCATCGCTGGTCAAGGGACTGCTGAAACAGTTTGCTCATAATGGGTTGCGGATGATCGAGCTTAAACGATGGGATCTCCTGTCACTGCCAACCATTACCGCTCTTTTACGGGATGAACAATACCGTTTTATCCTTTTTTGTGATGATTTGTCTTTCAGTGATGGCGAAGGCGACTTTCGAGCTCTCAAAACATTACTCGACGGTGATATTGAGGAACGCCCCGAAAATATCCTTATATATGCAACTTCCAACCGTCGCCATCTGATGCCGGAACGAATGGAAGATAATCTGGGGAGAATCGAAATCCATCCGGAAGAAGCTGTTGGAGAAAAGCTGGCTTTGTCAGACCGGTTTGGCATTACGTTGGGCTTCTATTGTCTCGATCAGGATGAATATCTGGCGATTATTGACCACTATGCTAAACAGCGTAAAATTGAAATCAGCGAAGAAGATCTGCAAATCAAAGCTTTGCAATGGTGCCGGGATAATGCCAGGCGCAGCGGCAGGTCAGCCCGTCAGTTTATTGATGACCTGGAGGGACGACTCAAATTGAAAAGGCCTGAGTTGACGTAGGGAATACAGGCAACTTGCAGGACATGGTGAAAAACTACCAACCATCATTGTGGTGCGGTACTGGAACAGTTGCCTGAAGAAGAGAAAGCGATCTGTCACAGGTTTGGCTTTGGCGAAGGCGCGGAGATGTACAAAATGATTGATCACGAGACGGACCCTGTCAAAATGCAAACGATGACCTGCACAATGATCAAAGCCATTTCCGGAAAAAAGGGTTATCATACACGGAAGTGAAAGAGGACAGAGGGGACATGAAGAACAGATTCACCAGATACTGCATTGAGGGGGGTGTTTTATGAGTATTCAGCGAAGCATCTGGGTTTTTGGCCGTGTACTGTTCTATGTGGTGTTGTTCCTGCTTCTGGTTCTGGTAATATTTGCGTTTTCGCATGACCAGTTTGTGCCAGGTCTGTTTTTCGGGGTCATATTTCTCATCGCCCTCTACAAAGGGCTGATCTGCCTCAAAATCCCGGCATATTCGGTTGTAGTGCGCGATGGCAGGGTGGTTTTCTTCATCCCCGAGAAAACAACTCGTAACCGGTTTGATTTCGTATCGCGCGGGCAGACCATTGTTGAACTGCCCCATTACGGCTTGTTGGACCAGCCATACAAGTTGGAGATAATTTCCCCGGATGGTGAGGGAGGGGTGCAATCCTGCCGCCTGTCGCTTCACCTCGATTATCTCTTGGAACCAGCTGCCTATCAGCGGGCATATGACAGTTTTGTCCTACATCAGGAGCGGCTGTCATTGGAAGTCCGGAAGCTGCTCTTGAAAAGCTCTGCCAACCTGATATGTCGGCCATTTCAAGTGGAAGGTGAAAAAGCCATGCAGGAGTATCTGAAACCGATTATTGCGGAACTCAATCTTGGATTGGAGAGTGTCGGGTTGAAAGTTGAGGAAGCGACCTGCTCGTTCAGTTCAGGTCCAACACTTATCCGTTTTGTGCCGACCGAGCAGGAGCTTTTGGAAAAAGCAATCAAGGGTCCCGCTTCTGAGGGAGTCAGACCAACTTCATCGGATTGATCAAACAAGCATCGCAGAAAGTGACTGAAACTTGAATAATGTCAGTTTGCCGGAACAAAAAACAGCAGAGTTGACTCAGGATTCCCATTTCATCTATCGCCCGATTGGCATCATGCGCTCTCCTTATTCCCGCCGCATTGATGCTCCCCATCAAAGCACGGTGGTGGAAGGCACGGAAACCGGGGATTTTGCGATCGCCACCCTCGAGCTTCATGATTGGCTGGACGAGAAAGTCATTCAGGATCTGAGTGGCTTCGAAAGGCTTTGGCTGATCTTTGCCTTTCATCTGAGTGAAGGGTGGAAAAGCAGCGTCAAACCGCCCAGGGGCGGACCAAAGCGGGGTGTTTTGGCCACTCGATCCCCCCATCGTCCCAACTCCATCGGCCTGTCGGCGGTAGAATTAGTAAAGATCGAAGGAAGAACCCTGCACCTTCGCGGTGTCGATCTGTTGGATGGCACACCAGTTCTGGATATCAAACCCTACGTGCCCTATGCGGATGCCTTTCCGGACTCCAAAGCCGGCTGGATCGACGAATTGGATGCAAAGCTGGGTCGTTACTTTGCGCCGGGACCCCGAAAACCGAGGTAATGAAACTGTTGTTCAGTGCACACCTTGCTTAATTCAGGCGATACAGAGACTGACTACGCTTCTACAAAGAAAGGAGATTCCATGAACCAGGTACTGCTGCTGGCACTTATGTTCTGCGGGGGTATTGCCATAGCCGTCCAACCCTCTATCAATGGCCGTCTTGCCCAGAAAACCGGCGTCATTGAAAGTTCGGGCATCTCGTTTGCGGTCGGCACGGTTCTGCTGATCGCCATTGCATTAATTGTCGGCAAGGGATCACTAAGAGGAGTTGCGGTGGCATCCTGGTGGGAACTTACAGGCGGCTTTTTGGGAGCCTTCTTCGTCACCATGACGATCATCGCCATACCGCGTATCGGCACCACCGCCGCCATGGCCACGGTTATTACTGCCCAGTTAATGACCGGGATTCTACTTGACCACTACGGGATGTTCGGATTTAAAGCCATCCCCTTGGACGGAAAGCGGGCCTTCGGGGTCATACTTCTGATGGCGGGTGCCGCTCTTGTCGTCAAAAAGTAAAACCAATATGCTGCCCGCAATATATCGCCATGTTACTACCTAATCCTTCTACGCAGAAGGCCGGTTCCAATCAGGCCGATTGCAAATAGAAAAACGGTAGACGGTTCAGGTACTGGCAGTGTTGATTCAAATCCTTTTGCTAGGATAGCTTGAGCTGCTTCACTCGGATGAAACTCATCGAAGAAAATATAGTCATTTGGATCACCGCACAGCGTCGTACCATTGAAGCAAGCGGCGGTTGCATTTGTAAAACCATAGACTGTTGGATTGCTCACCAGTGAGCGAAGTAGCGAAGCTGTATCAAAAAACAGCACGTCCGCAGGCAACAAAGTCCGAAGTCCATAATTGTAAGCATCCGTAAAAGCGGAACCTTGTGCAGCGGCAGCAGCACCTAACGATTTGAAGTAGGGTGTCAGTCCGAGGTCGGGCATTCCGGGGGCCAGAATGGATTTTGCCCCCATGTTCTTCAAATCCATGATAATTGCCAGTTCATTGGCAAGTGCCCTTGTAATGATATCGGTCGGCGTAGAGTCCAGCAGAGACGGTGCCAGAACATCATTCGGCCCGCCCCAGACGATAAAGAGTCCCCCCGGCAGATATGGCCCAAGCCCAGCTTTGGTAGCGTCATAGATAGTTGTCATTCCGGGCAGGGAGTATGCCCCCAGAGTGGTGACAGTGCCGCCATCCGCGTAATTGCCAACTCCGGTTGTAGCGCCGATCCAGGCAAAATCAACCAGTGGCACCCCCAGATTAGTGGCAAGCAGCTCCACTGCGAGGGGACCATTTGACCTGCGCCCATCGAAATATGGCGTTCCCGGAACTCCGGTAGCACTAAACAGATTGCCGTTATCTGAAAGACTGTCTCCATAAACTACAACCGAAGTAAACGACGACGCAACTGCTGAAGTTGTTAAACATAAAACGGTCAGCAAAACCATCAATAGACGCTGTGCATTCATAGCTACGTCTCCTTTCCAATGTCGTTGAAGGATTGTTGCCAATTTCTCTGGTGATGATCCAGCTCCGGGTTGTCTGTGTGGCAAAAGTGGGGGTGAATTAAGTGCCAGCCATTACACAGGACATACATTAATAAAAATATAATTAACACACACCAATGCAAATATTGCTCCTTTGCCGTAAACTGTCGATTTACCGAGTTACACACATTAAGACAAAGTCTATATGTAAAGAAACCCATCACTTTTTTAGTGGTTTTGTGTAGAAAGTGAAAACAAATCCGACTGACAGAAGAAAGGACATTAGGTGAACTACAATGGGGAAAATGACAAACCGGAAAACTACCTTAACGCGCATATAAGTCGAGGGGCGGTGCATCAGCACCGCCCCTCGACTTCTTCAATATAATCCTGCCTACAAAAATACAATCTCATCCGGAATATCAGTCAGCTTCTGCCCGCCATCGGCGGTGACGGCAAAAGTATTCTCGATGCCGATCACCCCTTTGCCCGGTATGACGAATTTAGGTTCGATGGCGATAGTCTGCCCGATTTGCAGCGGCACCTTGAAACCCTGAGCTATGACCGGGAATTCATCCAGTTCCAGCCCGACGCCGTGACCGACAAAGCGGGCCTGTTCACCCGGCATCCCCATGAAGCTGTCGCCAAAACCGCCTGTTTCGGCCATTTCCACCGCTTTTGAGAACAGCTCTTCACAGATAGCACCCGGTTTCAGCTCCCTTTGGAGATAGGCCTGGATTTCCATGGCCAGATCGAAGGCGCGTTGCAACTGGGGATCGAGGCTTCCGATTACAAACATGCGCGTCATGTCAGTTATGTAGCCGTCGTAGACGCCGGTATAATCGATCAGCACCGGCCTGTTTCTGACGATCAGATCGCGGGAGGCGCCGTGCGGGGCTGCGTTGGATAATCCCTTGCCGGTGACTGCACCGTCAAAGAAGCCGTAACTCTCAGCGCCGGCCGAAACTGCCAACCCCAGAAACAGTTCCTGATTGAAAGCGCGCATCCGTACGAAACCTTCGCTGCCGGACTTGCGCAGACGGCATTCAAACTCTGCCGCCAGATCCAGTTCACGCATCCCTTCCTTCAGGAATTCGGGAACCTGGATAAAGATGGCAGAGAGCGCATCGCCGCTGGCCTTGATCTGCCGCAGCTCAAAGGGTGTTTTGACAGAGCGCACTTCGCGGTTGAGCGGCGAGATATCGATGAACTCACGCCCAGCCAGCAGTTTGGAATAAAAATTTAGCTGCTGCACCGGTGCAACGTCAAAGGTAAACCCGATTTTTTGCGCCTCGGCCGGAATAACCGCAGCAAACTCCTTGCTGGAGGGAAACGGCCGGATATCCGTCAGCGGACTTTCACCTTTGGCGCGGGAGAGGCTTTTGCGCACCATCAGAACCGGCTCACCGGCGACCGGCAGCCAGAGGGTCGAGTTCTGGCGTGTGCCGGAATAATAATAGACATCTATCGGAAAGATGAAGAGCGCGCCGTCGAGCCCTTTTTCCTTCAGCAACGCCTGCATGGCGGCGGTTCTGCGTTCTGTTTCTTCAGCAGTAATCATGTTGGTCTCCATAGCAGTGGTTTATGATTGCTATCTGCCGTGTGCTACTACGGCCATTCGTTAAAAAAGGCGATCTCCGGCAGCGCCTTGCGGGGGCGTGCTTTCGGTTCCTGATCGGGATAGCCGAGCGGAGAGATGCCGACGATCCGGATATCGTCCGGAATACCGAGCGCCTGTTTGATCTGCCTTTCGTCATACCACCCCATCCAGCAGGTACCCAGACCGAGCGCATGGGACGCCAGACAGATGTGTTCGAAGGCGATCGAAACATCGGCTACAAAATAGTCAATGCCGTTCTCCACATCCGATTCGGCCGGATTGCCGCAGGCCACAATCACCACCGGCGCCATGGCAATCGCCTTTTTGCCGGGGTTTTCATCCGGGAACGCCTCCAGCAACCTGCCCTTTTTATCGGCATCGGTCAGCACCAGAAAACGCCAGCACTGCAGATTCTTCCAAGAAGGAGCCAGCCGGGCGGCATCCAGGACCCGTTCGATCTTTTCCTGTTCGACCGGCGTATCCTTGTATTTGCGGATGCTGCGCCGATCACTGAAAACCTGAAAAATATCCATGAGTTGTTCTCCTTTCTACATATTCCGGCGATAACGTCCGCCAACCTCAAACAGGGCGTGGCTGATCTGCCCCAACGAGGCCACTTTGACCGTTTCCATCAGCTCGGCAAAGATGTTGCCGCCGGAAACCGCCGTTTCCTGCAACCGCTTGATGGCGGGCGGCGCTGTCTCCTTGTGCAATTCCTGAAAAGCCCGCAGATTACTGATTTGCAGCTCTTTTTCCTCTTTGGTGGCCCGGGCCAGTTCACCGGTCACCAGATACCCTTCCTGATCGGCCCGGGGATTGCGGAAGGTGTTGACTCCAACAATTGGCAGCTCCCCGTTATGCTTCTTGTGCTCATACAGCATCGATTCATCCTGGATTTTAGAGCGCTGGTACTGGGTTTCCATCGCTCCCAGCACGCCGCCGCGCTGGTCGATCCGCTCGAATTCGGACAGAACCGCTTCTTCTACCAGATCGGTCAACTCCTCGATTATGAAAGAACCTTGCAGCGAATTCTCATTTTTGGCCAGTCCGAATTCCTTGGTGATGATCATCTGAATCGCCATGGCGCGCCGGACCGATTCCTCGGTCGGGGTGGTAACCGCCTCGTCGTAGGCATTGGTGTGCAGCGAGTTGCAGTTGTCATAGATCGCCATCAGCGCCTGCAGGGTTGTGCGGATGTCGTTGAAGTCCATTTCCTGGGCATGCAGCGAACGTCCCGAAGTCTGGATATGGTATTTCAGCTTCTGGCTACGGTCGTTGGCGCCGTATTTTTCGCGCATGACCACCGACCAGATCCGTCGCGCCACCCGGCCGATGACGGTGTATTCCGGGTCCAGGCCGTTGCTGAAAAAGTAGGAAAGATTCGGGGCGAAATCATCGATGTGCATCCCCCGTGACAGGTAATATTCCACAAAGGTGAAGCCGTTGGAAAGGGTGAAGGCCAGCTGGCTGATCGGGTTGGCGCCCGCCTCGGCGATGTGATAGCCGCTGATTGAGACAGAGTAGTAGTTGCGCACCTTTTTTTCAATGAAATACTGTTGGATATCTCCCATCATCTTCAGGGCGAATTCGGTGGAGAAGATGCAGGTATTCTGCCCCTGATCCTCTTTCAGAATATCGGCCTGGACAGTGCCGCGCACGGTCTGGAGCGTACAGCTGCTGATTTCCCCGTACTCTTCCGGCGACGGCTCGCGCCCGTTCTTCTCGCGGAAAGCATCGACCTGCTGATCGATGGCGGCATTGAAGAAAAAGGCCAGCATCATCGGAGCCGGGCCGTTGATGGTAATCGAAACGCTGGTATTGGCCGCGCAGAGGTCAAAACCGGCGAACAGTTTTTTCATATCGTTGACGGTGCAGATCGAAACCCCGCTTTCGCCGACCTTGCCATAGATATCCGGCGGAAAATCCGGGTCCTCGCCGTAGAGCGTCACGCTGTCAAAAGCGGTGGAAAGCCGCTTGGCGTCGTCATCCTTGCAGAGATAGTGGAAACGGCGGTTGGTGCGTTCCGGACTACCCTCACCGGCAAACTGGCGCTTGGGGTCCTCTTCGGCGCGCTTGAACGGAAATACTCCGGCGGTGAAGGGGAAATAGCCCGGCGCGTTTTCCAGCATGCACCAGCGCACGATCTCCCCCCAGTCGGCATACTCGGGCAGGCAGACTTTAGGGATACGGGTCCCGGACAGGGTGGTTGTATAAAGATCGCTCCGGATCTCCTTGTCCCGCACCTTTGTCACCAGCTGGTCGCGGCGGTAAGAGGCCTTTAGCTCCGGCCATTCTTTGAGTATTTTTCTTGGTTCTTCGTGCAGTCTGCCGTCAAAAAGTGCGATCTGCTGATCCAGCTCGGCCACTGTTCCGGCATTAACCAGCACCTCTTTGGCCCCCTGCAGCTGAAAAAGCCGCCGCGCCACTCCGGACTGCTCACCAACCTGTTTGCGATAGTTACGGGCGGTGTTGACGATCTCGCCCAGATAGTGCACCCGGTCGGGCGGGATGATGTACTTTTTGAGGCTTTCCCGCTCCGAGACGATCAGGGACGAGCACCAGCCATTATTTTTCTTGGCATTGATGGCGTCGATCAGCGCCCGGTAAAGCACGTTTGTTCCCGGGTCGTTGAACTGGGAAGCGATCGTGCCGAAGACCGGCAACTCCTCATCCGGCACCTCAAACAGGTTGCGGTTGCGGCGGTACTGCTTGCGCACATTGCGCAAGGCATCTTCGGCCCCTTTGCGCTCAAACTTGTTGATGGCGACCACGTCGGCAAAATCAAGCATATCGATCTTTTCCAGCTGGGTCGGCGCGCCGAATTCGCAGGTCATGACATACAGTGACACATCACAAATCCCGACCACACCGGCATTCCCCTGCCCGATGCCGCTGGTTTCCACGAAAATCAGGTCAAAGCCGGCCGCCTTGGTAACCTCGATGGCGTCCTGAATGGCGGCTGACAGTTCGGTCTGGGATTCGCGGGTGGCCAGTGAGCGCATATAGATACGGTTGGAATTGATCGAATTCATCCGGATCCGGTCGCCCAGCAGCGCACCGCCGGTGCGCTGGCGGGAAGGGTCCACCGCCAGGATGGCAATGTTTTTCTCCGGGAAATCCAGGGAAAAGCGGCGCACCAGCTCATCGGTAATCGAGCTTTTCCCCGCTCCGCCGGTGCCGGTGATGCCGACGACCGGCGCATCCTGCGACATGCCGCGAATGGTGTCGCGCAAAGCGCCGTAGCCGCTGGAATGATCATGCACCGCCTGCTCCGCCAGGGTAATCAAGGTGTTTACCGCCCGGATATCGCGCTCTGCCAAACGGGCAACCTGCTCCCGGGCATCACGCACCAACGCAAAGTCGCAGCTCTGAAGCATCAGATTGATCATTCCCTGCAGTCCCATGCGGCGGCCATCTTCCGGCGAAAAAATCTTGGCGACGCCGTATGCTTCGATCTCGGCTATTTCGTCCGGCACAATCACTCCGCCGCCGCCGCCGAAAACTTTGATATGCCCCTCCCCGCGCTCTTTCAGCAGATCGATGATGTATTTGAAGAATTCGACATGGCCACCCTGATAACAACTGACCGCAATTCCCTGGGCATCCTCCTGAATGGCGGCCGTCACGATTTCCTCCACCGAACGGTTGTGACCGAGATGAATCACCTCGGCGCCCGATGATTGCAGAATACGGCGGATGACGTTGATCGTGGCATCGTGGCCGTCAAAAAGGCTGGTGGCAGTCACAAAGCGGACTTTGTTCACCGCCTTGTAGGATTCCTGATTCAATACATTCATAAAGAAAGACCCTCCCCTGTATTTATTCTTACCATTGAACCCGCACGACTCATAACCTTGTTCTGTATATAGTATTGTATTTAAAATTTATTATTTATCAATTCCTGTAAAGCGTGGTCGGGCACCAGGCAAAACGAAGCCCACTATCTGCAAGATATATCCTGTTTACGTACATGTCAACCATAAATAAAACAATTTTATATCGTTTCATTTTTCGCTTGCAACTCCAATTAAAGCTGATATATATTCACGAAAACCGAGCAACAGATCATTTCATCACGTTTTAACAGCACATCACAGCACCATTGATTTATTACTATTACGTTAGGTGCAGCACCGACAACAAACGGATTTACAGCATGCAAACAAACATCTGATAAGCAACAACGTCGTTCTATTTTACCCGTTACGATCGAAGGAGCTTGTACAATGGTTCAACTTTCCTGCACAGATATTCAACTGAACTTTGGCGGCGTACGCGCCTTATCCGGGGTTTCGTTCGAAGTCAACAAGGGAGAGATTTTTGCCATTATCGGCCCGAACGGCGCTGGCAAATCTTCCATGCTGAACTGCATCAGCGGCGTCTATCACCCCCAAAAAGGGAAGATAACCTTCGAAGACGCCGACATCTCCAGCCATTCTCCCAGCCAGCGGGCCAAAATGGGCATTGCCCGATCATTCCAGAACATAGCCCTCTTCAAAGGGATGACCGTGATCGACAACCTGATGATCGGACGGCATCTGCACCAGCACGCCGGTCTTATCCAGGGCGGGCTTTTTTTCGGGCCGGCCCAGAAAGAAGAGATCGTCAACCGGGAATTCGTCGAGGAAATCATTGAATTCCTTTCGATCCAGAGTATCCGCAAAAAAGTGGTCGGAACACTCTCATACGGCTTTCAAAAACGGGTTGAACTGGCCCGTGCGCTGGCTCTTGAACCGAAAATCCTGCTTCTGGACGAACCGATGGCCGGCATGAATCTTGGTGAGAAAGAAGACATGTCCCGCTTTATCATCGACACAAATGAGGAACGTGGCATCACGGTCATCATGATCGAACACGATATGGGCGTCGTGATGGATATTTCCAATTCCGTCTGCGTACTCGACTTCGGCAAGAAAATCGCGGGAGGCACACCGGAAGAAGTGCAGCAGGACCCGCACGTCATCAAGGCCTACCTTGGCGAAGAGGACTGACGCATGTTTACTTGCAGGAATGCAATCAAGAGGGGGCACCATTGAATATCAATCTGGATGAGGCCACATTCCTCAAACTGCTCAAGGCCAATGCCGACCGCTTTGGCGACGGGAAAGCCGCCGTGCGCACCAAGAGCCACGGCATCTGGAAATCAACCTCGTGGAAACAGTACTACGAGAAGGTCAAGCACTTTGCCCTGGGAATGAACTCACTCGGGCTGAAAAAAGGGGATATCGCCGCCATCATCGGCAACAACCGGGCCACCACACTCTACGCGGTGATCGGAACCCAGGCGGCAGGCGGTGTGCCGGTCTGCCTGCATCAGGATTCAACCGCCGCTGAAGTGGCGGCGCTCCTGAAACAGTTCGACGTCAAGTATGTCATTGCCGAAGACCAGGAGCAGGTTGACAAAATCCTGGAGGTCAGGAATGAACTGCCGGCATTGGGCGGTATCATCTTCTGCGACGGGCGCGGCATGCGCCGCTACCGGGACGAATTGCTGAACTCCTTCGATGAAGTGTTGAGGATCGGCGGCATCAATGACGGTGATAATCCCGGGCTCTTTGAAAAACGGATTGCGGACGGCTCCGGCGATGACCTCGCCATGCTCTGCACGACTTCGGGCAGCACCGCCACCCCGCGCGGTGCGATGCTGACCTTCCGGAATGTGCTGGGGATGGCAGAGAGCCTGAATCAGGTAGACGCCAAACGGACAAGTGATGAATTTGTATCTTTTCTGCCCATGTCCTGGTTTGGCGAGCAGATGACCTCGATCGTCAGTGCCCTGGCTGAAGGCTTTGCCGTAAACTTTCCCGAAGGGCCGGAAACCGCGATGGCTGACCTGCGCGAGATCGGGCCGCATATCATATTTTTCCCGCCGCGGGTCTGGGAGGATATCGCCAGATCGGTTCAGGTCCGCATCATGGAGACAACCCCCTTCAAAAAGTTCATGTACCGGACATTCATGCCCATTGGTGAAAAAGTGGCCGAATTGCGGCTGGCTGGAAAACCGGTCCCGCTTTCCGCCAAAATGCTCTACGGAGTTGCCCACATCTGCCTTTTCAGAGCGTTGCGGGATCGCCTCGGACTATCCCGTGTCAGGTCGGCCATGACCGGCGGTTCGCCATTGGGCGATGATTTCTTCAAATTCTTCCATGCCATCGGCGTCAACCTCAAGCAGGTCTACGGCCTGACCGAAGTGGCCGGAATTGCCTGCATCCACAAGGATGGCGATATCCGGGGAACAACCGTTGGAAAACCGCTGCCCGGCACCGAAATCATGATTTCCGAAGAGGGGGAAATCCTGCTGAAGAACAACGGCATCTGTGCCGGATACTACAACGACAGCCAGGCAAGCACGGCGGCCATGAAGAACGGCTGGTTCCGCACAGGTGACGCAGGACGCCTTGACCAGGACGGCCATCTGGTAGTTATTGACCGGCTCCAGGACATAATGCGACTGGCCGATGGCGCCTCATTTGCCCCGCAGCTGGCGGAAAGCAAGTTGAAATTTTCTCCTTACATCAAGGAAGCCGTGGTGATCGGCTCAGGAAAACCGTTCCTGACAGCCTTGATCTGCATCGAAGGGTTCCTGACCGGCAAGTGGGCTGGCGACAACAAAATTGCCTTCACCACCTACAGCGACCTGACAGCAAAACCGGAAGTGGCAGATTTCATTGCCGCCGAACTGGCCAAAGCAAATCAGGAACTTCCTGAAGCGGCCCGCATCAACCGCTTTGCCCTGCTCTACAAGGATCTGGATGCCGACGAAAATGAGCTGACCCGCACCGGTAAAGTGCGCCGGGCGGAGGTCAGTGAGCGCTACAGAGATATTATCGAGGCACTTTATACGAAGGCGGAAACCGTGCCGATCGACATCACCATTGATCTGCAGGATGGCAAGAGCACCAGGATCGTCTCAACGGTCCATCTCAGGAATCTACGATAAGGGGAGAACCAGGATGGACATGACTTTCCTTCTGCAACTATTGATCAACGGCCTGGTGGTGGGAAGCATCTACTCACTGGTCGCAACCGGCTTCGTCATCATCTACAAGGCCACCAGCGCCCTCAACCTGGCGCAGGGCGAGTTTCTGATGGTCGGCGCCTATATCTGCCTCGATCTGCTGACCAAGTATAACATTCCGTTTTTTCAGGCATTCCTGATCACGCTGGCTTTTTCCGCCTTGCTCGGCCTGCTGATCGAGCGGGTTATCCTGCGGCCGCTGATCGGCTCGCATCTGATTTCGGTCATCATGGTGACCCTCGGCCTGGGGAGCATCCTCAAAGCGCTGATCCAGATGGCCTACGGCACCAGTACAATCCCGTTCCCGGAGATCTTCCCGACCAAGCCGGTCCAGATCGGCCCGATCCCGGTTTCCCAGGGGTACCTGTACGCCCTGGTCTGCGTCAGCTTTCTGGTGGCGCTCCTGACACTCTTTTTCAAGTACTCCAAATCGGGGGTGGCGATGCGGGCCACCGCTTCCAACCAGCAGGTTGCCCTGTCGATGGGGATCAGCGTCAAAAAGATGTTCGCCCTGGCCTGGTGCATCTCCGCCATCGTTTCGGCGGTCGGCGGCATCCTGCTCGGAACCATCCGGGGCGGGGTTGACATGTCCCTGGCCTTCATGGGGCTGAAGGTGCTGCCGGTCGTCATTCTGGGCGGCCTGGACAGCATTCTGGGCGCCATTGTCGGGGGTGTCATCATCGGCATCCTGGAGAACCTCTCGGGCGGCTACATTGACCCGGTTGTCGGTGGCGGCGCAAAGGAGATCGCGCCTTACATCGCGCTGATCCTGATCCTGATGTTCAAGCCGTATGGACTGTTCGGCAAGAAAAGAATTGAGAGGGTATAACCATGCAATGCGGTGATTTCAAAACAACCTACGCGGCCGACATGACCATCTTCGACACCCGCGCCACCCGGATCATGGTGTTCCTGTTCATCGGCCTGGTTTTCACGGTGCCGATGTACTCATCAAGCTACTTTCTGGATGTTTCCAACCGGATCGGCATCGCCATCATCGGAGCCGTAGGCCTCAACATCCTGACCGGCTTCACCGGTCTGATCTCGCTCGGCAACGCGGCCTTCATGGCCATCGGCGCCTTCTCGACCGGCTACCTGGGCATCCGCTTCGGCCTGCCGTTCTACCTCTGCATCCCGCTGGCCGGACTGATCAGCGCCTGCCTGGGAATGATCATCGGCATCCCTTCCCTCAGAATCAAGGGGCTTTATCTGGCCATGGCCACGCTGGCCGCCCATTTCATCGTCGAGTTTGTCATTACCAAGTGGGAGTCGGTCACCGGCGGCGTTAACGGCCTGACCATCCCGACTCCGGCAGTGGGACACTTTGAACTGGACAGCGACAAGAGCATCTTTTACCTGATCTACGTTGTTGTGGTCGCCTCGGTCTTTTTCGGCCGGAACCTGTTCCGGACAAAACCGGGCAAAGCCTTCATCGCCATTCGCGACCAGGCCATTTCCGCCGAAGTCATGGGTGTCAATCTCCTCAAGTACAAATTGTACTCTTTCGGCATCAGCTCGTTTTTTGTGGGGGTTGCCGGTGCGCTGACCGCCTACCAGGCCAAAATAATCTCTCCCGAAACCTTTCCGATCACGGTTGCCATCGACTATCTGGGAATGATCATCATTGGCGGACTGGGAAGCATTCTGGGAGCAATCTTCGGGGCGGTTTTCATCACCATGCTGCCCGAAATTCTGCGACTGGTGACAACGGCTCTGGCCGAATCGTATCCCGACCTGATCACAATTTTTTCGTCCCTGAAAGAGCTGGTGTTCGGGGTGTTGGTGATCGTGTTTTTAATCTTCGAACCATCCGGAATCGCCGCCCGATGGTACTCCATCAAAAACTACTGGAAACTTTACCCGTTTTCCCATTAACCGGCAGCAGACGGTGCTTTACCGGAAAGCTTGGGACCGTTTGCCGCGAGTCACGATGTATTGGATAGGGCAGCAGTATTAACCGGTAAAAAAGGAGACCTGTATGAAAATGTGCAAGAGATTGTTGGCAGTGGCGGTAACGTTGCTCATGTCAGTCCCGGCCTGGGGCGCAGAGACGATCAAGGTCGGCGGATTGTGGGATCTGACCGGCGTAACGGCCGATGTGGGCAAACCCTTTGCGGAGGGGGTCCAGGACGCCATTGAATACGTCAACGGCAAAGGTGGAGTCCACGGCAAGAAGATTGAACTGATCAATGTGGATTACGCCTACAAGATCCCCCAGGCCAATGCCACCTACAAGAAGTTCGTCGAGCAGGACAAGGTCATCATGATCAACGGCTGGGGCACAGGCGACACCGAGGCGCTGAAGGGAATCATAGCCAAGGACAAGATCCCTTATTTCTCGGCCTCTTTCTCCGGCCATCTGACCGATCCGACCAAGACCCCCTACAATTTCTTTGTCGGCGCCAGCTATTCGGACCAGATTCGCGGCTTTCTCCAGTATGTAAAAAAGGAGTGGAAGGACAAGTCGCGCGCCCCGCGTGTTGCCTTCATCTATCCTAACCACGGTTTCGGCAAAGCCCCCATCGAGGCTGGCAAACAGTATGCGAAAGAGCTCGGCATTGATCTGGTGCATGAAGAGGTCATTCCGGCCAGCTTCCAGGACGTAACCTCCAACCTGCTGAACATGCAGAAGAAAAACCCCGATTTTGCCTATGTCCAGACCACAGTGTCATGGTGCGCGGTACTTCTCAAGGATGCCAAGAAACTTGGCATCAAAACCAAGTTCTTCCTCGGCAATTACGGCATGACCGAAGCGCTGCCCCTGCTGGCTAAAGATGCGGCCGAAGGCGTCTACGGCATGGCGACCAACGTACCCTACGGAGCCAACGTTCCAGGGATGAAACTGATCACCGACTGGGAAAAGAAACATCCGTCAAAAGAAGCCCGCGACACGGTTTACGTACGCGGCTGGGCCTACGGACTGGTCTGGGCCGAGGGCTTGAAGATTGCCGACAAGAAAAAGCAGCTGACCGGCGAAGGTGTCAAACACGCCCTGGAGAGCCTGCATAACTTCGATACCGGCGGACTGGTGCCCCCGATCACTTACACCGCCACTGACCACCGTCCCACCACCAAAACCACCATCTACATGATCAAGGGTGGCAAGATGACCAAGGTGGAAGATATCGAAACGCCTCGCAAGAAAGAGTGGCTTGGGCTGTAACAAACAAAGCGCTGCGGCGGCCAGCCTCCGCAGCGCTCTTCCCCTGCAACGAGGACACTTAAATGCTGCGAATAAACAATGCCGAAGTGATCTACAATCGAGTCATCCTCGTCCTGAAAGGGCTGACCATGGAAGTGCCGGAAGGGAAGATCGTTGCCCTGCTGGGAGCCAACGGCGCCGGCAAGAGCACAACCCTGAAGGCCATCTCCGGATTGCTGAAGTCCGAAGAGGGCGAGGTGACCGACGGTTCGATTGAGTTCATGGGAGAGACGGTCAACAACCTGAATCCGGAAGATATCGTCCGCAAGGGGATCTTCCAGGTTATGGAGGGGAGACGGGTCTTCGATGACATGACAGTCGAGGAAAATATCATCGTCGGCGGCCACACCCGCAAGGACAAGGCCGGCTTCAAGCGTGACAAGGATCTGGTTTACGACTATTTCCCACGCCTGCGGGAACGCCGCAACCAGCTTTCCGGCTATCTGAGCGGTGGCGAGCAGCAGATGCTGGCGATCGGTCGCGCCCTGATGGCACGCCCCAAACTGATGCTTCTGGATGAACCTTCGCTGGGAATCGCGCCTCTGCTGGTGCAGGAGATTTTTCAGCTCATTAAAAAGATTAATACCGAAGAAAAAACCACGATCCTCCTGGTTGAGCAGAATGCCAATGTGGCGCTCGGAATCTGTGACTATGCCTATATCATGGAAGGTGGCAGAATCGTCCTGAGCGGCTCGGCGGAGCAGATGAAGTCCAATGAGGATGTGAAGGAATTTTATCTGGGAATGGCTGAAGGGGCTGAAAAAAAGAGTTATCGGGACCTCAAGCATTATCGTCGGCGGAAAAGATGGCTGTAACGGTGTAATTTAATTACGACAGATATTTCTCGGGTGGCAGCTCATTGCTACTTTTTCATGGGGATGTATACTTCTGGCTGTAAAATGAAATAACCGGTGAAACCCATGGCATCTGAACAGAACGATGAATTAATTTCGATCGGAAACCTGGCCAAGGAGATCGGCCTGACCACCAGGACTCTTCGCTACTACGAAGAGATGGGGATCATGACTCCGCCACGGCGCCTGGAAGGCGCTGCCCGGATGTACACCTCCAGTGATGTGCGCAAGCTCAAATTCATCCTCAGGCTGAAAGAATTGGGGCTGACCATCAAGGAGATGCAGGAACTTGACGCCGCCTATGCCGAAGCAAAAGAAACCGACCGGATCATTCCGCGTCTGATCGAAATGCTCGATAATCATATCAATCACCTGGACGAGAAAATGTCCAAACTGGCATCGCTGCGCAAGGAGATCATCGATTATCGCCTGCGGATGATCAAACGATTCCAGCTGTCTCACGAATAGTCCGCAGATTAGTGACGGCCAGATCCACGGGGCATCGCCGCTCGTTTTTTTGCCCCGGCAGAATGGTACACAAGGAGTTGTTATGGCACTGAAAGATATCCTGCTCCATCTGGACAACTCGCCCAGCTGCCCATCCAGAATTGAATTTGCCATTAAAATGGCCCAGACACATGATGCCCATATAAAAGGGGTTTATATTCTCTCCCATTTTTATCATGTGCCGCGTCACGGCCTGGGAACCATGGAGGCCACCAAAAAGGCGGAAGAACTGTTCAGGTCAATGACGGAACAGGCGGGAGTATCGGCCGAATGGCTTTTGGTTGACTGGATGGTAGTCGGAGTCAGCGTCAACGAAATTCTGACCCTGAACGCCTATTACTCCGACCTGACCATCATCGGCCAGCCTGACCAGACCGCGCCGGACCGCAACACCCCTTTCGAACTGCCGGAACGCCTGGGACTCGCATCCGGCCGACCGGTCGTGATGGTGCCGTATGCCGGAACGTTTTCTTCCCCAGTGGAGCGGGTCATGATCGCCTGGAAATCGGGGCGCGAATCATCCCGCGTCGTCAACGACGCACTCCCGATCATGAAGAAGGCGCGCCATGTCAACGTGGTCACGGTCGGATCGGAAGGAGAGGTGGAAGAGACGGTGGAGCGCGATGTCCGGCGGGTCTGCGATTATCTGGCCAGACATGGAGTTACCGCCAAGCATGACCAGATTCTGACCACCTCGCATTTCCCGATCGGCGATGTGCTTCTCAACCACGCCTGCGAGCAAAAAATGGACCTGCTCGCCATGGGGGCCTTTGCACCGACACGGCGCGGCAACTTCGTCTTTGGACCGATTGCCAGACACCTGACAAACCACATGACGGTTCCGATTCTGATTTCCCATTAACGAGACTGATAAATACGTCCACTACAAGCCAGTTGTTTTTTCCGAAGGTTGAGGGTAATCTTGCCCGATCTTATTCAAAGAGGAGCCCCAAACCATGATGACCGTCGAAGAAGCACGTGCATACACTGACCGCTGGCTGCCATGCTGGACAGGAAACAATCCCGACAAACTGTTGTCGTTCTATGCTGATGACGCTTTTTTTCTCGATCCAGGCCGTCCCGAGGGGATCAGGGGGATTGATGCGCTGACCGTCTACTTCACGAAAGTATTGGGTCACAACCCGACCTGGGTCTGGACTCAGGTCGAACCGTTCCCGCTTGAGGGGGGCTTTATGAACCGCCTGGAAGCTCGTATTCCGGTGGGGGAGAAAGTTGTCAACTGCTCGGCGCTCTGCTTTTTGCAGTTTAATGATGAGGGGAAAATCCGACGCAACGAAATCTACTTTGACCGGACAGAACTGATCCGCGAAATCAACAAGTTCCGACAATCCATAGCTCACTGAGCTGTGAGCACCGAAAACCCGGGCCCCTCTCCTTTACCGGATCAGGGGCTGTTTTTTTGCCACCAGACTGGCATAGGCGATACTTCCGAAAAAACGCCCCTCCACTACCCGCTGACGTGCTTCGTCCTTGAGTGCTTCAGCCAGACCAGCAGTGATGCGTCCTGTGGCAGCCAGCACATCGGCGCCCCGATCGGCAATAGTCAGCATGTAATCGGGAGCGGTCGTTTCAACAATCCCCAGACTGCGCTGTTTCAGAATAGTGAAACCGGCTTTTGCCACCAGAGCGGGCAGGTTCGGCACCAGCCAGCGGTCATGCACCAGCGCTTCCATGGCGGCATCGGCGCAGGCCTGGAGCGGGTCGAAACTGCCGGTGGCGAGCGTCGTAGTCGTATAGTTGCCGTCAAAAACCGCCAGCAGGCCATTGGGGCGCAGCACCCGAAAAGCTTCATCCAGGGCCGCCTCACCGCCGGGGACATGGCTCAAGGTGGTGTGGAAAATAACCGCGTCAAAGCTGGCCTCCCCGTATGGCAGGGCGCGGCAGTCACCTTCCGTAAAAGTCAGGTTAGCACTGCCCGCTGACAACTTTCGAGCCGCCGCCAGAAACACCGGCGAAGGGTCAATCCCCACCACCTGCCCGACCCCCGGATAACCGGCGAGCACCCGGCTGACCGCCCCCGTACCGCAACCCGCATCAAGCACATCGGCATCGGGCGGAAACGCAATATCGGCCAGGTAGGCATTGAGCATCCCCTGCTGCTGGGGATCTCCGGCCCGGCGTTCGAGAACCGCCGCAAGACGTTCCTGAACTTCATGGTCGGCATCGGCTATCGTACTGTAGACATCGGCCATAAAAAGGTTCCTCCGAAAGCCAATCGATCAGTTTTCAACCGTAATGTTGCGGCAGTTGGTTTCCCTGATCCTGCTGGCGCCAACGACGCTCAAGGCGGCGAAGGTGAGCATGAACAGGAAGCCGGAATGATAATCACCGGCCGAGTAAACACGCAACCCGTTCACTATCCTGCCGTCCCAGGCCAGATCCATGGCCCATCCGAAGAGAGGCTGCATCACGGCCGCTCCGAAAAAGAGCCCGGTATTGACCAGACCGACCGCCATGCCGGACAGGGCTGGCGCAACCACCTCTTTGGCGTTGGCAAAGGTTACGATAAAGCCGCCGGTTCCGAAGCCAAGCAGGGCGAAGAGCGCCAAACCGGCCGGACCGGGTTTCCAGGGGGCATAGGCCAGAATGAGGCAGGCCAGCGTGTAAAGGAGAGTGCCGGCCAGAATGACCGGCTTGCGGCGACCCATCCGGTCGGAGAACCACCCGAACAGCATCGATCCGACGGCAAAGCCGGCCAGTGCGGTGGTCGTATAAATGGCTGCCGAGGAACGCCCGAGTCCATGCACGTCCCGCAGAAACGGAATCGCCCACAAACCGACAAAAGCCAGCATTCCTCCGACCATCCCCATATCGACCCACAGAACCGGCCAGGCCGCGCCGGTTTTGACGACACTTTTCAGGTCGCCCCACCAATGCTGTTGGCGCGGCGGATGACTGGCCTTCCCATCAATCTCTCTCATGGAAGGGAAACCGATATCTTCGGGACGGTTGCGTACGAAGGCAAATGTCAGGACGGCCAGAGCAATTGTGACAAGACCAAGAGCGACGAAGACGTAGCGCCAGGAATAAGTCCGGAGCACCCCGGCCAGGGGGCCGGCCGAAGCAATTGCGCCGATGTTGCCAAGCAGCAGAGTCAGTCCGCTGATCAGGCCAAAATTTCGTTCCCGGAACCAGACGCTGTTACTCTTGAAAAGCCCGACGAAGACGACCGACACTCCCAATCCGACCAGGGCGCGACCTGCTGAAACAGCAAAGAACGATTCGGACAGGCCGAAAAGTATCGAACCGCCGCCGGCAACAAGATTGCCGGCGGTTATGGTCGCCCTGGCTCCAAGGGTATCGGCCAGCACACCGGCCGGTATCTGCATGGCGGTGTAAATGTAGAAGTACATGGCAGCCAGTGATCCGAGCGCGGCGCCCGATGTATTGAAAGCCTTCATCAGGTCGGCCGAGATGACCGCAGGCGCCATGCGGTGGAAGAACACCAGCATGTAGGTAAGAATAAGAATCGTGTAGATCGACCAGCGCGCCAGAAGGAAGCGGCTGCGGTTATAGGGATGCATGACCGGATGGCCTCCTTCGTTAATAAAGATCACTGCCGTGAACTGAGGGCGGGTCTGGCTGCGGATGGCTGCTTAACTCTCCTCCAGCTGCAACTCCTTGATGGCCATGTCCCGCATTTTGAATTTCTGGATCTTGCCGCTGGCGGTCATCGGGTAGGCATCCACAAAGCGCACGTAAAGCGGAATCTTGTAGTTGGCTATTTTCCCACGGCAGAAATCCTTCACTTCGGCTTCGGTCATTTCGGCCCCCTTCTTGAGGATGATTGACGCCATGACCTGCTCGCCGAATTTGCGGTCCGGCACACCGTAAACCTGGACATCCGAAACCTTCGGATGGGTGTAAAGGAATTCCTCGATCTCGCGCGGATAGATGTTTTCCCCGCCGCGGATGATCATGTTCTTGATCCGGCCGGTGATCTTGCAGTAGCCGTTCTCGTCCATGATGGCCAGGTCGCCGGTATGCAGCCACTGATCCTCATCGATAGCCCGGGCGGTTTCGTCAGGCATCTTGTAATAGCCTTTCATGACCAGGTAACCGCGCGTGCAGAGTTCCCCCTGTTTCCCCGGCGGCAGGGCCTGGCCGGTTTCGATATCGACGATCTTGACTTCGACATCCGGCAAGGCCTTTCCAACGGTGGCAACCCGCAGCTCGATCGGATCATCGGTGCGGGTCTGGGTGATGACCGGCGACGATTCAGTCTGACCGTAGGCGATGGTGATTTCGGAAGCGTTCATCTGGCTGATGACCTTTTTCATGACTTCAATCGGGCAGGGAGAACCGGCCATGATCCCGCTGCGCAGACTGCTCAGATCAAATTTATCAAAATCGGGATGTTCCAGCTCGGCGATGAACATGGTGGGGACACCGTGCAGCGCCGTGCATTTTTCCATCTCAACGGTTTTCAGTACCTTGAGCGGATCAAACACCTCCACCGGAACCATGGTGGAACCGTGGGTGACGCAGGCCATAACGCCCAGTACGCAGCCGAAACAGTGGAAAAACGGAACCGGAATGCAGAGGCGGTCTTTTTCCGTAAACTTCATGCATTCGCCGATATTGAAGCCGTTGTTGACGATGTTGTAATGGGTCAGCATGACCCCTTTCGGAAAACCGGTGGTACCGGAGGTGTACTGCATGTTGATGGTTTCGTGGCAATCCAGGGTGCTTTCCACGGCAGCCAGCTCCGCATCGTCAACTCCGGCGCCCAGTTCGATGATCTTTGCGAAGCTGATCATGCCGGATGGCGTTTCGTCGCCGATGAACACAACCTTTTTCAGGACCGGCAGAGCAGCGCTGATCAGGTTGCCCGGCTCGGAGGATGCCAGCTCCGGGACGACCTCGTTGATCGTCAGGGTGTAATCGGAATCCTTGAAGGAGCCGACCATGAACAGCGCGCAGGAATCGGACTGCCGCAGGATGTAGTCCAGTTCGGCCGATTTGTAGCTGGTGTTGATAGTGACCAGGACGGCGCCGATCTTGGCACTGGCAAACTGGAGAATGACCCACTCCGGAACGTTGTAGGCCCAGATGGAGATATTGTCGCCCTTCCTGATGCCGAGACGGAGCAGACCCTTGGCAACCTGACGGCAGACATCGTTGAATTGGCGGTAACTGTAGCGCAGGCCGCGCTCCGGATACACCAGCGCTTCGTTGTCCGGAAACCGTTCCGCCATCTGGTCCAGCAATCCCCCTACGGTTACATCGAGCTGTCGTGACATGGTTGATCCTCCTTCTGTTTTGTAGCGATCTTTATTCTGATTCGTTCTGATCTTTATATGTTTTTTATCCCCTTGGAAAAGGGAACTGTTCAACGTCAATAAGGAAATTTCGAGCTACTCGGAGTTTTCATTCCCGGCCAAGCGCCAGAGCCACCCTGGAGCCTGACGGTCGGCCAAGATAGTTGCAGATGTAGGTGCCCGCCCCCCTCAGCAGCGTCAGATCGACACCGGTTTCAATACCGAGACCGTTCAGCATCCAGAGCAGATCCTCGCTGGCCACGTTGCCTGCGGCCCCCTTGGCGTACGGGCAGCCGCCCAGTCCGGCCACGGAGCTGTCGACTACCGAAACCCCCAGTTCAAGAACCGCCAGAATATTGGCCAGAGCCTGGCCGTAGGTGTCGTGAAAATGCGCCGCCAGCCGGTCGAGCGGCACGCGCTCCGCAACCGCCTTGACCATGGCCTGGGCCTGGCCCGGAGTCCCGATCCCGATCGTGTCTCCCAACGAAATTTCGTAACACCCCATTTCAAAGAGGCGCTGCGAGATATCGGCCACCGCCTCCAGCGGAACCTCACCCTGGTAAGGGCAGCCAAGAACACAGGAAACGTAGCCGCGCACCTTGATGCCGCGCTGGCGGGCGGCTTCGATCACCGGCGCGAAGCGTTCCAGGCTTTCGGCTATGGAACAGTTGATGTTGCGCCGGGAGAAGGCTTCCGAAGCGGCCCCAAAGACTGAAATTTCCTGTGCACCGGCTGCCACGGCCGACTCGAAACCCTGCATGCCTGGAACCAGCACCGGATAACTGACACCGGGGCGGCGAGTAATTCCGGCCATGACCTGGCTGTTGTCGGCCATCTGGGGAACCCATTTGGGAGAAACAAAACTGGTGGATTCAATCACGCTCAGCCCGCTGGCCGAAAGACGGTTGATAAACTCGATCTTGACTTCTGCCGGAACGATAGCCGCTTCGTTCTGCAGACCATCCCGGGGGCCGACTTCAACCATTTTGACCCGTTTGGGGAGGTTCATGACGGTTTATCCCCCTCAGCTGTGAAGGCCAGCAGCTCCGCGCCTTCGTTGACCACTGCACCGACACTGAAATGAATCTCGGCAACGATGCCATCCCGCGGGGCGGTAATGGTATGCTCCATCTTCATGGCTTCCATGATGACCAGCGGCGTACCGCGTTCCACCACCGCTCCCGCCTCCACCAGCAGCGCCACGATCTTGCCCGGCATGGGCGCGGTCAGGCGGCCACCCTCGACCTCCTGCTCGCCGGCATGGGCCAGCGGGTCGTGGAGTACCAGGCGGTGACTGCTGCCGCGGGTTACGATCGTCAGGTCATCGCCGTGGCGGACGACCGTGGCTGTGAAGCGCGCCCCGCCCAGGTCGGCCAGCAGATCGCCCTCTTCGTTCAACCTCCCCTGCACCAGAAGCGGGCCGCCGGGGAGATCCAGCAGGTATCCGGAGCTGCGATAGTGAGCTGTCACGCAAACCGCGGAATCGTTGTCCCGGAAGGTAAAAACATGGTGATTGTCGCCGTTCATCTGCCAGCCGGTGGTCAGGTGCCAGGGTGCCCAGCGGTCAAAGGAGGCGGCGGCCATTTTTTCCGCTTCAACGGAGCGGCGCAAAAGCACATCCAGACAGGCCAGGGCCAGCACTTGATCGGATGCCGGAGTCGTTTCGGGAAACAGCACGGCGCGGTGCCGCTCGATGAAGCCGGTGTCGAAATCTCCGGCGGCAAAAGCGGGATGGGCAGCCACTGCGGCCAGAAACTCGATGTTGGTGTTCACCCCCACCACCTGGTATTCGGCCAGCGCCGAACGGAGACGGCGCAGCGCACCGGCCCTGGTGGCATCCCAGACGATCAGCTTGGCAATCATCGGATCATAATGGATGCTGACGCTATCCCCCTGGCGCACGCCGGTGTCGATCCGGACGTGGGCGCTCTCCGCTGGCGGGCGCAGATGGGTCAGATCACCGATTGAGGGGAGGAAATCCCGGGAAGGATCTTCAGCATAGATCCGGGCCTCGATGGCATGGCCGCCAATGGCCAGCTGTTCCTGGGCGCAGGGAAGCGGCTCGCCGGAAGCAACCCTGAGCTGCCACTCCACCAGGTCCTGCCCGGTGATCATCTCGGTGACCGGATGCTCAACCTGCAGGCGGGTATTCATCTCCATGAAGTAGAAGGAACCGTCCGTATCAAGCAGAAATTCAACCGTACCGGCGCCGACGTAACCGATAGCACGGGCCGCAGCGACCGCCGCCGCCCCCATGTTGTCCCGCAATCCCTGGGTCATGCCGGGGGCCGGAGCCTCCTCCAGCACTTTCTGGTGACGACGCTGGATGGAGCAGTCACGTTCGAAGAGATGGACGGCGTTCCCCTGGCTGTCGGCAAAAACCTGAATTTCCACATGGCGCGGTTTGGTCAGGTATTTTTCCAGCAGCACACGGTCGTCACCAAAAGAGTTGCCGGCCTCGCGGCGAGCCCCGGCCAGCGCGTCGTCGAACCCGGCCGTTTCCCAGACCACCCGCATCCCCTTGCCGCCGCCACCGGCGGTGGCCTTGATCAGGACCGGATAACCGATCCGGTCAGCCGTTTCCCGCAGCAGGTCCGGATTCTGATCCTCGCCGTGATAACCGGGCACCAGCGGAACCGCCGCTTCCTCCATAATGCGCTTGGCCGCACTTTTCGATCCCATCGCCCGGATAGCTGCTGTCGGAGGACCGATAAAGACGATTCCGGCCCGGTCGCACGCCTCGGCGAATTCGGCATTTTCCGAAAGAAAACCATAACCGGGGTGCACCGCCTGTGCGCCGCTTCTGCGGGCCACATCCAGAATCAGTTCGGGACGGAGGTAGCTTTCCCGGGCCGGGGCCGGGCCGATCTGGTAAGCCTCGTCAGCCAGAGCCACATGCATTGCGCCCGCATCGGCATCGGAATAAACCGCCACCGTGCGGATACCAAGGTTCCGGGCGGTACGGATGACACGACAGGCGATTTCGCCGCGATTGGCAATCAGTATTTTATCGAACATAGGAGTGTCCTTTGCGGTCAGTTGATGTCTCAGCGTTACTTTGCTACCCATCCCGGTGTGCGTTTCTCCAGAAAAGCCGTCAAACCTTCCCGCCCTTCGGCTGAGGCCCGCCGGTCGGCGATCCGTCCGGCAGTATCGCCAATCAGGGCATCGTCAAGCGGTCGGCCGGAGACCATTGCAATCAGCTCCTTGGCTGCGGCCATAGCCTGTGGACCGTTTTTCAGTAGCAGGGCCGCCAGTTCCATTCCACGTGACAGCAGGGCTTCCTCATCCTCCACGACTTCGTGTAGCAGGCCGATGCGCTGCGCCTGATCGGCGTTGAACGGCTCTGCCGTCAGGAAATATCGCCGACAGGCCCGCGGGCCGATAGCGGCCATAACATAAGGGGAGATCACCGCCGGAATCAGCCCCAGCTTGACCTCGGACAGGCAGAATGAAGCCCGGCGGGTGGCAATCGCCAGATCGCAGCAGGCCACCAGTCCGACTCCGCCGCCGTAGGCCGCACCCTGCACCAGGGCGATGGTCGGCTTGGAAAGGCTGTTCAGGGTTTGCATCAGCTCCGCCAGCCCCAGTGCGTCAGCAAGATTCTGTTCCCTGCTGTAGTCGGCCATGCGCCGCATCCAGCTCAAATCCGCCCCGGCCGAAAAGCTCCGGCCGCTGCCGGCCAGCAGAACAACCCGGACAGCTTCATCCGCCTCCAGCCGTTTCAATTCTGCAGTCAGATCGGCAATCAGCAGATCGTCAAAAGCATTGTGCAGCTCGGGACGATTCATGGTCAGGGTGGCAATCCCCGGTTCGTAGATATTTGTGATGATGGTCGCTTCGCTCATGTTTTTTCCTGTCTCTCCATTAAGGTCAAACAACCCTGGCAATTTCCCTCCCCCGCTGTGGGGGTGAGCTACTCTTTCACTACATGCGGAACACACCAAACTGCGTCTTCTCAACCGGTGCGTTCATGGCCGCCGAGATGCCCAGCCCCAGCACCATGCGGGTGTCGGCCGGATCGATAATGCCGTCGTCCCACAACCGGGCGCTGGCGTAGTAAGGATGTCCCTGACTCTCATACTGATCGCGGATGGGAGCTTTGAAACCCTCCTCCTCTTCGGCGCTCCAGCTCTCGCCACGCATCTCCATGCCGTCGCGCTTGACCTGGGCCAGTACGCTGGCGGCCTGCTCGCCACCCATGACCGAGATACGGGCGTTGGGCCACATCCACATCAGTCGCGGTCCGTAGGCTCGGCCGCACATGCCGTAATTACCGGCCCCGAAACTGCCGCCGATAATGACCGTAAATTTGGGGACCGCGGCGCAGGCAACGGCGGTGACCATCTTGGCGCCGTCCCGGGCGATGCCCCCCGCCTCGTACTTGCTGCCGACCATGAAGCCGGAGATATTCTGCAGGAAGACCAGCGGGATGCCGCGCTGGCTGCAGAGTTCTATGAAGTGAGCCCCCTTGAGGGCCGACTCGGAGAAGAGGATGCCGTTGTTGGCGACGATCCCCACCGGATAGCCCCAGATATGGGCAAAGCCGCAGACCAGGGTTGTGCCGTAAAGCTGCTTGAACTCGTCAAATTCGGAACCATCCACAACGCGGGCGATCACCTCCCGCACGTCGTACGGCTTGCGTGTGTCGGTCGGGATAATCCCGTAAAGTTCGGCCGGATCGTAGAGCGGATCGACCGGCGGAAGCATGGCGACCGGCGGCCGCTTGACCCGGTTCAGATTACTGACGATACGCCGCGCAATGGCCAGCGCATGGCCGTCATCCACGGCATAATGATCGGTCACGCCGGAGGTGCGGCAGTGCACATCGGCGCCCCCCAGATCTTCTGCGCTGACCACCTCACCGGTGGCTGCCTTGACCAGCGGCGGTCCGGCCAGGAAAATGGTGCCCTGGTTGCGGACGATGACACTTTCGTCGGACATGGCCGGCACGTAGGCTCCACCGGCGGTGCAGGAGCCCATCACGACCGAGATCTGCGGAATGCCGCGACCGGACATGGTGGCCTGATTGAAGAAAATTCTGCCGAAATGGTCCCGATCCGGGAATACTTCGTCCTGACGCGGGAGAAAAGCCCCTCCCGAATCAACCAGGTAGATGCAGGGAAGATTGTTCTCCCGGGCAATTTCCTGGGCGCGGAGATGCTTTTTGACGGTGAGCGGATAGTAGGTGCCACCCTTGACGGTGGCGTCGTTGGCTACGATCAGACATTCCTGCCCTTTGACCCGGCCGATGCCGGTGATGATGCCGGCCGCCGGAACATCCTCACCGTAAACCTCCCAGGCCGCAAACTGTGAGAGTTCCAGAAAGGGCGAGCCCACATCCAGCAACTGGCGGATCCGTTCCCGCGGCAGGAGCTTGCCCCGTTCGATATGCTTCCTGCGCGCCTTTTCGTCGCCCCCCAGAGTTATTTTGGCCACCTTTTCACGCAGGTCGGCCACCAGTTTCGTCATCAGTTCCGCATTGCGGAGGTACTCTTCCGAGGTGCTTTTGATCGTGCTTTTATATACGGTCATGTCGTTATGTTCTCCCTTGGTGCCATCGGCCTGACGTTTCTAAGTAAGACTAAGGAGCGGTTTCATTGAACAGTTCCCGGCCGATCAGCATGCGCCGGATCTCGCTGGTACCGGCTCCGATTTCGTAAAGTTTGGCGTCCCGTAACAATCGCCCGGTCGGGTACTCATTGATATAGCCGTTGCCGCCCAGAATCTGGATCGCTTCCAGCGCCATCCAGGTTGCCTTCTCGGCAGCGTAGAGGATCGCTCCGGCCGCATCCTTGCGGATCGAGTTTTTGCCGCTGCAGGCGTGGGCAACCGCATAAACATAAGCCCGGCAGGCATTCATGGTGCTGTACATATCGGCCAGCTTGCCCTGCATCAGCTGAAACTCGCCGATGGCCTTGCCGAACTGACGCCTTTCGTGGATATAGGGAATCACCACATCCAGACAGGCCCGCATGATCCCCAGCGGACCGGCCGCCAGCACCGCCCGCTCATAATCCAGACCGCTCATCAGAATTCTGACCCCATCGCCCACATTTCCGACCACGTTCTCCGCCGGAACTTCGCAATCCTCGAAGACCAGCTCGCAGGTGTCGGAACCTCGCATACCGAGCTTGTCCAGCTTCTGGGCTGTTGAAAAACCTTTGAAACCCTTTTCGATCAGGAAGGCGGTGATCCCTTTTGACCCGGCGTTGATGTCGGTTTTGGCATAAACCAGCAGCGTGTCGGCGTGGGGGCCGTTGGTAATCCACATTTTAGTGCCGTTCAGGATAAAATAGTTCCCTTTCCGGTCCGCCCGCAGGCGCATGCTGACCACATCCGAACCGGCTCCCGCCTCACTCATGGCCAGGGCGCCGACATGCTCGCCGCTGATCAGCTTCGGCAGGTAGCGCCGCTTCTGAGCTTCGCTGGCATTGCGGTAGATCTGGTTGATGCAGAGATTCGAGTGCGCGCCGTAGGCCAGGGCCACCGAGGCCGAGGCCCGGCTGATCTCCTCGATCACCACCACATGCTCCAGGTAGGTCATCCCCGAACCGCCGTACTCTTCCGAGACCGTAACTCCATGCAGCCCCAGATCGCCCATCTTGCGCCACAGATCCATCGGAAAATGGTTGTCCCGGTCGATATCTGCTGCCCTGGGCGCAATTTCGGCCATGGCGAAGTCGTTTACGGTGTCTCTGAGCAGGTCGGCTGTTTCACCCAGATCAAAATTAAGCGTCGGATAAGATTTCATCGATTCATCTCCCCTCTTGGCTGACTTGAGTCGCTCATGTTCCGCTGTACTGACCTTCGCGCTTTTCAATAAAGGCCAGCACCGCTTCCTGGTGATCTTCGGTATGATGCGCCATGGCCTGAAACGAAGCGCACAGATCCAGAAAATCGGGCAGATCCGAGCGTTGGGCCAGCTTCATCATCCGTTTGGTGAGCCGCAAAGCCTGTGGAGGCTTTGCGGCAATTTTTCCGGCCAGCTCCATGGCACGCGGCAGAAGTTCGGCGGGCTCAACCACATCCAGTACGATTCCCATCTGCAGGGCCTCGTCAGCAGTCAGCATCCTTCCGGTAAAGGTCAGCTCCGCCGCCCGCTGATACCCGATCAGTCGCTGCAGGAACCACCCCCCGCCATCCCCCGGAATAATGCCGAGATTGATAAAGGTTTCCCCCATCAAGGCGCGCTTTGAGGCGATCCGCAGATCGCACATACAGGCCAGATCAAACCCGGCACCGACCGCAGGTCCGTTAATTGCCGCAATCAGAGGAATTTCTGCCTTGTGAAGAGCTAATGGAATCTGTTGAATGCCGCGCCGGTACTGTTCCTGAATCTCATAGGTTGACCCGGCGAAAATTCCGGCACGATCCTGCATCTCCTTGATATTGCCGCCGGAAGAGAAAGCGGCCCCCTCACCCGTGATGACCAGAACCGAAACCCCGGACTCATCATCAGCCCACCGGACCGTCCGCAAAATATCATCGATAAGCGCCGTTCCGGTCAGGGCGTTGCGCAGGTCATCGCGCCGAAAGGTCAGGACGGCTACCCGGCCGGTCAAGTCAAGCGAGGAGTCGGTAAGTATTGGCAATTCCATTGGCGCACTCCATAATCCGGATTGAACTTAAAAATCCCTTTGCCTGGACAAAGCATTCAGCATAGCAACCAGAATAAACCAGTTTACGTATAAGTCAACCCAAAATATAACATTTTTATATCTGATTATAATTTTAATTTGACGAGCAATCGCCCAAACAGCCGCATTACAGCGATATAGCCTATTCAATTAGCTTTTGGGAGTATTATCAGGGAAAGAGTTATCAGTTACGTTGTTTTGCTAGTTTCGATTCGGGAAGGTGTTGATGCCGGCATGCAGTCCGACCGTCTTGTATATCCTTACGTCTTCCCAAGGCTCGTCAAGGATTTTGCTTACCTGCAGATCATCCCACGGCTCATCAAGAATACCGTCATGAATGGCCCAGCTCCTGCCGTGAACACTCTTCTCCATGCCGGGCATCCTGAAGGGTGAAGATCCGTCGAGCTTCCCGGTGAGGACACCACCCGGCCCGAATTCCCGGTTGATCTCATTCATCATCAGACGCCCTTTCAGATAATCAAACCCGTATTTTTCATATCGGATGGCATTGTCGTAGGTGAGAGGCTCGGCCAGTATGATGTCCATGCCAAGCGAATCTACAAATCTCTCAAAGAGGGTAAAGAACTCGCCGAAAACGTTAAGCCCCCAACTGGTCTGGTTCGGGAACAGTCCGGCCTGCATGGCGCGGATCTCCTCGGGAATGTTGCGCCCAAGCGTGGCAAAACAGTTGTTGTCGCCGTTCTCGTCAACATCTACCGCAAAATAAGGACTGAAGGGATCGTTGATGACACAGAAGGAGAGTTCCATCTGGTGAAAATAGGTCTCGGCAATATCCAGAAAAAATGCCGTACGGCGGTCTTCGGGATCGCGACGAACCTCGATCCGGACCAGCGCCCCTTCCGGCGCGATAATTTTCACCCGCCGGCGCCCATCCGCCCCAAGCAAAGTCTCCGGCGAGATTCCGAGATAACGGAGCAGCCGGGGCGGAATAATGCCGGCATATATTTTATCCTTCTCCGGCTGTTCCAGGGCATTAATATCCGCAAGGCCACCTAACTGGCGCGCACTAACGGACATAAGCGGTCCATTTCCCGGCAGCTTGCTCACATATCCCCCAGACAGACAAAGACGATTGGACCTGTTCAGCGCCCCGACACTACTCTTGTATCACAAATTCCCAGGCGCACCAGAAATCTTCCGGGTGAACATCCGGCGGGCAGGCGATACAGCGGGTCACAATGCGCGGATCGATAGTTCTGGCAAATTCGGAGTACTCCACAATACCGACCGACTTGCAGGGATGATCGGCCAGACCTTTGCGCTTGCGGGCCGACTGCACGCGACAGTCCAGCATCCTGAACACCGCCCGGGTTTCAGTCACTTCTATGCTTTCCTGAAGGTTCAGGCGGGCATAGAAGCGGTGTTTCAAACACTCAACCAGAGCCGCAATCCCGCCACCCGGCTTGATTCCGAGCCGCTCCATGATGCGTTTGGCTTCTATGACCGTAAAAAGGCGCCAGGCATCCGTATCAATATCCACCGCAACTTCCATGCCATAGCGCTTTTCAATTGACTGAAACCAGACGCCGTCGTGGGCCAGCCAGTTTTTGGCGTCATCGATAATGATCTTAACCAGCTCTTCCTTACTCAGATCGTAAAGGAGGCTGACCCCCTCGTCACCAGCTCTCTCCGCACTAGACATAATTTCCTCCTTGGGATGGTGGTGGCAACAACCCGGCAGAATCCGCCGAACCACTCTACTATATTTTTCACGTATACGTAATACACAAAACTATCATGCAGAATAAGGCTTTCACGAATACCTATATTGCGTTTACGTTTATGTCAACTAAAAAGTTAACATAATTTTATGGCTACTGTAATTATGACCACACAATGGCCGCCATGATGCGCAACTAGCTGTTGCAATTAACTTATTCGCAACAGAACGTTTTTTGTTAAAAGCAGGAAGGAGCTGCACAAAGTATAATTCACTTTCTAATCTTGAGGAGAACAGCTATAAATCGAGTAAGAGTACTATCGGAGGATGATATGCAGGATACGGAAGAAATAATAACCATTGGCGAGTTATGCAAAACGCTTGGACTGACCACCCGCACCTTGCGTTATTGGGAAGAGGTCGGGATTATCGAGTCAACCGAACGGTCGGACGGGGCAAATCGCGGTTACGCACCCTATACGGTACGGCGGATCAAGTTCATCATGAAACTCAAGGATCTTGGACTTACTATCAGGGAAATGCAGGATCTGTATAAAGTTTATGGCGAGGCAAAGCAGACCGAACGCATGATACCGGAGTTGGTGCGAATCCTTGATGTGCATATCAATCTGATCGATGAGAAGATGGCCAAGCTTTCGTCGCTGCGCAATGAAATTGTCGGATACCGCCAGAAGATTCAGGACAAGTTTAACGCATCCATAAAATAGGACGGCTGGCGCAGGAGCGGCAGAAACAGCCTGGCACTCCTGCGTACCTGTCGTTTACGATGCAAAATATTTAGACCGGCGCCAACTCGCTTTCGAAACTCAGACGGTCGGTTGCTTCACCTTTTTGACTCTTTTGGCGGCCACACGCGGTTTCACAGCCGTGACAACGGCGCTAACAGCCACAAATGAGGCCGGGTCAGCCGGCTCCAGAATTGCGTAATGGGAAGAAGCAATTTTCCTGACGATTCCATCACTGAACTGAATAGTCGCTTTCAGAGCACCTACCTCAACAACCTTGCCGGCTCCCCATTCAAGAGCACCAGAATGGCTGACTACAATTCCTCGTTTGATAATCATATAATCTCCTTTTCCTGCTGAATTTACAGCTGCTGCCTTACGCAACTGCCACCAGAAAGCCGGCCTGCATACGACCACCCTCCTGACGACAGAATTCCTGCATCTCTACTTACATGTTGCCCTGTATTTGCCATGCTTTCCAAATATCCGGCCATAACGTAGGAGTTCACGAAACAAGAACAGTCGAAATGGACGGCGCATACCGAACCGGAGGATTTAACAATGGAGGTGGAAGAAGGTGGTTGGGAAACAGAGAGGGTTCAAAACAACTAAGAAAATTGAACTCCTGATGGCGGATTGGTTGTTAACAGTACGCCTTTATCAGGTTAATAGACAGCAATATTATTTTGCCTGGCGGCAATGCTGTCTGTGGATGTACTTTATTTTGCGGCCTTTTCGATCAATGCACCCGGAGGAGCAAGCGGCGTGAGCCCGTTGCCTGTGCGCCCTTGCGAGCGCACAGACCTTTAAGGAAGAGAACGGAGCCTCACAGATTATCCGTATCTGATTCTTTGTTCTCTTTTCGCTCGCTTGCACCAGTTTTTTTATTGAATTTAAGTATAAATTGAAAAAACGACTTTTCACGCGGGACCAGGGTCGAACACTCGATGTCCCCGAGCTGACTCCCCTCCGGAGCCAGGAGCGATCCGCTTTTCTGAATCCCGAGCAACTGGCTTGGATAAACGCTGTGGTATCCGATGATCAGAAAGCTGGTCATACATGCCACTGCGGCATGTGTGCCGATGGCCGAACCGAACAGCTCCATCGCCATGATGGAAGCCGAGATCGGTGTATTGGCTGCTGCGGCCAATACAGCCACCATCCCGATGGCGGAAAAAGCGGCCACATTCGGCTCGTGGAACAGTGTCGCAAACAGGTTGCCTGCTGCGGTACCCACAAAGAACACCGGAGTAAGGACTCCGCCGCTGCCGCCGCACCCAAGGGTAATGGCCGAAGTGATGCTCTTCCAGAAGACCGCGCCAACCGGCAGATGCTCCCCCCTCAGCGCTTTTTCAATATTTCCCAGCCCCAGCCCCAGATAATCCGGGGAAACAAAGGTGCCAATCAACACCAGGAGACCGCCACCGATCAGCGCACTGGCGACCCAGTGCCGGGTAAGGCGATCCAGCTGCTTGTGCATAAAATGCAGCAGCTGAATAAAAAACAGTGCAATCAACCCGCACCAGACACCGAGCAGCAGCATCTCCAGAAACCCCCAGCTGGTCATGTTGGACGTAATGCTTATGGCCTCATAAGGGTAGGTAACACCAAGCGCGGTTGCCACATGATAACCAACGATGCCGGCAACAAACGAGGGAAACATGACATCGTACATCATCTGCCCCAGCACCAGCACTTCTATGCCGAACAGCGCCCCGGCGATCGGAGTTCCAAAGACCGTTGCAAAGCCGGCGCTAATGCCGCAAATAACCAGTTTTTTTCTGTCAGATTCAGGCAGACGGGCGATAGAAGCAAAAGCAGAAGCCATTCCCGCCCCGATTTGCGCACAAGGCCCTTCCTTACCCGCCGAACCGCCGCTCGCCAGGGTGATGATCGTGGCACACAGCTTGACCGGAACTACCCTGAACGGAATCCGCCCCATTCGCTGGTGAACCGCTTCAATAACCTTCTCCGTTCCATGACCGGCGGCATCCGGCGCCAGATAACGCACCAAAGCGCTGCTGGCGAGCAGCGTTATTGGCAGGAACAGCTGATAAGGGAGGTTACCACTATAAAAAGAAGTGGTAACAGAAAGCGCTTTCAGGAAAAAGGTGGTGCCGAGACCTGCCAGCGCTCCAACCACAGAAGCATAAACTGTCCATTTGATAATGCTGGCAAAGAGCGTCAGTTGTTCGGATATACGAGGTTTCACCTGTTTATTTCACCTTTTTACTTCACCTTGATATTATTGAATAACAAATTCATCCCTGCGATTTTTAGCCCATGCCGATTCATTGCTGCCCTGGACTGCCGGACGCTCTTTACCGTAGCTGACGGTAGCAAGTCTTTCCGGCTGAACACCCATGGTCGTCAGATATTTCTGAGCGGCCTTGGCCCGTCGTTCTCCCAGCGCCAGATTGTACTCGGCAGATCCGCGCTCATCGCAATGCCCCTCGATTTTCAACCTGGCGGCCGACTGTGCTTTCAGAAGGATTTCCGCGTTGCGTGACAGCGCATTTCTGGCATCCTGACTCAAATCGGAACTATCAAAGTTGAAGTAGACTTTTTCAAAGACATTCTGAGCCGGCACCGCATTGACCGCCTGTTCCGCCTGTTCCGCCGGAGCGGCCGCCTTGGCCGCTGCAACCGGTTCGGACTTGACCGCCTCAGCTGTTTTAACCGCCTTGCTTTCTGCGGGCGCTGCAACCGCCTTGGCTGTCGCCTGATTGCCGGCAATCGACTCATCACTCTTGACAATATCCTTGTTGGCACACCCTGCAACTCCAAACAATACCCCTAAACATCCAGCAGCCACAACAACCTTTTTACAAACATTCATAACATTCCCCTTTCGACATAGTTGGTTGACACAATTTATTTCAGATGGTAATGATTTATATCACAAACTAAATCATTGTCAAACTAAAAGGACATACCTGGCCATGGACAAATATAATTCTGGCGCGCAGCTGAACGAAGATACGATCAGGATGGAAAATAAATTACGGCAGGAACTGGTCAGAGAGGTTTTTGACTCGCTTCACTCCCTCTCGAACGTAACCGATGAACAGTCACGCGAGATCGAGAAGCGGACCGGGCTGAGCAGGAACCAGACCATGACTGTCCGGGCCGTCACCAGGTCGCCGGCCATCCACGTTTCCGATCTGGCCAGAATAATGTACCTGAATCCAGCCACTATGGTACGGGTCCTTGACCGCCTCGAAGAACAGGATCTTGTGACCAGAACACGCTCAAAGGAAGACCGGCGTGTGGTGGAAGTCAGACCGACCGAGAAATCCGGAGAAATTGAGCTGATTCTCCGCAATGTCGCGCATGACAGCCTGATGAACTGCCTGAAATCAACCAACAACGACGACCTGGCAGCCATGCTCGCATCCCTTCAAAAACTTTCAGCACTGCTGATCAGCGCCGCCCCGCCCGCTTCCCCGCCACTAAGCGGCGAGATAACGAAAGGAAAACCATAACCATGAGAGTCTGGCTATTTGATTTTGACGGGACGCTTTCGCCGCTGGTCGCCGACCGGAATGCAGCCGTAATACATCCGGCCTGTGCCGGAATGTTGGGAGAGCTTTCAAGGTCAACCACTGACCAGGTTGCGATCATATCCAGCAGGGCCCTGGAAGATTTATTGCCGCGAATTCCGCTGAAAGACATCATTATCGGCGGCAACAGCGGCATTGAATGGCAATTGCCGGGCGGCTGCCGAATCTCGCTCGGCACTAACAAGAAGGATATTCTTGAAGCCCGCCGCCGGGAACTGATGCCTCTGCTGGAAAAACTCGGCCGCCAATCCGGGATCGAGATCGAGGACAAGCAGTGGTCGGTTGCCATCCATGTCGAGAAGTCCGGGAAAGCAGCCACCGAGCGGATAACGAAAACAATCGATGACTGGGCGCAGCGTCAAAAAATAGCCCTGCACCACGGCCCGAATGTGCTGGAGGTCCAATTTCTGGACGGTTTTGACAAATCGGTCGGCGCAACATTCCTGGCAAGCCTGCTGAAGATAGACACTACCAAAGACTCGATCTTCTACGCCGGTGACGATGAAAACGATGCCGTTGCAATGCGCTGGGCCATAGAGTCCGGCGGGACAGCCATCATGGTCGGCTCCCGCCTGGATGTGCCCTGCGCACTGTATGTCGATGACCAGCTAGCATTAGTACAAACTGTGGAAAAATTGCGGAGTAGCTGAATAGGAGAAATTTCATGCCTGCACATAAAGCCATATCATTCAGATCGCTTCGCCTGGCCTTGCGCTTCGTGCTGCCGCTGGCTGTGGCACTGACTCTGCTGGCCTATGCCGTGGTGCCGCTGGTGGACAAGCTGACCCTGCGCTGGTTCGTGCGTGACCTGGATATCCGCTCGCAGCTGATAACCAGCACACTCCAGGAACCTTTGGAGGAACTGCTCCTGCAAGGTGACCGGGGCAGGATCAACAGCCTGCTGACCCGCTCCCTGCATGACGAGCGCCTGCTGGCACTCGGTTATTGCAGCGAAGATGGCAAACTGCTTTACAGAACGGTCAACTTCCCCGATTCGCTCTCCTGCTCCCTTCCCCAGAACCCGGCCGGAGAAACACAACACCTGCTGCAACTGCAACGCGGCCTGGCGCACGTTTCCATGGACCCTCTCGATCATGGCCAGGGGATGACCGGCTCCCTGGTAGTGGTGCACGACATGAGCTTTGTCGAGCGCCGCAGCACCGACACCCGCAACTATGTAATCCTGCTTTTTGCGGTGCTGGGGATTGTAACTTCACTGATAACCGTCTTCGTTGCCCACCTGAGCTGGCGCGGCTGGATTGACGGCGTGCGGGCCATGCTGCGTGGCGAAGGACTGGTAAAGCCTTTCGGCAATCCGGAGGATTCCGAACTGCATCCGCTGGCTGGCGACCTGCGGCTGCTGCTGCGCAATCTCGAAGCCGAACGTCGCATGGCCGATGACGCCGCCATAACCTGGAGCCCCGAATCGTTGCGCAACCTGCTCCACAAACAGCTGGCCGGCGAGAGGGTCATTGTTGTCTCCAACCGGGAACCATACATTCACCTCAATACGCCGGAAGGAATTGAAGTAAACCGCCCGGCCAGCGGCCTGGTGACAGCGGTTGAACCGGTCATGCGGGCCTGCTCCGGGACCTGGATCGCCCACGGCAGCGGCAGCGCCGACCGTGAAACCGTTGACCGCCACGACCGGGTCGGAGTACCCCCGGCCAATCCCGAGTACACTTTGCGGAGGATCTGGCTGACCGCCGAAGAGGAGGCCGGTTACTACTACGGCTTCTCCAACGAAGGGCTTTGGCCGCTCTGCCACAACGCCCACGTTCGTCCGGTTTTCCGCTCCAGTGACTGGACAGAATATGTCGCTATCAATCAACGTTTTGCCGATGCCGTAGTGCATGAGGCCGACAGTGATGACCCGGTGGTACTGGTGCAGGATTACCATTTTGCGCTGCTGCCCGGCATGATCCGCAAACGGCTCCCCAAAGCCACCATCATCACCTTCTGGCATATTCCATGGCCGAATCCCGAATCTTTCGGCATCTGCCCCTGGCGCGAGGAAATACTGCAGGGAATGCTCGGCAGCACCATTCTCGGTTTCCACACACCTTTCCATTGCAAGAACTTTTTGGAGACCGTGGACCGTTACCTTGAGACCAGGATTGAACATGAATCATCCACCATCTTTCACGGCGGCAAACTGACCCTGGTGGAAAACTATCCGATTTCGATCCAGTGGCCGCCGCCCTGGCAGGCAACCCAGCCGTCGGTGCTGGAATGCCGGCATACGGTGCGCCAGTCACTGGGGCTTGAGCCGGATCTGCTGATGGGGATTGGAGTCGATCGCCTCGATTACACCAAGGGTATTCTGGAGCGTTTGCGGGCGGTCGAAAACATGCTGGTGCGCTATCCTGAAATGGTCGGAAGGTTCACGTTCGTACAGATCGCCGCGCCAACCCGCTCCGCGCTGGAGGAGTACCAGGCCTTCGATGCGCGGGTCCGAACCCTGGCTTTCCGGATCAACCGGCGCTTCTCAAGCGGAACCTATCAGCCGATTCACCTCAAAATGGAACACCACGAACCGGTGGAGATCAACCGTTACTACCGGGCGGCCGATGTCTGCATGGTCACCAGCCTGCACGACGGCATGAACCTGGTGGCAAAAGAGTACGTTGCAGCCCGCGACGATGAGCAGGGGGCGCTGGTGCTGAGTCAGTTCACCGGCGCGGCCCACGAACTGCACGAGGCGCTGATCGTCAACCCCTACCACATCGAGCAGACCGCCGACGCGCTGCACCAGGCCCTGACCATGCCGGCTTACGAGCAGCAGGAGCGGATGCGCAGCATGAGGAGCATGGTGCGGGATTTCAACGTCTACCGCTGGGCGGGACGGATGCTGATCGATGCCGCCCGGATCAGACAGCGGGAAAAACTGTCGGCACGGATCGGCAGAAAAAGGTAGTCTGGCACCACATCCGTTTAAACCCGGCAACGGGCACGGATCGATAACAATCCGAAACAATGGTGCCAGCCGGGTTGCGGATCCCCATTGGCCTGTTATAATTATTAACCTGAATTAAAATAACGATGCGACGTCTTGGAGCGTTGTTGGATACCCCGAGGAGGTCGATCAAGTGGACAGTAAATTATCAATACAGAAACCGTCGCCAGGAGCAACCATACTACCGGATGGACAGGTGCGTTTTGTGGTCTGGGCCCCCGGAACAGAGCGCCTTTTCCTGAAAATCATGACAGGAGAAGCAGAACGCGTCGAAACGATGGAAAAAATCGAGGATGGCTATTTCAACGGGACTTTTGCAGGCATAAACGAAGGTGATCGTTATCTGTACCTGCTGGATGACGGCAGTGCGCGACCTGATCCTGCTTCACGCTACCAGCCGGAAGGGGTGCATGGCCCTTCCCAGGTGGTAGCTGCGCGACGCCATAATTGGAATGACAACAGCTGGAAGGGTCTCCCGCTGGAGAAATACATCATCTACGAGCTGCACGTGGGCACTTTCACCGAACAGGGCACCTTTGACAGTGTCATCGCTCGCCTTGACTACCTGTGCGAACTGGGCATCACCGCCGTGGAACTGATGCCGGTGGCCCAGTTTCCGGGAGAGCGCAACTGGGGCTATGACGGCACCTACATTTTTGCGCCGCAGAACAGCTACGGCGGCCCGGATGGGCTGAAACGGCTGGTGGATGCCTGTCACGCCAGGGGGCTGGCCGTGATCCTGGATGTGGTTTACAACCATCTCGGTCCGGAGGGAAATTATCTGCACAGCTTCGGCCCTTACTTCACCGACCGCTACCGCACACCCTGGGGTGACGCAATCAACTTTGACGGCCTGGAAAGCGATCCGGTCCGCCACTATTTTATATCAAATGCGCTGTACTGGATCACCGAATTCCATATTGATGCCCTGCGCCTGGACGCCATCCACGGCATCTTCGACTTTGGCGCCCTGCACATACTTCAGGAACTGGCCGGGGAAGTCCGCCAGCGTGGCGCTACACTTGGCCGCAAAGTTCACCTTATCGCCGAAAGTGACCTGAACGACGTGCGGATCATCAATCCGGTTGAAACGGGCGGCTACGGCCTGGATGCCCAATGGAGCGACGACTTTCACCACGCGCTGCGGGCGCTGCTGACCGGCGACCGGGCCGGATATTACGGCGACTTTGGGCGATTTTCGGATCTGGTCAAGGCTTTCCGGGAAGGTTTTGTCAACTCGGGAGGATATTCCCCCTTCCGGAAACGCCGCCACGGCAACTCCTCGGCGGCAATACCACCCGGGCAACTGGTGGTGTTCTCCCAAAACCACGACCAGATCGGCAACCGGATGCTCGGGGAACGCCCCGGCGAGTACCTTTCAAAGCAGCAACAAAAGCTGGCAGCCGCAACGGTGCTGCTTTCCCCCTATCTGCCGCTGCTGTTCATGGGGGAGGAATACGCGGAATCAGCGCCCTTCCCTTACTTCGTCAGCCATGGCGATGCAAATCTGGTGGAGGGGGTCAGGAAAGGACGCCTGGAAGAGTTTGCCGCCTTCGGATCGCAAGGCACCCCTCCCGACCCGCAGTCGCAAGCGACTTTTCTTTCGGCAAAGCTTGATCAGGAACAGCGTCATGCCGGAAATCACAACGAAATTTTCAATTTTTACCGGGCCCTGATACGGCTTCGCAAGGAGCACGCCCCGCTGGCCGGCCTGAACCGGGCTGATATGCAGGTGATCGCCGACGAAGAGGAGCAGGTGCTGGCCATCATTCGTAAATCAGGCGACATCCAGATTTTCTGCCTGTTCAATTACAGCGATCAAAGCCGCGTCATCCGTCCGCCGCTGGCCAGCGGAACCCTGCACATCCTGCTTGATTCCACCGGCGACTTCCGTCCGGGAAGCTCCGTGACAGTTTACTCAACCCGGCCAAACACATATCCGGTACTCGCACCGTTTGGCGTGCTCATCTATAAAAAGGATTAAATCAATGAACAGTTTTTTATGCATACATGGCCACTTTTATCAACCTCCAAGGGAAAACCCGTGGCTGGAGGCGGTGGAGATTCAGGATTCGGCTTACCCCTACCACGACTGGAACGAACGGATCACCGCCGAATGTTATGCCCCCAACACCGCTTCGCGGAATCTGGACGGCGAAGGGCGCATACTGGGGATCATCAGCAATTATGCCCGCATCAGCTTCAACTTCGGGCCGACCCTGCTCTCCTGGATGGAAAAATATACCCCCGACACCTATCAGGCTATTTTGGACGCCGACCGGCAGAGCATTAGCTGGCGCTCCGGCCACGGAGCCGCCCTGGCCCAGGTTTATAACCATATCATCATGCCGCTGGCCAATTTGCGCGACAAGCAGACCCAGGTCAGATGGGGAATCAGAGATTTCGAGCAGCGCTTCCGGCGCTTTCCGGAGGGGATGTGGCTGGCTGAAACCGCCGTGGATACGGAAACCCTGGAAGTGCTGGCGGAGGAAGGCATCCGCTTCACCGTACTGGCCCCGCACCAGGCCGGACGGGTGCGAAAGATAGGCGGCGGGCGCTGGAAAGATGTGACCGGTTCACGGATTGACCCGTCGCGGGCCTATCTCTGCCCGCTCCCCTCCGGCCTGAGCATATCGATTTTCTTTTACGATGGCCCGATTTCCCAGGCGGTGGCGTTCGAGAAACTGCTGAGCAGCGGAGAACAGTTTGCCGCCCGACTGGCGTCCGGTTTTTCCAGCCATCGCCAGCACCCGCAACTGGTGCATATCGCCACCGATGGGGAAACCTACGGCCATCACCATGCTTTCGGCGAAATGGCGCTGGGACACGCCCTGAACCATATCGAAGACAACGGTCTGGCCAGGCTCACCAACTACGGAGAGTTTTTGGAGCTGCATCCGGCCACCCACGAAGTGCAGATCGTCGAAAATTCATCCTGGAGCTGCATGCACGGCATCGAACGCTGGAGGAACGACTGCGGCTGCAATTCGGGCGGGAACGGCGGCTGGAACCAGCAATGGCGGCAGCCGCTGCGTGACTCACTGGACTGGCTCAATGCGCAGCTGGCAATCTGCTACGAAGAAAACATGTCGGAATACGTCACAAGTCAGTGGGAAGCACGGGATGAGTATATCGGCGCCATGCTGGACCGTTCTGAAGAAAATGTCGCCGCCTTCCTTCTGAAACATTCACTGCGTCCTCTGGACGAAGATGCAACCGTGACGGTCCTCTGTCTGCTGGAGATGCAGCGTCATGCCCTGCTGATGTTCACCAGCTGCGGATGGTTTTTTGACGAGCTGTCAGGAATTGAAACGGTTCAGATCATCCAGTACGCCGGACGGGCGATACAGCTGGCCGAGCGATACTGCAGCCAGGACATCGAAAGCGGCTTCCTGGAAAGGCTGGAACGGGCCGAAAGCAATCTCACGGAACATGCCAACGGCGCAGAAATCTATGCAAAGTTCGTCAAGCCGGCCATGATCGACCTGATCAAAGTCGGCGCTCATTACGCCGTCAGCTCGGTCTTTGAGGAATACGGCGAGGAAACCTGTATTTTCAGCTATCGCGCAGCCAGAGAAGATTTTCTGACGCTGAGCAGCGGTCAGATGAAGGTGGCGGTCGGCAGGATTTTTATCCGCTCGTCGATCACCCGCACGGCGGATCGGATCAGCTTCTGCACCCTCTATTTCGGTGGCCATGCCTTGAATTGCGGCGTGCGCTCTTTTCTTGGCGAGGAGCCCTATCTGGAGATGAAACAGGAGGTCGTAAGCGCATTCAATGAATCGGACTTCGCTGCAATTATCCGCCTGATGGACAGCCATTTTGGCATGCACAACTATTCTCTCAAGGATCTTTTCCGGGACGAGCAGCGTCAAGTTCTACAGAGAATCATCACCGGCACGCTCCAGGAGTTCGAAGACAAATTCACAACCCTCTATGAAAGCAGCCGCAGCCTGATGGGATTCCTGCGGGATACCGGCATGCCGGTGCCGCACCGTTTTATGGCAACCGCCGAGACAGCCCTCAATCTGCGCCTGCAAAAGATGTTCTCTTCGGATGCGATTGATATTGAAAGCCTCAGGGAGGTCGTCAACGAAATCAAAGGGTGGAATGCCGGTGTGGATAATGTCTCCCTGGAATTCATCATCCGCCGCAGGCTGGAAGCGGCGCTGGCGGCTCTGCAACAGGAGCCGGACAGTGAACTGCTCCTGACAGAGGCGCTTAATCTGGTGGAATCAATTTCCGAGCTACCGGTTGGCATTAACCTTTGGCAGACCCAGAACATGTATTGGGCCATGCTTCAATCCCACGCCGAATATCTCCAGTCGGGCAACGGCGAATCAGGCAAGCGGAGTTCATGGAGCGAAACGGTCAAAAAACTGGGGCAGCTGCTCTATTTCAATGTACCGGCAGTACTGGCGGCAGCCAAGGGAGATCTATGAACGGCAAAGGGCTCAGAATACCGGTCTCAACCTACCGGCTGCAGTTTAATTCGCAATTCCGCTTCGAAGATGCAGCGAAAATAGTTCCTTATCTGCAACGTCTCGGAATCAGCGACATATACGCATCGCCGATCTTCAAGGCCAGCGCGGGAAGCATCCACGGTTACGACATTCTGGATCAGAACAGCCTGAATCCGGAAATAGGGACGTCAGATCAATTCGATGCAATGGTCGGCACACTGAAAAATAACGAAATGGGACTGATTCTGGATATCGTGCCCAATCATATGTGCATTGAAGGGCAGGGAAACGCCTTCTGGATGGATTTGCTGGAGAATGGCCCCAGTTCACAGTACGCCAGTTTTTTCGATATCGACTGGCACCCGGTCAAGCAGGAGCTTGAGAACAAAATCCTGATCCCGATTCTGGGCGACCAGTACGGCTCGGTGCTGGAAAGGGGAGAACTGCAGCTCGCATTCGAGGAAGGCTCTTTCTTCGTCTACTACTATGACCACAAGCTGCCGGTCATCCCCAAGACTTACAATATCATCCTCACCTTCCGCCTCGAAGAGTTGGCAGAAAAACTGGGCGACAGCGACCCTCGTCTGCAGGAACTGATGAGCATTGCAACCGCGCTCAGACACCTCCCGCCCACCACCGAGCAGGATCCGGCCCGGATCGCCGAGCGTTACCGGGAAAAGGAGGTCGTCAAGCGCCGCCTCTGGAACCTCTACCGGAATGAAGATGTGATCAGGGAATTCCTGGAGGGCAACAAGACCGCCTTTAACGGAACAAAAGGGGAGCCGCGCAGTTACGATCTGATGGATTCCCTGCTGCATGAGCAGGTCTACCGTGTTTCCCACTGGCGCGTTGCAACCGAGGAGATCAACTACCGCAGGTTTTTTGATATCAACTCCCTCGGCGCGATCCGGGTGGAGGATCAGGCCGTCTTCGAAAAAACGCACAAACTGGTTTTCTCGCTGGTGGAAAGTGGCAAGATCACCGGCTTGCGGATCGATCACGCCGATGGCTTGCTGGACCCGGAGGTGTATCTCCGCCGCCTCCAGGCCGGCTGCTTTGCCAGCATGTACCGGGGAACCGTCGAACCGTCGCAGATGCCGGACGGTGCGGAGCAGGAGCTGGAAACCGTCCTGAAGAAAAAGTTTCAGCGGATAGTTACGGCAGACCCGTCCTACAAGCCGTTTTTTATCGTCGGAGAGAAAATATTGTTGAAAGCAGAGAAGCTGCCGGACAACTGGCCGGTTTTTGGCACCACCGGCTACGATTTTGCCAATCAGGTCAACGGCATGTTTGTGGATACGGCCAATGCCAAGCAGTTTGAAACCATCTATACCCGTTTCATGCATCACCGCGTGGACGTCCATGATGCCGTCTACGAAAAGAAGAAGCTGGTCATGCAGGTGGCCATGTCGAGCGAGATCAACACCCTTGGCCACTACCTCAACAAAATCTCCGAGCAGAACCGCCATACCCGGGATTTCACCCTCAACAGCCTGATCAAATCAATCGTGGAAGTGATCGCCAATTTCCCGGTCTACCGCACCTATACCAACAGCTTCGAGGTATTAGAGCGGGACATCCAGTACATCGAATCGGCAATCAGCCGGGCCAAGCGCCAGAACCCGGCCATCAGCACTTCCATCTTCAATTTCATCCGGGATGTCCTGTCACTCCGCTTTTCCGATGACATCAGTGATCAGCAAAAAGCAGCCTGGCTGGATTTTGTAAAACGTTTTCAGCAGATCAGCGGACCGGTCATGGCCAAGGGGGTCGAAGACACAGCCTTTTACCTCTACAACCGTCTGGTCTCCCTGAATGAGGTTGGAGGAAGCCCGGAGCGTTTCGGCATCAGCCTGGAAGCCTTTCATGGCCAGAATATCGAAAGATGCAAGAACCGTCCGCTGGCGATGCTGGCCTCATCGACCCACGACACCAAACGGAGCGAGGATGTGCGGGCCAGGATCAACGTGCTTTCGGAAATCCCGGAAGAGTGGCGGGAAGCTCTTTCGGTCTGGAGCCGCCAGAACCGCAAAACCAAGATGATCGTTGACGGGAAACCGGCCCCCAGCCGCAATGAGGAATATCTGTTTTACCAGACTCTGGTGGGAACCTGGCCCTTCTGCAACCCGGAAGATGAGGAGTTCGGCAGATTCCGCGCCAGAATCAAGGATTACATGCTGAAAGCAATGCGGGAGGCCAAAGTCCACTCCAGCTGGATCAACCCCAACTCGCTGCATGAAGACGCCGTCATGTATTTCATCGACATGGTTCTGACAGGTTCCAAAAACAGCGATTTTTTGAATAGTTTTACATCATTCCAAAAGATTACGGCCGCCTGCGGAATCTTCAATTCGCTATCACAGACACTTCTCAAGATAACATCGCCCGGAATCCCGGACTTCTACCAGGGGAATGAGTTGTGGGATTTCAGCCTGGTTGACCCTGACAACCGCCGCCCGGTCGATTATCAACTGCGAACAAATATGCTGGAAGAACTGCTGCAGGCAGAATCGTCCGCCGGAGCGCTGGAAACGGCCCGCGAACTGGTTTTAAAGCGCCATGACGGACGTATTAAAATGCACCTGACCTTCAAAGCGCTCAATTTCAGACATGACAACCGTGAGTTGCTGGAAGCGGGGCGCTATCTGCCGCTGACAACGAAAGGGGTCAGACAGGAGCATGTCTGCGCTTTTGAACGCTCCGTCAACGACAGCTCGGTTCTGGTAGTTGTGCCCCGTTTCTGTAGCCGCCTGATCGGCGACAGCAACGGCCTGCCGCTGGGGTCAGAGGTGTGGGGAGACACCCGCATCATCCAACCGTTCGATACCGCCGCCAGCCTCTATCGCAACATTTTCACGGGGGAGGTCCTGAGTCTGGATCAACAGGATGGCCAGCTCAGCCTTGCCCTTAAAGACATCTTGTCGGCTTATCCGGTGGCCCTGCTGGAACGGCTTGACCAGAGCGTCGAGGCAGCCTGAAAGGAAATACATTCATGATGACTGAACATGACATTTATCTGTTTAAAGAAGGCAACCATTCGCGGTTGTACGAAAAGTTCGGTTGCGAACTTGCCGAGAGCAACGGCGTAGCCGGTGCAAACTTTTGCGTCTGGGCTCCCAACGCCCGGCATGTCTCGGCGGTCGGTGACTGGAACGGCTGGATTCGCGGCGCAGACCCGCTCTCAGCGCGGGAAGACGGCTCGGGAATCTGGGAGGGTTTCGTGCCGGGTGTCAGGCATGGCCAGGCCTACAAGTATTTCATCGAATCACGCATCGGCGGCTATCAGGTCGAGAAAGCCGACCCGTTCGCTTTTTGCGCCGAAACGCCGCCGCGAACCGGTTCACGCGCCTGGAGCCTCAACTATGACTGGGACGACGCTGACTGGATGGCAGACCGACAGGCCGCCAATGCGCTGGATGCGCCCATCTCAATTTACGAAATGCACCTGGGTTCGTGGCGGCGCGTCCCGGAGGAGGGCAACCGCTTCCCCGGCTACCGCGAGATCGCGCAACCGCTGGCCGAATACCTGCGCGAGATGGGCTTCACCCACGTCGAATTGATGCCGGTCACCGAGCACCCCTTCTTCGGTTCCTGGGGTTACCAGACCACCGGTTACTTCGCGCCGACCGCGCGCTACGGCGACCCCGAAGACCTGATGTACTTGATCGACACCCTGCATCAGCACGGCATCGGCGTCATTCTGGACTGGGTGCCTTCGCATTTTCCCAGCGATGAACATGGGCTGGTCTACTTCGACGGCACCGCCCTGTACGAGCATGCCGACCCGAAGCAGGGCTTTCACCCGGAATGGACCAGCCAGATCTTCAACTACGGCCGCAACGAGGTGCGCGGTTTTCTGATTTCCAGCGCCATGTACTGGCTGGACCGCTACCATGTGGATGGGCTGCGGGTGGACGGCGTCGCCTCCATGCTCTACCTGGACTACGGCCGTAAACCGGGGGAGTGGGTGCCGAACCGCTACGGCGGCCGGGAGAACATCGAAGCGGTCGAGTTCCTGCGCCTGCTGAACCAGGCCGTTTATCGCGATTACCCCGATGTGCAGACCATGGCCGAGGAATCAACCTCCTGGCCGATGGTTTCCCGCCCGGTTTATCTGGGGGGGCTCGGATTCGGGCTGAAATGGAACATGGGGTGGATGCACGACTCGCTCAAGTACATGGGTCAGGAACCGATCCACCGCAAGTATCACCATAGCCAGCTGACCTTCTCGATCTGGTACGCCTTTTTCGAGAATTTCCTGCTGCCGCTTTCCCACGACGAAGTGGTTTACGGCAAGGGGTCGCTGATCAACAAGATGCCGGGCGATTCCTGGCAGCAGTTTGCCAATCTGCGCCTGCTGTACGGTTACATGTGGGGGCATCCGGGCAAGAAGCTGCTCTTCATGGGGGGGGAATTCGGCCAGCGCAGCGAATGGGCGCACGAAAGCAGCCTGGAGTGGCATCTGCTCCAGCATCCCGAACACGAGGGGTTGCGGCGCTGGGTAAGCGACCTGAACCGCCTCTATCGTGCCGAACCCGCCCTGTACCAGCTGGACTTCGATCAGTCCGGTTTTGAATGGGTGGACTGCAATGACAGCGAGCAGAGTGTGCTGACCTTCCTGCGCAGGCCACAGGGGGGCGGAGCGGCAATCCTGGTGGTCTGCAACTTCACGCCGGTCCCGCGCAGCAATTACATCGTCGGGGTGCCGGATGGCGGCTACTGGAGCGAAATAGCCAACAGCGACGCCACGCTGTACGGCGGCAGCGGTGTGGGAAACCTGGGCGGCGTCGAATCCGCGCCGGTTTCCGTGCATGGACGTTTCCATTCACTGGTGCTGACGCTGCCGCCGCTTTCCATCCTGATGTTCAAGAGCGAGGTAACGCATGACTGATTCCGGACTGAAGATAAGTGACGGCCGCATCCGGGCGGTGATCGAAGCTGTGACCCCCTCGGTGGATGGCGGACGTTTTGCGGCCAAACGCATCATCGGTGACAAGGTCGTGGTCGAAGCCGACTGTTTCACAGACGGCCACGACTCGCTGGCCTGCCTGCTGCTCTGGCGGCGCGAGGATGAAAAAACATGGCACGAAGCAGAAATGTCGCCGCTGGGCAATGATCGCTGGCGCGGCAGTTTTGTCGCGGAGGCCATCGGCCGCTACCGCTATACGGTCTGCGCCTGGGTGGATCATTTTCTTTCCTGGCGGCACGATTTTGCGCGGCGGATTGAGAGGGAAGATCTGCGCGTTGCGGCGCTGGTCGGCGCCGGCCTGATCGAAGAGGCCGCCGGGCACGCCAAAGGAAGAGAGCGCAAACAACTGCAGGGGTGGGCGGATCAGCTGCGCACTGATACCGATACCGGGGCACTCAAAGCGTGCGGATTGGATGAAGAGTTGGCCGTCATTGCCAAACGCTACCCGGATCGCAGGCTCGCCGCCACCTTCCCGGTCGAGTTCCCACTGGTGGTTGATCGCGAACGGGCCCGTTTCTCGGCCTGGTACGAGATGTTTCCACGCTCGGCGGCCTCAGAACCGGGGCGGCACGGCACTTTCCGGGATTGCGAAGTCCGCCTGCCGGAAATCGCAAAAATGGGCTTCGACATACTCTACTTCCCCCCCATCCATCCGATCGGCAAAGTAAACCGCAAGGGGGCCAACAACACACTGCTGGCCGGACCGGATGACGTCGGGAGCCCGTGGGCGATCGGCTCGGATGAGGGTGGCCACAAGGAGCTGCATCCCGAGCTGGGTACGCTCGAAGATTTCAGGCGTCTGGTGGAGAGCGCCCATAAACTCAACATGGAACTGGCCCTGGATATCGCCTTCCAGTGCGCGCCGGATCACCCCTACGTCAAGGCCCATCCGGACTGGTTCCGGTGGCGTCCCGACGGCACGGTGCAGTACGCCGAGAACCCGCCCAAGAAATACCAGGACATCTTTCCGTTCGAATTCGAATCCGATGACTGGCGCGGACTCTGGCAGGAACTGGCCGATGTGATCCGCTTCTGGGCCGGCGAGGGGGTGCGGGTTTTCCGGATTGACAATCCGCACACCAAGCCGTTCCCCTTCTGGGAATGGGTCATAACCGAGCTCAAGCGCGAATATCCCGATGCGATTTTCCTGGCCGAGGCCTTCACCCGCCCCAAGGTCATGCAGCGCCTGGCCAAGCTCGGCTTCAGCCAGTCCTACACCTACTTCGCCTGGCGCAATACCAAGCACGAACTGGTCGACTACTTCACCGAACTGACCCGTGGCCCGGGACGAGACTACTTCCGCCCCAACGCCTGGCCCAACACCCCCGATATCCTCAACGAATATCTGCAGTTCGGCGGGCGGCCGGCCTTCATCGTGCGGCTGGTGCTGGCGGCCACATTGGCGGCCAGCTACGGCATCTACGGCCCCTCTTACGAGCTGCTGGATGCGGAGCCGCACACGCCCGGCAGTGAGGATTATCAGGACAGCGAAAAATACCAGATCCGCAGTTGGAACAGGAAAGCGCCCGACAGCCTGAGGGACGTGATCGCACGGGTCAACCGCGCCCGGCGCGACAACCCGGCCCTGCACTCCGACGAATCACTGCGCTTCTTTCCGGTCGATAATGACAGCCTGCTCTGCTATGCCAAGTCAGACGCGGCATCACAGAATCTGGTCGTGATCGTAGTCAATCTCGATCCGCACCATGTCCAGTCCGGCTGGATCGAACTCGATCTGGAGGCGCTCGGCATCGCCCCGCATACCTCCTACCAGATGCACGACCAGCTCTCCGGGGCCCGCTTTCTCTGGAGCGGCCCGCGCAATTACGTCCAGATCGATCCGCAGCGCGCCCCGGCCCATATCTTCGCGCTGCGGCGCAAAGTACGCACCGAACATAATTTTGACTATTTCCTGTAACTTATCTGGAGCAATCGATGAACAAACCGAAAATGATTTCCGATGAAGCACTGCTGAAGGAGGGGTTGAGCGAGGCGCTCTGGTACAAGGACGCCGTTATCTACCAGCTGCACATCAAGGCTTTCTTCGACTCCAACGACGACGGGCTGGGTGATTTTCCCGGCCTGATTGAAAAACTCGATTATGTGCGCGACCTGGGGGTCAACACGATCTGGCTGCTCCCCTTCTACCCGTCGCCGTTGAAGGACGACGGCTACGATGTCGCCGATTATCACAATGTGCATCCACAGTACGGCACCCGCAACGACGTGCGCATACTGATGCGCGAAGCGCACCGGCGCGGCCTGCGGGTGATCACCGAACTGGTGGTTAACCACACCTCGGACCAGCACCCCTGGTTCCAGGCCGCCCGGCGCGCTCCGGCCGGTTCCTCCAAGCGCGATTTCTACGTCTGGAGCGACAACGACCAAAAGTATGACGGCACCCGCATCATCTTTACCGATACCGAAAGTTCCAACTGGACCTGGGACCCGGTCGCCAAGTCCTATTACTGGCACCGCTTCTTCAGCCACCAGCCGGACCTGAATTTCGACAACCCCAAGGTGCTGAAGGCGATCATCCGCGTCATGCGCTTCTGGTTCGACATGGGGGTGGACGGTTTCCGTCTGGATGCAATTCCATACCTGGTGGAGCGGGACGGCACCAGCAACGAGAATCTGCCGGAAACACACGCAGTCATCCGCCAGATTCGCGCGGCGGTGGATGCCAATTACAAGAACCGGCTGCTTCTGGCTGAAGCGAACCAGTGGCCGGAGGATGTGCGCGAGTATTTCGGCGAAGGGGATGAGTGCCACATGGCTTACCACTTCCCGCTCATGCCGCGCATCTACATGGCCATCGCCCAGGAGGACCGCCATCCGGTGGTCGAGATCATGCAGCAGACGCCGGAGATTCCGGAAAATTGCCAATGGGCGATTTTCCTGCGCAACCACGATGAACTGACCCTGGAAATGGTTACCAGCAAGGAACGCGACTACATGTACCGCATGTACGCCGCCGACCCGCGCGCACGCATCAACCTCGGCATCCGCCGCCGTCTCGCGCCGCTGATGGAGAACGACCGCGAGCGGATCAAGCTGATGAACAGCCTGCTGCTCTCCATGCCCGGTTCGCCGATCATCTACTACGGCGACGAGATCGGCATGGGTGACAACATCTTCCTGGGCGACCGAAACGGCGTCCGCACGCCGATGCAGTGGAGTCCGGACCGCAATGCCGGCTTCTCGCGAACCGACCCGCAGCGGCTGTATCTGCCGCCGATCATGGACCCGGTCTACGGTTACGAAGCGGTCAATGTGGAGGCGCAGACCCGCGACCCCTCTTCACTTTTAAACTGGATGCGGCGCATGCTGGCAGTGCGCAAGGGGAGCAAGGCTTTCGGACGCGGAAAACTGTCATTCCTCAACCCCGGCAACCGCAAAATCCTGGCCTACCTGCGCGAATACAACGACGAGACGATCCTCTGCGTCGCCAACCTGGGGCGATCGGCGCAGCCGGTCGAGCTGGATCTGGCAAAATACCGCGGCCGCGTGCCGCTGGAGATGATGGGGCGCACCGCCTTCCCCCCCATCGGTGAATTACCCTACCTGCTGACCCTGCCGGCCTGCGGCTTCTACTGGTTCCGCCTGGCCGTCGATGTCGAAGTGCCGCACTGGCACGAGGAGCGCCTGGTGACTGAAGAGCGGCCGGTGCTGGTGCTGTTCGACGGCTGGACCAGTTTTTTCCGCGAGCGGGTCGTGCCGTGGCGGATCCGCATGGCCGAAAAGCTGCGCACGCAGTTCGAGACTGAGACATTGCCGCACTATATCGCCAGCCAGCGCTGGTATGCAGCCAAAGGAACACCGATCAAGCGCGCGGCCCTCAGCGACTGGGCACAGTGGGGTACGGATCAGTCATCCTGGCTGATGGCACTGCTGCAGGTCGAGACAGCCTCGGGGCAAAGCTCCTATTTCCTCCCGATGGCCCTGGCCTGGGGGGACAGCGACGACGAGCAGGTTCGTGCGCTCGCCGCCGCGACACTGGCCCGGGTGCGCCAGCAGTCGGAAGTCGGCGTGCTGGCCGATGCCTTTGCCGATGAAACTTTCTGCCGGGCGATGGTAGAGGCGATTGCCAAAGGAAACTCACTACCCTGCGCACACGGCAAACTGATCTTCACACCGACTACAGCCTGCAGTGAATTGACCGGCGCGGCGCTGGCCGAAATGCCGATCGGACGCCCGGCGTTTCAGGGGAGCAATACGGTGGTGTTGCTGGGAGAATGCCTGTTCCTGAAAGGATACCGGAACCTGAGAGCCGGCGTGAATCCCGAATTCGAGGTGGGTCGTTTCCTGACCGAAGTCGCACATTTTGCCAACTGCGTGCCGGTCGCCGGAGCCATGGAATACATCGCCGCCGACGGCACTCCAACAAGCCTGGCGCTGCTTCAGGGTTGTGTTGAGAATCAGGGCGACGGCTGGTCGAACACGCTCAACTACCTCGAACGCTTCTTCGAGGAGCGGCTCTCCGCAGTGACCGAGTTGCCCGAAGACGTTCATGGAGCCTATCTGTCGCTGGTACACACCCTCGGCACCCGCACCGCTGAACTGCACAAGGCGCTGGCTTTGCAGACGGGAGATCCGGCTTTCGACCCGGAGCCGCTGGCGCCCGGCGACCTAATCGCCTGGAAACGGCGCGTGCACGACGATGCCCTCGCCACGCTGGCGCTGCTGGAACAGCGCCAGATCCAATTCCCGGAACCGGCGCTGGCGAACTCGCGCCTGCTGCTGGAACAGCGGCAGCTCCTGCTTGAGCGGATCGAGGCCTGTGCAATGCCCGCCGGTCCCTGCCTCAAGACCCGCTACCACGGTGACTACCACCTGGGTCAGCTGCTGGTGAGCTGCAACGATTTCATTATCATCGACTTCGAAGGGGAGCCGGCGCGCCCATTGGCAGAGCGCCGCATGAAGCACTCCTCCCTGCGCGACGTGGCCGGAATGCTGCGTTCCTTCGATTACGCCCGCTGGAGCGCCCTGCTGAGCGACAGCTACACTGTCGATGACCGGGCCAAACTTGCGCCGCTCGCACACGACTGGGCTCTCGAAACCCGCGAAATGTTCCTGCGGGCTTATGAAGAAAGCAGTCGCGACAGCGGCCTGTACGGCACTTTCGGGGAAGTTGCGGGGTTAATCGAACTATTCGAACTGGAAAAGGCGCTCTACGAACTGCGTTACGAAATCGGCAATCGCCCGGGGTGGATTAATGTTCCGCTGCAGGGCGTGCTCGTGCTGTGCGGACTGACGCCGGCCACCGAAACAGACCACGGGCTGCACCCAAAAGGAGACTGACATGGAAAATTTTGACATCATGCTCGAACCGGTGCGGGAGTTTCTGCTGCAGCTGGCCGGGTTCCTCCCCAAGCTTGCCCTGGCACTGGTGGTGCTGCTCGCAGGCTGGCTGCTGGCGAAGTTCGCAAGATTCGCGGTCATCAAGGCGTTGCGGGCCATCAACTTCAACGTTCTCACCGAGCGTGCCGGTCTGGAGGGATTCCTGAACCAGGGGGGGATCCAGACCGACACGACCGGCATTCTGGGATTGCTGATCTACTGGCTGGTGATCCTGGCGGCTTTGATCATCGGCTTCAACAGCATGGGGCTGACTTACATCACCGGGCTGCTGGGAGAGATAGTGCGGTTCGTCCCCAAGGTGATCGTGGCTCTTCTGATACTCGCCCTTGGAGCGTACTTTGCGCGCTTCGTCGGCAACTCGGTGGTCGCCTACTGTAAAAACATCGCCATCCAGGACTCGGACCTGCTGGGTAAGCTGGCGCAGTACGCCATCATGACTTTTGTGGTGCTGATCGCGCTGGACCAGATCAACGTAGGTGGGGATATCGTCCGGCAGAGCTTCCTGATTATCCTGGCGGGGGTTGTCTTTGCCCTGGCGCTGGCCTTCGGGCTGGGCGGAAAAGATGCGGCTGCGGAACTGATTGACCGCTGGTGGCCGGGACGGGGAAGGGATGGCGGGGAATAGGCTCTAATCAACACGCCACCCCGCCTCGACCTCCAGGCGGGTGATCAGCTCCGGACAGTTTATGTCCGGGCGGGCTCGTAGCGCCAAGGCCAGCACCGCCTGCAGATTCAGCACTTCTCCCCGCCGCCGTCCCTCTTCGTAACGAAGTTCGAAATCCGGCGGCACACGCAGGGTCCAGTTATCCTCCGTCACCGTGCCGGGCACATTGTAGCTTTCCTCCAGGCCAAAGAGGTCGGCAAAAAACATCATGACGTGGCGGGCCGGGCCGAGGAACAGATTTGCCACCTTGGCATGCGCCAGCCGGTACGGGTCTGTGGCAAGAAGCGGCTCCAGGCTGCCGGGATCGTCTGGCCGCAGACGACGGGCGAGGTAGGCAGCATGCTTCCTCCCCTTTTCCCCTCCCTGCCAATCCTTTACCAATCGCCAGATGGGGGGCGTATCGTGGTTGCCGACCATGATCCAGTCCTCTGGCTCCGTGTTCTCGCTGCGATAGACGTCTCTGCGATTGTCCGGATTTGCTTTCTGGGTTACCCGGAAGCGCCCCAGGCCGTGCCGCAATCGCACATGCCGGAGAGGCAGCGGCTCGGTGGAGAGCACCTCGCAGAGGATATCCTCCTTGCGGCGGCCATGGGCATGCACCTGTTCCATGATGGTATCCATGATCAGGGCGTAGCGCTGTTCCTGTTCAGTGGTCAGATCACGTATCCAGTCATCGGCATAACGGGGCCGGTCCCGGTTGAGCTGCTCCGGATGCACGATGGCGTGTCGGGCAAGATCAGGATGATCGGGCAGATCAGGCGATGAGAACAGGCGCGCCCCGTTCTGCACGGCGTGATAGGGATCGGGATCATCGCTCCGGTAGACCCAGGGGCAGACCAGCCCGTGGGGATGATCCAGGCGCAGACCGTCGAATTCGAAGAGCATCTTGCCCAATCGTTCGACGGTCAGATCAAGAACCGGGCCGGGCTCCCCTTCGGCATCCAGATATTTGGCCGGGTCCAAAACCTGATAACTCCAGGGTTGCCCCTCGATGTTGGTGCGGCTGGGGGGTGCCCCCAGGAAGTAGTCATTCAGTAGCAATCCTTGCAGGCACCAGGCGTCACTTTGTGAAAAACCGACCTGCACGTCGCCGTAAATTTTGAGTCCCAGCGCCTGCATGCTTGCCCGGAAAGAGAGATGTTGCCGCAACAAAAGCAGCTGAATCAAGGCATAACGCTCCATTGTCCGGGCGTATTTTGTCTCAACTGCCTGACGGCGGCTGGCGCAGGCAGCCTCCAGGCCGGCCGGAGGCGCGCATAATAACCGGTCGAGCTGATATTCTCCGGTTTGCGGCCATTGCCGCCAGGATAGCCCGCCATGTTCCAGAGTCAGAGCCTCGTACAGAGCGTCATCCCGCAGCCAGCGGGCCGAGTGCCAGAGATCCCTGATCTCCTGATCCAGAGCGAGTGCGGAACTCTCCTTTATTTCCAGGGCAGTGCGGAAGTTGCGCTGCACCTCGTCCAGCGCCCTGTTGTAGACCTCCAAAGCGTGGGCATAGGGCACTCGTTTCCCATCCGGGCGCGGGTTGCCAGCCAGGATCGCCTCCCAGGTTTGTTGGCTGAGCAGCCCCTGTTCCACCAGCGTCTTCAGATCCAGGGAAAGGATGCTGCGTGAGAAAATAGTACCGTCGTAGGGGGATGAGTTGACCGGTGAAGTCTGTCCCTGCGGCCCCAGCTGCAGGCCGGTGAAGCCCAATCGCCGCGCAAAGCGGGCCAGCCCCAGGGCACCCGCGCCGTAGGGGGTGCCGCGCCCGGTATCTTCGCCAATCGCGCCCGGAAAACTGGCATCATGCACCGCCAGCAGGAAGTCGGTCTTGCCCAGCAGTCGCAGTGCTTCGGTAATGGCTGTGTCAGGCTGCAGGTCTGAGTTTTTCAAAACATCGGTCATATCTGAACGCTCCCATGACTTTAAAACAATTCAGCCTACTATCCCGGGCGATCTGACGTCAATCCAATTGCATTGAGTTGTCCGTATCAAGCGGTACTTGATCAGTAATTGAAACCCAACAGCGCACTCCCGAAATGCCGCCGCAATTAAAGCCGTGGGCCAGCTTGCGCTAAGTATCTAATGATGTATACTCCTCTCAAGTCACACTGGGGGAAACCATGAAAACATTCAGGATCGTTCTATTTTTTGCAGCCTTACTGCTGGCGGTATCAGCCTGCCAGGAGCAGAGACCGTCTTCAACCGCCCAGCGTGAAAAGATAACCATCGCCTGCATGAAAAACCAGCTGACATCGGGCCTCGTCATTACCGCCAAAAACAGGGGTTATTTTGACAAAGCGGGACTGGACGTGACTCTGCAGCTGCACGACTACGGCAAGCTTGCCCTGGATTCGATGCTGGACGGCAAAGCCGATTTGAGCATGGCCGCCGAAACACCGATCATGATCAATATAATGAAAGGCAAAAAGATAGCCATTCTGTCTGCTGTGTCCGTTTCGAGCGAGAATGAGATGGTGCTGGGGCGCAAGGAGAGTGGCATAAGAAGCGCCAACGATCTGAAAGGAAAGCGGATTGGGGTGGTGCCGACTACTTCCGCCGATTATCAGCTTGATGCAATCTTGACGAACGGCGGACTTAGCAGAGAAGATGTTACGACCATCAATCTCCAGCCTGCAGAAATGCCCGACGCACTGCAAAACGGCAGAGTTGATGCCGTATCGATCTGGAACCTGCCGCTGCTGCAGATGAGAAATCAACTGGGTGCCAAGGGGGTGTCGCTATCGGACAAAACGCTTTACACGGAATTTATCTGCCTGTTAACCACCCGTGAGTACGCAGTCTCCCATCCGGAAGCTTTGATAAAAGTCATGAAAGCATTGGTAATGGCAGAAGATTTCATAAAAAAACATTCCGATGAAGCCATGAAAGATGTCGCGGCAACCGCCACCGTTGACATCAAGCTCGCAGAACAGATCTGGAATATCTACGATTTCAGCGTCACCCTCAACCAGAGCCTGCCGATTGCACTGGCCGATGAAGCCCGCTGGGCCATCAAGCGCAAGATGGTTCAATCAGCAGATATGCCAGATTTTACTGACTACCTTTATCCTGATGCCCTCACAGCTGTCAAACCGGCCGCAGTCCGGATAATTCGCTAAGAGGTTTGCCATGAATATCAGGACCCGCCTGAACATGTCTTCTTTCATTTCACTTGCCATGATGCTGATCATGGTGCCGCTTCTGTTCTGGTCCTTCAGCGAATTTCGCAAGGCAAACGAAAACGACCAACTGGCGGATAAGCTTCAAAAAACCGTGTCCGAGCGTTTCATCTTGAGGGAAGAATATCTCCTTATAAGCAAATCTCCCAGTACCCTGGTCAGGTGGCGATCCAAAAATGTCACCCTGGGTAAATTACTTGACGATGTAAAACAGAGATTCGGCGATGACGACTTCCAGGAGATTGTCAACAACCTTATAAAAAACAACGATGACGCCATTGCGATTTTCAACAGAATCGCATCCAATCGCGAACAACTGAATATAGTCGGCAGAGAGCATCATTTTAATGACGAGCTTGAACGAAGGCTGATGGGGCAACTGCTATATAAATCTTATCTCATCAGCGACGCTTCCGGGCAGCTTGGTGCCCTGAACCAGATAAAAGTAGAACGATTCCGTGACCGCACGATTGCCCTGCTGGTTACCCTGATAGCTGGACTTGCAGCTACGATCCTGAGCACCTCTTTCATCCTCAACAAAACTCTACGCAGAAGGATCAGCTCGCTGCGTGCATCGACTGAAAGCATTGCAAAAGGTGATTTGGAAACCAGGATTCAAATCATTGGCAACGACGAATTGAGCGATCTCTCCAGAACCTTTAACGATATGGCCGACAAACTAAAGTCGTCCTACGAATCGTTGCAGGAAGAAATCGAAGAGCGCAAACTGACCGAAGAATCGCTGACCGAATCGGAACAGAATCTTAGGCAGAATGAAGAACGGATTGAAGGGCTGAACCGGGAACTGCAACTACAGATCCTCAAGATGCAGGAAGCCAATCGCGAGCTGGAATCGTTCACCTATTCCGTTTCTCACGATCTACGGGCACCGTTAAGGCATGTGCTCGGATTTGTTGAAAAACTATTGAAGCTTGAGCAGGGCAACCTGGGTGAAAAAAGCCGTCACTGCCTCGATGTAATCTCAAGTTCAGCCAGCAGGATGGGGACGCTGATTGATGATCTGCTCTCCTTTTCGCGTATGGGACGCGCTGAAATGATGCAGGTAAAAATCGATATGAATCAGCTGGTTATCGAGGTTGTCAATGAAATCAGGGAAGGTGTGCCGGACAACGTCGGGATAGGCTGGCGGATTTTGCAACTTCCGGACATCGTAGCCGACCGCTCCATGTTACGCCAGGTCCTTGTGAACCTGATCTCGAATGCGGTCAAATTCTCACAGAAAACCGGCTCGCCACAGATTGAAATCGGCTGCAGCCAGGCCAATGAAACCGAGACAGTTTACTATGTCAAGGACAATGGGGCCGGCTTTGACATGAGGTACGCCGATAAGCTGTTCGGGCTGTTCCAAAGGCTGCACTCGCCTGAGGAATTTGATGGAACCGGCGTTGGATTGGCCAATGTCCGCCGGGTCATAAACCGTCATGGCGGCCGGGTTTGGGGAGAAGGAAAGATCAATGATGGCGCCGTATTCTACTTCGCTCTACCGAATAGTCAAATAGGGGGAAATCAATGATGGTGACTGAAATCAAAAAAATCCTGCTGGTAGAAGACAATCCCAATGATGCGGAAATGACGATGGATGCCCTTGCCGAAACCAATCTGGGCAATGAAGTCGTATGGCTCAAAGATGGTCAGCAGGCTCTGGATTATCTCCATTGCACCGGAGAACATGCCGGCCGAAACCCGGTTAATCCTGGCTTGATTCTGCTGGATTTGAAAATGCCCAAGGTCGATGGACTCCAGGTTTTGAAAGTGCTTAAGGCAACACCCGCCTTGCAGCCCATTCCGGTAGTAATTTTGACCTCCTCCCGTGAGGAGATCGATCTGTTGGAAAGCTATAAAAACGGAGTCAACGGCTATGTTGTGAAACCGGTCGAGTTCGGCGCCTTCATGGAAGCCATCAAAGCGTTGGGCATCTACTGGGCTATTATCAACCTGCCGCCAAAAGTGACGATCTAAAACATGCCGGAAGTTATTTCTCCGCGGGGCATGAACAAATTCCAGAGGTTTGATATGGAAACAAAACTTCATTTTTTGCATCTTGAAGATAGTCTGATGGATGCTGAGTTAATTCGGGACATTCTCGAGGAGCAATGGCCCGATTGTGCAGTGGAGTTGGCTCAGACCGAGGACGAATATGACAAAGCCATTGATAGCGGTCGTCATGACCTGATTTTGTCCGATTACACGCTACCCTCCTATGACGGCACGTCAGCCTTGGAAACCGCCAGACGTCGCTGTCCGGATGTGCCATTTATCTTTGTGTCAGGATCCATCGGCGAGATCGTCGCTATTGAATCATTGAAAAATGGCGCAGCTGACTATGTTCTGAAAGATGGAATAGCCAGACTCGTACCATCAATTCAAAGGGCGCTCCGGGAACTGGCGGAACAAAAGGAGAAGAGGGAACTGGCGGAAACCATAAACAAGCTCAAATACGCCCTGGAGCAGGTCCCGCTTTCGATTCTCATGACCGACCCCGATGGAGTGATCGAATATGTCAATCCGAGGCTGATCGAATTGACCGGCTTCAGCATGGAGGAGGTGATCGGTCAAAAACCGGCCATTTTCAAGTCAGGACTGAACGATCCTGATCTATACACAGAGCTGTGGAAGAACATTTCGGCGGGAAAGATGTGGAGAGGGGAGCTTTGCAACCGCAAGAAGAATGGCGAACTGTACCATGAGATGGCCATCATCACCCCCGTCAAAAACAGTGACGGCTCGATTGTCAATTACCTCGCCATAAAAGAGGATATTACCGAGAGGAAATCTCTTGAGGAGCAACTTCGCCAAGCCCAGAAAATGGAAGCGATCGGACAGCTGGCAGGCGGCATAGCGCACGACTTCAACAACATCCTGACAAGCATCATCGGATTCGGTTCAATCGTTGCGATGAAGATGGGCAAGGATGATCCGCAGAGAGAAAACCTGAATCAGGTGCTCGCCGGCGCAGACAGGGCTGCAAATCTCACAAAGAGCCTGCTTGCCTTCAGCAGAAAACAGATTTCCAACCCTAAACCGGTCGATATCAATGACATCATTACTAAAATAGGGAAGTTCATCAAGCCGATCCTTGGTGAGGATATTGAATTGACAATATCGTTCAAACAACCGGTTCTGACCATTAACGCCGATACCGGTCAAATCGAGCAGGTTTTGCTGAATATGGCCACCAACGCACGGGATGCCATGCCCAACGGCGGGCAGCTCGCCGTTGAAACGGAACTTGCCGAACTGCCGGAAGAGCTGGTTGAGATTTATGGATATTGCGAGCCGGGAGCATATGCCAGAATTACAATTACCGATGATGGATCGGGCATGGATGCGGAAACGTTGAAGAGGCTTTTTGAACCTTTTTACAGCACCAAACAGATCGGAAAAGGGACCGGACTCGGATTGTCCATCGTTTATGGAATAATAAAGCAGCATAAGGGTTTTATAAATGTCTGTAGCGAACTGGACAAAGGCACCACCTTTACCATCTATTTCCCCTTGGTAAACAGATCTGACAAGAATAAAAATGGAGGCATCGAGGAGATATCCGGCGAATTTGCCGGGACGATACTTGTGGCAGACGATGACGACGCCGTTCGGGAAATGTTCCTCAAGGTCCTGGGTTCTTTCGGATACACGGTCATCACGGCCGGTGACGGACAGGACGCGGTCCAGAAGTTCAGCAGCAACAAGGACAAGGTGGACCTGGTTATCCTGGACATTGTAATGCCGGTTATGAATGGCAGGGAAGCTTCGGAAAAAATCAAGACCATAAATCCCGATGCAAAAATAATATTTATGAGCGGATACGCACCCGACCTGATCAAAGCCAGGGGAGCTTTCGACCCGGACTCTGAATTCATCGAGAAACCATTTAGCCCAAGAGATCTTGTGAAAAAAATCCAGGAAAAGCTAGGAGTGAGCTAAAGCTGTAACCGGCTGATTCAAATAAAGTTATCACGGCTCACGACTCAAGTTCTTTAATAACGGTCGGCGTCATCATAGCCACCAACGTCTTGATGACAATCGGGATGTTTTTCTACGGTGCCGGCAACAACCACAAAACAGAGGAGCAGACAAGTTGACAGACCATCGTCTCATCTTTATAGCGTCAATTATGACCACCATGCTGATCGGATATTACGACTTCCAGACCGGCGCGCATATCTCGATGATGCTGCTTTATGCGGTGCCGATTCTGGCTTCGGCCTGGTTCTGCGGCAAGTGGGGGGGGATTATTGTGGCAGGCGCGGCGACCATCTCCTGGTCCATGGTCAACATATTCCACAAACTGCCCGGTGAAAACGATGCCATCCTCTCCTGGAACGCTTTCTCACGCTTCGCCATCTTTGCCCTGATCGCCTACACGGTCTCATTGCAGGCGCAACTGCGGCTGGCGCTGGAGCGCGAAAAGCTGAGGGCGGACACCGATCGTCTGACCGGTTTATTGAACAAGGGCGCTTTCCGGCGGCGGGTGGAAGATGAAATGGACCGGGCTAAACGCTATAACCACCCGCTTTCGCTGGCATTCATCGATCTTGACAATTTCAAGCAGGTCAACGACGTCCAGGGACACGCCCGCGGAGACAAATTGCTGGAGCAGGTCAGTGAAACGATCAACCAGACCATCCGCAAAACAGATATTGCCGGACGGGTCGGCGGAGACGAATTTGTGATCTGCTTTCCGGAGACCACTGAAAAACAGGCCCGCAATGCGATCGGGAACCTGGTCAAGGCCTTTGACATCATGACCAGCCAGACCGGCTGGCAGATCACCGCCAGCATCGGCGTACTGACCTGCACCGAAGTCTGCGACACCTACGATGCGCTGCTGGGAAAAGCTGACAAGCTGATGTATGTCGCCAAGGACAGGGGCAAGAACAATGCGGTCTTTGAAACGGTCGATCCCGCCAGCTACCTGAGAGTCTCCGAATAGAGCAATCCTCCGCGCACCCGGCTTCACTCGTCCAGAACAGACCTGACCTTTTGCAGAAGCAGATTTGGTGAAATAGGTTTGTTAATCAGGTGAATTTCCTGATCAGGCGCCGTCTGCTGCAGCACAAAATCGGGAGCGTAACCGCTGATAAAAATGACCTTGATCCCAGGCTGCAGTTTGTTAATCTCGTCAAACGCTTCCTTGCCGTTTTTTTTCGGCATGATCAGATCTAACAGCAAAAGCTGAATTGACCCATTGCCGGCATTAAATTTCCTGATCGCGCTCTCGCCGTCAGTTGCCACAACAACCGTATAGCCGAACTCAGTCAGAACATCTTTCACCATGCTCCTGACCATGTCGTTGTCCTCAGCCAGAAGAATCGTTTCCGTTCCCCGAACCGCTGTGTTCCCCTGACAATCCTCTTTTACACCGTCAGCTGCCCGCCCGGCGAGCGGCAGGTAGATTCTGAAGGTGGTCCCGATACCGGGCTCGCTGTAGACGTTGATATAACCTTCATGCTGTTTGATGATACCGTACGCCACAGCCAGGCCAAGTCCGGTGCCTTTGCCGACTTCCTTTGTAGTAAAGAAGGGGTCAAAAATCTGTTTCTGGGTTTCCGTGTCGATCCCTTTGCCGGTATCCGAAGCGGTCAGCAGGGCATACCGACCCGGTTTGCCGTAACCGTGGGCAGTCGAGAACTCCTTGTCCAGCAGGATCTGTTCAGTCGTCACGGTGAACCGGCCGCCTCCGGGCATGGCGTCACGGGCGTTGGTGGCCAGGTTCATCAGCACCTGGCCAATCTGGTGGTCATCAGCCTGGACCGTGACCGGCAGCTCCTGGAGTATGGTTTTGAATTCAACTTCCTCCCCAATCACCCGGCTCAGGAACTTCTCGATCTTTCTGACAGTCTCGTTCAGATCAACCACCTTCCGCTCGCAGACCTGCTTTTTGCTGAACAGCAGCAGGTCTTTAGTCAGGTGTGCGGCCCTGTTGGCAGCTTCAAGCATCTGCTCCACATTCTTTCGCTGCGGATCGTCGGCGGTCATCTTCATCAGAGCCAAGCTGCCGTAACCGGTGATTGCCATGAGAATGTTGTTGAAATCGTGGGCTATGCCGCCGGCCAGCGTGCCGACCGCCTCCATCTTCTGGCTCTGCAGAAGCTGTTCTTCCAGTTTTTTGCGCTCGGTAATATCCTTGGCATAATGCACCACACCACGCACAGCGCCGTCTTTTCCGTGAAGCGGAAAGCAGGAGACAGAAAACCAGCGATTGAAGAGCGGCTCGAACCGTTCAATATCGGAACTGTGACCGGTTTGCAATGCCGTACGCATCGGGCACCCGTCAACCGGTTCTCCGAGGCTGTGAAACAGCTCGAAGCATTTCCTTGAGCGGATTTTATCGGGTGTTGTGCCAAGTAACACACCACAAGCTTTATTTGCGAGCAGAACATTGAAGCTGGTGTCATGGATAGTCACACAGTCACCGATGGCATCAAAGGTTTCCTGCCATTCCTGCACCTTGTCCTCAACAAGCGCATTGGCAGCCTCAAGCTCCCTGACCTTTTGTTCCAGCTTTTTGGCAACGATATGGCTGTATTTTTTAAGAAATTCCTCTTCTTCACCAAGCAATTTCTCACTGACCGACATTTCATTTTTTGTCCTGCATTTTTCCAGCACCGCCACAAGCTCTTCCCAGAATGCCTGAGGTTCTTTTGGTTTGAGAATAAAAGCTATGGCCCCCAAAGATGTGGCAAGCTCGAACTCATTGAATCCGGTATAAACAGCGGAATAGAAAATAAAGGGGATTGTTCGGATCGTCCTGTCCAGCTTGGCATTTCGCAGAAACTGGAAACCATCCATCACCGGCATCAGCGCATCTGAAATAATCACATCCGGATTTTCAGCTCCCGCCAGGCGCAGCCCCTCTTCCCCGTTTGCAGCCTCGATAACCTGGCAGCCGCGATGTTCCAGGTTGACTTTCAGCAGGTACCGGTCTTGAGCGCTGTCGTCAACGATGAGTATTTTCATTTAATCCTCCGCAGTAACGCCGATTATTTTGTGAATCTGCGCCACAATCGTCAGCGGGTCGAATGGTTTCTCAAAATAGCCGTTGCAACCGGCTGCCATGATTTTTTCACGGTCACCCATCATGGCGTAGGAAGTAATGGCAATCACCGGAATAGCTCCGTCAATCCCGGACGCCCGGATTCTGCGGGTCGCTTCGATGCCGTCAATACCGGGCAGGTTGATATCCATGACGATGAAGAAAGGCTTATTGGCAATGGCCAGTTCAACGCCATCTTCGCCGTTTTCGGCGCTGATCACGCCATAACCGGCGTGCCTTAAGGCATAGGTGATGATTTGCAGGTTATCCTGGTTGTCTTCCACCACCAGCACTGTTTTCATGGGTTGGCTCCCTCTGTTTCCAATCTTTTTTTCAACTCCTTGACCTTGTCATTCAATTCCTTGATCCGGAACTCGCGGTCAACAAACAGGTTGTTGAACCGTTCCAGCTCAGCGTTCTTCTCTTCCAGGACAGCATTGGCCAGCTCCAGTTTTTTAAGGATGGCAGTCCGTTCGGCAACCTGTTGCTCATAGTAGCGCTGCAGACGGCTCAGCTGCAGATGTGTCCGGATTCTGGCATGAATTTCATCGATATCGAACGGCTTGGTGATGTAGTCGGCGGCTCCCAGGGAAAAGCCCCGGACCTTGCCAAACGGCTGGTCAAGCACGCTGAGAAATATGACGGGAATACGGCTTCCGGCTTCGGTTGCCTTGATCCGGCGGCAGGTCTCATAGCCATCCATTTCCGGCATCAGGATATCCAGCAGGATCAGGTCGGGCGGACTGGCTCCCTCCACAACTTCGATCGCCTTCTGCCCACTTGTAGCAACCATAACCGGATACACACTGGAAAGCGCACCGATCAGGTCGTGCACATTCTCCGGCACATCATCCACCACCAGAATGCTGGGAGTTGCATTTGTTCCGGTCATATTTACCGCGCCGTGCTGCGCGCTGTTGCGGCGATAATTCAGCAGTTCGAGCTGGGCCATCACCCGCACCTTCAGCAGATCCGGATTGACCGGCTTGGTAATATAATCGGCCGCCCCCATCTTCAAACCTTTGGCTTCGTCCTCCGTTTCCGACAGGGCCGTTACAAATATGACCGGTATTTCTGCCGTAACCGGCTCTGACTTGAGCTTATGCAACACTTCATAGCCATCCATGCCAGGCATTTTGATATCCAGCAGAATCAAGTCAGGCTGCGGCTGCTGCCGCGCCAGTTCCAGGGCTTTTTCTCCCCCGGTTGCGGCGATAACTGCATATCTGTCGCGCAGAATGTTCATAAGCGCGTGGATGTTCTCCGCAACGTCATCGACAATCAGGATTTTGGATTTGCCGCTGACTTCAGTCATGGCTGATGCTCCTCTGTTAATGAATTCATGCTTCCTCACCCAGACGGCGATCCAAGGCATCGATCCCGGCCAGCGCCTCGTCAATGGCAAATCGATCCACCAGCCCGGCGATCCGGCTGACTTCCGGCTCTATTTCCGTACCCGCCACGTTCTTGCGCAGACCGGCCAACAACAGATCGGCGGCTCCCAGATCATTCCGGAGCAGGGATGACAGGGCCAGCAGTTTGGCCCGCAGTTCAGTGCGTTCCAATGCGGCGGCAGGCTTAATCGGATCACCAACCGGAGCGGCCAGTCCGTCGATTTCAATCAAGGTTTCCTGCAGCAGGCGTCCCATCTGTTCAAATAGTTCCGGAGCCGGCATTCGTCCCTTCTTCAACTCAAGATCCAGTTCGGCGATACAGCTGAACAGCGGACCGGCGCTCAAATTCCCGGTGACCCCTTTGAGGGCGTGGCAATACTCCTCGGCTGCAACCAGGCCGCTTTCCGCGATCAGTCGCTGCAATTTGGTCAATGAACCGGAATAATGTTCGCGGAAACGGCGCAGCTGTTTCAGATAAGCCTCCGCGCTGCCGCCGATGCGGCGGACGCCCTGTTCTGCATCAAGGGTTTTCAGGGCCAGCAACTCGGCCGGGATTCCGGGGACTGCGACTTCAGAGTCAGCCTGGCCGACTGAAGCATCGGCAGCAGCGCCGGCCACCCGCAGCCACTTCGCCAGCACCGCCATCAAACGTTCCGGCGCAACCGGCTTGGTGATGTAATCATTCATCCCGGCCTGCAGACATTTCTCGGCATCTTCCGCCATCGCCATGGCGGTCATGGCGATAATCGGCAGTTCCGCAAAGCGTTCCCCACCCGGCTGTTCCGCCAGGGCGCGTATGCGCCGTGCCGCTTCAAAGCCGTCCATCACCGGCATCTGGATATCCATCAACACGCCGTCATAGTCGCGCTTCTGCACCATCGCCAACGCCTCTTCGCCATTAAGCGCCTCATCCAGAGTGATCCCCACGCTTTGCAGCAGTTCCACGGCAAACTCACGATTGATTTCGTTATCCTCGACCAGCAGCATGTGAACGCCACTGTAGCTGACACCGAGCGGGACAAAGCGCGCCTCGCTACCCCTGCTTTCCGTCCCGAAAAACTGATCGCGCCCCAATACTGTCAGAATCGTGTCGAGCAGGGTTGAGGGCGACACCGGCTTGACCAGAAAACCGTCGGCACCGGCCTGCTCCGTCAGCTTCATCACATCCTCACGGCCATAAGCGGTCACGATCACCACTTTTGGCTGATTCAGGATTGCATTGTCGGCACGAATCCGCCGGGTGGCCTCGTCGCCGTTCATTCCGGGCATGCGCCAGTCCATCAGCACGACTTCAACAGGTTCGCCTGATGCCGCTTTCAACTTCTCCATAGCCGACTCGCCATCAGCCGCAACAGTTACTTTTATTTGAAAGGAGCGCAATATTTCGGAAAGGATTTCACGCGACACCTCATTGTCATCCACCACCAGGACGCGGATATCCTTCAGCATAGGGCCGGCCCGCTCCACCAGTTCGCGCCGGTGTTCCAGCGCCTGCCGTGAAATCTTGAGCGGCAAGGAGCAGCAGATGCGGCTGCCCCGGCCCGGCTCGGAAGCCTCAACCCAAATGTTTCCCCCCATCATTTCAACCAGCAATTTGCTGATCGCCAGCCCCAGCCCCGTGCCTCCGAATCGCCGTGTGGTTGTTTGATCAGCCTGGGTGAATTTACGAAAGATACTGTTCTGTACCTCAGGCGTCATGCCGATTCCGGTATCGCGCACACAAACCTCAAGAGTGAGTCCGGCTTCGCTGAGATTCCGGCCGGAAAACGACAGTTCGACTTCACCCGCCTCAGTGAATTTGACGGCATTGCCGCACAGGTTAAGCAGCACCTGGCCCAATCGGAGCGGGTCGCCAATCAGCCGCTGCGGAATTTCCGTATCGTAGCGGATCAGAAATTCGAGCCCTTTCTTTTCGGCCTGAAGACCGATGGCATCGGTCAATTGCTCCAGCACGAAATCAAGGCCGAATTCGATCGACTCGATCTCCAGCTTTCCGGCCTCAATTTTGGAAAAATCCAGGATGTCATTAATGATTCCGAGCAGTGAATCGGCTGCGCCCTTGGCCTTGCTCAGATAGTTGTAGAGTACCGGCGACATCTCGGTCTTCATGGCCAGATAAAGCATGCCGAGAATGGCATTCATCGGCGTGCGGATCTCATGGCTCATGTTGGCAAGAAAGTCGCTCTTGGCAAGAGTGGCTGCTTCGGCGGCCTCCTTGGCCTTGATCAACTCAACCTGAGCCAGCTTGAGGTCGGAAATGTCATGCACAATCTTTGAAGCGCCGATAATCGTTCCCGCTGCATCCTTGATCGGCGAAACCGTCACCAGAACCGGGACAATGCCGCCGTCCTTTTTGATCCGGACCGTTTCCAGATGCTCGATGCGTTCGCCGTTGCCGATCCTGGCAAGGATTTCCGTTTCTTCATCAAGACGGTCCTGAGGAATGATCCTGGTCATCGGTGAACCGAGCATCTCCTGTTCCGAATAGCCGAAAAGCCTCTCGGCGGCGCCGTTCCAGCTGGTAACCATGCCGGTGAGCGTCTTGCTGATGATGGCGTCATCGGAGGAATTTACAATGGCGCTGAAGCGGGCCATATCGATCTCGGCCAGTTTTCTTTCGGTAATATCGCGCACGATGCCGGTAAACATCTGCCGACCGTTGACCGCCATCTCCCCCACCGCCAGCTCCATCGGGAAGGTGCTGCCGTCCTTGCGCAGACCGGTCACCTCGCGGCCGATGCCGATGACTTTTTTCCTGCCGGTCTTGAGGTAATTGCGCAGAAAACCGTCATGGGCGCTGTGATACGGCTCGGGCATCAGCAAATTTACGTTTTTACCGGTCATTTCTGCGGCGGTGTAGCCGAACAGGCGCTCGGCGGCCGGATTAACCGTCTGCATCACCCCCTGGGCATCAATCGTAATGATGCCGTCCACGACGGTGTCGATAATGCTGCGCACCGTTTCGGCCGATTTTTGCAGCTGCTGTTCCCTGTCCGCCAACTGCGCGCGGGTGGTCTGCACCTGGAGTTCGTCAACGATGCAGCGGGCCAGATCGATCAGGGCCGTGCGCTGCCCGGCGCTGAGTTCACGCGGCACACGATCGATGGCACAGAGGGTCCCGATCCGCTCGCCGCCGTCCAGAGCCAGCGGCGCCCCGGCATAGAAGCGGATATCGGGAGCGCCGGTAACCAGGGGATTGTCGGCAAAGCGCGGGTCTGCGGCGGCATCCGGGACACAGAACAGTTCTTCCCCGAGTATGGCATGACCGCAGAAGGAGATGTCACGCGGTGTCTCGGTTGCATCAAGCCCCTGCCGCGATTTGAACCACTGGCGTTTGTCATCGATCAGGCTGATCAGCACGATCGGCGTTTGGAGAATCTGCTGGGCCAGGCGGGTGTAACGGTCGAAACGCTCCTCGGCCGGAGTGTCGAGGATGTTCAGAGAGCGCAGCGCGTGCAGTCTGGCGGCTTCATTGATTGGAATGGCCGGTTCTAGCATACCGCCCCTCCTGCCACGAACACTTCAACCGAAGCATCCGGATTGTGGGGCTTGTCGTTTAGTTCAAAATGAATCGGTATCATGCGCTTTACTCCCGTTCTGCATCCAGCCGGTTATCACCGGTTTATTTCGGCCATTTTCGACCCTGACAGGAATGACGATAGTGAAACAACTGCCGGTCCCCAGTTCACTCGTAACGGTTAAATGGCCATGCAGTATATCAACAGCAATTTTTTTGGTCAGATAAAGCCCAAGCCCGGTCCCAAGGACGGTAGCACTGAGATGTGACTGAATCCGGCTGAAAGCCTGAAACAGCTTGGCCTGATCTTCCGCCCCGATGCCGATGCCGGTGTCGGTTACGGCGATTGTCACTTCGTTTTTATTTTGATCGCAACTGACGGCTACCGTCACCCTCCCCTGCTCGGTAAACTTGAGAGCGTTGCTGACCAGGTTAAGCAGACATTGCAGAAGTCGGCGCCGGTCGGTGTGCATCGCCAGATTGAGGCGTTGCATGCTGAAGGTGAGTTCCCGGTCCCTGGCCTCCTTGGCAAAGGTCTGTTCCACTTCCGCCAGCAATTCTGCCAGTTCGAAATCCTCCCGGCTGACCTCAATCATGCCGGCTTCAATTTTTGAAACATCGATCACATCGTTGATCAGCGACAGCAGATGCTTTCCGGATCTGAGTATGGAGCTTAGGTTCTTTTTCTGTTCGTCGTTCAGCGGGCCGACCCACTCGTTCAGCAGAATGCTGGAGAAGCCGATCACCGAGTTGAGCGGAGTGCGCAGCTCGTGGCTCATGGAAGCGATGAACATGGATTTAAGTCGATCCATCTCCATCAGCTTGTTATTGGCCTGTTCAAGCTGTTTATTGGCCACATTTATGTCTTCCAGCAGGTACTGCATGGCCTGCTGAGATCGCTCCAGCTGATGCGTCTTTTGTTCCAGGTTTTCAGTGCGCTCTTTGACCAGCTCTTCAAGATGATCGCGGTGTTTCTCCAGTTCCAGCTCGGCCAGTTTGCGATCGGTGATATTGCGGATAATCGTCAGCAGGCATGGCTGACCGTTAAGTTCAATGCTTTCACCCGACACGAGTCCAATGAGAATTTCACCCGACTTGGCACGAAACATCGCTTCCATTTCCCGGACCTTCCCCTGCTCCCTTATGCCGTTGACATATCGTTTTCGATCACTCTCACTGGCCCACAGATGCAAATCGACCGTCGAGCGGTTGCGAACCTCTTCAGGCAAAAAGCCGGTTTGTTGGAGAAACATTTCGTTGAATTCAAAAATGAGGCCGTCGGACAAACGGCTGATGACAATGGCATCCGGAGTGGCGTGAAAGGCTTTGAGAAACTTTTCCTCCGAATTGCGCAGGGCGTCTTCAGCCACTTTCCGCTCGGTGATGACTTCCGAGAACAGGATGATGCCGCCAATTTCGCCTTCGGTTTCATACCAGGGACGGATTTCCCAGCGTACCCAGTCCACTTTCCCGTTTGCTCTTGGGAACCGGTCTTCTTCCGCTTTTTCAATCCCCCCCGCCAGACAGCGCCGGTGAATTTCACGCCATTCTTCAGGGACCTCAGGAAACACATCATAATGTGACAAACCGACCACATCCTGATGACCCAAACCATAATCAGAGAGAAACCTGTGGCTGGCGGCAATGTATTTCATCTCCCGGTCAAACATGGCAATCGCCGCAGGAGAATGTTCAACAAAGATAAGGAGGACTTCTTCTTTCCTGCGGAGTTTCTGCTCGCTCTGCTTGCTCTCCGAAATATCCTCAACGCTGGACCAGATGTATTTTTCTCCGTTCTGCTCCATGATTTGCCCCTGGAGCCTGACCGGAATGAGTCTTCCATCCTTGTGGATATACTCTTTTTCATAGGGGCCATAGCGACCTGTTTCTTCCAGGCTTTTCAGTTGCTCCAATTCCTGTTCCTGATATTTTACCGGGGTGATATCCCAATAGCTAAGCTTCACCGTTTCCTCGACAGACCGCCCCATGATCGCGGCATATGCCGGATTTATATCCACCAGGCCGCCATCCATGCGGCAGAGAGCCAGGCCTATGGGAGACAGTTCAAACAGCAGGCGGTTATACTGTTCGCTTTGCCGCAGCAGCTCTGCTTCCTTTTGTCTCTTCAAGAATTCTCTGAATACGGCCAGCCAGCTCGCAAAGGCCGACAAAGCCAGCACCAGCAAAAAGATGATCACGTACTTGTTCCGGACGGGGTGCTTTGCGGCCTGCAGTGATTCAGCGGGGATAAAAGAAACTATTTTCCAGTCGTCTGCGTTTGATTTACTGTTACTGACAGTAACAAATGTAAACAGCCCCTTTTTAGTCATAAACTGGCCTTGATCAGCTCCGCTGATGGTTCGCCACGCTTCCGGATAACTGTGCGCCATGTTTTTCTGCTTACCGGCCGCATACATGAATCCCCACTCTTCGTCGGCAGATCGGCCGACGAGCCAGTAACCGCCTTTGTTAAGCAGCATGCTTTGACCGGCAGATCCGGCAGCCAGCTCCCTGAATTCCAGAAGGGTGTTGGCCGCCAGATAATTAAAAATGAGGATGCCCTGCTTACGTCCCGCCTTATCAAACAGAGGTGTTGCAAAACGAATCATCGGCTTGGGCGGCTGTTCAATCTGACCACGTTCGATATTCAAATCGATCGGAGAAACATACAATTCCCCTTTCCGCAGAGAATACGCCTCCTTGAAATAATATCGGTCCCCCTTGTTCTGAAGCTGGTTCTGCGGAACAATTGTCACCCCGTTTTCAATCAGATTTATCCTGATCATTTCCATACCGGCGGAATTCAAAACCCTGATCTGGTCATAGTTTCTGCTGACCCGGCTGAACAGAGCCAGATCGTTTGCTGCTTCCTTACGGCTGGCTGCCGGTGAAACGAACATATCCCGTATATGGCGGTGGTTCGCAAAATACAGCAGGTCCGTTGAAATCAGGCTGGTTTTATCGCCAATTCTACTTTTTTGCAGTGACACCAGGTTTATGGCGTTTTTCTGCATATTATTTTGAATCTGCCCTGCCTCATTACGGTAAAGCAGAGCCAGGATCAATACCGCCAGCAGTGTGAATGGTAATAAATAGAGCAGTACCGTTTTCAATCTGCACCATGACATATGATGAGTACCTGCCGACTCTCCCACTATGGATTCCCTTCCAGCTCTTTAAGCCGATCCTTCAGCTCCTTGATCCGGAACTCCCGGTCAATAAAGAGTCTGTTGAACCTTCCCAGTTCCCGGTTCTTTTCTTCAAGTGCTGCGTTGGCCTTTTCCAGCTCCAGCCTGGTAATGGTAAGCTCCTCGAGCTGGGTCTGAATCTCTTCTTTTTGCTCGGATATCAGGTCATTCTGGCTGACGAGCCTGCTGTTTAAATCCTTGAGGTTTTTCTTGCTGTTATCAACCTCAAAAATAGTTTCGGTGAGCAGCGTTGCCTTTACCTGGGAAAGATAGGCCAGGCAGCGCATCCGGAGAGATTGTTCGACGAGGTCGCGGTTGATGTCGCGAACCTCATTGACATTTCGGGCACTGGTTCTGAGTATGTTTTCGGACATATCTACCTCACCGCCAAATCAATCCCGCAGGGGAGTGTCTTGAGGTGCTGGATGGTGGCGCTGATCTTGTCACCCTCCAGCACCGAGCCGTGCTGCGGCAGGATTCGTTCCAGATCAAACTTTTCGATATTTTCCATGCCGTGCTTCAATAGCTCGTTACTGGGCATGTACAGCTGATGAAAGGTGTCGATGGCCGGCAGATAATCATCCTTGGCAAACAGTGACCACTCTTTGGAAACCGCGCCGAAGATGTCGCCGCTGAAAAGAGTCTTGCTTTGGCGGTCATAGGTCACAATCGCGCCGGGTGAATGCAGATAGGGAGTGTAGAGGAAATCGAGGATTCGTCCGCTGCCGAGAGTAATTTTATAATCATGCTCATCAACCGCGTAAAATTCCGACTTGATCCCGTAGTGCCGGATCAGGCGGATGCAGTTGGAGTGAGCGGCAATTTTCAGATCGGAACGGCCAATGACATCTTCCATGACCGCAAGGTTGCCGCAGACGTCCGGGTCCTGATGACAGGCGACGATCAGGGATATATCCGACGGCTTTACAAGGTCGATGACTTTTCTCATGACAATCGGGAAGTGGGGAATGGAGCCGGGATCAAACAGGATGACATCTTTTTCGTCGATCAAAAGGTAGGGGTTGCAGTGCAGGTTCGCTTCCTCATCGTAAAAACCGACCCAGAATATTTCCCGCGTTATTGCGACGTTATTGCTGTAATCAATGTTTCTCATGTCCCCCCCATTATTTAACAGAAAGAAAAGCGACGTGCTGATAACAAACTATACTTCAGAAATAACAATAATAAAGAAGACTACGGCAAAAATTGAAATATTCCTGTTTTTTATCAACATTTTACAAAATTAGTCTGACACCTCCCAGGGTTTCTATCTCGTGGGGAAAGCGGTCGCCGGGTGTGCCGATGAACATGTAGTTTTTCGGCACGCCCAGACGCTTTGAAAGTTCTTCAATAAGTTCGGGTCCGAAAGTTCCCTGTACGGCAACGAAGTCGATTCTTAGCGAGGGGTACAAGCGGTCGATTGTTTTCAAATCCTGTGCAAGATTCGGCGGTATATCTTCTTCCTTGCCAAAAACGTGGACAACCTTGAGCCATTTGGTCTGTTCGTTTTTAATGACATACAGGGCCGCTTGATTCAGGTTTGCCGGATCGTCCCCTTTGGTGAAAAAGATCACGGTCCGGCTGTTGATCTGGTCAATGGTCTGTGCAATCTTGGAGTGGAGCAGCTCGTTGGTTTTCTGAATCTTTTCCACAACAGCCTTGGATATGACCAGGACGAGCTTCAGCAGCTGAATGCGAAGAAACATCACCACGACAACACCGGCCACCACGGCGTAATATTCAAAAAATATGCGTACTGAGGTCGGATCCAGCATGATATTTCCGATAAGTCCGGCGATCACGGCGACCAGGGCGATGCTGACCTTGGGCCAGCTGGCGCGGGTGTCACGCGGCAAACGTCCCCGCTTGACCTTCAGCAGCATATTGCCGATCGCGAAGAGCGCCATGACGCAGAGGAACGAGAGGGTATAGACACCGGCAAGCACCCCGATTTTGCCCCCCGTAACGGCCAGAATCGACCAGCAGAGCAGCAGAAAACCGATTATGATCCAGTGATTGGTATGCCGCCACCTGTTTTCCTGGAGAAGAAATTGCGGAAGGCAGCGGTCAAGGGTCATGCGGCGCATCAGGCCGGTCACGCCGACGAAGCCGGTCAGCACAGCTCCGGACAAGACCAGGGTGGCATCGATACTGACCAGAACCCCTAGCCAGTTCCCTGCGGATAAGTTACCCATTTGCGCCAGCAGATCCGGCGGGACCTGCTGGATTACGGCCACCGGCAGAATGCCGAGCGCCAGCAGGCTGATCAGCGGATTGAAGACGGCAACCGCGATCCACATGTTCCTGAGTGTTTTGGGGAAGACACCCTGTGCCTGCTCCTCGATGAAGTTTGCGGAGCTTTCAAAACCGCTGATGCCGAGCATGGCCGCTGCGAATCCGAAAAAGAGGGCGTGCAGCAGACCACCCGGAGTAGGCACCGTCATATTCATGTTGAGCAGCGACGGGTCGTTTACGATCATAACCACGGATGTGACGCAGAGAATCGTCAGCGTGAGCATATGGAACACGAATATGACCAGGGCGACCGCCGCCGATTCGCCGATGCCGATCAGGTTGAGCAGGGCAAATAAACCGAGCAGGGCAACCGTCGCCGTCATGACCGGGAGTCCCGGCAGCAGGTGGTGGGCGTAATGCATCGCTTCACTGGCGCTGATGACCGCCGTGGCGATGTATGACAGCAAGGTCAGGCAGGCTGCGGCGGCCGCGGCGTTTTTATTGGTGGTATTCAGCAGCAGCGTGTAGGTGCCGCCGTTCAGGGGCAGCGCACTGCCGACTTCGGCGTATACCTTGCGGAACAAGTAGAGGACTCCGGCCACGAGCAGAAGCACCACCGGCGCCAGAAAACCGGCCTGGGCGGCGCACAGGGCGGCCACATACAGGCAGCTGGAGGTGATGTCGTTGCCGCAGATGGCGGTCGAACGCCACATTCCGAGCTTTTTGGGATGGGATGGAGGAACGGTACCCGGCTCAGGCAAACCGATCAGATCATCAATCCTTTCGGACTTGCCCCACCCCACAAATTCCCACGAATGATCCTGTTGTTTCCTGTCGTTATCCAAGTTGTTTTTCATTGATATTGATTTCCGGATCAGCTTGGGTGCGTGCTCGTTTTTTGGCTTCGCCTCATATTCATATGTGATACCATTCATATGTGAGTTGTTCAAGTTATGAAGATGGAATTGCCGGTTATGTTGATTTACTGGATTCATTGGATATGCTATGTAAAACATGCAGGGCATAGAGCCTGAATAAAGAGGTGAGACATGGAGAGCAGCATGATGCCCGCAGTTACAGAATGGCTTTATGACCCGACCGTCGGCAAGATAGTCGCCGTAATAGTAGGCATCATTATTATCAATGTGCTGACCCGCGTAGTCCGGCGGGTGCTCCTGGGACGCATTGAAAATACCGACAGCCGCTACCGTTTCAGAAAGCTGGTGAACGCATTCGGGGCATTGGTATCGGTGATTCTGGTAACCGTTGTTTTCAGCAACAAGCTCGGGAGCCTGACCGTCGCTTTTGGTGTGGCGGGCGCCGGTATCGCTTTCGCCCTGCAGGAGGTGATTGCCAGCATTGCCGGATGGGTGGCGATCTCCTTCGGCAATTTCTATTCAGTCGGCGACCGCGTTCAACTGGGCGGCATTACCGGCGACGTGATTGATGTCGGCGTATTGCGGACAACACTCATGGAAACCGGTGACTGGGTGAAGGCCGATCAGTACAACGGCCGTATCGTCCGGGTTGCCAACAGTTTTGTTTTCAAGGAGCCGGTCTTCAATTACTCCGGCGACTTCCCCTTTCTGTGGGATGAAATAAAAGTTCCGGTCAAATACGGCAGCGACTACAAGCTGGCCCGTGAAATCATGCAGAAGATTGCCGATGATGAATTGGGTCATTTAGTTCCGGCAGCCAAGAAAACCTGGCATGAAATGGTCAACAAGTATCGCATCGAGGATGCCAGGATTGAGCCGGCGGTGACGTTGATTGCCAACGACAACTGGCTGGAATTCACCATCCGCTACGTCACCGATTTCAAGCGCCGCCGCACAACCAAGGATATTCTGTTCACCCGGATCATGGAGGAGTTTGACGCAACCGACGGCAAGGTTTCCATGGCCTCTGCCACTTTCCACCTGGTGGAAGCGCCGGTATTCAACGTAAGGCTGACCGATCAGAAATGAGCTTTTTCGAAATAACAGCCATACTGATGGTGATGACGGCCTTTTTCAGTTATATCAATTACCGCTTTCTGCGCATGCCGACCACCATCGGGATCATGTTTATCGCGCTGATGGCCTCTCTCGGGATCGTCCTGCTCGGCTGGCTGGGTGTGAATGTCGGCCAGAACGGCGTTGCCAGATTGCTGGAAACAGTTGATTTCAATCAGGCGCTGCTGCACGGCATGCTGTCGTTTCTGCTGTTTGCCGGGGCCATGCACATCAAGCTCGATGACTTGAGAAGTCAAAAATGGGCCATTACGGTATTGGCCACCGTGGGGGTCGTCACCTCTACTTTCATTGTGGGCGCTCTGACGTGGATCGTTCTGGATTTCCTGAATATCCCGGTGTCGTTCATTTATTGTCTGCTGTTCGGGGCGCTGATTTCGCCGACCGACCCGGTGGCGGTCATCGGCATCCTCAAAACGGCCGGTGTCCCCAAAAGCCTCGAAACCAAGATTGCCGGAGAATCGCTCTTTAACGACGGCATCGGCGTTGTGGTGTTTCTGATTATTCTGGAACTGGCGCTGGGCGGGGGCGATGTAACCGTAGGGCGCGTGGCGGTGCTTTTTTTCAAGGAAGCGGTCGGCGGAGCCTTGCTGGGTCTTGCGATCGGCCTGATCGCCTACCGGATGCTCAAGCGGGTCAACAACTATCAGGTGGAAGTCATTATCACGCTGGCGCTGGTGATGGGGGGTTATACCCTGGCGGACAGGATCCACACTTCCGGTCCGATTGCCATTGTGGTGGCGGGTTTATTGATTGGCAACCACGGCCGTGCCTTTGCCATGTCGGAAATCACCCGCATCCGGCTGGATGATTTCTGGGAGCTGATGGATGAGATTCTGAATGCCCTGCTCTTCATGCTGATCGGCCTGGAAGTTTTGGTCATGCCCTTTACCAGTGAGCTGTTCATGGCCGGGCTGCTGGCGATAGCGATCACCCTGTTCGCCCGCTGGAGCAGCGCTGGCGGGGCGGTGCTGATTATGAAGACTTTCAGGAAATTCAGCCCTGGCGCCATAAGAATTCTGACCTGGGGCGGCTTGCGCGGCGGGATTTCAGTAGCCCTGGCGCTCTCGATTCCGCCTGTGCCGGAACGCCCAACAATTATTACCATTACCTACATAATTGTCGTATTCTCCATCGTCATTCAAGGGATGACCCTGGGGAAACTGGTTGATCGTATCTATCCCGATATGCCGGGAAAATCATACGGAGGTTGATATGAAATTTGCACTGGTTGCAGCGATTGCACTTTCCATGGTAATGGCTTTTTTTGCCGTACAGAATTCGCAGTCGGCGCAGGTAACTTTTATGGGGTGGTATTTCAACGGTCCAATGGTAATAATTCTTCTCCTGACTTTCGGCTCCGGAGTTTTGGCGACACTTCTGGCCATGCTTCCCGGTTCGTTGCGCAAAACGATCGAGATAAAGAAACTAAAGTCCAGCTTGAGTGAATGTTCAGCAAAAACTGCTACACTCGAAAAGAAACAGCAAATCAACGATTCCACAACCGACAAAGGGGTCCAACAATGAAAATATCAACTGGCAAATTCAACCTGATACGCCCTGCCATGCTTTTGGCAATTACCTGCATGCTGTTCACGAGCGGCTGCGCCCGCTATGCCCGCAACGTGAACACACTTTATGAGCCCGCCGCCACCATTCGCAGCGGCAGCGGCGATATCTATATCGTGATTCCGGAAAGCCAGCAGACCCGGTCACCTGATATCAAATGGGTATTGGGGGATGTCCGCAATGATGACAACAAAAAAATCGATGAAATATTGAGCCCCCGTTCCGCAGCTGAAATTCTCCAGGCCGCTTTCGGCTTGGAATTCAAAAGAGCTGGCTACACCAATCTGCCCGTTACAAAACGCACCGGAAGCGAGCAGAACCTGATTGACCTCACCAAGACAGTGATTGAACTGGAACAGATCTCGGACCTGGCGGATATCAAGGCAAAATGCCGGGTGACAGTCGGGATCGACGTTATCCGGAAGGGGCAGTTGATCAAGCGACTGGAGTACACGACCGCATCCTCCAAAACGGATATAAAGGATCGTGACATGCTCGTCAGCGCCGTTTTGCAGGATGCCCTCCAGTCAATAATGATAAAGGCCATTCCCGATCTGCATGCCCTGTTTAACCGTTAATCCGGAATATTCAAGAGGAATAATATGATTCGCAGATTGATCGCCATAGCCCTGTTACTGGTCATGACTGCAACGATGGCAACCGCGGCGCCTCAGAAAAAAGGTGCGGGTAAAGATTCAGCCGAGGCCACTGCGCAAAAAACCGAACCAGCGCTGCCGGAAGCCCAGGTCATGCTTGACGGCAAACCCCTGCTTGCCATCAAAGTCAAAGTGCTCTCTTTTTCACCGGAAGACCGCGCCAGAACCATCTCCACACGGATTGCCAGATTCGCAAAAGACCCCCTGTTTAATCCTGAATCATTAAAAGTGGTCGATAGCGAAAACAGCAGCGACATAATCTACGGCGACACTGTTTTGATGAGCGTGTCTGAAGGAGACGCCCTGGCCGAAGGGAAACCGCGCCTGGCTCTGGCAGAGGATTTCGCCAAAAAAATTCGCACAGCCATAGAAGCCCGAAACAAGGAATACGGCATGCAGAGCATTCTGTTCGGCGCTCTATACAGCCTGTTGGCCACGCTGGCGCTGATCGCAGCACTCACGGTAATCAATCGTTTTTTCCCCAGAATGCTTGCCAAAATCGAATCCTGGCGCGGCACTTACATCCGCTCGGTTCGTTTTCAATCAATTGAAGTTTTGAATGAAGAACGGATCGTCTCGGTTTTGAAGTCAGTGTTTCGCGGGGCGAGGGTTGTTCTTCTGCTCGGACTGTTATACCTGTACATACCGCTGCTGCTGAGCTTTTTCCCCTGGACCCGCGGCATGGCGACCAAGCTGTTCTCCTACATCCTGACTCCGATCGAGAAAGTCGGAATCTCTTTCGTCACCTATCTGCCCAATATATTTTTTCTGCTGGTGATCGCCGTAATTACCCACTACTCGATCAAATTCACCCAGTTCCTTTTTTCCGAGGTTGAAAAGCAGACCATCACCATACCCGGTTTTTACCATGACTGGGCCACACCAAGTTTCAAGATCGTCCGTTTTCTGATCATAGCCTTTGCGGCGGTGGTGGCCTTTCCTTACCTGCCGGGTGCCGATTCGCCGGCCTTTAAAGGAGTTTCGGTATTTCTGGGCGTACTCTTTTCTCTCGGCTCTTCGTCGGCCATTTCAAATATCGTGGCCGGAGTAATCCTGACCTACATGCGGGCCTTCAAACTGGGGGATCGGGTAAAAATAGCGGATACAATCGGCGATGTGGTCGAAAAAAACCTGCTGGTTACCCGCATACGAACCATCAAGAATGTGGATATCACCGTTCCCAATGCCATGGTTCTCAGCAGCCACATCATCAACTACAGCTCATCGGCACAGGAGTACGGGCTGATCCTGCATACAACCATTACCATCGGTTACGATGCGCCCTGGCGACAGGTTCATGAGCTGATGATAGCGGCGGCGCTGGCGACCGAAAACATCCTGGAGCTGCCGAAGCCTTTCGTGCTTCAGACCAGCCTGGACGATTTCTACGTCAGTTACCAGATCAACGCCTACACCGACAGGCCCTCGGTCATGGCCCGCACCTATTCGGAACTGCACCAGAACATCCAGGAAAAGTTCAATGAGGGTGGCGTTGAAATCATGTCTCCACATTACGCAACCCTGCGGGACGGCAATATGACCACCATACCGGAGTCGTACCTGCCTGAATCTTACAAACAACCCCCATTCAGGGTCAGCAGGGTGGATGCAGAGTGATCAGCAAAAGTTTCGCACTGACCGGAGGTAGCTGGTGACAGAAGAGCACGGCAGGCCATTTGCGGCGATGTGGAAGCTGCTCTCCGCGCGTTTTTCGCGATATCTGGACGAGAAGACCAATGAAATCGACCACCATGATGTGATTTCAGACCTGGTCGGGCGCACGGAGCTCTCCCCGAACTACCTTTCTTCGATCACTTTGTCCAACCTGATAGCCCTGCTCGGACTGCTGACCAACAGCGTAGCGGTCGTAATCGGCGCCATGCTGATTTCACCGCTGATGGGACCGATCTTTTCGCTCGGGTTGGCTTTTACAATGGGCGACCTAGTCCTGACGCGCCGGGCGATTCGTAATATTACAATCAGTATCCTGCTGGCCGTCTTTGTGGCCGCACTCTTCACTCTGTTTTCCCCCCTTAAAGGCGCTACCCACGAGATTCTCTCCCGCACCCGCCCCAACATATACGATCTGCTGATAGCCGTATTTGCCGGCACATCCGGAGCGCTGGCGCTCTGCACCCGCAAAAACTATCTTTTCACTACCACCGGAGTTGCCGTGGCCACGGCGGTCATTCCCCCCTTAAGTGTCGTCGGCTATGGTATCGGCACCTGGCAGTTCGGAATCGCTGCCGGCGGTTTCCTGCTCTTCTTTACCAACCTGGTGGCAATTGTGATCAGCTCCAATGCGGTTTTCTACTCTTGCCGGTTCCGGGGGAGCATGGCCGCGGAATCCCGCTATCCGGCCAGACGCCGTTTCCAGATTCTGGGCACAGTACTGGTGATTATTTCGATACCATTACTGTACACGCTGGTGACTGACATCCGCAAAGTGAAGCTGACCGGCCGGGTGGAAAACATTTTGAGAGAAAACTTCAACCATCAACTCAAATCACGCCTGACAGCCGTTTCGATCAACAAGGTCGATGGGAAATATATCGTGGCCGCCACAATCAATACGGTAAAATATGTGGAAATCGACGAACAACAGAAGATTGAAAAAGAGCTGACCAGCCAGATTGGCAGTGCAAAACTGGAACTGGAACAGGTTATCGTCCGCTCCGGCGCGGTCGAACCACAGGCTCCGCTGCGCGCCATCACTCCGGCAGCGCCTCCCAAACCGGAAACAATGGGTACGCTCCAGGAAAAAACCGTGGCACTGCTCAGGGAAGGATGCCGCGAGGTAGAATCGTTTATTGCGCCCTATAAGGTGAGCGTCTGCAGCGTCACATTCTCCGACCAGAAGAAGCCAATGAGAGTCACGCTCACCCTTGCCCGCGATTACCCGGCTAATCTTCAGGAGTTGCACTGGCTCACGACGGCTCTTGAGAAAAAGTTGAACGAGAAGATTGAACTGACGGTGGAGACAACCCCGTATCTGCCGCCGATCGGCTTTACCGAAAAAGACGAGCTTGATCAGGGCAGCATCAAAACACTGCAGCCGCTCCGGCAACTGATTGCCCAGTGGCCTGCCACACGGTTTTCAATCGAAACACCTCTGACCAATCGGCGCACATCACGGCAGGACAAAAAGCGCGCCGCAACCTTGAAGGATTACCTGGTCAAAGAACTGGCGATACCGGCTGATCATATTTCTCTAGCATCCGGCAACGAAAAGCTGATTCATTTAAAAGTAACCAATTAACTCAGGGTTGACGTCAGCAGGAGATAGGTTTATTAACTAGGATTTGGGATATGCTTTCTGGAGGTTTGTCAGTGAAGTCAAAACAAGCGATGGTTGCAGATATAATAGATGATATACGCCGCGTCTTTCAGGTACTGGTTGATCAATCCAAAATGGTGGAGATAGAAACCGGCCTTACCGGTCCGCAGCTTTGGGTTGTAAAACTGCTGGAAGAGACTTCATCGATGAAAGTGTCTGATCTGGCACGCCGCACTTACCTGCATCCGGCCACAATGGTCGGGTTGCTGGACAGACTGGAAGCAAAGGGTCTGGTCAAGCGCACCAGGTCTGAAAAGGACCGAAGGGTAGTTCATATTGACTTGACGGAACAGGGTCAGGAACTGGTAAAAAACTCCCCGGAAGTGGTACAAAACCTGTTGGTAAAAGGGTTGGAACCGCTGGCTGATCAAAAGCTGAAAAAGATTTCAGACAGCCTTGATCAGGTTGTGGAAATACTGGGCGCCAAGCAAGTGCCGCCGCAACTGATTATGTCTTCCGAGACAAATCTGCCTAAAAGAAGAAAAAATGGGTCGGACTAATTCAGGCGACCCAATTTTAAAAACAATTTCAAACAACTAGGCATCCTTCTCTTTTTCACAATCAGCCAGCATGGACAAGATTTCATCGTCCGGTATGTCCGGCAGCACGAAAACCCCGCAGCTATCCTTTTCCACCCTGGAAATGCCTGGGTAGCGCTTTTCAAGCACCTTTATCTCAAGTGACTGTTTTCTGACCGTATCCAGCAGCCTGCGATTTTCCGTCTCCAGATCGTACTTCTCAATTGCGGAGCGGATGGCGAATTTCAGATCATGATCACCCCACGGCTTTGAGAAAAAACGGTAAATTTCTCCTTCATTGACCGCCTTCATGGCGGCTTCAAGGGTCGCGTGGCCGGTCAGCATGATGCGAATGGTATCAGGATAGCTTTCCCTCACCTTGGCGAGGAATTCGGAGCCTTGCATGCCGAACATCCGCTCGTCGGAGATAACAAGCTTGAAGTGATGCTCTTTCATGATTTCAAGAGCATCTTCGGCACTTGATGAAGTCACTATTTCCAGCGGTTCATCGAACAGAGCCCGCTTCAAGGCCGCCAAAACATTGGTTTCATCATCGACCAGCAGAATTTTATTAGTCATAATTCGACTCCAGATTGTCAGTTTGAACTGTTAGTTTCCGATTTGGAAAACAGGGAGTTTCTCTTTTACAGGTTGTACAACCTGAATCAATCCCCCACGATCTGCACAAAAATGCCGTGAGATGGAGGGTTTTTGCGATAATGGATGCGAATAAGTGTCACACCTGCCAGATCCAGAACACTTCCCCGCTGCATCAACAACACACCGCTGCCGCTCTCCACATCGCGGGCCAGAACCATACCGGGGATAAGTTCGTGGGGGCCGACCTCGACATCGGAAAGTGATCCGGATTTTTTACCCTCGAAATAGACAACCTTTGTGATGCCCTGGAAACGCGCGATCAACATTGGGTCCAGAAGTGTGCCGCCACGAAAGCGGGCACTCATCAGGGCATAATCGGCCCGGTTGTGCTCGACCGATCTGGCACATTTCTCGATGTGATCGGCGATTGCTATCAAACGGGCTCCCAGCGGAATGGATTCGCCGGACAAGCCATCGGGAAAACCGCTGCCATCATAAGCTTCATGGTGACTGCGAATCAGCGGCAGGGCAGCGGCCAACTCCTCCACCTGTCGAAACATATCTTCCCCGCGCAGCGGGTGCTGACGGTACTCGGCCGATTCGCTTTCGGACATCTCCTCCGGATGTTTGTTCATCCCGGCCGGAAGACAGCCAAATTTACCAGCATCATGCAGCAGAGCCGCGAGTCTGAAGGCGGCGACTGTCTCTGCATCAAGCCCCATCTTGCGCGCCACATCTGTCACCAGGGTGCTGACGGTGCGGGCATGGGCAGCATTCCGGTCGCCCATGATTTCAAAAAAACCATCGAAGGCCCGATGGATCAATGTCATCGGATTTTTGTCGTCAAGACTCTTGATGGCCTGGCTCTGTTCCCGGATGGTGGCGCTGCTCTGTAACAGACGTTTTTTAAGGCTGACATTCCACTCTTCCAACTCACGCTTCTGCTGGTTGATAATATCGTTCAGCCGTCGTTTTTCCTCACCTTGCAGGTAGAGGGCAACCGCATCGCGAATAACCTGGGTAAGCTCGTCGTCATCCCATGGTTTTGACAGGTAACGGCTGGCCCCCCCTTTGTTAATCGCCTCAATGGTCGCATTGATATCCGAGTAGCCGGTCAGCAATATCCGCTGGGCATTGGGGGCAAACTCCTGCGAACGTCCCAGAAACTCCGCGCCGTTCATGCCGGGCATGCGCTGATCGGATACGATCAATCCAACATTTTCGAGGCTCTGCAATTTTTCCAGACCCGCTTCACCCGATTCGGCCGTCTCGACATCAAAATCCTCGTCCATCAGCAAGCGCTTGAGGGCTCGCAATATGTTTTCCTCATCATCAACCAGCAGAACTGTTATGCGCTGTTGTTCATCAGGCATCGGCCCGCACCCCCTCGGCTATCGGTCGAAACAAATCCATCAAATGCGGGTCAAAATGGGTCTCGGCCATCTCGACCATGATTCCCATAGACTGCTCAAAATCGTAGGCTTTGCGGTAGGGCCGATCTGAATAAAGGGCGTCAAACACGTCGGCCAGCGCCACAATACGGGCTTCAACCGGAATATGTTCACCCTTGAGCCCGTCGGGGTAACCTTTCCCGTCAAAACGTTCGTGGTGATATAGAATGATATTTACAACCGTATCGGACATGCGCGCCTGTCGGGCGACTTCCGACCCCCAACGGGGATGTTTCTTAACAGTCTCCTGATCCTCATCGGACAAACGCCCCGGAAAGTTGAGCACCCCCTCCGGCACTCCGATTTTGCCGCAATCGTGCAGCCAGCTGCCATGCTTTATGTCGTTGATAACGTCGTCCGGAAGCCCGACTGCGTGCGCCAGAGCGACTGCATAGCGGGCTACCCGGTCGCAGTGCCCTTTGGTGTAAGGATCTTTCAACTCGACCGCCTGCGCCAATGACAGGTACAAAGCTTCATCCTCACTGGCAAGAGACTTGATCAACTGGTAACGCATCAGTGCCTCATCGATGGTATCCATCAGCTCCTGATTATTCCACGGCTTTGTGACAAAGCGGTAAGCCTCGCTCTTGTTAATGGCATCAATGGCGACTGAAAGGTCGGCATAAGCGGTCATCATGATCCGCACCGTCTCCGGTCTCAGCGACCTGGCCTTTGAGAGAAACTCGATCCCGCGCATGCCCGGCATCAGATAATCCGACACCACCACCCAGACCTCCTCACGCGCAAGAATTTCCAACCCTTCCTGACCGGACGCGGCAAACAGGCAACGCACATTATCACGTTCCAGATACATGCGCTCCAGGGCATTACGGATCGGCTGCTCATCATCCACGAAAAGGACTGTTCTCACGTTTGTACCTCCACAAAAACCGCCACGGCGGCATCACTTCCGTTTATTGTAACCAGAGTACCCATCACACGCCACAGCTTGTCGTCAAGATTAATGACAGCATCCAGCTTCCCCTGCTCGCGAATCTTGCTGACCGCTGCAATAAACTCAACTGAAGAACATTGCGAGACATTACCACCCAAAATAGTGTCGCAAACTCCGCTTAGCAGCGATTCACCCATATTGTTGCAGAGGGCGATCATACCGGTATCGTCTATCCCGACAACTCCCACCGGCAGCGCACCAAGAGTTTCCTGGGAAAACTCCAGCACCCTGTTGCGCATCTCCAGCTGTCTCGTACGCTGGAGCACTTTTTCTTCCAGTTCATGGTTGGCGGCGGCAAGCTTATCCAGCAACTCCCGGTTTTTCTTCAGCAGAAAATAGCGCTCGAGGCAATTCTGGATAGTTGTCCGCAATTCATCGTCATTCCAGGGTTTGGGAATGAATTTGTAAATATGACCATCATTAACTGCAGAAACTATTGCAGCCGCATCGGCATATCCGGACAGGACAATCCGCACCGTTCCGGGCCAGCGATCATAAACCGCTTTCAGAAACTCGACTCCGTTCATTTGCGGCATGCGATAATCGGAGATAACCACTTGAAAAGGGCCGGATTCTTCCATGGCCTGCAGCCCTTCTTCACCGGAATTGGCAATTACGATCTCGTAATCATCATCCAGAAAGACCCGCTCCAGCGCCCGCAGTACGTTGCGCTCATCGTCCACGCACAGGATTCTGACCGGTTCATCATACTCATTACTGTTCATGGACACATCTCCTTACGACCGGAAGACAAGTTACTGTCACGTTATGACATGGAGTTATTCGGTTGCTAATAGCCCTCATCCACTGAAACCCGGTTTCTGCCAGCGCTCTTGCTGAGATACATCAGAGCGTCTGCACGGCTAATAACGGTCTCCAAATCATCATCGGTCCGGGACATGGTTCCTCCGACTGAAACCGTGACGTTCTGTTTTTTCTCATCGGCCAATATGAAGCTGTTTTCAATCAGAATTCGGATCCGCTCCGCTACGGCCCTGACAATCACCCAGGTCGCTCCCGGCAGAATGACTACAAACTCTTCACCGCCCCAGCGGGCGACTACATCCATCTTCCTCAGCGAAAAAGAGATGGACTTGGCCACCATAACCAGCACATCGTCGCCGGTTTTATGCCCGAATCTATCGTTAAAGTTTTTGAAATGGTCGATATCCATAAACAGGATGCCGAACGGGATGTCATGTGTGCGCAGATCATACATGCGCGTTGACAGCGTCATTTCTCCGTAGCGGCGGTTGCCGATGCCGGTCAGGGCGTCCAGATAGGCCTCCTGCTTCAACCTTTCGTACTCATGCAAGATCTGCATTGAATTGGAATTATCATTGAAAATTTCAACAGCGCCTATGATGCTGCCATCATCGTCACGAACCGGTGAAGTTCTGACAGATACCGGAACACGGTGGCCAAGTTTGTGATGCAGGAAAACGGCCGCCTCGCGCACATTTCCATCCAAAATTGTCGCTGATAGCGGACAACCATCCAGACAGAGTTCGCGGCCATCGGTATCGATATGCCGGAGCAGGTTGTTGTAACAACAACTACCGGTCATTTCCGTCTTGGAGTATCCGGAGATGCGCTCAGCGGCGGTGTTCCAGTAGGTAATACGCCGGTTTCTGTCCACGAAATAAACACCATCAAACAGGCTGTCCAGTAATTTGTCGCTGGTAAAATTGTTCATAACTAGCCTCGCACATTGACCGGATATTTGTTTCAGCTACTTAGCCGCACTTTTACTCACTTTTGCTGATTCTCCAAAGTGCTTTTCCATACAGTCGGGACAGATGCCGTGGCTGAACTCCGCTTCGGAATGTTCTGAAATATAATATTCCATTTGATGCCACAACTGTTCATCATCGCGAATTTTTTTGCAGTACATGCAGATCGGGATGATCCCCTCCAGCTGTTTGACCTGGCTGATGGCCGCCTCCAGCTCCCGTGCGCGCCGTTCCAGCTCCATCGTGCGCTCTTTAACCCTGTCTTCCAGTTCTGCATTAATCTGGCGCAACTCCTCGACCAGCCGACGATTGTCCCGCAACAAGAAGTTGTGCTCAACCGCCTTGGCCACCACAGCTTGAATCTCTTTAGTGCTCCACGGTTTTGTCAGATAGAAAAATATCTTGCCTTCGTTGACCGCCTGAACGACCGCACCGATATCAGCATAGCCGGTCAAAAGAATCCGCACGGCATCGGGATCGATCAGGCACGCTTCCGCCAGTAATTCGGAACCGGTCTTTTCGGGCATACGCTGATCGGCGACGATGACTGAAACCTCCTGCCGGCTAAGGATGTTCAGAGCCTCATCAGCACTGGAAGCGGTTACGACATGATAATCACAACGAAACAGGTCCGCTAAAGACGCGGTTATGTCCTGCTCGTCATCGACAACAAGAAGTGTGGGCAGTTTTTCGGCTCGTTCTTTGATCTCTGTTTGCAATGTCGCCGGTGTCGTAAATCCCTTACTTAGTGCCATGATTTGTTTCCTCACTTGAAATAATCTTACCGGCTTCATTTATACAGGGTAGCAGAATCCGGAATGTGGTTCCCGCACCGGGTTTACTATCGATTTCAATCCGCCCATTGTGGGCAGCCACAACTTGGTGCGAAATGCTAAGTCCAAGGCCGGTCCCTGATCCGACCGGTTTGGTGGTAAAAAACGGGTCAAAGACCTTGCTCAGATTTTCTGGCGGAATCCCGATTCCATGGTCAATGACTTCGACACAGTACCAGTCGCCATCCTGACGGGTGGACACCTTCACGCTCTGACCCGGACGGCTGGCCTGAACGGCGTTGGCCAAAACATTGCTGATGGCCTGGTTTAACGGACCGGGCGAACAGAGCAATTGCGGCAGATGAGCAAAATCGGTTTCAACGGTCACACCATATTCCTGAAGCAGCGGCCCCAAAAAAAGGAGCGTTGATTCTATCCCCTCCTCCAGATGGCAATATTTCTGGCCTGCTTCGTCAAGACGGGAAAAGTTACGCAGACCGAGAACAATATTTTTTACCCGCTCCAACCCTTCCAGATTAGCGGCAAGCTTGCGCGGCAGCGCTTCGGCCAGATATTCCAGATTTACTTCAACAGCCTTGGCGATAATCTCCGAGTGGATAGCGGGCGAAAGAGAAGCTATCTCCGGCAGAGCGTCACCCACGGTATTGACAAAGGAGAGCAGCTCATCAAAATCGCGCTTCAGAACCTGCTCGTTGCCCAACACAAAGGCCAGCGGGTTGTTGATCTCATGGGCGACACCGGCCGTCATCTGCCCCAGAGAAGCCATTTTTTCCTGATGCACCAGCATGGCCTGTGCATTCTTCAATTCCGCCAGAGCCTTGGTCAACTCCCGCCCTTTACGGATATTTTCCCGAGAGAGCACCGATAATTGGTTATTGAGCTGGATCAGCTCACTCTGAAGCGCCTGATTATCATCCTGGGGTGGTTCACCCAACACCACCAGCCACTCCTCCGCAGGAATCAAACGGGTCTGCAGCGAATGCGGGACCTGATCAAAATCGACAACATTCAACAGCAACTCCGCATCGGCGACAGTACCAGCCGTTTTCAAATGCCCGAGAAACGACAGACCATCCGGTTCGGTAAGAAAATCGGTGAAGTTCAAACCTGCCAATTTTGCCTGATCAACTTTGAGACATTTTGAAAACACCGGATTAGCGTATCGGATCCGGCCACTGCCATCCAGAACCGCCACGTGGACACTCCCTGATGAATCCAGAAAAGAGGCCATGTGCGACAGCGACAACGGCAGTTTTTCAAGCAGTAATTTATGGCCGGTCATTTCAATCACAAGCTGTCACCTCGATTTGTCACCGGGTCGTCATTCCTCAGTTTTTTTCACGCTTGCTTCGGCCTGCTGCAGGACATTTGTCACGGCCGCAATCCAGTCGGGAGAAAATCGCTCCACATCTGTCAACCAGGGCTGCAGGCTGGTGACAGCCTCGGCAACCCCGGCCATTTTGTCGCAGACAGCCGATACTATCAACATTCCGGTTCCTTTGAAGCGCCCCTGCATTTCGCCATCAGTAGCACTCTGAAACTTTAGCGCCAGATCGCTGAAAACCGGTTCTGGAATATACTGCAAGCGTTCCTTCCGCAGAGTTTCGGCACCCTCCAGCAAACCGCTGTAACTTCCAGCTTTCTCCGGCAGGGCAGCTATCAGCCCTTCATACAACAGTTCCAACTGACGCTCCAGGGTGATGCGCGGCATTCCCCGGTTGCCAAGCACACGCCCCAGCCACTCCACCTGACTCAAGAGCTGTGACATCGGCAACTCTGCCAGAGTTACCAGCCAGGCGGCGTCACTTTTTGCAAAACTCCGCCCACGCTCCTGGTACCGCTCGTCAAAATAAGGAAATTCCTTTCGGCAGTTCTCCGCTGCGATGACCGCCGCCTCAATTTCTCTGGTGTCACCCGGAACAGCATGATCGCCGGCCTCCGGGTTGAGCATGCCGGCCGTGAAGACCAAATCATCACTTTTTATGGGGTAAAGAGTGGAAAACAGGGCTTCCAACTTATCAAAAAAATCAAGCGCAACATGAATCAGGCGTTGACGATCATTCTGATCCATAGGAAAGGCGTTCATGGCACAACCGAACTGCTGCCACTGCTCGTCGGTCTTGTCGCCATATCCGCTGTAATAGTGGGCTGTCCCAGAGGTTTTGCTGCCAAAGATATTGAGCACATCGGGAAGGTGAACGGCGTTGCCCAGGGTGGTTCCCTCCAGTACATAAAGGATTGCGAGCAGGTCCGAGGGTTGCTCCACCCGATAACGGCGAATCAATTCCGCAATCTGCCGGATATGAACCAGCGCCCCCCCGATGTCAGGAATATACTGTTTATCAAAAACAGTGAGATCCCTCCTCAGATGAACCAACCGGGAAGGCCTGTCCAGCAACAGTGTGCGGATTTCCGGGTCGGTTACCTGGGCAAGCTCGTGTTCAAGTGTGCCATGAATAACCGACATGGCCCGCAGCTGCCCAACATAGCTTTCCAGGGGCAACCGGCCGTCGGTCAGTGCGGCAATGAAGGGCAGAGCCTCCATGCGGGCGTGACACTCTCTAATGGCCTCTTTAAGAGAATCCATAAGGCTGGTTTGACCGGATCGGTTCATGTCATGTCCTCCTGTGAATTTCAAGCAAGCGTGGGAGTCAGGTAGTTATGGATTGCAATATTCATTTTACAGCGGGCGGCAGACCTCTGCGTGCTCGCTCCAGCGCCTCGCGCAGGTCCAGCGCGACAATGCACCCTTCCAGTTCGGGAGGAAGCTTCTGAAGGGCTTTGAAGGCCCCTCCTCCCAGTATGATATTAATGGAGTTACCAAACTCCCTGCGAACCGCCTCCACCAGCTGAATAACCTTGGGAACATTAAACAGCATGGTCGATGATATACCGAAAAGATCGGCACGGTGTTGACTGATGGAGTGGATTACACCTTCCGCCGGGACATTGGTCCCCAGAAACTGGACGTTCCAGCCGTCGGACTCCAACACATCCGCCACCATATTGGCTCCAACCTGGTGCAGCTCACCCTGGACACCGGTAACAACCAATCGGCCACGCTGGTGGTCCGCTATTTCAAAATGCTGGTACAAATTCGACATGACATACTGGGTGATGGCGGTTCCCATATGTTCGTCGGCCACGGTTATCCGGTTGGTTTCCCATAACCGACCGATTTCGTACATCGCCTCCTGGAAGATATCCATGTAGATACCCGGAATCGGGTAGCCGCCACGGTATGCATCCATGATAATTTCCAGCGCGGTCTTGCGATTACCGGCCAGAATCTCCCTCAGGTATTCCTTCTGTAGAGCGGCGGTAATGCTTTCCAGCTTAACGCTATCATCCGAACCAGTCAGAACCTTAACATGATCCGTCTCTGTAGACGCCATAGTACCACCTCATTTTCAAAATTGTTTTACCGTACGCAAGAATGGATCAAATACCGGAAAATTCTAACTCTGCTCATTAGACACGGTTTTTTCGTTGCTGTCGTCCAGTTCGACACGATTCCGACCGTTTTGTTTTGCCCGGTACATAGCCTGGTCTGCCCGTCCAATGAGAGAATTGGATGGTTGACCAGGCATAAGTGTAGCGACACCGAAGCTGGCTGTTACCTTGCTGATGAAACCATCGATTGTTATGGCACTGATCGCATTCCGGAATCGCTCAGCCACCACGCCGCCATCCGCAAGGTTATCACCCGGCATCATGACCAGGAACTCTTCTCCCCCATAACGGGCAACCAGATCATACGGTCTGGAATTTGCCAATAAGGTATTGGCTATTGACTGGAGAACTTTATCGCCCATTGCGTGCCCGAAACTGTCGTTTACTGATTTGAAATGGTCCACATCCAGAAGGACAACCGTTAGTGGAAGCCCCAGACGCGCTCCTCGTTCAACTTCCCTGGCAAGAGTTTCATCAAGACTGCGGCGGTTGGCAACCCGGGTCAATGGATCAAGATAAACCAACTCGGAAATTTTGCGGTTTGCCTCCTCTAATTCGAGTGCGCGCTGCTCCAGTTGAACGGTGCGTTCCTTAACCCTGTCTTCCAGTTCTGCATTAATCTTGCGCAACTCTTCGACAAGTCTGCGATTGTCACGTAGCAGGAAGTTGTGTTCAACAGCCTTGGCAACAACCGACTCAATTTCTTTGTTACTCCAAGGTTTTGTCAGATAGAAAAATATCTGCCCTTCGTTGACCGCTTGCACCACCGCTTCAATGTCGGCATAACCGGTCAGGAGAATCCGGACCGCATCCGAGTCAACCAGACGTGCTTCAGCCAGCATCTCCGAACCGGTCTTTCCCGGCATGCGCTGGTCTGCCACAATCACAGAAACATCCTGCTGTTTCATGACTGACAGCGCCTCATCCGCGCTGGCGGCGGTCACTACGTGGTAATCATGACGGAACAGGTCTGCCAGAGATGCCGTTATATCCAGCTCATCATCAACCAGCAGCAGTGTTGGTCGATGAGTGCGTCGTGCTTTCTGTTCAACTTGCAAGGTCGCTGAAATTGAGAAACCTTTACTAAGCGCCATAGATTTTTCCCTCACTGTTATCAATAAACAATCGCTACGCCATGGAATTCAGAATCTTTCTGACTCTGGCTGCCATATCAAGCGGAGTAAAAGGTTTGTTCATCAGTTCCGCTCCTTCTTCGATCTCCATAGAACCCTGAAGCTGTTCCTCGTTATACCCGCTGACAAACAAGGCTCTGCACCCCGGCTTGATCAGCTTGATCTCTTTGTAGGCCTGCAAACCGCTTTTCTTAGGCATCTGCACATCAAAAACCAATACTTTAATTTTATCCTGGTTGGCAGTAAACTGTTCGACAGCTTCAACGCCGTTCTCTGCCGTCAAGACATGATATCCCAACTCCGAAAGCACATTACTGAATAGCATCAGCAAATTCGGGTCATCGTCGGCAATCAGTATGGTTTCATCTCCCCCACAAACATCGGCGGCAACCACAGAAGTAACCCGATTAGTTTCCTCATTCTCAATCAGCGGGAAATACAGGTCAAATTCAGTACCATGATTAACACTGGACGAAACGCAGATATAACCATTGTGCTGGGACACAATGCCGTACACAACAGACAGGCCAAGGCCGGTTCCCCTGCCAAGCTCCTTGGTCGTGAAAAACGGCTCGAAAATTTTGGCCAGGGTCTCCTCATCCATCCCCAGGCCGCTGTCGGACAGCGATATCCGGGCATATCTACCGGGCGGGACCTGACAAAGCAAAGTCGAAAATGCCTCGTCAATTTCACAAATTTTTGTACTTATATCGAGATTACCGCCGGTCGGCATGGCATCACGGGCATTGGTCATCAGATTCATCAAAACCTGGGTCACCAGAGTCTGGTCGGCATAAATGGTAATGGGAGTACTATCCAGATTTTCCCTGACAATGATGTCGTCGCCCATAATCCGGCTGAAACTTTTCAGGGTGTTGTGGATCAGGATATTCAGGTTGAAATTTGCAGGTGTAACACGTTGCTTGCGACTGAAAGCCAGCAGGCCTTTGGTAAGGGAAGCGGCACGATCGGCTGCTTGCAGTATCTGATCAAGATCACTCATATTGGTGGAACCGGGGACCAGTCCTTTCTGCATAACCTGACCATAGCCAAGAATCACCGCCAGGATATTATTGAATTCATGGGCAATACCGCCGGCCAGATGCCCGATGGATTCCATCTTCTGCGCATGCAGAAGCTGTTCTTCAAGAGTCTTGCTTTCGGTCATATCGCTGATGGTTTCAATAACGCAGGTCATTTCCCCCTGCCGGTCATATATCGGAGCAGCCTCGATTATCAGATAGCGGTCACTTCCATTGATGTTTGCACACCACCCCTCCGCCCTGTAGCCGTTCTGATTATGGGCAGATTTTGATACTTTATCGTAATGTTTAGGAAATTGGCTAAAATCGCCATCCAGAATATAGTCAGCCAGTGTGGGCTGTTTTACTTCATAGAAAGCCTTCCACTGTTCGTCTTTTCCAATGATATCGGCCCGAGCGACACCGGTCAGTTTTTCACAGGCCTTGTTCCAGATCTGCACTTTGTGTTCCCTGTCCAGAACAAATATCGGTATGGCGGCATTTCTGACAAGGCTGTCCGTAAAACTGCGCTGTTCCTGCAGCGCTGTTTTGTGTTCGGTAACATCGACCACAAAGACCAGAAAACTGTCATTTGTCTCTTCGCTCTTCAGTGGAGATGTCCAGATTGCCAGAACATGCTCTTCACCAAGATTGTTAACAACGACCCATTTTTCACCAGCCAAATCATCGCCTGCCGGAACTCTGCGTACGCGCTCCGCAGCCCGAAACGCAGAGGCATGATTGGAGGGCAACAATTTGTTAAGCCCCTCGGAATTGATCTCTTCCATGGCATACCCAGTGACAGCTTTCATCCGTTCATTCCAGACGGAAAATAGTACATACGGGAATTCCGGTACGGCGCGACAGACACATAGCCCGACCGGAGCATTGTCAATGATGGATCTATTGAAATTCGACTCAGCAATCAGCTTTTTCTCCATCTCCTTGCGAGCGGTTATGTCGGTTGCAATGTGGATCACATATTCAATACTGCCGTCTTCTGCCGGGATCGGTGTGCAGGAAACCAGAAAAGTTCCATCCAGTGCATCCATTTCCACATCGGTCGACTCCATAACTCCGCTGCAGAGCATTTTTTCCATCGGGCAGCCGGGCGGCGGAAGCCCATTCCCGTGACGATGAAAAACATCGAAGCAGTAATGACCGACCATTTCCTCCGGTTGCAGTCCGGTCAAACTCTGGCTGGCGCTGTTGGCCGCAACCACACGGTGATCCCGGTCCAGTATGATGGCCGGATTGCCGATGGCATTGAAGATCGCCTCCCACTGGATTTTATGGGAAGCGGTTACTCCACTGCTTACAGGTTTATCATTCATGAGCTCACTCCCGGTTTATTAACCCGAATGCTTTCCGGCTATCGGAAAACGCCGGATTACCCACATTTCAGACGTTCTGTCCAAGTGACGGCCCACTGACCGGCAGAATCACGGTGAAGGTCGTCCCTTTTCCAACTTCACTTTCTACAGTTATATCACCGCCATGTTTCCTGACAATTTCATAGCTGATGGAAAGCCCCAGACCGGTGCCTTTGCCGACATCCTTGGTGGTGAAGAACGGCTCAAAAATCCGCTGACGCAGATCGTCCGGTATTCCGCAGCCGGTGTCGGTCACGGCAACATAAATCAAATCGTTTGCACTCCAGCTCCGGACAGTAATTGTCCCCGGTCCTTCCCCCATGGCGTGGGCGGCATTGACCAGCAGATTCAGGAAAACCTGGTTAATCTGCTGCGGGTAGCAGACAACATCCGGGACATCACCATATTCACGGTTCAGGTCGGCGACATATTTTATTTCGTTCCAGATAATGTTGATCGTACTGTCAATGGCATCATTGATCTTGACCTTTGAAAGCCCGGAACGATCAATCCGCGAAAAGTCTTTCAGATTTTGCACGATAAATTTGACCCGTTCGGCCCCCTCAATTGATTCGTCAAGCAGGTTCTGGGTGTCGGCCAGTATCCGGTCCACCTTCATCTGTTTGCGCAGTTCGCCAATTTGCCGGACTGTTTCATCGTCACTATTTTTGTCGATGCTTGCAGAAAGGTGCTCCGTGAAGCTGGCCAAACGTTCCGTGTATTTTTTCAGGCTGGCCAGGTTGCTGTTGATGAACCCGATCGGATTGTTGATCTCATGGGCCACACCGGCGGCAAGCTGGCCGATGGAAGCCATTTTTTCGGATTGCAGGATACGAATTTGCATGGCGGTCAATGAATTGAGGGTTTCATCCAGCTTATCCCTCGAAACAAGCGTGGTTGCCAGTTGCTCGGCAGTTTCGTTGAGCGCCAGGGCCAGCTGCCTGGATTCCCGGCTCCCTTCAATCGGCGCTTTCAGGGACAGATCCTCCTTTAACCTGGCGGAAAAAGAGGAAAGTCTGTTAAGCGGCCCGGCTATCCGCATGGCGATGACGATGTTGATCGCAGCCAGCAATAAAATTATAACAACAGTGCCCAAAAGCAGGTCGTGACGCATCTGGGCTAATGATCTCTCAATCACGGTTGTGTATAATCCGGTCCCAATGACCCAGCCCCACGGGGCAAAATGTTTCACATATGATATTTTTTCAACCGGATCAGTGACGCCAGGCTCCGGCCACCGATAATTGACATATCCGCCGCCATCATTTTCGCAAATTCTCACCATCTCCAAAAATAAGAGTTTGCCATCATAGTCCGTGTAATTCCGCAGATCCTTTCCGTTCAGTTCCGGCTGAATCGGATGCATCAGCATTCTGGGTGTCATATCGTTAACCCAGAAATAGCCGGTGCTGTCGTAACGCATTTGATAAAGACGATCCAGAGCAAGCCGCTGCGCTTCCTTTGTATCGAATTCCCCGTTCAGGGATCTCCTGTAATAATCATCCACAATCGAGTGTGTGGTATCCACAAGATCCTGGATATGACGCTTTTCGTCTTTCATCAGTTCGCGTTCGAACAGTGGATTCAGGTACAGGTAGATACCGCCGATAACAACGACTATCATCACCAGACAGATTCCCATCAGCTGGACCAGGATTGGTACTCCAGGCTTGGCCGGCTTCACCTGCACACTCCGGATATAATTATGTAATTTGAAACTTTCATTTTAATCCTTGGGACCGCCGACCGGCAGCCTGACCACAAATGTTGTCCCTTTTCCGACTTCGCTCTCCACCGTTATCTCGCCGCCATGTTTCCTGATGATCTCGTAACTGATCGAAAGCCCCAGACCGGTACCTTTGCCGACCTCCTTGGTGGTAAAAAACGGCTCAAAAATCCGCTGGCGAATTTCCTCCGGAATGCCGCAGCCGCTGTCAGATACCGAGACAAAAACGCTCTCGCCCTCATTCCAGCTGCGGACGGTGATAATTCCACGCTTGCCTTCCATGGCATGCGAGGCGTTCACCAGCAGATTCAGGAAAACCTGATTGAGCTGCTGCGGGAAGCAGATAATCTGTGGAATGTTGCCAAAATCCTTGTTCAGCTCCGCGACATATTTGATCTCGTTCCAGGCTATGTTGATGGTGGTTTCCAGCGCTTCGTTAAGGTCGATCAGCGCTTTTTCGGATTGATCGACCCGCGAAAAACTCTTCAGATCCTGCACAATCCGCCGGACCCGACCCGCCCCATCCTGGCTCTCCATAATCAGCTGGCGGGAATCTTCCATGATATGATCTATTTTGAGACGCTTGCGGATTTCCTTGAGCGCCTTTGCCGCACTGCTTTCAGAAAAATCAGCCAGCGCCTGGTCCCCGGCGCCGATATATTCGGCCAAACGGTCAACGTACTTGGTTAGTGTTGTCAGGTTGCTGGAGATGAACCCCATCGGATTATTGATTTCATGAGCAACACCGGCCGCCAGCTGGCCGATGGAAGCCATTTTCTCCTGCTGAAAAATCTGCAGCTGGGCCTCCTTCAACTCGGCGTACGCTTTCTCCAGCTCCAAGCCGGCGGCACGCAGCTCGGTCGTGTCGTTCATGGAGATGACATGCCCTTCCAGTGTGCCTTCATGGACTATTTCATAAACGTTGATGTCGTAGACCCGACCCAGGCGTTCATTGCGAAGTTCACCGCTTTTACCGTCAAAACGGCCAAAACTGTATCCGGCGCCGGTAAGCAGTTTTCTCCAGTCAACACCGGCCAGATCATTCACGCTCTGGCCGGTGCTCTCGGCCAGCAGTTGGTTACAGCGCCGGATACGGTTATCCGCATCGGTCAGAATAATGAAATCACGCAGATTATCCAGGGTCTCTTCCCATTCCCGCTTGCCATGCGCCACCTCGGCAAACAGCTGCTCAAGCTTTGCATGGTTGACCTCCATTTCCAACCGGCTTTTGGCCAATTCGGCTTCAACCGCCTTGCGTTCGGTGATATCCTCCTTAACCGCCAGGTAGCCGCTGATCTTGCCATCCTTGTCAAACAGCGGCGAGATGGAAGCATATTCCCAATAAAGCGAACCATCTTTGCGTTTGTTATGGAACTCACCCCGCCACTCTTTACCGGAAGTGATTGTTTTCCACAAATTGGCGTATCCCTCCGGCGTCATCTCACCTGATTTAAGAATTCGCGGAGTCTGGCCAATAACCTCTTCGGCTGAATAACCGGTGGTCTGGCAAAACTTGGGATTAACGTATTCGATTGAACCCTCGACATTGGTGATGAGGATAGTGGCCGGACTCTGCTCGATGGCCCGCGACATTTTGCGGATCTGTTCGTCCAGTTGACGTTGTTCGGTAACATCGACAAATGCGCCGACAAGTCCGGAGAACAGGCCATCGGAATAGGAAAATGACGCTTTCCGCACCAATACGCTTCTTACTTTGCCATCACCACGCAACAGTTCCGTTTCATACTCGGCGCTGCCACCAGACGACATGACCGCCTGATCGTTCTCAACACTGCGAACGTTGTCCCCTTCCGGCATGATCTCCAGCAGTGTGCGGCCGATTATTTCATCGGATGTTTTGCCGAAAAAGGCCTTGAAGGCCGCATTGCACCCCAGGTAGGTTCCCTTGGCATCCTTGTAGTAAACCGGGTTTGGAATTGCATCCAGAATTTCCTGTAGAAATAGATTGTGGGCACTGGTTGCCTCCTCGGCCAGTTTTCTTTCGGTGATATCCTCCAGCGTTTCCACAACCGCTATGATTTCATTATTGTTGTTTTTGATCGGCGCCGCCTCGAAGAAGATATAGCGGCGTTTACCTCCCAGTTTTTCGTACCACCCTTCAGCCCGGAGTGCCCCTGTATTAAACTTGGATGATGAATGGTTGGTATAAAGTTCACCGGCACGCTCGAGCGTGCTGTCCAGAACTAAATCAGCCAGAACCGGCCGTTTGGTCGGGTAAAACGGGGACCATTGCTGCTTGGTTCCGACCATCTGAAACGAACTTTTACCGGTCAGTTTCGCCAATGCACTGTTCCAGAAGATTATCTTGTGATTATGGTCAATCACGAACATGGGAGCGGCCGCATTCTGAATGATGCCGCTGAAAAAATCCTTCTCGTACTTAAGAAGCAATTTCGTTTCCTGCACCTCGCCCATCATGTTGTTAAAAGCGCCGGCCAGGCATTCAATTTCGTCACCGGTTTGCAGATCTACCGGCTCCCACCCTTCCCCGTCCACGTTGGCGGAAACCAGATGATCGGTGAGTTGGCCGATGGGTAGTATCAGACGCCGGGTGACAGTCCAGATCACCGCCAGCGCCAGCAGGATTCCAACTACTGAGATAAGTATGACGATCTGACCAAGATTTTTGAGCGGCCCAAAAGCGTCATCGTAAGGAGTATTGGCGCTCATGATCCAGCCGGTCTGGCCGACTTTTTTAAAGGAACTCAGCATGTGCTGCCCTTTTGAGTTCACATTATCGAGAGTCCCTTCGAAACCGTTCAGCGCCTGATCGATACCGACATTTTTCCCCTCCGGCAAAACCTCCAGGATTCGCTTTTTGTCGGGATGCATCAGCAAGGTGCGGCCATGGAGAATGTACAGATAGGAGGTTGAGCCGATCAGTTCTGGGGAGATGCTGGTCAAAAACTGGCCGGCTCCCAACGAATGATACCCTACCAGCAGGGCAATCACCTTATCGCTGTCGTCGCGAACCGGTATAGACATGGCAATCAGAGGGGAATAGGGGGGTATGCTCATCTTGAAAGGAGCCGACAGGAATGGCTCGCCGTTTTTCAACGGTTCGCGCACATAGTCGCGAAATTTCAAATTTAAACCGATTACCCCAGAGATCCCCATGCTCTCGGCTATTACCTTTCCGTCCGTGCCGATCACCAGAAATCCGGCATCAAAAATCATGTTGGCGGGACTGGCGTTGACCAGCGCTTTTTCGAGCTCGCCTTGATCCGCCAGTACCCGGGCATCGATACCGGTGGCGGCCAATGCCAGCTGATGCCGGGCCAGATTAATGCGACCGTTCAACTGATCGGCTATCTCTGAAACCAGGATAAATTGCTGTTTGAAGATCGACTCTTTAAGGAGGGAGTGGAAGTAGAAAAATATTGTGGAGGAAATCACAATCACCAGAATGGAAATTGTGATGGAGGTAGCGATGATCACCTTGGTTTTGATGCTTGCCTTCAGACTCTTCAAGCCGAGCTTCATCATTTGCCTCCAGCGGCAATTTATGCCGTTTACCGTCAGTTGCTTCGTCAAACAGACAGATGTTTTCGATCAGTCATGTAACCCGGAAAAACGCCTTCCCATATAATATCCCAGATACCGTCACAAGCAAGCCAGGTATTTCTAACAGTCTGCGGCTGAACCATTGAAGTAGGAACCGCGCTGGAGTAGTATAAACCCCGTTCTACAACAATAGCGGCACGGAAGGTTCTTAATGAGTAAGTCTAGCAGTAAATCCGGCCAAACTCCACATATCAATGACTCGCGCGAAGCCGGGCTTAAAATAATTGCGTTTTTTGAATTCGCAAAAGGGGCGATCATCCTTCTGGCCGGTTCCGGTCTGCTTCTATTAATTCACAGGGATTTGCATCAGGCAGCGGTCAACCTGATCGAGCATATCCACCTTAATCCGGCCAGCAGATATCCCCGCATTTTCCTGGATCTGGCGGACCGTACCAGCGATGCCAACCTGTGGGCAATGGCTTTGGGGGCGGCGGCTTATTCCACGGTCCGTTTTGCCGAGGCGGCCGGGCTTTGGCTCAATCGCAAATGGGCTGAATGGTTCGGATTATTAACCGGCGCAATGTATCTTCCGGTCGAGCTGTTTGAATTGTTCAAAGGTTTGACATGGCCCAAAATGACCGTATTTGTGGTCAATGTCGTCGTCGTGCTGTATCTGCTGCATGTAATCCGTAAAGATCGCAAAAACAGATTGCCCGACGATTGTAGAATCAAATGTTGACGATTTAACAGCGTTTGCTGTATCACTAATTAAAATAGTTACCAGAATCTCAGGAAGGCGTTTCGATATGTTAGAACTTGGCGTTGCTCGCTTCAAACAGCGTATTCGCCTGGCGGTTGCTCTCCTTTTACTGAGCGTAGTGGCACTTTCGGTTTGGAAAGGAGTTACCGAATATCGCCATATCATCAGCGATGCAGAACGCACGACGGCCGGTTTTGCCAAGGCTTTGAGTGAACACGCCGAAAGTGCGCTGGCCGAATCGGACCGGGTGCTCAGAGATATCATTCACGACATGTCTCAACGCGGCGCGGTTGACACTATTGACAAACGCGAACTGTTTGATCTGATCACACGCCAATCAAAGGGCTCGCCACAGATCGGAATGGTTTTTCTCGTAAACCGCTCGGGCAAGCTCTACCTGAACACCAACGGTTTCCCCTCCAAAGAGGTAGATGTTGCCGACCGCGAGTACTTCAAGCAATATATTTCCCATCCCGAAACAGAACTTTACCTGAGTAATCCCCTGGTCAGCCGTCTGGTTAACCGCTGGCGTTTCAACCTGATCCGACCGATCCGCAATGCCAAAGGAGAAATCGAAAACCTGGTGGCGGTTGCTTTCAATACCGACTACTTCCGCGGTTTTTTCACCAAAGAGACTCTTGGCGAACAGGGACGGATTCTGCTCCTCCGGACCGACGGCACACCGCTGGTTAACGAGCCGCAGTCAGACAAAGGGTATGAAACCGACTTCAGCTCCAGCCCGCTGTTCAAAGATTTTCTACCGCAACAGACATCCGGCACTTTCAACCTGAATCATGGCCTGATCCATCCCGAGCCTCGCATTGTTTCCTACCACAGACTTTCCCGCTTTCCGGTGGTTGCTGTCGTATCGCTGAGTCGTGACGAAATTCTTAAATCGTGGTATCCGAAGATCATACCCTACCTCCTCATGATTGCCGCCCTCTGCCTGGCTGCTTTAATACTGGTCCGAACCCTCTTCAAGCACCTTGATCGTTTGCACGAAGCCCGTGAAACAGTGGCTGATCATAAACTTAAACTGGAAACCCGCCTGGATATTCTGGAAAAAATTGCCACCGGCGCAGAGTTGAAAAATCTATTGGAACGCATTGTCAAAATGGTCGAACAGGAGAGCAAAGGCTCCACCTGTTCAGTGCTTCTGGTGGATGATTCGGGCCAGAGCCTGAAACATTGCGTGGCGCCCAACCTGCCCGATGCCTACAACAATGCGGTTGACGGACTGCGCATCGGCCCCGGAATGGGGTCCTGCGGGAGCGCCTCCCACACCAAACAGAGGGTGGTGGTGGAAGATATTTCAACGCACCCTTACTGGAAGGGGTTCAAGCCGGCTCAAGAGGCGGGACTGCGGGCATGCTGGTCGGAGCCTATTTTCTCCCCCAATCATGAATTGATGGGGACCTTTGCCATATATTATGGCGAACCTCGCTCCCCGCAACCGGCCGAGATAGAACTAATCGAATCTGCGGCTCACCTGGCCGGCATTGCCATCGGCCGGTTCAAGGAAGAGGAACTGCGCCAACGACTGGAAGAACAGCTGCTGCATATCCAGAAGATTGAAGCAATCGGACAACTGGCTGGCGGTGTGGCTCACGACTTCAACAACCTGCTGACACCGATTCTGGTTTATTCGGAATTACTCAACAAGGCGGTCGAAAAGGATACAGACAAACTCAAAGTCGCAGGTATCCTTTCGGCAGCCAATAAAGCCAAGGAACTGACCCAGAAGCTGCTCTCCTTTGGCCGTAAGCAGATGCTCAAAATCGGAAGTTACAACCTTAATGAAATAATAACTTCTTTTCAGGACATCATGTCTCGAACTATCCGCGGGGACATAACCATACGCACCAACCTGGCAACCGAAGCAACACAGATTTCGGCTGACCGCGGCCAGATCGAGCAGATACTGCTGAACCTGGCGATCAACGCCCAGGACGCCATCGAAGGACCGGGAGATATCCTGATTGAGACCGGTCACATGCTTTTGGATAACGAATTTGCCAGGCTTAACCCGGGCATGCACCCCGGAGCCTACATCCTGCTTTCCTTCCGTGACAGCGGATGCGGTATGACAGATGATGTCCGCCGACACATTTTCGAACCATTCTTCACGACCAAACCGGTTGGTCATGGCACCGGATTAGGGCTTGCCACGGTTTATGGCATCGTCAAACAGCACAACGGCTATATTACTGTCACAAGTGAAGTCGGTGTCGGAACGGTTTTTTCCATTTATTTACCTGAAGACCTCCACGCAATCCGCCCTCCCAGGCATGTCGCCGTGATGCCGGTTGCGCCTTCTGGGCAGAAAGCAGAGGATGGTGCAACTGTCTTGGTTGTTGAGGATAACGACATGGTCAGGGAAATGACCGGCGAACTGCTGCAAAGTTTCGGATACCGCGTCATATCGGCTGAAAACCCATCAAAAGCCCTGGAATTGTCTGCCGACAGCAGCCACAGGATTGACCTGATAGTGTCCGACGTGGTCATGCCGGGGATGAACGGCCAGGAATTGTACGAACAACTGTCTGAACAGCGACCGGGCCTGCCGGTCCTTTTTATCTCCGGCTACACCAGTGACGTCGTTCTCAGCCGTGGCAATCATGGCAACGAGATCAACTTCCTGCAAAAACCTTTCACCACCGAACAATTCATCAGGCAAATCACAAAGATTTTAGGGTTGTAAAAACAGTATTAGTTCCTTCGGGTGGGTTTGCAGCAGTGAGCATACTTGAGGTTGGTCAGCATTCAACAGCGATAGTCATAAACAGGCAGGATCTGGTAAATCATAAAAAAAGGCCACATCCGATAGATGCGGCCTTTTTAAACCATATGAAAATGGAATTACTTTGCAGCAGGAGCAGCAGTTTCAGCAGCAGGAGCAGCAGCTTCTTTCTTTGCAGCTTTAGCTTTTTTTGCTTTTTTGTGCTTCTTAACTTTCTTAACTTCTTTCTTCTCAGCAGCAGGAGCAGCAGCATCAGCAGCAGGAGCTGCTACAGCAGGGTGGCCAGCAGGCATGTCAGCAGCAAATACTACAGCAGAGAAAGACATAGCAACGATGGCGGCAACGATTGTGGACAGAACTTTTTTCATGGGTAAAACCTCCGAAATAATTTGGTGAATCTGTCTTATACACTAGCATATGCTGTGCCAAACCCTAAAATACTTGTAACCCACTAAAAAACCTGCAACTATTAATACATTAGCATTTAAACTCGAATCACAAGACACTCATATCATCCGAGCCATACCCCATCTGAGGTTTCTTCCCAAGGGGTTTCCTTCCCGCATCAAATCGGCATCAAACCAAAGAAAAAGGGTTAGACATCTCTGCCTAACCCTTTTATTTCTATTGGCGAGCCGAATCTAATGAAACTCATAACTGGGAAATAAGCTATGATATCAGTGGGATATGATTCTTTACCGGTTCGTCTAAATCCAGCGGACTCTTCGGTTCTATAACAGTTCGCACCGGGACACAATGGGCACAGGGGACTTGCACCCCATAAGTTCACACACATGACGGGCGTACACAAACGGACGAACCTGACCTCGCTACGCTCGCAGGTTGTCCTTCATCAGTTGTTGAGCTAATCATGAAATCAAGCACTTGTATTGGATGCTTTATTGGTCTATATTTTGACCATAAAGAGATTCGTATCAAGGAGGTAAAACAATGAGAACTATTTCAATCAGTAATGACATTGTTCCAATTGCAGAATTTAAAACCAATATTTCCAAGTGGTTCAAAACACTTCAGACATCCAGACATCCACTTATCATTACCCAAAACAGCAAACCAGCTGGTGTACTATTGTCCGCGTCGGATTACGATGAATTGGTTTACCGAAAATCTTTTCTTGATTCTGTTGAGAAGGGGATTGCAGACGTTGAAAGCGGGCGTACTCAAACTACAGACGAACTACGAAAAGCCCTGCGAACCCGAAGAAGTGCGGGTAATCTGTGACTGTAACATGGTCACAGGAAGCAGGAGAAAATCTGGTTGATATAGAGGAGTTTATTGCACGTGACAGTGTAGAGCGTGCTGTCCGGTTTGTTGATGGCCTAATTGACCAGACTGAAGCAATTTTGACTGACAATCCGAGAAGCGGAAGGACTGTGCCAGAAATAGGTAATCCTGATATTCGAGAGCTTATTTACCGAGGATATCGCATTGTCTACCGATTGAATGGTGATCGAATCGACATACTCACTGTTTTTGAAGGGCATCGGCTATTGCGACTGAATGAATCAGGCGATTAAGAGATGATGAATTCAGACATTAAAAGGCAGAGGGATACGGGAAACACCCGTGCGCTGGCTGGAGCGATACGTTTTACGGCGGAAAAAAAAGAATCCGACAACTGCAAAGACAGTTATCGGATTCAATAAAGTTTGGCGCGCTTGGAGAGATTCGAACTCCCGACCTACGGATTCGTAGTCCCTACTTCTCGTCATTTTACCGCAAAACACCACGTATTATATATAATCCTCTGCTCCAAAATCGTATCCGGCACATTGCAATATTCCCTGTGTTATCAGCCTGATATCATATTTATGTGGCAAAATATTGTAAATAGTCGTAATAGATTATTTTATGGGTAGCAAAAGTGCGAGAGGTTGCACGGAGGTTGCATGGAAAGAAGAGCTGATAGGATTCAAAAAAAGAAGAGAACTCAACCTTTTTCAGACAACTATATAAGAGGCTTGAAACCCGAAAAATTTCAATATCAGGAACGTGAGGGGCGCGGGTTTGGAATCCGGGTTCTCCCGTCTGGTGTAAAAACGTGGCTATATATATATATGTTTGAAGGCAAACGCCGGCAGATGAATTTAGGCCAATACTATACCGAAGCAAACCCGCCAGCGTCGCACGTGAACCTGGCGACTGCACATAAATTATATCGAGCTGCGTTTGATCTTGTACAATCCGGAATTGATCCGCAGGCCGCACCAGATCCTATTGCTGTTGTTACTGAACCAGAGACAACACAAGCGCTTGATAACGATGATAATATAACAATTGAAACCCTTGTTGAGCGATACCACACACACATACAAGCTACGCTCGTTAAAAAATCCGTGTACGACCAATACAGAACTCTGACTGTCGACGTGCTGCCAGAATGGAGAGGCCGGCTAATCAGGGATATAAAGAGACCGCACTCAATTAAATTACTCGAAGAGAAGTCAAAAACGGCTCCCGGACAAGCAAATAATATATTAAAAACTACTAGGGCAATGTTTTCTTATGCGCTGGATCGAGAACTTATTGAATCGAATCCGTTTTCGCGACTGACTAGAGCCGTGCCCCAGATCAAACCGAAAAAGCGGCGGCGGTTTTTGAGCGCAGATGAAATCAAATACGTATGGGACACGTTTCACTCTTCACAAAAACTATCACTAATCCAGCGCATCCTGCTCTTGACGCTGGCTACCGGCCAGCGGGCGGGGGAGGTTTGCGCAATAGAATGGAATGAAATTGAATTCGGCCAGGGAAAACCACTTTGTAAAACATGTATGATGAAATGTGGCTGGTGGACAATTCCGGCGAACAAAATCAAAACTGAGAATAGAAGGGACAACCCGGATCCACAGCCGTTCCGAGTTTACCTGAGTCCTTTGGCAGCGTCACTACTGCCAATACAATCCCAGGAATTGAGGAATATAGGTGTTCACTGGGTTTTTCCATCAGCAGAAAACGGTCCGGTTAGGGAAAACAGCCTATCTCAATATGTACAACGAGCACACGATCTAAAAGCCATGGACTGGGCGCCGCATGACCTGCGACGCACATTTGCATCACATTTACCGTCTATTGGATGCACACAAGAGCATATTGACCGCATTCAAAATCATGTGATACCAGGGGTGGGAGGTACGTATAATCGCTACCAGTATGACGCAGAGAAACTCCACTGGGAATTACAGTGGAGCCTGCGATTACAAGAGATAAGCTGCAGCTAACAACCCGTTTTTTACCGAAAACGACGGGAATGGAACAGCGGCTTGGGCCTGTAAATAGTTTTGTGTAAATGGTTCTGGGTTTGGTTTTAAAGATTCGGCATTCTATCTTCAAAAAGAATGGAAAAACGATTCATGGCAGCTTTCCAGTCCCTGATCGGCAGAGTCCATTTCTTCGCGATATTTCTCAGTGCCAGGTAAAGTAACTTGAGCATTGCCTCGTCATTTGGAAATGAACCCCGGTTTTTAGTCACTTTTCTGAGCGACATATTTAATGATTCAATCGCGTTGGTGGTGTAAATAACCTTTCGTATATCAGCCGGATAGGCAAAGAATGGTATGACTTGCGCCCAGTTCCGCCGCCAGGACTGGCTGATAGTCGGATGTGTTTCATCCCATTTAGTCTCAAATGCTGTCAGCTCCATCTCGGCCTGTTCCGCTGTCGCTGACTGATAGATACGTTTTAGATCCGCCGCAACTTCTTTGCGTTGCTTCCACGAGACAAACCTTAAAGAGTTCCGTACCATGTGGACGATACAAAGTTGCACCTGAGTGGCGGGATAGACCGTCTCTATGGCCTCTGGGAACCCCTTTAAGCCGTCAACGCAGGCAATGAATATGTCCTGGACGCCACGGTTCTTCAGTTCGGTGACAACCTGCAACCAGAACTTGGCTCCTTCATTTTCGGAGACCCACATCCCGAGGACTTCCTTGGCACCATCAAGGTTGATGCCAATGTCCAGATAGACGGCCTTGTTCACAATATGGCCATTACCTCTGGCCTTGACTCTGATGGCGTCCATGTAGACGATGGGATAGAGCGCATCCAAAGGGCGGTTCTGCCAGGCTTTAACCTCTTCTGCTACCGCATCGGTCACTATTGAAATCAGAGCCGGAGACACCTCAACTCCGTAGATTTCCTCCAAGTGACCCTGGATTTCGCGAGTGGTCAACCCGCGTGAATAAAGGGAGATGATCTTATCATCGAAACCGGCGAATCGGGTCTGACCTTTGGGAATAATGATAGGTTCAAAACTGCTATCCCGGTCACGAGGTATCTCAATCGGCATGGTGCCAAAATCGCCTTTAATGGTCTTTGACGACGAGCCATTGCGTGCATTGCCGCTCTTATTGGAGACGGCAGCATGTTTTTCGTGCCCCAGATGAAGTGTCATTTCAGCCTGAAGCGCCCGCTGAAAGACAGCCTTGGTCAACTGTTTCAGCAACCCGTTTTCACCAAGAATTTCTTCGGGGGTCTTATAATGCTTGAGCAACTCGTCAATTACGTCGGCGTTAATGGTCATTTGAACTCCTTAGGGTGACTTGGTGTACCCACTAATGACCATTATCGCGGTAGGAATACTCCTTACGGAGTCCCCCCCGCACAGATCCCGGCGGGCGCGATTCACGCACCGGGCTCCCACCTCGGGTGTTTGACGGAAAAGCGTACGCTCGGCCAAGGATGAAGGATACGTGGGGTGGGCAACAAATCTGAAGCTATTCGCGCAATACGTGCCCATGTTGTGCGATCCTTTTGACTTCGACGTCTTAATGCACGCCGCCAAAGGTCTACGACACAGTTACGAAATGCGCTTAGGCTCTTAATATTGGTTGGTACCGCATGGTACGCAAAGTAACCTCTTACCACTTGGCGTAACCACTTTCCCTGAACGGGTATGGGTAGATGCATCCGCCGCCTCAACTCATCCTTGATTCCCTTCAGCTTGGTGCACATCCGGTCTCGGCGAGTCTTCCGTTTAAGCTGGAATGTGCCTCGTCTGGAGCGCCCACTGATGTGGGTAAATCCGAGAAAGTTGAACGTCTCCGGTTTGCCAAGACCTCTTTCGGCTCGATGTTCAATCGCATAGCGGCCAAACTCAATCAACCGGGTCTTGTCCGGATGCAGCGACAGTGCAAACTGCTCCAGCCGTTGTCGCATATCCGCGAGAAAGCGTCTGGCATCGGCCTCATGCTCAAAACCGACAACACTATCGTCGGCATAGCGCACGATGATGACGTTACCTTGAGCATGGTGGCGTCGCCACCGGTCTGCCCAGAGGTCGAAGACGTAATGGAGATAGATGTTGGCCAGCAAGGGCGATATACCCATACGGGACCGACGTAGCCAACAAACATCACCACACCCATAGGGTGTGGATTTCAACTCCATATTAAAGGTAATAACGCTGTGTAACATGCTGTTATGTCGTGCAAACTCAGATAAAGCAACATTCGTTCTGTAAATTTTTCGTCCCCTCTTTGGGGTTTGCTCTTTGATTACATTGTTAG
>WKKS01000022.1 GCA_009684515.1 Geobacter sp.
AAAAAGAAAAAGATGATCATCTCTTCTGAGACGATGGACGTGGACTTCGTACGCAAGGTCGAAGCGCTGTCCGGCACCTCTGTGCGTCGCTGTTTCCAATGCGGCAAATGCTCGGCCGGCTGCCCGATGGCGACCTTCATGGAGCACCCCCCCAACCGGGTCGTGCGCCTATTGCAACTTGGCCAATGGCAGCGAATCCTGGCCGGCCGCTCGATCTGGTACTGCGCCTCGTGCGAAACCTGCACCACCCGCTGTCCCAACAAAGTCGACCTGACCTCGATCATGGACGCCCTGCGCAAACTTTCCTGGGACGCCGAAGGCCCCTCCAAGGAAAGCTACGTCCAGCTGGCCAACAAACTCTTTTTGCAGAACATCCGCAGCTACGGCCGCCAATACGAAATGCGGCTGGCGGCAGCCTTCAACGTCAAATCGGGTCAATTCCTGAAAGACATGATGCTCGGTCCCAAACTGATCTCCAAAGGGAAACTAAAAATCTTCCACAGCAAAAACAAAAACATGGCCGAAATCGAAAAAATCTTCAAACGGATCGAAGAAATGCGCAAAAAAGGCGAAGCGCTGTAGGGGCGGCCCCATGTGGCCGCCCTTGAATGCGGGCGGTCACACGGGACCGCCCCTACGGGGTGATTCAACAAATCGTGGAGAAACCATAGTGCCGACAAAAAATGACCTTAACTACTCCTACTACCCCGGCTGTTCCCTGCACGCCTCGGCCGGCGAATACGACCTCTCCACCCGCGAACTGTTCAAAGCGCTCTCGATCGGGCTGACCGAAGTCCCGGACTGGTTCTGCTGCGGCGCCACCCCGGCCCACAACGTCGACGAACTCTTATCGCTCTCCCTGTGCGCCAAAAACCTGGAACTGGCCGACCAAGTCGAAGGAGACCTGGCTGTCGCCTGCGCCGCCTGCTTCTCGCGGCTCAAAACCACCCAGCACGTCCTTGGTGAAAGCGACCTGAAACGCAAACAGGTCGAAAAAGCCCTGGACGCCCCCCTCAAACTGGACGGCAAAGTCAAACACCTGCTGGAGATCCTGGCCCGCGACCTGGGACTGGAGCGCCTGGCCCAATCGGTCAAAAAACCGCTCAAAGGTCTTAAAGTAGCCTGCTACTACGGCTGCCTGCTGACCCGTCCCAACGACGTCACCAACCTGGACTGCGTCGAAGCGCCCACCATCATGGAAGACGTCTTGAAAGCGGTCGGCGCCGAAACCGTCCCCTGGACCCACCGCATGGAATGCTGCGGGGCCAACTTCACCCTCTCGCGCCCCGGCGTCGTCATCCAGCTCACCGGCGCCATCCTGGAATCGGCCAAAGAAGCCGGCGCCGACTGCGTCATGGTCGCCTGTCCCCTTTGCCACGGCAACCTGGACATCCGCCAGAAGGAAATCGAAGGGGTCTACAACACACACTACGCCCTGCCGGTCTTCTACATCACCCAGCTGGTCGGACTGGCGGCGGGCCTCGGAGCTGACAAACTGGGACTGGATGCACTGATCGTCAACCCGCTGCCGCTGTTGAAAGAGAAAAAGCTGATTTAGCCACAGAGGACACAGAGATCACAGAGAAATTCAAAAACTAAAAACGAGGGGAGAATCAAAAAAACAAATGCATTTAAAGATTTACCCAAAAAGATTTCATGCCTTTGGTTTTAGTCAAAAAGATTTTGTTTTTCTCGTTTTTCTCTGTGTCCTCTGTGACCTCTGTGGCAAAAAAAGGAATTTGTAAATGTCAAGAATAGGCGTATTCATCTGCCACTGCGGCGAAAACATCTCCCGGACTGTCGACGTCGAACGGGTAGCAGCCCAGGTGGCCAAACTGCCCGGCGTAGCCTTCTCCACCGACTACAAATACATGTGCTCCGACCCTGGCCAGAACCTGCTCAAGAAAACCATCCAGGAACAGAAACTCTCGCACATCGTCGTCGCCGCCTGCTCCCCGCGCATGCACGAAAAAACCTTCAGAAAAGCGGTCGAAGCGGCCGGTCTGAACCCCTTCCTGTGCGAAATGGCCAACATCCGCGAACACTGCTCCTGGGTCCACGAAGACAAACAGGAAGCCACCCTAAAAGCCATCGAAATCGTCGGCATGATGGTCGAGCGGGTCAAAAAGAACCGGGTCCTCCCCACCATCACCGTCCCGGTCACCAAACGAGCCCTGATAATCGGCGGCGGCATCGCCGGCATCCAAGCGGCATTAGACATCGCCGACTGCGGCCACGAAGTCATCCTGGTCGAGCGGGAACCCTCCATTGGCGGGCACATGGCCCAACTCTCGGAAACCTTCCCGACTCTGGACTGCTCCCAATGCATCATGACCCCCAAAATGGTCGACGTCATCAACCACCCCAAAATCAAACTCTACAGCTACTCCGAAATCGAACTGGTCGAAGGCTACATCGGCAACTTCCAGGTCACCATCAGAAGAAAAGCCCGCTCGGTCATCGAGGACAAATGCACCGGCTGCGGCGTCTGCATGGAGAAATGCCCGGTCAAAAAAATCCCCAACAAATTCGACTGCAACCTGGGAATGCGTCCGGCCATCTACGTCCCCTTTCCGCAAGCGGTCCCCAACACCCCGGTCATCGACCGGGAAAACTGCATCAAATTCAAAACCGGCAAATGCGGCCTCTGCCAGAAAGTCTGCGGCCCGGGTGCCGTCGACTACGAACAGGAAGACACTCTGATCGTCGAAGCGGTCGGCGCCATCGTCGTCGCCACCGGCTTCGACCTGTACAACATCACCGAAAAACCGAAAGGCTCCCCCATCAAAGGGTACGGCGAATTCGGCCACGGTAAAATCCCGGACGTCATCGACGGCATGACCTTCGAAAGACTCGCATCAGCCTCCGGCCCGACCGGCGGCAAAATCCTGCGCCCCTCCGATGGAAAAGAGCCGAAACAAATCGTCTTCATCCAATGCATCGGATCCAGAGCGAGAGAAAAAGGGATCTCCTACTGCTCCAAAGTCTGCTGCATGTACACTGCCAAACACACCATGCTCTACCACCACAAAGTCCACGACGGCCAGGCCTACGTCTTCTTCATGGATGCCCGCACCCCCGGCAAAAGCTATGACGAATTCTGGAGGAGATCCATCGAAGAAGAAGAAGCGGTCTACATCCGCGGCATGGTCTCGCGCCTCTACCAGAAGGGCGACAAAATCGTCGTGATGGGGAGCGACATCGCCGTCGGCGTCCAGGTTGAAATCGAAGCCGACATGGTCGTCCTGGCCACCGCCGTCCAACCCCAAAAAGGGGCCGAACTGCTGGCCCAGAAGCTGGGCATCTCCTACGACAAATACAACTTCTACTCGGAAGCCCACGCCAAACTCAGACCGGTGGAATGCGCCACGGCCGGCATCTACCTGGCCGGCGCCTGCCAGGGGCCCAAAGACATCCCCGAAACCGTGAGTCAGGCCTCCGCCGCGGCAGCCAAAGTCATGACGCTCCTCTCCAAAGACAAACTGGAACGGGAACCGATCGTAGCGCGGGTTAAGGAATCAACCTGCGTCGGCTGCTTCGCCTGCAAAAAGGTCTGTGCCTACGGAGCCGTAGAAGAAAAGGAAATCAGAGATCGCCAGGGCAACCTGATCAAAGTCGTAGCCTACGTCAACCCGGGCGTCTGCGGCGGTTGCGGCACCTGCCAGGCCACCTGCCCATCCAAGAGTGTAGAACTGGATGGATATACTGATGAACAAATTGTGGCGATGATTGAAGCTTTATAAACAAACATCTTTGCCACAGAGGACACAGAGAGCACAGAGAAATTCAAAGGCAGAAAAACAAGGGGAAAAACAAAAGGCTTTAAAGGTTTAACAAAAAAGTTTTGCCTTTGGTTTTAACCCCAAAAGAATTTATGTTTTTGTTTTCTCAAAAAGATTTTGGTTTCCTCTGTGTTCTCTGTGTCCTCTGTGGCTAAAAAAGGTTTTAACTCTATGCATTCAGAAAAACAAAAACACGACTTCGAACCCAAGATCATCGCCTTTGTCTGCACCTGGTGCACCTACGCCGGGGCCGACCTGGCCGGCACCAGCCGCATGCAGTACCCGGCCAACGTCCGCGTCCTCAAATTCCCCTGCACCGGCCGCATCGACCCGGTCTTTATCCTGAAAGCCTTCCAGCAGGGGGCCGACGGCGTACTTGTTTCCGGCTGCCATCCCGGCGACTGCCACTACATCGCCGGCAACTTCCACGCCAGAAGACGCTTTGCCGCCTTCCGGAAACTCTTGGAATTCGTCGGGGTCGACCTGGAGCGGCTGCAGTTCTCCTGGGTCTCGGCCGCCGAAGGGGGCAAATGGGTCGAAGTGGTCAGCGACCTGACCGAAAAAGTCAGAAACATGGGGCCGATGACCGAATTCAAGGAGCTGGCCCTGGAGGAACAGTGGTCGGGGGCGATCAACACAGCGGAACTGAAAGAAGCCTACAACGAAATCTAAAGGCATTTGCCACAGAGGACACAGAGGTCACAGAGAACGTCAAAAACAAAAAACGAGGGTAAAGACAGAAAACAAGCAAAAGGCTTTAAAGGTTTAACCCCAAAAGAATTCAAGTTTTTGTTTTCTTAAAAGGTTTTGGTTTCCTCTGTGTTCTCTGTGTTCTCTGTGGCTAAAAAGGTTTTTATGACACAAGCAATCGACACAACCATCTACGCCGCCGTAAGCGAAGCCATCCAGGGCGAAGCCCAACGCATCCTCTCCGCAGGGGAGGTCACGGCCATCGTCGGCTACGCAACCGCCCGCCGCAAAGGCTCGGCCCAGCCGATCGTGATCACAAATGCCGACGACGCACAAAAACTGATCTTCACCCCGGCCTGCGTCAACAACCTGGCGGTCTACCTGACCAAAGCCAAGAAGGAAATCCCCAAACAGGGGAAGATCGGGATCGTCGTCAAAGGGTGCGACTTAAAAGCCCTGGCAGGACTGATGGGGGAATCGCAGCTGAAACGGGAACAACTGTACCTGATCGGCGTCCCCTGCGCCGGAGTACTGGCCTCCACGATCCAGCCCGACACACAACTGACGGCAGACACAATCGCCCCCAAATGCACAGAATGCGACGCCCACCTGCCGCAGGGGTGCGACTTTGTACCGGCTCAAACACCTGTCACTCCCGAACTGGAAAAAAAATACGCCGCCGAAATCGCCCGGCTGGAAGCGTTGACCCCCAAGGAACGTTGGGCCTACTGGAAAGAACAATTCTCCAAATGCATCAAATGCTACGCCTGCCGCCAGGTCTGCCCGTTCTGCTTCTGCGAACAGTGCCTGTGCGACCGGAACAAACCGCAGATGGTCGATACCACCCCCAGGCCGGCCGGCAACACCGCCTGGCACATCGTGCGGGCCATGCACCTGGCCGGAAGATGCGCCGGCTGTGCCGAATGCGAACGGGTCTGCCCGATGGACATCCCGCTCAACCTGCTCAATCGCAAAATGGCCAAAGAACTGAAGGAGTTGTACGATTACGAAGCCGGCTTCCAGGTTAACGAAAACGGACCGTTGAACAGCTACACCGAGAAGGATGATCAGAGCTTTATAAAATAAAGGCTATTTTGCCACAGAGGACACAGAGGACACAGAGAAATTCAAAAGCAGAAAAACGAGGGAAAAGCGAAAAGCAAATAAAGGCCTTAAAGGTTTAACTCAAAAAGAATTTGACCTTGGTCTCAACCCCAAAAGAATTTAATTTTTTGCTTTTCTCAAAAGGTTTTGCTTTCCTCTGTGATCTCTGTGTCCTCTGTGGCTAATAAAGGTTTTTAAATGCAAAAACACATCACCCAACAAAACCTGAACACCCTCCTTGACACCCTGATCAAGGAAGGCAAACGCGTCGTCGCCCCGCGCCTCAACGCCGGCACGCCGCTCTACGAACCGCTCACCAGCTCAGCCGAGATGATCACCGACCAGCTTCCGAAACGCTCCGGCAAGGAAGCCTTCTTCCCCCTCTGCGAAGACATCATGTCCTACGAGAAGGAAGGACAGCAGATCAAGCTGACCGACATCGATCCCGCCAGATTCCCGGAAACGGTGCTGGTCGGGGTACGTCCCTGCGATGCCGCCGCCATACCGGTGCTGGACGCGGTCTTCTCCTGGGATTACAAGGATGAATTCTTCCTGGAACGGAGAAACAAAACCACCGTAGTAGGAGTAGCCTGCACAACCGCCGATGACGCCTGCTTCTGCACGGCCGTTGGACTTTCTCCCTCCGATACAAAAGGAAGCGACCTGTTCCTGACCCCGCTGGAAGGGGGGGGCTACCACTGTGAAACCCAAAGCGAAAAGGGCGAAGCACTGATCAATAGCCACCAGGAACTGTTCTCAGAACCGAACGGATCAAAAACCGTCCCGCTGGCCCGCCCCCAGACCGAAAAGTTCGACCTCGAAAAAGTAAAAAAATGGCTGGACGAACACTTCGAAGACCCGGCCTGGGACAGTATCGCCACCCGCTGCGTCGGCTGCGGAGCCTGCGCCTTTGTCTGCCCGGCCTGCCACTGCTTCGACATCGTCGATGAAGGGACCGAAAAGAGCGGTAAACGGAGGAAGAACTGGGACGCCTGCGGCTTCTGGAAATTCACGCACCACGCCTCGGGACACAACCCCAGAGATGGCCAGCCCAAACGCTACCGCAACCGCATCATGCACAAATTCAAATACTACGACGACAAATTCGGGCAGACGCTCTGTACCGGCTGCGGCAGATGCATCCGACTCTGCCCGGTCGGGATCGATATCGCCCAGATCGTGGAAGAACTAAACAAGAAATAAAGAAAAACATCTGCCACAGAGGACACAGAGGTCACAGAGAAATTCAAAAACTAAAAACGAGGGGGAAGTCAAAAGCAAAAGGCTTTTAAGGTTTAACCCTAAAAAGATTTTATCTTTTGATTCTACTCAAAAAGATTTTGTTTTTCTCGTTTTCCTCTGTGTTCTCTGTGTCCTCTGTGGCAAAAAGGTTTTTACAAATGTGCGATAACACCAACAAAAACATCTACCTCCCCTACCTGGCCACCGTCGAAGAAGTCATCGACGAGACCCCTGACGTCCGCACCCTCAAACTGGTCTTCCAGGACGAGCAGGTCAGGGACAGCTTCAACTTCCGGGCCGGGCAGTTTGCCGAATACTCGGCCTTCGGGGCCGGTGAATCGACCTTCTGTATCGCCTCTTCACCCACAAGAAAAGGGTACATCGAATGCTGCTTCCGCTCGGTCGGAAGAGTCACCGAAGAGTTGCGGAGACTGGAAGTGGGGGACAGCATGGGAATCAGGGGTCCCTACGGCAACTCCTTCCCGATTGAGCAGTTTTACGGCAAGAATCTGGTCTTCGTAGCGGGGGGCATCGCCCTGCCGCCACTCAGAACCCTGATCTGGAACTGCCTGGACCTGCGTGATAAGTTCGGCGAGATCACCATCGTCTACGGCGCCAGAACCGAAGCCGACCTGGTCTACAAACGGGAACTGAAGGAGTGGGAAGAAAGAGGGGATGTGCGGCTGGTCAAGACCG
>WKKS01000025.1 GCA_009684515.1 Geobacter sp.
GCCAGCTTAGCCGTCAACGCCGGCACAAACTGCATCACATCCGCCACCACCAGCACATCGGCCACCTCGCCGATCGGCGCGTCCTTGTCCTTGTTGATCGCTACGATAAAGTCCGATTTCTTCATCCCGGCCAGATGCTGGATGGCTCCGCTGATGCCGCAAGCTACGTACAGTTTGGGGGAGACGGTCTGCCCGGTGGTTCCAACCTGGTGGCTGTGGCTGACCCATTCGGCATCCACTACCGGACGGCTGGCGCCCAGTTCTCCTTTTAAGGCTTTGGCCAGGGCGGCGATGGTCGGGATGTTGTCTTTCTTGCCGACTCCGCGACCGGCCGAGACGATTACTTCTGCTTTGGCCAGGTCGACGTCTTTGGCTTCGGCCGGTTCGTAGCCGATGAATTCCATTGTTGTTGTTGCCTGGGCGGTCAGTTTCTGCAGTTGCGGCGTGCCACCCGGTTGGGTGGCGGGGAAAGCGCCGGCCTGGATGGTCAGGACAGCTTTGCCGTTGTTCGGTTTGACGGTGCGGCGCATTTTGGCGTTGCAGCAGCCGACTTCGAAGCCGCCTGATACGATGGCGGTTACTTCCGAGATCTGGGCGGTTTTGAGGGCGGCGGCGATGCGCGGCGCCAGGTCCCAGCCGTAGGAGGAGTGGAGAAAGACGATGTAGTCGGGGTTTTCTTTTTGGATCGCTTCCAGTACCAGTTGTTTGTGCAGTTCCGGGTTGTATTCGCCGCAGGTGGCGGCGTCGGCCAGGTAGAGTGTTCCGCTGTAGTTTGGCAGTTGGGTTTCATTTCCGACCAGCAGCATGGCGGTTTCGGCACCCAGTTGGGCGGCAAAGCCGAGCAGTTCGTAGCTGGAGTCGAGCAGTTTTCCTTCGCGGTATTCGCCGATCAGTAATGTTTTCATGGTTTCTCCTATTGAATCAGAATCTTTTGCCACAGAGATCACAGAGGACACTGAGAAAATCTTTTTATTGAACGGTTAAAAACAACATCTTACGGATTAGTTGTTGATTTTAGATGGTCAGCCGTTATTTTGATGATCCTGTCGTTTAGTCTTTCTCTGTGCTCTCTGTGTCCTCTGTGGCAAATGCATTTCTCTGTTACCGCAAGACCGCTGTTTTTTCTTTGAGGATTCCGATCAGCTGATCCACTAGTGTTCCTACGTCGCCTTCCAGGACGATGCCGCCACCTTTTTTGGCGGGGGGGTGGAAGCTGGCGGTGGTGGCCAGTGGTTCTTCTCTGAGCAGGTCGGCTGCGGTTATGGCGCTGATTTCTTTCTTTTTGGCTTTCATGATGTTGGGGAGGGTCGGGTAGCGCGGTACGTTGAGTCCCAGTTGGCAGGTGACCAGGGCCGGGGTTTTGAGTTTGACGATTCCTTTGATGCCCCCTTCCAGTTCCCGTTTGGCGGTGATGGCGCCGTTGTCGTATTCAAAGCCGACGATGGTGGTGGTGCAGGGTATTCCCAGTTGTTCGGCGATGGTGACGCCGACCTGGGCCGAGCCGCGGTCCTGGGATTGCATGCCGGTGAAGATCAGGTCGAAGTTTTTGTCTTTGGCGTAGGTGCTGATGATCGAGGCGATCTGCCAGGGGTCTTTGGTGGCGGCGGCCGGGTCCTGGATGTGGACGGCGTTGTCGCATCCCATTGCCAGAGCTTTTTTGATGGCTTCGACGACCCGCTCCGGGCCGATCGAGAGGACGGTCAGCTCACTCCCCTCCCCTAGTTGTTCCCGCAGTCTGATGGCTTGTTCGACGGCGAATTCGTCGTATTCGTTCATCCGCCAGGCCAGGTCGGTTTCGTTGTACCAGACCCCTTCGGCGTTGGGTTTGAAGCGGGATTCCAGGTCGGGGACCTGTTTGATGCAGACCAGTAGTTTCATTGTTTCCTCCCTGTGTTCTTTTAAGCTTCGATCCGTTCCGCTACGATTTCAGCCAGGTCGCGTACTTGCAGTTGTCCTTCGTGTCCGCCGGTTTTGATGCCGTCTTCGAACATGGTCAGGCAGAAGGGGCAGTTGGAGACCAGTAGTGGCGTGCCGGTGTCACGGGCCATTTGGACCCGTGTTTCGCTGATTTTACTCCCCAGTTTTTCTTCGGCGAGGATCCGGCCGCCTCCGGCGCCGCAGCAGAAGCTGTCGTTGCCGTTTTTGTCCATTTCGGTGAGGTTGCCGCCGGCTGCGCTCAGGATGCTGCGCGGTTGGTTGATGATGTCCATGTAGCGACCGAGGTAGCAGGAGTCGTGGTAGGTGTAGTTGAATGGTTCCGGGTTTTGTTTCAGTTTGAGGCGCCCGTTTGCGAGCAGTTTGCTGATGTAGGTGGTGTGGTGTTCGACCGGTGTGTTCATCCCCAGGTCCCGGTAGTCGCGGGAGAGGGTGTTGAAGCAGTGCGGGCAGGTGGTGACGATTTGTTTGATGTTGTGGCTGTTGATGGCTTCGATGTTTTCGGTGGCGGTCATTTGGTAGAGGTATTCGTTGCCCAGTTTGCGGAGCGGTTCGCCGCAGCATTTTTCCTGTTTGCCGAGGAGGCCGATTTTGATGCCGGCGGCGTTGCAGATGCTGATGAAGTTTCGGGCGATGGCCTGGTTGCGTTTGTCGAAGGAGGCGTAGCAGCCGACGAAGTAGAGGATGTCGATTTCTGCTCCGCTTTCCATGAGGGTGACGTCCAGGCCGTCGCTCCAGTCGCCGCGGGAGGCGTAGGCCAGGCCGAAGGGGTTGCCGTTGATTTCGGTGTTGTTGACGGCGCTGCGGACTTCGTCGCCGGGGAAGGCGCCTTCCATGAGGGTCAGGTTTCTTCTCATTTCGAGGATTTTGTTGACGTGTTCGATGTTGGCCGGGCAGATGTCCTGGCAGGCGCGGCAGGTGGTGCAGGCCCAGAGGGCGTCCTGGCTGACGGTTTCGATCAGGTTGCCGGCCGGGTTGTTCTGGGCCAGCTCGCCGATCTGCTGGACGATTTTCATGGGAGAGAGCGGTTTGTCGGTGGCGGTGGCGGGGCAGCGATCCTGGCAGCGTTTGCAGGCGGTGCAGGCGTCGGCGTCGAAGATGTCTTTCCAGGTTAGGTCTGTGATGGCGGCGGCGCCGAATTGTTCGACGTTTTCTTCTTCGAGGTTGATGGTGGCGATGCTTCCTTTGGGTTCGTATGGGGCGAGGAAGGCGTTGATGCTGGTGGTGAAGATGTGGCGCAGTTTGCTGTAGGGGATGGCGCAGATGAAGCCGAGTGCCAGCGCGAGGTGCAGCCACCAGAGGATTTTGTGGGTGACCAGCAGGGTCCCTTCGTGCATGCCGGTAAAGATTTGGCCGGTCAGCAGGCCGCCGGGGGAGTAGAGGGCCAGCCCGGGGTTCTGGCGCAGTTCGGTGGCGGCCATGCGGGCTCCTTCTACGAGGAAGCCGGTGATCAGGATGGCGAAGAGCAGTTGCAGGACGATGTAGTCGTCCCGGACGATTTCGAGCCCTTTGGGGCGTGTGACGAAGCGGCGGATGAAGAGGCCGGCCAGCATCAGCAGGGAGAGTATTCCGGCCAGGTCGAGGGTTAGGGAGAAGGCTTTGTAGAATTCGCCGGAGAGGATGTTGACGTTCATCAGCGGGGTGAAGAAGTCGGCCTGGATCATGACCATGAGGGTGCCGGCGAAGAGGGTCAGAAAGCCCCAGAAGAAGAGCGAGTGATAGATGCCCCCTTCTTTGACGCGGTAGAGTTTGGATTGGCTGAAGATTTCGGAGATCATCCGTTTGACCCGTTCGTCGTAGCGGTCAAAACGGTTCAGCGGTTTGCCCTGACGCCAGACCGGCAGGCGCTGCCAGAAACCCCAGGCCAGGATGCCGAAGGCGGCA
>WKKS01000027.1 GCA_009684515.1 Geobacter sp.
CAGGAGTTTAAGGGCAATCGCCATGCCTTCCGAAAATAACCAACAATATCAGCAAGTTGAGCCGAACTATCCGTAAGACCCTACCATAAATCCCACATCAAGCATTATATAACGCATAAAAACGGCATGTTATATTACTTTATGCTTGACATGTAAGACCCTACTAAATAGAATCGCCGCATGGCGCATTTACACAAGAAGATGAAAAAAGGAAGACCCTACTACTACATCCGGGAAATAGCCCGTGTTAACGGTAAACCAACCGTTGTGAGTCAGGTTTACCTTGGTTCTCCCGAGCGTATGCTTGAACTGACAACCGCTGCCGGCGGTGAAGACAACGTAACAAAGCTCAAGTCCGAAGAATTTGGCGCTCTTTGGCTGGCGAATCAGATTGATCAGAAGATTGACCTTGTTGGCCTGATTGATGCGGTTATTCCCAGGGGCAAAGGAGAGACCGGCCCGTCAGTGGGAGATTATTTTCTATATGCCGTTTTCAATCGGATGATCGATGCCCGCTCAAAGAGAGCCTTACCGGACTGGTACCAAAATACTGCCATTCAGCAGATCCGTCCGATTGCGGTTTCCGAGCTGAACTCGCAGCGGTATTGGGAAAAGTGGGAGCGCCTGGATGAACAGGCGGTTTCGGAGATTGCCTGTAAACTTTTCCGAAAACTGGCAGACCTGGAACCGCCATCCTCGGACTGTTTTCTGTTCGACACCACCAATTACTTCACCTTCATGGCAAGCGATACGGAATCGAAACTTTGTCGAAGGGGCAATAACAAGGAAGGGCGGCATTGGCTGAGGCAGGTTGGGTTGGCGCTTCTGGTTTCCAGAGATAATCAACTCCCCTTCTTCTACCGTGAATACGAGGGAAACTGCCACGATTCAAAGCTTTTTTTCGGCATCGTCGATACGGTTGTCGCCAGCATGAAGAATCTTGCAGTAAAGCCGGGGAACCTGACCATTGTGTTTGACAAGGGCATGAACTCCGATGACAACATTACAGCGATTGATGACAGCGAAGGAATCAATTTCATCACCTGCTACTCCCCGTATTTTGCACCGGAGTTGATCCATGTGAAGCTGGATAAGTTTGCTGTTGCCGGTACCACAAAGAACCAAGAACTCATGCAAGCCGGACTGGCCGATGATGCGCTTTTGGCCTGGCGTACCACAGGTCAATACTGGGGCAAAGAGCGGACGGTGGTTGTTACCTACAACCCCAAAACGGCCCGCAAGCAGCGCTATGTATTTGAAGGCAAGCTGCTCAAGCTGGAAACGGCGCTGTTCTCCATGCGGGACAAGGTGCGAAAAGGTGAGCGTCACTGGAAAGACAAAAAGAGCATTGTGGAACGCTACCAGTCCCTGTGCGAGGATCTGCATCTTCCGAAGGATTTGTACAATCTGGATATCGAAGTGGAACAAAATCGTCTGGTCATGCGTTTTCGGAAGCATTACTACCGAATCGGCAAACACTGCGATAAGTTCGGCAAAAATATTCTGATCACCGACAACGGCGACTGGGAAACCGGACAGATTGTACAGGCCAGCCTTGACCGGTATATGGTGGAGAAGTCATTCAGAAACAGTAAGGATGACGATCTGATCGGCGTGATGCCGCTCCGTCACTGGACGGACAGCAAGATCAGGTGCCACATCCTTACCTGCATTATTGCATTGTGTTACCTGCGGTTGATAGAACTCGAAATGAAGAAATCCGGTTCACCGATGTCGGCAGCTGTGGTAATGGAGAACATGCACTGCCTGCATTCGTGTCTGTTATGGCGAGAAAAGCAAAAAACACCGGAAAGGATGATTGAGGAACCGACCGGGCTGCAAGCGCAGATCCTGAAGGCGTTCGGTTATGCTGTGACTACTGGTGGGGTCTTACAAAAAGTTGCGGAATAACGTATGTTATTACGAGCAGTTATACTGTTTTTTGCTGTTTTACTCTTAAACTCCTGT
>WKKS01000028.1 GCA_009684515.1 Geobacter sp.
ATTTTGCTTCAACCTCCTGATATTGTGCTGTAATCACAGATTGGGAGGTTCACCAAATGGGTGAATGTAAAAATCGTGCTGTTGATCGTTCTTCTCGGGTTCCTGTCGATACATTTGCTGGCCGCATTCACGTTGAATGGGATCAGGATGCAGCAGTCACCCCGTTAGGCCAGCTACCGTTCTTCATCGAGTTTCTGAAGGCAAGTGGTTTGTATGATGCTTTTGTTTCTGACTGTCCGCTTCGCTATACAAGTCCGAATGCACCGAATGTCCGTGATATTTTAGGCACCCTTGTTCTGTCAATCCTCGCCGGACATAAGCGGTACGCCCACATCACAACCATCCGCAGTGACCGGGTCAATCCGGAACTGTTGGGGATGGATGGAGTTGCAAGCGAAGATTCAGTGAGACGTGCTCTTTTACAGTTTGATGAAGCAGAGGCCGTTGCCTGGCTGGACAAGCATCTTGCCGGCAGCACGCATCCGGTTCTTTCTCTGGCACCCTGGGTTCTCGATACCGACAACACCGTCAAGCCGCTCTACGGTCATCAGGAAGGGGCAGTAAAGAGTTACAACCCCAAGAAACCGGGACGCCCTTCCCATTCCTATCACAGCTACTTTATGGGTAACACCCGCATGGCTCTTGGTGTCGAGGTTGAACACGGTAACCGCCATACCGGAAAGCACGTTGCAGAAGGATTGTGGCATTTACTAGATGCCATGCCCAAGCACCTTTGGCCGGTCTTCATACGTGGTGATGTTGCTTTTGGCTCTGAACCGATCATGCACGAAGCAGAAGAACGTGAACTTCATTACCTGACCAAGCTCCGTCTGACCACTAACGTCAAAAAAGTCATCAACCGCCTGATTGCCCTTGGAGAATGGGAAGATGCCGGCCAAGGATTCAGGGGGGCAGAAGCCAGAATCCAACTCACCGGATGGACAAGAAGCCGTCGCATCATCGTACTCAAGCGATTGATTCAGGGTGAGATACTGCTTTCTAACGAACAACTTGAACTGGCATTTGTCGAGACAGTTGACGGCATCAGAAAGTATGAGTACCAGGTGCTTGTCACCTCAATGACGGACGAGATCCTCACCATTGCCCAACACTACCGTGACCGTGGTGACAGCGAAAACTGTTTCGACGAACTGAAGAACCAGTGGGGTTGGGGTGGCTTTACCACTCAGGATCTGCAGCGTTGCCGAATTATCAGTCGCATGATCGCCTTGATATACAACTGGTGGTCACTCTATACAAGGCTTCTGAATCCTGACAAACGGCACGAGGCCATTACATCAAGACCGCTCATGCTACAGTCGGTTGGCAGGAAGACGACCCATGCCGGACAGACCATCGTAACGGTCACTAGTAGCCATGCAAAAGCATCCGTCATACAAACCGCTATGAGAGAACTGGCAAGGTTTTTCAAAGAACTCACCCTTACTGCGGAGCAGTTGGGGGTAACCGAAAGAGTTCGACTGATTGCCCAGAGGGCTTTTAGGAAATTGATGGCGACTTCGCCACCGCTGCCGTCGGTGAAAATGCTACCGGCAACGGGGTAAATATTAACCAACTGCCGTTTTTAGGATAATAGGTACATCAAACGCTAAAACTGCAAACAGCTGATCATAGCACACTTTTCA
>WKKS01000029.1 GCA_009684515.1 Geobacter sp.
GGGAGATTTCGACCTCTTCCTTGACCTTCAACAGTCCGGCGGGAGGCGGTTCCTGCACGGTGAATTTGTTGACGCCAACGATGATCAGTTCGTTCTTTTCGATCGATTTCTGGTAGGCGTAGGCCGAGTCCTGGATCTCTTTCTGCTGGAAGCCTCTCGAGATGGCTTCGACGGCTCCCCCCAGCTGGTCGATTTTATGGATGTATTCCAGGGCGGCTTTTTCGATCTGGTCGGTTAGTGATTCGACCAGGAACGAGCCGGCCAGCGGGTCGATGGAGTCGGCGGCGCCCGATTCGTAGGCGATGACCTGCTGGGTGCGCAGGGCGATCCGGACCGATTCTTCGGTGGGGAGCGCCAGGGCTTCGTCGCGGGAGTTGGTGTGCAGCGACTGGGTGCCCCCCAGTACGGCGGCCAGGGCCTGCATGGTGACGCGCATGATGTTGTTGTCCGGCTGCTGGGCGGTCAGGGTGCAGCCGGCGGTCTGGGTGTGGAAGCGCAGCATCTGGGATTTGGGGTCTTTGGCGCCGAAGCGCTCTTTCATGACTTTGGCCCAGATCCGGCGGGCGGCGCGGAATTTGGCGACTTCTTCGAAGAGGTTGTTGTGGGCGTTGAAGAAGAAGGCCAGGCGCGGGGCGAAGTCGTCCACTTCCAGGCCGGCTTTGAGGGCGGCTTCGACGTAGGCGATGCCGTCGGCCAGGGTGAAGGCGACTTCCTGGACGGCGCTGGATCCGGCTTCGCGGATGTGGTAGCCGGAGATGGAGATGGTGTTCCATTTGGGTACGTGGTCTTTGCAGTAGGCGAAGATGTCGGTGATGATCCTCATGGATTCCTTGGGGGGGTAGATGTAGGTGCCGCGGGCCATGTATTCCTTGAGGATGTCGTTCTGGATCGTGCCGGAGATTTTGTCGGCCGAGACGCCCTGTTTTTCTGCTACGGCGATGTACATGCAGAGCAGGATGGCGGCGGTGGAGTTGATGGTCATGGAGGTGGAGACTTTGTCGAGCGGGATGCCGTCGAAGAGGATTTCCATGTCGGCCAGCGAGTCGATGGCAACGCCGACTTTGCCGACTTCGCCCTGGCTCATGGCGGCGTCCGAGTCGTACCCCATTTGGGTCGGGAGGTCAAAGGCGACCGAGAGGCCGGTCTGGCCGGCCGAGAGCAGGTATTTGTAGCGTTCGTTGGATTCCTTGGCGGTGCCGAAGCCGGCGTACTGGCGCATGGTCCAGAAGCGGCCCCGGTACATGGTCGGCTGGACGCCGCGGGTGTAGGGGTATTCGCCGGGCAGCCCCAGCTGTTCTTCGTAGCCGGGGTAGTCAAAGCCGGGGGTGAAGCAGCGCTCCAGTTCGATGTTGGAAGAGGTCAGGAATTTTTCCATCCGCTCCGGTGATTTGGCAAGACCTTTGGCGACTTTTTCATTCCAGTTCT
>WKKS01000031.1 GCA_009684515.1 Geobacter sp.
TAATAACTGAATAAATTCAGCTGTTTTTCGTCATCAGTATCGGTTTTTCGCCTTAAAGCCTCTGTGACCACCGATAAAATGGGCTTTTTCTCAAACAGATTGACCTCGAGAATCTGTAGAAAAGTGTAGAGTGAACACTGAACGTCGAGCTTCTTTTTCGTGATTGCCACCAGTAGATAGATGCACAAGGCAACCCATATTTGACTCTTTACCGCGTTAACTGATGTGCCGATGAACGATTTGATCCGCAGGTGTTGCTTGATCCATTTGAAAAACAGCTCCACCTGCCACCGCTGCTTGTATATCGCTGCTACGGTTTCGGCCGGTACCTCGAGGTTGTTGGTCAGAAAGACCAGTCGCTTGTTTCGTTCTTTGTCAACAAAGCTGACCCGGCGAAGCCGCTCTGGATATACTTTTTTCGATTTCTGTGTCACCAGGGTAATGATCTGATCCGCCCTAACGCCAGCATCCTTGTTCTTCGGACTGGAGTAGAGCCGTTTGCATTTCAAGTTGTCCTTGGCCCGGACCACAAAGAACGCTCCCTGCTGATGGATGCCATAGAGTCTGGCATAATCGACATAGCCTCGATCCATGGCATAAATGGCATCCTTTTCAACCGGCAGCTGGTCAAGCATTCTGACATCATGAACCTTGCCGGTGGTAATGGTTACCCAGGTCGGGATAGGGCCACGCAGATCAATCAGCGTATGCATCTTGACGGCAGCCTTTGTCTTACGGAACTCGGCCCACGGGAACAATGACAGGCATAGATCGATGGTTGTCGAGTCAAAGGCGTACAGTGGTTGTTTCAGTTCTATCGCAATGGCATCGCTCTTATAAAGGCTTTGAGCTGTTCCGATCAGAACCTGGCCGAAATCCTGAAAAATGCGCCAATCTCTGCGCTCATTGGCATCGGCAAGCGTGGTTCTGGAAACATCACCACGAAACCCGATGTGGTAAAGTTTTTCCTGGTGAGAGTTCAGGCAGGTTTCTATATCCCGCAGGCTCTCACGGCCAGCCATCTGGGCATATGCAAGACAAAGGAACTGGTCGTAGGTCGAAAAACTCTTGGCCCAGTATTCTCCACGGTAACGCTGAACGCAAAGGTTGAATTCGTACCGGGGCAGATGATGAAGAAGTTGTTTGAAAACGGTGGGACCGGTGTGCATTGCTACCCTCCTGTAAAGTCAGAAAGGGTACACCCGGAACGAATTCATGTCGAAAAAAGAACAATGGTGTAAAAGAACAATAAAATTCAGTCTGTTATAGCTG
>WKKS01000032.1 GCA_009684515.1 Geobacter sp.
GCAAAGTTCGAGCGTAACAAGACACACGTAAACATAGGGACAATCGGTCACGTTGACCACGGCAAGACAACTTTGACCGCGGCAATCACCAAAGTTCTGGCCGGCAAAGGTCAGGCAGAATACAAGGCATTCGACCAGATCGACAATGCCCCGGAAGAGCGCGAGCGCGGTATTACAATCGCAACTGCTCACGTTGAATACGAAACTGACAAGCGGCACTATGCACACGTTGACTGCCCAGGTCACGCCGACTACGTTAAAAACATGATTACCGGTGCTGCACAGATGGACGGCGCAATATTGGTCGTATCCGCTGCTGACGGCCCTATGCCCCAGACTCGCGAGCACATCCTGCTTGCCCGTCAGGTTGGCGTACCATATATGGTAGTATTCCTTAACAAAGCTGACATGGTAGACGATGCAGAGCTGCTTGAGCTTGTTGAGCTTGAAGTGCGCGAACTCCTCTCCAGCTACGACTTCCCGGGTGATGATATTCCAATCATCAAGGGTTCAGCTCTTAAGGGTCTTGAAGGCGACAAGGGTGAACTTGGTGAAGAAGCTATCAACAAACTTATGGATGCTGTTGACTCCTACATCCCTGATCCAGAGCGTGCGATTGACCGTCCGTTCCTGATGCCGGTAGAGGACGTCTTCTCCATCTCGGGCCGTGGTACTGTTGCGACCGGACGTGTTGAGCGCGGTATTGTCAAAGTCGGCGAAGAAGTTGCCGTTGTCGGAATCAAGGACACCATCAAGACCACCGTAACCGGTGTTGAAATGTTCCGTAAACTCCTCGACGAAGGTCGTGCCGGCGACAACATCGGCGCCCTACTGCGCGGTGTTAAGCGTGAAGACATTGAGCGTGGACAGGTACTTGCCAAGCCGGGCTCAATCACACCACACACCAAGTTCAAGGCAGAAGCCTATGTACTCACCAAAGAAGAGGGTGGTCGTCACACACCATTTTTCAACGGATACCGTCCACAGTTCTACTTCCGTACAACTGACGTTACCGGAATTGCAGAACTTCCAGCCGGAATTGAAATGGTTATGCCTGGCGACAACGTAGCCATGACAATCAACCTGATCACTCCGATCGCCATGGATGAAGGTCTTCGCTTTGCTATCCGCGAAGGTGGCCGTACCGTTGGCGCAGGTGTTGTTAGCTCCATTATCGAATAAAT
>WKKS01000030.1 GCA_009684515.1 Geobacter sp.
AGCAACATTCGTTCTGTAAATTTGTCATCCCCTCTTTGGGGTTTGCTCTTTGATTACATTGTTAGGTATGCCCGGCCCGTTTCCCAGTCTTCTGATATTTCCATCAACACTGCGCTGACGAGTCTCAGGCACGATGCGTCATTTGGAAAAATACTTGCGACACGAGTCCTGCGACGGATCTCCTTGTTGACCCGCTCCAAGACATTGCTTGTTCGGATTCGACGCCAATGTTCAGCAGGGAACTGGAATACTGCGAATCCCTCCGGAATGTTTTCTTCCGCCCAGGCAACCAAGCGGGGTGCCGACTTTTCGTAGCGTTCAAAAAGTTGGGAGAGAAGCCTTTTTGCCTCGTCCTCGGAAGGTGCGTTGAAAATACCCCTGATGTCAGCGGCAACCTTCTTTTTCAGCTCCAGTTTTGGTACGTACGACTGGGCGTTCTGCTGCAAGTGAAACTGACAACGTTGCCATGGCACACTTGGAAAAACCGCTCTGCGCGCTGCTTTAAGCCCTTCATGAGCATCGCTAATGAACAGCTTTACTCCATGAAGTCCACGAGCTTGTAGCTGTTTGAGGAAATCACGCCAATGTGCTTCTTGCTCTGAAATAGCAACTGAAGTGCCCAGAATCTGGCGGGTACCTGCTTCAGAAACACCAATGGCGACCAGAACAGCCGAACTAACTACAGCTCCGTTGTTTCGCACCTTCTCGTATCTGGCATCAAGATAAACATACGAGTAAGCTCCCAATGGCCGGTTGCGCCATTGTTCAAGTACGGCATCCAATTCTTGGGCTGCGCGGCTTACCTGACTGGACGAAACCTCGAATCCACAGAGTTGCTCGGTTATTTGTGCAACTCTACGGGTTGAAACACCTTGGACATACATCTCGGCTAAAGCCAGCTTCAAGGCACGTTCGGAGCGGATTCCCTTATCCAGGCTGGAAGGATAAAAACCACCGTCTCGTACCTGGGGAACAGCAAACGTCAACTCCCCAACCCGTGTCTTGACTGTCTTGGGCTTATAGCCATTGGCGTAACCCTGGCGGTCCTCGCTGCGTTCGTATGGGCCGACACCAAGATGGCCTTGCCGTTCCAGGCGCATGGCCTCATTGATAAGGCGACGAACTGCTTCGCCCAGGCCGTTGAATCCGTCGGCAGTGAGCAGTTTTAAAACGTCATAAAAAGTGCTATTCTCCTCTGGGCAGGTCATGGTTTCTTCTCCTCTCTGGTTGGGTTTGGCGATTCACCAAAAGAAGAGAATGACCCTGACCTGCCTTTTTGTCAGGCTTTAATAAATTTACAGAAAGAACGATACGCTAA